>SUYC01000016.1 GCA_015060625.1 Xylanibacter ruminicola | reverse complement strand
GCCCTCATGCGTGAATGGACTAAGAAACAAGTGGCGTGGATTGACGAACAACTGGGTTTCGATCCTACGGGTATCATCTCTATTCAGAAAGTGCCATTCGTCAAGCGTAAAGACAATGATGACTGGTATGATCTTCAAGGTCGTAAGTTCGCCCCCAAACCCACCGCCCGAGGCATATACATACACCAAGGCAAAAAGGAATTAATCAAATAGCAGGACAACATGGGGCAAGGCTCTGATCGATAAGATGGGAGCCAAGCAACTGAAAGGTCGTCGCCTGACAGTAGTCACTGGGACAGAGGTACTTGGGTATGATGCCAACAATGGTCAGAGGGTTTTGATGATTTTGGCGGGATTGCCACCGACTACTGCGTTGTCGGGGACATCCTTGGTGACTACGGCACCAGCGGCTACGACGGCATTGCGGCCTATGGTGACACCGGGACAGATGATGGCTCCGATGCATATCCACGCATTCTCCTTGATGGTCACCTGACCGAAATGAAACAGGTCGTGCCTGTCGTAGAGGTCGTGATCAACAGTGACTATCTTCACCTCGGGACCTATCAGCACATTGTCTTCTATCACTACCCTACCCGGCGAGAGGATGGTGGCTCCCTTGTTGATGGTCACATTCTTCCCGAAGGTCATCCGGCATCCGCAATCGCAATAGAAGGGTGACACAACGACGACACTATCGTCTAATGCACACTGAAACAATTCCTCCAGCAGTCCCTTGTAATCGGGGTCGGTGGGTTTTCTTGCCGAGATTTTGAGGCATAGTTCATGACTACGTATCATCTCTGCCTCTACGTTGCGCATACGAGGGTCGCTCTTGCGTCCTGTTCCCGTGGCATCTATGGTGTCAAACATATTATTATCCATGCTATTATCACAAAACTTATTAATTCTTGGGTACAAAAGTAATAAATTTGCCGTAAATTTGGTATTTTTTGCAGGGAAAACCGTTTTACTTTTTCTCTTTATTAGTGATACGATAAATTTTAATTGTTACCATACACACCAACAGGATATCTACCGTTGCCTTGTTCCCTGACGATGGATCGGAAGTTGCGAAGTTCAGATACGCCAAAGACAAAGCGTCATAGTAACGGTTCGTTATGCCTGTAAACAGCCTTTCACAAGGCTTGTAAAACCACTTTTTAGGCGAAAATTGGTAGAAATATCTCAAAGAACTTGGAAGTTAAAAGAAAAATGCCTAACTTTGCAACGACAAATCCCGCCCGCTTCCCATAAGAACAGCGTACCCAGCGGGACATTTTTTGTATATAGACATGAGATATACCAAACAAGCAATGACGCTGGCACAGCAGATTCTGACACTGCAAGGCAGAGGTCTGATGATGCTGATACCAATAAGGCAGAACAAGTGGATTACCAACTTTGCATTCAGCCTAAAACTGAACTTCCTCATTTTTCCCTTGGTTGCCTTTTATTTACGAGGTTTCTGCGTTCGTTTGGCCTAAAAGGACGCTTTGCTTGCAAAGAATCTTCGAAAATTGTTTCTTCGTTACAACCTTTTTCTGTAACTTTGGAAGAAATCTTATAACCAAATCATCCACCCCCGGCTTCTATCTCTTTCTGAGCATAGATCACAGCATCACGTTTCACATCGTCTTCACCCTCAACAGTATCCAGCACCTTGTCTGCTAACCAGATGGTCAACAGTTCTTTTTCCTCGATTTCAAGGAGTTTGGCCATAATAGGGATATGGCTTCGCTTGGCTTTCCTTTCTCCACGCTCTATCTTGCTATACATAGGCGTGTCTATGTCCAGTGCAGCCGCCAGTTTCCGCTGCACCATCCCGTGCTCTTCTCTAAGTTCTTTTATTTTCTTACCGAATATCATACGCTTTCATTTATTACTTTCTAACTTTCCGATACTTCTGATTCTTGCTGTTGGGCTTCTCAGGTTCGGTCATTTCTATAAAGCCATGCTCAAGTAGGGGCTTGATTTGATTGGCTATGTTTGTAGAATTGTATGCATAGCCGATGTGCTCAAGAATTTCCCTTGCGCTTCTGGGAATGCTGCAGAATTGAATGACATCTTTTTGAACCCCACTAAGTGACTTGTAAGAAATGTGCTGCATCTCTATCACATCATCTCTGTCTTCTCTGTCTCTTTTAGCATCTTGGTTGTTTTCCAAATTGCTGTTTTCTAACGTTTTATCTCTGTCTTCTCTGTCTTTGTCTTCTCTATCATCTCTGTCACTATCTCTATCATTTTTAACATCAATTTCTCCTACATTTCTACGCTCAACGGTCACAATAAACTCATTGAGCGTCTCATCGTTTACGAACTTGATGTCGGGCGTAAACTTCAAGGCTCTGGTAATGCCACTACCTGCTCCAGTATAGGGCAGCAGATTGATACCATGATTAAACAGCAACTTATTCCTTGGTACCGATGCACCATGCTTAATGCTTTCCATACTGACCCCTTCTGGCAACAGCCCTGGACTGTGAATCTCAATCCTGTTGTCAAAGATAAACACTCGTAACGGTGCTTCTATTACATACGAGCGATGTAGGATGCCATTCGTGACAATCTCAGACAGACTTGCAATCGAAACCTCCAACTCGCCCTGACTGTTAAAGTCCTTTTCCACTTGCTTCTTACGAAGATTTCTGGTCAGGAATGATATGATATAGTTGTACAGGTGTACGGCATTGCCATCAGCATCATTTCCACTCTTGTCGCGGAACTCCGTGCCACCGATGCTGTTTCCAACAAAACTAACGCATCTCACCGTGAAAGCAGGCAACCAGCGTTGTGGGTATCTTCCCATCAGCATCAAGGCTGCCACAGTCAGAGTGCCGTCTTCCATAACCAAACCATTATTCTTCAAGATTCCTTCTGGTGTCTGACTTAGGACATCTGCAATCTCTTCAAGGCTTCTATGCCTTAGTTCCGTTATTGACAACTGCTGCCGCTCAAAATCACTACGGAACCTGTTGAGCAAATAATCGCGCAGGGTGTTTTCATCCAAGTCCTTGATACTGGTGCCATTCACAGGCATACTGTCAGGATGCATCTGTCCGTTCTCCATCAGCATGGCTATCAGTTCTGCGTTGTCAAACACTTTGCGCTTGTCAGCCCCTTGCTTCACCCATACAATTCCCTTGCTGTCACGATAAGGCTTGTTCCTGCCTTGTTTGACGGTAGCCACTACAATAACACCGCCCTCCATCTGAACGTTCTCGATGTCAAGCAGTATCTGCGGCACGACACCTTCCGATGCCATACTCCCCAACAAGTTCGTCGTCTCTTGTACCTCCACAAACGAGAGTGGATTGATGCGCCCAGTCTTGTCGTCAATGCCCACCACAATCATACCGCCACGAGAATTGCTCTGTGCCACCATCTCGCAACTCACGTCATACTTGTTGTCACGAGTCACACGCTCCTTGAACTGCACTCGCGTCTGTTCTGCCGTATCTCTTAGTCTCAAAATGTCTTCTTTCGTCATATATCTAATAACGTTTTTATTCCGTTCTGTATTACATATTCCCTCTGCTATCTTACATCGTTTTGCCTCCTTTCTGGCTGCTTTCTGCCTGCTTCCACCCATACTCCTAGCATACTCTCGAGTAAGCCTAGAAGCAGCCTAGAGTATGGCTACACTTTGGGTAAAGTATGGCTAAAGTATGCCATCATGTTTCATTTATGCATCATTATGTAATCGCGGCGGTGAGTCATCTTTTCAAGAAATCTTTCAGCGAAATTGTTGCTATGCCCAATCCTTTAGCCTTGACTTGTAGTCCATTGTCTGAAGTCAACAGTATCGGATTCTCATTCTTATACTTTAGTGCAACGGTCAGGATATAGTTGTCTGGCGATTTTTTGTTGAAGTCATTAGGTAGCAACTCAACATCAGAAAGTTCCATCTTAATATTCCGTTTATCCATCGCCCGATTGATAGTACGCAAAGCCTTCTCAACATTTTGCCTTTCCGTTGCATTCAATTTTATTTTAAGTTTATCAAGTTCATCGATAACTTTAGCAGATACCACCACCATATATTTCCCGTCAATCTTGGAGATTATATCAGGGCAGTTGACAAAAACATTCGTGTCAATAATATATATGTTTTGCTTCGTATTGGACTTTACTGCCTTTTGTCTCGGAGTCTCAAACCTTGACAAGTCGATTTTGTCAATGACCTTTACATGAACGTCGCCAGAAGATATTACCTTTGGTTGAGAACCGACAAATACTCTATCTCCCTGCTTTGCTTTCAAAAGGTAGTTTTTGACTTCTTCTGGAATAATTTCCTTATACAGCGTAGAAGGTAATACTATGATTGTATTGTTCATGGCTCTTGAAGTAGCCACATTAAACAATTCCGACTCCAATGAGTATCTGATTGAAGAATTAGGAATAAGGAAAAAGCAGAAATGCACCGTTAGTCCTTGCACCCTGTCAACGGTATCTATCTTTATATTGTCAGGGTAGTCTTTTCCATCCCATCTTAAAGTGAAATATTTCTGTAGCTGTCGAGTAGTCTCCCTGAATTTTGATAGGACAGCAATTTCTGCTTTGGAGTTTTCCTGAAGAATTCTCTTTGTCAAACAAAAAATGTAGTCGAAAGCATTTTGTGGGTTCTTGTCCCCAACTCTCATTTCCATTTCTCTAACTATAGCCCCTCCTTTCGGGTTTAGATCGGCGATGCTAGTAACAAATTCTTGTGACACAGAAACAGAACGCAATTCATTATTATAAAATGCTCCCGTACATTCTGCTCCACGTGCAGTCATTCGATATGTGTCACTCAACATGAATGAACTAAAATCGAAATAGCTACATATGGATTGAAAACCTTTTATAATATCCGACCAACCAAATCTATTGATAGTGTCTTCGTTTGTTAATACAATCGGCGGAAGTTGCTTTTGGTCACCAATCAAGATGACTCTCTTGCCAAGTTTCATGGATGCAGCAATCATTGGCAATAAAGCCTGACTCGCCTCATCCATAATCACATAATCAAAAGGAACGTTTGCAACATCTACTGCCCATCCACTGGACAAATAGAAAGTGGCTAGTGATAAGTAGCCAGAAGAGGCGTTACACTTATTCTCCTTTATCTCCTGTAGATTAGGTTGCTCTCGTTTTTCATCAATAGTGAGACTTGTTTTTGATACTTTTCTATTTTCGATGAATTCCTGTAAATTATCTTTCTTTGCAAGCTCAATAAGGGCTTGGTTGGTCAGAGCTGTAACAAGGACACTTTTGTTCTCTCTTAATAATTTTGCTGCAAGTTGAGCCATTCTTGTTGTTTTACCAGTTCCTGGAGGTCCCTGAACTACCACACTTTTTTCTTTTGAGTGACCATTTAAAAGTAAAGACACCAAATTTTCTTTGGCTCCTATCTTCCTTGGATTCCATTGATTATCACATTCGTCAAAGTCTAAAATAAGTTTTGTTTCCTGACATTGCCCATCTTTTACTATTTGGATAAGATTCAATAGATACTGCAAAGGTGGGTCTTTAGGGCCAAATGCAATAATGGTCTTTCCCTGTTCCAATAATTCAGTGAATTCAATTGTTAGATTCTTTATTCCGACAAGACAGAAGGCAGAGTCTTCAGACTTAGAAATCCAAGCACAAAGACAATCGGAGAAGTCCCTCTGATAATCTTCTCGAAGTTTATTCCATGACAAATCGCCCCAATTCCTGAATTTCCCCATTTCTCCGTTTAGGTAAACAGCTGACCAGAAAGAATTCTTACGAGGCATGTTTTCTGAGTTACGAACTTTAAAAACAGCAAAACCCGCCTCGTTGATTCTTTGAAACATGCCTACAAACACCTCACCATTGTCTTTGAGGACAGTGGCTTTTGTTTTAACAATCTGCTCATAGCTTTTCTCTTGGGCCTCTAACTCTGTGCAGAGAAACCTTACATACTCTTGCCTTGTGTACTTCATCACAAATCCCCCTCTGTATTAGTGTTTTGTGTTCCCTCGTTTTTCTTAAAGATATTCTTGATGGATTCGGCATTCTCTGCAATATTGAAACTACTAAAATCAAAATGCAATTCTTTGAAGTAATGTAATGTTGTGCAGAATGCATCTATACGCTCCTCAATATCAAGATTCTCAGTACTGAAAGAAAGTGATATGTTAGACTGATTTCTAACGAGGTCTTCCTTATCTATTCTTTTAATATCATCTCCTGTATATATCATTAGTTCTGCAGAGTTTTTAAAAATATAGTCTAACTCTTCAGGATTAAGTTTGAATGGTTCATCTTGCTTCTTGTAGCTCTTTAGAACTATAAGCTTAGGTTCACCCTGGATATCATGTATCTTAACTGTAGAGAAATGATATGGTTTACCCTCTTTTTCATTGTATTCGCCATATTGTTGAGGAAAGTGCCACTCTGGCATTGCTCCCATTAAGAATTTTTGAGCTTCCAATTGAGCAATAATTTGATCAGACTTGGGTATCCCCTTTTCTTTTCCTTTCTTTATTGTTGGATCTTCTTCTCTTGTCTTTTCGTTAGTCTTGTCTTTATCGCCTTTATTTTCTGATTCTTCATTTCTCTTTGTATCAGGAGTATCATTAGGTTTAGATATATCTTTGTCTTTTGATAGTTTTCCGAATTTATCAATATACTCTTGCAGCTCTCGTCTCAGATTTTCGATCTCCATATCCCTACTTTCCACTTCATCCTTCGATACAAGATTGTCATAATACAACTTGCTCCAATCAGAAGAAGTAAAAGGTATTGAATTGTTAGATATGGCATTATACAAAACATCTCTAATTTCTATATCCTTACTGATATATAATGTTTTCTGAGACCAATCATAATAACTAAGTTCTTGGGTGTAAAAGCATAAGATACTATTTTGGTATATCAATTTCTTAGGGATCATTCCTGAGAAAACATAAATATTAATGGTAGAATCATTTTTCCAGTTTTGGTATTCAGCTATGTTATACTCTTCCGAAATATCCTTCAATTTTTCAATGTCTATCTGTGATGTAACATTACGACATATAGAGGACATTTTCAATAAGGTTTCTATCTGGTTATTGCCATTTAAAGGGAGGCCTATTTTCTCAACGAGAAAGTTCAGCGTAGAAATCATACTATTCGACTGTTCCTGAACTTCAGATTCACTCACAGTTTCATTGTTTACTATTTTTTTCCTGAACTTTATGAGTTCCTTCTTTTCTGTCCCAACACCCTGTTCAAACAAGTAGGCTTTCTTTTCTTCAGAGTCTGCCCAGCTTTCTACAAAAGAGGGAACTTTTTCGGAATCCATTATATAGGCGTTACTAATATACCCTGAAAAATATGAAGACAACCTATAGCCAAAACAATCTTGAAATAGTTTAACTCTTTGGGAAAAGAGTATGTCTAATAACTTGTAACTCCATTCGGTAGATGCTGAAGACAAATCAATATTAATGACGGCGTTGTTAATCCATCCTCGATATTTCCTTGTATAGAATAAGCGGAACAAATATTTTGTTTGAGTATATCCATTTGAAACATCCAACTTGTTGTTAATATCATTAAAGTCCATTGGAGCCATAGTGAATAGTCTGTTTATATTCGATTCGCCTAAACTAGACAAACAGAACTTTACTTGTTGTATCATTCCTGAATCCTTATATTCTGGTAAAAGGTCGGAGAGTGATAGCTTTAGAATACAATTATCATGATATTGTAAGGTAACGTCATCGCTATAGGTTACCTTAGAAACAGCTTTCCCGTTAAAAAAGATTTTCTCAGTGAATAAACGAATTTCATTGTCATCATAAATGTTAAAAGCCAATTTGAGGACTCTGATTTCATAGGACTCCAGAGGACATACGTCTCCTTTCCTTAATTCTATCTTTTCAACTTTTTGCAGAAAGAACTTTTGTGAATCTTTATCTTGAAGTTCAATCATCTCAAGAATTGCAAAAGTTACACCATACTTATTAATCAGGGCTTTGGTGAAATCTAATGACCATTGATCTTTGTAATGTACATAAATCTCTTTAGGAGAAACTTCTGTTATAATCTCTTCTATATGCTTTTTAACAACCTCTTCGAAAACTCGTTCTTCCTTAATTAAATATGATTTGAGTTCTGGAAAATTCTCTTGTTCGCATATTGTATATTCATATAACCACGTAGGTATGTCAGAAGAATAAATAGCCATTGATGATAACCAACGCCTATGTGTATGTTTTTGATTCCCAAACAATAAATTCTGCGCTACATTTGTTTCGTTGACACCATCTAAATCTCTGAGTACATTGAACAAGGACAATTTCTCTGCTGGTGTAAGTAAGTTTCCATTATCTTTAAGCGCATCACTTGCTTTTGTCTTTATTAGATTAAACAGATCATACTCTTTGGGTAGGTTAAAGAACTTTATCAAAGAGGAATTCTGAATATTTGCAGAACAGACGAAACCTATTTTTGTCAGCAGATTAACGATAGGGAACAACTTTTTTGTTATGATAAGCCTGGTACTATCTAACTCATCAACCTCAACAATACTAACTCGATTATACCCTGTGGCTACTGTTTTTTTAACACGCTTTATAAGTTCACCCCTTTTACATATCTTGTCTTTGAAAACAACAATGGGAAGACTTTCTACAAACTTTACTAGTACCTCATGTCTCTCAGCACTAGTATCCTGTTTGTCCAGCCAATCCTCTAGAATCTTCTTTTCTGGTTCAGATGCAGTATGAATCCATTTTGAGAAAGCTTCGTTATCTCTCAAATGACTAAAAATGTATTCAAACGTTGATTTAATTATAGAATCTGAATAGAAGCATGAAATAGGCAATAAATCAATATTTTCTGAGCACTCAATTCCACATGCCTTATAAACGGGAACTAATGCGCTATGACCATTGTGAATAACAATTCTGTTCGTAGACTCATTAGCCTCTTCTTTTGAAAGATAATTATCACCGAATTTGTAAATTGGAAGTGAACTAACCAGTTTAACTATACTTGCTTTCCTCTGTTCCGTATTCTTTTTTAAGAGCCAATCATAAAATATTCCTTTTGTTGTTTCATCCGATTCGACAAACCATGTCTTAAACAAAGTGTTATTTGTAAGTTTTTGTAAAATAGCAAGAGTGGTGATTGCGGTTATATTTGGGCATAATTCATTATTCTTTAGAGCAACCTCATCTTCTTCATACATAGGCAAAGACTTTTGATTGTCAACAAGTTGACAGAATAAATCTTTACCAATAATTTGAGAAAGGCCAGATTTATCTAACATAATATCATATATAGACAACTGTTCTCCCCTGTGCCCAACAATGAAAGATGACGATTCTAAAGAATGCTTTAATGAATTATAAAAATCATTTACAAGTAGATTCTCTGTGTCGTCAGCCTTTAATGGCAGTAAGCCAAGTGCACCCTTATAATCTTTTAGGCTCTTAATCCAATCAAGGAGTAGACTTCCTATTTGGGTGAAAAGGAACCTGTTCCAAATGTTCTTGAAATGGATTTGTTCACGACTTGCAGTCGTCAAGAAGTCTGCATTAACAAGAAAGTTGAACCTAAAATCATCTACTTTAGTAGGAAGGTATGTATACAATACAGCATCATCTACGGGACAGATAGTTCCATTTTCTATTTTTACAGCGAAAGATATTTTTGTTTTCGTTGCTTCTTTCAATTTGGCTGGAACTAACTTCTCGTTCTGTATGGCCTCCCTTGTTTCTATGGGAATATCAACTATATAATCCTTCGTAATCCAATTCTCTGTACTGTTATTTGAAGTTATCTGAACGAATCCAGTTTCCGTTACTTGCTTATTTATTTTTATGGTATCTCTTCCTTTTGATTCAAAAGAAATCTCACCAACATTTCTCAAAAATAATGTAAACTGGGGCTTTTGAAGCAATTCAGTAATTCTTTCGTTATAAGTAGCTATTTTCTCGCTACCAACATTTAATGCAATTCCAACAGGAGCCAAGAAGTACAAATCTTCATTTTGAACTTCTTTAGGTAGGCGATATCTTTCCTCCCAGATTGGCTTGATTTGCCAAGGGATTTCGTCCATATTCGCTTCGCCAGGATATAATGGAGAGTTTTTGTCAAAGGCAAATGAAAAATTACCCGAATCTATAAAGACCGTATCTGCATCAGAAAAAACAGACTTAAAGCCAATTCCTTTGTATCCTGTTTTTTCAGTATCCTTTTTCTTAGTACTGTCTCCGATACTTGAAATACTCTCAACATCATCCTCAGAAAACGGCTTGCCTGTATGTAAGAAAAGTAAGTTCTCATCTAATGTCTTTAACTTAACATTTACCAGTTTGCCATTCTCTGGCTGGTCATCTGCATTTTGGAGTAACTCAAAAACGAAACGTTCTGTTTCTGTATAAAGATCCCCCATAATCGCATGAAGAGCATTAGAGGTATTTTTTGCATCTCTTTCGGTAGAACCAGTTTCCTCGAATATCTTTCTAATGAGTTTTTCTTTCTTTAGTTTATCTATGAATTGGACTTTGGGTTTACCAACAACTGCATTATCTAATGTAAGCATAAAAGGATTTTTGTGCTTTTCTCTCTGTGCACGAGGAGCTAATTTGACATTTATCTGCCAAATATCACTAGACATAAAGCCATCTTTATAAACAGAAAAAATCCTAACTTGCCCAAACTTTGGAGGGTAATACAATATATCTCCATTAAGATTCCTTACATCAACAAAATAGCCATATTCTCGATTGTTTTTATCCTTCTTATCGGATTTTTTAAAAGATGCAATGACTTTAAATGGTTTCATTAATTCATCTTCACTCATTTTCCACCAACGAGCTAGAATCTTGATTACTTCATTATCACTTTTTGTAAAGATACTGTTGATTTTTTGTTCCATATACCTCTTATGTTTTAGGTGTCCCTATTTCGTATTGTCTATTTTTGACCACAAAGATACGAATAATTTTCTAATGAGATACATAATTACCTAAAAAAAACACTTCCACAAGCCTTCTTTTCCTAGAAAAGCGTCCAAAGGCCGAGCGGTGAAAGCCATTTTTGGCGAAAATTCGGATATAATGTCCACTTTTGCTCAAAATGAGTAGGAATATGGCTACTCAAGAACAAATTGAAGCAGTGAAGATTGGCGAGAATGTCTTTGAACTGGGAGAGGATACAGAACAGAACTTCAAATGTTATTAAAAGGGAGTCTGTCACCAATTGGGCAGCCCCCATCTTCGTTATTTGAACGAGAAACAGTTATCATTATAATCTCGGCCCTCGCTTCTTTTTCTTTTGCACCCATCTTTGCAAAAGTCATTCTTCGCTTTAGTTGTGAAGCCTTGAATGGACGCTACCAGATGGTTCCGTTGGCAAATCCTCTGTCCGTGCTGAGATAGGCAGCGAAATCTTTGATGCGCTTGGCTTTGCCGCTTTGCTTGCAAAGAATCTTCGAAAATTGTTTCTTCGTTACAACCTTTTTCCGTATCTTTGCAATAAGATTACAAACAAACGATGAAAGAGATATTTTCAGCAGCCGAGCTGATGGCATATATTCAGCAGATAGGATTCCTGCCGCTTCTTAACGGTGGTGTTTCGGGGTTCTCGGCCGAAGAGATTGTGGCTGACGACTGCCGTTACGTGGTACTGCCCGATGGTGGGTGGGACTGGCCGTTGTGGAAGTGGAAAGGCCCCATCGTCACAGATGGTAACTGCGTCTATGGAAAGTTCTTTGCCGGCAAGGCAGGTTTCATCAGCAAGGAGTGGTGGCCCGACTTTTGCAATTATCGCCGCAGCCGTCATCCTCATCCCGAAGAAGGCACCATCGAGGACGCCATCCTCTGCACACTCTCTGAGCAGGGCAGCCTCATCACTCGCGAACTGCGTGCCGCCTGCGGCTTCGATGGTCCCAAGATGCGCGGCCGTTTCGATAGTTATGTCACCCGCCTGCAGATGGGCTGCCACATCATCACCGAAGACTTTGTTTATCCCACTGACAAGCACGGCCACGAATACGGTTGGGGTTGGTCGCTACTCACCACACCTGAACAGCTCTTGGGTCGCGAGACCTGCACCACCGACCGCACACCACAACAATCGTTCGACCGCCTCAAATCCCACTTCCAGAAGATACTCCCTAATGCTACCGACAAACAGATTGAGAAGTTGATAGGATGAACTTTCGTAAAGAACCGAAGGAGCATTTTTGGGCACTCGGGTGAATTGATCAAATCACTCGGCTCAAACGATCAATTGAGCCGGGTCAAACGATTCATTCACTCGAGTGATTTTTTCAGGCCTTTCTGATTTGTGCCAACAAATTTTGGTGGGTACAAAAAAAAGTCGTAATTTTGCAACCAATAAATAAAGAATTGATCCATGGACGAGATAAAGCGTATAGAGCAGCTGAGAAAGGAGCTGCACGAGCATAATTACAAATACTACGTGCTGAACCAGCCTACCATCGGCGACCAGGAGTTCGACTTTATGATGCACGAACTGCAGGACCTGGAGGCTAAGCACCCGGAGATGGCAGACCCGAACTCGCCTACCCAGCGTGTAGGCAGCGACCTGAATGCGGAGTTCAAGCAGGTGGAGCATAAATACCCGATGCTGTCGCTGGCCAACACCTACAACGAACAGGATGTGGCCGACTGGTATGAGAGCGTGAAGAAGGGCTTGGCTGGCGAGGATTTTGAGGTGTGCTGCGAAATGAAATACGACGGATTGTCGATTTCGCTCACCTACGTGGACGGCAAGCTAACGCAGGCTGTGACACGAGGCGATGGTGTGCATGGCGATGATGTGACAGCGAATGTAAAAACGATACGCTCGATACCTTTGGTGCTGACACCACCAGCCTCAGACGACTTGTTCGCTGCCCCAGCCTACCCTCGCGAATTTGAGATCCGTGGCGAGATATTGATGCCTTGGAATGTGTTTGAGCGACTGAACAAGGAGCGCGAAGAGGCCGAAGAGCCCCTGTTTGCCAATCCGAGAAATGCTGCCAGCGGTACGCTGAAAAGTCAGAAATCGAGCTTGGTGGCCAGTCGCCAGTTGGATGCCTACCTCTATTACCTGTTGGGCGAAGAGTTGCCTGCCGAGGGACACTACGAGAATCTGGAAGTAGCCCGCAGCTGGGGCTTCAAGATTTCAGAGGGGATGAAAAAAGTAAAGACGCTGCAAGAGATCTACGACTTCATCAACTACTGGGACACCGAGCGCAAGAATCTGCCTGTGGCTACGGATGGTATCGTGCTGAAGGTGAACTCTCTGCGCCAGCAGCGCGCCTTAGGATTTACAGCCAAAAGTCCTCGCTGGGCCATCGCCTATAAATTCAAAGCGGAGCGTGTGTGCACCCGTCTGAACGAGGTGACTTATCAGGTGGGGCGTACTGGTGCCATCACCCCTGTGGCTAATATGGATCCTGTGCAGTTGGCTGGTACAACCGTGAAGCGCGCCACACTGAACAACGAGGATTTTATCAAGAGTTTCGACCTGCATATAGGCGACTACGTGTATGTGGAGAAGGGTGGCGAGATTATTCCGAAGATAGTGGGGGTGGATATCGACCAGCGCCCCATCATCGCCCAGCCGGTAGAGTTCATCAAGCGCTGTCCGGAGTGCGGCACGCCACTGGTGCGCTACGAGGGTGAGGCTGCGTGGTACTGTCCTAACGACACGGGATGCCCGCCACAAATCAAGGGGCGCATAGAGCACTTCATTGCCCGTAAGGCGATGAATATCGACTCGTTAGGTCCTGAGACGGTGGATGATTATTATCGCCACGGATTGATACATAACATAGCCGACCTCTACGACATCGATGTGCAGCAGATCAATGGCGAC
The DNA here is from genome assembly GCA_015060625.1 of Xylanibacter ruminicola. Lineage (GTDB taxonomy): Bacteria > Bacteroidota > Bacteroidia > Bacteroidales > Bacteroidaceae > Prevotella > Prevotella ruminicola_D. Next base: position 63,705 of record SUYC01000016.1, on the reverse strand, counting down.
GGTAGCAGGACCAAGTCGGCCCAGCGTATTGTAAACGGCATTGCCGCCTCGAAAGAAGTACCTTTCGAGCGCGTGGTGTTCGCCTTAGGCATCCGCTTTGTGGGCGAGACTTCGGCCAAGCTGTTGGCACGCCACTTCAAGAATATCGATGCGCTGATGAATGCGGGCATAGAGGAACTGCAGGAGATAGAGGGTATCGGCGAGGTGATGGCCAAGAGTATCATCACCTACTTCCATACCGAAGAAAACCTGAAGATTATCGAACGCCTCAGAAATTACGGTTTGCAGATGGAACTCTCAACTGTCAACTCTCAACTATCCACTAAACTTGAGGGCCAAAGCATTGTGATTAGTGGCGTGTTTGCCCATCATAGTCGCGACGAATACAAGGCCATCATTGAGCAGAATGGTGGAAAGAATGTGGGCAGCATCAGCAGCAAGACATCGTTTATCCTGGCTGGTGAGAACATGGGCCCCTCAAAACTGCAGAAGGCAGAAAAACTTGGAATAAAGATTGTAAGCGAAGAGGAATTCCTGGAGATGATAGGTTAATCTTCATCCCAATAAGAGATGGTGCGCGTCTGGACTACTTCGATGGTCTGGGCGCGCTGTCCTTTCAGCCAGTTGGTGATGTGGAGGTTGGTCTTGGTCCAGTTGTCATTATCATCGCGCTCTTCGATATCATATTTCATCGTGACACTCATGATGCACTCGTTGGCTTTATCGAAGGCTTTCTGACTTTGCTGGGTCATCTCGCCATCGTCGTTCCACTTATAGTCGGTCACGAGTTTCAAGCCCGAAACGGTATTGGTCTGAATGGTGCGCCTCAGATTGCCATCGTCGTTATATTCATAGGCTATCTGCTTCTTCTCCCCTCCCTCAGTCAGCATGGCCGAAATGAGATAGCCCACTTGGTTATACTGGCGGTTGGTGAGTTCGGCTGACTCCAGACGGCCCACCTCGTCGAAATGCTCAATGGGATTCTCGGCCACAGGATTCTCGGTGATGACCTCCTGCACAAAGCCTTTCAGTCCCATATTCGAGGCATCTTTATAATAAGGTGACATGTTGAGATAGTAATAGCTGATGGAGTGCGAACCATTTTCATGCAGCGTGATGCTCTGACGGATATAGCCGTAGTCGGTGAGCACATAGAGCGAACCGTCGCCCTTGGCCTTGAAGTTGCCCAACTCGCGCTGCAACTTGCCCAACAGATACTTCTGATTGCGCTCGTAGAGTTCACGGGTGCGATAAGGACCGCAGGTAACGGTGGCCTCGCTGAGCATCTTGGTCTTATCGCTGACAGTGACATCCAGACGGGCATCCTTAATACCATAAAAGTCGCCCTTGAAATGATAGGTACCCTCTTCGGCCTCGCCCATTACGGGTTCAAAACCGATACTTTTGAGCGCAGGCACAAATGCCGAGTCGGTACCCTCCAGAGGTGCATCCATCAGGGTGATGCACTTTGGATCGTAGATGGCCTGAGCACAAGCCACCAGCGACATCAGAAACGATACAACCAATAATGCTATCCTATTCATAACTGCTGCAAAAGTAAGTAGAAAAAGCGAAATCGCCAAATAATCAGCGAAATTTAACCATTCATGATAACATTATTGTTTTATCTTGCGGCCATCATCCATTGCAAGTTCTTTTTCATAGTGTGTGTAATGCTTTATACAAATAAATTCCAGTAATGATAAATATCATGATATCTGTGAGGGGCTGAGCCAGAAACACACCTGCATCCGCATGCCCGGTAAGCAGTTGCGGCAACAGCCATACCATAGGGAGTAAAAGTAGCAGCGTACGAGACAGACCGAGCCAGAATGTAACTGCGGGACGGTTCATAGCCTGAAGGGTGCTCTGACAGGCAAACTGCAGGGTGGCCACGAAAAATACCACGAACGACAGACGGACCATAGGCACGGCATAGTCGGTCATGGCCCCATCCCCAATGGTCAGCTGCACAATGGGGTTGGTACACAGCATCATCAACAGCCACACCACTACCGACCACACCAAGGTGACCTTCAGCAGCAGCCTGACATTCTCGCGCACCCGGTCCAAACGATTGGCACCGAGGTTATAGCTCGTTATCGCCTGCACACCAAAGGCTATGCCATAGAAAGGGAAGTAGAAAAAGTTGTAGAGCATGATGACCAGTGCCATCGTCCCTACACCGACATCGCCAACCATGGTGTAGAGCGTCTGGTTATAGATGCCCATCTGCACCGTCTCGGCCAGCATCATCACCATCGGCGTCACACCGAGGGCCAGACAAGGGGCAATCAAATCCCATCTCAGTCGGAAGTTTGTGCGTAGCAGTCGGATGTCGCCACGACGCATCAGACAAGCGATGGCCAGCACTGCCGCCGCTGTCTCGGCAATGGTGGTAGCCCAGGCTGCACCAGCCAGTCCCATGTTGAAGCCGAACATGAGCAGCGGGTCAAGTACCATGTTCAATATGATGCCCGAACCGAGCACCATGCCCGCCTCTGTGCTACGCCCTTGTGCCAATAAAAACGGTGCCAATCCTCCCGACACGATGCAGAGAGCATTGCCAGGGGTGGAGATTCGCAAATAAAGTTCTGACAGTGCCGCCGTCTGGTCACTACCACCAAAGAGTCTTACCAGCGGACTGCACTGCCACTCTATCACGCCGCTCACCAACACTGCCAGCAACATATCAAACAGGAAGAAACTCCCTAAGGTCTGTTCGGCACGTTGGCGATTGCCTTGCCCTAAATGATAGCCCACCTGCGGTGCAATGCCCGTACCCACCAGTTCGGACAGTGCCATCATCATATATATGATAGGTACACACACAGCCGAGGCCGTGAAAGCCAACTGCCCGACATCGGGGATATGGGCTATCCAGATACGGTCGATGACATTGTCAAGCCACACCAACAGTTGTTGCAGCATCACGGGGACGGCCATTGACCAGAATAACCCTCTCACGGGTTCGGTTTCAAGACGTTTGCCTGCCATAAGTTCTTCTTCAACCAACAATCCACTTTCCATATTTTGGTATGCGCTGAATCAATATGCAGACTATGGTCGAAATCGTCAAGGAAAACATGGCAGTAAGTATGATTTGTAGTGGTGTGGTAAACACCCCTAAAAGACCATCCGTACCGATGCCGAGAGCATCCCTGAACCATTCGGATAATATAGACAAAATAATCATGTGACTTAGAAATATTCCATAGCCCACCTTGGATATCTGCAGGATAACGCGCTGATAAAACCAACCATCAGCACGAATCATCCTAAATAAGAACAGTAAACCGACAGTCATCAGATATACACATATTTCGTCATGCAAGAAAGGCTTTTCAATCAGAACAATCATTTCTGTTGGACCATTAACAGGAAAACCGTTTGAAGCCAAACCATAGACAATAGCCATAACCCATATTAAACATATTGTAAACCCGAGGATCCAGCACAGTAAAGCTAAAGTTGCAACTTTGGCTCGTGTCCCATATCCGGCAAATCGCCTCATATAGAGCCCCAACAACACGTAACCAACAAAACCACTTATATAATAAAACAGACCATAGCGATTCCAACTTGCCACCCCCCAGAGAGGATATTCTGTTGTATTTGGCACACCAGAGGGACCCCACACCACCATGTCGCCATCAGAAACTAATATTCTGACTATCGGTATCAGAGTTGTGGCGAAACAGACCAACAGATAGAACTGTAATTCGCGCTTGCTTACACGTTCTGCCCAAGGCGATAGTATCGGCATCAGTAGGTAAAGCCCCAAAAGCATATAAACAAACCACAGATGACCAGCTTCATAATTGAAATTGAGCAGCAAATTTCCCAAGTTTTCCATCGGATTGCCCCAGATAAATGCATAGATAAGACTCCAAATGACAAGAGGAACGAAGACCCTTGCTATTCTGTGCTTAAAGAACTCGCCTGTAGAATAATGAAGCGGAATTTGCAGATAGCTTGAAGCCACGACAAATAATGCCACGCAAGGGGCCATCATACTGTAAAAAATCCCGACCCACCACGCATCGCTTTCCGTCAAAATCTGTACATCTTCATTGAAGACATACGGCTCTGCACTATGCTCCAGAAGCACCATCAGGCATGCAATCGTTCTAAGCCAATCTATCCAAACAATTCTTTTCGTCATTATACCATTGTCTTGACATCTATGTTAGAAATAGCACATGAAGTTCTTTTTGAACTCTTCTACACTGAAAGGCTGCTCCTCAACCTCGAAGGTAAGACCTATCTGATTGAGCAAGGTATCGATGGCTTCTGGCATGAGCTGAGACAGTTCAGTCATGGTGTGAGGGTGGTCGGTACTGGCGGCATCGAGCAACCGGTAGGCTATCCATGCTCCTGTGGCCGTCTGCCAACAAACAGCATTGCAGCCGTATCGCTTCCAGGTGGTCTGGTTGTCCACCACACTCTTCACCCAGTATAGCCTTTCTTTTGTGTCCCAGAAAAGTATGCCCGCCTGATCCTCGCCTTTCAGACAATGGGGCACGGGGATAGAAAGCAACTCTTCATCGGTGATGTCGGCACCCCGTTCCAGAAGATACTGCTGCATGCCTCGTGGGGCCTGATAGATATTAGCCGTGCCCAGCAGGTTCTCGTCGCTATGCAGCATAGAGAGCAGTTCCTCATGGGGTACAGGCAGATAATGGCGCTCGCTGCCGTGATAGGTGAGGCGTATGGTGCCACCTTGGTCATTCAGTTGCTGCGTCACATCAATAACGTCCTGTCTGGTTCCAACCACCAATTCGGCGCGGCAACTCTCCTCGGCATACATGAATGGCGACCAGGTGCCAAATACCTCATATTCATCACTAACAGAATCGTCGTGTTCCAGTTCGAAGGCATAGTGTGGCCCCTGTGGCTTGTATTGCTGATAGACGTGTTCGAGAATACCTGGATTAATGCCAAAGCCGAACATGATACGGCTGTGCGTAGACCAGCACAATATCCGCTTCATTTCCTCTATATAGTCAGGTATCGATACGACATTATCCGTATCTATGCCGTCAGCGAAGCCAGCCACGTCGATACAGTCAAGGCCGTAGTCTATGCACATACGAGCAATCTCTATGCTGTTGGCCAGCGAAGTATTGACCACCACATCGAACTCGTCGTGGTGGCGGGGCAGAAAGTCGAAAACGTCTTGTCCATCTTTCAAGTCACAAATAGTCAGTTTAAAACTATCTTGCGGCTCCTGCTCATTCATGATTTTTTCAAAGGCCTTGGCTATATTACCATAGCCAGCTAATAATATTCGTTTCATAGAGTGCTAATTACTAAAAATATGAGATTAAATTAAAAATAGCGCATGATATTCTTTTTGAACTCTTCTACACTGAAAGGCTGCTCCTCTACCTCGAAGGTAAGACCTATCTGATTGAGCAAGGCATCAATAGCATCTGGCATGAGTTGTGACAGTTCAGTCATGGTGTGAGGGTGCTCGGTGCTGACGGCATCGAGTAGTCGGTAAGCAATCCAAGCTCCAGTAGCTGTCTGCCAACAAACAGCATTGCAGCCGTATCGCTTCCAGGTGGTTTGATTTTCCATCACATTCTTTACCCAGTAGAGTCGTTCTTTCGTGTCCCAGAAAAGCATACCCACATGATCATCACCTTTCAGGCAGTGGGGCACGGGAATCTGGAGAAACTCCTCAACTGTCATTTCAGCACCATGGTCCAGAAAGCATTGCTGCATTCCTCGTGGGGCCTGAAAGAGATAGGCAGATCCGAGCAGGTTCTCGTCGCTGTGCAGCATAGACATCAGCTCTTCATGAGGTATAGGGAGGTACTGGCGCTGCTCGCCGTGATAGGTGAGGCGCATGGCGCCACCATCATCCTTCAACTGCTGCGTAATGTAACGGATATCATTTTTGTTAATCACGACCAACTCTGCACGACAACTCTCCTCGGCATACATGTAGGGTGACCAGGTGCCAAAGACCTCATATTCATCACTGACAGCATCGTCGTGCTCCAGTTCGAAGGCATAGTGAGGCCCTTGTGGCTTGTATTTCTGATAGACGTGTTCGAGGATACCGGGATTGATGCCAAAGCCACACATGATGTGACTGCGAGTTGGACATTTCAGCAACGGATCCAAAGCGAACAGGAAGTCCACCGCCGTAGTGCCATCACCCATACCTTCATCTACGCCCATGTCGATATAGTCCAGACCATAGTCTATGCACATCCGTGTAACGTCGATGGTTTCGGCCTGAGAAGTGTTAAACACTATGTCAAACTCATCATGGTGTTCTGGCAGATAAGTGAGAATGTCTTGACCATCCTTCAAGTCACAGGTTGTCAGCGAATAAGTACCACTGGGTTCCTGCTCGGCCATGATTTGTTGAAACGCATGAGCGATATTACCATAGCCTGCTAATAAAATTCGTTTCATTTCTTCTTTGGGATAATATTGTTAAGTTTTTCATTCTGGTCGCCAACAAGCAAGAGAGCCATCTGGCCGGTAATTCCCGACATGGTGTCAATCTGTTCTTGAGTATATAGGGCACTGCTACAGTCGGTAAATACCTCGTAGAGATCTTCACGACGAGCGATGTAGGTCGATGAGTGCTCGCCGGTGAATGATGGATCTATATGATAGGTGTTCCACAGTTTGCCGTCGATATTGATATATTCTGGGATATCGGCGGCATTATACCCTATCTCCGTAGCATCACCAGCGATACCATCGATACCAAGGTCGCGCAGCAGATGATATTCAGGGTAGATGCGGTAGCGCATGGAACAGAAGATTTCTCTGTGTGTCTGGCTAAGCAGTTCGGCCACGGTCTGGTTCGGATCCGTATCGATGACGATAGGCAGACTGCATAGATACTGGCCATAAACATGGTCGGTGAGTCGCCGGTCGCTACGACCATGATTGAAAGTATAAAATACCACGCGCGTCTCACCCGACATATAGGCTAATGCTATGGCGTAGGCCGCATAGAAAACTGTGGTAGGCGTTTGACCTATGCGCTGGCAGCCTTCATCGATGATAGTGGCAGACACCATGGGATGCGAACTGATGGCAGGCCCCAACGGGTTGTCGGTCTCACGACAATAGTCGGTCAGTTGCAAACCTTCGAATTTCTTCAAATAGTATTCTTTTGCACGGCGATAGGCATCACTGTTGTAAGAAGCAATCTCGCGGTAGGTCATTTCAGCAGCGATGTCACCCTGTTGGTAGAGGGGAATACCTTGCACTGCCTCTTCAAAAGCATTCCAAAGTGCCCTTTGGGATATGCCGTCGAAGAAGAGATGAAAGTTCTCCAGGATGACGTAGACCTGACTGTCAGTCTCCACAAGATAAAGACGCACACAAGCCTCGTTGAAAACATCAAACGGCTTTGTAAACGTGGGTTGTGCCGCTTCCCATTCCGCATCACTCATGCGGAGGTAGTGTACGTTGTTGGGCATCTGCCAGTCCTCGCAAATCATGATATCGTCACCCTGACGCACAAGGTGTATATGGAGATAGCGCTGCTCGTCGAGCATATTTTGCATGGCTCGCAGGAACCTTTGCGCTGATGATCGTTCGAAAGGCATGCATACGGTGACATTGTGCTGCGTCAGTTTTGGGTCTTCCATAAACTCATCATAGGCCTCCCATTGAATGGCGCTCAATGGGTAAGTAATACTTTCTTTCATATCTTTCATTATTGGTTAAATATTATTGTTAGTCCATGCCTCCACCTAATGCTTTATAAAGCTGGATGTGGGCATCTATCATTTCATAACGATGGGCCAGCAACTGCAGACGGGCTTCGAGCAGGGCCTGGCGGGCCAGCAGCACCTGCAGGTAGTTCACGTCCTCGTCGTACTGCATGCGCAACTTTGAGGCATCAGCGATATGAGACAGTTTCTTCACCTGCTGCTCGCTGAGACTGATGGCTCGGCGTGCATATTGCTCGGTGGCCATGATGTCGTTCACCTCCCGACCAGCCTCCAACACCGTCTGGCGGAAAGTCACCTTTGCCGTCTCCTGCTCTGCCTTGGCGCGCTGCACCTCTGCCCTCAGCCGGCCTCCCGCAAAGAGGGGCTGCGTCAGCGAGCCTAAAGCATTCATCAGCAGTCCGGCAGGACTGACTATCTCGCCCACATCATTTGTCCATCCGATACTGCCCGAGAGCGACAGAGAGGGATAGAGTGCGGCGCGTGCCTCATTGGTGGCATAGAAGGCTGCCTTCAGTGCGGCCTCAGCCTGACGGACGTCTGGACGACGTGCCAGGGCCTGGATGCTGACCGACGGGATGCTGTCGATAGTAAGGCACGATGCGCTCAGCGAGTCGCGGTCGATGTGCTGACAGGGACGGCCCAGCGCGGCACACAGGGCATTCTCGGCTTGACGTAATTGTAGCAGAAGTTCCTCAAGTGTAGCCTCTGCTTCGAGTTTGGCGGCCTCTGACTGGTCAACATCGTCGCTGGTAGCCTCACCAACCTCCAGCAGGACGCGCTGCGTGGCGATGCTCTCCGTCCAACTGTCGATGATGCTGCGGGTGTCGGCTATCTGTGCATCGTACATTTCCAGTTGGTAGTAGGCGGTTGCCACGGTGGCTATGAGTTCGGTACGCACAGCCTGCTCATAGGCCATCTGTTCCTCGACGGTGGCAGCAGCAGCACGCTTGGCATTGCGCATACGGCCAAAGGCATCAATCTCCCAACTGGCCTCTGCACCGATGTTATAGCCCGAGGATGTCTCAGTGAAGTCACTATTCTTAAACCGTGATTTGCTTTTGCTGGCTGCCAGCCCTATGGAGGGAAACAGTTCGCCCTTGGCACTGCGCAGGGCAGCTTTGGCAGCCTGCACTTGCAGATGGGCGGTCTGGAGATCGCTGTTGTGCAGGAGTGCCTCTTCGATAAGTGCGGCGACCTTCGGCTCGGTAAAAACCTCGCGCCAGTCGGCGGGCAAGTTGCCAGCCAAGCTGTCAGCTGCGGATGCGCCTATAGCGCTAAGTTGTTTTTTCAGCACATCGGTAGCCGTAGAGTCAGAGTGATACGATGAGTAAGTCTTACAGCTCGACAGCAGGCAGACGACTGCCAGTATAGACAGTGTAGTCGTTACCGAGTGTGTTTTGATTTTTTCTTCCAGCGTCTGGAAGAAGATGAAGAATACGGGTACAAAGAGTAACAAGGCCAGAGTGCCCACCAGCATACCACCAACCACACACAGTCCCAGCGTGACATTACCCATGGCACCTGCCCCCCGTTCAAAAATCATAGGCATCAGGCCCACGATAAGCGTCAGGGCGGTCATCAGGATGGGGCGCAGGCGTGCTTTGGCAGCAGTGAGAGCGGCATCGGCTATGCTCATTCCCTCGCGGCGACGCTCACAGGCATACTCCGTAATCAGGATAGCGGTCTTGGCAATCAGGCCGATGAGCATGATGATGCCCACCTGCATATAGATGTTGTTCTCCAGTTCTACCAGGTTGATGAACACGAAACTGCCGAGCAGCCCGAAGGGCACGCTGAGCATGACGGCCATGGGAATGAGCAGACTCTCGTAGAGACAGCAGAGCACGATGAACACGAGCAGCAGACTGATGACAAACACCCAGGCTGTGGACGACGTAGAGGCAGCCTCCTCGCGGGCCGTGCCGGTGTACTCATAGCCATAGCCCTGGGGCAGCGTCGCGGCCGACACCTCGCTCACGGCATTGATGACATCGCCCGAAGTGTAGCCCTCGGCAGGTGTCAGTTCTACGTTGATGCCTAAAAAAAGGTTGAAGCGGTTGAGCGACTGGAGACCATAAGTCTTCTTCAGCGTGATGAGTTCGGTGATTGGCGTGTAGCTGCCCTTCTCCGTGACGACATAGATGTCGTTCAGGTCGTCCTTATTCATGCGCAGTCTAGGATCAGTCTGCAACATGACGTGATAGAGTTTTCCAAAACTATTGAACTGCGAGGCATAGTTACTGCCTATATAGCCGTTGAGCACGCTGAGCACGGAAGCAGGCTCGATGCCATAGCGCTTACACAGCGAGGCATTCACCGTGACAGTGTATTGCGGATAGTTCACCTCGTAGGGCGAATAGACTTCTTCTATCTCTGGCCGCGCTTCCAGTGCCTTCATGAAGTTGTCGGCCACGCCCTTGAGCTTGGTGACGGAGCCACCGCCATAGTCCTCAACATACAATTCCACGCTGTTGCTATAGCTATAGCCAAAGACAGTGGGGAGCAGGAACACGAACATCGAACCGCTCTTCACCTGATGGGTGGCACCCTCTATGCGGTCGTAGATGCTGAAGATGTCGTGACCGTCGTCCTGGCGGTCGTCCCAATGCTTCAGGCGCCCCATCACCAGTCCGGTGTTAGGACCATCGCCACCCAAGATATTCCAGCCTGCTACCGAACCGACGCCACGCATATCGGGGTCGTTCTCCAGAACTTTCGACATCTCATGAACCGTCTTTTTCGTCTGTGCCAAGGTAGAACCCGACGGTGTGGTGATATCTACAAAGATAATCCCGGTGTCCTCGTCGGGCACCAAACCTGTGGGCGTGCTGTAGAGCATCCAGGCCAGCAGGACGATGCTGACAACCGTCAGTGAACCCACAAGCCAGCGACGACGCATGAACCATCCCAATGCACGACTGTATTTACTGAGCAAGGCATTGAAAGCCTTGTTGTAGGCTTGACGAAAACGCACCGACCAGGAGGCTGTCTGCAATTCTGCTTCCGGAGAGCGGGGTTTCATCAGCAGCGCACACAGTGCCGGACAGAGCGTCAGGGCACAGAAAGTAGAAATGGCCACGGCCACGGCCATCGTCAAACCGAACTGCCGGTAATAGGCACCGCTGAGACCGCCCATGAAAGCAGCTGGGATGAACACACACATGAAGACAATGGTGGTGGTGATAATGGCTGTAGAAATGTTGTGCATCGCCTGGTGGGTGGCCTTCTTGGCAGTTGTCGTCGGTTCTTCCAGTTTCTCCTGCACCGCCTCCACCACGACAATGGCATCATCGACCACGGTACCGATGACCAGCACCAGTGCGAAGAGAGTGATGAGGTTGAGCGTGAAGCCAACCATATACATGAAGGCAAAGGTGCCCACGAGCGAGACAACAATGCTCACCGACGGAATGATGGTGGCACGCCAGTTCTGCAGGAACAGCAACACCACGAGAATGACGAGCAGCAGGGCCTCGAGCAGCGTCTTATAGACCGCGTTCATCGAGGCGTCGAGGAAGTCGTTGGTGTCCAAGAGCACTCGGAACTCCAGTCCTGCCGGCAAGTGTGGCTTCAGCTCTTCCATGAGCCTGTCTATCTCATTGTTTACTCGTTGCGCATTAGCACCGGTGGCAGGGGTAATGATGGCAACAGTGCCATTGTGGGAGTTCACCCAACTGTCGCAGGCATAAGTTACGGTGCCCAATTCCACGCGTGCCACATCGCTGAGATGCAAGTCATTAAAGGCATCAGTCCTCAAGACAATATCCTCAAACTCTTGTTGGTTTTCCAAGCGCCCCCTATATACCAGCGTGTACTGGTAGGTTCCATTTGAATCCTCTCCCAGCGTGCCAATGGCAGCCTCGACGTTCTGACCTTCCAGGGCATTGACAATATCTTCCGGATTCAGTTGGTACTGAGCCATCTTCTTCGGGTCCATCCAGATGCGCATGCCATAGACATTGCCCATCAGCTGGATGTTGCCCACACCATTAATGCGCTGCAGGCGCGGCTGCACGTTGATGTTGAAATAGTTGGTGATAAAGGCATTATCGTAGCGGTTGTCGGGACATTCCAAAGCAATGATGCGGAGCATGCCCTGCTCCTCCTTCTCCACCTGCACGCCCAGATTCAGCACCTCGGCTGGCAGGTAGCCCTTGGCCTCCTCCACACGGTTTTTTACGCGTATCTGTGCCAGATCGGGGTCGGTGCCGGGACGGAAGGTGACGTTGACGGTGGCCATACCACTGCTGGTTGACGACGACGTGATATACTCCATACCCTCCACGCCGTTGACAGCCTCCTCAAGGGGGGTGATGACACTCTTCATGACAGCCTCGGCACTGGCTCCGGTATATTCCGTACTGATGGTGACCACGGGCGGAGCTACATTGGGGAACTGCTCTACGGGCAGATTGACATAACCCACGATGCCGGCCAGTAGGACAAGCACCGAAAGGGCGCAGGCGAAGATGGGACGAGTGATAAAGAAACGACTGATCATGATGGATTTCCTCCTTTCTTAACTTTCTTTTCTGTAACCTCCATTCCGTCCTCCACGAATCCGGCTCCCTCGGCAATGATGACATCGCCAGGTTCCAAGCCGCTGGTCACCACAAAGTTTTGTCCGTCGTTATAAGGAAGGATGGTCACCTCGGTTTCCACAGCCTTTCCATCGACCACTTTATATACAATATATTTATTGTGGATATCAACGGTAGCTTCCTGCGGAATGACTATGACCTTGTGTCTGACATAGGGTAGTTCGATATAGCCGTTACTGCCGTTACGGAAGATTTCTGTGGAATTATGAAACGTAGCACGTATATAAGTGCCACCATTGTCCTGTTCAACGATTCCGCTGATGGCATCAATATGTCCCTTTTCCTCAAACTGATAGCCCCAGTTGGTATAAAGCGTGACGGGTGGCAGCTTTTCAAGAAGTTCGTCGGTGGAGTTACAGTTGAAGTCCTGAAGAAGTTCAGAGAGTGCCTTCTCAGAGAGTGCGCCGTATGCACGAAGGTATTTATTGTCTGAAAAGATGACCATGTGTAGTTCGCCATCGGGTTCAACAAGTTCACCCACACGGTATTCAATCATGCCTATGACACCGTCTGCAGGACTACAGACGGTGGTGTAGCCCAGTTGGATGCGCGCAGATTCCAACTCAGCCTGTGCCGCTTCCACCTGTGCGTAGGCTTCTTCCTTGGCATGACGGGCTCGAAGCAGGTCGGACTCTCCCACCATCTGTTGAGCATAGAGTTTCTCCTTGCCATCTAAGTTCAACTGGGCAGATGAGAGTGCAGCGCGAGCTGTCCCCACCTGAGCCTTGGCAGCATCAACGGCAGCAATATAAGGGCTTTGGTCGATGACGAATAGCGGCTGACCTTTCTTTACATGAGCACCTTCGTTTACTAAAATCTTAGCAAGCCGTCCACTGACAAGAGGGCGAACCTGTATATTATACACACCTTCCATCTTCACAGAAAAGTTGCGATTCAGGGTAATGTCTTGCCGCTGCACACGCAACAGGCGGTAGCAATCCTTCGCCGTCGGTGTGGTCTCTTCACCACAGTTGGTGCAGAGTATCGACAGAGTCAGAACGGCAACTATATATATATAAAGGTGTAATCTTTGACGCATAACAGATCGTATTTAAAGTTCCTTCTTTCCAGTTTCCTGAGCCACAGCCATTCCCTCAGTCACCATCCCGGCATTCTCGGCTATGATGACATCGCCGTCATTCAGTCCGCTGGTCACCACATAGTGCTCATCGTTAGCAGAAATGCCCTTCACCTCGGTAGAGACGGCCCTGCCATCGATGACACGATAAACAAAACATTTGTCCTGAATGTGGATAGTGGCCTCCTGCGGTATGACAAAGACCCCGTGCCTTGTGGTTGGCAGCCCTACATATCCGTTGCTGCCGTTGCGGAACATCTCCGAAGGGTTGTCGAACGAAGCCCTAAGGAGGACTGAACCTGTCAAGACGTCTGCTTCACCGCTAACGGCATCGAAGTGCCCTTTCTGCGGAAGTTCTTCACCCCAGGTAGTATAGAGCGAGACAGGAGGCAACTTTTTCAGCAGTTCGTCGGAAGTGCTGCAGTCATACTCCTCGAATAGGTTCACGAGCAATTTCTCTGACAACGTGATATAAGCATAAATCTGCTTGTTGGCCGCTATGGTGGCGATAGACAGTGTGCTGGTAGGGAACACGACATCGCCTTCGGTGAAATTCATGATACTGATGGTTCCGTCAACAGGACTGTAGATAGTAGTATAGTCCAGGTTGGAACGCGCAGCCGCCAGTTCCGCCTGAGCAGCCTCGAGTTGGGCAGCGGCTTCCTCTTTGGCATGACGCGCCCTGCGCAGGTCAAACTCGCCCACCATCTGCTGCTCATAAAGCTTCTCTTTGCCATCTAAGTTCAATTGTGCCGTGGAGAGTGCGGCGCGGGCTGTCCCCACCTGGGCTTTAGCGGCATTGACTGCGGCGATGTAGGGAGCCTGGTCGATGATGAAGAGCGGCTGACCTTTCTTCACACGAGCACCTTCCTTCACGCAAACCGTCTTCAATGTCCCACCAATAAGGGCATTCACATTGATGTTCTCTTTGCTTTCTATGTTTGACATGAACTGGCGCATCTGGGTAAAGTCCTGCCGTTTCACACACAGCGTCTTATAGGCGTCGGACGCAGTACTAACAGTTCCTTCTCTGCAGCTTACGAGCGCAAGAAGTGCACATAAAGCAACGGATCCAAGGATATAACTACGGTATGTTTCTATAAGCATAAGCATCAAATCAATACTCGGTTAGTTCTAACTATATACTATTTCAGGTTCATAAATTTTAAATCAAAGATACTCTAAAAAAACGATTCTGCAGTATTAGAAAGACTTACCACAAAGAAATTTACCGAATTTAAAGTATTTTTCACAGATTTTAAGACTATAAATTCATTAATCTTCCAAAATCGCTTTGATATGTCATCGATTATTCATATCTTTGCACCCATGAAAAAAGGACTGGTACTTGAAGGAGGCGCCATGCGCGGGCTTTTCACGGCGGGCATCATCGACGTGATGATGGAGGCCAGGATAGAGCCCGACGGACTGATTGGCGTTTCGGCTGGTGCTGCCTTCGGCTGCAATTATAAGAGTCGCCAGATAGGTCGCGCCATACGCTACAACAAGGCGTTTGCCCACGACAGCAGATTCTGTTCGTGGCAGTCGCTGCTGAAATCGGGCGATCTCTATAATGCCGAGTTCGGCTACCATGTCATCCCTACCAAATATGATGTGTTTGACAATGCGGCTTATGATGCCAACCCCATGGCGTTCATAGCTGTTTGCACGGATGTGGAGACGGGCAAGGCGGTATATAAGAGTCTGCCGAAGGTGACACCTACCACCTACGACTGGATTCGCGCCTCGGCCTCGATGCCACTGGTATCAAGGGTGGTTGAGCTGGAAGGCATGAAAGTGCTTGACGGTGGTGTGGCCGACTCCATCCCTTTGGAATATTTTGAAAGCATCGGCTACGAGAAGAATCTGGTGATACTCACCCAGCCCGACGGCTACGTGAAGGAGCACAACAAGCTGATGCCGCTGATGCGCATAGCCCTCAGGAAATACCCGAAGATGATAGAGGCGATGGACAAGCGTCACCTGATGTACAACCAGCAGCTGGCATATGTTTATCAGGCAGAGAGTACGGGCCGCGCACTGGTTATCCGTCCCGACGAGAAACTACCCATCGGTCATATTTCGCATAACCCCGACGAAATGCAGCGTGTTTACGATATTGGCCGCAAAACAGGCATGAAATACATAGAACGAATTAAAGCATTTTTTAAATGAGAATTGATATTATAACCGTACTGCCAGAGATGTTGGAAGGCTTCGTTCACGAGTCGATTCTGGCAAGAGCAGAAAAGAAAGGATTGGCTGAAATCCGTTTGCACAACCTGAGAGACTACACTCTGGATAAATGGCGCCGCGTGGATGATTACCCATACGGCGGCAGCGCTGGCATGGTGATGCAGTGCGAGCCTATCGACCGCTGTATCACAGCCCTGAAAGCTGAGCGCGACTATGATGAGGTGATCTTCACCTCGCCCGACGGTGAGCGTTTCGACCAGCACATGGCCAACGACCTCTCGATGAAGGGCAACCTGATTATATTGGCCGGCCACTATAAAGGTATCGACCAGCGTATCCGTGAGCACCTGATTACCAAGGAGATTTCTATCGGCGATTTTGTGCTGACAGGTGGTGAGTTGGTAGCAGCTATGATTGCTGATGCCATCGTGAGAGTGGTGCCTGGCGTGATTGGTGACGAGCAGAGTGCACTGAGCGATTGCTTCCAGGATGATATACTGGCGGCTCCTATCTACACCCGCCCTGCCGACTACAAGGGTTGGAAGGTGCCCGATATCCTGCTGAGCGGCAACGAGGCCAAGATCCGCGAATGGGAGTTTGAACAGGCGATGGAGCGCACGCGACGCCTACGACCTGACTTGCTAAAGGAATAAAATCAATCCCCGCCAATCGGCGGGGATTGATTGTTTTATTTTGCGAACTTCTCAGCCTGTTGGCGAATCAGTTCGGCATCGTTGAAATAGTCGATACGCATAGCCTTGCGAACCTCGTCCATGGTCTGGGCACCAACCTCGCGGGCCTGTTCGGTACCCTTCTTCAAGATGTTATAGATCTCGGGGATATCCTTCTCGAACTCAGCACGGCGCAGGCGCATAGGCTCCAAGAACTGGTTGAGCACCTGATTCAGGAACTTCTTACACTTCATATCACCCAGACCGCCACGACGGTAGTGGTCCTTCAGCTCGTCGAGATTCTGATACTCGGGCAGGAAGTTGGCAAAATCCTCATCAGTAGAGAAAGCGTCGAGATAGGTGAACACGGCATTGCCCTCCACATGTCCTGGGTCGTTCAGGTTGACGTGTTCTGGGTCGGTGTACATTGAGCGTACCTTCTGCCATACATCCTCGGCGGTGTCAGAGAGGTAGATGCAGTTGCCCAGCGACTTTGACATTTTCTCCTTACCATCGGTACCTGGCAGACGACGTGCTGTGACATTCTCAGGCAGCATGATATTAGGCTCTACCAATACGGGGGCATAAATCTGATTGAAACGGCGCACCAGCTCGCGGGTTACCTCAAGCATTGGCTCCTGGTCCTCACCAGCAGGAACGGTAGTGGCCTTGAACAGGGTGATATCGGCAGCCTGAGATACCGGATAGCAGAAGAAACCGAGAGGAATACTCTCGCCCTCGAAACCACGCATCTTTACCTCGGTCTTGACAGTAGGATTGCGCTGTACGCGACTGACTGATACCAGATTCATCAGATAGGTGGTAAGCTCAGCCAGTTCAGGAATCTGACTCTGAATGAAAAGGGTGCACTTGGCTGGATCAAGACCTGCTGCCAGGTAGTCGAGTGCCACCTCAATGATATTCTGGCGAATCTTCTCTGGATTGTCGGCATTATCAGTGAGAGCCTGCACATCGGCCATGAACACAAACATGCGATCGAAATCGCCCTGATTCTGCAACTGCACACGTCGGCGCAGTGAGCCGACATAGTGCCCTAAGTGAAGTTTACCTGTGGGACGGTCGCCCGTCAAAATTACTTTTCCCATATGTCTTTTAGTCTTATTTTTCTAATTTTGCGTGCAAAGGTACGAAATAATGCTGACATAGCAAAGCGATTTTAGAAGATTTTTGGCTTCAGCTCATCGGGCGACTCCTTGGTAAACATGCTGACCTTGGGTCCTTCCTTGACAAAGAAGTCCTCTATCACCTGCGGCTCCAGCGTGACGGCCGGCTGGAAGTCATCGCTCGACATATAGCTGATGACGGCCCGCCTCATCTGCCTTGCCACAAGGCGGTGGTCAAGATCAGTATCGATATCCATGGTAGTCATCAGCAGCTTGCCTCCCAGCACATTCGCCTCGACAATCATACCCAGTTTGCGCGAGATATGCCAAGTGTCGATGGGCTGTACAGGCGACTGGTAACTCTTCGGAAGTTCCATGAGATTCATCACCTGCGCCCGGTTGAGCAGTTCCCACCAGTTCAGGTTGGTCCAGTCGTCGGTCGGGAATCCATGCCTGAAGAGCGGATGCGTCTTGTCGATATATGCCCCCGTAGTATGAGGCGGGCGCATCTTAAACCATGAAGTATTCCAGAACACCGGCAGATAATGCTGCACCACATCGCTGCCCAGACGCACCTTGCCGGCAGCCGTCAGGAGCACCTTGCCCCCACTGCGCAACACATCGAGCGTCTTCGCATCAAGGGTGTCTGAGATATACACTCCCTCGCTGTTCACCTCTTTCCCCTCGGGATAAACCCAGAAATCCCAGTGATTCCTGTAATCCCCTGCAATGCGGACTGTCAGCGTCAGTTTCGATGGTTCGCTGACACTACAGAGAGGGAAGCAGACCGTTCCGAGCTTATGATTCTTCCCCACAGGGAGGACGCCCGATGCCAGTCGTCCCTCGGCAAGCACACGTCCGTCGCTGCTGATAGAATAAGTGGCACTTGCTTCTGCTATATCAGCAGGCAGAGCATTGTAAGCCTCAACCGGAATCACGAGTGTATCGCTGCTGGCATAGACGAACTTAGGGAAGCGTGCCAGCGCCACAACCGGTGAGCAGAACTCCCGCCACTGGGATGCATCGGTATAGCCCTTCTCCTGCCAGTGCACGTTGAGCACTCCCTCCAGGGCCGTGCCCTGCCCACTGTAGTCGTTGAGTGCCAGCAGCTGGAAGCCGGAATAGTCCTTGGTACGCAGATTGCGCTCTATCTCATATTTGTAGGCAAGAGTCTGCAGCCTGCCACTCGCCTGAAGAAACTTCTCCGCCTGCGACTCCATGCCGTTGTCTCTCAGCAAGTCGCGGAAAATCTCAAAATTACGAGCCTTATAGGCACCGGTATATTGTGGTATCTCGCGGAAATCAGGGAAGGCGCACCACTGCCCCTGCTCATGGGCAATGACAGGACTGTTGTTGGCCACCTTTCCCTTATAGTTACGCGGAAATTCTATCTGACCGTAATAGTCATCGTCTGACTGCGGTGCATGGCGGTCCCAGTCGAGGCCGCGTGCCCCACCCTTCACATGATATTCCGAGCCGTCGTCCCAGGCCCAGCCTCCTCCTACGGAAGCTCCGCAATAGATCTTCGACGGGTCATACAGCTTCATCTCCTTCACCCAGTCATTGCAGTATGGCACCCAGTCGCCTGCAGGCTCGTTGCCCGCAGCCATCATCACGAACGAGGGATGATGACCGTATGCATCGATGATACGCTTCGACTCCTCAAGCAGATACTGGTCGATGGCCTGCCCCCTGCGCAGCTTCACACCGTGGTTGGGCCACGAGGGGCCTTCGGGCTGGAGATATACGCCCAACTGGTCGGCTGCCACAAACGCCGCCTCCGGCGGACAGTAAGAGTGGAAGCGTATATGGTTGAGTCCGTATTCCTTCACCTTCCCCAATACCCGCAGCCATGACTCCACGTCCATAGGAGCATAGCCCGTCTCCGGGAAACAGCAGTTCTCCACTGTGCCCCTGAGCCAGATGGGTTTTCCGTTCAGATAAATCTGGCGGTCCTTTATCGTTATGTCGCGTATGCCGAAGGTGACGGTAACAGGCTGTCCCTTATGCTCGACGGTACGGGTATAGAGATACGGATCAGCCTCGCTCCACCACCTGACGCTCTCTCCCAATGACACCTCATGGCTCTCACCGTCGATGGTGATGAAAGCCTTGCGCCGTGAGGCATCGTGGCTGATGCGGATAATGGGCTGGCTGGCGGTGCGCAGTTCGATACGTCCCACGATGCCGTTCCAGTTGCCTTGCGTCTGGTCGGTCACACTATGCGAGTCCTGGCCTACGCAGACATTCTCGATACCGTTGTAGACGCAGATGGCTATCTTGTTCAGCTTTCCTGGCTTGATGAAGCGTGTAACGTCGTACTGGTGAGGTGCCGACAATGACATCTGACGACCCGCCTCCTGATCATTGACATAGACCGTCGTCTCAATATGAGGCCGCTCAAGATAGAGAATCACCCTCTGCTTCTTCCAGCTCTTCGGCACGTTGACGGTGCGCATGTACCAGGCCTTGCCCACATAGTGCTTATCGGGAGTGAGGAAGAAGGGGAACTTCATACTCCCCTCCACCCGGTACTTAGCCATATATGGATTGAAATAGTAGCTGGAGTCGTAGAGCGAGCCAGTCCACCGGGTACTTACCGATACATCGTTGCCCTTGCCGTTGGTCAGCATCGAGCCGGGCAGCGTCACAGTGTCGTCAAAATTAGCAGTTTCTCCGACAGAGAACTTCCATGTTCCCGCCAGGTCGATGCTCTGCTGGGCGAAAGACGCCATGCCCAGCATTACGATAGAAAATAAAACAGATAGCCTTTTCATATTATAGTCCTTCGTATGTTATACTTATGCTCTTTACCTTCTCGCCAGGCATAGTGTCAGCCTCCCGTGGGAAGTAGACCGGCTCGTCCTGCTGCATCGGGAGGATGCGCAGCTCCAGTTCGGTGCATCCCTTGGGCAGTCGCCAGAGTCCGTAGAGGAACGGGCGGCCGTTGTTGAAGTGGTCGGCAACGAGCCTGCCACCCACATAGAGCCGTGCGCAGTCGCCCTGATAGTCGATACTCAGCAGTCGCGGGAACTTCTCTACAGCCTCCACAGGCACTTTCACCCGATAGACGGCAGCCTGGGCGAAGTCCTCGTCGGTAGGTTCCTCTGCCACCTTGTTCACGCCGATGGTGATGGTGCGCAGCGGTCCTGCCTCGCGCACTTTCTCACAGGCAGCACCAAGTCCGATGTCTTCATGACCTGTCTGCGGCAGGAACAGCCTTTCTGCCTCTTCGCTCGTCAGAAGACAGATATTCTTATATACCGGCTTCTCCGTGCCCCTCGCCTTCACATTCCGCAGCACCTTCCCGTCGCTGAGGGCAATTGTCGTGGGTAGGCCCTTAATCTGCTCCATGTATATCTTCCCGTCGCGCCTGGCGATAAGCTGAGCTGTGGCATAGCGGATACCGTCGATGTTGACGGGCAGGATGCAGACAGTGCCGGCGGGGATGGTCAGCCTTGGCAACTTTATGCCACAAGCCTCCAGCTGGACATTCCGCTTGGCAGAGAGATTCTGCAGGCGCTCGTAGTTGTTGATGAAGATGAATCCGCTGCCGTCTTTGGAGCGTACAGACCAGCGCAGGAAGGAGTCATCACCCTTCTTGATGTCCTGCTGACAGGGGAACTCTGCCTCCATCAGTGCCAGTTGCCCGCCCCAGTCATGCATAAACAGATGGAGCTTTCGGAGCATGTAGTAGTGGGGGTTGCGCTGTCCGAACTCACCGAGGGGAGCCTGGAAGTCGTAGTTTTTCACCGGCATGTCGTTGTAGTTGGTGGCCGGTGTGCGCTGCATCTCGTTGAGCCATGTCTTGCCGTCGGGATTTGTACCGCCGTGATACATATAGTAGCCCAGGAGGTTGGAGCCGCTGCCCAGCTTCACCACCGCCATAGAGTAGGCATCCTCGGGATAGAGGTACGGTCGGCGGTGATAGGCAGTCATCATACCGCCTCCAAGTTCACAGGTGAAGTATGGATACTGTTCGTCGCCCTTGTTGAGTTTTTCTTTCTGCTCTCCTAACTGCTCTGTGGCAATGGCGGTAGACGAGCGGAACGCCTTGAAGTTGAATGCCTTGTAGTAGTTGCCGGCAGTCTCCTCTAAAGACCGCTCCCAAAATCCGTCGGCATAGTCGCCGTAGAGCGGTATCATCTCCCCGAAGGGCACGGGCTTCGACAGTTCCGGCCATCCTGTGCGGGTATAGAACGGCAGGTCGAAGCCGATGCCGATGGCCATCTTCTTCAGTGCCATCAGATAGTCGCCACTGCCACGGTACTCGTTGTCGAACTGCATGGCCATCACCGGTCCTCCGTCCTTCCACTGCAGTCCCTGCACCTGGGTGAATATCTGGCGGTAGAGCCTCCCGGTGTATTTCAGGAACACGGGGTCCTGCGACCGCATCTTGCAACCCTTGGCAAACATCCAGTCGGGTATTCCGCCACAGCGCGCCTCACCATGGCAGAAAGGTCCTACGCGCAGCACCACGGGCATTTCCTCCGCCTGGCATATCTCAAGGAATGTCCTGAGGTCACGCTGTCCGCTCCAGTCGAACATGCCCTCGGTCTCCTCGATGTGGTTCCAGAAAACATAGCATGCGATGACGGTCACTCCGCCCTCCTTCATCTTCCGCACCTCCTGCTGCCACTCCGCAGCAGGGATACGTGAATAGTGAACCTCGCCCATCACGGGGCATACGCGCCGCCCGTCGATGATAAGGCTATACTTGTCCCACTTCACTACTGGGACATCCTTCTTCAGAATCTCTTGCACTTTCTGGAACATCCGCTTGCCGAGGAGTTCGGCTCCGGCGGCATCAAAGTGTATCTGGTCGCGGCCCAAGGTGGCATCACTGACATCGACCACGTGGAAGTTCGCGTCTTCCTGCTGAAGCCGATACATGGCAGCAGCCACCTTGGGCGAGCCTTGCCTGCTGGCCTTTGAGAACGTGCCGCAGATGAAGGGCAGACGGGCATATTTCTGCTGCCCCGTCTTGTTTACTAAATAGGTACGCACGTAATCCACTACGGCTTTCAGATTGTCGTGATAACTGTCAGCCTGGCTCCGGTCGCTTTCGCCCTGATGCCAGAGCATGAACTTGATGTCATAGCCCTCGGGGAGTTTCGATAGCTGATTATCAATACAAGCCCCGATATTCTCGGTAAATGCCTTCAACAGCGAGAGACCGCCCTTGTCTGATGCTGCAGTAGTTGCGAGATAATCGGGATTGGCACTCCAGTGCATATTGCTGTTGCTCTCGCAGCGCGGGTCGATAGCCGTGCCGCCAAGACTCTCCTTGATCACGTAGAATGGCTGCTGCCACAGACGTTCCAACTCATAATAGACCACAGCATCGTAAGCCCATCGCTCTGGCTTCTGGCTGTAGTTGCGAGGGGCAAAAGGCGCAAACCGGCCATTACCCGAATGTACGCCACTGCCGAAACTCCACTGGCAGTAGCGATAACCGTCGCGCTTGATATACTCGGGCAGTTCCGCATTATCCATCCTGCCGTCGGTATTGCTCTGACCTGCTACCAACACAACAGGCACCTGAGCACGAGCAACTAATGAAACGACAAAACAAATGAAAGCACATAATAACCTTCTCATTTTCTAATAGTTTTGATTTGTCTGCAAAGGTACTAATAAAAATCGGATTTTTCATTCACTATTTGCAAAAATAGCAAATAATGTTGAAATTCCTTCTTGCGGGAATCGGGGATGAGCAGCCCGATTTGCCAGGCCAGAGAGTTTTGCATGTTGCCGATCAGCACAAGACCACCATTGGAAGGAAAGATTGCTTTTTCTTCCAAAGTTACGAAATAAAATCTACTAATCTGCATAATTAATGTAAAAAATAGGGCTAAAGGGATGGCTTTTTGATAAATAATATGTATCTTTGCCGACAAATTGATAAAATTAAACGTATTTTCCACAAATGTTTAGCATAAATACTTATATTAAGAGACGCGAAGAACTGAAGAAACTCGTAGGCAAAGGAGTAGTTATTCTGTTTGGAAACAACGATGCACCGGCTAATTATCCAGCCAACGCCTATGCCCCTATGAGGCAGGACTCATCGTTCCTGTACTACTTTGGACAGCACCGCGACGGACTGGTTGGCGTGATTGATATCGACAACGACGAAGAGATGATCTTTGGCGATGATATCGACGTAGAGGATATTGTTTGGATGGGCTATACGCCTTCGGTGGCCGACCTGGCTGCTGAGGTGGGCGTGAAGAAGACTGCTCCCATGAAGGAGTTGGCCAAAATATGCTCGCCAAAAAGGAAAGTCCACTACCTGCCACCCTATCGTTTCGACACCAAGATACAGATTATGGACCTGCTGGGCATACATCCTAACCAGCAGAAGGAGCAGGCTTCGTTGCAGCTGATTAAGGCAGTAGTAAAGATGCGCTCCACCAAAGAGCCACAGGAGATTGAGGCTATTGAGCGTGCCTGCGAAGTTGGCTACCAGATGCATACCACAGCCCAGAAGCTGATTCGTCCAGGTGTAACCGAACGTTATATTGGCGGACAGGTGGATGGTATCGCCCGCAGTCTGGCTCAGGGCACCAGCTTTGCAACCATTTTCAGTCAGCATGGCGAGATTATGCATGGTAACCCTTCGGATGCCAAACTAGAGGCCGGCCGACTGGCACTTTGCGATGCTGGTTGCGAGTTAGACGACTACTGTTCGGACCACACGCGCACCATGCCTGTTAACGGCAAGTTCAGTCAGCGCCAACTTGAGATTTACTCGATTGTAGAAGCCTGTCACGATTATGCCATCGAGGTGGCTAAGCCAGGCGTAAAATATATGGATGTACACTTTGCCGTATGCCGTCTGATGACCGAACGCCTGAAAGAGCTCGGACTGATGAAGGGCGATACTGACGAAGCCGTTCGTGCTGGCGCCCACGCCATGTTCCTGCCTCACGGACTGGGACACATGATGGGTATGGACGTACACGACATGGAAGGACTGGGCCAGATATACGTAGGCTTTGATGAAGAGACACGTCCGAACCTGGAGCAGTTTGGCACCAACTGTCTGCGCATGGGCCGCAAACTGGAAGAGGGTTTTGTGATTACCGACGAACCTGGCATCTATTTCATCCCTCAGCTCATCGACGAGTGGAAAGCCAGCGGGCACTGCAAGGAGTTTCTGAACTTCGACAAACTGGAGACCTACAAGGACTTTGGCGGTATCCGTATCGAGGATGATATCCTGATAACCAAGGATGGCTGCCGATTCTTAGGCAAGCAGCGCATTCCTTATCATCCAAAGGATGTGGAGGCGTTTATGGCAATGAATAATCAATAATAATTAAAATAAAAAGAAAAATGAAGAAAATGACAACACTCGCACTCGCGGTTATCATGGCCATGAGTGCCTCGGCAGCCAAGAAAAAGGCGCCAGCAAAGGATGCGAACAAACCCGTATTCACAACTATCAAGGAGAATCCTATCACCAGCGTGAAGGACCAGAACCGTTCGGGTACGTGCTGGGACTACTCTACCCTCTCATTCTTCGAGGCTGAGATTCTGAAGGCTACAGGTAAGAGCTATGACCTCGACGAGTCGTTCGTAGCCAACAAGACCTACATGGATCGTGCCATTCAGGTGGTTCGCTTCCATGGCGACTGCCAGTTCTCGCAGGGTGGAAGTGCTGAGGATGTGCTCCACACACTGAAGACCCATGGTATCGTGCCACAGGGCATCATGCCTTTCCCTGGCTCACTTTACGGCGACTCGCTGAACAACTTCAACGAGTTCTTCTCGCTGATGGAGCCATACGTTGCTGCTATCGCTAAGAGCAGTGCCCGTAAGATTTCAAACCAGTGGAAGTGTGGACTGCAGGGTATCCTGGATGCTTATCTGGGTAAGTGCCCTGAGAAGTTCACTTTCGAAGGTAAGGAATATACTCCAAAAAGTTTCATGGCCACACTCGGTCTGAACCTCGACGATTATGTAAGCATTACCAGCTATACTCACCATCCCTTCTACACTACTTTTGCTGTAGAGGTACAGGACAACTGGCGCTTCCCACAGAGCTACAACCTGCCTATGGACGAGATGATGCGCGTGATCGACAACGCTGTTGAGAACGGTTACACCATCGCTTGGGGCGGCGACGTTTCAGAAGAGGGATTCACTCGTCAGGGCCTGGCTTATGCCGTTGATGGCAAGGCAGCTCAGAGCCTGCGTGGTAGTGATATGGCCAAATGGCTGAGCCTTTCGCCTGAGAAAAAGCGCAATGTCATCGACTCACTGGGTTGCAAGGTGCCTGAGGTTAAGCCTACACAGGAAATGCGCCAGGAGCGTTTCGACAACTGGGAACTGACCGACGACCACGGCATGCTAATCTATGGTGTGGCTAAGGACCAGAACGGAAAGCTGTACTATATGGTCAAGAATTCTTGGGGTGAGACTGGTGCCTACAAGGGTATCTGGTATATGACCAAGGACTTCATCGCCCTGAACACGATGGACTTCCTGGTTAATAAGAATGCGATTCCTGCCGATATTCGTAAAAAGTTAGGTATCTAATGCATTTCAAATGGAATTACGAACCACCTACATCAGAACAACAGACGGCAGCTAAGGAGCTTGGAGAGAAAATCGGCATGAGCCCGATTCTCGCCAATCTCCTTATCAAACGAGGCATCAAAACGGAGAGCGCGGCTAAGCGCTTCTTCCGTCCGATGCTTAACGAGCTGATAGATCCGTTCCTGATGAACGACATGGACGTGGCCGTGGACAGGCTCAACGATGCGATGGGGCGCAAAGAGCGTATCATGGTCTATGGCGACTACGATGTCGATGGATGTACGGCGGTTGCCTTGGTGTACAAATTCCTGCAGCAGTTCTATTCGAACATTGAATACTATATCCCCGACCGCTACGACGAAGGATATGGCATCAGTAAGAAAGCACTTGACTATGCTGCTGAAAAAGGCATCAAGCTCATCATAGTACTGGATTGCGGTATCAAGGCCATCGAAGAGATTGCCTATGCCAAGAGTCTGGGCATAGATTTCATCATCTGCGACCACCACGTGCCCGATGATGAACTGCCCAATGCCGTCGCGATACTCAACCCCAAACGCGAAGATTCCACCTACCCATTCAAAGACCTGTGTGGATGCGGTGTAGGTTTTAAATTTATGCAGGCTTTTGCCAAGAACAATGGCATCCCCTTCTCGCGACTGATTCCACTGCTCGACTTCTGTGCTGTCAGCATTGCTGCCGACATCGTGCCTATCATGGGCGAGAACCGTATTTTGGCCTATCACGGACTGAAGCAACTGAACCAAAGCCCGTCGGTAGGCTTGAAGGCTATTATAGACATCTGCGGACTGACCGGCCGCGAAATCACCATGAGTGATATCGTATTCAAGATTGGGCCACGTATCAATGCATCGGGACGCATGCAGAACGGCACAGAGGCTGTTGACCTGCTGGTGGAGAAGGATCTGAACAAGGCGCTGGCCGAGGCTAACCACATCAACGAATACAACGAACAGCGCAAGGATGTGGACAAGCAGATGACCGAAGAGGCCAACCAGATTGTGGAGAAACTGGAGAACCAGAAACACCACGCCAGCATCGTGCTCTATGACGAGAATTGGAAGAAGGGTGTGATTGGTATCGTGGCCTCACGACTGACAGAGCTCTACTACCGCCCCACCGTGGTACTCACCAAGTTTAATGGTATTGCCACTGGTTCGGCCCGTAGTGTAGCTGGCTATGATGTGTATGATGCCATTAAGAGTTGCCGCGACTTGCTGGAAAACTTTGGCGGACACACCTATGCTGTAGGCTTGTCGCTCAAGATCGAGAACATTCCAGAGTTCCGTAGTCGATTCCAGAAATATGTGATGGAGCATATTCAGCCTGAACAGACTGAAGCTACACTCGATATCGATGCAGTCATCGATTTCAAAGACATCACCAAGCGATTGCACAACGACCTGAAGAAGTTTGCGCCTCACGGTCCGGATAATCCAAAACCATTGTTCTGTACGCGCAATGTTTACGATTACGGTACCTCAAAGGTGGTGGGTCGCCAACAGGAACATATCAAACTCGAATTGGTAGATTCCAAGTCGAGCAACGTACTGAATGGTATTGCCTTCGGACAGAGTGCCTCGGCGCGCTACATCAAGTCGAAGCGTTCGTTTGATATCGTCTATACCATTGAGGACAACATCTACAAGCGCACCGAAGTTCAGTTGCAGATAGAAGACATTCAACCCTCGGAAGAATGAGTGTAAACTATCAGCTCATTCTAAAAAAGTACTGGGGCTACGATGATTTTCGCGGTATTCAACGCGAAATCATCGAGTCTATCGGTAGTGGACACGACACATTAGGACTGATGCCTACAGGTGGTGGTAAGTCCATTACCTTCCAAGTACCAGCTTTGGCACACGAAGGCACATGCATTGTGATTACCCCGCTGATAGCCCTGATGAAGGACCAAGTGGAGAATCTGCGCCGCAGAGGTATCAAAGCAGCCGCCATCTACAGCGGACTCACCCACGAAGAAATCATTATCACGCTCGAGAATGCCATCTTTGGTGGCATCAAATTGCTATATGTATCGCCAGAACGACTGTCGAGCGAACTGTTTCAGACCAAGCTCCGACACATGAAGGTGAGCTTTATCACGGTAGATGAAGCGCACTGCATATCGCAGTGGGGCTATGATTTCCGTCCTTCCTATCTGCAGATAGCACAGATACGCAAACTGGTGCCCGACGTGCCTGTGCTGGCACTTACAGCCACCGCCACGCCACAGGTAGTTGAGGATATCCAAGCTAAGCTAATAAGGAAAGAGAAAGGAGAAAAGAAGAAGGAGGATAGTTTCGCTGTCTTCAAGATGAGTTTTGAGCGCAAGAATCTGGCCTATGTGGTGAGACAGGCAGAAGACAAGACCGAACAACTGATACATATCCTGAAGCACGTAAAGGGTTCGGCCATTGTATATGCCCGAAGCCGTCTGCGTACCAAGGAGTTTGCACAGATTATCAGCGAAGCCGGCATCACTGCCACCTTCTATCATGCAGGTCTGGATGCCAGCACGAAAGATGAGCGACAGCGCGAATGGCAGCAAAACAAATATCGTGTAATGGTGGCCACTAACGCTTTTGGTATGGGTATCGACAAGCCCGACGTGCGAGTGGTGATACATGTGGATTGCCCAGACAGTATTGAGGCCTATTTCCAAGAAGCAGGGCGAGCTGGTCGCGATGGTTTCAAGGCGTATGCCGTATTGCTGTATAACCGCCACGACGAAGCCAAACTGAAGAAACGCATTACCGACACCTTTCCCGATAAGGATTATATCCGCCAGGTTTACGAGCATCTGGCCTTTTATTACCAGATAGGTGTAGGCTCGGGATATAATCATACATTCGAGTTTAATATCGACAAGTTCTGTCATAACTTCGGCCACTTCCCTATCCGTGTAGATTCGGCTCTTAAGATCCTGCAGCGAGCAGGCTATCTGGAATATACCGAAGAGCAGGACAACAAAGCACGTGTGATGTTTACAGTGAGCCGCAACGACCTGTATCGTTTGGAAAACAACACGCCGAACGAGGAGGCTGTTATTACTGCCCTATTGCGAAACTATGGCGGACTGTTTACCGATTACAATTTCATCGACGAAGCTTTCCTGGCTCAGTCCACCAATCTGAAACCACAGCAGGTTTATCTCATACTCAAAAGTCTGTCGCAACGACACATCCTGCATTTTATCCCACAAAAAAAGACCCCCTACATCCGTTACACACAGCGACGCGAAGATAAGGAGTTTGTACAGTTGATGCCTGAGGTGTACGAAGAACGAAAAGCACAGTTCGAAGCACATATTCAGGCCATGATTCGCTATGCGACCAACAATCATGTGTGTCGCAGCCGTCAGCTATTACGTTATTTTGGCGAGGAAAACGATCATAACTGCGAGCAATGCGACGTTTGCCTTGCACATCGCGCTGAGGGGATAGTGACAGAAAAACGACTAAATCTGGCAACACAAAAAATCATGCAGTTGCTGGATGATGGAAAACCGCATTTTATTACCGAATTAAAAAGCATCGAGCTGCCAATAAGCGAACTCGATGCTGCAATTGAATATCTCACAGACGAAGAATATATCATCCGACTGGAGGATGGTTGTATCACGAAGGCCTGAGTTAGAAATCTAACTTAAGCTGACGATTGTCTTCTTGATCATGCTCGTGACAGTAGCTACTGCCATCAAAGCAGTGTGTACAAACACGACATTTATCCATACCGATGCTCTTCACCAGATCCTCAAGCTTAGCAAACTTCAACGAGGTCAGGCCCAAACGCTTGGCAATCTCATCAACCATACGCTGATACTCTGGCGAATCGGTAGTGGCATATTTCTCCAAATTCTTCTTATCGTCGCCCTCAAAATCCTTGATGATACGGCGTGTAATCAACTCCATATCACTCTTCGACGAGGTAAATCCGATAAAAGGACATCCATAAACCAGTGGTGGACATGAGATACGGCAATGCACCTCTTTGGCACCGTACTCGAAGAAAGTCTTGACATTATCCTTGAGCTGCGTGCCACGAACGATTGAGTCGTCGCAGAACACCACGCGCTGATCCTTCAGCAAGGCTGGGTTAGGAATCAGCTTCATCTTTGCCACCAGCGAACGGCGCTCCTGGTTGCCAGGAGTGAACGAACGGGGCCAAGTGGGTGTATATTTGAGCACGGCACGCTTGTAGGGCACGCCCTTACCTTCGGCATAACCGAGAGCCATACCTACCCCCGAATCAGGCACACCACAAACGCAGTCAACCTCAGTCTCGTCCTTCTCACCCATCATCCTACCATTGGTCTCACGCACGTTTTCTACGTTAATACCATTATAATCTGATGCGGGAAAGCCATAGTAAACCCAAAGGAACGAGCAGATCTGCTCACGTTTCCATGGTTCCTGCAATACTTCCAGCTTATCGGCAGTAAGGAATACAATCTCACCAGGTCCAAGATCTCTTACACGCTTATAGTCGAGATTGGGGAAACTGGTTGTCTCACTACTTACAGCATAAGCGCCATCCTTCTGTCCGATAACGATAGGAGTGCGGCCCAGGAAATCGCGGGCAGCAATAATACCCTTCTCAGTGAGAATGAGCATAGAGCACGAGCCTTGAATCTTGCGATAAACCAGGTTGATACCTTCAACAAAGGTGCGCCCCATATTGATAAGCAGGGCCACCAGTTCTGTCTGGTTGATGGTATTGGCCGAGTACTCGCTAAAGTGCATGCGTCGATCCAGTAGTTCTTGTGCTATCTCTTCCAGGTTGTTAATCTTCGCTACGGTAACTACGGCATAGCGGCCTAAGTGTGAGTTAACGAGTATGGGTTGTGGGTCGGTATCGCTAATTACGCCAATACCCTGTTTTCCTGAAAACGAGTCGAGTTCATCCTCAAACTTAGAACGGAAGTAATCACGCTCCAGGTTATGGATTTTACGACTAAAACCTTTCTCCTCATCGAATGTTACCAGTCCTGCACGCTTGGTACCCAGGTGCGAATTATAATCGGTGCCGTAGAACAAATCGTTTACACAGCACTTTGTGGAAATGGTTCCAAAAAATCCACCCATACCTATTAATTAAAATAATACAGGAACGAAGCGATACCCTCGAGTGCGGGTTTGCGCTGCCCCTCAATTTCAATTCTGAACTCAATCTCTGCCTTACAGATACCACGCAGGTTCTGAATGTTGTGTAACTTGGTGACCAAACGTACCTTTGAGCCTGTGATGACAGGCTGACCGAAACGCATTTTGTCCATACCGTAGTTAACCAGCATCTTGATGTTGTTCACCTCGATAATCTGGTCCCACATATAGGGCAACAGCGACAAGGTCAGATAGCCATGAGCAATGGTGCTCTGATACTGACTCTCCCTCTTGGCACGCTCCACGTCAACGTGAATCCACTGATGATCCAGTGTAGCGTCGGCAAAAAGATTAATACGGTCTTGGTCTACTTGCAGCCAGTCAGAAGCACCGAGCTCCTCACCCAAGTGGGCTGCGAATTCATCGTACGAATTAATTACTAATTTTCCCATATCATATTTAAAAATGAATCACGGGGATGCGTGTGCACCCCCGTGATTGTAGTGTTATACGTCTTGATTCTCAGGACGCAGCTTGCGTACAGTCTCACCAGCACGCCACATTTCCTGATTACGCATAGCCTCCAACTCTTTCTCAAGTCCGGCGCGGTAGTCGGGCTTCGAGTTAGCGTCGATGGTAATCTGAGCCTCGTTACCCGTCTGTACCGAGTAGTACAACCACTCCATCACGGGCTTAATAGCATCATGGAATCTTGGAGCCCAGTCGAGCGCACCACGCTGTGCGGTGGTCGAGCAGTTAGCATACATCCAGTCCATACCCTTAGCACCGAAGAGAGGGCCAAGGCTCTGCGTCAATTCCTCAACAGTTTCATTGAAAGCTTCCGAAGGAGAGTGTCCATGCTCACGCAATACTTCGTACTGAGCCAGCAACAATCCCTGAATGGCACCCATCAACGAACCGCGCTCACCAGTCAAATCTGATGTAGCCTCACGCTCGAAGGTGGTTTCAAACATATATCCAGCACCGATACCGATACCGAAGGCAAGCGTCTTTTCCTTAGCCTTACCAGTAGCATCCTGATAAACAGCATACGAGCAGTTCAAACCACGACCCTCGCAGAACATTGTGCGCAGGCTGGTACCACTACCCTTTGGTGCAACCATAATAACATCGACATCCTTTGGTGGAACAACACCTGTGCGATCACTCCAGTTAATAGCGAAACCATGGCTGTAATAAAGAGTCTTGCCAGGCTTCAGGTACTGCTTGATGGTGGGCCACTGCTGAATCTGACCAGCATCAGAAAGAAGCATGCAAAGGATGGTACCCTTCTCAGCAGCCTCCTCGATTGAGAACAAAGTCTCTCCAGGAACCCAACCGTCGGCCACTGCCTTGTCGTAGGTCTTGCCAGGGCGCTGACCCACAATCACATTGAATCCGTTATCACGCAGGTTGCAGGCCTGACCTGGTCCCTGAACGCCATAACCAATCACAGCGATGGTCTCATTTTTCAATACTTCACGTGCTTTCTCAAGTGAGAACTCTTTGCTGGTGACAACAGTTTCTGTAACGCCACCGAAATTCATTTGTGCCATATAGCTTTAAATTTTTACTCGGCTTGCCTGTTAGCTTGCCAAGATGTTGTACTTAATCCCTGCGTTCCGTGCCAGCCCTACCCGAGAGCCGTCGTCTTGTCAGTTCGCTCCCATCCTACACGAGAATGCGACTTGGGCGTTAACTATTTAAATCGGGTGCAAAATTAAGCATTTCTGCCCACACTTCCAAATAAATCTCTGCGTTTTTTTTATTTTTTATTCGAACACCTTCACAATCTCTTCCAGCCACAGCTTGTCAACTTCATCGAATGTTGCCAGATCCTTGCTGTCGATATCTAGTACAGCAATCATTTCGCCGTCGGCCGCCCTTACTGGCACTACGATTTCTGAACGCGACTCGCTACTGCAGGCGATATGACCTGGGAACTGCTCTACATCAGGCACCACTATCGTCTCACCCTGCTTCCACGAGGAGCCACACACGCCTTTACCATAGCCAATATGCATGCAGGCTACAGGGCCCTGGAATGGACCTAACACCAACTCGCCGTTCTGTACACGATAGAATCCTGTCCACCAGAATCCCATCTCCAAATGTATGGCTGCTGCCACATTGGCCATCACAGCCACCTGATCGGTCTCACCTTCTACCAAACTCTTAATCTGCTCGGTGAGCAACTTATATTTTTCAACTTTACTCATACCTTACTAATTTTAATTGACGCCAAATAAAACGAGGCACCCTACGCCAAAGGGCTGTTAGGATACGATATCTCCAGTCGATAACCCGGATATGTTTGTTATGCTCGATGGCACTCACAATCTCACGCGCCACGCGCTCTGGTTTCAACAGCAT
Source organism: Xylanibacter ruminicola (assembly GCA_015060625.1). Lineage (GTDB taxonomy): Bacteria > Bacteroidota > Bacteroidia > Bacteroidales > Bacteroidaceae > Prevotella > Prevotella ruminicola_D. The sequence continues at coordinate 30,277 of SUYC01000016.1, read as the reverse complement.
AGGATAGCGGGGCAAACCGCTAAGCAGAGCAGTATCTACAAATCCCGGACGGATGTCGGTAAAACGAATCCGAAGTTTACGGGCATTGGCCTGCTGCTCAAGTGCCTGCAGGTAAACATTCTGAAAGGCCTTGGTGGCCGAATAGGCTGGTGCAGGTCCTAAGCCTTTAGTACCGGCTATCGACGAGATGGCAGCAATATGTCCCCTGCCCTGCTGGGCAAAGTAACGATAGGCACAACCTATCATACGGGTGAAGCCTAAACCGTTGGTTTCTACAGTCCACAACTCTATATCGGGTGTGAGTTCACGATTCTGCTTTCCCACACCTGATGCATAGAAAAAAAGGTCCATGCCCCCCAGACGATTGATGAGCGACATCAGTTTGTCGGGAGCATCGTCGCAGGTAACATCTATCTGCTCTACTTCGGCAGCGCCAATGGTTTGCAACAGGTCTAAACGACGAGCGGCCACGCCTACCATCCAGCCGCGCTGGATGAATAGACGGGCCACTTCGAGTCCGATACCTGATGAGGCGCCTACAATAACAACTTTACTCATCTGGCAAGAACAATGGGTCCTCAGGCATCACCATAACAGGCTTGGTATTGTAGGCCTTCAACAACTTTTCTGATACATATTTTTTGTTGACAACCAGTCGGAACATATACTCACGGAACCAGTCGGCAGTCATAATCAGACAGCCCTGCTGACCATTGGTAGCACCCCAGGAATTCTCAACCTTCCACTTGATGGGTTTGCCCTGCTTATCCAGGTCAACCGCAGTCAGGGTCATCGCATGTGTAGAACCGCTATCGAAAGTAGAGATACGCTGGGCCTTGTCCATCTTAAAGGTGGTTCCGAATACCGATCCGTAATCGAAATTATCCAACGAAGCATAGCCACGCTTACGATCCAGGAACTTAGCCACATCGTAAGAGCTGTACATCTTGCGTCCATCCTTCAGCGAGGCAATAGCCAACTGCTCAATCTCCTCCATGGGGAGGTTCAGATAGCGCCAGTTGGTACCATCGTAGGTGTGGCGATCATACTCCACCTCGTAGGTCTTGTAGTACTCGCGACGTGGGTCGTTCATCACCATGATGAAAGTGCCATTGAGTTCGCCACCAACAACCTCCTGATAGAAACTCTGTGGGGTATATTCTTTGGCCTCGCCTAACTGGCGACCGCTCTTATCATGGAATGCATATGTAAACTTCTCAACGGGAGCACCAAGTGTCAGCTTCAGCATGCGATATATCTGAGCCAGCATCTCGGTCTTTGCCTTCTGGATATCAGTAGCACTCTTTTTCTTGGCTACCATATCACGCAACTGAAGTCCGAACTCACGCAGCTTTGATGATACCAGACTGCGAGCCTTCGAGGTATTCTCACTGGTGTAGGTCTCTGGCATAATCTCCGAGGGAACAAGTCCGTACTTGGGTGCCAAGTCGGCCACGCCACAGAAGGTTCCACCATCACCAATAGGCGACTGGAAGAAGAACTGCACGCGCTTATCGTCCATAGGCTTTTTAGCGGTATCTATCACCCCCTGAAGCATCAGGTTCGACTTCTCCAGCTGATCCCAGAAAAACAGATAGGCCTGCGAAAATTCGATGCTTACAGAATCGGCATGAGCCATATAGTTTGAACGCAGCACATTCAGTCCGCTGAACATCCAACAACGTCCCGATGATTTCTGATCGGTAATCGACTGCTTACGTGTTTCAACCGAAAAATGAGTGTCGATAGGCAAGGCGGCCACCTTATAGTTCTTAGCCAGCGCATCAATGCTCATACCATAGATGGCATTGGCGATAACACGCTCCTTACCACACTGTTTCTGTTCTTTCTGAATTTCCTGTAACATCTGGGCAGAAATACCTCCCCCCTGTACCTGTGCCTGTGCCATCATGGCGCAAGCTGCAAATGCGAAAGTAATTGTAACTTTATTCATCTACTTTTTCTTATTTGTTGTTTTTTTAGTTGTTGTCTTCTTTGTGGTGGTCTTTTTGGTGGTTGTTGACTTCTTTGCAGTAGTGGTAGTCTTTGGCTTGTAATACTTCTGAGCCTCGGGCAACCACCCCTGAATATTCTTAATACGCGTTGCATCCGATGGGTGATCGCTCAAGAATTCAGATGTATTGCTTTTGCTGGCCGATGCCATACGCTGCCAGAAAGTTACAGCAGCCTGAGGGTTGTAACCTGCCATCGCAGCAAAAATCAGTCCCATGTGATCGGCCTCACTCTCATGATTACGCGAATACTTCAGATTGGCTAGATTCAAACCAGCAGATGCCACAGCCTGTCCCATTGAGACAGTATTGCCACCAACACCCAAGACAGTGGCCAGTGCACCAAGTCCCTGCACACCATACTGCTGCTTAATCTGGGTGCTCATCTGCTCAGCCGAGTGACGGGCTACTGCGTGAGCAATCTCATGGCCCAGCACGATGGCCAACGAAGCCTCGTCCTGAGTAATCGGCAGGATGCCCTCGTAAACCACAATCAAGCCACCAGGCATACACCAGGCATTGGCCTGCTTATCAGCTACCAGATTAAACTGCCACTTGTAGTTCTGCACATCGTTCTGCATGCCGTTAGCTTTAAGATAGCTTACCACGGCGTTGGCCAGATTCTGTCCCACACGCTTAACCATTGCGGTTTTAGTGGCATCAGTAGAGAGTTTGGCAGTTTTCATAAACTCTTGATACTGCTGGGTTGAAAGGCTCAGCATCTCACCGTCGCTCACCATCAGGTTCTGCTTACGTCCTGTGATAGGTACAGTGCTTGTGGTACCGCAGCTAACCAGCAGAGCGGCAACCATCGACATGAGTAAAAGCTTAATTTTCTTCATACCTTATATGCTATTATTTGGTTATTTTCGTTTTCAGCGTGCAAAATAAGCAAAAAAAATCGACATTTGCAAATTTTAAGCATAAAAATAGAGACATCCCCGAAGGAATGTCTCTATAAAGAATGACCAATAATAACTAAAAAACTACGAATTTACTTGTTCAAACCACGATTGTTGATTGTGGTGTTCAGCAGCATGAGGTATGTACGCATCTGACTCTCGTTGAGCACGTAGCGCATACGCTTAACGTCGGTATCGATAGCGCGCTTAACCATAGCGTCGCGATCGCTGTTACCGTACTGAGCTGCATAAGAGATCTCGGTGTTGAATACGTTGTGGATGTTCTCAACAGCCTCGCGCTGGTCAGCAGCCAGGTGCAGAACCTGTGAGAGCTTGTCCATGTTAACCTCCATCTTGTAAGCCTCAACGTTGTTTACTGCGTTTGTGTTCTCACCCTCAGCAAATACAGTTGTCATGCTCAGCATTGCTACTAATGTCATCATCATCTTTTTCATCTTTTTACCCTTTCTTTGTTTTACTCGGTGGCTTTTTACAGCCGACCTACTTTTTTTACTTTAATTTGTTACCCTTTATTTCTTTTTGACGGTGCAAAGGTACGACGATTTTTTGATTCGAACAAACATTTTTGTGTAATTGTGTGCGAACACAGCTCTTTTATTGATACATATCAAAGAAAGGCAGAAATAAGTATTTTTTTACTTTTTCCAATTAAACGTTCGTGAATTTGGCAGAAAATGCGTATCTTTGCAGGCTGAAACTAAATAATATATATATAATAGGTATAATGGAAGAAACAAAAAACAGATTCATGTCGGTTGTATATCAGTTGTACAGCCTGAAGGATGGCAAGAGTGAGCTTGAGGAGCAGACTGGCGATGACCGTCCATTTGAGTTTATCACCGGCTTTAGTGTAGCTCTTGATGCCTTCGAGGAGAAGGTCAAAGGTCTTGAGAAGGGCAGCGATTTCGATTTCGAACTGACTCCTGCCGAGGCTTTTGGCGAGTACGTTGCTGAAGGTGTACACAAAGTAGGCCGCGAGGTATTTACCGTTAACGGTCATTTCGACCACGATAACATCTTCGAAGGTGCCGTTATCACACTGATGGACAACGAGGATCATCAGTTCATGGCTAAAGTGGTAAAGATCGAAGAAGATGGTGTTACTGTTGACACCAACCACCCATTGGCAGGCAAAACCCTGAACTTCAAGGGTAAGGTTATTGAAAACCGCGAGGCTACCGAAGAGGAAGTTCAGCACCTGATTAAGCACATGACTGGCGGATGCGGCGGTTGTGGCGGCTGCGGTGGCGACCACGGATGCGATTGTGGCGACCACGGATGCGACTGTGGCGACCATGAACATCATCATCACGATGGTGGTTGCGGTTGCGGACACTGCCACTAAGTGATACTTGAAAATTGATAATTGACAATTCTTGCTTAAGCAAGCGTACTAAAGAAACGATTAGATTATTATGAATAGTTTTGGGCATATTTTCAGGCTGACTACGTTCGGCGAGAGTCATGGCGAGGCCGTTGGTGGCGTAATTGATGGCATGCCAGCCGGCATCGACATCGATATGGAGTTCATTCAGAATGAACTGAACCGCCGTCGCCCTGGTCAGAGCGCCATCACCACCTCGCGACAGGAAGCCGACCGTGTAGAGCTGCTAAGCGGCGTGTTTGAGGGGAAATCAACAGGCTGCCCCATCGGATTCATCGTCCGCAACACCAACCAGCACTCCCACGATTACGAGAATATGCGCAATCTTTTCCGCCCATCGCATGCCGACTATACTTACAACGAGAAGTATGGCATTCGCGATCATCGTGGTGGCGGCCGATCTTCGGCCCGTATCACCATCAGCCGTTGCGTGGGCGGTGCATTGGCCAAACTGGTATTGCGCCAGAAGGGGATCAGCATCCAGGCTTATACATCACAGGTAGGACCTATTGCACTGGATAAGGATTACAGCCGCTACGACCTTAGTCTTACAGAGACTAACGACGTGCGTTGCCCCGACCAGCAGAAGGCAGCCGAGATGGAAGCATTGATTGCACAGGTAAAGGCCGAGGGCGACACCATTGGCGGTATCATTACGTGTGTGATTAAAGGGTGCCCCACGGGCTTGGGCGAGCCCGAGTTCGACAAGTTGCACGCCACATTAGGACAGGCCATGATGAGCATTAATGCCGTCAAGGGCTTTGAGTATGGTGATGGTTTCGACAGCGCAACCATGCGCGGTAGCCAGGTGAATGACGTGTTCGTACCATCACCCGGCACTCAACACCCATCCCCCATCACTACCACAACCAATCATAGTGGCGGCATCCAAGGCGGCATCAGCAACGGACAGGATATTTACTTCCGCGTGGCTTTCAAACCCGTAGCTACCATCCTAACCGAACAGAAAACAGTAGATAAGGATGGAAATGCCACTACTTTTACCGCTCACGGGCGCCACGATCCATGCGTTTTGCCCAGAGCTGTGCCTGTTGTTGAATCGATGGCTGCAATGACAGTATTAGACTATATTTTACTGCGAAATGCGGTAATTTTATAGAAAAGAATACCCTAATTGCAAAAAAATGCAAAAAAGATTTGGTAGTTTGAAAAACTATTCTTATCTTTGCACCCGCAATCAGGGATTTGGGAAAACCCCGGAATTGCTTTAGTTAAGTCTAGTTTAGTTTTTGTGTTGGTTGGGGGCTGCCGATTGGTAGCCCCCAAATTTTTTATCTATAGGCATAAAAAAAGGGGTTAAATAACCCCTATTATTTCGCTTACCGACTGGCAGCCATGCGCATCAAGCCACTCGTTAATGCCATCCCTGACCTTAATACTTATCGCCGGATCCAGGAAGTTGGCTGTACCAATCTCGATAGCCGTCGCACCAGCCATCAGGAACTCAATGGCATCCTTGGCACAACTAATGCCACCCAAGCCGATAACGGGAATCTTAACAGCCTTAGCCACCTGCCATACCATTCGCAGCGCCACAGGCTTAACACAAGGACCACTCAAGCCACCTGTATTGATACTCAACAGCGTTTTACGCTTCTCGATATCAATGGCCATACCCATCAGCGTGTTTATCAGCGACACGCTGTCGGCACCCTCGGCCTCAACAGCACGGGCAATCTCAGCAATATCAGTAACATTAGGACTCAGCTTAACAATCAGCGTTTTGTGATAACGCTGGCGCACAGCCTTAACCACACTGGCAGCACCGGCACAGGTAACGCCAAACGCCATACCACCATCCTTTACGTTAGGACATGAGATATTCAGTTCGATGGCAGGAATATTATCGAGTGCATCAATACGGGCAGCACACTCGGCATAATCCTCAGGACTCGATCCGCTCACGTTCACAATCATATTGGTATCTATATCCTTAATCTGCGGATAGATGTGCTTGCAAAAGTAATCCACACCTTTATTCTGCAATCCCACACAGTTCAGCATACCACTGGCAGTTTCAGCCATACGAGGATAATCGTTTCCTTCACGTGGGTTCAGCGTGGTGCCCTTCACAATAATACCGCCGATACCATCCAGAGGCATCAGGTCGGCAAACTCCAATCCGTAACCAAAAGTACCCGATGCAGTCATCACAGGGTTCTTCAGCTCCAAGTCAGCAATCTTTACATTTAGTCTTGCCATAACAGTTTCTTAATATTAAACACGGGACCATCCTTACAAACACACAAATTGCCCTCGGTAGTCTTCTCTACACAGCACAAGCAAGCCCCCAGTCCACAGGCCATCAAGTTCTCTAACGAAGCCTCACAATCAATGCCATTCTGACGGGCATAACGAGCCACAGCCTTCATCATAGGTGTTGGGCCGCAGGTGCTGATACGATCGAAACGCTCATTGCTAAGCAAGGAGTGATTAGTAACAAACCCCTTCTCACCCATCGAACCATCCTCGGTAGTTACATACACGCGCCCGTACCTATTAAATATAGGCAGCATCAACAGGTCGTTTGCCGTACGCGCTCCTAACAGGAAAGTAGGCTCAATACCCTGACGCTTCATTTCGGCTCCCATATACAGTAGTGGAGCCACACCTACACCACCACCAACCAGCAGCACCTTCTCGCCAGCCTTGGCTGCCGTAAATCCGTTACCTAATGGTAACACACAATTCAGCGTATCGCCTGACTGCAGTTTAGCTAATGTTCGGGTTCCGTCGCCTACGGTAGCTACTAAGAGCCAAAGCTCGTTGGCGTCGCGATCTACAAAATTAATGGAAATGGGGCGGCGCAAGAAAGTAGATGTTGAACCATCTACACGCACCTCGACAAACTGACCGGGCAACATCTCTGGCAGAGGTTTTTCATCAGTGAGTTTTATAAGCACATAACGCTGATGAATCTGCTCTACCTGCTGCACCTTGAGGTCAAGTATATACTTCTTCATACTTCAAATTTTTAATTCGGGTACAAAGGTACTATTATTTTTTTAAACCACAAAACTTTATTTCTTTTGGGGCACAAATGTCTCCCATGTTTGGTCATCATAAAACACGCGAATCTCCATCACCTTACGTTGAGGTTTGTCGGCAATTTTTACTTCCGTTCTAACAATTTCCTGATGTGTATTACGTACACTATTAATATTCTGAGGTGCCTGAGGCGTGTTTTGTGGAGCCCCTACAGGTGCCTCATCAAAATTCAACATTGGATTTTGATCGATAGGGTGGGTACCAGATAAACCTTCTGCCTCTGAAAACAGATCCTGATCGGAAGTATTTTGTGCCAGATACATATCACCAGAACCAAACATCAACCAATCGGTATTGATGTTAGGAATTTTCTTTTTAATGGCTTCGACGATGTTTAGGGTGGGACGTGTACGACCATTAAAGATGCTACTAAGAGTAGCTGGACTCTGACCGATGTAATCGGCGAAGAGCTGCTGAGTCATGTGCTGCGACTCCATGATTTGCCTAATTCTATCTTTCATTGCTGTAACTAAGAGTTTAAAGGGCTAATATAGCCAGTATTTCTTTCAGTTTACAAAGGTAAAACAAAAAATTGGATTATACAACAAATGTAGATACAATTTAAGAATTTATAATTTTAGTTTATAGTTTTATATTTGTAAATCAAAAGATGCGAAGACGTAAAATGATGCTTTAAATTTCCAAATCCAAATTTTTGATTATAAATCTGTACAAAGGGTTATTTTAATATTTAAAGCTAACTAATTGGGTATAAATAAGGTAGTTATGGCTAATTCAAACTTTTAAAGCCACAAATACAGCTTTTGGTTTAATAACAGCCCTGTTTCTGCAACAATTTTATATAGAATTATTACAATAATCTGTTTTTCAGATAGTTACGCATGCCATTTGTATCATGCATAAATATTAATATACAAATTAGAATCTATATTTTCAGTTATCAATATTGAAATTTAAATATCTGATTTATACTTTTAAATCCTAAATACATCAACTATAAAGTAATAGAGTTCTAAACAGATATCTGAATTTACAAATCCGAATCAATAGATTTAAATCTTAATAAATGTGAAGTCAAAATACATCGCCTCTCAAAAATCATGATTTTGCCATTTCTCGCGTATTCTGAACCATCAGTCGAAAAGCTGGAAATACGCGAGTTTTGAAGGGGTACAAAATGCCGTAACTACCCTATTTTACAGGTAATTAGGCACAAAAAAGGCGCTCACCAAGAGCGCCATTTTTATAAATTCTAGAATAAGATTTTGCCCAAAATTAGTGCAAAATGTAAAAAATCAGTTCTTTCATAAGCTCCCCAGCAGGAGTATTTGGGTTATCCAGACCCTTACTTTTGGCGTCAATCTCTCGCATTTTCGAAATGATCTGCATCACCTTCATTCCAGAGTAGTTTCGCATCCCCGTCATATAGTCCTTGGCTTGCCATGGATTTTTGAATTCCAGCCACTCAGCAACGCCCTCCTGGCTCTTATTATTTGGCGCATAATACGCAATCATTAAATTCTGGAAGTAATTAAAGAGCAACGGGAGAAATGAGTAGATGGAACCAGCCTTTGGATTTTCGTCAAAATATTTTATTATCTGATTTGCCTTAAATACATTACGGTTCACAATGGCATCACGAAGTTCAAATCCATTAAACTCTTTGCTCACACCGATCTGCTCCTCAACCACCTGTGGGGTCACTACCCTATTCTCTTCGGGCAGCGAAATAATCACCTTATCCAGTTCTCCTACCAAGCGACTCAAATCGGCACCAATGTTCTCGGCTATCATCTGAACCGACTTGGCATCAATCTTAACTCGACGCGATTTCAGATAGTTTTCTATAAATCCCGGCAGCTCTCTATCCTTGAGCTTCATACTCTCAAACAATATGCCATGCGATTTAATAGCCTTTACGTACCCCGACTTTCTTCCGTCAACCTTACCGTTTTTATGGCACATCACCAAAACGGTACTGGCCATAGGTTGCGTAAAATAACGTTCAAGCGCCTCGGTATTTTTAATGTTCTGAGCCTCTTTCACAATCACAACCTGGCGTTCGGCCATCATTGGATAGCGACGAGACAAGTCGGCAATCTGTGATGCATTCACATCCGACCCGAACACTATAGTCTGGTTAAAATCACGTTCTTCTGGGCGTAATGCGTGGTCAGCTATATAATCGGCAATCCTGTCGATATAATACGATTCGTCCCCCATCAGATAATAGACGGGGGCGTATTTTCCAGCCTCCAAATCGCGCATAATGCTCTCAAAACTCACATTTTTTGCCTCAGCCATGTTGCTATTTCAATTATTATTTGTATTTTTGCCTGCAAATTTACAAAAATGTTTCGATTAAACCTCCCTACATACGAAATAAAAATAGCCCAACAGGGCAATAAACAGGTTATTTTCGACTTTTTACGCCGAAAATACGTAGCGCTGACACCCGAGGAATGGGTTCGCCAGCATTTTGTGCACTATCTGGTAGAACATAAGGGTTACCCTGCAGGTTTGATGGGTAACGAGATTGAGCTGAGTGTGGGCGAAAAACGTCTGCGTTGCGACACCGTATTATATAATAAGGTGGTAGCCCCACAGATGATCATCGAGTACAAAGCCCCACATATAAAAATTCAGCAAAAGACGTTCAACCAAATCTCGGCTTACAATCTTTTGCTGAAGGTAGATTATCTGATAGTTAGCAATGGTATGCAGCACATCTGCTGCAAGATGGATTATGCCAACCAAAAATATTACTTTTTAGAGGATATCCCCGACTATCAGAATTTATAACATTTCCGATTATTCCATATCGTTGGCATCGGTAGCTTTCTTCGAAGTCGAAGTCTTGCGGATTGAACGCTTTGCACGTACCTTCTTCTCCTCGGTAACACCTGTAGCCTTATCAATCTTTACACCAGCCAATTCTGGATCGATCATGATACGTCCACAGTACTCGCAAACGATAATCTTCTTGTGCATCTTGATATCCAACTGGCGCTGGGGTGGAATCTTGTTAAAGCAACCACCACAGGCATCACGCTGTACATAAACGATACCCAGACCGTTACGAGCGTTTCTGCGGATGCGCTTAAACGAAGTGAGCAGACGACCCTCAATCTTAGCCTCGAGCGTCTTAACCTGTTCCTTCAGTTTTTCCTCCTCAACACGAGTCTCTTCCATGATTTCCTCAAGCTCGTTCTTCTTAACCTCCAGGTCACTCTGGCGCTCTGCGATCAAAGCCTCGCTGCTTTCCATCTCACGCTGCTTGTCGGCAATCTTATTGTTAGCCTCGCGAATCTTCTTATTACACAATTCAATTTCCAGTGTCTGGAACTCAATCTCCTTAGAGAGTGTGTCGTATTCACGGTTATTCTTCACCTCGTCCAACTGAGACTTATAACGCTCTACGCTGGCCTCGGCATCAGCAATCTCACCCTTTTTCTGACTGATAGCTTTCTGATAGTCTGCAATCTCATTAGAGATTTTCTCGACGCGAGTGGTCAAACCCTCAATCTCGTCTTCCAGGTCCTGCACTTCCAGAGGCAGCTCACCACGCAACAAGCGCTTCTCGTCGATAGCCGAGAGGGCAGTCTGCAACTGATACAGCGTCTTCAGACGCTCTTCTACTGACAATTCTGATGGATCTTTCTTTGCCATAATTCTTATAATTTATTTAAATGTATAATATAGGATTCGTACATGTTTCGGCGATGCAGGTCTTCACACCAGAACACTCTTTCTGGATAATCTCCTCAAAGATTTCGGCCGTGTACTGCTCGCTCTGATAGTGACCAATCACACAAATCTGGATTTTTTGCTCATAACCAAAATACTGATGGTAGTGCATCTCGCCCGTGATAAACGCATCAGCCTGATTTTTGACAGCTTCGTCGAGCAGGAAATCACCAGCGCCACCACAAATGGCTACGCGCTTGATAGGACGGCGCAACAGTTCGTTACACATCGCACACTCCACACCAAAGGCCTTTTTCACACCAATAATAAAATCATCTGCCGCCATAGGTTCTGACAGTTCGCCCACTACCCCACTTCCAGCCTCAACACCATTCACCTGCTTCTGCGCAAAGAATGTCACATGCTGCAAGTTCAGTTTCTGGGCTATGCGATAGTTCACGCCACCACGAGCATTATCCATATTGGTATGCATTGAAATCACCGCAATACCTTGCTTAATGGCACGCATCACGGTACGCTGCACGTCGGTCAGATCACTAATAGTCTTCAACCCACGAAACAATAGCGGATGGTGGCTTACAATCAAATTGCAACCCTTCGCCATGGCCTCGTCAACGATACGTTCGTTCACGTCCAGACACAATAATGCCCCTGAAACCTCCGTCTCTGTCAGTCCCAGTTGCAAGCCAGCATTATCCCAACTTTCCTGCAAGGGCAGAGGCGCGAAACGTTCAAGGGCGCTCAGCACTTCTTTTATTTTCACGGCTGCAAAGTTACAAAAATTAGTTGAGAGTTGAAAGTTGAAGGTTGAGAGTTAAGCATAATTTTGTCATTTTTAACATTTTAGCTCTTGTGACGGATACAAAACCGTAAAGAAAATCGAAAAATTGCATGTTTACAAAAAAAACTGCACGAAATATTTGGTGGAATAAAAAAAACTCCGTACCTTTGCACCCGCAAAACAAAAATGCAACCAACATGGTGCCCGTAGTTCAGTTGGTTAGAGCGTCAGATTGTGGTTCTGAATGTCGACGGTTCGAGTCCGTCCGGGCACCCTTCAGAAAAGTCCTGTAGATCAAAGATTTACAGGGCTTTTTCTTTTTCATCATCTCAAATTTGATACTGATTTGATACTGCTAGACAGTTCCTTCGATTTCTGCGCCATTTCTGCCGTATTTTCTCCTTTAAAAACTTCTTTTCCCTTAAAGTCCATAACAGCCTTAAGGGAAAAGAATATTATTAAGCGTTGACAAGTTGAAATTGTCATATAGATGTCAATTTGTCCACTCCGTTGTCGTTTGCATAAGCAGGAGCACTTACTTCAAAAGCTGCCACTCACCTTTAATTTTCGAATGTTCTGGATTTATATATCCGAGTTCCTTAAGATCGTTTATAGCCCTAAGAATAGTGCTTTCGCTTACGCCTAAGTTATCCTGAAGCCATGAATATTTAGCTTTACGATTTATCTTAAGGGCTTCATAAACATTCTTTACTATCATTGAAGGAAATTCATTTTCCGTCAAAAATGACGGTTTCTGAACTTTTCCTTCACTATTTCCCGTCATTTTTGACGGTTTTTGATCAAAAATGGTCAAATCTGACTTTTTTTGTGATCGTTTTTCTTCTCCCTCAATTACAAGACCATTAGCAATAGCCGCATTCATGGCCCTCTCTCCACGAGGTGATTTACTCTCCGTCACCATAACAGCCGTTTGATAACTGAAGTCATAAACAGCCTCACCATTCTCATTAGCCTTCAAATCTTTCTGCACCCTCAGCACGCCACGACTGTGACGATTAACGAAGCCCAAGACCTTCATAGCCTCTGCCACTACGATATTCCGATAGTCATTCACCTTGGGGAAATTTGCCTCATTGGCACGTCCATACAAGCCACCATGATTCATTATCTCAATGCGGTCATCATACTGATAGAACTGAATCGGTCCATTGCTCGTATAATCACGATGGCAGATTGCATTCATCAGAAGTTCACGAGTAGCCCAGTCAGGATAATCCACGAATATATCTTCACGTGTCGAACTAACAGGTATAGGGCGACGATTGGCAATAGTAGTATCAACAAAAGTCTCCAGTTCCTTTAAGGTCGTACACAGATTCGCCTTGAACTCATGTTCCATCAATATATCCCCTGTTCGGTCTCTCCCTGCAAACCGAACGTACTGAATGTATGCGCCAGAAATAAACCTACGAAGATTCTTAGCGAAGAACAACATACCCGCATTAGTCGGACAATCGTAACGAGTATCATAGAATCCAAACGAACTCAATTGCACCTTAATGCTTCGTCCCTCCTTGCGGTCTTCCTCTATCTCATCATCAGACATTGCGTTGGGCAGATAATAGTGTTTGAACAGCTGCAAATCCAAATCGTCCATTGTCGCATTCAGACAGGGAGACGAGTCAAACGAAGTCACATTTGCCCTGCGTTTCTCCATCAGAATATGCTCATCGTTCTCATTGGCTACACCCTTACGAGGCCCAATTCTAATCCAAATACGCCCTTTATACCTGACAGGAGGAAAAATGGACGGTTCTACTCTCACCATCACGATATTTCCTTCTTCCATTGACACCTTTTCAACAGTCATTGATGGCTGTGGCTGAATATTTCCATCTGTGCGTATTGCCGCCACATTCTTCAGCAGCTCATCTGTCACATCCAGCCCTTTCACTTTGCCATCGTCCATCACACCCAAGAACAAATAGCCAGGCTGTCGATGGTCAGGAAGATCATTAGCGAATGCACAGATTGCCTGTCCAAACTTATCTGTGTTCGTGGTTGAAATAGTTCTTTCAACCTGATCACTCTCTAAATCATTGAGCAATGCTCTTATTTCGTCTTTTGTCATATTTCGTTTGCAAAGTTACAAATTTTATTCCAATTGCTTTCTATACACAGCATCTAATGTCTGACCATCTTTGTCTTTCCAAACGAGCCAACCGTTATTGCTGCTGCCTATGCAGAAGTCGGCAGCAATGCTGGGGCTTGAGAAAGTTTTGTCAGACCCCAATTCCAACTTGTCACCTTTGCTGACAGTATAGTCTTTAAGAAGATTCTCACGTTTCTCTTTCCATGTAAACGATGGGACAGACGATTTTGCGACAATACTACCCTTTAAGACAGTGAATCCATTAGCATCATAGAAACCTTTAGCATCACAACCGCGTCCCTTTGTATAGAACAGATGTTCTTCCTTCGGTTTTACCACATCAAAGATACTGCAACCAATAAAGGAAGTAAGGAACTTCACATCTTCAAAGAAACTCTCCATATCATCCTTCCTGTATTCAGGAAGGTTGGGAGCCTTTGGCGTTTGCTTGTTCTCATTCAGTACAAAAGTATTGGAGGCCTTTGCCTCTGCGATTGCCCGATGTTCCAAATATTGCACATCAGCCTTTGTCATGGCTGCATCCTTTGAGATGAACAGTAGCGCCTTTTGCCAAAACGCTTTCTTGCTATCATGATCTTTCACCCGCTCACGGAAATTCTCCGTTTCACCAATGTACGCCTTTGGCTTTGTTGCCTCATCCTCACCCAACAAAATATAGAATGCCGGTGTCTGCAACTCCTGTCGTTCATTCAGAATAGAGAGATTAGAACGAGGAATCACATACATCTTGCAAATCTTATTGCTGATGAACACATATTGAGTCCCTTTCGGATCACCATCTATCAAATATGTTGTTACTGTTTTGCCCATGTTATTATTATGTTTGCAAATGTACTCATTTTATTCCACAATAAATCGATTCACAAAAGAGTTCTCTATCCAGAAATCAATCACTTCGTCTATTTCTCCATTTTCTTTTAATGCCTTAGCAATAAAATGAAGATAGTTAAATGCAAAACGCAAATCTAACGAATGCCATGATTCGGAGTCTTCATATACAGACAACAATTTAAGCAGTTTTTTTGCATAGCCAAAACTTATTATCTGTTCGCAAATAAACTTTACACATCGCAAATTGCGCGTTAGGGCAACTGGTTTCTTCATAATGGCACGATCAATTAAGAAATCAATATCATCTCGATATTTTTCAATACCATTATGAACAATTCCTTCACAGATGTTTCCCATTGCCCTATCAACATCTGCAGATTGTTCTGACATCATTAAATCAATATTGTCTGCATATTCAGTTCTATCAAGAAGTAGCTTTTCTATTATTTCTCTACAGGACAAAAGGGATTCCCGTCTATTAGGCTCTAATCCATCAATGAACTTTATCATATCCGACAAATAGAGAACTTGAATACTTTTAATGAAAGTATCTTCATGTAGAGATTTGTGTGCCTTATCATAAAGAGACACATTTTTGATAAGATTGTCTTTTATAATATCAAACTCATCATCTGTCCAAATAATCTTGTCGTTTAGCAAATTGAGTCTAATATACATTGGCTCCGTCCAGCCAAACTCCTTGTCATTAAGAATGCCACAATGCCAGATATCCATTGATAGGAAACAGTGCTTAATTTTTTCGACAGATTGCTTATCATTTTTTGTCAAATTGAATAGTTGAAACAATGCAACCCTATCGCGTGGAATATCTAAAACATCTGTACCATGAATGATTTTACAAAATGAAGAAATGAATTCATCAGACAAGAAGCCTTCGTTATTTAAGGTGTTTAATAGAAATAAAGTTTTCCTACTTAGGACATTGGGAAATAAAAGAATATCGTTAATTTTAACTTTTTTCTGAATATATTGTATTAATAGATTGTTTACTATAATGCCAGACACGATACCATCATTCATAGAGTATCTTGCGATCAATTGTTGAAAAGCCCAGTAAATATTATCAGGATTTCTAATACTTCCTAATGCGAATTTAACATTAAAGACCAGTTCGTCAGAATCTTTTGCATCTTGTAATCGCTGTAAGAAGGTCTTAAATACAGATTCCTTAAATATTTCAAACCAGAGTTCTTCATCAACGGCAATATACATTGTTGCAGTCACATTTAGGATTCCTGTCTTAAAATACATAGGCGTTTCATCTTTTCCTATGGCATTCAGTGATTTGATTAGAATATCTTCATTGAATTTCTGAAGTTTTTCGTTGTAAGCATAATCTTCTCCGATACGCCTTTGTACATCTCGGTCATTATATTGAATAGAATAGAAGAAACAGGGGTATGGAAAGTATTCAAACAGGTTTTGGAATACAACATACCAGTTAGCAATATCAAACATAATATAACCAGGGAGCGAAACATATATGCCAGAGTCTATTATGAATTGAAGAATTCTCAGACTTTTCACATAATCTCCATGGTTACTGCCTATATTCCAAGTAGAGCCAATCCAACCACGTCTTTTCGGTTTTTGTTTTTTGTCACGAAGTGAAGACATCATAAAACTCAGCATATCACCTTGCCCATCCAAACCATATCTCCAATAATTGTCTGTACTATATGGTTGTGGCCAAGTATGAGAAATGAAATTGGCGAGAATAACCTCATACAACTTCTCGGAAGGATTCTTTTCCTTTTTTATGGTTTCATCTAATATTTTTTGAGCTTCTTTATATTGGTCTTCATAAACAGCCATACGCATGACTTTATTCTGCAACCAATAATTTATGGCATCCCAGTTACATAAAAGTTCTTTGGATTTCGCAAAATCAAGATTAAAAAGATACCGTAGAATTTGTTCGTATATAGCCCAGTTCTCTTCTATTTCTACCATTGTCTCCATTGATCCATGAAGAGTTTTTTCACGTTCAATGAGTTGAATCCATATTGGTTGTTTACTTAATTCTTCGTCTTCTTTATGATAGTTAACATAGTAACTAGGAATCTGACCTACGTCTTTGACAGCAAGAGCGAATAAAAATGCCTGATCCTTTGTTAGAGGTTCTTTGGACATCAACAAATCGATAAAGTTTTCTTGTGGAAATATTACCTTGCTAAATCTTACGACTTTACGAACATCTTTGATTTCTTGAGCCAGTTGGGACAATTCTTCTTTTCTTAATATTCCTAATCCTTTTTCCCATAGTTTCCTATAATCAAAAACAGCGCACTTTGACTCAGACAATGCTTTGTCATAAGTGAACTCATCATGATCATCGGCAAAAGTTGGATATGCCTCTCTCAAATAATTAAGAAAAGCTTCCAGTAGGGACTTGTTGGAAAGAATAACATCGTTGTTCGTTGTTGTATATTCTTTGCTGCTTTCATTTACTACTTCAGAATTGGAGTTAGTGAGCCCCAACAAATCCATTATTTTCTGATCTCTTAATCGTACAACCTTAATATGTTTATGTAAGTAATAAGCTGTAATGTATGGTTCTGGCTCTTTTTCTGATAAATCAATCAAATAGAATTTTACTTGTTTGTCATCTTGTGAACCAAGGATTTTCAAAAGCCAATCAATACAACTTCTAAAATTTGGATCTGTTCCAGAAAAGCCTATCAAACAGAATACTCCTTGTAACATTTCTGTATTCAGGATAGTCTTGAATGCTGAATGTTTTTTTTCATATGAGTTGTAATCCTCTTGAGTTATAATATAATTAGTATCATTACATCCATCAAATCCACTTGAATCATTTTGATCTTCTCTAAGACTGCCATGAATCTTTATTATTTTACAATCAGCGGACGTATTTGAAAGATCTTTTCCTCGGTTAACAACGGTTATAGGTCTTTCTTCCATGTCTATCGAAATTTCTAGAAGATTATCATAATTGGTAGTGAAATAATTACGGAATCCCACGCATTGAAGTAACAATTGATGCAATTTCAAACAATCGACATCGCACTTATCTATTTCTTTATCTTTCTTATACAAATGAATCCCTTCTTCACTGATTTTAGCATAAGGTATATGGTCCTCAATATATGCGTCAATTGACTCATGCATGTTTTCATGTTCATGAACATATTGAGATGCAAGAGGCAAAGCACCTATTTCTTTTATCAACTCAGAAACTTTGTCAAAATAGAAATCTCTTTTACTCTTGCTTCCTATTGTGTTATTTTCCTTTATGTGTTCTTCGTATGCTTTTTTTATTTGACTCTCATATTTTTCGAAAACCATGTCATATAAAAGCCCGTTCCATGTAAGAAAATGTTTCGACACATTTAAAGAGAAACCTGCTCCAACTAAGGCCGACATAATTCCTTGCTTATAATCTTGCCTTAATAGCTCTAAAGCTGTAAGTTCCTCGTATTTCTGGTCTTGAATGCTCATATATGCTTATTATTTATTAAAGGTATGGATTAGAACGCAAAGAATTTGTCTTGCATGTTGTTTTTGAGATTGAATTTCTTGGTGGTATCGAGGGCCCGCTCAATGCAGATGAACTTAATGTCTGTATGTTGCATGAAGTAATCTACAGTTTCATCATAGAGTTGTGAATCGACGGTAATGAACGCTGTTTTTACACCGTCGGTAGCTTTATATACCTTATTCTGTGTGAACTGTGACTGTGCTTCCAACTTATAGGTTAGCATAAAGCCCTGCTTAATCAGAATCTCTGTTATCAGTTCGTCTTCATTGAAAGCAAGGGTAAGCTGCTGTTCTTTTTGAGCGACATACTCCTGGAACAATGCAAGATTCTCTTCTTCGTTCTTATCTGGGTCAGGAGCAAAATCCACACGGGGGAAGCTGGATTTACTCAGCGTGAATACCTTGAAACCAAGTTGGTCTAACTGTTGTTGGTCTTCTGGAGTAATGAGTTTCCCTTCATAAGAAGCTTTTATCTTATCATATACAGCCTTGTTACGAGCGATAGTTTGATCACTTATCTTCTTATATCCATGTTTGGCTGCAGCATGTTTTGCAGAGATTGCTTCAGGAAACTGTACAAGGATGAACTTTCGTTTTCCTCCGACATCTTGTAGATTGCAGTTGACCACAGCGTGTCCAGTTGTTCCTGAACCTGCAAAAAAATCAAGAATTATACAATCATCACAATTGTTCATCCGAATTAGATACTCTATGAGTTTGGTCGGTTTTGGATAATCAAAACCATATATACCCAAAGCACTTAATTCGCTAGTAGCACTTTGTGTGCCACCAAAATTCTGAAGAAGAGAGATAACATGGCTTTTAAACCCTCTATCCTTGACACATTCTATTGTTCCAGATTCTAGAAGAACAAATGTGGTGTCTTGTCCCTTAGTGTCTTTTACTGGTTTCCAATTGTTCTCTTCATTCATAAATGCATCAAATTGTCCACGTGCTGCCCAACCACTTTCTATCTCAACATCGTTTACAACCTTATAATTATCGACAACAATGTCTTCGCTAAAATGTGGCCATTGATTCTGTCTTGCAGGAATTACACCACTCTTAAATTCACATGGGAAACCTGCTTTCAATATAACCTTCTGGACTGGATTTTTAGGCCCATTCTTAACGATTGTATTTCTAATCTGTGCATTATTGAGTTTACTCTTGTCCGTAATATTGGGATCGACTATATGTGGAAAATCAAACTCTGATGCTTTTTTGGCATAGAGCAAAATATACTCGTGACAAGTCTTTATCTTTGCTTGATTATCGAAATTACCATCAGTTCCCCAAACAAATTGGGCAATAAAGTTGCTTGGAAAGAATACCTCATCACAGATTTTCTTCAAATGCGTGACTTCTTTATCATTGATGGAAATAAAAATAATACCATCCGATGTTAGCAAAGAACGGGCTTGGAGCAAACGTGCATATATATCGCTCATCCAAACGCTATGTATACGTCCTTCTGGCACAGTTTCTGTATCTACAACCACACCATTTTCAGTTATTCCGCTCTCTTCCCAATACTGTTTTTTGTCTTGGGCAAAATTGTCATTATAAGCTGTCAGGGCATCGGCATTGTATGGAGGATCAATATATATACACTTTATTCTTCCACGATAACTGGAAGAAAGTATTTTGAGAACTTCGAGGTTTTCACCTTCAATGATGATGTTGTCAGTCGTGCCAGCATTAACGCTACGCTCTGCATCGTAATGTAACGTTGCGCGTGTAGGCGTAAAAGCATTACGCTTAGCCGCAGACTTGCCAAACCAACGGAACTCATATCGTTCAGTCTCTTCAACACTATCTAGATTTACAGCTTTCTTGACTTCGTTGATATCAAGATGGCCTTCCTGTGTGAACCAGTCAGGGAACAGTTCGCGGAGGGTGTTCAGACGTTCCTCATTCATGTCGGGAGTCAACGTTATGTGGTCTTTATATGTTTCCATTTACTTGATTATTTATTGTTTGTTCGGCTTGCGCCATAAATGTTGAAAATTCACGTATTGGAGCTTTATAAACAGCTTCGATGCCGAGAGAGCAAAAATGCTTTTTGGCAAATTCCATACGAGCTATTTCATGGGGAGTAAGAGCTTTCTTGTCGTTAATATCATTGGTGCCTTTAATCTCAACAACAAAATAATATTCTTGTTGATCTTGATTATTCCGTAAGGAAACACGCTTCAACACGACACCAAAGTCTGGCTCGTAGTTACCGATAGGTGTTGGAATCTTGTACCATGATGGAAATTTCAAGAAACACACTACCTTTTGATTTTCATTTTTGTCTGCATCAACAGCAAAGTCGCGTTCAAGTCCACTGTCATAGAGCGTTTTATCCCAAACACCATGATTAGGAGTTGAGACGTAATTGTCACAAGCATCCTTGGTGAAGTCTGCAAAGTCGAAAGGATACACCTCATCAGTTGGATTATATTTTACGCATCTGACTAATTCGTCAAGCTGCACCTGCTTGATTTTGAACGCTGCTGTTTCTAGAAAAACTGGAGGATTCTTCAGATACTCCTTTTGGGTCTCAATATCCCGAACGATACGCATTATGGAATTATAACATAGTCCAGTCTTTTCGCTAAGGTCTTCTACCAAATCCTGTGGAGAATAATGTCCTTTTAGGTTGCGATCTTCCGAACCTATGTATTCCCGTTGCGACAAATCTTCAATGTCACCAACACGATAGCTGGATACTTCAGCTTTGTATTCAGCAATAGAGATCGTATTCAACTCCTCTATGCTACGACGTATGATAGCATCCTCATCGAAGCTGACGCGATAGGTTGTCTTCTTGGCAATTGTATTCCAGAATCTGCGGAACACACTCTGAATGTTTTCGTCTTTATTTAATTTGAACGTTACGCGGTTCTGATGCTTGCCTTTATGGGTATGCTTGAGCTTGGCGCCAGCACCAGACTTGCCAAATGCCTTCTCGTTTTCGTTCTGATAACTGCGTGCAAAAGTTTCGTAGGTCTCATTTGGAACTACTGTGAGTTGATTAATGACTTCATCATCTGGAGTTCCCTCTGCATCATAAACACGTTCGCCTTGCTGGTTTACACAGATACGAAGACCTCGGCCAATTTCCTGGCGTTTCTTATTCTCAGAATAACTTTCGTTGAGAGTGGCAATACCGAACACATTTGGATTGTCCCATCCTACACCAAGCGCAGAATGAGAGAACACGAATTCTATTGTACTACTAAATGATAGGAGCTTCTGCTTGTTATGCAAAATTTCGTCGTATATTTCCTTGTTGCTCTGATTACTCTTCTCATTATCTGTATATTCACCATTTGTAGTTTTGGCAAAATAGTACCCCTGAACAGCTGTCACTTGCTCTTCCGAAGGAGTCTGTCCATTGTGAAACTCAGCATATACAGTTTTGTACTGCTGTTCGAAAATTTTCTTGATGACTGGGTTGTCAGGGCTCATATAATTAGCGACCTTGTCAATGAAGATGAGTGAAAGATTCTTGATGCCTTTAGGTTTTAAACGTTCTTGGTTCTGGAAGTGACGGCGAATGAGCCATTCCAACTGCAATGCCCAAACCTGTTCCTTGTTTGCCGACGATGCTCCCTCTTCGATGCTGGTGCCATTGGTGAACTCTACAACCCATTTACGAGTACTCAATTTCTTGTAAATGCGACTGATCGTAAAGTCAGAATAGGTGTCGTTACCAGATTTCTCGGCAAGGTTATCGCCTTTCTTTAAAAGGTTGGAATCTTTGAAGACAAAGTTCTCTTTGGATTTATTGTATTTCCAGAACTTCAACTTAACCTTTGGCTCTGTCTTTGTCTCTTGTACCTCACTGATTTCAATTTTTAGCGTTGCTTCGTCGTTTTTCTCAGTAACGGTGAGCACTTCAATCTTTTTGACCAGTCCTAAACGATAACTCTCACTTGGAGTCAGCTGATAGAGCATATTCACCTTCACGGCATGCGTGGCAGAATAGCGGAACTTGAACAACGGAGAAAGCTTAGCAAGCCATAATCTGGAGTTCTCTGTGTCCATACCTTCCTGTGGCTCGTCCATAAATACGATAGGGTGTGTGCGGGCAATAGCCTCGATGAAAGGTTTGTTATTGAATAGATCTTCACGCACTTCCTGATTCAGAATCTTATCTTCAGAATTGAACGAGGCCATTGTCATAATCATTATCTGAGGCGTTTCTGCAGTAATGAAGTCACGAAGATCACTCAATTTGGAACTATCGTACACGAAAGCATTGGGAGTAAAACCATACTTATCTTCCAACTGGACTTTAAAATTCTCAAATGTATCTATGGCTCCCTGACGGATAGGGATAGACGGCACAAGAACGATGAACTTGGTAAGACCATATTCGTTGAAAAGTTCGTATGCTGTTTGGAGATAAGTCAGGGTCTTGCCTGTACCCGTTTCCATTTCGATACATGCGTTCCTTGTTTCTTGAAGATTGGATTGTAAAGGATCCACTCCGTTTTCTGCTGCAATCTTGTTTATGTTTACCATCAATGCCTCCATGGATAACGAGCAGTAGTTAGCCCGAATGTCCTCATCCGTAGCATTGTCGTATGTATTCTTTTCCATCCCACGGAACACCTCCACAACACTTTGTATGGCAATTCGTTGATGTTCTGGGGTTTCTAATTTAAATACCATAGATATTATTCTTTAAGTAGAAAATCTATTGCCAAATTGACCATCAATGCCGAAACTGCAACATTGCGTTTCGAATTTGTGTCGTTGAGAGAATCCTTCACATTTGATGCAAGAAAGTCTGCTGCAATATGAAGTGAGTGATTCATCAACTCAGTTTTTGATTTATTATTTAGCGCATCGTCAATTCCTTGTAAAGCCCAGATAGTGGGATTTGCAACAGATGCCACTTCGTTGTCAGGATAAACAATATCCACAAGGGCAAGCGCATACTTAATGACTTTCAAGAAGTCTCCAACCGTCAATTGCTTTTCATTGTATGCATATAAGACATCAATACTTTGAAACTGAACTGGCTGTGAGAGTCTCTGATATGCATATTGGCAATCTCGCCTGATGCTTTCCAAATTCATCTTGAATAAAACATTCATGCATGCCAATGCATACATTCCCAATACATCAGGAGGCAAACACTCTATGGATGTACATACAGGATAGGTTTTGATGCTACGATATGAATATAACTTTGTCATTTCTGTGTTTGCAAGTTCTTGGAAATTGGTAATTCCCAAACTTTGGCAATGTTTGCAGCTTTCCTCTATGGACTTCCTGTCGCGCTTAACATAATAAGCATTGGAAAGCTGGTTGTATGCATCATCTATTATGTTTCTACTTATCATCATATCGATTTTGTTGAGGTTATTAAACTACGCACATCTACATCTAAAACACTTGCAATTTCATTCAATTGTTGAATAGATGGTTGCACTTTATTAGCACACCATCTGGAAACGGTATTCTCTGATTTACCAAGCTGTTCAGACAGCCAGCGGTTGGTCTTCCCTTGTTCTGCCAAGGCTGCTTTCAGCCGATTTAGCATCACATTTCGTTGATTGTTCGACATATTTCTATGATTATTTTGCTGCAAATATACAAAAAAGAATTGGAACAGATGCAAAAACCAATCTTTTTCATCATTTATACAATCAAAAAACATATGGAACGGACTTATGATGATCCTTTATAGCCATATTAGTTCTATAATGTAAATGATAACGTGAAAGTATACCAAATAATAATTTAAAAGTATACCACTCCAACCGAGTGCTGCAAAGGTATAAAAAAAACGTTAAACACAATACGTTTTTCATCTTAAAAAATCGAAAAAATGACGCTCTGTAGCGTTCGCGAAATCAACTTTTTTTGTTAATTTTGCAATGAAAAAAAATCAATAATACGTAATTTTAAGCATTATGTCAAAGACAACAGAAATTCAAATTGAGAAGTCGCGCAACCTCATTGAGGGCCTGCGCCGTCATGTGAGAGAAATGGGTGAAAGAGGTGTCTCGAACAACGAGATTAATGAGATGGAGAAGACTGTGGCAATGCTTTCCGAAGCCAATGCCGAAGTAGATCGTCTGCGTGAGGAGTTGACTCCTAAGGTAAAGAAAATGAATGACCTAATGACCCTTGTCAAAACATCCTACGCCGAGTCGAAAAAGACCCTGAAGGGCTACTATCCGCAGGAACGCTGGCCAGACTATGGCATTCCCGACAAACGATAAGTGTGATAAGAACAATTTGCAAGGAGCGACAGTTGCCGCTCCTTTTTGGTTCGGTCGGTATCGGGACACGTCCCAATGGGGATGGACGTGGAAATTGTGTCGTTATCATAAAAGAAGCCCGGCTTGCAAATTGCAGGTCGGGCTTTGATTTTGTTTTGAGTCAGCATGTTATGAGACCTCAATGGCCTTGGTGACTTTCTCCTTCGGTTCGGTCTTCGGCATGGTGATGGTCAGGATGCCGTCCTCCACCTTGGCTGAGATCTTGTCCTTCACAACATCATCAGGCAGCACGTAGTTCTGCTCGTAGTTAGAGTAGCTGAACTCGCGGCGCAGATAGTGATGGTGCTTGTCCTCATGCTTGTGTTCCTGTTTGTTCTCAATGGCGATGGTGAGGTTGCCCTCGTCATTGATGGCTACGCGGCAATATTCTTTCTTGATGCCTGGAGCTGCAAGTTCCATCGTGTAGGCCTTCTCACTCTCCTTGACATTGACTGCGGGTGCTGTACTGTTGGCACGAGGCATAAAATCAGTGTTAAAGAAATCATCAAACATTGTTGGGAACCAACCATTGCTTTTCATTAATCCGTTCAACATAATCAATACCTCCTAATTATACTTTTAGTTTAACGTATGTTCTTTGCCGTGCAAAGCGGCAAGCCGATTACTTGATCGCCTCTGCTTTTGCTTCGGCTTTCACTAACAGATAAGCAAAGTACATGCCTATAGAAAGAATCCATGCCAGAATGACAATCGCTGAAGTCAAACTGGCACGGGATTTAAACTCGATTAAACTATGCTGACAATTTATTAAACTCGGTTAAACATTGAGGTGCTAAGCCAATTCTTTCCCAAAAGGTGAAAGAGCTAGCTTTGCCAGCCTAAAGTGCATCTTTCCGAATGGGATGCCGATGATGGTGATGCAGAATATGAGGCCGTAGAAGATGTGGGTAAGCCATATCCAGATGCCGCCAACGAAGAACCACAGCACATTCATGAAGATGCTCAGACAGCCTGGTTGCGACTCCCGCCATTTCACTTTCGTACCGAACGGCCAGATGGCCAGCATACCCAGTTTCAGGCTCTGCAAGCCAAAGGGGATGCCGATGATGGTTATCATCAGTAGCAGTCCTGCAATGAAATACTCCAAGGCTATGTGCAAGCCTCCGAAAACGATCCAGATGATGTTTCCTAACGTCTTCATTGATCTGTTCCCTTTAAAAGTTTCTATCCGTTAGACGCATGAAAAACAAGAAAAGTTCTTACTTAGGCAAGCGGCAAAGCCGAGCGGCAATCATTCTTCTTTTGTAAATCTGTAGATTGCCCACGTTGGAAGGATGACCAAAAGCAGTAATGCAGTCTCGACAAAGGCATACGAGCTGAAATAATCAACCAATGTCTGGAAATTCAGAATACCATCAACAAGAAAGACCAGAAGCGTGAGCCAACATAGTAAAAATATGCCAGCATACTTGATCTTTCGTTTCTTCAGCTTCATGATGTGATATTGAAATTGATGATCCGCTATCAGCAAAATTGGAATTTACTCGCTATAATTATGGTCAACTATTATATCCAGATGTACTCCAGGCACTAAAGGCTGAATGTCACTGATGAGCTGGCTGACTAAGGCCTTCTCATCGTGGACGGCAATGTCAGGGACAACATCAACGGAAATTGTATTCTCCTTTTCTGAATAATAGAAGCCATGAACCTGAACAATATCCTTGCGCGAGTGAAGAGCCTGCAAGACCTTCGTCTGCAACTCTGCCCGCTTGTTGTCGCCTGTTGCAATGGCATAGATACCAACGGTCAGAATGATACCGTGACGCGCCAACATCTGCATGGTAATCTTGCGAGTGAGTCCGTGGATTTCGTGAGCCGACATCGTGTCATAAACGTTGATGTGCAGCGAGCCTATCTTCATATCCGGGCCATAATTGTGAAGTATCAGATCATAAACTCCATGCACTCCCTCCAATTCAGAGACCTCCTTCTTGATTTGATTGGTGAGCTCAACGGGAATACTGGTGCCTAACAGTTCGTTGATAGGCGAGGATAGCATTTCGATACCGGCCTTGATGATGACAATGGAAATGAGAACACCGAGAATACCATCGAGCGAAATGCCCCACAACAGCATAACACCAGCCGAGACAAGCGTAGTCAGGGTTATAATGGCATCAAACAAGGCATCTGATCCTGAGGCTATCAGCGCATCACTGTTCAATTGCACGCCCTTGTTCTTGACATACCTGCCCAGCACCAGTTTCACGATAATGGCTACAGCAATGACGATGAGTGTAGTATGGGTGTATTCCGGTTGTGTCGGATTGAGAATCTTCTTTGCTGACTCGAAGAGTGAGGTGACACCCGCCGACAAAACGATGACGGCTATGATGATAGCACTGAAATACTCTATGCGCCCATAACCGAAAGGATGCTTCCTGTCGGCTGGGCGTTGTGACAGTTTAGTGCCGACAATGGTGATGACGCTCGACAACGCATCGCTGAGATTATTAACCGCATCCATCACAATAGCGACAGAATTTGCCAGAAGGCCTACTGCCGCCTTGAAACCTGCCAGAAAGACATTGGCAACTATGCCTATCCAACTAGTCCGAATGATTTGAGAATTACGATTCATGTAAATTCCGATTTATCTGCCTGTATTATTAAACTTTGTTGCAAAAATAGTCAATTCTGATAAATATCGGAGATAAATTCGTAATTTTAACTTTTGTTGAAGTTAGGCTGCACCGCCATTTCATTTCTTCACCTTGTTTGTCATACTGCTTACGCTTGCATGTAGGCGGTTCTGTCAAGGTTATCTTCACAACAGCCGTTCTCTCCAGACTGCGCTCTATCGCAGCATCGAAAGCGTCCATGTGTTGAGGGTGGAAACGCTGACAGATAATCCTTAGAGCTTCTATTTTCTTTGCTTGCTTTCCTCATATTCGTTTATTTGATCGGGTCTGAACAATGTACTTGATGAAGCTCATATTACCTACAATTTTAGTTCCATGATAATATCACAGCGGTCATAGGTGCTCCCCTCCAAGGAAATCTCATGGAATCCTAGCTTACGGTACAGATGGATAGAGGCTTCCAGCTTAGTATTCCCTTCAAGATAAAGACGTTTTGCCCCGATTTTCCTTGCATAGTCAATCAGAGCCGTTCCTAGTTGATGTCCGATGTGATGCCCCTGCGTATGAGGCGAAACAGCCATCTTTGCCAGTTCGTATGAATCCTTATCGGGATGGTTAATCAAGGCGCAGCATCCAACGACTTC
Source organism: Xylanibacter ruminicola (assembly GCA_015060625.1). GTDB lineage: Bacteria > Bacteroidota > Bacteroidia > Bacteroidales > Bacteroidaceae > Prevotella > Prevotella ruminicola_D. The sequence goes on along the minus strand of SUYC01000016.1, from coordinate 2,433 downwards.
TCCCGTATTGTCGTCAAGAGCCAGAAATATCTGACCGCCATTGTCTATGATATAACTATCAATATGGGAAAAGGTCTTAAGGTCTGACTCCTCCAAACAGAAATATGTCTCAATCCATTCCGTGTTCAGACGTATGAAATCTGCTTTATACTGTCCGCTATAGGTTATAATCTTTATCATTTCAATGTTTCTTTGTGAGTTTTGTGGATACTGAAAATAGAAATCACACCATAAGGAGGGTGATGGGGATTTGAGACTGTCGGTGTTGTCACCGCTGTCTTTGTTTCCATCATCTTGGCACAAGTCCACCACTCGTAGCCTGCTACGCCTTTGGCTCGTCCGAGGCAATAGGTAAAGCCAACCTCGCACAGCCCTGCGATAATCAAAATAATCCAGTTCATATTCATCATACCCCTTGGGCTTATGCCGCATCCCCATTTGGCGGGGACTGCTCAAACCTTCTAAGGCGGTGCAAAGGTACGAATAAGCGAGCGAAAATCAAAAGAAAAGTCCGTTTTCTTTTGATTTCCCGAGCGACAGTACCTTCGGCAAAGCCAAAGTTACGATTTTTCTGTCAGAATATAGTCGCTGAAGGGGAAAATCCTACAAACGTTTAGGAGTTTCACCCCTCCACTTTAGGATTTATCCTTTGCAAATGAATAGAAAAATGCCTTACTTTGCACTGTGATTAAGAAACAAATGTCTAACATTTAAAGGATAGGAGATAACGATATGAAGATGATCAATAAAGTGATAGCAGCTGCCATGATGATGGCCATCACAACCGCAATGCCAGCAATGGCAGGAAATAAGAAGCATAACAATGGTAAAAACAACAAAGTTGTTGTAGTCGTTGACAAAAAGACTACTCATTTCAATGCACACAAGCATGTCTATCGCCCAGACGTGAAAGCCTGCACCTTCAGAGTAAGCCGTTACGATTCTCACATGAAGGCTGTAGCAAAGGCAGAACACATGAAGGGTGTGATGAACACGAAGTGGAATCCACATACTCGTGAACTGACCGTCATCTACGATGCGAAAGTGACATCAGCCCGTCATATCATGCACGTAGTGGCATAACTATTTGCCATACCATATATATCCAAGGCTGCGATTAAGCGAGTGCAATCAAACTTGTTTGAATTGCCGAGCGAGAAAGGCTACGGGTAGGCGCGTCAGCGGGAATGGGCGAGCGTAGCTCGGGAACGCAGGCTCAACCGTAAGTCAAGAAGCCCCGACCTGCAATCGTGCAGGCCGGGGCTTCTGGTTTATGTGGTTAATCAATGTTCGTTACGATACCTCGATAGCCTTGGTGACTTTCTCCTTCGGCTCGGTCTTCGGCATGGTGATAGTCAGGATGCCGTCCTCGACCTTGGCAGAAATCTGATCCTTCACAACATCGTCAGGCAGCACGTAGTTCTGCTCGTAGTTAGAGTAGCTGAACTCGCGGCGCAGATAGTGATGGTGCTTGTCCTCATGCTTGTGTTCCTGTTTGTTCTCAATGGCGATGGTGAGGTTGCCCTCGTCATTGATGGCTACGCGGCAATATTCTTTCTTGATGCCTGGAGCTGCAAGTTCCATCGTGTAGGCCTTCTCACTCTCCTTGACATTGACTGCGGGTGCTGTACTGTTGGCACGAGGCATAAAATCAGTGTTAAAGAAATCATCAAACATTGTTGGGAACCAACCATTGCTTTTCATTAATCCGTTCAACATAATCAATACCTCCTAATTATACTTTTAGTTTAACGTATGTTCTTTGCCGTGCAAAGCGGCAAGCCGATTACTTGATCGCCTCTGCTTTTGCTTCGGCTTTCACTAACAGATAAGCAAAGTGCATGCCTATAGAAAGAATCCATGCCAGAATGACAATCGCTGAAGTCAATCTGACACGGAATTTAAACTCGCTTAAACTATACTGACAATCCTTTAAACTCGGTTAAACAAGGTGCTAAGCCAATTCTTTCCCGAAAGGTGAAAGGGCCAGCTTTGCCAGCCGGAAGTGCATCTTTCCAAACGGGATGCCGATGATGTTTTCTAACGTCTTCATTGATCAGATTTCCTTTTAAAAGTGTCTATCTGTTAGACGTTAGAACGATGCGAAAAGTTGCAACTTCTCTTCTATCTCTTCGCCTAGCGACAGGCAATACTCGCGATAGTCTTCTATGTTCATTTCGGCTTAGCATTTCGATAATCAGCAATGGGGGCTATCTGTAGCGGATGACGGTCTGGAATCTCGTAAGTCAGCCCCTGCTGATGCAGCTCGTCAAGGAATGTATCAAGATAGACATCGGTTGCAAAACGCTGCATGAAACTGATGCTGAAAACACCTGCGGCAGCACTGACTTCCACCACAATCATATAGGCAGAGTCGGTCTCTGTGCGCATCTCCCTGATATATTGTTCGGCAGCACCAAGACCAGCCTTCCC
>SUYC01000002.1 GCA_015060625.1 Xylanibacter ruminicola | reverse complement strand
TGTCCTGAGAGCAAAACTACTCTATAGTGGTATGAAATGGGACTGGAATCACCACCCAAATTGACGCAGAACCAAAAGAATATAAAAAATTGTGCAACTATTCATATTTGCACATAACGTCCTGAAAGATAGGGCTTTAGATAATGAATAGTAGCTCAAAAAATGAGTGCAACTATTCATATTCGACCGTTTAGATAAGCTTTATGCATCGTTCAGATAGGGTTAAGCCATTGAAAATATGTAAGTTACATGACAGTAACTCTTTGGGTAACAACTTGTAACTCCTGGGGAAACACTTTGTTACCACGGGAGAAACAAAGTGTTTCCACTAAAGTTACAAATGTGAAACACGCATACATGCATGATGAAATATACTGACAAAGGATTAAAAACAGGCCAAAATATGAATAGTGAGCACATCAAAAACAAGCACTATTCATAGTCTAACTATCTGATAATCAATGCGTAATTAGCAAATATGAATAGTTGAGCACATTTTTAAGAAAATTGCTTGGAAAATTTAAATAAAAGTATTACCTTTGCAACATCACAACAAATAAGCAATAAAACAATGACTAAAATTACTATTGTCAAGAACTATCGCAATGCTGAAACGCTCAAGGTTTTGGAGCTTTCAGAGGCAGTACGGATCATACAGCAAGGTGAGTATGCCAAAGCCATTGATATGGTACGCGGCATTTCGTTGCACACAGAACTGAAGCGTCGAGACGACGGCAGCGTAGAAGGTGCCAACACTTTTACCGACAAGGTGCCTCGCATCTGTTTCGCCAGCGAAATGGAAAACCGCAACCACCAGCGCATCCGCAAGCAGTACACAGGTATCGTACTGCTCGAAGTCAACAACCTTACCAGCTACGACGAAGCTGTAGCCATCCGTCAGGGAGCCGCCCTGATGCCACAAACGCTATTGGCTTTTGTAGGCGCCAGCGGTCGAAGCGTGAAAATAGGATGCCGCGGCGAGCTGTTTGATGGCGGACTGCCCGAAGACGAAGACGAAATCAAAAAATTCCACCTGAACCTGTACGAAAAAGCCCGTATGGTGTATAACGCCCAGTTGGGTGTAACCATCGATAAGCTGGAGCCCTATCTGGAGCGCACCTGCTATATCGGTGCCGATGCCGATCTGTGTTATAACCCATCGGCCCAGCCATTCTATACCGACACCTCCAGTCTGGCGAAAGCACTCAAACCCATCCAGCCCGCCGACCCGCTGCCCGATGAGATTGTACCTGGTCGAAGTCGTTTCCACTCGATGTGCATCATCTATCAGTACAACCTATCGAAGGCTTACGACGATACCGTAGGCATTACCGACGAAGAAGAACGTAACGAACTGATTGTGAGCCGACTGGCCGAATACTGCCGCGAGTCGGGACTCGACATGGCCTTCTGTCGGCGCCGCACACTCATCAGCCTGACCTACGGCAAGCACCCCGATGTGGTTGAAAAGATTTTCGAGAACGCCTATCGCGAGGAGCACGAACGGCAGTACTACAAGCGCAAGAATATGGCCAAGCCACTGAAAAACATCCCTGCGGAGACACTGATGATGATGAAGATCGACATGTTTCTGAATGCCAATTACGAACTGCGCAAGAACGTGATGCGTGGCGTGGCCGAATATCGCATGAAGACAGGACTGGGATTCAACTTCCAAGACCTGACCACCGAAGCCCGCAACTCTATCACCATCAATGCCTTGTCGCAGGGCATCAAATGCTGGGACAAGGACATCATGCGCTATGTCAACTCTAACGACATTGAACTTTACGACCCGATGGACGATTTTCTGGAACATCTGCCCAAATGGGATGGTACCGACCGTGTTGAGGCACTGGCCCGTCGCATCAAGACCGACTATGCTGAGTGGCCACACCTATTTCATATATGGATGCGATCCATGGTGGCCATGTGGAAAGGTAAAGGTCAGCTAACGGGTAATGCCCTCGTACCGCTTCTGATTGGCCGACAGGGCTGTGGCAAATCCAGTTTCTGCCGCATCCTGCTACCACGCGAGCAACGGGAGTATTACAACGACCGCATCAACTTTAAGAACGAGCACGACCTGAATCTGGGTCTCACCTCGTTTGCGCTCATCAATCTCGACGAGTTCGACAAGATTACCCAGCGCCAGCAGGTGGTTCTAAAGTACCTTGTATCCACCTCCGACGTAAAATACCGTCCGCCTTATGGCACCGCCTATTCCAGTCACCGTCGCTATGCCTCGTTCATTGGCACCACCAACGAGATTATGCCGCTGACCGACCCCACGGGTAGCCGACGATTTATCTGTGTGATGGTAGATGGCAACATCGATTTCGAGACGCCAGTAGATTACGGTCAGCTCTATGCCCAGTTGAAGTACGAGGTGGAGCAGCAGCGCGAACGCTACTTCCTGACCAAGGACGAAGAAGCCGCCCTGATGCAGCACAACCTGCGCTATCAGCGGATGAACGGTCTGGGCGAGATGCTGCTATCGCTCTACGAGAAACCCGATGGCAGCCCCAAGACCACCCCCGAGAACGGCCGATGGGTATCGGTAAAAGACATTGCCGAACGCATGAAGCAAGCCTTCAAGGGTGCTTTCCAGCCCGACGAAGGCACACTGGTAAAAATCGGTCAGTACCTCAGTCGCCCCGAATACTGTTTCGAGAGCGAGCGCAAAACCCGCGGCTGGGTTTACTGGGTAAAAGAACGTTAGAAGAATTCTATTTCCTGACGAAGGTGGTGATGCTGCGAGGGGCGAGTTGCACGGCACCAGAGGTAACGCCAACGGGCTTGAGTGTTTCGCCCGAAACATCGGATGTGCGATACATCTGCCACTGCGCCTTGGATGCATCAGAGAACCCAAGCGACAGAGGCTTCAGGTCCTCGCTGTAGTTGATGGCCACTACCACCCAGCTGCCATCGGCATTCAGATAGGCTGAGCACATCACACCATACGGATCGAAATCGGCCGATGAGCTGACCTCGTAACGCACAGCACCAGGACGAATAAAACGACTGTAGTTGCCAAGTGCCCACATCAGGCGTGAATCAACGGTATAACCACTCTTCATGCCATCCTTGGTATAGACGCGAATCAAACCGTCCTTATAATCCTCGCCAACAGAGCGCCACCATGACCAACTCTCAGCATCGGCAAAGACCAGGTCGTGATGAATAACACGAGCTACATAAAGAGCGGTTTTCATTGAGAAATCGTAACCACCGCCACCACCAATCTCTTCATCATTACCCATGATGCAGAGTTCTGTCTGCCAGAACTTCAAACCATACTTCGCGATAGAATCACGCAACTGTTCACGAATCTGTCGCATATAGGGCACCGGGGTATTAGTCCAATAACTATGACCCACCATGAGTTTGGGCACGTTAGGCACATTCCCCAAATAAGTCTTGACACTATCCTTCGAGAAGAAGGTGCGTATCTGATAGCCACGCTCCCAGTTGGTCTCATGAGTAGCCAGCATACAGCGCAAATCGCTCGACTCATCGACAATAATCTGTGTGGAAAGCCCCTGTTTCTTAAAGGCCTTACCAGTCTCGCGCACCAGTCGGGCTATCTCCCGATTAGTGGCAGGCGAACCTTCCTGTTTGGGGCCCAGCCAGTTCCAATGACCATCAGGTTCGTTCACTGGACAGAGATAATCAAAGTGGATACCATCATGCTGCTCTATGCCTTTCACCGCCGTAGCCATGAACTTAGCAAAATCATCATAGCAGTCATCCTTCAGGTTGATATTACCTCCGCGACCAGTATTAGTGGCCAGTCCGTTCTGAGTGAAATATACTGGAGCGGAATTCAGGAATGCCAGGAAATGGGGCACACCGCGCTCCTTGGCCATACGCAGGAACTTACGTTGTCCGGGCTGCTTAGTCCAGTCGTAAGTGCCGTCGGCTTTAAGGAAACACTCCGTACGGGTACCAGGATTAATCTGCGAAGCATCGCCCTGTTCTGCACTACCAGCTCCCAGATTGAAACGCCACACGCTGAGTCCGATGCCACGAGGCTTACCCTGTGCATCATTCTCGGTAGAGAAGAGCCAGTCGGCCACCTTCTGCTGCTCTGCTTCATTGTCCCAAAGGCCAATAAACTGCATTGACCAGGCATCTGAAGCGCCAAAATGGCGAATCGTCTGCCGAGGCTCATTAGTCTGAATTGTAAATGTCTGAGCTTGGCACCCCATAGCAGTTGCCAGCATCAATAAGCTGATATAGTGTTTCATTTCAATATGTATTTCTTTCCGTTTCTGATAAATATACCTTTTTGTGGATTATTTACTTGGCGACCGCTAAGTGACCATGTTTTGCCGTCATTGACTGTTGGCAGAGCCTTAACATCACTAATGCCACTCGACTGACCAAGAGACATCACCACCGTGACAACCGAACGAGCCGGGATCTCCATATTCGCAGCATCGTTGCTTGTTGCATCATACTGTAGGTCGTGATCTTTATCTGTGACATATGTCTTAACGCCCTCTACATGACTGTCGGAAAGAGACAAATCTATTTTGCGACTACCACGGCTCATATTGACAAGTACCGTCACCAGTGTCTTGGCGTCGGGCGAGAGCCATGATGAAGCCATCAACCCATTGAGTTCGTCGGCACCATTCACCTCCAGACGTTTATACCCCGGACGGATAAAGCGACTATAATTACCCAGTACCCACAGATTTTTATCAGCAGTAAGTGTACCCCCTTTCTTGATGTCACCATAACTCTCTTCGCCAGTATCTCCCTTAGCATTCATACGGATAAGATAGAATCGATTCTTCTGACTCCACTTCTCCTGAGCGAATGCTGTCCAATACGACCAACCCGTCATATTACCATAAACCAGATCACAATAGATGAGTTTCCCAAGATAAAGTGCAATATCCATCTTGGAGGCAGCATCATAGGATGCAGGAAAACCTGCAGATGTCTCAGGTGCAGCATCCAGCATAGACCACTCTGTTTGCATCACCTCCACACCGTATTTAGCAGCTTCGTCTCGCACACGCTCTCGGACATCCTTCAGATCATTATTGGTACGGAATGTCCAATAACTATGTCCGGCGGCCACCTTTGCTACCGACGGAAGGTCTGCAATATAAGTAGAATTGGAGCTATCGAAGAATGCACTCAACTGATTATTTGCACGCGCCTCATTACCACCATACAGACAATTCCATGTGGCGGTCTCAGGAATCAGGATCTTTGTCGATAGCTGCTGGGCTTGTATGCGCTTATCAAGCTCTTTTACCAGATTGGATATGTTGGCATTCTCCCAAGGTGAACCTTCCTGACCATCTTTCCAATCGAACTGCGGCTCATTCACCGGATCAATATAGGTAACATGATAGCCCTCATTAACAAAGTGCTTGGTTGTTGTAGCCAGGAAGTCGGCAAAATCATCATAGCAATCGTCTTTAAGATTGCAATTCATGCTCTGATTATTGGTATTTGCTTTTCCCGACTTTGTGAAATATACAGGTGCCGAATTAGAGAAAAGCAGGAAATGGTCAACACCATACTCCTTAGCCTGTTTCATAAACCACTGCTGCCCGTCGCAACGTGTCCAGTCGTAAGAGCCGTCTTCCTTCAGATAGCACTCCGCACGGCGTGTCTCATCGTCGATATTACTATTTGTTCCCTGCGATGCCGAACCGGCACCGAGGTTTACTCGCCAGCACGACAAGCCAATACCTTCGGGATTACCATTATTATCCATCTGCTGACTGAAGAGCCATCTTGCTGCATTCTCCTTCTCAGTAGTTCCAAAATAATCACTTACATATTCGGCTGTCCAACAATCGCTGGCACCGAAATCTTGTATGGTTTGTATGGTATGGTCAGCATTGATGCTAATAGTGGCAGGAGGTAATGCCTCGCCAGCGCCAAGATAGAAGTCATCAAAGCAATAGGTGGCCTCGCCCCAACCTGAGCGCGGATCGCTCCAGTTACAGCTCAGCACGATATAAATAGACTTGAGTGTCTGCCCCGCAAAGGCTGCCATATCTATACTGATACGTTCCCAAGCACCATCGGTGACCAGTTTACCCAGATATAGCTGACCACTCTCCTCTGAGGTATTAAAACCTATACGCATCTCCTTGGGCTGGATACTGCGATAGGCCATAAAAGTAAGAATTCGATTAGCATCACTGATAACGACCGGCTCCTGCAAGTCAAGAATCAGGAAATTCTTCCACCAGTCGGCATCAGCCACATTGGTTGCACCAACGCATTTCTCAGAAGTATTGACACCCGCCTTCAACGGATTGTCCATCACTCGCGGCTTCACAGAGAAAAGACTCCCCTGATAGTCCTTGTTGATTTTTAACTTGCCAGCCGAGCCATCTTCGAAGTCGGCCAAAAGCGTTGTCTGTGCATTTACTGCCAGTGCAACAATAGCACTAACAAAAACTATCAGGGTACGTCTCATTTCTCAACCAATTATCTATAGTTATTATCAATTATATCCAGGATTCTGCTTAATGCTACCATTTGACATGGTAATCTCAGAATTAGGAATCGGGAATAACAGGTCACGTGTCTCGTCGAAGTTGTATCCCTTGTTAGATGCCTCATTCTGGTTGCTCAGCTCCCATTCATCAGTGCTCTCAACAGTGTTGTAGCGAACGAACGAGCCGTTCTGTCCCATCACATTGCAGATAGCAGGCTTGCCGTTATCATCCTTCCAACGACGGAGGTCGAACAAGCGGTTACCCTCAAGCGCCAGCTCCAGACGGCGCTCCAAACGGATGGCATCACGCAGAGCCTTACCGGTAGAAGTAACAGGATCGAGATTTACGCGGTCGCGAACCTGATTCAGAGCCTTCTGAGCCTCACTGTCGTTACCCAACGCATTCTCTACCTCGGCCTTCATCAGCAACACATCGGCATATCGGAGAACACGATAGTTCAAGGGGATATGAGCTGCATCATAAGGCGAAGGACGACGGTCAACAGGAATATAAAGTTTCATATTAGCACGTGCACTCTTATGCTTACTGGGAGAGATGATATAAGGATTATCCTCGCTCCAGGTAGGATCACCAGGCACCTCGGTCTGACCATGATGCATAATCGTGTACTTCAGACGGATATCATCGCCAGCATCCTTGAAAGCCTTCTCCAGATTGCTGGTAGGACCACCCCACGACCAACCAGAATCGTCGCGTGAACCAGTCACTACAGAGAAGCGTTCACCCACACCATAACGGGTATCCTCGTTGGTCTGGAACTCGAAGAGTCCTTCCTTAGAGTTATTATAGTCCATGCTCCATACCTTAGCAAAGTCATCAAGCAGTTCATACTCACCACTATTGATAACGGCATCAAGTTGTGTTTTAGCCTCGTTATACTTCTCCTGATAGAGATAAACCTTACCCAGCAGTCCCTGGGCAGCGCCCTTTGTAGCACGTCCCATATCGGCAGCTGCATATGCAGAACGAACAGGCAGCACAGCAATAGCATCCAACAAATCTTGCTCAATGAATGCATAGCTATCAGCTAACGAGGCACGCTCTATGCCTTGAGTCTCACTTGGCATTTTCAGTCCTTCGACGATAGGCATCCCACCAAAGTTACGCACCAAATCGAAGAACATGAAGGCACGCAGGAACTTAGCCTCACCAATCAGTCGGTTCTTATAAGCCTCATCGTTGAATGTCAGTTCAGGGATTTTCTGAATAGCAATATTGCACTGCAGAATACCCTTCCAACGATACTGATAGAAGTTCTGAACAGCATTACCACCTTCGATAGTATTACCTGTATAATGACTCAGAGGGAGGTAGTCGCCTGGCTCCTGAGTGGTGTTACCCATCCACTCATCGTCAGTACACATATCCACCAGTCCATAGTGCTTATATATCTGCCACCAGTCGTCGCATGCCAGATAAGCATAGCAACCAATCACCTGCTTTGCACACTCATCCTCGGTTGCAAAGTAGTTGTTCATATCCTGCTGTCCCAGAATTGGCTCTTCAAGGAAACTTGAGCAGCTGGTCAGCGTAAGTCCTGCGGCTAATGTCAAGCCAAATAATATCTTTTTCATATCTATATACCTATTTAAATCATTAGAAATTGAGGTTTACGCCCAGCAAGAAGGTGCGTGGATTAGGATAGCCAGTCCAGTCGATACCAGCCTCGGTTACACTACCCATAGCAGCTGTCTCTGGATCCATACCACTATAGCCTGTGATGGTGAACAGGTTCTGAGCCGAGAGAGAAACGCGTGCAGTTACCTTTGGACCAAGCACATTCTTAGGCAGGGTATAGCCTATCTGGAGCAACTTCAGACGCATATAGCTTCCATCCTCTACAAAGAATGTAGAAGGTTTGTTGTGGTTACCATTAGCATCGTTTACAGAGAGACGAGGCACATCGGTATTGGTATTGTCTGCACGCCAAGCCTTATCGTAAGTGCCAGCAATCACGTTTACACCATCGGTACCGAAATAACGGTCCTTATTCAGGTTATAGATATCATTGCCGAATGTACCATAGAACTGAGCCAAGAAGTCAAAGTTCTTATACGAAGCATTCAGGTTGACGCCCAGCATCAAATCGGGGAATGGATTGCCGATATAGCTCTTATCAGCCTCGTTAATCTTACCATCGTGGTTAATATCTTTATAGCGGAAGTCGCCAGGCTGAGCATTGGGCTGCATCAGTTCTCCGTACTGACTGGTGTAAGAGCGCACTTCTGTCTCGTTCTGGAAGATACCGTCAACAGTATATCCATAGAACTGAGAGATTGGCTGACCAGCCTCGTTGCGGATGATGTTGTCACCATTATGACCACCAGTATAGATATAGTCACCATTCAGAGTGATGGCCTTGTTCTTGACGCTTGAGAGGTTTACACCTACACCATAGTTGAAATCACCGGCGCGATCCTGCCAGTTAATACCAAGCTCCCAACCGGTAGCACGCATCTCACCAACGTTCTCCCACATCTGACCATTCCACATAGGATAGCCAAGCAGCAGCAGGTTGTCCTTCTTCATCAGCATGTCATGGCTGGTCTTGCGGAACCAATCGGCAGTCACACGCAGACGGCTCTGAAGGAAAGCTGCATCGATACCGACGTTGTAATCCTCAACAGTCTCCCACTTCAGTTTCTGGTTACCGATACCACTTACCTGCGAACCTACTACAATCTGGTTGCCCAAGACATAGCGCATGGTACCAATACTGCTCAGGTATGCAGAGTTATCGATATTCTGGTTACCCACCTTACCCCAGCCGAGGCGGAGCTTCAGGTCATCGAATACTTTCTGATTCTTCATAAACTCCTCGCCTGTGATACGCCATGCAGCACTAACAGCAGGGAATGTAGCATATTTGTTGCCCTTGGCAAACTTTGATGAGCCATCGACACGTACGCTGGCTGTCAAGTAATACTTCTCGGCATAGTTATACATCACACGTCCGAGATAAGAAATCAGACTGGTATAAGAGTTATATCCATTAGCATAGTCATCAGCAGTTCCGGCACTCACATAGCGCAGAGTCTCTACATTTGAAGGAATGTCGTAACGATAGCCCTGCAGATAGTAGTCCTGGAAACGCTCCATTGTATAACCAGCCATCACATTAAGATTGTGCTTCTGGTTGAAAGTCTTTATATAAGTCAGGGTATTGGTCCAGTTCCAGTCCACCCAGTTCTCCATCGTACGCTTAGCCTGATTACGGTCAGCCTTCTCAAGATTATCAATAAAGAAGGTAGGTGTGAACTCATCAGTCAAACGGAAACGGGCATTAACACCAAACTGCGAACGGAAGGTAAGACCTGCAATTGGAGTGATGCTAACAAATGGTGTTGCCAGCAGTCCATACTCGTCAGCGCCAGCGTCCAAACGGTTCATTGATGCAACGGGGTTCCACTCCTGGTTGTTGTTAGAACGTGCATAATGGCTATAAGGGTTGCTATCCCACTCGCTTTCAGGACGATAGATTGGCGTGGTGGGGTCCATACCCATCACTGCCCCCATCAGACCTGGGGTGTTATCCCAGTTCTCATAACGTGGTGTCAGGTCGATACCAGCCTTTACAATCTTATTAAAATTGTACTCCATAGAGAAACGAGCTGACAATTTCTGCCAGTAGCCAGTCTTATACTGTGAGTCCTGACGATAGTAGCCAATGTTTGAAGAGTATATGAACTTATCATTACCGCCAGAGAAACCGAAGTTATAGTTTTGCTGGAGAGCAGTGCCCTTGATAACCTCGTCCCACCAATCGGTGTTGCTACCGCCCTTGAATGGAGACACCTGACCATCATTGGTATAACGGGCATTATACACCTTTTCATATTCAGCAGCACCAGCAATATCAGGCTTAGAAAGGGTCTGGAAACCAACTGTAGCCGAGGCAGTGAACTTGGTAGCACCTGCAGAGCCCTTCTTGGTAGTGATAAGTACCACACCATTCGAAGCACGTGTACCATAGATAGCGCTAGCCGAAGCATCTTTCAGGACCTGCATCGACTCAATATCATTCTGATTCAGGAAGTTGATATTGGTGCCTACAGGCATACCATCAACAACATACAGAGGGTCAGAACCATTGATGGTTGATACACCACGGATGATAACGCGAGGCGTAGCACCAGGGCCACCGGCACCTGTCACCTGAACACCATTAACCTGTCCCTGAAGCGCATTCATCACGTTACCGGTAGAGAGTTTTTCCAGCTTTTCACCCTTAATAGCAGAGATACTACTCGTCAGGTCGCCTTTCTTTGCTACACCATAACCGATGACTACAACCTCATTCAGGTCGTTAGCCTCATCATCAAGTGATACGTTAATAATCGTCTGACCTTTAACAGCCTTCTCTACAGACTTATACCCTATAGAAGAAAAAACCAGAGTCGCATTCTTGTCAACGCTGATGGTATAGTCGCCATTGAAGTCGGTCACTGTACCATGTCCTGTACCTTTCACTTTTACAGTTGCTCCAATAAGAGGCTCATTGGTAGCCGTTTCTATTACATTACCTTTCACCGTAATATTCTGAGCTTTAACAGCCAGCGCTACCACAGCAATCAGCATGGTCAATAAATATCTTTTCATAAATTCTTCTGTTTTTCGATTCTTCTACATTGATTATTATTTCACAGGATAGAGTCGTGAACGCAGCAGATGGTAGTCGAACTCGAAGCGATACTTTCCTGTAGCAGGAACAGTCATCTTCTTCATGTTATCACCACCATTCAGCGTATTCTTCTCATTAGCATCACTGCCATCAAAGCGCCAGAAAGGCTCTGGCCACCAACCCCACCAGTGAGTAGCCGAGATAGTGAACTCAATCTGTGTGCCTGCCTCGTAGGTACCCTCACGATAGAGCAGATAGGGGTTCTTGGCATCCTGATTCAGGATATAAGCGCCAGCGTTCTGATTGGTAGTCCAGTTACCAGCACCATCGGGCAGTCCGGCACCAGCCAGACAGATTTGCGCAGGCTGATCGCCACTACCATCACCAAAGTCGAAGGTGGTAGTGCCATTCAATGTTAGCGGATAAGTATAGTCCTTACCATGCAGCTTAACAGTCTGGGCTGCTGGAGTGTAAGTATTCACGCTATATTTACCGGTCTTGGTATTCAACTTAATCTCATAATAGGCCACCTTGTCGAGTACGATACCCTGAGCTGCATCGGGATTATTTGCCAGCAGATCGGCATTCTCTGCATCAGGACCGAAGCAGATAGGCTCAAAATCGGTCATCTGAGGGATAAAACGCACCTTAGTGCCTGCCTTCTGGTTGTAATAATGAGCGGTGTACTCAAACTCGCCAGTATGATCGATAAGCATAGGAACACCAAAAACATCACTCGACAGCTCGGCAGCCGTCTCCACATCAGCCAGATACATCTTCTCAAAATCGGGCATCTCGCTAACAACGATGTTGGTAGCTACAGAAGTCTCGTTGTCGAAAGTATCGAAGACGGTAACGGTCATATCATAGCTACCTGTGACATTGGCTGGTAACTGATAAGCCTTGGTCAAATCAAAGGTTGATACGTTTCCAGTCTCGATAGTCTCATCAATCTTCAGATCGTTGCTGACCACATGGATACTCTTCAATACCTTATTATCAGATACAGAGCAGTTCAACTTGAACTTAGGATTTGGGCCCACCAGCACAGTTACCTCTTCTGAAGGAGCCACGGTAAAGTTGGGCAGTGTAAAGTCGCCATCAGCAGTTACCGTAACAGTAGCAGTCTGCTTATTGCCTACAACATCCTCAACGGTAATAAGCACTGGGAACGAACTGGCATCTGTCCAATCCTTTGTGTAGTCACGCTGATAGGTGTACTTCAAAGCATACTCCGTCTGGAGTTCATCATAGAGTTCGAGCAGATTGATGGTCTTGTCGAGCATCATTCCCTCGCTCTTCAAATTGACTGATTTGATACCATCGGCATCCTTGATTGTCCCTTCAATGGTGAACTGTCTTCCGGCTTCAGTCTGAATACGCTCAGAAGGCAATGTAATCGTTGGAACCTGGTTATCCACTGCTGAATAGCCATCATCGTCGCTACACGACATAACACCTCCCATGAATACAGGGAAAGAAAGCGCCATGAGCCAACTTTTCTTTAGATAGTTAGTAACTTGATACATAAATTATAATAAATTAAAAATAGTTAGTTGCCATTTTCCCCTTTAGGAGATTCAGCCCACAAAAATAGATATATACAGAATAATAAATGGTCAATAATTAAGCAAATATGATAACTATTCGTGCAATGATTGAATTGTGATACCTATTTTTGCGATTTATTATGTATCTTTGCACCATCATTAGCAAGTATTATATGAAGACAAACAGATGGAAATATATTATTGCACTATATTTGTGGATAGTTGGAACAGCTATCTGCTGGGCAAACGATGTTAAGGTACTGGGCTATCAAGAAGGTCTATCGAGTAATTATGTAGTAGGAATAGCACAAGACAAATACGGTTTTCTCTGGTTTGCCACCGAAGAAGGCCTTAACCGTTTCGATGGTTCTAACTTCCAGACTTTCTATAAGACCAACGGACTGCCAGGAAATGAACTGAACTGTGTTGCTGATGACCCTGTGAGACCTGTGATGTGGATAGGTACGCAACGTGATGGACTCTGTGCCTTTGATTATGAGTCATTACATTTCACTTATTATAAGCATGACAATCATAACCCACGGAGCCTGATTACTGATGATATCACCAGTTTGTTTCCCACCAGTGACGGTCAACTATGGATATCCACTTACTGGCATGGTGTTGACAGATTCGACCAGGATAGTCAAACATTTACCCATTACAACCAAGAAACCGTAAAGGGAATGGTTAGCAATAAGACTTGGTGTGTGCTGGACGATGGTAACGGACGACTCTATATGGGACATGTCTTTGAAGGCCTGAGCATCGTTGATATCAAGAAACAAAAGGTAATAGCCCACTTCCGTCATTCAGAAGAAAGCAATTCCCTCTCTGGTAATGATGTACACTGCATCTTCAAAGACAAAAACGATAATATATGGGTAGGAACAGATAACGGCTTGGATCTTTACGACCCTCTGAACAACCATTTCATTCATTTCATAGACAATGGGAGACTGAACCGCCGTATCTTCGACATCAAACAGTTTGACCATCATCTCTGGCTGGCTACCGAACAAGGCGGAATAGCTACTATCGACTTATCAAGGCGTCTCTTCGCACACGACGGACAACCCCAAATCAGCTACATCTCCGAAGGCGACAACAGCGACAACCTGAGTGGCAATTCTGTGCGCTACCTAACAAGAGACCGCTTTGGCAATATTTGGGCGGGATTGTTCGGAGCCGGTGTCAACGTCATCATGCCACGACAAAACGCCTTTACCTGCGTGACGCCCCCCACATACGTCAACAAAAAAAACACGAACGCCATGAGTGTGCTCAGCGTAGCTATAGATGACAAACAGAACATTTGGACTGGCACCGATGGCAAGGGAATCTCAGTATATTCGCCCAACGGACAGAAGATTGCCTCGTACCAGCAGGAAGAATTGAGTACCATCCAAGCTGCTTTCCGCGACTCAAAAGGCCGACTCTGGTTAGGCAACTTCCGCTATAATGCTTACGTATGGACACCCCAAAGTGGCACCTTCAAGCGTTTGTTCCCTGCAAACATGATCGATGTACGTACCTTCTTTGAGGACAAGAAAAACAACACGATGCTGGTAGGTACCAGCAATGGCCTCTACGAGGTGGATATGACCACCCTTGAGTTGAAAGCGAAACATAACTTCAAGTTCCTGAATGATGTACGTGCCATACAGAAAGATGCCAAAGGCAGGATATGGATAGGTTTCTTTGGTGGAGGTCTTGAGATCTACGATGCTAACTACCGCCTGTTGAAACGGTTCAACACCTCAGAGAACTTCCCATCAAATACCGTCAGTCAGATTCTGCAGGATCATCGGGGTACGATGTGGATAGCCACTGCTGAAGGTCTGGTGCATTTTGAAAATGTCAACAACCTGCATTACAACGTTTATTCTACAACCAACGGGCTCAGGAATGCCAACATCCATGCTATAGCTGAAGACAGTAAAGGCAACATCTGGGTGAGCACCAACAAAGGTATCAGTTGCAAGCACGCTGCCAGCGAAACCATATCCAACTACGGACACAATGAGAATTTCCTGAACGGCGTATTCCATGACGGTGCTGTAGCGATGGATAAAGCGCAGAATATCTACTTCGGTTCGTCATCAGGCCTCTACCGTTTCTCGCCAGAACAAATCACAACTCACATAGAAACACCAGAGGTATATATCACGGGGATCACCTTTCTTACCAACGACGAAGAAGGAAACGACAGCACCCAGACATTAATAGGTAGAGACCGCCTGTCGTTGAGCTATAAGGAAGATATCTTCCACATACGATTCAACATTCAGGATTACTCATTGGCAGACCAAGTAGAATATTCATATCGCATCAAGGGACTTGGCAAAGATGCCTGGCATACAACTGCCAACAACGAAATTACCTTCCGAGATTTGCCACCAGGTAATTACCTGCTGCAGGTACGCTGCCGACTGAGGAATCAGGAATGGGGAGAACAATATGCCGAACTGCAGATTGACATAGCTCCCCCCTTTTGGCTGACATGGTGGGCGTGGGCGTTCTATATCCTTTGTATCATTGCGCTGGTAGTGTATCTGCTGAATGCTTACAAGCACCGCCTTCGACTGGAATACCTGCTCATGTCGGAGAAGCGTGAGCATGAGCACCAACAGAGTCTGAACGAGGAACGCCTGCGATTCTACACCAACATCACCCACGAACTGCGCACACCGCTAACGCTGATCATAGGTCCGCTGGAAGATCTGGCTAAACACAGCGATATCCCACAGAAAGCCAAGCATCGTTTGGCTGTTATCCACCAGAGTGCCGTACGTTTGAACAATCTGATTAGCGAACTGCTGGAGTTCCGCAAGATGGAGACCCAGAACCGCAAGTTGTGTGTAGCGAAAGGCAATATTGTGGATGCAGTCAGAGAAGTATGTCTGAAATATGAGGAGCTGAACCGCAAGGACAGTCTGAATATCAAGTTTCTGGCTCCACAAAACCATATTGAGATATGGTTTGACAAGGAGGTCATCACCATCATCATAGACAACCTGATATCAAATGCCATCAAATATACAGAGAAGGGCGAAGTAACTATCACCATCAACCAGAAAGACAAAGATGTAAATATCTCCGTGGCTGACACAGGCTACGGCATCGCCCCCGAGGCACTATCACACCTGTTTGAGCGTTATTATCAAGTAGGCGGTGAACATCAGGTATCGGGCACAGGCATCGGACTATCACTGGTGAAGAACCTGGTTGAACTGCACCATGCCAGCATCAAGGTAAATAGTACAACTGGCGAAGGCACCTGCTTCTCTATCTCCCTGCAAGCCGACTATAACTACCCTGACGACTTGCATGCAGAGCCCCAGAAGTTGGAAGCACCCGAGCCATTGGCTGACATGGAAGAGACAGAGCAGGAGAGTGGTGAGATGCCGACGATGCTGGTCGTAGAGGACAATAAGGACATACGCGACTATATCGAAGAATCGTTCAACAATCAGTTTGCCATCCATACTGCCTCTGACGGAAAAGAAGGACTGACGATGGCACAGCAGATTCTGCCCGACATCATCATTAGCGACGTGATGATGCCCAACATGAACGGTAACCAGATGTGTCGCACACTGAAGAACAACCTCAACACCAGTCATATCCCCATCATCCTGTTGACAGCCAAAGACTCGCTGACAGCCAAAGAAGAGGGCTATGACTCTGGTGCCGACTCGTATATCACCAAACCTTTTAGTCACTCACTGTTGGCCAGTCGTATCAAGAACCTGCTGAAGCAGCGCCAACGCCTGTCGAGTGTGCTCACAGCTTCAGCCGTACAGAACGATCAGACTGAGAAACAAGCTATTCTCAAAGAGTCGTTGAGCAAGATTGATCAGGATTTTTACAACACCCTGAACCAGTATATCTACGAGCGCATCTCCAGTGAGATTGATGTGAACTATCTGGCAGAGAGACTATGCATGAGCACCAGCACACTCTACCGAAAGATGAAGTCGCTAACGGGGCTCTCTACCATAGAATACATCCGCAAATACAAGATGCAATATGCCGAGAGACTGATGATGGAGGGCAAATATACTATCTCTGAGGTGGCTTACATGTCGGGCTTCAACAGCATCAACTACTTCCGCCGCTGCTTCAAGGAAGAGTTCGGCGATGTACCTTCCGACTATCTGAAGAAGTTGAAACGCTAATATCGAAAATGATATGACGATAAAAAGAAAAGAAGGTTTTATGGGTGAGCAATCCGTGGTATTATCACCAATGTTAGTAGAACAGGAAAAACGTGATGAACTGACATCACACCTGTTTATAACCGATATAGGTTATTACCCTAAAGCGGAACGTCATCACAGAATACGCCTAAAAGCCATCGACCAGTATGTGCTTATCTACTGTGTTGATGGAGCTGGTTTTTATGTAGTGGACGGAAAACGATATGAAGTGAAGAAAAACCAATATTTCATTCTGCCAGCAAACAAACCGCATGAGTATGGCACAACAGAAGACAAGCGTTGGTCAATCTACTGGGTGCACTTCAAAGGGACATGTGCCCATGTCTATGCAGAAGGTGCTACTACCCCACAAACGATTAATGTAGCCATCAACTCACGCATCAGCGAACGTATCAATATCTTCGATGAAATTCTGACCACATTACAGACTGGTGATGGACTGGAGGATCTCAGGTATGCCAGCAGTCTGTTTCATCATTTTCTGGCCTCTATGCGCTATCTCGGACAATTCAGAAGAGCCAAGACGGGGGCGGGCGACAAGAACACATCAGATAAAGGCATCGACATAGTGGAACAGGCTATTCACTATATGCGCGAAAACATAGAACAGCACATCACCCTGGACGATGTGCTGCACTATATCGGCTATTCGCATAGCCATTTTTCCACCCTGTTCAAACGAAAGACAGGACAAAGTCCACTGGCATATTTCAACCGATTGAAGATTGAGTACGCCTGCCACTTACTGAAAACCACAGATCTGAAGGTGAACCAGATATGCTACAAGGTGGGTATTGAAGACGCGCTCTACTTCTCACGTCTGTTCTCTAAAACGATGGGCATGGCACCCACCGCATTCAAAGCCCTGCATAGATTGACGTAGCTCCTGTCTTTTGCTCCCTCTCCCCTGCCAAGATCAGGCTACGCAGGTCTGATTCCGGCAGTATCGCTGTGGGGTGAAACTCACTACTAAGCATATAACGTATCAAACTATACTTCATTTGGCGAAGTTCGGGCAATTGGGCATCCGTCAGCAGGTCGATACTCGAAAAAATCAAGTGTCCCTTACCCACCTGAGCTTCAAAAATCTGAGCCAGCCTACGGTTGTTCACGAAGTTATCAACGCTCTCCACTATAGGTGCCACAGGGGCAATACTATCGAGCACCACCACCCTACTTCGTTTTACAAGATTCCACCACTGCCAGTCGCTATGCATCTCGGTAGGGAAATCAGCCAGTGCAGGATGCATCGGATTGCAAAGCAACCCCATCGTACCTGCCTGTTTGGGGAAGTGAACCGGACTCCAGAACACAGGAAGGAACTTACCTTCGAGTCCTTTCACGGTGGAAGTCCTAGGAGATAGTAGCACCTTCCGGCCTTTCTTAAGTGCCTTCAGTGCCTCATCAATGTCGGCAGTCACTATGAGTTGTTTATCATGGGGCATTGTCACCTCTGGATAAACCCATATATTCCAACGGTTCCGCCAAGGCGTGTCCTTGATAGATACGACCAATTCATACCTGCAGGCCTGCTGCACCTTATCTAATAGAATGCTAACTTTCTCACCAGTTCCTTCTGCATATACCTCACCAGCCTCATCTGTCAACTGCCAGCAAATGGTCTTCCCCTTCATCGACTCAAAACTATAATTAGCGATATCAATCTGAGCTGTAAAGGTCTCACTGGTTTTCCATACGGCTTTTTCAAACTGAGCTAACGGTACCACCGGTGCACAGGCTTCACGGAATCGTTGTGGTTCCACCAGTCCTTTACTATCCCAAAAGGCGTCGAGCAAACCAACAAGGGCAGTCCCCTGACCAGGGAAATCATGGAGATCAAGCAATTGGAAACCACTCTGCTGTGGCGTCTTCATGGCACGCTCAATCTCTTCCTTATAGAGGATGGCAGCCAACTTTCCGGAGGCTTTCAGATAGTCGTCGGCCTTATGGAGCAGTCCCTTCTTCTTCAGATCGGCACGAATGGCCTTGAAATTCAAGGGATCCAAGACACCCGTATATTTATCAATCTCCCTCATATTCGGATAAACACTATATTGCCCAATCTCATGAGAGACCAGTGGCACAGTGATGTTTTTAGCGGCTTCACGATAATCACTCTTAAAATCAGGCACCCGCTCGTCGAACACACCTTGGCCTCTTACCCAACCATTATCAGTCCACTGCGTAATGAAGATATCGTCCTCAGGTTCTTGTTTAACACCATGTCCTTTCTCAAAGGTGAAAGTCGAGGTAACATAAAGATGGCGGGAATCTCGTTTCTTCATGTAACGGACCAACTCATTTAGGAACTTAAAATCGGGTTGTAGCTCGTTACCACAACTGATGATGCAAAGCGAAGGATGGTTACCATAATAGCGGCTGATGTTATCAAACTCGTTATACAGGAACTTGGCTGTAGCAGAATCACTATTCACCGTTAGCGACCAGTTGGGCAACTCTACCTGACAATAGAATCCCATTTTATCGGCCACTCTGAATGCGGCATCAGGTGGGCACCATGAATGGAACCGCAAATGGTTCAAGCCATATTCGCGAGCAGTGGTAAACACCTTCATCCAACCATGCTCATCCGTAGGTGGTGTGCCTGTGAGCGGAAAAATGCAGCATTCAAGCGTACCCCTTAGGAATGTAGGATGCCCATTGATGAGCAGCCGATTACCATCGGCTTTAAAACGCCGCATACCAAAGGTAACAGTCTTTGCCTCACTGCCCACTATCACACTGAGCGTGTAGAGATACGGATTGAACTCGCTCCACGTTTTCATATCACTGATGGGAAGCACGTACTCGCTGGCCGTCAATCGCCGAGGCTTCACTTGACTGTCATTCAGTAGGAATAGCGGATCCTTTTTAGTATTCTGCATTGACAGCACGATGCGTACTTGCTGCTGTTCAACATCAGGATACACCTGCACATCGCAGAGAGTTGGCGCTACACTAAGTTCCATACGCCCCAGTACTCCATTCCACATAATCTGGGTATCGTTGGTATAAGAATGGGCCAGATTATCTACTGATATATCATGCTGTTTACTGTTATCAACAGTCAGTGTGAGTGTATGCCTACCTTCCGTCAGGCCCTCTTTAATATAGAATAGGTGGGGAGTGGTCAGACTCTCCTGCATCTGACCAAGGTCTTTCCCATCAACACACAGCCGACTACGCCACATCACACGCTCAAGCATCACCTGTAATGGTTTCAATGCCATTTCTTGTGAGATATTCACCTCGCGCTGATAGGTTGCCACCCCTATATATGAATGCTTACGGGTGAGTCTCGACAACTGGGGTTTCGACAGTTTTGGTTCCAAGGTATTGACCTCACCGATGCCTGCGCCATCAAGTGTATTAGGCAGAATAATGGTCTGCTTATTGTTGGCGTTGAGCTCAAGCTGCCACTGACCGCTCAGGTCAATCATCTGCTGCGCCAATGTGGTTATGGCACACACAAACATAGTTATGCAAAAAACTAATCTCTTCATATTTAGAATGAATCACAGTGCAAAGTTACAAAATTTTTGAATTGTCGGATGCCTTGATGGTTATTATCCAGCGCTTCGGCCTCAGAAAGATATCTTAATGCCTTTTCGGTGTCACCCATGCCGTAGTAGCCCAGTGCAAGCATATACTTACAGTGGATGATATTCTTCTGATCGAGAGAGTCTTCCCAGATGAGCAAGTCGGGTAGTGATACAGCAAAATAGTCCATCACCTGCTTCTCAAAGATATGCTGCTTGCCATAGTTGATAAGTTTATTGAAGAGTCCACGGGCTTTATCCTCTTTTCCTAATTTACGATAACACAGGGCTGCATAAAATATCTTGTCGGGTTTTGCATCATTATAGTACATGGCAGCAGCTGGCTCGGTAGGCCCTTCGGTTCCCTCTTCGTAGCGACCAAGGAAGTAAAGAAAATCGTTGTCCTGTGCACCATAGAGTTTACCCTCCCCCAAATGATGTGGGAATACAAGGCACTCCTCCAAAAGCTGTTTGGCACGCTTGTCGGCAGGATTCTTCTTTAAGAGTTGTTTGGCAATCTCCAAACGACACATCTGATACTGGCCGCTCACTTTGCCTTCGCCACCCTCCCATGGATGGAACGTACGGTTGTCTATCAACTGTAGTGCTTCCTCGTACCGCCCCAGCATATTCAACAAAGTGGCCTCTTCAAGCACAAGGTCGTCACGGCGCTGGATGAGTTCGGGATACTGCTGTAGGAAGGCCAAACGCTCGGCATGCGGACGATGCAGACGTTTGTAGAGTTGATCAAGCTCCATCAAGACTCGCTCATCGTTCTCGTTGAGATGGAAGGCTCGCTCCATATACTCCACGGCCTCATCCTGACGATTCTGCTTATTAAATCGGGCCAAAGCAAGATTGCGCCAAACGGTGGGGAACTGCGGGTCGAGTTGGGCAGAGAGTTCCCAATTTTCAATAGCGAGATCATACTGACGGGCAGCATAATACAGGCATCCCAAATAATAGGGTGCTTTAGCGCCATGAGGATGGCACTTCTTTGCAGCTTCAAGGGCTATCACATCTTCAGCACGGTTTGGGAAGCAATAGCTCGAATCGGCCTTTTCTGCCTCATCATAGCGTCCCATATAATAATAGGTCATTGGCGATGTTGCACTCTCTGCTATAGCCAGTTCCCAAATGTCTTTAGCCTCATCATAGAGTCCTGCAGCTTGGTAGTCGAGTGCTATCTCATCATAGTTTTTCGACAGTCCCTGAAGCAGTTCCTTCAGCTCGTTGAGAACACTTTGACTCTTAGTCTCGAAATATATCTCAAAACGGCAGCCATAATTAAACAAGTCTGTTTGCAATGCTTCTTTACAGAGTTGCAACATCTCCTCACCACGCCCCATTCTGCGCAGCACGGCTGCCTTCAGCGCCAGTGCTTTCTGGTTATGGGCATTGTATATCAGACAGCGATTCAGTTCATCCAACGCATCATCCAAACGCCCCTGCATCACGCTGATCTTCGCAGCCTCGAAGTAACCGGCATCCGCACAAGCCTTACTCCAGGTAGATTTCCAGAAACGCTCATACGCTTCATCGTACTGTCCCTGATATTTTAGAGCGAGAGCCAGGTTATAGATAGGCTCGCTATCGTATGGATTGGGATTGCGCTTGGTAATCAGTTTGACAGCCTTTCGCAAATAATCCTCAGCCAAGGCAAAACGCCCCTTGCGGATGTACCACAAACCAAGCGCATTCAGACAGCGAATATCATTAGGATCACGGCGCAAACCCTCCTGATAGTAATCCACAGGATTCCAGGTGGCATGACGGTACTGCTCCAGATGCTGGCCTGTCAGGAAAAGCTGTTCGTTGGTTTTAACCTGTTCTGGCAGCAATGCAGCCTCAGCGCTATCAGGGATAGGCCGGATCTCATCGCTTTCAGCATGCCAGGCCATCACACAGCGTTCTGCATGATACAAGGTCTTAAAGATTTTCAGGTTCAACTCGTTGAACTTAGCCCCCTTCATATCAACAGTCTCTATGAGCACGCCTTCTGGTGATACGGTATGTTGCTGATCATAAAGCACCTCGCCCTTGTCGGTTACCAGCATCATGCGTATCTGCTGTTTGTTGGTAGCAAAGATCTTCACTTCTGCCTGTCCCTCTATCTCATTGATATTCATTACAAGATCTTTCGACGCCTCTTTCACGACACCCAGTTCACGATACGGCATGAAGTACTGCACAAACTGTTTTTCCTCGTAAGGCATCAACCAAGTAAAGTCGGGCTGATTCTCTGTATATACGCCAGCCATCAGCTCGATATAGGGACGGAATCCCTTTTCTGTAAAACCCCAGCGCTGGCGCTCCTCTTCGGTGGATTCGTCGGTAAGGTTACGATCCCAGGCACGCCCGAAGTCGCCATTACCCCATGTCCACTGCTTCTTGCCAGGCGAGAAGTGATGACTGGCCACATGCAACATACCGGCTTTGGTGTCGTTCTCGTAACCACCCTCAAAGTCAAAACGCGAGTTCACACCCATATAGGATGTTGGCACGTAGATATTTCGATAGTTAGAGATATCAACACCTGCTGAGTAATCCATTTTATAATAGGTTCCTGTAGCGATAGGGAAACTGGAAACAGCACGTTTTCCATGATCGAATACGGCATTGATGTCGGGCGGGAACACACTCTGATACTGCTCATTCACATACACAGCGGGGTTAGCCCACCAAAGGAAAGTTTGAGGTACATCCGTACGATTATAAAGCACGCCATGAATCTCAAGATAGGCACAACCTGGGCGTAGTGTAAAACCAGCCATACCCTTCTGGTGAAACATCTTCTCCATCTCGCTGACCCAGACCGTAACGGCACCATCTTCATGCTCCTCAATCGTACAGTCGGCAGGCATATACGTTGTTGGACGGTGATGTTGCGGCCAGTTGAACTCGATACCGCCACTGATCCACGGGCCAACCAGCCCCACAAGCGCAGGCTTAATCACATGATTGTAGTAAACAAAGTGGCGTTTGGCAATCTTGTCGTAGGCCATCTGCACGCGACCACCAAGTTCCGGTAATATCATCACCTTGATATACTCATTCTCTATATACACCGCTTTATATGCCTTGTCCACCTTCTTATCGCTCATCGTCTCAATAACGGGATACGGATATACCACGCCACTTGAGCCTTGATAAACTCTCTTCTCTAAGAACATCGGGGTCTTCTCTGGCTTTCCCACCTCATACGTTGGGATAGTCACCATTTCTCTCCAAGCTTTTACCATAAAAATATGTAGTTTATTCCTTAATTTATTTGATTAATTCCTTCTCTAATTCCTCCAGGCTCTTTCCTTTTGTTTCCGGACAGTGACGGAATAGGAAAATAAAGGCACAGAGACAGATAGCACTATAAATCCAGAAGGTACCACTACTGCCAAGTGCAACATTCATAGACGGGAACGAAAACGTCAATGTGCAACAGCCTACCCAAAGCGCGAAAGTGCATGTAGCCATCGCGATGCCACGAATGCGATTGGGGAAGATCTCTGCCAGAAGTGTCCAGGTAACAGGACCTAGTGTCATGGCATATACTGAGATAGCTGCTACAACAAGAGTCACCATCAAAATGCCCGTCATACCCAAAAAATAACAAGTGCCCAGCGTCAGGTATATCACTCCTAAGCCACCAGCACCTATCAGAATCAGCGTACGGCGCCCCCATTTCTCGATGGTATAGAGTGCAACGAAGGTAAACACCACATTGGCAATTCCTGTAATAACAATATTGATAAACATGCCATCCACATCGAAACCAGCTCCTACGAATATCTCCTGGGCATAGTTGAAGATGACATTGGTGCCACACCACTGCTGAAACACAGCAATCACAAGCCCAAGCAGTAGTACCTTACCATACTTGCCCTGGAACAATTCACCTAAACCAGCTTCAGATGCTTTTCCTTCTGTCTGAGGTTCGGTTTTCATTTTCAGGAACACAGGACTCTCTGGAATAAAAAAGCTCATGACAAGAAATAAGGCTGCAGGAATGGTCTCTGCCCAGAACATCCATCGCCACCCCCAATCCACATTCCATGTCTGGCTTTCTGCTACTGTTGTATCCTTGGCCAACAGCATGTTGACAATCTGCGCACTCAATATGCCAAGCACGATGGTCATCTGGTTCAAACTTACCATTCTGCCACGAATTTCAGTAGGACTTACTTCAGCGATGTACATAGGAGCCAATGCCGAAGCAACACCAATACCAATGCCTCCCACAAAACGTGCTATATTAAATAAGGTGAAGTTATTAAACAAGCCTGTGGCAATAGCCGACACCGTAAAGAAAACGGCAGCCAACATCAACAGCGGCTTACGACCATACTTATCAGCAGCTGCTCCTGCCACCATTGCACCAACCAGACACCCCACCAAGGCAGTTGTCATGGCCACACCCTGCATCAATGGCGAATGGCTGATGCCGAAAAACAATTCGTAGAAAGGTTTGGCACCACCAATGACCACCCAATCGTAGCCGAACAGCAGACCGCCCATGGCTGACACTGCACAGATGAAATAGAGAAATGCTTTGTTGTAATTCTGCATATATTCAAACGTTATTTGTTTCTGACTGCAAAGATACGACGATTATCACATCTATCATATGGATAAAAACACATAATTATATGGACTTTTTCACTCCCACCCTATATACTTAAACTATTTTTTTCCATTTTTTAACCGAAATGTCGTTAATAATCACTATCTTTGCAGACCTATGAAGATATTTGCTATTGGCATGAACTATGCCGCACATAACCAGGAACTGCACGGGACACTGAAACGCCCCGATGAGCCAGTGATATTTACCAAAGCTGATTCAGCCATACTGAATCAGGGTAAGCCATTTTTTATCCCCGACCACCTGGGACGTATCGATTACGAAACGGAGGTTGTGGTGCGTATCTGTCGCTTAGGCAAGAACATCTCTGAGCGCTTTGCACATCGCTATTACGACGCAGTAACCGTAGGTATCGACTTCACAGCACGCGACCTGCAGCGCAAAGCCAGCGAGGCCGGACAGCCCTGGACTATCTGCAAGGGATTCGACGGCTCAGCAGCCATCGGCGAATGGGTGCCCAAAGAAAAGTTTATAGACCTACAGGCCCTACACTTCCACTTGGACATTAACGGACAGACCGTACAGGAGGGATGTACCAGCAATATGCTCTACAAAATTGATGAGATCATAGCTTACATCTCCAAATTCTTCACACTGAAAACCGGCGATATCCTATACACTGGCACACCTGCCGGCGTTGGTCCCGTAAAGATCAACGACCATCTGGAAGGCTGGCTCGAAGAGCGAAAAGTGTTAGACTTTAACTGCAAGTAGCACAATAAAACACAGTTCTTTACGTTAATAAGAATAGTGAAGAACATCTGCGCACTACTATCAGTGCTGCTCCTGTTGACCTTTGGCACTATAGCTAAAGCACAAGGGCGGTATGCGGAACACTCTGTGCTCCGCGAGGGTAACTGGGCAAAAATCAGCGTAGCCGAAACTGGCTTTTATGCGCTTACCGATGCACTCATCAAAAAGGCAGGGTTCAGTGATGCCAGCAAGGTAAAGATATACGGCTATGGCGGTGCGCTGCAACCGGAAAAGCTCACTGGGGAATATCTGACAGACACCGACGACCTGCATGAAGTTCCCACCTGCATCATGGGCGGCAAACGGGTGTTCTACGGCATCGGACCGGTAAACTGGAATAATAAGGAATCGCTCGCGCGCACGCGAAATCCTTATTCTGATTATGGCTATTATTTTCTGACTGAGGGGGATGGCGCCCCACTGACGACCGACAGCGCTACCTTAGTGGCACAATGCTACCCCGCAGCCAACCACTACCATCAACTATATGAGGTGGATAACTACTCGTGGTATCACGGCGGCAGAAACCTGTTCGACAAGACGCTCTACACCATCGGCACACCACAAACCTACACCCTGAAGGCCACTGGCAGCACAGGCCATATAGGCATCGCACTCACAGCCGATGCCGACTACGAAGCCACCATCAGCGTTAACGATTCGGTGGTAGCCACCATCAGCAAAAAGATTTCGTTGGACAGCTACACCAAGGCCGACGAGCAGCTATGGCAATACCAGTTGACAAACCTGAAGGCCGACAACACCATCAGTATCACCCAGACCGCAGGCGGCAACCTGCGACTGGACTATATCGACCTGCAGCACGATACGCCTGCCCCCATCACCATCGGCGAACCTGCCTACGTGTACCACATCACCAACCAGGATCATCATGCCGATGCTGCCACTGATATGGTGATGATCATCCCCACCTCGCAGAACCTGTTGACACAAGCCGAACGCTTGAAAACGCACCACGAACAGCACGACGGATTGAGAGTAACCATCGTGCCTGCCGACGAACTGTATAACGAATTCAGTAGCGGCACCCCCGATGCCACCGCCTACCGCAGGTATCTGAAGATGCTATACGACCGCGCCACCACGCCCAGCGACAAGCCACGCTATCTGCTGCTGTTTGGCGATGGTGCCTGGGACAACCGGATGCGCTCCAGCGAATGGAACGGCTACAAGCCCGACGACTTCCTGCTGTGTTACGAAAGCGAGAACTCGTTCAGTCAGGTAAACTGTTATGTGAGCGACGATTTCTTCTGCTTATTAGACGATGAAGAGGTGATACAGAACGGCAGCACCTATGCCGGCAAGCCCGACGTGGCTGTGGGCCGACTGCCCGCCCGCACCATCAGCGAGGCTCAGACACTGGTTGATAAGATTATCAGCTACAGCCAGAACGAGCATGCCGGTCCGTGGCAGAACGAAATCTGCATGATGGGCGACGACGGCAACGACAACTCACACATGAAGACCGCCGACAAGGTGGCGACGATGATAGAGACCACCTATCCCAACTACAATGTAGATAAGATTTACTGGGATGCCTATCAACGTACCTCGTCGAGCACCGGCTACAGCTATCCCGACGTAACCCGACTCATCAAGCAGCAACTGCAGAACGGTGCACTTATCATGAACTACTGCGGTCATGGTGCTGCGTATGCCATGAGTCATGAGCTGGTGATGAAACTAACCGACTTTGAAACCCAGCAGAGTGACTACCTGCCACTATGGATGACCGCTTCGTGCGACATCATGCCTTTCGACGGACAGGAAGAGAATATCGGCGAAACGGTGATGCTGAACAGCAAAGGTGGTGGCATCGCTTTCTTCGGAACCACACGAACCGTCTATGCCACCTATAACGAGGTGATGAACCTGGCATTTACCAAATATGTGCTCACCCCTGGCATCAGCATCGGCGAGGCCGTACGCCTGGCCAAATGCGAACTGGTAGAGAAAGGCAGCGACCTGACTTGCAACAAACTGCAATACACCCTATTAGGCGACCCAGCCCTGCTGCTGAACATTCCCCAGCAAACCATGGTGGTTGATAGCATCAACGGGCAACCCGCCACCCAGGGCATCAAACTGGCTGCCGGCTCGATTGTGAAGATAACCGGACATGTGGCGCTGAACGGCAAGACCGACAGCAATTTTAATGGTATCGTGAGTCTATCTGTACGCGATGCCGAAGAAACCATCACCTGTCGGTTGAACGACCAGTCGAGCACCGGTGCCGACAAGCCCTTTGTGTATCGCGACCGAACCAACTACCTGTATCGCGGTTCGGAAAACGTAAGCGAGGGCATCTTCCACTTTACATTTGCCATCCCCAAGGATATCAGCTATACCGATGGTAACGGTTTGATGACGCTGTATGCCATCAATGCCGACAGGACCCGTTCGGCCCATGGTGAAAACGAGAGCTTTGAGCTGATAGGCAGTAGCACAGCACAGACCGACTCCATCGGTCCGTCGGTTTATGCCTATCTGAACTCGAAAACCTTTAAAAACGGCGACAAGGTAAACACCACACCTTATTTTATAGCCGAGCTTTACGACGACAGTGGCATCAACGCATCGGGCAGCAGCATCGGGCACGACCTGGAGCTGATTATCGATGGCGACATCAACAAGACCTATAACTTGAACAACTATTTTGAGTACGACTTTGGTGACTACCGCAGCGGTAGCATCGGCTTTAGCATACCCGAACTGAGCATCGGCACCCACAAGTTGCTGTTCAGAGCTTGGGACATCCTGAACAACTCGACCACCACCGAACTGATATTCGAGGTGAGCGAGGATGCTGGTTCAGGCGATTTCAGCGTTACCTGCACGCAGAATCCAGCCAACACCAACACCCAATTTGTGATTACCCACGACCGTCCTGGCAGCGAACTGAACATCACACTGGATGTGTTTGACTTAGGCGGCCGACAAGTATGGCGACAAACCGATTCAGTGGTGGCCACGAACAACACCGCAACGATTGTCTGGAACCTGAATGTAGCAGGCGGCAGCAGGCTGCACACAGGACTGTATCTGTGTCGTCTAACCCTGAACAACAGCAGTAGCAAAACAGTAAAGGTACTGGTTAAACATTAAAGATTAAACATTGAAGATTAAAGATTAAACATTGAAGATTATGAAAGATAATGGACGTATATTAAGGTGGATGATGGTGACACTTTTCACTATTCACTATTCACTCTTCACTGCATCGGCTCAGGACGAGAAGAACGCGATGTTTAACCCGGTTGAACATGCCGTGATATCTCAGACGATAGCACCTGATGCCCGTGGTGCCGGTATGGGTGATGTGGGTGCAGCTACCGACCCCGACGTGAACTCACAGTATTGGAACCCCGCCAAGTACCCCTTCTGCATCAGTCGCGCCGGTATCGCCCTGAACTACACCCCATGGTTGCGACAGTTGGTGAATGATATCGATCTGGCCTATTTGGCCGGCTACTATCGTATAGGCGACTATTCGGCCGTCAGCGGTTCGCTGCGCTACTTCTCGTTAGGCGAGGTGTTTGCCAACGACGGTATGACGGTAAAACCCTACGAGATGTCGCTTGATGTGGCCTACTCGATGATGCTGAGCGAGAACTTCTCACTGGCAGCAGCCATCCGCTGGATATACAGCGACCTGCGCTACGACTACAGCGAAGACTCGAAACCTGCCTCGGCCTTTGCTGCCGACCTGGCGATGTACTATAATAAATATGTGATGTTAGGCAGCAGAGAGTGCCAGTTAGGCATCGGACTGAACATGTCGAACATCGGTAGCAAAATCAGCTATTACGGCGACGACGAGAGTCAGTTCCTGCCCGCCAACCTGCGCTTAGGAGCTTCGCTGATGGTGCCTATCGACGAATATAACCGCATTAGCTTTGCCGCCGACGCCAACAAACTGCTGGTACCCACAGTACCACGCCAGGAAGAGGGGGAATCGAACAGCGACTACCAAGACCGTGTACGCCGCGAATATAGTGACATCAGTGCTATCAGCGGCCTATTCAAGAGTTTCAGTGATGCCCCTGGCGGATTCAGCGAGGAGTTGAAAGAGATACAATGGAGCGTGGGTGCCGAATATGTGTATCACGACCAGTTCTCGCTGCGCGCCGGTTACCACCATCAGGCAGAATCAAAGGGTAACCTGAAATACTTTACTGTGGGTGGCGGATTTAAGATGAACGTATTCTCACTGGATGTGGGCTACGTCATCTCAACAGCCCGCAGCAATCCACTCGACCAAACGCTGCGATTCTCACTCACGTTTGATATGGACGGAATTAAGGACCTGTTCAAACATTAAAGATTAAACATTAAAGATTAAACATTGAGAATATGAAGATTAGAGTAGGAATGGGCTTTGATGTCCATCAGTTAGTAGAAGGCCGCGACCTTTGGATGGGCGGCATTAAGTTAGAACATAGTAAGGGTTTGTTAGGTCACAGCGACGCCGACGTACTGCTACACGCAGTATGCGATGCTTTACTGGGAGCCGCCAACATGCGTGATATCGGTTATCACTTTCCCGATACTGCCGAGTTTACCGATGGCATGGACAGTAAGGTTATCCTGAAGAAAACCATCGAGCTGATAGCCACCAAAGGTTATAAGCTGGTGAACATCGATGCCACCATCTGCGCCGAGCGCCCCAAGATGAATCCACACATCCCTGAGATGAAAGCCTGCATGGCCCAAGTGATTGGTTGCGACGAAGACGATATCTCTATCAAAGCTACCACCACCGAGAAACTCGGCTTTACCGGTCGCGAAGAAGGAATCTCGGCCTACGCCGTAGTTCTGATTGAGAAATAGACTCCCCCACTCCTTGCCCCCCTCCCCTTGGAGGAGGGCTGGAGAGGAATAAAAAGAGTAATGCCACAACCCTCACGAGCTGTGGCATTACAAAAGCCTATGTTTAACTAAAAATCCTTTTCTATAAAAAGAAATTTTCAGCCCAACAGGACCAAAAATTTGAAAGTTTAAAAGGGAGCTTCACAGCGACCTCCAGTTATCCCACTGTTGAAAACTTTCTTTTACCAATAACTAAAAACCTAAAACTATAAATATTACTACTAACCTAAAACAATCTAATCTATTAACCTTTTGACGGGTGCAAAGGTACGACGTTTTTCCGAATCTCACAAGTTTTTCTGTGTTTTAAGTGTACAAACACATGCTTATCTTGATTTATATCAAGCCTTGTGCGCGAGCACAACATATATTTACGTATTTTCACTTGGTTTTAACAAAAACTTATTGTACCTTTGGGCCATGCCCGAAAGTACTTCCGTTCGAGAAAACTCAAATATTATTTGGTTTTCTTCTCACTTATTCGTACCTTTGCCACATGAAAGTACTCATTGTAAATACGAGCGAGCGTACAGGCGGGGCTGCTGTAGCAGCCAACCGTTTGATGAAGGCTCTTAATAATAATGGTGTAAAAGCCAAAATGCTGGTATGCGACAAGGAGTCGGACACCCTGACGGTAGCCCAACTGCCCAAGTCGCCTATGAAGCGTTGGCATTTCCTATGGGAGCGACTGGTGGTGTTCATCCATCTGCACTTCAGTAAGCAGCACCTGTTTGAGATCGACATCGCCAATGCCGGTACCGACATCACCAGCATGCGCGAATTTCAAGAGGCCGACATCATCCATCTGCACTGGATCAATCAGGGCATGCTGTCGCTCGGCAGCATCCGAAAGATACTGCGCAGCGGTAAACCTGTGGTTTGGACCATGCACGACATATGGCCAGCTACAGCCATTTGCCATTATACCCGTGGCTGCAGCTACTTTAAAACAGCCTGCAAACAGTGCCAGTTGTTGCCTGGTGGCGGTTCGGCAACCGACCTTTCGGCTACCGTTTGGAATCAGAAACAGAAGATACTGAGCGAACATCACATATCGTTTGTGGCCTGCAGCAAGTGGTTAGAAGGCGAGGCCAAAAAGAGTGCCCTCTTGAAAGATCAGCATATCTGCAGCGTGCCCAACCCCATCGACACGCATATCTATCAACCCGAAGATAAAACAGAAGCGCGCCAGCGCCTGGAGTTGCCTACGGATAAGCGCATTATCCTGTTTGTGTCGCAACGTGTTACCGACAGTCGCAAGGGCATGAACTATTTTACCGACGCCATCAACCGCTTAGCAGAACAGCACCCAGAGACACGCGAAAACACAGTGATTGCCATCTTAGGCGGTCATTCAGAGGATGTAGCCCCCCAGCTGGCGCTGCCTGTTTATCCATTGGGTTATGTGAACAACGAGAAGCGCATTGTGGATGTTTACAATGCTGCCGATGTGTTTGTACTGCCCTCGCTGGAGGACAATCTGCCCAACACCATCATGGAAGCCATGGCTTGTGGCGTGCCCTGCGTAGGCTTCAGAGTGGGAGGCATACCCGAGATGATTGCGCATCAGCAGAACGGTTACGTGGCCCGTTTTCGCGATGCCGACGACCTGGCAACAGGTATCAACTGGGTTCTTAGCAACGCCAACTATGCACACCTCTCGCAGCAAGCCGTGCATCAGGTCAACATGAACTACTCGCAACGTAGTGTGGCCTCAAGATATATCGAAGTGTATAACCAGGCGATGGCCTACAAGCATTACAAGATATGAATCCACTGACTCAAGCCGTGATACTCTCGGCCTCAACCCTGCGCATGATTCCACATATTATATTATATATAGCGAATCGTAGCAAGATAGCCCCCGATTTAGAGAAATACTCTGCCGATGGCAGTGGTGTGGGTGCTTTTATCAAAGTGTGCACCCGTCAGCGTGTGTTCCGCAACCTGTTTTATTACCGTCTGGGCGAATATGTATCGGTATTTATCAAATGGCTGCTGCCCCCCGACCCCACACTCCACATCTGGTGTCCCAGCATCGGTCCGGGTGCCCACTTTGAACACAACTATGCCACCTACCTGAATGCCGAACGCATCGGTAGCAATTTTTATTGTCTGCAACTGGTGACTCTGGGTAACGACGGAAAAATGCAGCGTCCGACCATCGGCAACGATGTGAAGATATTTACCGGCGCCACCGTGTTTGGCGGTATCACCATCGGCAACCACGTAACCATTGGTGCCGGTGCTGTGGTATCCAAGAACGTGCCCGACAACTGCGCCGTCGTCGGTAATCCCGCCTATATCATCAAGAAAGACGGACAGAACTGTAAGATAGAATTATAATATGAACGATATAAGAATAACCTACGTTACCATTACCTATAACGCCGCCAAGGTGCTGCAACGAACACTCGACAGCGTGCTTGAACAGGATTATCCGAACATCGAGCACCTGATTATCGATGGTGCATCGACAGACGACACGCTGAAGTTGGTAGATGCCTACACCGCCCGTTCGAATGCAGCTGCAAGCGAACACCAGATACAGGTCGTATCAGAACCCGACAAGGGTATCTACGACGCCATGAACAAAGGTTTGAGATGCCTGACTGGCGATTACGTTTGTTTTCTGAATGCCGGCGACTTTCTCCCCTCACCCGACACCGCCCGCCACATAGCCGAAGCAGCCACCAACACCCATCACCCAACACCCAACACCCAGCATCCTGCTGTGCTCTACGGTGATACCGACATTGTGGATGGCGAGGGCCATTTTCTGCATCATCGCCGGTTGGCTTCACCCGAGCACCTTACTTGGAAATCGTTCCGCCAAGGTATGCTGGTATGCCATCAGGCCTTTTATGCCCGTGCCGACTTCGCCATTGCCACGCCTTATGATATGCAATACCGCTATTCGGCTGATGTTGACTGGTGTATCCGTGTGATGAAAGCAGCTGCCAAAGAAGAGGTGCCCCTGCTGAACCTGCACATGGTAGTGGCCAACTACACCCAAGAGGGACAAACAACGCTCCATCATCGTGAATCGCTATGGGAGCGATACCGAGTGATGGAGCATCATTACGGACGTGTGCAAACCTTCCTACTACACTGCTGGTTTGCTGTCCGTGCGTTTCTCAAATACTAACTAACTATCTTACTATGAACTTTTGCTTATTAATAATGTAAACCCCAGGTTTCAACGAACTCTTGGTGGTGCCTACCTGTCGGCCTTGAAGATCGAAGACGGCATGCTCGGCAGGCTGACCTGTCATATCGATATGGCGTATAGCCGTTGCTGTTACGGTGGCTTTCAAACCATCTTTACCAAAGTAGTAGCCACCGTTGGTATAATTCATATTACCTGTTTGCATACCACCACCACTAAAAATAATGTTATCGGGATTTACTGAACCTGTTACAGTCCACTTCCAAACGCTGTTACCATTATCAGCCGTGCCTATCTTTGTAGCATTCACACCAGGCCAACTGGTGCCAAGGTAATCTTTTCCATCACCATTGTTCATCCAAGCCCAGACAAAAATCTGACTACCCCAGCTTACAGGAGCCTCAAAGAAAGCACAGCGCTCACCCTCTTCCATGGTACAGAAAGCAGGAACTCCAGCGTATTCACCATCTTTCTCTTCCTCGGTATTGATCTCTGGATAAACAATAGTTGCAGGATCAAGATCGCTCACATAATATACATAGTGGTAACCACTGATAACTTTCTTCCAGCCATCACCCTTGGGTTCATAGCTTGCAGCCTTGGTGCCCACTACAGCAAGCAGTTTGCCGTTGGTACCAGTTGTCTGCACAGCATAGTAATCCTTAGCTGATGCCAAATTCGTCGTAGCACTGAGGTTTGTGATGCCTACAGCCTTGCGCACGGTTATCATGTTAGCAATCTCCTGTCTATAGGCTTTCCAGTGTGTCAGGAACACACAAGGCGTGCCTGGCATAGCCAACAGGTAGGCATTGGCTGCCAAAGTATCTTTCTTGATAGGGTCCTGATCTGCATCAGGACGCTTCTCGGTATCATGATTCTCAACGAAGGTCACCGCATACTGACGATAGCTGCCACTTTCATACTTGGCACTTACCAATGGCCAGTTACCATCATTCTGCTTTCCAAGCTGGGTCCAGTCACCATTATTTGCAGCATTTCTTACAGTATAGCGGAACTGGAAGTCGAAAGCCGCACTTGTCTTGCCCGTACCCTCAATCCAGTTCTTGATGGTATTACTGCTATCCCAGCACTCACCCACCGAGAACTGAGGCTTACTATCCTCATTATACATCTTGGTAAATTCGGCACCATAGCCTTTCACCATGTCGTAGCGGAATCCGGTATAGCCCAGGTCGTTAAGAAGGAACTTGAGATAAGCCTTGACATTAGTCTGCACATTCTCGCTCTTGTGATCCAGGTCGCGCATGCCATCCCAGCCTTCGCCAGTATCCTTATTCGGGCCAACCTTCTGACCGTTCTTTGCAGCCTCATCGTCGCTACAGATATCATTATAAGTCAACTGATAGGTCACGCCATTATAAGTCTCTGCAGGGAAGTCGGTCCATGATGACACATTACGACGGTGATTAATCACCACATCGGCGATGGTGCCGATGCCTTTATCTTTAAAGGTTTTAATCATGGAGCGCAATTCGGCCTCGGTTCCAAATGAGCTGTTATAGTTATTGAACCAGTACAGATCGTCGTATCCCATCGACTGTCCGCCACAGTAGCCACTCTGCGGAATCCACACCAGGTCGAACACCTTCGCAAGATCGTCGGCCTGTCGCTCCAGACGTGTCCACTGCGTATCGGCATAAGAGTTCCAATAGAACCCTTGCAGCATCACACCACTATAACTTTTGGGCCAGCCCTGCGCCATCGCTGTAAGAACAACGAAACAAAATATCAATGATGAGTAAAATCTTCTCATATGCCTTTTAGTTATCTGTATTATTGATTTTGCTGCAAAGATATGAAAAAAGCCGCTTGGTTATTCTCCAAGCGGCTCATTTTATT
The DNA here is from genome assembly GCA_015060625.1 of Xylanibacter ruminicola. GTDB lineage: Bacteria > Bacteroidota > Bacteroidia > Bacteroidales > Bacteroidaceae > Prevotella > Prevotella ruminicola_D. Next base: position 297,216 of record SUYC01000002.1, on the reverse strand, counting down.
CATGTTATCTTGTGCAAACGGTTGCACGAAATCGTGCTTACTGTTTGGTAATAACAACCTTATTCTTACCCTCGCAGCTAAGATAGAGCTGGAACTTATAGGTACCTGCAGCATCAACAACGATATTAGCACCATTGTTCTTAGTCAGGTTATCGTAAAGCTTACCATCGCCATTAGCGCCACCCCAACTGATTGCCCAGTCGTGGTTCATGCGGAACTTGAATCCATTGGCGTTAACCTCGGCAGTAGCCTCCCAACAGCCAGCTTCCTTGTTGTAGGTCATATCCACATCAGCACCCCAACCATTGAAGTCGCCGATGATACTGATGACATCAACCTTGGTAAGGCTATAGTTCATAGCGCCAGCATCGAGGTTGATCTGATAGAAGCCTGCACCTGGATCAGGACAGTTAGGACCACCTGATGACTGCAGAGTTCCGCTCATGTTATCACCACTTACATACTCCAAGTCATCATTCCAGTCGTCGGCATTTGGCTTGAACTTGAACTCACCATCCAGATAGTAGTAGCCCTGGTACTTACCATCGCCAGCACCACCAAAGAGTGCATGAGAGGTACCCCAACCGCTTTCATTACCAATCTCATAGAAATACTCACCAAAGCTCAGGGCATCGTACTTCCAAGTCTGGTCGAGCATATTGAACTGCACACGATAGAACTTGGCACCATCCACGTGCTCAATATAGAGATTGCCGCCAACATTGTTAGTAGCAAATTTACCCTCTACATCAGCAGCCGTAAGGCATTTGCTCCAATCACCACCGACACCCGACTTTGGTGTGACTTTGAACTCGATGTTCTCACCAGTAGCAGGAATGAGTACAGTGAATACAGGATTCTCATATACATCGCCACCTCCATTAGTCAGTTCGAGTGAAGTATCACTATTGTTCCAACCGTTTGGTGTACCAGTAATATAGTAAGCCTCCTCAATCTCTGGTGCGTTTGGTGTGGCTGTCAATGTGGTGTTGGCAGTCTTCACAAATGAAGCTCCGTTCACGTTGATGGCAGCAGCAACCAACAGATTGGTTGTACGTGCTACAGGACGACGCCCCCAAAGGCTGTACACGGCATTCTCCACCTCTTTTGTATCAGCGAAACCATTCAGGTCAACAGCCACTTCTTCAGCAGGTTCACCTGCTTCGTCGAGCAGATATACCTCATAGGCAGTTGCGGCAGCCCCCTCAGGACCGGCAACAGATGCGGAGAACACCTGAACCTTATCGGCAGTAACGGTAGCAAAGTCGATAGCACTTGCTGGAGAGGCGCTCAAGCTCACGCTGTAAGCCTCTTCAGGAGCATTGCTAAATGGCTTAGCCCAGTCTTTATAATCATCGGTACAACTTGCCATCAGCAAGGCCATACCCATTAATGATAATATCTTTTTCATAATTCTACATCGTTATTAAATTACTCGATAACTACATGATGTTTGCCCTCATAAGAGAGGTAGAGCTTGTAGGTGTGAGTACCACCATCGCTATTCAGGTTTGCACCATCCTGCGTCAGTTCGGCCTCTGTGCCACCCCAGTTGATGCCCCAGTCGTGGTTAGCACGGAACTTGTACTCACCGCTCACCTCATTGGTCGTTACCTCCCAGCAGCCATTCTCCTTGTTGTAGGTCATCTCCACATCGCCGGCCCAATCGTTGAAGCCACCGATGATGCTGATGCTTGTAATAGGAGTAATAGCCCATGTCATTTCATTCAGGTCAACCTTAATCTGGAAGAATCCAGCAGCCTGTGCTTGATCAGGGAAGCTCTTGCCTGCATCGTTACAATCCTCTTCGCCATCGACAACCAGATTACCATAAGTACCATTAGGATCCTGTCCCCAGTCACCGTTCCAGTCGTTCTCGTTTGGCTTGAACTTAAATCCGCCGTCGAGCCAGTAGAAACCGGTGTAGATTCCATCCAGGTTAGGACTGCGGAGAGCATGAGCTGTTGCCCAGCCGCTTTCGTTACCTATCTCATAGATAAACTCAGGGAATGCAGGAGCGATATCAGCTGTAGGAACAACCTGGATATTGACCGTATTAGAATAGATCTTAGAGGCGCCCTTGGTTGTCGCCGAAGCACGAACCGTGAGTGTGACACTCTCTGGGATATCATCTTCGCTCTCCCAGTTACCCATAGCATTAACAGCTTTGGCCAGTTTGGCAGCATCGATAGTGCCATTACCACCAGTAAAGCTTGCAGGCAGAATCACATAGTTAGGAATAACACTCTCATCAGCCTCAGCCTCCTCAGTAGAAACCGTGAAATTTCCATCGATAGAAGCCTCCAACTGGAACTCAGCCTCGACAGGGAATCCGTAGTCAGGTGACGACCATGTGAAAGGCAACTCTGTAGATGTAGCCAGATTGACAGGCAAGCTGGCATAAGCCGGTGTATTCAGCACGAATGTGGTAGGCTGCCCCAGCGTTGGGTTGGAGTCGTTGTCATCGCTACAAGCGGTGAACAGGCCCACGCTGCAAAGCAGCAGCAGTGTTGACTTCAATATTGTTTTCATAATTATCAATTTTCTAATCGTTTCTTTAGTACGCTTGCTTAAGCAAGAATTATTCATTATCAATTAATCAATAGCCAGGATTCTGAGTCAGGTTTGGATTGGCTGTCAGATCCGTTGTTGGGATAGCAAAGATGTTCTTCGAAGCATCGAAGTTACGGCCATTGAAGCTACCGCCCTTCCACTGCCATACATAATCGCTACTGCCACCAAACTTGCCGAAGCGAACGAGGTCCATACGACGGCGCCCCTCGAAGTAGAACTCACGGCACCATTCATCGCAAATCTCATCAAGTGAGTAGTTGACCTTGGTATCGGCATTGGCACGAGAGCGCAGTGCATTGATAGCAGCAGCAGCCTCAGCATTAGTTGCACCACCATTCAGGCGAGCCAGTGCCTCTGCATAAGTCAGATAAGCCTCGGCAACACGCATCAGGAAGAAGTCTCCATCAGGGAACTGTCCACTCTTGGTAGAAGCACCCGTAGAAGTAAAGTTGGTGAACTTAGCTACTGCGTAACCACTCTTGAATGTGCTGACATCCTCGTTATCCAATGTACGACCATTAGTGTCGAAGATAGCACGATCATCGCCAGCAGCGGCTGCCACATCAGCAGGGCTTGCCTCTGGTGCGTCGTGGTTGGGGAAGAACTTCTCGATGAGCTGAGGACGCGCACGGTTACCACCCCATGCTTCGGTAGTACCATTGCTATCAGACATATCAGCATCATGGGTAGAAGCCAGCAGGAACAAGGTAGTACCCCAAGAGGTAGTGCGAACGCCATCCTGCAGGATGGGGAATACAGCCTCGTAGGCAGCGCTGGTCTCACCATTATCGGCCATGAACAGCATCTGATAAGCACTCCACTTGCCAGCGCCTGTGGCATTCAGCTTATAGCTTGAATCCATCACCTTCTTGGCGTAGTCGGCAGCCTTCTGCCACTGAGCAGCTCCAGTGTAAACCTCGGCATTCAGATACAGACGGGCCAGCAGCAGCCAGGCAGCAGCCTTATCCACACGACCATAACCAGAATCGGTAGATTTCTTGGCTGTAGCAGCATTCAGCTGTGGCTCAATCTCCAGCAGCTCGCTCTCGATGAAGTTGAACACTTCCTGACGAGAGTACTGTACAGGCTTCTCGGAAGAGATAGAAGTTACGAAAGGTACATTACCCCAACCGTCCATCAGATAGAAGTAGTTGAGAGCACGTACAAAACGAATCTCGGCTGTCATAGCTGCATTATAGCTACCGAACTCCTGCAGATACTGATTGCAGAATGAGATACCAGTGTACAAGCGATAGTAGAAACCTCGCAGCATAGGATGACTGGCATCGTAAGTGTTATAGCAGAAGTTAGCGATACCCTCGTCGCCCCATCCGCAGATAGCCTCATCGGTTGTTAACTCCTGAGCGTTCCACAGCTGGCGAACATATCCTGAGGTACCACCATCGATACCATCGACGTCGCAATCGCCGTTAGCACCACCGTTACCGGCTACAGCGATATTTGCATAGCACTTGTTGAAGAGTGCCTCCGGCTGGATCACTGTATTCAGGTTCGGGTCGATAGGTGTCACATCCAGATCCTTCGTACAAGAACTGAATCCTACTGCCACCATTAAGGCAGCTGCCGGAATGATATTTTTGATATATGTTTTCATTGTTACCTTATTTATAATGTTAGAAGTTCAGATTCAAACCAAGGATGAATGAGATAGGACGGGGGTAGAGATTGTTGTCGATACCGCCGAACACTTCTGGATCGATACCCTTGTACTTCGTGATGCAGAATACATTCGAAGCAGTAGCATATACACGACCGCTAACGCCCTTGTAGCTACCCATTGGGAAGAGGTTCTCGAAGCTGTAACCCAGTGTGATGTTGTCGCACTTCAGGAACGAACCGTTCTGTACCCAGTGGTCAGACAGCTTAGCCTCCAGATCGTAGGTCTGCCAGTTGTAGTCGAGAGCTGCAACAGGACGGTTGCCAAAGAAGTTGTTACCGCTTGAGTAGAGTTCACCTGCACTCAGGTTCACATTACCCGACATCAGGTTATTGAATACATAGTTACCAATGCTGGCACGAAGTGTAAAGCCGAAGTCGAAGTTCTTATACTCCAGACGAGAGCTCAGACCCATGGTGACAGGAGCCATTGGACTCTTATAGTAGTACTTGTCAGACTCTGTAATCTGTCCGTCGCCATTGCGATCCACCACCTGTCCTTCGATAGGCTTACCTGCCTTGTCATAAACCTGCTGGTAAACATAGAATGAACTCATGGGGTGACCTACAGCGTGAGCCTGAGCCGTAACACCGGTACCACCGCCGATACCACCAGTAGGCACGAAGTAGCTCTTATCATCGCCACCAATCAGCTCGGTAATCTCATTGTGATTGTAGGTCAGGTTGTAGTCAACGGTCCAGTACCAATCCTTTGTCTGGATAGGCTTAGCACCGATGGTAACCTCGATACCCTTATTCTCCATCGATCCGATGTTAGTCATCACAGTGTTCTTGAAGTTAGAACCTGCAGCTACGTTAGCGCTGTTCAACAGGTCGGTAGTCTTACGATAGTAAGCATCCACACTCAGTGTGATTCGCTGATTCAGAACACCGAAGTCCAAACCGATGTTATAAGTATCGGTAGTTTCCCACTTCAATGAAGGATCGTAAGCATCTGGACGAGCCAGTGTACCATCACCTGAGATATCGTAGTAGCTACCAACGCCAGTGTTCATGGCATAAATAGCAAAGTAGTTGTAATCGCCGATACCATCCTGCTGACCGGTCTTACCATAGCTCAGACGGAGCTTCAGGTCAGAGAGCCAGTTGATATTCTTGAAGAACTTCTCCTCATTAATCTTATAAGCGAATGCTGCTGATGGGAAGAGTGCCCAGTGATCCTGGAAACGTGAAGAACCATCATCACGAACAGTAGCAGTCAGCATATAACGATCCATCAATGTGTAATTAGCACGACCGAAGAATGATACCAGATAGTTCTCAGTCTTATAGTTATACATCGACCAGTCGTGATACTGTCCGGGCTTCTCTGAGTTGGTATCAGGATAAGAACCCCAGAAGTTATTGCGCTGTGAACGCCAGAAGTGCTGCCACTCGTAACCACCCATCACGTCGATGTGGTGAATCTTAGCAAAGTCCTTATAGTACTGTGCATAAGCCGAAAGGGTGAGGTTACGCTTGGTAATGCGGTCCCAGCCATGCGAGCCATAGTAGATAGCGGCAGGAGATGAGTTTTCAACATCTGTCCACTGCTTACCCTCTGAGATATCAGCACCCAGAGTCAGGTGGAGGCGCAGATCCTCGAAGCCATGAATTTTATAATCAGCCTCGGCATTACCGATAAACGAGCGGCTGATAGCGCGGTCGTCCTTCAGCTCCAGCAGAGCCACAGGGTTGCTGGTAGCATTTCGGTTAGTGGTAACATCCCATGTTGGGTCGTTCAGTGAAGAACCAGGCAGTGTCCACTCCCAGTAGCCACCGAAGTTCTTATCACCACCATGAACAGGCTTGGTGGGGTCGAAAGAAACAGCAGCACCGATAGCACCACCATCGGCATACTGCGACTTAGCCCACATACCCTTAGCATTCAGGTTCAGTGTCAGGTGGTCGTCGAACAGCGATGGGTTCAGGTTCAAAGCTGCGGTGTAACGCTTAAAGTCGGAAGTCTTCAAGATACCCTGCTGGTCGGTGTAACCAAGAGACACACGATAAGGCAGGTTTTTGAACGAACCAGCCACTGTCACATTATGATCATGACTCCATGCTGTGCGATAAATCTCCTTCTGCCAGTCAGTATTGGCAGTACCCAGTTCAGCGAGAATATTCTCCTCATTCATGTGACCAGCATAAACCTTCTTGACCAAATCACGATACTGGTCTCCATCCAGCACGTCAACAGTCTTCTTCTTCATGCTCATCGTCACACTACCAGAGTAAGAAACCTGAGGTGCAGCACCTTTCCTACCCTTCTTAGTTGTGATAATGATAACACCATTAGAACCACGGCTACCATAGATAGCTGTTGCAGAAGCATCCTTCAGCACGTTGAATGACTCGATATCCTGTGGGTTAACCATCGAGAGAGGGTTAGCCAGACCCTTTACACCGTTGTTATCCATAGGTACACCATCGATAACAATCAGAGGGTTGTTAGAGGCATTCAGAGACGAACCACCACGGATACGGATGGTAGAGCCACCACCAGGGGTACCACCATCGCTGGTTACATTAACACCAGCAATCTTACCCTGCATCATCTCCTGAGCGTTAACAACCAAACCCTTGTTCTTTGTATCGGGTTTCAAGGCTGTTACCGAACCTGTCAGGTCGCTCTTCTTTACAGCACCATATCCGATAACCACTACCTCGTTAAGAACAGCAGCATCGTCCTGGAGCGTAATCACCAAAATGGGAGCAGCCTTTACCGTCTGTGGCTGATAGCCAATGTAAGTTACGGTAATGTTTGCACCCTGATTTGCCTTCAGAACGAAGTTACCGTCGAAATCAGTAACAGTGGCGGCCTGTGTGCCGTCAACACGTACTGTTGCGCCGATAATGGGTTCGCCTGTGGCATCTTTCACATGGCCTTTCACATCAATCTGAGCAAAGGCACCTACCGATAGGAACAGGGCCAGAATAAGGCCAAGCATCCTTAGCGGAAAATGAATGTTTACCTGCTTCATCATTACTTTTTAAATTAGAGTTAATCTTGTTATTGTTATATCGTTTTAAGCTTCTATGGAGCTTGAATTTACAGTTTCATCGGTGCAAAGATATATCAGATTTCAATACGTTATTCTTTTTTCTGTTTAAAAATGTTATTTTTGACGTGCAAACGTTTGCATAATAAAAAAAGGCTTGCATCACATAGATACAAGCCCACACCTTATAATATATAAGCACCTTATGGCGTTACCCTAATCCAGTCGGCCAACCAGTGCTCCAATCAACGGGATTGAGATGTACCACACGTCCATAGGCTTCCTTATCCTGAAAATGCAAGAACCAATCCTCGCCGTATTTGGTATGTACCCAACCACCCTGATGAGGGCCGTTGATCGTAGTCTTGCCCTGAGCTAATACTACCTTATGCTCATAAGGACCATAGGGGCTGCGACTACGCATGGACAACTGGAAGCCAGTGGGCACGCCGCCAGCAGGATTTTGCGTTTTCACCATATACACACCAAAATCGGGATCGCCCCAATAGATATAGTACCAGCCTGCATGATAGCGGATGCTGGGTGCCCATACACCAGCACCATGCTGTGGCGAACTGAAATGTTTCTGTAACCATCGCGCTGTTCCTCGAATAGTACCTTTGTCTGATACCCATCGGCTGGTGGTGGCGGTGGCATCAGCATGCAGTCGAACACCTTCTGGCGAGCCACCTTCTTCCACTTGGAGAACTTCTTGAAGCCACTATTCTCCCAAGCTAAAGGATAATCGAAATGGGCAATCAGCGAGTCGGCATAGACAGGCAGATTACGCATAAACTCGAATTTTTCGCGTTTCTGCGCCGAGGCTGTAGAGGCCATCAACAGGAAAGCAACCAATAATAGCTGAATTTTACTCATCTCTATTACGTTTTATTCTACATATGCCTCCATGATGGTTGTTGGCGCGGCGTTGCTGTTAAAGGCGCCAAGTTTATAGCCACCAGGCAGGCACTGTGGCTCCCAGTAGAACACACCACGGCAACGGCCATTGGTTTCGTTACGAGCCTCACGAATCACACGGGTTAGCTGGCGACGCCCCTCCTCCATTTTTTCTGGGTGCTGCTCATCTACCTCAAAACCCGTTTCTACTATCATCACATCGCAGCCGTATTTTTCGCTACAATGGCGGATGTTCGCCATACAGTCGGTGATAATGCCATCGGGATTTAGTTCGGGATGATCCTGCATGGCCCAGTAGGGATAGAGCGACATGCCTATCATATCAAACTTACCACCATACTTCTTCACAATATCCAGATTATAATCGTAAAGGCTCTGCAGGTGGCCGCGATCCAGATGCACAATAACAATGGCTTGAGGGAACACCTTCTTCACAGCATCGTAGCCAGCACGGATGAAGCCAGCATACTGTTTGGGATTCTGCTCAATATGCCCCATGGGCCAGAGCATGCCGTTGGCCGTCTCATTACCCACCTGCACCCAGCGTGGCTCTATGCCATTGGCCTTAAGTAGCGAGAGCACATCGATGGTATGTTCGCGCACATCTTTCTTCATCTGCTTGTAACTATGCTCTTTCCATGCCTCGGGGATAGGCTGCTTGGCAGGATCGGCCCATGAGTCGCTATAATGAAAGTCAACCATCAGGTCCATACCTAATCCCTTGGCACGCTTGGCCATAGCAAGCAACTCATGCTTATCGTTCATGCCGCCGCGTGGGTTCACCCACACTCGCATACGGATAGCCTTCATCTGATAGTCGGTCTTCAACAGTTCCAGGCACTCGCGTTCCTTACCATCACGGTCGTGAAATTTTACACCATGTTTTTCCTGACCTGTGAGAAATCCCACATCGGCCCCTTTTACAAAGTCATTCTGCGCAAAAACACTCTGCGAAACGAGTGCCATAAACATCGATACAAGCAGTAGTTTCATAACATTTAGTTTATTTTTCTGTTGCAAAAATAGGACATTTTCTGCAAAACGCAAACACTTTACCCTAAAAATGATGGTAAAAACCTGTTATTTTAAAAATATGTTGTATATTTGCAGCCAAGAAGTAATATGATTATGTTTAAACGTGCTATCTATAAAACAATACTTATAGCACTGCTGATGCTTTGGCAAACTACAGCATTGGCAGCAAACCTAATTAGCAATACCAACGAGAAAACCGACTCGACACAGTTGGTTATTAAACTCGATGCGGCATATAAATGGGTGGGCGAACATCTCGACTCGCTGGCAGACTCGTATCTGGCAAAAAGTGGCAATATTCTCGACCCCGACAATGTACGCGAGGAATTAAAATGCATTGGCTACAACGGACTGAACGTTACCGATTATATCATGGCCAGCCGACAGATAGACAGTTTGGTATTAGCCAGACTGATTGACCGTGCTGAGGCCGAAGGCAACAAGACCATCTTTTTTATGATGGGATCGACAGCATCTGGCAAATCTACTGCTTTGAGGAATAATCCCAAACTGAAAGCGCTAGCCCATAGTGCAGGATTGGTGTACGATGGTGCTTTTATCAGTATTCCATCATTCGAGAGTCGCCTAAAAATGGTACAAGACCGTGGGTTTAAAGCCAGCATCGTGTTTGTGCACAACGATCCGGTAACAGGATTCACGAATATGATTAACCGCTTAATCAGGTCGAATCGTGCCATGAGTCACTATTACTATGTGTATTGTTATCCGCTCTTTAAGGGGCGCATTGCCTATCTGCTGAAAGAGCATCCCGACATCACGCTCTATTGCTTGGATAACAGTCATAACAAGGGTGGCGTGCGCGTTAGCATCGAAGAGGCGCTGACGTGGGATTACACCATCACCAAAGAGATTGAAGACAAGCTCAACGACATCATGCAGGAGTTTATCAGCTCTGGTAAACTAACCCCCGCCCAAGTCCAAGCCCTTATCGCAGAATAACTATTTTTCGAAATACGCTCTACTCCCAACGGAATACGGCACCATTGCGACGGGCTGGATCGGCACCTGTGTAGTCCATCGAATAAGGACTGCCTGTGGTGGGACTCTTACCGATGTAACGGTGGGTACGCATGGAGAGGAGCATGAACTCGTGGTCGAGATAGTCCTGCCATAGGAACACCTCGGCTTTCGAAGCATCGGTAGTCAGGCGTACATCGCCCGGAATACCAAAGCCCGAGCACCATACGTAGCGACCATCTTCGCACTGCAGAATAACCTTTCCCTGACCTTTATCGATGATACGGAAACGTGTTTGTGGACTCTTGTCGGCCTCATCTGTATCGTAAAGCAAGCCATGCTTCTGGGCGATAGCAGGTTTGCCCGTGGCTAAATTAATGATGCGAAACGACTTGCCGTATGGGATATTCTGACTGCGATCTGCCTGCGGTTCTACTACCTTAAAATTGTCGAACTCGGCATAACCACCCTGTTTGCCCTTATGATTAAAGGCGAAAAGGGCATGGCGCGAGCCCTGGAACGAGATAAGCTGATAGCTAAGAGGCATTTCGCGACCTAACTGCTGATAGGTGTTACCATCGAGCGAATACTCGTAATGAGCCTGATTGTTATCGTAATCACCAACCATGCGCAGCCATAGCTTCTCGGCATTCACTTCTTGATTGATAGTATCGTTGGTGGCTTGCTCGTAGCAGCGGAGTGTAAGGGTATTACCATCTTTTACAATGCCTATCCACGAGCAGGGCACGTTGATATTGCCAAGACCTGCCACATCGCCATCTTTCAAACCTTTGGTAAAGAGCTCGACAGTGGTGATAGACGTAGGACCGATGACACGCTGAGTGAGCGAGTTACGTGCCCACATCAGCTGTTCGGCAGGCATCGACTGCAGGCGCAAGCGGCCTTTCTTCAACCCCCACTTAGTATCATCGGGGTTGTGATTCCACTGCCATACGTTACCCAGCTTTGCCGAATTAAAATCATCGTTACGAAGATATGGAGCATGTGCTTTTATGTTGGTAGCGATGTTGGGTTTGAACCAGGTACGTGGAGCGCGACCAAGGTTGCCTTCGAGGCCTATCATAGGCCAGCCATCTTTCCAGGTGATAGGCGCTAAGGTGACAGTACGTCCGATGCTATGGAAGTCCATCATGAGCAGAGCCCACCACTGACCGCTCTGATCCTGTACGATTCCACCCTGATGGATGTTCGTGCAGGCTGTGGCATCCTTGTCAACCTGGGGGATTCCGAACTTAGTGCCATCCTGACCAATACGATACTTCTCGCCGCGTGGCACCTGCGTAAGCGGTGCTGCATGATAGCCAAAAGTCTCATCGGCCGTGATGGTGATGGTTTCGTAAGGTCCCCAGATACTTTTCGAACGACTGCAAAGTGTGCGGCCGTTAGGTATATAATCAGTCGAGATAAGATAGTACATCCCACCTATCTTATATATATGGTGTCCCTCGCCCACGGCACTCCCCTCAGGGATGATGGTGCGCTCAGTGCCCTCGATAGGACCACTCATATCTGGTTTCAACTCGGTACACTTCACCTCCCCATAGCCATGGATGGCATAAATCTTACCATCATCATCGAAGAGCACAGAGAGGTCATAGATACGTCCCTGCATGTTATGGTGCTGCCACGGGCCGCGGATATCCTTAGCGGTGTAGCACTGCAGCCCCTTACCATTGATATTGGTAAACACATAAAACTGGCCGTTGGCATAACGGATGGCAGGTGCCCAAACACCCTGACCGTAGATTTCTTTGTGGTTTTTGAGTGAGAAAGCATCGTCGGCAAAGTCGAAACGATCAAAGCAATACGAGATGTTCTCCCAGTTAACCAAGTCCTTAGAGTGCAGAATCACCAAGCCAGGCACGGTATGCATAGTGGTGCCTGCCAGATAATAGTCGTCGCCAACACGCAGAATGTCGGGGTCGGAAAACTCATCATAGAAGAGGGGATTGGTAAACGTGCCGTTACCATTATCAGCCGTCCACGACTGGGCGATTGTTGGAGTAAACGAAAAGTGAAAAGCGAAAAGTATTGGTATCGCCTTTAACCAAACATTACTGCAAAAAAGAATATTTCTAACTAACTTATAACTAACTATGGTGAACATAACTTTCTACTTTATCACTTTTCGCTTTTATTATTTCAAAAAAGGCCATCCGTCTAACGTCCAACTGATTGGGCGCTGGATGAGGATGGATGCACCCCGATGGGCGATGCTATAGCCATGACAGATAAACACGTCCTGACCGTCGATATGGTAAGCAGCACAATGACCAGCAGCCTCGAATGCCTTTTTATCGCCCTCGATGAAGAGGTTACCGCCACCATAGCGCATATCGATACCATGACGGTCGAGATACGGACCTTCGACGGTTTTGCTACGACCTACCGCTACACGATAATTACTCTTGCTACCCTGACAACAATAATCCCACGATACAAACAGATAATAGTATCCTGTGTGTTTGAAGATAAATGGAGCTTCGATGGCATTTGGTCCGGCATAGTCGGACGTTGGATTCTTGGGTGGATTAGGATTGATGGGCAGCGCATTCTTGCTGGCCTTACTATCCAAGTTAAACCTGCGGGCGATGGTACGAGGTTTTTCACCCTTGGCAATATGCATGGTGGAATCGAGACGCGCCAGTTGGATGCCGTCCCAGAAACTGCCCCATACCAGCCAAGGCTGATCCTGGTCGTCGATCACAAAGTTGGGATCGATGGCATTCCAGTTGTCGCGACCTTCGCGCGAAGTAACGATACAGCCCTCGTCGTTCCACAAGCCAGAAGCCAGCTTCTGGGTAGAGAGCAGTCCGATGGCCGAACCATTCTTACCAAAAGTTGAGCAACTGTATGAGAGCCACCATTTACCATGCCACTGGATAACATCAGGTGCCCATACATGATGCGTAAAACCTGGCACGGAGTCGTGAGCCCACTGAGGGATGACCGACATGACAGGCTCGGCATGAATCGTCCAACTCTTTCTGTCGGCCGATGTCATGTGCTGTATCCCCATGCCAGTGGCAAATATATGATAGGTACTATCTTCCAAGGCCATCACCGGGTCATGCACCATGGGGGTATCGGTAACAAAATTTTCGCGATGGAAACGTCTATTTTGAGATTTCACTCCCTGTGTGGCGCCTATTATAAGCGCCACCAGAAGTAAGGTAGCTTGTTTCATAGAAAGTACTATTTTACTTGATTATTTCTTCTTGCCCCAGTAAGATTTTGCACCATTAATACCAGCATAAACGATTGTGTGCTTACGTGGAGAGGCCTCCCAGTCGCATTCTCGTTGTACTTTTAGCTCTACGCCGTTGGCAGTAAGTGTATTGGTAGCCGCATCAAAGGTCCACTTGCCCCCTTTCCAGATACCATCGGTGATGGTTCCATCGGCAGCAAAGGTCATGGTGGCAGATTCTTTCATCTTACCATAGCTATAGCCTAAGTCAATATGCTCCCAAGTGCCAGCTATCTCGTCAGCGCTAATAGCTACAGCAGGTACAGCACCATAGCGCTCCGGCATCACTACAGGCCAACCTGTAGATAGCCACTGAATGCTACGCACACCACCCAGCATCACAGCATTTGGTGCATTTCCACTTGCTGTGGTGGGGAATCGCTGCTGAGAAGCATAGTACCAGTTGCCCTGACCATCATCGAACACAGCACAGTGAGCAATACCTACCCACCCCTGACTATTAGCAAACTTATAAGGATGTGTCAGCACTGTCTCATTGCCTGTATATGTTCCGTCGATGGTAGCAGAACGGGCAATACGCGTATTGTAAGGCACGTCAAGTCCGTCATAAGCCATGAAGAGGTAGTAATAGCCATTGTGGTAAACAATTTCAGGCGCTTCAGAACCTTGCCAGCGCGACTTGCTGTCGCGCGACCAGATACGCTTTCCGTATCCATTGGCTTCCAGTCCGGCAGCAGAGTCAGCCCATGGGTCACCAAGTTCCTTGAGGGTCTTACCTGTATTGGCATTCAGTTGTACAGCAGCAAAGCCACTATGCCATGAGCCATATATCAGCCAATGCTCACCCTCAGGCGTTATAACATAGGTAGGGTCGATAGCATTGAAATAGAAATAACCATCCCAATTGTTGGCATTCGAACGCGCCCATCCATCTTTTCCTTTATCACTTGAAGAGCAGATAACAAAACCCTTATCCTCCCACACATTAGAAGCTGGATCAGCGGTTTCCATCAGACCGATAAAGGCACGTTCTGTCCACGAATTATCAAAGTTGGCAGAGGTGTTAGCCTTACCACTCTTGATGTAATTGTCAACCACCACACAATAATACATGCGATACAGACCGTTTTTCACCTTGCGAACACAAGGTGCCCAATAGCCGTATGAGGGATTGCTGATGGGGTCGAGTCCCATCTTTGCACGAATCTCGTTCAACTTGGTTTTTACCCAAGCTGGTGTAGAAGTCATTGTGCCACCAAGATACTCCCAGTCGATAAGATTCTTTGAACGACGTGCATGGAAGTGTCCGCCAGCGGTATGGGCATTACCATACGAAGCATCCGTCTGATACATATAGTAATAACCATCCTCGGCCAGCACCACCGTCGGGTCGTGCACATTAGCCAAATTCCACTGTGAACGTTTGCTCCAGTCGGCTATACTGCGATAATCGTCAACATAAGTAGGAGCCTGATAGCTATCCAACTCTGAGCCAGACGCCTCTGCGGTCTTAAAACTCGTAACCTCAGAATAAGTTGTGCCAAGTGCTGATTCAGCAAACCCTTTCACATAGTAAGTCGTGTTGGCCTGCAGTCCTGTAACATTGGCCTGCATATCATTGAGCTGGGTTGTCACCTTCTTATCGGCAGTCGTAGGATTATTTGTTGTAGAATAACAGAATCCACGATTTGTGATATTCACACCGGATGATGCAGTGACCTGCGCCTTGAACTTTGCAGATGTTGTTGTGACATCCGACACTACTGGTGCCGATACGGTTACAGTACCTGACGGTGATGGGGATGGAGTTGGAGTAGGCTCTGGATCATCGCTTCCACCTCCACAGGCAGCAAAGACGACAACCATAAGCAGCAGAGTACTCCATTTAGCAAACATATTCTTCATGTTACAAATGTTTTATACGTTATAGTTTCAAAGAGAAAAGCGGGGCAAAGTCATACCACTCTGCCTCGCTTTTCAAATACAAATTATTCAAATACCAAATGACAGTTGTCAACAGTCATGCGCATTCTTACATTGTCGCCATCGGTTGGGCTGATGCCGAGATAGTCCTGCTTGTAGGTTACGCCATCGTTACCAATCATCACAATCTTGACATCAACAGAACCGCCCTTATTGGTAACAGAAACCGTTACCTGAGCATCGTCCATAGCAGCGAGCCATGCTCCCCAATCGGCCTGGCCACCACTGGTCACAAGGTTAGCATTGCCCTCGTAGCCTGCGCCCCAGCCATAGTTGTCAGCACGTACTACTGCATACTCAGTGTTGTCCTCACGTGTAAGCACTACACAGAAGTTATTCCAGTTGCTTGGGCCATTGGTATAGTTGCGGAAACGCTGGGTTACAGTCTTGCCTACAGGTACGTTGATATCTGCAGAGTGAGCACCCCAGAAGGCTGTTGTGTTGTCCTCATTACCTATAACGGTATCGAACTC
The DNA here is from genome assembly GCA_015060625.1 of Xylanibacter ruminicola. Taxonomy (GTDB): domain Bacteria; phylum Bacteroidota; class Bacteroidia; order Bacteroidales; family Bacteroidaceae; genus Prevotella; species Prevotella ruminicola_D. Next base: position 281,347 of record SUYC01000002.1, on the reverse strand, counting down.
GATGTGGCTGTTGTCAACAGTGAAGTTGAAGTAGCAGTTGTTTGGATCAACGGTATTGATACCTATATAGTCCTGTGTATAGGTCTTTCCGTCATTACCAATCATCACAGCCTTGATATCAGCAGTGCCATCACCATTATTAGTAATGTAGGTAGTTACCTTAGCACCATCCATAGCAGCAAGCCATGTAGCCCAGTCACCCTGTGTTCCCTCGTGAGTGCAGGCGTCATAGCCTCCGCCCCAACCGTAGTTGTCGGCACGAACCACAGCATACTCTGTGCCGCCATCAGCACTGCAGAGAACAACACAGAAGTTATTCCAGTTACTAACGCCACTGGTGTAGTTGGTGAAGGTTGAAACGAATGTCTCACCAGCGTTCACCTTGATGTTCTCAGAATGAGCACCCCAGAAAGCTGTCGTGTTATCTGTAGCACCAACAGAGGTGTACAACTTGTCAACAACAGCAAACTCGGCTGTGGCAATAACCGGTGTAGCAGCCTCGCCCTTGTAAGTCTTAGCATAGGCGGCAACGAGCATCTTCTTGCCAAGTGATGCCATATCAGGAACGGCCTGGAAGGTCAGATCCTTAGCAGCAATAGTCTTAGACACGCCCTGCTCGAACTGAACGGTAGCTGTAACATTAGCAAATGCATCAGCAAGCTCTGTGCCCTGAAGCACCTTCTTAGGCACACTGTTCAGCGTCATCGACAGAGGCAGCTTGTCCTCTCTAGAGGTGAATCCACCGATAGGCTCGATGGTAGAACCGAGGAAGCTGATGTAAGAACCTTCGGGAACCAGGAAGCAGCGGATAGTGCCGTTAGAGGCATCTGCATTAAGATTGGTCAGTGCTGAAGTTTGGTTATAAGTCTTTGTTACAACGCCATTCGTCATGGTAACAACCAAACCACCTGAGGTGCGGTCAACAGTCAGTGTGACCTTTCCGCCCAGTTTATCCACACCAGTATCGGTATCAGTGGCAAACTCAAGGTCGCTCGATGCAAGACTGCGATCAATATAATCACCCCATTCTGAGTTTCCACTGGGCTGATAGTCGTAACGTATTGCTCCGTACTCCTTATAATTTGCAGCACCACGATCCTCATCATTGCAGATAATCATAGCAAAATTCTTATAAGTATTGCTGGCGTTAGGATTGATGTTAAGATTGAACTGAGCAATCCACTTCTCACCTTCCTTTATCTGATAGTACTTAGAGAACTGAGCCCACCAGCCTGTAGAATAATCGGTGGCACCAATGGTATATACATCCTCTTCCATTCCTTCAATGACGTCATCGCCCTGATTCTTTGCCTTTTCCTGAGCGATAGAGTCAGCCTTCGACGAAAGCCAGTCAGGTGCATTGATGCTGAATAAATCACCACCTTCGCATCCGGTCAGCGTGAGCACGCTCAAGGCAGCCGAACAGATAACTGTTGCTAATTTATTGTATTTCATAATCTTACAATTCTTATTTTTTTATTATTAATTATTAGTCCGCCCATTAGAGATTTACAACTGGATGCACTGGACCATAAAGGCTATTGGCATTACTCTCACTCTTATTGGCAGAGTTACCCTCCAAGTTGGGGTTATCATTGAGTGTGCCCTGATAGATGGGGAAGAACTCATGACCCTGAATCCAACTGTCGTATGAACTCTTCAGCTCAGGATCAACACCTACTTCTGAGTAGCTAACAGGCTCCTTCACACGAGTCTTGTCGTTAGTACGACGGAAGGTACCATGCTCCTTAATCTGCTGGAGGCGATCAGCGCTATAGAAGAAGCCCCAACGAACAAGGTCGAAACCACGGCCGAACTCACAACCAAACTCCTTTGGACGCTCCACGTTGGCAATCTGCTCGAACAACTTATCGGCATTTCCAGAGAAATCGGCAAGTTTCAGATCGGCCAGACCAGCACGGTTACGAACCTGGTTAATCCAGTCGATAGCCTGTTGGGTAGGACCATTTACCTCGTTCTCACACTCAGCAGCGCGAAGCAGCACGTCAGAATAGCGCATCATGCGGAGATTGATACCGCAGTGCAAACCTGTTACCACCTTATCATAAAGACCTGTACGCAGGTTGGTATTCTTGGCAATGGGCAGTCCACCGTTGTTGTTATTGGTTACAACAGGAGCATCGGCAGTCATAGGCACGGTATAGCAAACGTTTCCATACTCAAATCCGTCCCATTCGGGCTCATAGGTACCGATTGTCCAATAGAGGCGTGGATCGAGCGAACCAGCGGTGGTCTTCTCGGCCTTAAAGAGCTGATAGAGCCATGGAGAGGCTGAAAGGTCGGCCCATCCACCCATATCGCCAGGTCCGAAGTTACTCTCTACAGCATGTCCCTGAGTAGCGTTAGGACTGGTGTTTACTGGAGTCCACTCGTCGTCGGTACCCTGTGAGCCATAGTCCAAATACTGAATCTCAAACAGGCTCTCGGCATTGTTCTCGTAAGCCGAACCCTCACGGAAGTTATCACCGTAGTTCTTCATCAACTCATAGTGACCATACTTACCTCCAATGATATCCTTCAGCACGGCAAGTGCCTCAGTGTACTTATGGCGCATCATCAGTGCACGGGCATAATAACCGGCAGCAGCACCATTGGTAGCACGTCCCTTAGCCCACTGGCCACCAGCATCGCGGCTGGGCAGCAGTGTCATAGCCTCAGCAAAATCCTTCTCTACCTGATCCCAAGCCTCATCGTAGGTGCTGTTTGTACCATAAAGGCCATCGAGGGTAGAATAGGTATTATAATCGGTAATCAGAATAGGATTCTGGTAATAACCTGTCAGGTTGTAATAAGCCAGACCACGCAGAAACAGCATCTGTCCCTTGATACGCTTCATGGTCTCAGAAAGTACAGAGTTGTCCTCACCACAACGGGAAATGGTGTAGTTACATACGTTGATGGTATAATACCAGTCGCGCCACGACCACTGACCAATCTCGTCGGTAAAAGGTGCATTCAGATCATCGAAAGGCATGTACCATACCTGCGATGAGTTCCACACTTCATCACCACGACATACGTCGAGTGTATAGCCCACACGGGCATAGGTGCCCTCCATACGAATGTGGTTGTAGGCAGCAATCACATTCTCTTCTAATGATTCGACATCGTTGCCGAATGTGGCTGTGGTCTGCTGGTTGGGGTTAGACACATCCAGTTTGCTATCGCACGACGCAAGTGTGCCAAGACCAACGAGTACAGCCAATGAAATTTTATGCAGTTTCATATACTTCAATTTTTCAATTATTCAATATTTCAATGCTCATCTTAGAAAGTGAAATTCAAACCAGCCATAAAGCTCTTAGCTGTGGGGTACGAACAATAGTTGTAACCTGGGGTGAAGGTACCACCAGCATAATCGACATTGTAACCCTTATAACCAGTGAAGGTAAAGAGGTTCTGTGCCGATACATAAAGACGTACACCAGTTACATAGTTGGCGAACCACTTGTTTGGCAGGTTGCAGCCAAGTTCAACATTGGCAATCTTCCAATAGGCAGCATTCTGAATCTGACGACTGCTGAACAGGTCGTTCCAAGCCAGGGTAGCACTGTTAGAAAGGTAAGTGCGGGGGATGTTTGACACGTAGGTTCCACCATCCCACTGGTTAGCACCGAGGATGTCAACACTCTTGTTGCCATAACCATAGCTTGAGTTCAGGGTGTTATAGAGATAATCGGTTACATGATAGCCAAGTGCACCATAAGTAGAGATACTCAGATCGAAGATCTTGTACTCGAGGTGTGCACTCAAACCAAAGTTAACCTTTGGCAGACCACTACCCAGAACCGTCTGGTCGTCGGCATTAATCTGGCCATCACCATTTACATCACGATAGTAGCAATCACCCACATTGGCACCTGGCTGATACTCATTCAGTCCCTGAGCCTGTGCAAGGGCATTCAGTTGGTCGAGCTGCTCCTGGGTACGGATGATACCCTGATAATCCCAACCGTAGAACTTACCTACTTCCTGGCCAACCTCGGTGATATAAGCACCAGTGATATATTTCTCGGTACCGAAACCAAGCGATGTTACCTTGTTCTTCAAAGTGCTCAGGTTGGCACTGATTTCGTGCTTCAGAGCATGGTCGCGGTTACGATAGGTAAGCGAGAACTCAAATCCACTGTTCTCCATTGAAGCTGCATTCATGGTAACCGAAGTATTGGCTACACCTGCGTTGGCAGGTACAGGTACGTTATAAAGCAGATCCTGTGACTTATTCTTATACCACTCGGCAGTAAACTCAATGCGGTTATTGAAGAAGGCCAGATCAAGACCAACGTTCATGGTCTTTCTCTTTTCCCAAGTCAGATTCTCATTGACGAAGGTTGAAACAGCCGAACCTGTGATAGGCTGGTTGCCAAAGCTATAAGTCATGTTATTACGAGCCATAGTAGCCTCGATAGCATAGTCGCCTACAGCAGCCTCATAACCCAGCTCACCATAGCTGGCGCGGAGCTTGAACATATTAACAATGTCGCGATCAATGGGGAAAAACTTCTCCTTATCGAAACGCCAACCCAGAGACACAGACGTGAATGTATCCCAACGAATATCCTTTGACAGGCGAGAGCTACCATCACGGCGTACAATACCAGAGATGAGGTACTTACCATCGAAGTCATAATTCAGACGAGCCAGGTAAGATGCCAAAGTATGCTTAAACTCATAACTATCAGCACTCCAAGAAGTAGCATTCTGCAACTGCAGGAAATAAGGCTGAGACAGGTTTACACCTGTGGCAGACTGTGTCTGAGTATTCTCCTCCTGATAAGTCTGACCTACAACGATATTAGCATGGTGCAGACCAATAGTGCCATCATAGGTCAGCGTATTCTCTATCAGTGCATCAGTGTATTTGCGATGAGCCTTAGTCAGGCGCTCGTTCTCCTTAGCAAGATATACACGGTTACTCTGAATCCATGCAGGAATCCAGGTCTTATCGTTACAAGATGTTGTGCTATAAGAAAGATTAATCTTATAAGTAAGCTGATGGTTCTTGCTCTTGATACCAACCATCGACAGCAGATCAACATCAGCCGAAGCTGTACCAACAAAGCGATCGACGATAGTATTACGAGTAAGCATCTTATTAATCAGCAGTGGGTTCATGGCCGAGATATCACCATGTACAGTATCATAGTAAACACCATAGCCATAAGCATCGTACTTGTAGCCACTGGCAGAGCCTACCACATCGTCGAGTACCCATGTTGAAGCGTCGTAAGCCTTAATGGTAGGCTGCATATTGAGCACACCACCCAGCACGTTACCCAGATTACCATACAAACCCTGTACATACTCATTGGCATTAGATACTGCCAGGTTGTCCTGATCGGAGTGAGAATAAACAAGACTGGTACGGAACTTCACGAACTTTGTATCCATCGTGTTGTTAACACGAGCAGTATAACGCTCGAAGTTTGGACCAGCACCCTCGAGGGTACCCTTCTGATTATAGTAGTCAAGACTTATATTATAGGTATTATTAATACCACCACCACTCAGGTTCACGCTGTGGTTCTGACGGATACCTGTCTTGAAAGCCTCAGCCAACCAGTCGGTATTAGTATTATCACGGAAGTGATAGTAACCATCAGCACCTAAACTGTAACCACCAGGAACAGGAATACCAGCATTCTCGGCAGCAATACCCAAATAGCGGCTATACTGCTCGGCATTGGTCAGATCGTAAACACCTGTTTGGATTTTATCCACACCGAAGTAGCCTTTATAATCAACCTTCAGTGGCTGCTCCTTCTTACCGCCCTTTGTGGTAATGATAACCACACCATTAGCAGCACGGCTACCATAGATAGCACCGGCAGAAGCATCCTTAAGAACCTGAATGGTCTCGATATCATTAGGAGAGAAATCACGAATACTAGTACCTACAGGCACACCATCAATAACATACAGAGGTGCCGTGCTACCGAAGCTACCAATACCACGGATACGTACCGTTGGATCGGCACCAGGCTGACCGTCGGAGGTAATCTGTACACCAGCTACCTTACCCTCGAGCATTGAAGAGATGTTAGAATGCGACACACGCTTCAGTTCATCGGCATTTACAATAGATACCGAACCGGTCAGGTCGGCTTTCTTCTGCACACCATAACCAACCACAACAACCTGTTCGAGCATCATGGCGTCGCTTTCCATTTCGATAGTTTCAATAATTGCACGTCCGCGTACAGCTATCTCACGATCCTTGTAACCTACATAGCTCACCACAAGTGTACCATTGGCAGGTACATCGATAGTAAACTTTCCGTCGAAGTCGGTAATGACACCTGTCTGTGCCCCCTTCAACTTCACTGTTGCACCAATGAGTGGTTCTCCCTCTTGGTCTACAACCTGGCCGCTAACCTTAATGGTTTGCTGTGCCACTAATGCCATAGCAGGAACCGGATAAGCCGACAGGCCGCCCAGCATACCTAGCGCAAGCATCGCAGAGATAAATACATGTTTTCTCATTGCTAATTGTTTTAAGTTTTAATTTGAATTAGTTATAATTTGAAAGAATCTGCTGCAAATATACGGAGATAAAACAAAGCAATGGTGGACAAAATGATTAATAAGGTGGACAAAATAATTTTTGTCCTCATCCGTGTATATTTTCCACTTCTTGAGTTATATCAAGAGATGCTCTTGAGATAAATCAAGACCATGAGCTTGGGTTAACACCATACATCTTGGTGAAACAGCGCGTAAAGTATTTAGGATCATTAAAGCCTACTGCAAAGGCAATCTCGGTAATGTTACGATTACCTGTCTTAGACGACAACATTTCTTTTGCCATATTCAGACGATAATTACGAATAAACTGTCCAACTGGCAGTCCGGCTTCGGCATTGAGATGCTTACTAGCCACACTACGACTCATGCCTAAGGCATCACAGAACTCCTGCACTCCGAACTCGGAATCCATATAGTGCGTCTCCATAATCTCCATCACACGCTCCATAAACGGCCGTGTACTCTTCATTACTTCCTCCTTGTCGGCCTCCACACTCTTGGTCACGCTTTGCTTATAGCGCTCTTGGTTATCCAGGATGTTCTGGATGCGAGACTGCAACTGACGAGGGTCATCAGACTCTTCCAGAACCCTGCGGATAGGTGTCAGTAACTGCTCTGCCTCGCGACGCTTCACAATAGCGGCCCACCTATTATATAAATATATCAGGAATACTATAAACAGGATACTTAGCAACATACGGAACCACCAGCTACGCCAGAAATACGGTTTCACAACGACCTCGATAGAGATGGTAGTACCCTCAACAGCCGTCTGGACCGACTTATAGTTCACCTCAAAAGTGTAGTTGCCTGCAGGCAACGCACTATAGCGCACCGAATGCTCACCAGGCTTTAAGACAACCCAATCGTTATCAAAACCCTTCATGCGGTAGCTGTACACACCCTGCATCTCATAGCCATAGTCAAGAGCTGAGAAGTCTATTGAAAAAGAACGATGCCCCTCTTTCAAGCAAATAGTCTTGGCCACAGAGATGTCTTCAGTCAAATAGCCACTGCCTGCTAATGCTTCTTGGTTATCCACCATCAATCGGGTGAATGTGAGATGACCATGATAATGGGTGTCGGTATTATCATCAAGCATTTCTATCAATCCAGCCTCGCTACCCAAGCAAATATTACCAGAAGCATCCTTTATAGCAGAGTTCCAATAGAAATGCGGACTTATCAATCCATCATGCTGTGAGTAGTTAGTAAAAGCCTGCAATTTGGGATCATAGACCGACAAACCATTCTGAGTAGTAATCCATAACCTGCCATTACGATCCTCTACGATGCCTTTCACGCCATTATATACCAATCCATCCTCCTGCGTCAGCACATCAAAATGCTCCTTTCCATCCTTATCCACCACACGCTTATACAAGCCATAGCCGTTGCTACCCAACCACAGTGTACCGTCGCTGGCTTCGCAGAAGGAGGATATCTTATCATAAATCTTCGAAGAAGGATCAGACAGCAGATGGCGTATATTGCGGGTTTTGAAACGGCCATTCTTCTCTGATTTCAAGTCAACAATCACAACACCTTGCATACATCCCATCCACAAATGACCATCACGCGTGATAATCGATCCAATGCTACCACGCACAAGCTGGCACTCTTCGAATGGCTCTATAAGCTGCTTGGTCTTAAAACGATAGAAGAACAGACCATCGTTACTTCCTATCCACATACCATCATTGATAGCATCGTAGGCCATTGCACCGACATAGTTGGTCAGTCGGGCTTGTTCTGCTGGCAATTCGAGTTTCACGACCGTCTGTGGATTCTTCATGTCAATCCAACAGAGTCCGCCTCCCCACGTGCCAACCCACAAACGGCCATAGCCATCGGCAGCCAATGTAGATACACTGTTATGCGGCAGGGCTGAATTAGACTTTGTATAATGGATAAACGCCCGCTCGCCTTTAACTCTGCGATTCAAACCTCCTTCAACCGTTCCCACCCACAGTGTCCCATCAGGAGCTGCATACATGGCATTCACAGGATTGGGAGATAGAGAACTTGGGTCCTGAGTGTGAATACTATTCTGCAACAGCAACTGTCTTGGCACGAGTCTGATGATACCACCAGCCTCAGTTCCCACATATATCAATCCATCATTCACCAGCAAGCAATGCACAAAGTCATTTTTCAGTGGTGGATTGCTGGCTTGCGTCCAAGCGGAAAAAGTACCAGAATAATCATCATAGATGTTCACACCACACAGTGAACCCACCAATAAGGTATTGTCGGGCATCAGAGCCATACTCGAAAGGAACTCATGCGAAAGACTCTGGACAGGAGCCTGTTCCAGTCGTTGCAAATATGGCTCATAGCGGAAGAGACCATGATTGGTTGTCAGCAGAATAGAATTGCCCCTTTTCAGGAGATCTGTAATATAGAGTCCATGTAAGGGTTGGAGCAAGGGGGATATTTCTTCCTTCACCAGATTCCCGTCTTTTTCTACCATACGGAAGATGCCATAATCAACACCAACCCAAGGTTTCCCATTGCCTTCTACATCAGAAATACACACTTCTGGTGTGTTTCCCCGATAGCGATAGGAAGCAATGTGCTTCACACTGCCATCATCGCCAAAGGATATGAGGTTTACGTGACTAGTTGTGATGAGCCAGATACGACCATAAGTATCGCAATAAGCCTTCACGCCAGCTTGCGAAAGCAGCGAAGCCAGGTTATCCTTATCTGAATTTGGCATAACAGGCAACATCGTACGCAAGTCGATGACATTCGTACCTTCGTCGAAGGTAACCCACAGGCGCTTAAAACGATCCTCGGCAATCGACTTGCACGACAAACTCTTCAGACCAAGCATCGGTGTCATCATGCCATAGCCATCATAGCGAACCAGTCCGCCACCATAGGTAGCTATCCACAGAAAGCCATTGGAGTCAGTAAACAGCGAACTGACATTATTATGCGGCAATCCATTTTCAAGATTGATATACGACAGATTATAACGCTCAGTCAATATGTTGCCACTGGCCCAAACAGTCAGCGACAACATACAATTCAGTATAACCGTCGTCAATCTTTTCATTTCTTTGTCCTTATTCCAAATACAGCACAGGCAGCAGCAACCAGCAAGATGCCTGAGACAATCATCATATAGGCCTGGTTACTGCCTACAAGTGTGAGGATAGAGCCACCCAAGAGGGCTGCTACTATCTGAGGCACACAGATGGTTCCGTTGAAGAGTCCCAGATAGGCCCCCATGTGACCATACCCCTGCAAAGCATTGGTAACCAGCGTAAACGGACATGCCAGCTGAGCCGCCCATGCGCAACCGATAAGCAAGAAAGGTACTATCTGCAGATACTGACCAGGACAGAATGGAATCAGGGCAAAGCCTAAACCACCTAAAGCCATGCTGACAGCATAAGCTACTTTGATACTCTTGAAACGAGGTATGAGTGCAGCCCAAGCTACCGATCCCATAGCCTGTATGGCATAGAGCACGCCCGTCCAGTTGCCAGCCACCTGATAGGCTTCGCTGGTAGAATCGGCCGTATTCCAGACAGTAAGTGAAACAGCATCAACCACATAGGTCCACATATATAAGAAAGCTGCCCAACTGAAGAACTGCACCAAGCCGATGCGCCAGAATGCCGATGGAGCATTCTTGAGTAATACGAACCAGTTGCCCGAATCTTCTTTCTCGGAAGATACGGGATTATACTCGGCATATTCTTCTGGCGACCACTCCTTAACTTTGATGGTGGTGTAGATAACACAGAAAATAAGAATAGCAGCACCAATATAGAACGACCAGATAACCGTATCGGGTACGATACCCTCGGGAGCAACATTATTCAAGCCCAACCAGGCAAAAACAAATGGAAACAAGAAGCCCACTACACTACCAGCATTACACAGGAACGACTGGATAGAGTAAGCCTTACCCTTTTGCTTTTCGTTGACCATGTCGCCCACCATCATCTTAAATGGCTGCATAGCCATGTTGATACTGGTATCAAGCAACATCAACATCAACAAGCCGAATATCATTACCATTGAGATGCTTAGACCCAACGACCCCGCATTTGGCAGCAGGCACATCACAGCCACAGCGGTTAGAGCGCCAACGAATAAATAAGGAATACGACGACCGAATCGGGTCCAAGTCCTATCGCTCAGCGTACCCACAATAGGTTGTACCAAAATGCCCATCAGCGGAGGTAATATCCAGAAAAAGCTCAAGGAGTGCGGATCGGCTCCCAACGTACGGAAGATACGCGAAATATTAGCACTCTGCAAAGCATAGGCAATTTGCACACCAAAGAATCCGAAACTTAGATTCCATAATTTCCAAAATGACAAATCCGGTTTTTGTTTCATATCTATAAATTCTTAGTTCTCTATTATTTGGTTGTTCCTCTTACAACGAGACGCGTCTTAACCACGCGCTTCTCTATTTTATCAAGTGGCGACAGGCCTTCGACCTTATCCATCAGAATGGCTGCTGCCTCTTCGCCTACACGATGACCACGCTGTTCAACAGTAGTCAGCATCGGGTCGCAGGCCACAGCACGCTGCCCGTTAGTAAAGCCACATATCTGCACATCCTCAGGCACCCTGAAACCAGCATGCTTAACGGTATAGAGCACGCCAATGGCTGTGTCATCATTTACAGCAAAATACCCATCAGGCGGATTTGCCATCGCCATTAACTTTGGTGTCAGTTCCTCGGCTGCTGCACGATTATCACATACCTGTACAATGCTCTCATCTAACTGTATTCTATGTTTCAACAATGCATCTTTGTAGCCATTAAAACGGTTCTTTGATATCTCAAGCTGCATAGGACTACCATAGAAAGCGACACGTTTACAACCAGACTCTATCAAATAATTTACAGCATTCAGAGCCCCCATATAGTCATCAACCACCACACGACTAGCATTTACACCCGTACAGATACGATCGTAGAACACGATGGGCACACCTGCATCAATCAACTTCTGATAGTGATCGTAGTTCTTGGTATCCTTGGCTTGAGATACGATAACACCACATACCTTAAAACGATGGAAATTCTCGCATATCTTCGCCTCGCGCTCATACTTCTCACCACTGAGAGCCACCATGATACGGTAGCCACGTGCAGCAGCAGTTTCCTCGATACCTGTGAGAATAGACGAGAAATAATAATGCGTAAACTCTGGTACAATGACACCAATGATACGCTGTGGCATTACGCGACTATGGCGAAGTGCTTCTCCGATGGCATTGGGATAGAAGTTATGTTCGCGAGCAAACTGCTGGATAACCCTACGACGTTCTTCGCTGATACGGGGTGAATCCTTAAGTGCACGCGACACGGTAGCCACAGAAATGCCTAACTCCCGTGCGATATCCTTCATTGTCATTGGTGCCTTTTCTTCCATCGGTTTCCAATTATTCTGTGTGCAAAGATAATAAATCTTTGCGAAAAGCCTCCCAAAATAACAAAAAAAATATTAGTACAGCAATAATAACCCCGCAATTGCCGCATAACAAATCATACGAATGGGGTTAATTTTAAGATAGCCTGTACCAAAAGCTGTGGCAACAAAAAGAGCACAGCTGATACAGAACTGCCAAGGATTGTCCATTGGAGTGGCGAAATTCTCGGTATTGCAAAGCAACAGGGTGGCTGCAGCCAACAGCCCCACAACAGCAGGGCGCAGACCAACGAATATCGACTGTACCAGATGCGTCTTCATGTACTTCATGAACATCTTACTGATCAGAATCATCAGAATGAGCGATGGAAGTACCAAGGCGAAGGTAGCCGTGGCAGACCCCAGGATGGCCATCATGTGTCCAAAACCTGCATTATGGATGGCAGTATAGCCACAGTAAGTGGCCGAGTTAATACCAATAGGACCAGGTGTCATCTGTGAGATAGCTACAATATCAGTAAATTCGGATGTAGAAAGCCAATGATGGGCCTCTACCGTCTCGTGCTGAATGAGCGACAGCATGCCATACCCTCCTCCAAAACCGAAGAGTCCTATCTTAAAGAATGTGATGAATAACTGAAGGAATATCATTTCTGCGTCGTTGTATCTGCGTGTTCAAACTTACCATAGACATAGCCACCTACTGCAGCTAAGATAATAATATAAATAGGTGAGACACCAAGGGCCCAGATAGCCAGGGCACAAACAATAGGAATCCAGATAGTGTACCTATTAAGTTTGGCGCGCTGACCTAAACGGAAAGTTGGCACAGCTATCAAAGCCACCACTGCCGGACGGATGCCACGGAACATTGCAGCCACCACCTTATTATCCTTAAACTGACTGAAGAACATGGCTATGGCCAGAATAATCAGGAACGAAGGCAAAGCCGTACCAAGAGTTGTACAGATAGCGCCACGTGTTTTACGCAACTTATAGCCAATAAAGGTAGCGATGTTGATAGCAAACACACCTGGACAACTTTGGGCAATTGCTATCAGGTCGAGCATCTCTTCCTTAGACACCCAGTGTTTCTTGTTCACCACCTCTTCCTCTATCAAAGGAATCATGGCATATCCACCTCCCAGGGTGAATATGCCAATATGAAAGAATATCTTAAATGATTCCCAGTAAATGTTGCTCACTTTTACTTTTTTTACCTTTTAACTATTTTACCTTCTCCTCCACCCATTTACGTGCGTTAACGAAGGCCTCAATCCATGGTGTAACCTCGTCCTGACGACGATCGGCAGGATACCAGGCGTTCTGCCATGGGAATACGGCACGCTCCAAGTGAGGCATCATGCAGAGATGACGGCCATCGGCTGAACAGATACCTGCTACGTTGTAGTCGGATCCGTTAGGATTAGCGGGATAGCCGGCATAATTATATTTGGCAATGACATTGTAAGCGCTCTCAGCCTCGGGCAGTGAGAACTTACCCTCGCCATGAGCTACCCACAAACCGAGCTTATTACCACTCAGTGAACCAAACATCACGCTCTTGTTCTGAGGAATGCTCAGACTGATGAACTCACTCTCGAACTTATGCGAATCGTTGTGCAACATCTTAGCCCCCTTAGCGCCAGTAAGACCGAGTTCAACCATCAGCTGGCAACCATTACAGATACCTAACGAAAGGGTATCCTCACGAGCATAGAACTTATCGAGAGCTTCCTTAGCCTTAGGATTGAAGAGGAAGGCACCAGCCCAACCTTTAGCAGAGCCAAGCACATCTGAGTTAGAGAATCCACCGCAGAATACAATCATGTTGATATCCTCAAGAGTCTCGCGACCGCTAATCAGGTCGGTCATCATCACATCCTTCACATCGAAACCGGCCAGATACAGGCAATAAGCCATCTCACGCTCACCATTGGTACCCTTCTCACGAATGATAGCAGCCTTAATACCTGAAGGCTGACGACGATCGGCAGAGATGCCATACTGAGCTAAAGTGCCCTTAAAATCTTTGTTAAACTGCATCTCGACAGGCTGCTTCTTATAGTTCTCGAAGCGCTCCTTGGCCTTACCATTGAAGCTCTGCTTGCGATCGAGAAGGTAAGAGGTCTTATACCAGGTATCGCGCAGGGCATCGATGTCGAAGCTAGCAGTGCTAGTTTCACTAGCCTGGCTAGGATTACTAGAATAACTAGGATAAACCACCTCGATGGTGCGGCTATCTTCTACAGGATAACCAATCTTAGCATAGCCAACACCCTGCTCCTCCATGAAGTCCTTGAACTCCTGCTTATGCTCGTCGCTTACCTCGATAACAACACCAGGGTTCTCAGCGAAGAGAGCCTTTACGACGTCGCCATCCTTGCAGATATCATGCAGGTTGATGTGCAGGCCGCCCTTCTGATTAGCGAAACACATCTCAAGCAGAGTGGTAATCAAACCACCGGCAGAGATATCGTGACCAGCCATAATCCAACCGCGGTTAATCATCTCCTGCACAGCCATGAAGGCATCGGCGAAGTACTCGGCGTTCTTAACAGTTGGTACATCGTCGCCAACCTTACCTAAGCTCTGGGCAAAGGCAGATCCACCCAGGCGCTGCTCATCAAACGAGAAGTCGATATGATAGAGCGATGCATTCTTATCGTTAACCAATACGGGGCTTACCACCTTCTTGATATCAGAAACCTCACCACCAGCAGATACAATCACTGTTCCTGGAGAGATAATCTTCTCGCCATTAGGATACTGCTGAGAGAGCGACAGTGAGTCCTTACCTGTTGGAACGTTGATATGCAGGTCGCAGCAGAAATCGCTCAGCGCCTTGACACCAGCATACAGACGAGCATCCTCACCCTCCTGCGAGCGACAAGGCCACATCCAGTTGGCAGAGAGTGAGAGCGAATCCATACCCTCGGCGAGTGGAGCCCAAACGATATTGGTAAGAGCCTCAGCAACAGAAAGTACTGAACCAGCAGCAGGATTAGCCAGACCAGCCTGAGGCGCATGCCCCAGGGCTGTAGCGATACCCTTCTGACCACGATAGTCGAGGGCCACAACACCGCAGTCGCTCAGAGGCAACTGAATCTCACCCTGACACTGCTGACGGGCAATCTTACCTGTTACCGAACGATCGACCTTGTTAGTCAACCAGTCCTTACAAGCCACAGCCTCCAACTGGAGCACTCTTTCTAGGTATTCTAGTAGGGCTAGGTTGTCTAGTTTATCTAGAGAATATTCGACATTTGCATAGTGGCGCTCTACAGTATTATCTTTCATGATGGTCTTAGGAGAGTGACCGAACATCTGAGCGACATCGAGGTCGAATGGCTTTACACCATCGCCCTGTTTAAACGAGAAATGGGCATCGCCGGTGGTCTCACCTACTACATACAGTGGGGCACGCTCGCGCTCAGCAATCTTACGTACATGTTCGATATGCTTCTCATCGATGAGCAAGCCCATACGCTCCTGACTCTCATTGGCAATGATTTCCTTAGAACTCAGAGTCTTGTCGCCGATAGGCAGCTTGGTCATATCAATCTCACCACCGCACTCCTCAACGAGCTCAGAGAGACAGTTGAGGTGACCGGCTGAACCATGGTCGTGGATAGAAACAACAGGGTTTACATCCTCCTCACAAAGGGCACGAACCAGGTTGTAGGCACGCTTCTGCATTTCAGGGTTAGCACGCTGAACAGCATTCAGCTCGATACCATTGCTATAGCGACCTGTATCAACTGATGATACAGAACCACCACCAAGTCCGATACGGTAGTTGTCACCACCTACTACTACAACCTTGTTACCTTTCTGGGGCTCTTTCTTCAGGCAGTCGCGCTTGGTGCCGTAGCCCACACCACCAGCCAGCATAATTACCTTATCGTAAGCATACTTGGTGTCATTTGGCTCTTGGTGCTCAAAGGTAAGCACAGAACCGCAAATCAGTGGCTGACCGAACTTATTACCGAAGTCAGAAGCACCATTCGAAGCCTTAATAAGAATCTGCTCTGGTGTCTGATACAGCCACTGACGAACGGGCAGGATATTCTCCCAGTCGCGAGTCAGTTTGTCATCGTCAGTCAGACGTGGATATGCAGTCATATATACTGCAGTACCAGCGATAGGCCATGAGCCTACACCACCACCCATACGGTCGCGAATCTCACCACCTGTACCTGTTGCAGCGCCATTGAATGGCTCTACGGTAGTAGGGAAGTTGTGAGTCTCGGCCTTCAGTGAAATCACACTCTCGATATCCTTCACCTGGAAGTAATCACTGGTGCTCTGATCCTTTGGAGCAAACTGCTCTACTACAGGACCCTGTGCAAAGGCTACATTATCCTTATAGGCAGAGAGAATCTTGTTGGGATTCTCCTGTGTTGTTTTCTTAATCATCGCAAAGAGTGAGCTTTCCATCTCCTTGCCATCAATGATAAAGGTTCCACCAAAAATCTTATGGCGACAGTGCTCAGAGTTAATCTGGGCAAAACCGAAAATCTCAGAATCGGTCAGAGGACGGCCGTTCTTTTTCTCCAGACCGTGCAGATACTCAATCTCCTCGGGACTCAGAGCCAAACCTTCCTGCTCGTTATATTCCTCCAAATTATCCACATACTTGATGGGCTCAGGCTTGATGTTGATCGTAAAAATGTCCTGATTCAGGCCATTATACATACGCTGCAACATCTCGTCGTGCTCGGCATCCTTAGAGCTTACAGCAAAATATTCCTCTATACGAGAAATGCCGCTGAGGCCCATATTCTGTGTAATCTCAACGGCATTTGTCGACCATGGTGTTACCATCTCGCGGCGTGGGCCAACATAGTAGCCCTCCAGCTGCTCTGCATCCAATAGCGTGGCATCGCCATAGAGCCAATTCAACTCTTTGATTTCCTGTTCACTCAGTACGTGATCAACCTCCGTGGCAATCACCGATTTCTGTGGGGTCTGAAAGAAGCGTATCATACCTTACTTATTTTATATATATTCAAATTTGCGTGCAAAGGTACTATTTTTAATTTGAAATCACAAATATATTTACCTAAACTTAACTAAAAAGCCCCTCCACTTCAACGGGAGGGGCTCACTTAGTTATTTCTTTCTTTTCTTAGTAGCTGCATTCTTTGCAGAAACTGGTGCAGCCTTTACTGTCTTATCTACGTATGGAATCTGATTCATCAGCACCCAGGCTGATTCATATACATAGTTTTTCAGGTTGACAGGGAAGCCTGTCGAACTGTTCAAGAATTTCTGAACTTCAGCTTTTGCCTCAGCGCTCTTATGTGGCGCTATCAGCGTCTTAACCCAAAGGCTCGGGAAAGCCAAGCTATTAGTTCTCTGTATTTCAGGCAGAGCTTTCAAGCCTTCTACGATGTAAACATTACTCTGTGGCTCAAACACATCCGAGTTCAGCAGGCGCAGGGTTTTCAACACCCAATCCTCGTTCAGACGGTTCTCCGCTTTAAGCAGACTCTTAAACACCTCGACACGATTGTTGGCAATTGGATCGGTAGCGCGACTCACGAAATCGAACTCCTGACGCAACTCATCAGTAGTAAGACGAGCACGCTCCTTATCCAGAATCTGCAGGCGACAATCGGGACGTGTGATAGCCAAGCGGTAGGCAATCTCCATATAATCATGCTCATCCAGCACACTCTCATTATGGTGTTCGAGAATAGTCTGCAACTTATTCAGTACTTCAGGCGAAATGGCACTAGTGCCCAACTTGCGCCATACCAACTGGCGGCATTCTTTGGTTTTATTCTCACCCAGCAGGTCCATAATTACCAACTCGAGTGTGTTACGCTGCTGCATCGTCAGATCAGAAGCAATCTTATGCATCTGATCGATGGCCGTTTCCATAATCATCGGATTCTTTTCACGTCCTAAGAAACGGAACAACTCGCCAAAATGCGATGGGGGTAATTTTCCCTGCAGATAGTTATCGTGAATAAGATTCAGCAATGTATAGCGATGCAAATCGTTACGCGTCGTAATGAGCCGCATTGGCAGAATCTTTACATAGCTGTCATCGAGTGTAAACCGACCATAACCGCGCCCGTCCTGGTTAGGAATCATATAGGCAGGGGCTGCACCTCCTCTAGGTTTGAAGGTCATTGTGGGCTGTTGCATATCCACCTTAATGGTTTGCGACTGCCCCAAATTGCTGATGAGCTTCAGTTCGAACTTCTGGCGCCAGCATAATCCACGTCCATAAGGATCGGTTTGCGATACAATCACTTCACCATTTCTAAATGACGTTGTGATGACAGGCATTCCCTTCTGATTTACCCATACATCGCAGAACTGACGAACACCTGCACCAGGTGCCTGCTTGTCGAGCGTCTCAACAATCTGACGCCAACTGATATGACCCAAATAGTGCTCCTTAATGCATTGCTGCAGACCTTTCTGCATGGCCTCTGCACCCATCTCGTCCTCAAGCATACGCATCATGGCCGGTGCCTTACAGTAGTTGATATGATCGTACATCCATACCGGATCATGCGGATCGGCAACCTCACCAGCAATAGGATGCGAGCCCTCAGTCCTATCCAGATTCATCGCATTGCGCATATAGGTGTTCATGAAGTTTATCTCATACTCATTCTTCTTATACTGACTACTTGTGATCTTTGATGCCATAAAGTTGGCCAACACTTCTTTAGCCCATGGCTCATCGATAGCAGTAATATTTCCAAACCATACATGAGCCGTTTCGTGGGCTATCAGTTCGGTGCGCTTCATCAGTTCCTCTTTCGAAGGCTTTTTGCCTAAGAAAATGGTCTTTTCGCTCAGAGCAACAGCGCCACGACGCTCCAAACCACCCAGCTGGAAACTAGGCAGAATGTAAACCACTGCTTCTTTCTCGTAAGGATTAGCAATACCAGTATAGCCCTCCATCCACTTCATGGCCTTCGAGACCTCTTTGAACACTTCATCGATCTGTGCCACCTTGCCCGGATCTGTCTCGGTATAGAAAACACGTAATGTGCGGCCATCAACTGTTGACGACTTCTCATTGAATTTTCCTACAGCGAAAGCATAGTTTGACAGAGTGATCTTTTCAGACATATCTACTGTGATAGCCTTCCAACCTGCGGGTGCATTGATAGTTGTCTGATATTGAGCACGCAAGCCCTCAACATCAAAACAGGGGAAGAGTGCACGAGCTTCATCGGCCTGCACCTGAGTGTATAGCACACTACCACTACGTACGAATGCCTTGTCCTGACTGGTAAAATCGAGTGTTACCTTATTGGTTCCAGGCTTAAACAGTTTGCCAGGAATAATAATCTGGTTATTTAGAATCTTAACGCTGGCACGCTTACCTTTACCTTTGTTGGCTTTATACACCACTACATTATCAGATACACCCTGAAAATCAAGCACAACATCTTGCTTGGTTCTGGTATCAAAGGTAATTGTAGCCTTACCTGTTACCTTGGCCTGAGGATTCTCAGGCACATTAAATGTCAGCTGGTAGAGAATACCGCTGATGTTACCCACACGACTATCCGCCTGGGCATACGCACCAAGCGTCAGGATGCTTAGTACGTACAAACATATAAATCTTATTACTTTCATACATTTAATTATTTAATTTGCCTGCAAAAGTAGCTAATTATCTGCAAACATCCATCAAATTGGCCATATTTTTTTGTCTTGAGGGCAAAAAAGATGCAAGCGCTTACCTGTAATAGGATGTACGAAGACTATCGACTCGGCCTGCAGGTAAAGTCGGTTGGCTTTATGCCCATAGAGTTCATCGCCCAAGATCGGGCAGCCTAATCCATCTTGATGCGCACAATGCATTCGCAGTTGGTGGGTACGCCCTGTATGGGGATAGAGTGCCAGAAGAGTTATTGGATGATGCGTGGCAGGTGACAGGTACTGACTTATCACTCTATACTCTGTGATGGCACGCTTGCCGTGCTCGTAATCCACAATCTGCCGAGGACGATTAAGCGGATCACTACTTAACGGCAAGTCAATCACACCATGCTCTTGCGCCACCTTGCCCTCTACTACAGCCAAGTATTTCTTTTTAATAGTATGAGCAGCAAACTGATCCTGCAAATGATGATAAGCCTCTGGTGTCTTAGCAACCAGTATAATGCCTGAAGTCATTAAATCCAAACGATGAGGCAGCACCGATTCTGCCCATTGTTCCTTGGCCCATGTAGCCACAGAATAATCATCAGTCTTACCTGGAACGCTCAGCATACCTGAGGGTTTATAAACAGCGGCAATCGCCTCATCTTCGTAAATCACTTCGATGCCCTGATGCAAAAAACCTGAGGTCTCCGGATCAGGATCCACCTCCAAACCTTGTAACATCCAAGTCAGTACAGGCTTGCATTTCCCTCTGCAAGCTGGATAGAACTCGCCATGGTGTCGCACCTCGCTTTTGGGCGATGGCCCCCACCAGAATTCAGCCATACATACCGGCTTTAAGTGCTGCCTATAAGCATACTGCAATAATTTTGGTGCGCAGCAATCACCTGTACCGCCTGGTGGTAATGGGAATTTTTTCTGTATCTTAGGATTCTGGTGATAATCACGCCATATCTCCACCAGATCTTTTATTTCGCCGTGGGCATTTAAAATCCTATATTGCCGGAACAGCCACAGTTGCAGTTCTTGCGACATCTGCCGATTCAGGTGCTGTTTTTCGGGTATTGGGTTTTGACTCATGGCAGAAATTTCACGCTCTTTTTGCTTAAAATAGCCATCAGGCTGCTGGGCATCAAAAACAGGCGGCACAAAATAGTCCCAATCGTTCCTACCTTCCAATAGTCCAGAATACGCCGCCAAGAAGCCCAAGCCACCATCAACCTCAACAACCAGCACCCCAAACATTTTGCCTTCTTTCGGCGCTATTCTTTCTATTTCCTTCTTCACCTCGTCGCATGCCAATAAACAAAGCGGATGAGGCTCATAGCAGAAAGGCCAAGTGAACCGTTCTGGTTGGGGAATATTGGTATAAAGCGGATGAATGATCATAACAGATCGAGACATTTCTCTACAGGAATACCACGATTCTTATCATCGGTGTCCTTATAGCGCTCAATCATACGGAATACCGTATCCATTGCAGTACGGGTACTTATCTTCAGACTCTCACCATTCAGCAGATGACCTATCAAAACAGCCGAGAAGATATCACCAGTACCATGGAACAAGCCAGGAATCTCATGATACTCCAAGTGAAAGTAACTATCGTCGTAGTGATTATAGCCTACCACCGCGTTGCGTCCATCGACTTTACAACTTGTGATCAGGGCCGACTTGGTACCAATTTTGCGCAACTCGTCGAGTAAATCCCCAGCCTCTTCCCAGCTAATGCCTTCCATCTTAATAGGCGTATTAGTCAGATAACAGGCTTCGGTATAGTTAGGAAAACAGAGATGTGCAACCGATACCATCTCACGCATCAGCTCTACCTGATGCTCCGTCATGCCATTATACAATCGACCTCCATCTCCCAAGATGGGATCAACAAATACCGATGTGCCCTGCTCGCCTTGCTCTTTGCAGTAGCCAGCCACTAATTTTGCTTGCTCATCGCTAAACATCAGTCCTGTACAGATGGCATCAAAACCAAAGCCCAGCTCTTTCCACACAGGTAGTGTACCACGTATATAATCGGTGGTATCCTGGATATTAAACTTTCCGTAGTCGAGTGTATTAGACACAAGGGCTGTAGGCAAGCTATACGTAGGGATGCCTAAGTAAGAGAGGATAGGCAGCATGGCT
Source organism: Xylanibacter ruminicola (assembly GCA_015060625.1). Taxonomy (GTDB): domain Bacteria; phylum Bacteroidota; class Bacteroidia; order Bacteroidales; family Bacteroidaceae; genus Prevotella; species Prevotella ruminicola_D. The sequence goes on along the minus strand of SUYC01000002.1, from coordinate 259,607 downwards.
CCCATGCCAACCTTTCCATAGCCCACAACATCGTTAATAAGCAATATCTGTTTCATTTCGGGTGCAAAGTTACGATTTTTTTTAAGATATGTCGATCATAGTTTCCTTTTTTTTTGCTAACTTTGCACACGTTTATGGAAAAACGACTTGATTCGCCAATATTGGCATTAGAGAAACAGCGGCAACTGCTCAAAATGGAGTATGAGGCCGAAAAAGAAGAATTCCGCCAGCAGACAGAAGAAATGGGACTGCAACGGAAGATAAAGCGTGGTGATGTATGGTTCCCACTCACCGTTAGCAAAACATATTACAATTCGCTAAACCAACGAGTGATAGAAGTACTCAGACAAACCGACGAAGATATAGAACATAATTTTGAATATGGCAAACCCGTCATATTCTTCTGCGTGGATGCCAATGAGAAAATCAGCTATTTTAAGCTGACTGCCAACGTGAGCTATGTAGATGGCAACAGAATGGTAGTAGCTGTACCCGATGGCATAGGACTGGTAGAGATACAGAATGCCGAAAAGTTAGGAATACAACTCTTCTTCGACGAGACCAGCTATAAGACGATGTTCGACGCGCTTGACAGAGTGATAAACGCCAAGGGGCGATTAGCTTATCTGCGCGACCTGTTTTATAACAGACAGAAGGCTGAGACATTCAACTTCAGTCCAATGCACTTTACATACCTGAATGCCACACAGGAGGAGGCTGTTAACAAGGTACTGAGAGCTAAGGATGTGGCCATTGTGCACGGACCTCCAGGCACAGGCAAGACCACTACGCTGGTAGAAGCCATCTACGAAACACTGATGCGTGAGAACCAGGTATTGGTATGTGCACAGAGCAATATGGCCGTTGACTGGATATCAGAGAAATTAGTGGACCGCGGCGTCAACGTATTAAGAATAGGTAACCCCAGTCGTGTGAACGATAAGATGCTGTCGTTTACCTACGAGCGCCGATTCGAGGCCCATCCCGACTATGAGATGCTATGGGCATTAAGAAAAACCATCCGTGAGGTGCGAGCCAATCGCAAACGAGGCGACCAGAAATTCCACCAAAAGGTGGAGCGACTAAAAGAACGCGCCACCGAACTGGAGTTGCGCATCAAGAACGACCTTTTTAGCGAGGCACGTGTTATCGCCTGCACCTTAGTAGGCTCTGCCAATAAAGTGCTTGATGGTCAGAAGTTCGGCACCTTATTTATAGATGAGGCAGCCCAGGCGCTCGAAGCCGCCTGCTGGATACCTATGCGCCGTGTATCAAGAGTGATACTGGCTGGCGACCATTGTCAGCTTCCCCCCACCGTGAAATGTTACGAAGCATTGAAAGCAGGCTTAGGCAAAACGCTGATGGAACGCATTGTTGAGAACAAACCAGAAGTTGTAACGCTACTGAAGATGCAATATCGCATGAACGAAGAGATTATGCGATTCTCGAGCGACTGGTTTTACAACAACCAGGTAGAGAGTGCACCCGATGTAAAATATCGCAGCATTCTGGACTTGGATGTACCGATGACTTGGATAGACACCTCGCAATTCGATTTCCCAGAGGAGAGCGGCATCACATTCAAAGAAGAGTTTGTGGGCGAGAGTTTCGGACGTATCAACAAGGCAGAAGCAGAACTTACCATGCTGGCGCTACAACAATATTTTGAGAAGATTGGTAAGGATCGCGTGCTTCAAGAGCGCATCGACGTAGGTGTGATATCACCCTATCGCGCCCAAGTACAGTATCTGCGCCAGCTATTAAAGAAACGCGAATTCTTCAAGCCTTTCAAAGGTCTTATCAGCATGAACACCGTAGATGGATTCCAAGGACAGGAACGTGATATTATAATGATTTCGCTGGTACGTGCCAACGACAAAGGAGAGATTGGTTTCCTGCGCGATTTGCGCCGCATGAACGTGGCCATCACCCGTGCCAGAATGAAACTGATTATACTTGCAGACGCTTCGACACTCACCCGTCATCCATTCTACAAGAAGCTCCACGATTACATTGAAGCTTTGTAAAAAACTTCATAAATGTTTGTGAGTTTCGTTTTTTTGTATTACTTTTGCACCTATGATAAAGATAAAAAGGGTTGAAACCAAGCGTGAGCTCAAGCGATTCGTACAGTTTTATTACGACCTGTACAGAGGATGCGACAATGCCGTACCCTATCTCTTTGCCGATGAGATGTCGACGCTTCGCCGTGACAAAAACCCATCGTTTGAATGCTGTGAAGCAGAATATTTTCTGGCCTATAAGAATGGTGAGGTTGCTGGTCGTGTGGCAGCCATCATCAACCACCGTGCCAACGAACGCTGGGGCTGCCGCCAGGTACGCTTCGGATGGTTCGACTTTATCGACGCCCCAGAAGTGAGCACAGCGCTTCTGAAAGCTGTTGAAGACTGGGGCAAAGCCAAAAGCATGACAGAAATAGCCGGTCCGTTGGGATTTATCGATACCGATCGCGAAGGTATGCTTGTTGATGGTTTCGACCAGTTATCTACCATGTACATCAACTATAACTACCCCTACTATCCTCAGCACATGGAGCTGAAGGATGGATTCCAGAAGGACAACGACTATGTAGAATGCAAGGTAAAAGTGCCCGAAGTGGTGCCTGCCAAGTTTGCAAAGATTACTGACATGGTGCGCCAGCGCTATGGCTTGAGAGTACATAAGTTCACCCGTAAGGAACTGGTAAGCCAGGGGTGGGGCCGCGAGGTATTCCATCTGCTCAACGCCACCTATAAGGATCTGTATGGATTCTCCGAGCTCTCCCAAAGGCAGATAGACAAACTTGTCAATGATTATATCAAGATAGCCGACCTGAATCTTGTGACCGCCGTCATGGATGGTGACAAGATGGTAGGATTCGGCATCACCTTCCCCTCGTTTTCACGCACACTTCAGCGCACACGCGACGGACGATTCCTGCCCTTTGGCTGGTGGGAGCTGTTGAAGACCTTGAAATGGCATAACACCGACACCGTCGATCTATTGCTGATAGGCGTGCTGCCCGAATATCGCGGCAAAGGCGCCAATGCCCTGATCTTCGACGACCTGATCCGCCAGTTCCAGCGCTATGGTTTCCAGTGGGCAGAGACTGGACCGCAGATGGAGACCAACGAGGGCGTACTCTCGCAGTGGCAGTATCTCGATGCCACTATTCATCGCCGACATCGTTGTTATCGTAAAAAACTGTGATTATGGAAATGACCCTTGAGTTTGTTTTGCGCATCTTCGTGGCAGCACTCCTTGGAGGCGCCATTGGTTTGGAACGTGAGTATCGCGCCAAAGAGGCTGGCTTGCGCACCCACTTCCTTGTAGCATTGGGTTCGGCCCTGTTCATGGTGGTGTCAGCCTACGGATTCGAAGGCGCCATGCACACCCCCGAACACCGCTGGGATGTGTCGCGTGTGGCAGCTCAGGTTGTATCCGGCATCGGTTTCATCGGCGCTGGCACTATCATCTTCCATAAAAGCGAGAATGTGGTTCGCGGCCTCACCACCGCTGCCGGTCTGTGGGTAACAGCCGCCATCGGTCTGGCCTGCGGAGGCGGTATGTATATACTCTCCATTGCCTCTACGATTCTGGTCCTTGTTGGTTTAGAGGCCTTTAACTTCGTACTTCGGAAAATCGACAAGCACAAGAAATAAAGAATTTGAAGTGTTGAATGAGGTGTTAAGTGAGGTGTTTGCGAAACACCTCACTCACGCGGAGCCCTTTGCTGTAAAGGCTTTCGGATGATAAAAGTGAGGTGTTAAGTATGTTTTACAAAAAACTTCAGAATAAAAGAATGCAGGCTTTGCCTGATGATTATCCATAGCGTACCTAATAAAAAGGACTGGAATCCTCGGTAATGAGGACTCCAGTCTTTGCATTAAAGGACTGCAGTACTGCCTAAGAAGGACAGCAATGCCTGTATTTACTTAAAAATCTTCTGGGCGAACATGGTGAGATAGATACGCCAGTTGCGCCAGATGTGACCACCATCGGTCTCTACATACTCATACTTGTAACCCTTGTTATCCCAGTTGTTACGCAAGTCAACGGTGCTCTGATACAGGAAGTCGGTCTTACCCATACCCATCCAGTAGAGTTTGGGCTTGCTACCAAACAAGCGTGCCGACTGCTTGGCGAACTCAGGATCGTTGTTAATCTGATCGGCAAACGAAGCGCCAATCTGACCCTTACCCCAATGCAGACCGGCAGAGAACAGACCATAGTAGTCGAACTTGTTGGGATAGAGCAAACTTACATGGAAGGTGTGACCACCACCCATCGACAAACCGCAAATAGCACGACCAGCACGGGTCTTAACCGTACGATAGTTAGCATCTACATAGTTTACGATATCCATAAAGCTCTCTGGTATAGATGCGGCGGCAGGTGCTGTTGGCCCAGTACCACTGTCGCGGAAACCTGGCGAATACATGCCGAACGACCACTCGCCTGGAGCTGCCTGGCAGTTTGGATTACCATTTGGCATCACTACAATCATTGGCTTAGCCTTACCAGTAGCAATCAGGTTATCGAGAATCTGCGCAGCACGTCCAAGTTCGCTCCACGCATTCTCATCACCGCCAGCACCATGAAGCAGATACAGCACAGGATACTTGCCGCCCTTATCGTAGCCTGCTGGGGTATAGATGGTCATACGGCGCTGCATCTTCAGTGTAGGACTGTTGTACCACACCTTCGAAAGATTGCCATGAGGCACCTCGTTCACCTTATATAAATCTCCCTTATCTCCTTTCTGGTCGCTGACAATGAAGATGTTGGAGAACGACACGATGTCGCGATTCACGTAGATGTTTGCGGGGTCCTTCACACCAGTCATACCATCGATATTAAAGGTATAGCTGTACATCTCAGGAGCCAGTTTGTCTGTTGTGTAGCTCCACACGCCATTCTTTCCCTCCTTCAGTTCGGCCACGCCTGGTGCATCGTAGCTGCCGAATCCAGGCACCTCCACTTTCTGTGTTGGCAAAAAATCGCCAGTCACTTCAACTTTTACTGCTTTAGGGGCAAAGAGATTGAATGTTACGGTTCCGTCTTTGTTTACGACGGGTGATTGAACACTGGCACTGTTGAAGAGTTTCTCCTGTGCCTGAGCGCCAACACAGCACATGGCTGCCAGCGCTAAAGTCATGATTTTTTTGTTCATACGATTGTTATATTACCTTTTTAATAAGTTAAGTTTTACATTGGGTTTCATCACATTATTAACCTTCTTGCTCCATGCCTTGACATTTGCTGAAGCCTTAGCTTCAATATCATTAGCCGAAGAACAAATCAGAAATGTGTAGCGACCTGCATCGGTTTTCCAGGCAGAAGCCTTCTCGTTGAACGAGGCCAAATCCTCGACCTTCACCTGCATGGTAACAGTCTCTGTCTGTCCAGGCTGCAACTCACGGGTCTTGGCATAGTTACGCAGTTCCTTTTCGGGTTTGTTCAGTTTCTTGCTGTTAGGTGCAGCCACAAAGAGCTCTACCACATTGCGACCAGCCTTCTTGCCTGTATTCTTCACATCAACCTTAATGGTATAAATGCCATTTTCCTCGCTCACACACACATTCTCATAAGCAAAGGTGGTATAGCTCAGTCCGAATCCGAAGGGATAAGCCACAGGTTTTCCAAAGCTATCGAAATAGCGGTAGCCTACATAGATATCCTCCTCGTAGTTAGTATAGTCGATATTAGCCTGAGGCTCACGCTTCTTGGCATCATCCTTGTTGCGCCCCCACATAAACATCGAGCCCATCGTCTTATCGTCCACATGAGCAGGGAAATTCTTATCAGCATAGGCATCACCATACTTCACTTGGAAGGTCATAGGCAGTTTGCCACTAGGGTTCACCTTGCCGCTCAGCACATCGGCTACAGCAAAACCACTCTCCTGTCCACCTTGCCAGGTGCAAACCAGCGCATCAACCTGGTTCTGCCACGATGCCACGTCGATAGGACTACAGATATCGAGCAACACCACAACCTGTTTGCCTTTGGCATGATAAGCCTCGCTAACAGCCTTAATGAGCTGCTTCTCGCCCTCCTTCAGATAGAAGTCGGCCTCGCTACGGTCGGCAGCCTCGCCACTCTTACGACCTAATGAGATGATGGCCACATCGCTACCTTCGATAGCGGCATTGAGCTCATCAGCAGTAAACTGTTTCTCGTCAGCACGTGCTGGCGGCATCAGCGAGAATGCGGGACGACCTTTGGGGAACAAACGCTTCTCTTCGGCAGCGATATGCTGGGTATAGGCGCGAATCAGCGGTTTATAAACCTCATATCCAGCAGAGCGCATACCCTCTATCAGAGATACAGTATAATGACCAACAGAGGTACCACCAAAGCCCGAACCACCTGAAATCCAGTCGTAGCTGGTACAACCAAACAGAGCCACACGCTTACCCACCAGCGGCAGAATGCCACTATTCTTAAGCAATACGATACCATCGGCACCTACCTGGCGAACAATCTGTGCATGTGCTTTCAGGTCGGGCTCGCTATTGGCCTGATATCCCTTGAAATTATGAGTCTTTACCACATATTCGAGAATGCGCTTAACGTTGGCATCGAGCACCTCCATGGGCAGTTTGCCACTCTTGGCAGCCTCGAGTATGGCCTGATACTGCTTGTCCTGACCAGGCTGCAACATATCGTTGCCAGCCAGCATAGCAGCAACGGCATCGTCGCCAGCATTCCAGTCGCTCACAAACATACCCTTCCAGCCCCATTCATCGCGAACAATAGTAGTAAGCAGTTCACGGTTCTGCACAGCGTATGGACCATTCAGCTTATTATAAGAAGTCATAATCGTCCAAGGATCACTCTCCTTTACCATTATTTCAAAAGCCTTCAGGTATATTTCACGGAGTGCGCGCTGCGACATCTGCGAGATGTTGTTATTGCGGTTGGTTTCCTGATTGTTAGCCACAAAATGCTTCGGACAGGCAGCTGTGCCCTCGCTCTGCACGCCACGCACATAGCCAGCAGCAATCGTCCCAGAAAGATAAGGATCCTCAGAATAATATTCATGGTTGCGACCGCACAGCGGGTTACGAATCAGGTTCATGGCGGGCGAAAGAATCCAGTCGAGCCCGAACTCACGCACCTCATTACCGATGCCCTGCCCTACTTTGAAAGCCGCTTCGCGATCCCAGGTAGATGCCAATGTCATCGAAGCCACAAAATCCGTAGGATAGTAATCACGATGATCCCAGGCACGCACTGCACTCATACGCAAGCCCTGCTGAGAGTCGGCACAATAGGTTTCGGGTATCCCTAACCGACCAACAGAAAATGTGCTACCTGCAGTGCCTGGAAACTTAGCATCATCATTAAAATGCATGCCTCGCCCCAGCACCATATGACACTTCTCTTCGAGTGTCATTGCCTTTACCACCTCATCAATAGTCTCTGCCTTCAACTGCTGAGCAGTAGCATGAAGGCTGCAGCCACCCATGGCAGCCACAGCCATTACAACCAAACAAATGTTATGAAACGAAATTTTCATCATTATTATATTTTTAGTTATTTTGATTCTGGTTTTCGGGTGCAAAGTTACAAACTCCTTCTAAAAATCCCGTTCTACTTTATTCGTTTCATTTTCGCTGTTGTTCAAAAAGAAGCCGCCATTTTCCAATCCGTTCAAAATCTGTTCAATCTGTTCATTTCTTACCCTCCTTGCCATGCACACTCTTCACCTTCATGCCTAACTTACTTGGCAGAATCGCATTGAGGGTTACACCCACCAGCGCAGAGAGAGCCAGACCAGAGAAGTGGCGACTTGCTCACAAAATGGAAAACCAACGTGCCAATACCTGCGAACAGCAGAGTTGACGATACAGAAAGACCAGTAAGAACAGGCACCAAGACCGTAGCACCAAACATGGCAAACAAATGTTGAATGCCCAATATTATATACTTGGGCATACCCAATTCTCTGGCATCTGTGATGCCTTCCTGAGCAGAAATATCCATTTTTTTATTCAAAATTTCTGCAAAGATATAAAAAAAAAGTTCAAAACACCTTACTAAATATATTTTTTTTGCAAGATTTCTTGGTAATTACATATAAAGTATGTAAATTTGCATCCGAATATATTCTTTTATACAGATATTTAACTATTTTTAGAGTATGAAAAAGAACCTTTTGAAAGGAGCTGCAGCCCTCGCAATGGGATTTGCGCTGGTTTCCTGTACACAGGGATTTGATTTTGAAAAGCAAGAGCAACAGGCATCTCTTGACAACGCTCAGCAGACGCTTGGTTTCTATATCCCAGACAATCAAGACTGGGTGATGACATCTACCGTGACCGCCGACATCCCCATCAACTTCGAAGCTGGTGAGACCTACACAGTAAAGGTTTATTCAAACGACCCGCTGATGGATGGCGTTGGCTATGTACTGGTCAAAGAGACTGTGGCTAACGGTCAGAATTTCACAGCATCATTCCGTGCCGCCTCATACAAACAAGCCTACAGTATTGGTATCACCAACAGTGAAGGTAAGACGATGTATCGCACCGCCTATCTTGAAGACGGCAAGTTGACAGAATTCGTGGAGGATCAGCCTATAGAGACCAATCGGGCAGCTACACGTTCTATCACCATTAATGGCGACACCTACTCTACCTTCACAGCCCCGACTGCCGACCAGATTGCTGCAGCGTTCCCTACATCAATCCCAGCAAGCGCACTTGAAGTAGCTGACCTCACAGGAAATCTCTATTTTGTTTATAAAGACAATAATACAGGCCGTAATTACAAGATAACCAAGACTGGCACAGTAGAGATTGGAGGTTCATGGAATAATGATAATGACAAAGCCAAAGCAAACAACATCTATATAAATGTGGACGGCAATGTCACAATCAAGCGCAATGGTGCCGAATACATGAACATATACGTGCTAAAGGGAAATGTGACTCTTGACAGCAACTTCGGAGAATGCGGAGGTCTGATTTCCGTGGCCGAAGGTGCCATATTAAACGACTCCCGCGACCATATTGCGCACAATGGCGGCATCCAACTCTTCAATAAAGGTACCGTTAATGCGACAAATACCAGCAAATATGATATAGGCAACAATGCCGCCATATATAACGAAGGTTCCTTTGCGGCTACTGGTGATTTGAGCTATAGCGCAGGAGCAGGCAATACTTCGTTCTTTATGAACATGGGGGATGATGCACAACTTAGCGCACCCTCAATGACTCTGAACTCTACGTGCCATTTCTTTACTGATGGTACTGTGAACATCGCTGGCGAAACCAGGGTGACACAAAAAGATATTGTATGGATCAACAATGGCCATTACACAACAGGATCGATGGTATTCAGCGCTAACAATGGCACTTTCTACAACTACTGCCAGTTGATCGTAACCAACAACTGCTCATTCATTGATGGCGCATTCAACATGATGGACAACAGTTATGCCGAGTTTGGCACTGGTTTGTTTAACAACTTCCATGTGGTGATGGGCAATAATGCCGGCATAAACATCAAGAACGGCAGCAAGTGGGGACGTCAGGGAGCCGGCATCATGCAGGGCTTCTATGCTAAGGACGACAATGCCAAGTGCTTTGTACGCTTAGGCGGTCAGAACTATGTACCAGATCACAAGGGTGCAGCTTTCCATGTATCAGGCAAGAACCTGACACTGGCCTACAACAACATGAAGTTCTTTAGCAGCTACAACAGTATCGACCTCTATTCCACATTCTCGGGCATCAGCTATTGGGATGAGACCAATGCTCAAAAGCTGAAAGAAGCCAAGAGTGAGAACACCACATGGAACCTACACAATGTGACCAACATTGTGCCTGTAGGCGATTTCAGCCAAGTAACCGTCAGCACCAAGACTGGCCAATGTGCAGCCACATGGACAGTGCCTGGCGATCCTATCCCAGAGGAGAACAACTGGTGGACTTATGCCTTTGAGGATAACAAGACAAGATGCGACTTCGACCTGAACGACGTTGTGCTGCAAGTAAAGATCAACGACAACAACGACAATAAGTTGGATGTTAAACTGGTTGCTGCCGGTTGTCAGTATGATAACTATGTATGGCTGGGTGACACCCGCATAGCATGGGCAGGCGGTTCAGAAGTACACGAAGCCCTTGGCGCCGACCATGGCGTTATGGTAAACACAGGTAAGGGTGTGGACAAGAATCCTGTGACGGTAACTATCGACAAGCCATCAGGATTCGACTTCCAGAATGCAGACTTCAAGATTCGTCCGTTCAAGATTGGCACAGACCCCACAGTAGAATCAAATGCCACAGACGATTATATCACAATCGTAAAAGTCGGCAACCCCGGCGGTATTGCAAAGGCTCCACTTGGAATCGTCATCCCCGACATCTGGAAATGGCCTACAGAGCGCACCAATATCAACGATGCCTATTCAGGCTTTGCTGAGTGGGGCAAACAAGCCGACCTCACGTTGAGAGAAGGCTTGGGCGGATGGTACCAAAGCGCCAATAGTGGTAACGTTTACGAATAATCAGTACGTCAGTTGCGTGTTTGGATAGAGATACCAATCAAGATAGCTATTATGATCTTCGGCCCATTCGCCAAACGAATGGCCGATGGTCGTATAGGCACCAAACATAGCAACCACTCCTGACTCTGTCTTCTTTCTGTAACCGATCTCAGTGCCCTCAAGCGGATAAGCGAAATCTGCCTTTGGCACCATCAGGGCCCAAGGTAAATCTTTGAACGAGGGTACAAAATACTCGTGGAGCACCTGAGCAGATTTATACTGCTCGGTATGTGTTTCCCATGTGCCCATATTATAATCGGTAAGAATAAATGGGTCGAGCATATCAGCAGTGAAGTTGTCCAGCGCCGTCGCATCCTTGAAAGTGACAACATAATAGAGTGTGCGTGTAGAGCGCAACTGAGCATTATCACTGCTCTCGGTTGTCACGTTGTACTTTTTACGCTGGAACAGACCATAGTCGGCACTTGGACTGAATGCCATTGCCCAATGGGCATCACAAAACAGATTGAGCACAGCCTCATGGTTACGTCCCTCAATCAACAAATCAGTATCCTTATGGAAATACAGAATTTGTTTGTTGATACCATCATTGAATGACTGACCCGTTGTGGTGATGACAGAATCAATATCCTGATATCTGTATCCCACCAATCGGATACAGCCAGCAATCTGCTTTGCAGCCCCAACAGCCGCTATGGTCACCCCTATCGTTATCTGATTCTGGGCCGTGCGCTGCTGAGACACGCGGAGCACCACATCGTTATAATCATAATCGCCGGGCTCAGGATAGTTTTCCTCAAAAAGGTATGTGTATGTCAACGGCTTGTGCTGAGCGACAGCCGTCCCTGCAGTCATCTCAGAAAAACTAATCGTTTGCTGCGACGAAGGGAGCTGCGCCACCGAAAGTCTGCCATTATCATCCACCAATGCCGCATAAAGCGTTGTCTGCTGATAAGGCACATTCATGGAAAGTATTCCTGCCTGGCCATCCGACACATATATCTGACTGATAAGCTCCGCCTTACTGTCTGTGAGCGGGTTGGCCGTGTAGAGCCGCAGCTGCTGATAGTTGCCACCAGAAGGCACCTCATACCTCAGGTGCAAGGTCTGGGCCAGCATCCACATGTGCTGCTGGTCAACACTATCCACCGACGAGAAATAATGAATCAACTCGCCATGCCTTTTTTCGTCATACACATTCTTGTCGCATGACACCATTGAAACAGTGGTGGCAACACACGCTATAATAGTAATTATCAGACTTTTACGCATCATATTATATTCTTTTTGCGGCCAAAATTACAAAAATATCTCTATAAATGACACATATTTCTATAATATTTACAGATTTTAACCATGTAAGCCATACAACCTAATAAAAAAAATGGTAACTTTGCAACCGAAAATCGAACAGTTACGTAACATTACATGAAGGTCTATAATATGAGAAAGTATCTGATAGTAGGCATCTTGGCTTTGGTTGGAAATATATTTATGACCAGCTGCCATGAAGACATGGAGAATTACAGTTCCCTTGAAGAAGCCAAAAAAGTCCAATTCGCCCAGAATTTTGAGAAATTCTACGGAAAGATAAGTCCTACACAAGATTGGGGGTTCGACAATGCCAGTGCGGCCACGTCGAGGGCAATGACACGAAGCACAGGCGACAACTCATGCGGCACTTGCATCAAGCCCGACATGACCAACTATCCAAGTGCCAATGCGCCAGCAGACATCACAGCCCAAGAGCGTGCCTATGTGAAGAACTGGTTTGAGACACATCCTGGATTCACAAGCGGACTGAACATCAGCAACTTCTATGTGCAGCACGTATGGGGTTTGGCCAGCAAACCGTATAAGGTATGGTACAACCATTATGACCAGAACTACATGAATAATCATCCAGGCGCTTCGTCCAACTATTTTCGCGATGATTATTATGATAATGGCACCATCGACTATCTCTCTGTGGGCGATGGCACTAACTATACCCACCTGAACGACTTCAACGCCAACAATGCAGGCACGCAGTGGGGCACCGTTTATATGGAGAACAGCTCGGCTCTGAGCTTCAAATACCACTGTAGCTGGAGCAGCGAGGAGTTCACCTACTTCAAGTGTGCCGAGATTGATGTACCAGGTGTAGGCAAGGGCTATTATGTGGGCATGTGCATGTATGGCGAGAAATATGACAATGGCGACCGTAAGATCAACAAGGATTCACTGGACTTGCAATATGCCGACGACTGGATTATAAAGGTGATTCCCGGCAATGGCAGTTCTGTGGTAAACACCAAGACATCAAAGGTGCTCAAGAAGAAAGACGTCTTAGTTCATAAGTGGGTGTTCTGCGAAGATCTCGGCAGTTCGTCAAGCAATAAGGATTACGACTATAACGATCTGGTTTTCGATGCCAAGATCATCGACGAGTACAAGGTGCTGAGAGATGCCGACGGCAATGAGACGGCCTACACCGACGATCCAAGCCACAGCTATTATGCCGAGGTTACACCGCTGGCTGCTGGCGGTGAGCTGACTATCAAGTTCGACAAGATCAGCAATACGGTTCATGGCATGTTTGCAAACGGCATTGCCAACAATGTCCTTATCAATACCTGCCGTGCAGATCAGAGCATAGCCGCATCCCATCAGGAACGGCTATTGGCGCAAACCGAGAAATATGAGTTTGCATCAGCCGCTGATGCCAACATCAACAATATAGCCGTCGTAGTGAGAACCCAGACAGCAGCCTACGCTCTCTCGGCCTACAAAGGCGAGGCACCCCATAAGATCTGCGTGCCAGCAGGCACCCGCTGGGCTTACGAGCGTACCGACATCAAAGATGCCTATACAGGCTTTACCACCTATGTTGGTGGCGGAGCAGAGCCTTGGGCCAGCACAGGCGTTGACGAGAACCTCTATCCATTGGCAGGTGCAGCCTACGACATGCAGACAGACAAGACCGGCACTACCTCGTACGAGGAGATCAGCAGTTCATCCACCACAGAGTACAGCTACACGCTGGCCAATGCTGCCAACGAGCACAAACTATTCGACGACGAGCTGGATTTTGGCAGCTGGAACGGCGATAACAATATCTCTATTTCTGGAACCGACCTCACAAACGCCGAAATAGTTAATGGTACCGTTATACGCATCTATGGAGTTGCTGATGGTGACTTCAACATCAAGGCCATCTATCAGGACAGCTGGAACGATATAGACCTGGTTGATGCAAAATGGGTTACTGGTAACGACAAGAACCACTACAGTGCATCGAAGGTTAACGGATGCATCGAACTCACACTGAATGCCACAACAGCTGAGAACTTCAAATCTAAGGGAATGCGCCTCTATGGCAATAACTTCAAGGCACTCTGCGTTACCTACGACAACAGCAATCCTGTAGTAGACAATGGAGGTAATAATGGAAGTACTAGTGGAAACGGAACAGCATTCTGGTCATCAACTAATTATGGCTACCAGCAACTTATCAGCAGTTCTACACTGACCCAAAACGGTATCGACTCAACCAAACCAATGACAGTGAAGATTACAGGAACGCCTCTTAGCTGGGGATGGGGAGAAATCAAGATACTTAAGGATTGGACTGCACTCATCACCACAAAATCAGGAACAACTCCAGATTACACTCACTTTGACGAGAACCCTGGATATATAGCAATTCCTGTTACAGCTGCTCAAGTTCAGGAGATTCTAGCAACAGCCGGTTTGAGAATTGAGATTAACAACTTCACCACATCGAAGGTTGAGTTATTGCAATAATTGACTTCAAATAAAAAAAATTTAATACATGTTTTTAAGAGGGGCGTCTGCGAGAGCAGATGCCTTTCTGCTTTTATTAAGATATTTGCTTGCTTATATCAGAAAAATACTGTATCTTTGCACGCTGTTATGGTACTTAATTGGATTTGGATTGGATTCTTTATCATCGCATTCGTGATAGCCGTGATAAAGTTGGTGTTCTGGGGCGACTTTGATGTGTTCCCAGCCATGATGGACTCTACGTTCTCATCGTCGAAAACAGCCTTCGAGATCTCATTAGGTCTGACAGGCGTGCTGTCGCTCTGGCTCGGCATCATGAAGATTGGCGAGAAAGGCGGGGTGGTCAACGTGCTGGCCAAGTTGCTAAGTCCGGTATTCACCAAGCTGTTTCCCGACATCCCCAAGGGGCATCCTGTGACGGGCTCTATCTTTATGAATATCGCAGCCAACATGCTGGGACTGGACAATGCCGCCACCCCTTTAGGCCTGAAAGCGATGGAACAGCTACAGGAGTTGAACACCAAGAAGGATACTGCCAGTAACCCCATGATTATGTTTCTGGTGCTGAACACCAGCGGACTCACGCTGATTCCTATCTCTATCCTGGTGTATCGTGCCCAGATGGGAGCCGCACAGCCCACGGATATTTTTATCCCGATCCTGCTGGCCACCTTCTTCTCGACACTGGCCGGCATCATCATCACCAGTCTGTATCAGAAGATCAACCTCTTCAACCGCACCATGCTGCTCACCTTGGGTGGTGCTGCCTTAGTGGTAGCCACCATCATCTGGGGATTCGGACAGATGGACTCTATATTGATGAACAAGGTGAGCACCAGTGCCGCCAACATCATGCTGATGCTCATCATCATCGCCTTTATTCTGGCTGGCGTGCGCAAAAAGATAAATGTCTATGATGCTTTCATCGAGGGTGCCAAAGAGGGATTCACTACAGCCGTGCGCATCATCCCCTATCTGATAGCCATTCTGGTGGGCATCGGCGTGTTTCGTGCCTCTGGGGCAATGGACATGCTCATCGACGGGGTGAAATATGGTGTGGAGGCCTGTGGCGGCAATACCGACTTTGTGGGCGCGCTGCCCACAGCACTCATGAAACCACTCTCTGGCAGTGGTGCACGCGGCATGATGGTGGATGCGATGACCACCTATGGTGCCGACTCGTTTGTGGGCCGACTAAGCTGTATCTTCCAAGGCTCTACGGACACCACCTTCTATATCCTCGCTGTCTATTTTGGTAGCGTGGGCATCGTGAAGACACGTCACGCTGTGACATGCGGACTCCTAGCAGATCTGGCCGGCATCATGGCTGCCATCGCAATAGCATACTTATTCTTTGCATAGAAGTGAAAATTGAAATTATGGCAAATCTGAAATCATTAGCAAAAGATACGGCTATCTATGGCCTCTCGAGTATTGTGGGCAGGTTTTTGAACTACCTGCTGGTACCACTTTACACACACTATATGCCCAAGGACTCGGGCGACTATGGCATCAGTACCAATGTATATGCCTATACGGCACTCATCCTGGTACTGCTGACATTCGGCATGGAGACAACCCTGTTTCGCTTTGCCAACGACGAGAAATATAAGTCGGACACCGTGTTCTCTACGGCCTTTGCTACGGTAGGCTCACTAACAGCTGTCTTCCTGGTGCTGATATTCGCTTTCATCAGTCCTATCAGCAGCACGCTTGGCTATGCAGCCCATCCCGACTATCTGCTGATGATGGCTGTAGTGGTGGCACTGGATGCCATCCAGGCCCTGCCCTTCAGCTATCTGAGATATCAGAAGCGGGCCATCCGCTTTGCCTCACTCAAGATGCTGTTTATCGTGCTGAACATCGCGCTGAACGTCATCTACTTCGTCATGCTGGGTAAGACGTCGGTATTCTACGTGTTCTTCATCAACCTGCTGTGCACAGGCCTTATCACCTTCTTCTTCCTGCCAGATATGTTCCGTATCAAGTGGCAGTTTGACGGCCGTCTGCTGCGCCAGATGCTGGGCTATTCGTGGCCCATCCTGATACTGGGTATCGCAGGTATTCTGAATCAGGTGGCTGATAAGATTATCTTCCCATTGGTTTATCCCGACGAGGCCGATGCCAACGTGCAGTTGGGCATCTACGGCTCGTGTGTAAAGATAGCGATGATCATGGCCATGATTACTCAGGCCTTCCGCTATGCCTACGAGCCTATCGTGTTTGCCAAGAGCAAGGATGCCGACAAGACGCAGTATTATGCCTCGGCCATGAAGTATTTCATCATCTTCACGCTGTTGGCTTTTCTCTGCGTGATGGGGTGGATGCCTGTGCTGCAGTATATCATCGGTGCCGACTATCGCGAAGGTCTGGGCGTAGTGCCCATCGTGATGGCTGCCGAGATCATGATGGGTGTGTATTTCAACCTGTCGTTCTGGTATAAACTCATCGACAAGACTATCTATGGTGCCTGGTTCTCACTGGCTGGTTGCGCCATGCTGTTGGCAGTCAACATTCTCTTCATCCCTCAATACGGCTACTGGGCCTGTGCCTGGGGTGGCGTGGCCGGCTATGGCACAGCGATGGTGCTGAGCTACATCGTGGGGCAACAGAAGAATCCCATCCCCTATCCTGTCAAGGATATCGCCCTATACGTGATACTGGCTGGTGCCCTGTTCTGTCTGATGCAGCTCAGCGAGGGCTGGCCCATGATAGCATCACTGGCTCTTAACACACTACTCATCCTGCTGTTTGTAGCCTTCATCATCAAGCGCGACATGCCACTTGCAAGCCTGCCAATTATAGGAAAAAAATTCAAGAAAACAAAATAAATATATGAAAAAGTTACTTTTTACTTTACTTGCTGCATGCAGCCTTACAAGCGCTAAGGCCGACGAAGGTATGTGGACACTTTACAACCTGCCCAATGCCGTTTACGAAACCATGAAGCAGGAAAATTTTGAGTTGCCTTACAACGCGCTGTACTACGGCGAAGATGCCGTTAAAAACTGCGTGGTTAACTTTGGTGGATTCTGCTCGGGTGTAGTGGTATCGCCAGATGGACTGGTGTTTACCAATCACCACTGCGGTTTCGAGGCCATCCGCTCGCACTCTACCGTTGAGCACGATTACATGCTTAACGGCTTTGTAGCCAACTCCTATGAGGAGGAACTGCCCAACAAGCGACTCTTTGTGAGTTTCATGGTGGAGCAGAAGGACGTCACGGCCTATCTCGACTCATTAGGACTGAACAAACAGGCCCAGAACAAGCGTGCCGACTTTGTGGATTCGGTTGAGAATGCGCTGAGCAAGGAGATACGCCAGCAGGACTCTACCCTGCGTGTGGAGCTCAAGCCTTACTACGAGGGCAACCAGTACTATCTGACCACCTACCGCGACTTCGAGGACGTACGCCTGGTGTTCGCCCTGCCTAAGTCGATGGGTAAGTTTGGTGGCGAGACCGACAACTGGATGTGGCCCCGTCAGACCTGCGACTTCTCTGTGTTCCGCATCTATGTAGATCCCAAGACAGGCGGTCCCGCCAAATACTCGAAGGACAACGTGCCTTATCACCCCAAGAAGTGGGCCCCCGTATCGCTGCAGGGCTACGTGCCGGGGTCGTTCTCTATGACCATCGGCTATCCCGGTTCCACCAGTCGCTACCTGTCAAGCTATGGTATCAAGGAGCGTCGCGATGCTCAGAACGAGCCTATGTATAAGACACGCGCCGTGAAGCAGGACATCATGATCCGCCACATGCGTGCCGACGAGGCTGTGCGCATCAAGTACGACTCGAAATATGCCCAGAGTTCTAACTACTGGAAGAACTCTATCGGCATGAACAAGTGTATCGACTCTATCGGACTCATCCAGCAGAAGGCACAGTTTGAGGCTAAGATCCGCCAGTGGCAGGATTCTACAGGCTTCCTGAAGGGCCAGCTCGACTTCGACCTGCTGGCGCGCCTCTATGCCAAGCAGTTCAAGGCCCGAAGAGCCCTCACCTACTTCAGCGAGAGTTTTGGCGGTCGCAGCTCTGACGAGTTGACACGCCGCGCCCTTCGTGCCAACAACGGCTCGGTGGTTAAGGGCGACGAGAAGAATCCTAAGAAACAGTATATCGAATTCAAGGACAACAGTGCTGAGTGGGACGGCCCTACCGACAGAGAGATTATGGCAGCAGCCATGAAGTTCTATCGCGAGCAGGTAGAGCCACAGTATCTGCCCGACTTCTACCAGACGGTGGACAGCAAGTTTGGTGGCAACTATCAGCAGTATATCGACTATCTGTATAAGAAGTCGCAACTGATGAAGAGCGGCAAGAAGATATTCATCAACAAGAAGAGCTTCCAGAAGGACCCCGGCGTACAGTTCGGTCAGAGCCTGAACAATATGATGATGACTCTCTATTCAGAGGCCGTGGCCAGCTACGACTCTATCGCTGTACAGGAGCGCTACCTCTGTGCTGCCAAATTGCGCATGGAGGAGGATATGCCCAACTACTCGGATGCCAACTTCACCATGCGACTCTCTTACGGTCAGGTGGGCGAATACCTGCTGGCCGGCAAGCCCTCGGGCTATTACACCACTGCCGAGAGTATCGTAGAGAAGATGAACCGTGGCGAGCAGGGCGTGATCGACTACGAGGCCGAGCCTATCATGAAGGAGCTGCTCTCCAAGAAGGACTTTGGCAAATATACCGATAAGACCACAGGCAAGATGCACCTCTGTTTCCTGTCTAACAATGACATCACGGGTGGCAACTCAGGTTCGCCTATGTTCAATGGCAAGGGTGAGCTTATCGGTCTGGCCTTTGATGGCAACTGGGACAGCTTGAGCTCTGACATCTTCTTCGACAAGCAGCTGGCCCGCTGCATCGGTGTCGATATCCGCTACGTGCTCTACATGATGGAGACCTGGGGCAAAGCCGACCGTCTGATTAAAGAAATTGGTGCCAAGTAAAGCCAATTCAAATAAAACAAAAAAGCCTCGCTACAATGTTAGCGAGGTTTTTTGTAACAATAATGCTGAAACATACTCTGCACCATGTCATCAAAAGATTGGGTATGCATCACATCATAGAAGTCATAAGCCACCTTGATCGCACCGTGCTTGCTCAGATATCTGTAGGCCTCAGCCTCAGTCAACTGGTAATGACTGGCAAAGGCAGCAATAAGGGCCACGATATACTCTGCTATGTCTTTTGCGCTAAATATCATCTTTCTTTAATTAAATTATCTTGGGGACAAAAAAACAAATTATTAGACAAATTTCAAAGCATTTTCAAGAAAATATGAAAAAATGTTTGTACATTTGCAGCCTTATCATCACTTCATGTGCCACCATAAACATCGACAGCCGCAAACACCATGTGGCCCACGCCTTTGGCGGCATCAGTACCACCATGAAGGACTTGGCAAAAATAGGCAGGCTGTATATGAATAAGGGACTATGGAACGGCAAACGTATTGTGAGCGAGGAGTGGATCAAGCAGTCTACCGACTACAACACCGATAACGATGGCTACCACTTTAACTGGTATAACACCAGTTGGATGACCGAAAAGCCCGAGTATCCAGGATTCTATGCCCACGGCATACGTGCACAGGTGTTGTATGTGAACCCATACAAACACCTCATCATGGTACGTTTTGGCAAGCGCGACGACACCTACGCCTTTATACCTTACATGTTTGAGTTGCTTAGCAACTGCAAAGCGTTTTAATATCCTCTAAGCTGCTGGCCACTTTGATGTACTGGTGCCAATCGCCGCGAATCATGCCGCGGGCCTGCAGATCGCCCATCAAGGCTATCAGCTGATCCCAGAAGCCTTTCATGTTATAAAGGATAACAGGCTTGTGGTGATAGCCGATGGTGGCCGATGCGGCTACAGTAAAGACCTCGTCTAGTGTGCCGATGCCGCCTGGCAGGGCGATAAACACATCGCTCTGGTCCATCATCAGCTGCTTTCGGTCGGAAAGGTTGTCGCAAGGTATCTCTATCTCTACGTAATCGCTGGTGCGTCCACTCTCCTCTACCTTCATTGGCACCACACCGATGGTACGGCCGCCAGCCGCTTTGGCTGCCTTGGCCACACACTCCATCAGACCCTGGTTAACACCGCCATACACAATGCTATGACCACTCTCGGCAGCCCACTTGCCAAGCTCGGCTGTGAGCGCAAAAAAATCGGCATCAATCTGCTCGTTGGCCGAACAAAACACACATATTTTCATAATGCTTGCAAAATTACAAATTATTTTGTATCTTTGCAAACGATTAAGGACAAATAAACAAAATAATTATGCGAAAACTATTTTTATCATTAGCAATGATGACAGGCATTGCAACGAGCTGGGCACAGCAGAAGCTAGTGCTTTACTACTCAGAGAATGGTACAACCAAAACTGTAGCCGAGGAAATCCAGAAGCAACTGGGTGCTGACATCGAGGCGGTAGAGGCTGTTGAACCTTACACAGGCGATTTTCAGGCTACCGTACAGCGTGGCAACAAAGAGCGCCAAAACGGTGAGTGGCCCGCCATCAAGCCCCTCAAGAGCGACTTGAGCAAGTACGATGTTATCTTTTTAGGATACCCCATCTGGTTTGGCACCTATGCCAATCCGATAGTAACCCTGCTGAACGGGCAGGATTTTGCAGGTAAGACGATTGTGCCCTTCTGCACCTTTGGCAGCGGCGGACTGAACACATCGACTGCCGACCTGAAAAAGGCACTGCCCAAGGCTAAGATTGCCCAGGGCTATGGCGTACGTACAGCCCGTGTAGCTAAAGCTGCCAAAGAGCTGAACCGTTTCTTGACAGAGAACGGCTACAAGAAGGGTAAAGTAAAAGCCCTGCCAGCCTATACAGCACAGAAGCCCGTAACCGATGCCGAGAAGGCGCTGTTTGACGCCGCCTGCTCGAGCTATCAGTTCCCTCTCGGCACCCCTCAGACAGTAGGTAAGCGTGAAACGCCCGATGGCACCGACTATGAGTTCAGCGTAAAAACACGCGGCCAGAACGGCGAAGAGGCCACCGCTACCATCTACGTAACCGTAGAAAAGGGAGGCAAGCCAGAATTTACAGAAGTAGTAAGATAAATTTATTTAATGAAGACATTTGAAGAATTAGGCGTTTGCGAGCAGATTCGCAAAGCCATCGAAGAGTTAGGGTTTGAACACCCGATGCCTGTACAGGAGGCAGTAATACCATACCTGCTGGGCAACGAGGACGACGTGATTGCCCTAGCCCAGACTGGTACCGGAAAAACAGCAGCGTTCGGCATTCCATTGCTGGAACGCATCGACACACAGCAGCGCTACACACAGGCGCTGGTGCTCTCACCCACACGCGAGCTGTGCCTACAGATAGCCGACGACCTGCGCGACTTTGCTAAATACATCGACGGCTTGCACGTAGAGGCAGTATATGGCGGCGCTGCCATCGAGCCACAGATGCGCGCCCTAAAAAAAGGCGTTGAGATTATTGTGGCCACACCAGGCCGACTGGTTGACCTGATGCATCGCGGCATTGCCCGACTGGAACAGGTAACAAATATTGTACTCGACGAGGCTGATGAGATGCTGAATATGGGCTTCTCAGACAGTATCAACGAGATATTCGAGTCGCTCTCGGCCGATCATCACACGCTAATGTTCTCAGCCACTATGAGCAAAGAGGTGGAGCGTGTAGCCAAGAAGTATCTGAAGGACTACAAAGAGATAGTTGTGGGCAGTCGCAATGAGGGCGCCGAGAGCGTTAACCACATCTATTATATGGTGAACGCCAAGGATAAATACCTGGCACTGAAGCGTATCGTTGACTACTATCCACGCATCTTTGCTATTATCTTCTGTCGCACCAAAGTGGAGACACAGGAGATAGCCGACAAGCTGATTAAAGACGGCTACAATGCCGAGTCGCTGCATGGCGACCTGAACCAGCAGCAGCGCGACCAGACGATGCAGAAGTTCCGCAACCACCTGACACAACTGCTGGTGGCTACCGATGTGGCTGCACGCGGACTGGACGTTGACGATCTGACGCATGTGATTAACTTCGGACTGCCCGATGACATCGAGAGCTACACTCACCGCTCAGGCCGTACGGGTCGTGCCGGCAAGAAGGGTACATCCATCTCGATTGTTCACAGCCGCGAAAAATTCAAGATTCGTAACATCGAGAAGATTATCGGCAAAGAGTTTGTAAAGGCCGAGATTCCATCTGCCGAAGAGATCTGCAAGAAACAGCTCTATAAGGTGATGGACCAGATTGTTAAGACAGATGTTGACGACGAAGAGATTGCCCCATTCATGCAGGATATCAACCGCTACTTTGAGTATATCGACAAGGACGAGCTGATAAAGAAGATTGTATCGCTTGAGTTTGGTAAGTTCCTGGCCTACTATGCCGACGCACCAGAGATTGAGCCTGTGGTGCCTGAAAAGAAGGACCGACGCCAGCAGAGCGACAAGCAGAAGCTGCAGAACAAGCCTCAGAAGGGGTATCGCCGACTGTTTATCAACCTTGGTAAGCGCCACGGTTTCTATCCAGGCGAACTGATGCAGACGCTGAACCGCTTTGTGGGCGGACGACAGGAGGTAGGTCATATCGACCTGCTGGATAGTATTTCGTACTTTGAGGTGCCCGAAAAGGATGCTAAGAAGGTGATGCTACAGCTATCAGGTATCCGCTACAAGGGTCAGACGGTGCGCTGTAACGACGCCGACGACACTAGCAAGGGTGGCGATCGACAGGGCAAGGGCGGCGAGCGTTCAGCCAAGCCCAAGCATCAGAAGAAAGATAACTGGCGCGAGCTGATGGGCAAGGCACCACGCGAATTGAAAGGCAAGGAACCCGACTTTAGCGAAGAAGGCTGGGCCATGCGCAAACCCCGCAAGAAAAAGAAATAAAGAGAAAGAAAAAGCCTCGCAGTATTTGCGAGGCTTTAATTTTATTCCATAGCAGCAAGAGCGGCTTGGTATTCGGCTCTCTTGGCATCGCCAAAGGCGGTATCAACGCTGTTGTTAATGCTACCACACACATTGGCTGCAAACTGCTGAGCCTCGGCTATCACAGCGTCCCATACATCCTCGGGCACGCCAGCGTCGAGCATATCGCGCGTCACACCATACTTCAGCAGTCCATACACAAAACCAGCATTAAAGTTGTCGCCAGCACCAATGGTACTAACCGTTTGTGTGGCCGCTACGGGATACTGCTTAGCCAAACCACCCTGCGCACGGAACTCGATAGGCTGGGCACCCTGCGTATAGATAAAGTTCTTGCAGTAGAAATCTATCTGCGAACGGTACACGCTATCGGCCCCTGTCTTGTTATACATATTCTCAAAGTCCTCCGAGCTACCCTTGATAATATCGGCCAACTCAAAGTTCTCAAGGATATTGGCCGTAACCTTAACCAGATCCTTGAGATGCGACGCACGATAGTTTACATCGTAGTAAAGAATGGCGCCCTGCTCGTGTGCATACTGCAGGAATGCCAGCATCTGGGGACGGATAACGGGGTTGATGGCATAGAACGAGCCAAACATCACCACATCGTTAGGCTGGATATCGGGCGTGATAAACTCCAGACGGTCGTGGGGATGGTCCTTATAAAAGATATACTCGGCATCGTTACTCTCATTCAGAAACGCCAGAGATACGGGCGATTTAGCCTCGGGATACACGCTGATATTCGAGGCATCAACATGATTATCCTCCAAGAAACTGATGATGCGACGGCCCACACGGTCGTTGCCCGTTTCGCTGATAAAAGCCGCATCTACGCCGCTACGACCAAGCGATATCAGTCCGTTGAACATCGAACCGCCAGGCACAGCACCAATAGGCTGATCGTCGCGGAAGATGATGTCCAATATAGTTTCTCCTATTCCTATTACTTTTCTCATAGTCTCATAAAAAATCGGCACTGCTTTCGCAATGCCGATCCTGTCTATATTGCTAAATTAATTAGTCAGCAACGAGTGTGAAGCGCTGGAAGGCAACGATCTTCAGATCCTTGTCCTGCTTAGCGAGCCACTGAGCAACAGTAGCCTTGTCGCCGTCGCCGAACTGGAACTCCTGGTCAACCAGGCAGTTTTCCTTCTTGAACTTCTCAACACGACCCTTAGCGATACCCTCAATCATTGGCATCTTCAGGTTAGCCTCGCCCTCAACCTTTGCATCAGCAATGATCTTGCGAGCCTCGTCGGCCTGCTCCTGTGTCAGCCAGCCCTTCGACATGTTGCTCTCGATGTGATCCTCAGAATCAACGAGGTTGGGGTTCAAACCAGCCTTCTTGAGCTTCATATCAACGAACTTCTGAACCTGCTCGAGCTTAGTCTTCTCTACAGCGGTCTTATACTCCTCGTCGAGAATCTTTGGATCGATGCTCTGAGCGTCGAGAGCTACTGGCTTCATAGCAGCAACCTGCATAGCTACCAGGTGCCCCTGCTCGGCAGCGGGCTTGTTGGTCTGAACCATGGTGCAGAGAGTGTTCTTTGCCATGTGGTTGTAGATTTCGATGTTCTCACCCTCGAGAGTCAGGTAGCCATCCAGCTCCATCTTCTCACCGGTGATACCAGAGCGCTGAGTAACTGCGTCCTGAACCTTCTGACCGTCGGCCAGAGTAAGTTCCTTAACAGCCTCAATATCCTTAGCCTTAGCAGCGATGGCAGCGTCGAGGATGCTCTGAGTAAGAGCAATGAAATCGGCACCGTTAGCTACGAAGTCGGTCTCGCACTTCAGGGCGATCATAGCAGCGAAGCCATCAACGCTCTTAACGAGTACACAACCATTAGATGTCTCACGGTCGCTACGCTTAGCAGCAATAGCGAGGCCACGCTCACGCAGAAGCTCCTTGGCCTTGTCGAAGTCGCCCTCAGCCTCGGTCAGAGCCTTCTTTACGTCAGCCAGACCAGCGCCAGTCATTGCGCGAAGCTTCTTGATATCATCAATTGAAATAGCCATATTTTAATTCTTCAATTTTTTAATTCTTCAATTCTAAAATTACTCAGCAGCCTCTGCCTTTGGCTCAGCGTCCTTGCGGGCCTTGCGTGGAGCACGCTTAGCCTTTCCCTCTTCGCCCTCAGCCTGAGCATCAGCAGCCTTCTCGTCGGCCTTCTCTACCTTACGCTCCTCGATACCCTCGGCAATAGCGGTGCAGCAGGCATTCAGAATAGCCTCTACAGAATCCTTAGCATCGTCGTTGGCAGGGATAACGAAGTCAACGTTATTAGGATCAGAGTTGGTATCAACGATACCGAATACAGGGATACCCAGACGGTTAGCCTCGCGAACGGCAATGTTCTCCTTCATCACATCAACTACGAAGAGTGCGCTTGGCAGACGAGTCAAGTCGGCAATAGAACCAAGGTTCTTCTCCAGCTTAGCACGCTGACGTGTGATCTGCAGCAGCTCACGCTTTGAGAGGTTTGAGTAGGTTCCATCCTGCATCAGACGGTCGATGTTCGCCATTTTCTTAACGGCCTTGCGGATTGTGGGGAAGTTTGTGAGCATACCACCTGGCCAACGCTCGATAACGTATGGCATGTTGATGCTTGCAGCCTTCTCAGCAACCACTTCCTTTGTCTGTTTTTTAGTAGCGACGAACAGGATTTTCTTGCCACTCTTGGCAATCTGCTTCAGGGCCTCAGCAGCCTCGTCAACCTTAGCTACTGTCTTATGCAGGTCGATGATGTGAATACCGTTACGCTCGGTGTAGATGTAAGGAGCCATAGCGGGGTTCCACTTACGCTTCAGGTGACCGAAATGACAGCCAGCCTGCAGCAACTGATCAAAATTTGTTCTTGACATTTTCTTAATGCTTTTTAATTGTTTACTTTCTTTTTAAATTCTTTTAGTCGCTACGCTTGGTAAAAGCGCTAAAGCGATTACTTTGTTAGAATCAATCGCTGGGTAGTCTAGTAGCACTAGCCAGAGTCCCAACAATTTAGATACTAAACTGACGCTCAGTTCTTCAGCGGGATTAACGCTTACTGAACTGGAAGCGACGACGTGCCTTTGGACGACCTGGCTTCTTACGCTCAACCTCACGGCTATCACGAGTCATGAAACCGGCATCCTTCAGCTTCTTCTTATCCTCTTCGTTGATCTTCACCAGAGCACGGGCGATAGCGAGACGCAGAGCCTGACTCTGACCAGTGAAACCACCTCCGTCGAGGTTAGCCTTGATGTCATACTTCTCAGCTACTTCGAGCAGGTTCAGTGGCTGCTTAACCACATACTGCAGGATTGCTGATGGGAAATATACCTCTAAATCCTTCTTATTGATCGTAATCTTACCAGTACCCTCTGTTACATAAACACGGGCTACAGAGCTCTTACGACGACCTATTGCGTTAATTACTTCCATCTTTCCTTAATTATTTATACTGGTTAATATCAATAGTCTTTGGCTGCTGAGCGGCATGTGGATGCTCGGTACCCTCGTAGATGAAGAGGTTGTTCAGCAGGCTGCGGCCCAGAGGACCCTTTGGCAGCATACCCTTAACGGCATGACGCAGCATCTTGTCAACACCACCGTTCTTCTTGCGAAGCTCAGCAGGAGTATTGAAACGCTGACCACCAGGATAACCTGTGTAACGGGTATAAACCTTGTCGGTCTCTTTCTTACCAGTGAAAACTACCTTATCGGCGTTGATAAGGATTACATTGTCACCACAATCAACGTGTGGAGTGAAAGTTGGCTTGTACTTTCCGCGAATCAGCTTAGCTACCTTTGAAGCGAGGCGACCTACTACCTGATCTGTAGCATCGATAACCACCCACTCCTTCTTTGCTGTCTCTTTGTTAACAGAAAGTGTCTTGTAACTCAAAGTGTTCATTTTAAATTTACTACTAAAAAACAGTTTAACTTATTATAATAATATGTACGCGCATAAACTCACTCCCAGGGTCTAACTCCCGGTTGTCAGTCTAACGTCGCACCCGCTGGGATAATTCCCTAACGGAGACCATTGAAACGCTGATTCACGAACCGCCATGCCCGGCCAAAGACACCGCTATTCACACAACATTTCACGGGGATTCTAAGTCTCTCCCCTAAATCGGTGTGCAAAGGTACTAACTATTTTTATTATATAAGGCACGCGAAAAAGAAAAAAGCGCTAAATTTAGAGAAATTTAACGCTTTTCTTTATTTTTAAGACTTCCTTCTTAGAAATCCATGTTATCTAACGAGTCACTGAAGTCCTTGGGCTCCTGATTCTCTTTTGGAGCTTCAGCCTGCTGCTCAGGACGTGGACGGCGCTCACCATGGCGCTCACCGCCACGACGGTCGCCACGATCTGGACGACGGTCACGACGCTCACCATTGCGCTCAGGACGCTCACGGCGCTCACCACGGGCAGGACGCTCTACATAGTCAGCTGGCTTCTCAATCAGCACACGATGAGAGAGTTTGTACTTACCTGTCTTAGGATCAATCTCCAGGAGCTTAACCTGAATATGGTCACCCTCCTTGATACCTGCCTCTTCAACAGTCTCAAGACGCTTCCAGTCAATCTCTGAGATGTGGAGCAGGCCATCCTTACCAGGCATAATCTCAACGAAGCATCCGTAAGGCATGATAGAACGAACCACACCGTCGTAAACCTCGCCTACCTCAGGAATAGCTACGATAGCCTTAATCTTACCGATAGCAGCATCGATGCTATCCTTGTTAGGAGCAGATACCTGCACCTTACCTACACCGTCAACCTCGTCGATAGTGATGGTAGCACCTGTATCCTCCTGCATCTGCTGGATAATCTTACCACCAGGGCCAATCACAGCACCGATGAACTCCTTAGGAATCTCCATCTGAACGATACGAGGAACCTGTGGCTTCATCTCAGCACGTGGCTCGGCGATAGTATCGGTGAGGCACTTCAGGATGTGCTCACGACCAGCCTTTGCCTGCATCAGAGCCTTCTCAAGAATCTCAAAGCTCAGACCGTCGCACTTGATATCCATCTGAGTAGCGGTCAGACCATCCTTTGTACCAGTGGTCTTGAAGTCCATATCACCCAGGTGGTCCTCGTCGCCGAGGATATCGCTCAATACTGCATACTTATCTTCACCGGGATTCTTAATCAATCCCATGGCAATACCCGAAACAGGCTTCTTCATAGGAACACCAGCGTCCATCAGGGCAAGTGTACCAGCACATACGGTAGCCATTGAAGAGGAACCGTTAGACTCGAGAATCTGACTTACCAAACGAACGGTGTAAGGGAAGTCCTCAGGAATCTGACCCTTCAGTCCGCGCCATGCCAGGTGACCGTGACCAATCTCACGACGACCTACACCACGCTGAGCCTTGGCCTCACCAGTACAGAAAGGAGGGAAGTTATAGTGAAGCAGGAAGCGCTGATAGCTCTTGTCGAGCACATCGTCAACCATCTTCTCATCGAGCTTCGTACCCAGAGTACAGGTAGAAAGTGACTGTGTCTCACCACGTGTAAAGATTGAGCTTCCGTGAGGCATTGGCAGAGGTGAAACCTCGCACCAGATAGGACGGATCTCATCAGTCTTACGACCATCAAGGCGAATACCCTCGTCAAGGATACAACGGCGCATAGCGTCGCGCTCAACGTCGTGATAGTAACGCTCCATCATGGCGTACTTCTCCTCGAGCTCATCCTCAGTCAGGTCGGCATGCTCAGCAGCATACTTCTCCTTGAAGTCTGTCAGGATCTTCTCGAAGGCATCAGCACGGTCCTGCTTGGGCAGAGCCTGCTTGGTAACATCGTAAGCGGGCTGATACAGTTCCTTGTTCATACGCTCACGCAGCTCCTCATCGTTCACCTCGTGGTCGTACTCACGCTTTACATCCTTACCAAGTTCCTTTGAGAGTTCGGTCTGAAGCTCACACATAGGCTTAATAGCAGCCATAGCAGCCTTCAGGGCGCCGATCATATCCTGTTCTGACACCTCTTTCATCTCTCCCTCTACCATCATAATGTTCTCAGCAGATGCACCTACCATGATATCCATGTCGGCATCCTTCATCTGCTCGAAGGTAGGATCGATAACATACTCACCGTTGATACGGGCTACGCGAACCTCACTGATGGGGCACTCGAATGGAATGTCCGAGCAAGCCAGAGCAGCCGAAGCAGCAAAACCTGCCAGAGCGTCGGGCTGATCAACACCATCGGCTGAGAGCAGCATTACATTCACAAATACCTCAGCGTGATAGTTCGAAGGGAAGAGTGGACGAAGAACACGGTCCACCAGTCGTGATGTCAGGATTTCGTTGTCGCTGGCTTTGCCTTCACGCTTGGTAAATCCGCCGGGGAAACGTCCGGCTGCGCTGTACTGTTCACGATAATCTACCTGCAAAGGCATAAAATCTGTTCCGGGAACTGCATCTTTTGCGGCACAAACAGTGGCGAGCAATACGGTGTTGTTCATACGCAGAACAACAGAGCCGTCGGCCTGTTTTGCCACTTTCCCGGTTTCAATGGTGATGGTACGTCCATCAGCCAATTGAAGGGTTTTTGTAATTACGTTCATCTTAATAAAACATCTAAAATATAAAAAAACAGCCGCAAAGATACACATAATTATATTAATAAACGAGAAAACTCAATATTTTTTTTAATTTTTCACTATTCACTATTCACTATTCACCAAAAAAGTTATATCTTTGCACCGCAAAACGAAATTCTAATTAGAAAAATGAAACATATTTGTAAAGCAGCAGCCGTTGTTCTGGCTGCATTATCGGTTGCATCATGCAACAAGAATCAGTTCACCGTAGAGGGACAGATTGCCGGTGCCAAGGACTCTGTGCTCTACTTCGAAAACGTTGGTCTGGAGGGTATTAACGTGCTCGACTCTGTCAAACTTAACGACAATGGCGATTTCTTATTCAGCCAGGACGCCACAACAGCACCTGAGTTCTATCGTTTGCGCATTGCCGACCAGATTATCAATGTAAGCATCGACTCTACCGAGACTGTTCAGGTTAAGAGTCAGTACCCAGGCATGGCATCCAACTACACCATCAGCGGATCAGACAACTGCGAGAAGATTCGCGAGCTGGCACTCAAGCAGATCGACCTGCAGGCCAAGGCCATCGCACTGCAGAGCAATACAGAGTTAGGAATCGCCAAGGCTAACGACAGCATTCAGACATTGATTAACGCTTACAAGGAAGAGGTTAAGCGCAACTATATCTACAAAGAGCCATACAAGGCATACGCATACTTCGCATTGTTCCAGGCCATCGGCAACTATCTGATTTTCAATCCTCGTGCCAACAAGGATGACATCAAGGCCTTTGCTGCCGTTGCCACCAGCTGGGACACTTACTACCCACACGCTGAGCGCGGACAGAACCTGCACAACATTGCCATCGAAGGCATGAAGAACCAGCGCATCGTAGAGGCTCAGAACGCCGACATCCAAATCGAAGCCAGCAAGGTACAGGAAGCTGGCGTGCTGGATATCGCCCTGATCGACAACAAAGGCAACGAGCGCCACCTTACCGATCTGAAGGGCCAGGTGGTACTGCTCGACTTCCATGTGTTCGCTCTCAAGGATTCGCCAGCACGCATCATCCAGCTGCGCGAATTGTATAATAAATATCACGCTCAGGGTTTGGAGATTTATCAGGTTAGTCTCGACAGCGACGAGCACTTCTGGAAGCAGCAGACAGCTGCTCTGCCTTGGATCAGCGTTCGCGACGAGGATGGCGCAGGCTCACAGCGTCTGGCACTCTACAACATTCAGGCTGTGCCAGATTTCTTCATTATCGACCGCGGCAACAATCTGGTTAAACGAGCATCCCAGATTGCCGACCTCGAAGCTGAAATCAAAAAGCTTTTGTAAACAAATAACCCCTTCCATTTGGAAGGGGTTTTTCTTTTAATACTTTCGTTTAGGATTCTTGGGAAACCAGCCTTTCTCCACACGTTTCTTTTGCGCAAACAACTCACCAATGCCCCATAAAGCCGAAGCACCGAACACACCAACAATCGAAGAAAGAATGGCATTCTCGATAAACAGGGCTCCAGCTATGCAAGCCACCCCCAAAACAAGATATATCACCCATGGACGAGTGCCCCAATAATACTCTGTTTTAATCACAATCGGATGCCAAACACCTATAGTCAGAAAGGTACTGACAGCTATAATAATACCTGTAAAATACATACACTACACTTTAAAAACTATTCAACCAGGCCTTCAACTCAAACACCATCTCATAATGATAAGCGAAAGTCTCGCGATAACCCCAGCCATGCCCACCAGTAGGATAGATATGGATAGAAGCAGGCACATCGTGCTTATACAACTGCTGATAATAGTTAAAACCATTAGCTGCAGGCACAGCCTTGTCGTCATCGCTCAAAGCCAGAAACGCACGGGGTGTGGTGCGGTTCACTTGAAGGTCATTACTAAACTCAACTTCCAGTTTCTTATACTCTTTCAGTGCCTTCTTGTCTTTGGGTGTTTCGCCTAAGAAATTGTCATGCGACCCCTTATGAGTAAAACCTAAATCCATCGTAATGACTGGATAGAACAGAATCTGGAAGTTAGGAGCTGCATCGCCTTTGGCATGAGTGGCAATGGTAGAAGCCAGATGACCACCTGCAGAAAAGCCCATGATACCCACATCATTGGGGTTGATATGCCATTCTGCCGCATGGCTTCGAATGTTTTTCATAGCCTCTTCAGCATCAGAGACAGGTATCATACGATCACCATTAGGCATACGATATTTTAGTACAATCAGCGCAATGCCCTGCGTATTAAAGAATGGCGCCCACTGATGACCCTCATGATCCATAGCCAGATGACTGTAGCCACCACCAGGACAACACAGCACAGCACGGCCAGTAGCCAGCTTCTCATCAGGCAGATAGACAGTCAGCTCAGCCTGATCTTTCCCATCTGCACTCACCACCGCGGGACCACCAGGCCACAGCGCCAGCGTCATGCCTTTCTGCGCGAAGGCCACTACAGGGAGCGTCAGCAACAACATAACTAGTACTTTTCTTAAACTTTTCATATACTTTTTTTTCAAATTCGGCGCAAAGGTAATAAAAAAAGCCAAGGGATTACACTCTTTTTACGGATTTTTATTATCTTTGCAGCAGAAACTTGAAACTTTACGATAATTTATGAAGAGAATCTTAGCTATTACAGCTCTTACAGTACTTGCATTTGGCTCTCAGGCCAAAGTAAAATTGCCACACCTAATTGGTGACAATATGGTTTTACAACAGCAAACCGATGCCCGCCTTTGGGGATGGGCAAAGCCTGGGAAAACCGTAAAAGTAACGACCTCGTGGAGCAGCGAAGCGGTCACTGCCAAAGCCGACAAAAACGGCGAATGGCTGGTAAAGATAAAGACACCCAAGGCCAGCTATACCCCACTATCCATCACATTCGACGATGGCGACAAGCTCACCATCAGCAATGTGCTAAGTGGCGAAGTATGGGTTTGTGCCGGACAATCGAACATGGAGATGCCTGTAAAAGGTTTCTGGATGTGCCCGGTCAAAGATTACAATCAGGTGGTGATTGATGCCAAGAACCATAAAGGCGTACGAAGCATCAAGATACCTAGCGTAATGGCAGCCACCCCCCAGAACGACGCCCAGTGCGAGTGGCGCGAATGTACACCTAAGACCGTTGGCGACTTCTCTGCCACAGGTTATTTCTTTGCACGCACCATGCATCAGGCACTCGACATCCCCATCGCACTCATCGAGGCTAACAAAGGTGGCTCACGTGTAGAAAGCTGGCTCACCAAAGAGAATCTCGAGAAATACACCAACGACCCTACCGACTCTGCTGAAATCTGCAAGAAATGGGCACAGTACGACTACCACCGCTCACTGCTATGGGGTAACGGCACGTTCAACCCTATCCTGAACTATACCGTCAAAGGAATTCTGTTCTATCAGGGATGTTCGAACGTAGGCGATCCCGGCGACCAGTATTCACAGCGCCTGAAGCTACTGGTTGACCAGTGGCGCAGTCAGTTCGGCCTGGGCGAAATTCCTTTCTATTTCGTACAGATAGCCCCCTATCGTTACGACGATGACAACAACGCCATCAGTGGTGCCCTGCTGCGCGAACAGCAGTTCAAAGCACAACAAATAATTCCCAACAGCTCGCTGATATGCATCAACGACCTGGTTTACCCCTACGAATACAGTCAGATTCACCCTGCACAGAAACAGCAGGTAGGTGAGCGACTGGCTTACACGGCACTGGCTCGCGACTATGGATTTGAGGGCATTCTCTATCAAAGTTCAACCTTTAAGGATATGAATATTAAGGGCGACGCCATCTATATCCACCTGGACAACAACTACCATACCGATGCCCCATTCGAGGACATCCAGGGATTTGAGGTTGCAGGCGACGACAAAGTATTCTATCCCGCTCAGGCTCAGCACTTCTGGCAACCAGGCGGCGGCTATTGGGACGAGGCCATCAAAGTATCATCCCCACAGGTAAAAAAGCCCGTAGCTGTACGCTACTGCTTTAAGAACTTCCAGATAGGCAACGTTAAGAACGGCGCTAATCTGCCATTATTCCCATTCAGAACCGATAACTGGTAATACTTATGACAGAGCATCCATTAGAAGTTTTCCGATTCTGCCCAAAGTGTGGCAGTCAGGATTTTAAGATTCATAACGCACTGAGCCGCCATTGTACCAACTGTGGGTTCACATTCTATCAGAACCCACGTGCGTCAACTGCCGCCTTTATTCTGAACGACAAAGGCGAACTGCTGGTGGCCCGACGCGGCAAAGAGCCCGCCAAAGGTACACTTGACCTGCCTGGCGGTTTTGTGGACAACGATGAGAATGCCGAACAGGGCATGGTGAGAGAAATCAAGGAAGAAACCGGACTCGACATCGATCCCGACACTGTCGAATACCAATTCTCTATCCCCAACGTGTACCACTACTCGGGGATGGACATACACACTCTCGATCTCTTTTTCCTGTGCCATATAACAGGCGAAGCCGAAGTGAAAGCCGACGATGATGCTGCCGAACTGCAATGGGTACCCCTCAGAGAGGTATATGTTGAGCGTTTCGGACTGTGTTCCATACGTCAAGCAGTACACCGGTTCTTATCCCAAAATTGTTAATAAAACTGAAAATCCTCTATATAAATAAGGTGGAAGAGAGTTTTTTGCTTACTTTTGCAGCCCGTAAGAAATATAATGCGACAGAATATGCAAAAGAACTTAGTAATAGTGGAGTCACCCGCAAAGGCAAAGACCATCGAGAAATTCCTTGGTAAGGACTATAAGGTCATGTCGAGCTACGGACACATCCGCGACTTGAAGAAAAGAGAAATCAGCATCGATGAGAAGACGCTGGAACCAGAATACGAGATTCCCGAAGAGAAGGTTAGTCTGGTAGAGGATTTGCGATCAAAAGCCAGCAAGGCAGAGACTGTATGGCTCGCATCCGATGAGGACCGCGAAGGAGAAGCCATCTCATGGCACCTTTGCGAGGTATTAGGCTTAGACGAACAAAAGACTAACCGTATCGTATTCCACGAGATTACCGAATCGGCTATTCTCGATGCCATCGAGCATCCACGCCATATCAACATGGACTTGGTTAACGCTCAGCAGGCCCGTCGCGTGCTTGACCGTCTGGTAGGTTTTAAGCTGTCGCCTGTACTCTGGCGCAAAGTAAAACCAGCATTGTCGGCTGGTCGTGTACAGAGCGTTGCCGTCCGACTGATTGTAGAGCGCGAGCGCGAGATACAGAATTTTAAAAGCGAACCTTATTATAGTGTTAGCGGCGTATTTGCCGTTGCCAACCCCGATGGTTCTGCCTCGGAGGTTAAGGCCCAGCTGAGCAAACGCTTCAGCACAGAGGAGGAGGTGATGGACTTCCTGGAGAAGTGCAAGACGGCCACTTTTTATGCCGACGCCATCACCCAAAAGCCATCAAAACGTACACCTGCCCCCCCATTCACCACATCTACTTTGCAACAGGAAGCTGCACGTAAACTCGGCTTCACTGTCAGTCAGACCATGATGGTTGCCCAGCACCTGTACGAGAGTGGACGCATCACCTACATGCG
This sequence comes from Xylanibacter ruminicola, assembly GCA_015060625.1. GTDB lineage: Bacteria > Bacteroidota > Bacteroidia > Bacteroidales > Bacteroidaceae > Prevotella > Prevotella ruminicola_D. Next base: position 224,217 of record SUYC01000002.1, on the reverse strand, counting down.
TACAGACTCGGTAAACCTGTCACAACTCTGCTTGAACGCCAGCAAGAGCGAAATTGTAAACCTCTATGGTGAGAATTATAGCAAGCTTCGCAAATATCATACTAACTCGAAGGGTGCTCAAGAAGCGCACGAGGCCATCCGTCCATCATATATGAATATGACAGAGATCGAAGGCAGTGCTCAGGAGCGTAAACTCTACGATTTGATTTGGAAGCGCACCATCGCCAGCCAGATGGCCGATGCTGAGATTGAAAAAACCACCATTACCATCAAGAGCGATGGTATCGAAGAGGTATTTACAGCTCAGGGCGAAATTATTAAGTTTGATGGTTTCCTGAAAGTGTATCGTGAATCATCAGACGACGACGAGAGTGGCGAGGACTACAGCCACTCACTGCCTGTTATCAAAAAAGGTCAGGAACTTACACGTCGCGAAATCCTTACCACCGAGCGTTTCAGTGCCGGTCCTCAGCGTTATACCGAGGCCAGTCTGGTACACAAGATGGAAGAGTTGGGTATCGGACGCCCTTCAACCTACGCACCAACCATCTCTACCATTCAGCAGCGCGAATATGTGATGAAGGGCGACAAGAAGGGCGAAGAGCGTTTCTACTCTATCTACCAGCTGAAAGGTAAGCAGATTACCAAAAAAACTCGCAAGGAGATGGTTGGTTCGGAACGCGGCAAACTGTTGCCAACCGACATTGGAACCGTAGTTAACGACTTCCTGATGGAAAACTTCCCTGGCATTATGGACTACAACTTTACTGCCAAAGTAGAGCAGGACTTCGATAAGATTGCCGAGGGCGACGAGAAGTGGAAAGATATGATGAAGCACTTCTACAAGGATTTTGAGCCTACGGTAGAGGAGACACTGAACAGCCGCCAGAAGTTCAAGGCTGGCGAGCGCGAGTTGGGTGTCGATCCCAAAACCGGTCGTCCTGTATTTGTAAAGATTGGTCGTTTCGGACCAGTGGTACAGATTGGTTCGTCAGAAGATAAAGACAAGCCCCAGTTTGCACAGTTGCCTAAAGAGCTGAGTATGGAGACCATCACGCTTGACGAGGCTATGGAGCTGTTTAAGTTGCCACGCGATTTGGGCGAGTTCGAAGGTATGACAGTTAGCGTTGGTGCCGGCAGATTCGGTCCTTACGTTAAGTTCGACCGCATGTTTGCATCACTGCCCAAAGATGCCGACCCAATGGCCATCACACTCGACGAGGCTATTGTGCTCATCCAGGAAAAGCGCCGTCAGGAAGCAGCTAAGCACATGAAGTTCTTCCTTGAAGATCCTAAGTTGGAAATCATGAATGGTATCTACGGCCCTTACCTGGCCTACGACGGACAGAACTACCGCCTGCCCAAGAATCTGCACGAGAATGCCAAAGAGCTCACCTACGAGGAGTGCATGAAGATTATCGAACAGATGAAGAGCGAGGAAGGTGATAAGAAAACGGCCAAGCGCGGTGCAAGGAGAGGAGCCGGAAGAAAGACTGCCACAAAGAAGACAACCCCTAAAGCTGAGACAGAGGCATGAAGCGCATTATTCTGATAGGCTATATGGGAGCCGGGAAAACCACCATCGGTAAGGCTCTTTCAAAGGAGTTAGGCGCCACCTTCTATGACCTCGACTGGTATATCGAAAGCCGTATGCGCAAAACAGTGGCACAGATATTTGCCGAACGTGGCGAAGAGGGATTTCGGAAAATGGAACACAGCATGCTACACGAGGTGGCAGAATTCGAGAATGTCATCATCAGCTGTGGCGGAGGCACCCCCTGCTTCTTTGACAATATGGACTATCTGAACCAGCAGGGACTGACGATTTACCTGAAGGCTGCTCCTGAGGTACTGTACGATCACCTGCTGATGGGCAAGGTTGAGCGACCACTTATTAAAGGTAAAAGCCCCGAAGAGCTAATCACCTTTATTCGCCAGCAGCTCGAAAAGCGCGAACCTTTCTACACAAAGGCTAAGTATACACTCGACGTAAGTCTGATGGACAACTACGAGAAAATCAAGATAAGCGTCGATAAAATAAAAGAACTATTAGATTTATAATAAAATTCATATCCGTTTAGAAAATGAAGAAATGGACGATTGAGGATTCAAAGGAGTTGTACAACATCAACGGTTGGGGCACTTCTTATTTTGGTATCAACGACAAGGGCGATGTTTACGTTACCCCAAGCAAGAACAGCACACAGATTGACTTGCGTGAGGTAATGGACGAACTGGCATTGCGTGATGTAACGCCACCAGTATTGCTGCGCTTCCCCGACATTCTCGACAACCGTATCGAGAAAACTTGGAGTTGCTTTAAAAAAGCATCAGAGGAGTACGATTACAAAGGCGAGAATTACGTGGTTTATCCCATCAAGGTAAACCAGATGCAACCTGTGGTCGAAGAGATTATCTCGCACGGACGCAAGTTCAACCTTGGCCTTGAGGCTGGTTCAAAACCAGAATTGCATGCCGTTATTGCCATGCAGTGCCAAAGCGACTCAATCATCATCTGTAACGGATATAAGGACCAGAGTTACATTGAACTGGCCCTGTTGGCACAGAAGATGGGCAAGCAGATTTTCATCGTTGTAGAGAAGATGAACGAGCTTGAAATTATCGCTCGCGAAGCTAAGAAGATGAATATCCGTCCTAATATCGGCATCCGCATCAAACTGGCTTCTAGCGGCTCAGGCAAATGGGAAGAGAGCGGTGGCGATGCCAGCAAATTCGGACTTACCAGTGCCGAACTGCTCGAAGCACTCGACTTCCTGGATAAGAAAGGACTGAACGACTGTCTGCGACTCATCCACTTCCACATTGGTAGTCAAATTACCAAGATTCGCCGTATCCAGACAGCACTCCGCGAGGCCTCGCAATTCTATATTCAGCTGCACAAGATGGGCTACAATGTAGATTTTGTTGATTGTGGTGGCGGATTGGGTGTTGACTATGATGGTACCCGCTCTCCATCGAGCGAGAGTTCGGTCAACTACTCTATACAGGAGTACGTAAACGACTGTATCTATACCTTTGTAGATGCTGCCAACAAAAACGAGCTGCCTCACCCTAATATCATCACCGAGAGTGGCCGTTCATTGGCAGCCCATCACTCTGTGCTGATTATTGACGTGCTGGAGACTGCCTCGCTGCCTGAAATGCCCGAAGAGTTCGAGCCTGACGAAAACAGCCACCAGTTGGTAAAGGACCTGTATGAGATTTGGGACAACTTGAGTCCCCGCAATGTACTGGAAGACTGGCACGATGCTGAGCAGATCAGGGAAGAAGTGCTCGATCTTTTCTCACATGGCATCGTTGACTTGAAGACTCGTGCCGAGGTAGAGGCTATGTACTGGAGCGTATGTCACGAGATTCACGCATTGGCAAAGAGTCTGAAGCATATACCCGAGGAATTGATGAAGATAGACAAGTTGCTGGCCGACAAATATTTCTGCAACTTCTCACTATTCCAGAGTCTGAGCGACTCATGGGCCATCGACCAGGTGTTCCCCATCATGCCTATCCAGCGTTTGGACGAACGTCCCACACGTAATGCTACCATTCAGGACATTACCTGCGACAGCGATGGTAAGATAGCCAATTTCACCACCAACCGCCACAACTCGCATTCACTGCCTGTGCATACACTCAAGAAGAACGAACCTTACTACTTAGGCGTGTTCCTCGTAGGTGCCTATCAGGAAATCTTAGGCGATATGCACAACCTGTTTGGCGACACCAATGCCGTCCATATCTCTGAAAAAGACGGCAGTTACCACATTGACCAGATTATCGATGGTGAGACTGTTGAAGAGGTCCTTGAGTATGTCCAGTACAATCCCAAGAAGCTGGTTCGCCAGTTGGAGGTCTGGGTAGCCAAGAGTGTAAAACAGGGCAAGATTAGCCTCGACGAGGGCAAGGAGTTCCTGTCCAACTATCGCTCAGGACTTTACGGATACACCTATTTAGAATAAAGAGCAAGAACAATAAAAAAGGGAACGACTATGAAGAAAATTAATCTTGGGCTATTGTTAGCCACCTTATTATTTAGCACGCTGTTTACAGCTTGCGCTAACTATGACGCCCCTGTAGTAACCCCTACACCTGAGCGGCAGCGTACAGAGGCCACTTTGGCGCTTATCAAGATTTGCGACGAGAATGCCGAGGTTAAATCGCTTCTTGAACATGCAATAGCACAGGCTGCAGAGATAAACCCCGACCGCCGCTACAATCCAGCTCAGTCGCTCAGCGAATTCTACGATTTCGTGGATTGGAACGTGCGCCAGCTGCCTTGGGATGTCATGATACACCAAGCGCCAAGCGACTATGGGCGTTCACTCTACGGGCGCACCGATCAGGGCATTGGCTATTTCTGGTTCATCGTCGATCAACCACTCGACGAGTTGCGCGACCGCGGTTTCTTCTATCCTACCGTTGAGTTTGTGGAGCCCTTTGCCTCCTGGCTTTCAACCTACAGCAACTGCTGGGGCGACTTTCTGTCAACAGAAGCCAGTTGGAATGACACCTACTATAATATGGTGAAATACGACCCTGAATGGGGCCTTACTGAAGGTTGGTATGGCGAGGGCAACCAGTGGCGCACCTTCAACGAGTTCTTTGCGCGCAGCCTGGCATCTCCCGACATGCGTCCCATTGCCGACACAGAAGTTGTATCTCCTGCCGACTCCTGGCCAAAGCTGACCTGGAAGATTGATGACAATAACCAGTTACAGTATCCTCAGGACTTGCAAATCAAAACAGCCAAGATATCAGACATAGCTCAGCTTATCGGCAATGACTCACAATATAAGGACGCCTTTGCAGGTGGCACACTCACCCATACCTTTCTCGATGTCAACTGCTATCACCGCTATCACTCACCAGTTGACGGTGTACTCAAGGAACTACGCACTGTTCCTGGCGTATCGGCTGGTGGTGGCTACACCCTGTGGGATGACAACGAGAAACTTTACTATTATGTGAACGACTTGGGATTCCAGATGGTAGAGACCCGTGCCTGTGCCATCATTGAAACCCAAGACTACGGCTTAGTAGCCATGTTGCCTGTAGGCATGTCACAGATATGCAGCGTAAACTGGATTCCATCGCTTCACGTGGGGCAGCAGCTTCATCGCGGCGATGAGATGGGATATTTCCAGTTCGGAGGCTCGGATATCGTCATGATTTTCCAAAAAGGCATTGATGTTAGTATTGTGCATGATGGCAACCTAACACTGATGGGGCAGCCTTATGCAAACCTGAAACATCAATAAGTCCTCTAACACCAATAGCATATGAATCATCCAAAAGCAAGTATCATAAGATTACTCACCCATTCGGTTGCCTTGCGCACTACCTGTATCATACTTGTAGTGGTAACAGCCATTATGCTTACAGCAGGCATCTGGCAGATGACCTATGTACGCAGCATGGTTGTCGAAGAGGTGAACAGACAAGCCAGTCGCTCGATGGAGGGGGCTATCAAAGTCATTGACAACCGTCTGTCTAACGTAGAAACAGCTCTTAACACCGCGGCTTCCTATGCTCATATGTTTGCCCCACACGAGACACTATGCCGCCCACTCATGCAACGCCTCATAGAGGCCAACAGCGATATTGCCGCTGTTACACTGTTGTATGAAGCAGACTACTTTGAGCATAATGGCAGATACTTTGCCCCCACCATTTACCGCACAGCAGAAAATACATTTGAGGAAGACGAGATTGGCGGTCCTGAGAATGACTTCTGTTATCTGGAAACTGACAGCAACTGGATTTACACCAACAAGCTCGACCAAGGCTACTGGTGCCTGCCCTACGTTGACTCTATGTCAACCAAACGGGCCATGGTAACTTACTCTGTCCCCCTACATGATGACAATGGTCACACCTATGCTGTACTTTGTGCCGATGTATCACTGGACTGGGTTCAGAACCTATGTGAAAAAGCCAAGCCCTACAGCTATTCGAGTGTGTTTGTGATAGGCCGCGACTCACAGTATGTATGTCATCCCGACCAGCGCTGGATTCAGTCGATAAACGTCATTGAACAAGCTCACCAACAGCATGACCCCACCTATCTACACATGACCAGGAATATGCTAAGATGGCAGCGGGGAACAGATACGGCAGATATGTCAGGACTACTACAGAACGACACCACCAATCTTGATTACTCTTCGTCTGTAGTCTATTACGCGCCTGTTAATCGTGTGCAATGGTCTGTCTGCTTCAGCATTCCACAATATAAAATCATGGAAGCGCCCGACCGCCTACGCGCCCACATGATATTACTGCTGATTGTGCTGCTTGCAGCCATTTCCGTATCATTGTTTTATATTATCCGCTCACAACTCTCACCTCTGGCCTTATTGTCTAATAAGGCACGCGAGATATCACAAGGCAATTTTAATGTCTCCCTGCCAACGTTCAAGTCAAAAGACGAAATCAGCCATCTACGCGATGCATTCGACGACATGCAGCAGTCGCTGTCCAAATACATAAAAGAGCTACAAGCCACCACTGCTTCAAAGGCATCTATCGAAAGTGAGTTGCGTGTGGCCAGCGACATCCAGATGTCGATGCTGCCCAAGATATTCCCACCTTATCCCGACCGAAATGATATAGACATCTATGGCGAACTGACACCAGCAAAATCAGTAGGCGGTGATTTGTTCGATTTCTATATTCGCGATGAGAAACTGTTCTTCTGCATTGGCGATGTGAGCGGTAAGGGTGTTCCTGCCTCACTTGTTATGGCCGTTACCCGCGCACAATTCCGTACAGTATCGGCCCACGAAGCTGCGCCTGACCGCATTATAACCACCATTAACGACGCAATGGCCGAAGGTAACGACTCCAACATGTTTGTCACACTACTGGTGGGCGTGCTCGACCTACCTACGGGTCGCTTACGCTATTGCAATGCTGGTCACGACGCGCCACTGCTTGTCAGATTCGAGGATATCATCCAGGTAAGCGAGTTGGCCTGCGACTCCAACATCCCCGTAGGTGTCATGCCTGGTTGGAAATATAGTCATCAGGAAACAATGGTAAAGCCATTTACCACTATCTTCCTGTTTACCGACGGACTTACTGAGGCTGAAAACAGCCAACATAAGCTATTCAGCATGGAACGTATTCTCAGCCAGATACGCAATATCACAGCTCCAGGCAGCTGCAGTCCACATGCCATTATCGACCAAATGAAGCTGGCCGTACATGCCTTTGTGGGCGAAGCAGAACAAAGCGACGATCTCACTATGCTGGCAGTACAATACAGTAAACAAAATCTTGATGTGCGCTACCAAAACCACATCACCCTGCCTAACGACGTGCAGACCATACCTCAGCTTAATGCTTTTGTAGATGAGGTATGCGAGGCTGCAGGCTACGACATGAGCACTACGATGAAGCTAAACTTAGCTATTGAGGAGGCAGTGGTCAACGTGATGAACTATGCCTACCCCAGTGGTACAACAGGCAATGTAGATATTGATGCCCAGCTGAACGACGAACGCCTGAAGTTCGTCATCAGCGACAAGGGTACACCTTTTGACCCCACGGCCAAAGCCGAAGTTGACACCACCTTAACGGCTGAGGAGCGCGGCATAGGCGGATTAGGCATACACCTCATCCGACAGATTATGGATACCATTAACTATGAGCGTGTGGACGGCAAGAACGTACTAACGCTCCGCAAAAAACTCACTAAAAATAATTAATTATGAAAACAACATTCAAAGAAGAAGAGAAAAATCTCGTTATGTATTTCGAGGGCCGTCTAGATACTGCCGCATCGGCAGAAGTTGAAAAGAGCATGGCGCCACTTTACGAATGCTCTGGTCACGACATTATTCTGGATTGTTCTGCACTCGAGTATATCTCATCTAGTGGCTTGCGTTTGTTCCTTGGCTTGCTCAAGGTAGCGAAGCCCAAAGGCAGTCATGTCTATCTGCGCAACATGAACGAAGATTTGCGCCAAGTATTTGCAATGACAGGTTTTATTAATCTTTTTGAGTTTATCTAATGCGCCTGTCGCCACATTGCGAGTCGTTGTTGCAGGAATTTATCGAACTGCGACCTCAACTTATACAGCTCGACAATCAGATTTTCGAGTTGTTACAAACCACGATGCAGCAGCAAGGCATAGAACTTAACAGCATCGAGCACCGCATAAAAGGTGTCGAGTCGCTGGCAGGCAAGTTAGAGCGCAAAGGCGAGAAATACCACTCGCTGAGCGATATAACCGACCTGATTGGCCTGCGTATTGTTACCTTCTACACCGATGACGTAGATAAGGTGGCTGCTATTGTCAATCAGTTGTTTACAATCGATTGGAAAAATTCTGTTGACAAGCGCAAAATGCACGATTTCAACAGCTTTGGCTATAACTCCCTGCATTATATCTGCCATCTGCGCGAGGGTAGCTTACCATTCGAGCTACAGATACGCACAGCGCTGCAACACACATGGTCGGCCATCGAGCACGACATCGGCTATAAAGGAGCTGTCAGACTGCCACCCCAGTATCGACGCCAGTTCAGCCGTCTGGCTGGCATGTTAGAGTTGGCCGACGATGAGTTCAGCCGTCTGCGCACAACGATGACCGAGTACCGTCGACAGATACAAACACTGGTAAAATCGGGCAATCTGAGTGATGTGGTACTCTCTACCGACTCGTTCCGTAGCTATCTTGAGTTACACCCCTTCGAGCGTCTTAACCAGCGCATTGCAGCTGTTAATCAAGCAGAGTTATTCCCTGCCTCGCTCATGCCTTTCCTGCCCGTACTGGAGCGTTTTGGTATGGAATCGTTAGGCGATGTGCAGACGATGGTCGATGAGTTGAGCGATACAGCCTATAAGCTGGCCCTGTCGCAGTTGGCTGTTACCGATCTCGACATCCTTTCGGAAACAGTTGGCCTGCAGAACCTTTGTGTGGTTTACACATTGAAACATGGTGGCGGTCACGATGAGGTAAAAATGATTTACGACACCCTGTACGGTGCCAATGATAGTAACACTATACTGGCCGATGCCATGATACGCCAATACGCGGCTATCGGACAAAAGTAGTTAATATACATTATTAATAAATGAAACAGAAACTAACAATCGTAAAAGTAGGTGGTGCTGTGGTTGAAGATGAAGCCCAACTGACCCAGTTACTCAAGGACTTCAGTGCCATCGAAGGCAAAAAAGTACTCATCCATGGCGGTGGGCGCCGAGCCACTCAGGTGGCAGCAAGCCTGGGCATCGAATCGAAGATGGTTGGTGGTCGCCGCATTACCGATGCCGATATGCTAAGCGTGGTGACTATGGTTTACGGCGGATTAGTAAACAAAAACCTGGTGGCACGTCTGCAGGCTAACGGTGTAAATGCCCTGGGACTTACCGGAGCCGATGTCAATGTCATACGCAGCCATAAGCGCCCCATAAAGGATGGCGTGGATTTTGGATTTGTAGGCGATGTTGACTGTGCCGATGGTAAGATGCTGAGCCAGCTGATTGAAGCAGGCATCACCCCCGTAATGGCCCCACTCACCCACGACGGTCAAGGTCACATACTGAACACCAATGCCGACACCATCGCCAGCGAGACGGCTAAAGCACTGGCTTCCTTCTACGATGTAACACTCATCTACAGCTTCGAAAAGAAGGGCGTACTGCGCAATCCCGACGACGACAGCTCTGTCATCCCCACCATCACTCGTGCCGATTTTGAAAAATACAAAGCCGACGGCACTATCAGCGGTGGCATGCTGCCTAAGATAGAAAATGCGCTGAGCGCCATCGATGCAGGCGTTGGTAGGGTTATCATCACCCTAGCTTCAGCCATAGATGGAGAGAGCGGAACAAAAATTTTCTGATTTTTTTTGTTTTACTTGTAACTTTTGCCCCAGGTCATTCGTCATATAAAAAGAGAGGATGAAAAAGATAAGTTTAAAAACTGACATCTTGCCGCTGAAGAACGAGCTCTATAGGCTTGCCCTCCGCATCACCCTCAACCCTGCAGAGGCAGAGGATGTAGTACAGGACACGATGATTAAGGTGTGGAATCGCCGCGAGACATGGGACGACATCGAATCGATCGAAGCCTTTTGCCTAACCATCTGTCGCAACCTGGCACTCGACAGAATGCGCCACATGGAAAACCAGAATCAGAGTCTGGAAAATGGCGACCACGACAAAGCCGACCAAAGCTACGCCTCGAACCCTGAAGAGCAGGCTGTGCAGCGCGATCGCATCGAGCTGATACGCCAACTGATAAATGAGCTGCCCGAGAAACAGAGAAGCGCCATGCAGTTGCGCGAATTCGAAGGCAAGAGTTATAAAGAAATAGCGTCGATTATGGCAATCAGCGAAGAGCAGGTAAAAGTAAACATCTTCCGCGCTCGCCAAGCCATCCGACAAAAATATATAGAAACCGAGAAATATGGATTATAAGTATATCGAACAGTTACTGGAGCGCTACTGGCAGTGTGAAACCACACTACAGGAAGAGTCAATCCTGCGCACATTCTTCAGTCAGGAGGATGTACCAGCTAGTCTTATGCAGTACAAAGCGCTGTTTACACTCCAGCAGGAAAAGCCTGAACTGGGCGATGACTTTGATGCCCGAATACTCGAAATGGTAGGCGAGAACAACGAAGCACCAAAGGCCAAGATGGTAACACTCACCTCACGCCTCATGCCGCTGTTCCGTGCTGCTGCCGTGGTAGCTATCATTCTTACATTGGGTAACGCCGCACAAGCCCCTTGGGACCGCGGATGGGACGACCCGAAGGATGCTTACGCCAAGTTCCACCAGCAGCATCAGGCCGACTCCGTTAATACCCTCGGCACTATGCAGGCTGAGAATATGGCCGATACCACTAAGGTAAGCGCCACGGATACGCCCGCCTTATACGAATAAGATATTTTTTTCTATGCTTTCTTTATAAATAAAACAAGTAAAACAATTAAGACGCCGAAAGCTGTGAAGCTCCGGTTTGTTTCTCTCAAATTTTCAGGAAATACTAACGCTGAAGTTAAAGGCTGCCTCCGCTACAACGGGAGCAGCCTTCTTCAATTTCATCTGTTTATGCTCTCTTCATTCTCAGGTTAAGCTGGTAGATTGCTGGTATCAGTATGCACAACGAGAAAAGAACAGCCAGCAACACTCGCTGCTCGCCAAACAACTGCGCCATCGTTGGGTCGCCCGTACCATAGGCTGCCTTCGATATGTTGTACAAAGCATAAGCCATCGAGTTATTCACCCAATGCACCACCACGCCTGGCACGATACTACCCGTACGGTAATACATCCATCCCAGCAGCAAGCCAGCCAGAAAAGCATGCGGCATCTGAGCGGGGTTAAAATGCGACAGGCCGAACAGAGCTGCCGATATAGCTATGCACAACCAATGGTTCTGGTTCCACTTAAGCAAGGCACGCAAGATAGCACCACGAAACACAACTTCCTCAACCAGTGGCGCCATCAGACCCACTACTACATAACCTAAGCGACTACCCATCAGTTCTTCCAATCCCTCCTGCATCAGGTTTGGCAGTTCGGGCATCACTTCTTGCAGCCACATCGATGGAACGATACACCCCACCGACGCCATTGCCGCCCAGAACAGCACCATCCAAGGGCGCGTACGTATCCAATTTCTGCTAACCACAGCCCACTTGGTTGCTAAAAACAGTATCAGTCCCAGCACGTTAAATGCTATCAGCGTGCCAATCATAAACTCAGTACCCATGACGCCGCTATTCCCTAATAACCGGTTCCAAACCAGCTGGGCAACTGTCGACACCACTACCTGAAGGGCAGCAAACAGTACTGTATAAATAATCGCATTCTTCATATCCTTATTTACTTTAGTATCTTTTCAAATATATCTCTAATTAATACCTCGTCTTTCTCTATCTGACGTTTTAACTCGTCAGCCGACGAAAAGTGTTGCTCCAAGCGCACAAGTTTTACAAAACTGATGGCAACTTGCTTGCCATACAGGTCACCCTTAAAATCAAGAATATTCACCTCAAGAGTGCGCTGCTTCCCATTAAAAGTAGGACGTTTGCCTATGTTCATCATCGCCTGCATAGGTTCGCTCCCATCAATACTGGCCAACACAGCATAAACACCGTCGGCAGGTATCAGCTTTTCAGCATTGTCAGACATTACATTAGCCGTAGGATAGCCTAACCCTGTACCGATATGTTCACCTGTCACCACCCGACCAGTAAGCGTGTAATAGTAATTAAGCATCTGCGAGGCATCAAACACCTTGCCCTCTTCGGTTATCAGATGTCTTATCAGCGACGAGCTTACAGGCACATCAAACCCATCAGGGCATACCTCCATAGCCTTAAATACGTGTATATTAAGCGCTTTACCATATTCCACATAGTCGCCGAACGTTTCCTGGCGCCCACGCCCAAACTGGTTATCGTAGCCTATACACAGAGCTTTTACATTCAGGTGCTCGTGCAGTATCTGCGCCATAAACTCACGCGCCGTGAGCTGTGCTATCTGCATATTAAAAGGCAGCACCACCACGTAATCAATTCCAAGCCCCTCAAGCAGTTTAATCTTCTCGTCGAGCGTCGTAATCAGTTGAGCTTGGAAATCAGGCACAAACAATTGTTGTGGCAGTTTATCGAACGTAATCACCATCGACTTATAGCCATGCAGCTGAGCCTCGTACTTCATCTGCCCGATAACCTGTCGATGCCCAGCATGTACACCATCGAAAACACCTATCGTAGCTGCACATTCGGGCACTATCTTTGTACCATATATATCGTATAATATCTCCATATTAGGCTGCAAAGGTAGTCAAAAATCCGCAATTAGCCCCTTTAGATAAATCATTTTTAGTTATTTTCTCTTAATAATTTGGATATTTAAAGAATTTGACGTACCTTTGCAAACGCTTTTCAAAGCAAAGGCATCGGACTTGTAGCTCAGTTGGTTAGAGCAACAGACTCATAATCTGGAGGTCCCAGGTTCAAGCCCTGGCTGGTCCACACTGAAAATCAGCAACTTACGAGCAATCGAGAGTTGCTGATTTTTCTTTTTGCGAACACGATGCGAACACGGATGCTTTTTAAAGGATTGCCGTAAACACTCTATTTATTGATATTTCAGATTCGGTGTTCGCAAATTGTTGTTTCGGTGTTCGCATTGTCAAAATGAAGAAATTTAAGCTTAAATGTAATTATTTCAATAATTAATAAGGTAAAACATCAAAAAAAAGTAATAAACGAGTTTTAATTAGCAGAAAGTTCGTAACTTTGCAAACGCATTTCGAAAGGGATGCAGATTTTTTTGTTGCTCAATTTCTCCGACGAACCGCGACCTCTAACGAGATTTTACGAGCAAAACCAAATCAGCATTGGAGCTGCGCACCACAGCGCAGACTCCACCATAGCTGATTTGGGGCCGTCGCGGGCCTGTCGGAGAATATGGGACAGGGTCTGCGCTTTCTTTATGCCCATACCGATAGTGTTTCCCCCTACCATACTTTGATGAGAGAATTATAAAGTAACCATAATACAAGAACAATTAAAAAAGAAACAAAATGAGGAGTATGAAAACAAGAGTAAAACTATCATTCAATCTCATCCTCACCCTCGCCCTCTGGCTCGTGGCGGCGCAAGGGGCGTGGGCAGCAACGGAAACAAGAACCGTGACGTTCTACATGGACGGCGGTGCGTCGGGTAATACTTCGGCGCAAGACGACTGGACGTTAGTGAGTAGTAGTGGAAAGACGCTTAACTGGTCGAACGATGATCCAGATAACAATAAAATCACATGGAGATCCAAACAAAAGACAGCAAGCTTTCGAACCAATGTAATTAAGTGCAATGGAGTTATTGAGTTTCCTAATTTAGAAGGAACTGTTAAGAGTGTGGAACTCACTAATTTCATGTTCTACGATAGTGGCATGCAAATGTACGTTGGTCTAAATAAAAACAATACTTCAACATTGCTGCATCTGCACGGAAGCACTAATGACTACGATTTTCCTTCAAATGGCACGTTTGATTATTCAAATTCAGCAACTTTTGAGGGCAATTTGGCTGTCAGCGCATCAAATCCATTGAAAATAATGTTTTCCAGCGAAGTTGAAGAACCTTCAGGATCCTTCATATTTAAGGAAGGCACCATCGTCATTACCTATGATGTTGAGGTGGAGGACACTTCTGATCCTGGGCACACGTTTACGTTTAGCACCAGCGGCAACACACTGACCGCTACATGCAACCAAACCAGCCAGCATCACAATTGCGCGCTCGGCACGAGTCGCAAGTCCACACTGGCGCTCACAGCCAATAATGCCTCATACAACGGGCTAAAACACAGTGCCACGCTTAACCTTACGGATTTCTTGGAAGAGACGGGCATTACCGACATTAACACTACTTTAAATTACACTAACAACGCTACGTCAGAAAGTATTGGGACGGCCCCATCCGAAATAGGCTCATACACCGTTACCGCCACCATTATCATCAACAAAGACAACGAACATCCATACGTGCTGACTACAAACTTCAGCATCATGGCAGGATTCAACATCAACAACAAATACTCACAGTTCAAACTAAACAAGAGTTCGGCTTTGGAGGGCGACGAAGTGACCATCACCTACACGCAGAAGATGGACGAGACCATCGAAGGGCTGACACTGACGGGCGCAACGTCGGGCAATAACATCACCTATACGCAAAGCGGCAACACCTACACGTTCAACATGCCTGCCGAGGACGTGAACCTCAGCGCTACGTTCACGTATCCGCTGAATGAAAACAACATCACGCAGAGCGGCGACACCTACACCATCAAGACTGCCGAGGGCTGGAACTACTTCTGTCAGCGCTTGGAAGTGGATGGCGACTTGAACGGTTTCAGTGGCAAGACCGTGATGCTGGGTGACAACATCACCGTGACAACGATGGCAGGAAGCACAGACCATCCGTTCAAAGGCATGTTCGACGGCGATGGCCATACGCTGACTTTCAACTATACTGCAGATATGCCGAATTGCGCCCCATTCCACATCACTAACGGTGCCACCATCCGTAACCTGCACGCAACGGGACTGATAGAAGGCGGTATTTGGCACAACATGGGCGGTCTGGTAGGCTCTGCCAGCGGTAATCTCACCATTGAGAACTGTCGCGTCAGCACCCAAATCAGCAGCACCATCAACGGTGAAGCAGGGCACGGTGGTATCGTGGGCTACATACAGTATACGAACTACCTCGTGGACTGCAACATCACGGGCTGCGTCTATGACGGACTCATCTACAACTCGAACACCTGGAACCAGACTTATGGCTGCGGCGGATTCATCGGTGCCATGTCGCAGTATGCGTATGTTGACCTCACTGACTGCCTCTTCCTGCACGGCCAGTACGACAACAATGGCAACAAGTGCGAACTGCTGTGGGGATATGACAACGACAGGAACAGCACCTTCTTCCACCGCAGCAACGGCTACGGCGAGGGTAAATTGACCAACTGCTTCTACGTCGGCACACGCGGTCTGAAGCAAGGCTCGCCCGCTGTGGAATCGGCCGACGCTCCCGACAATTTCGCCCACTTCGGCGACCCGACAACCGACCACAGCTTCCTAAAGGTCTATGGTCACACCATGGTCTTCGACGGCAAGTACTATACGCCGACATACGGTGACCTGGTGGAGACGTACAGCTACAGCGGGGAGAAGAGCTATATCATCGAGTACGATGACATGCCGCTCGGCATCAAGGATGTCAAGACGAAACAGAGGACAAATTACCTGCGCTACAACCGTCCGTTCACCAGAGACAAGGCCGTGACCATCATGCTGCCGTTCGACTTCACGAAGAACGATATCAGGCGGGGTGAATATGACAACATTTCGGAGGGAAAGTTCTACGAGTTCGCAGGCATTGAGGAAGTGCCGTTTAACATGTGGATTGCCGTGATGAAGGAAGTGGGCGTGGAAGGCTCTAACGAAACGACTGAGACCACGATGAAGGCCAACACGCCGTATCTCTTCATGCCTGGTGAGGACGCTAAATACCTCTACTTCACTAATGGGGACGACTACTACCAAGGCTTCGATATCTTCACTGAGGGTTACGAACGCGGTAACAAGCAGACTGAGTACGACGGCAGCGATGGCACATATTCGTGGAACAAATGGAATTTCAAAGGCACCTACCAGCCTCGCTACTGGAGCGACAGCGAGAACTCCGAAGAAATCGGCAAGGTGTACGGCTTCGCAGGAGCGACCAAGGAGGTGGACGAACAACTCGTCGTGGCCGGCGACTTCGTGAGAGTGAAGAGCGGCGCGAAGATTCGCCCTACGTCATGCTATTTAGAGTGGGTTAAGCCTGAGGACTCAGAGCAGGAACCTAATTCTGCCTCTGCCCGAAGAATGACTCGCTCTGCCTCTAACGAAGTAGAACTGCCACAGCGCATCACTGTCAAACTCATTTCGGCCAGCGGCGAGACTACCGCCATCGGTACCCTCGACACCAAGACGGGCGAAGTGACCTTCGACAGCGAGGCATGGTACACGCTGGACGGTGTACGCCTGAGCGGCAAGCCCAGCAGCAAGGGTATCTATATCAATAATGGTAAAAAGATTGTAATCAAATAACGAAAGGAGGACACAGCAATGAAAAAGAGAGCATACGAGAAACCTTCAATGAGAGTAGTCGAGCTGCAACATAGGACATGCCTGCTTCAGGCAAGTGGCACGCCGCCCAACGAAATACCTGATTATGACGACTGGATAGAGTAAAATGGCAGCACCAATCGGATAGCGTAACTTTGTGGGACGGCAAGGGCGAGTAATGTGTCCTTAAGATCGTCTGAAAAAGCCTTCGAATATTCTAACGACTCCTGCGCCAGTCTAGATGACTGGTTGCAGGAGTTTCTTTATTCAATCATAGCCCACGGCCATAACCATAAGTACGATGATTTAGTTCCTTTGTGCGCAATTCTTCAAGTGCATCAAAGGTTCCGTCACGCCAATAATAATTAACCTTGGGACTGGAGACATTCCAGATTTCTTCACATAATTGTGTCCTGTCACCGCCATCAAAGGCGAGGAATGCTTCAATTATATTTGCCTGTTTTTGGTTCAGATGGCGTTGATTTTGACAATTGCCCATTTCTACCAGAGCAATGACGGCAGCGTCAAAGAGCTGGTCACGCTTCTGATGGTATGACTCCCAGGTTCCATCAGCGATTTTCAGAGCGTCATCGTATAGAGGCTTCAAGGCTTTGTCATCAAGTTCCAAATCTGGATCAGTCTTGGCGAGTATCTTGGCAAAATGAACGGCATCATCCACATAAGACTTGCGCCCTGCCTCGGTTTTCTCAACACTGATGGCACTCCAGATAAAGTCTTTCATGCCTTTGGCAAAATGCTTCATGCCAGCTTTCCACTGGTCAGCGATAATCTCGACAACTCGTTTGAAATTCATACTACAAGTTGCGAACAAGAGGTCTCTCAACACTCTCAGCCTATCAAGAAGTGCACTGTTCACGGTTTGAGAAACCTTCAACTGGCCACCCAACCACTTTATCGCTTCATCCTTGGTGAGTTGCTGACCGTTCCTGTTGCCACCCTTCCAGCAGAGAGGTGTACCATCGTCCTTGACTGCGAGCCGTTCTTTCTTAATACGCAGCTCATACTCCGCTCTCGTCTTGGCCATCTCTACATCATGCTCTGCCTTGGCATCGGCCTTTGCCCGGGTAACGGCTGCTTGCTTGTCGGCCTCGGCTTTAATGGCAGCATCTTTCTTTTCTCTTTCACGACACTTGGCTAATTCCTCCCATGTAAGATTCTGGCCCTTCTTACTACCACTGGTCCACATATAAGGCAGACCTTCCTCGTTGACAGCCGTTGTTGCCTGGCGCAGTTCTTCCTTATGCGCTGCATCCTTCTCTTCAAATGCTTTCCTTACTGACGGGCTAAGACCTGCGTTGAACATCTTGTCGAACAGGGAGGCCTGCGCCATCTTTGCGGCTTTCGCTTCCTCCGCATCAATTTCTTTCTGAAGCTTCTCTTTCTTTTCCTCCTGTACTTTCAGGATGTACTCGTTACGCTCCAGATGGGCAGCTCCCGTCTCTGCCTTTCGTTTGCCACGTTCCATTTCCAATGTCTCAGCCACCATATCCTGAATTTGCGACATGTCATCAGCATTCAGTTTGAAGGACTTGCCCGTCGAATGGTCTATCCAGTCCCAGATGATGTGTGCGTGGAGGTTGGGTTGCCAGGTCGATTTGTCCTCCGGGTTCTCATAATGCCCTTCATCCCTGTGCATGTGTATCTGAATGGCGGTGATTCCCCACTTCTCATGTACACGATTGACATAATGCAGCAGGTCGTCTATCGTGGTGTCTGGCTTGATGTTCACTACACCCTCACGAATAGGGCTACTGCCCTTGCGTACACGTATCTTACCATTCTTGTCCTTATACTCCACGTCCTTCTCTTGCATTGCCCTGCCAGTCCTTTCCTTAACTAAGGCTTTGAGAAAGTCGTAGTGTTGCGGCAGGGTTCTACTTTCCATGCAGGGCGCAATATAGCACTCGTTGTTGTGGGTCAGGTCGGTACGAATGTATAGCCGTGCCGGATTGAGCGATGCAATGTAGTCGGGATCGCGTCTGTTGTGTCGTTCGCACTGAGCAATGTTGCACGGCTTGATGTGCTCAGATGCTTTTGCTATTGTAGCCATATCTGTTTACTATTTTATAGATTTATACTATTGTACTATTATCCCTAAGGGGGTATCGGGGTACTAATCCTGATTGGAGGGTGCAGGGAGAGAGTCACTTCCTGCTCAGGGTTCTTAGGGGCAGATGCCACTGAGCGGGGCGGTCAAGGGGGAGGGTCACCCCCTTGCGAGGTTCCATAGGGCGAGCAGCCCTTGGTGGGTTCTTAGGGCAAAGCCCTGAGTCCCTCGGAAGAGCCCACAACTACGAAAGCGAAGCTCGTAGTTATAGTGGGCTATATCAAGGGCAAGCCCTTCATCTCCCTGCACGCACGTTACGGCACACCATCCTGAGGTTCCTCATCATTACAGACCTCCAAATCAAGTTTCTCCACCAATAGTCCAACAGCAGGATTTCGTCTTATCATGTCTGCCAGGATTTCATGAGCCGTTGGCTTCATCAGGAAGAAGTCTGCCACATCAAGACCCAGTTCACGTTGCTCGCCGTTTGCAATCTTCTCTATGCAGTCAGATACGACAACCCGTTTGCAGAGCGTCTGGAGCATGACAGCCTTCTGCTGCCATTGCTCCTTGGCACCAAGATCGGGAAGAAGAAACACATCCCTGTTGCGAAGGACTTGAACGGCCTTTTCATTGAAGCATCCGTTCTTGCCTCCAGTAGCCAACCATAAAAGGTCGGGCATGAAGTGAGTCATGATAAGAGCGGTCTTCTCACTCTCCACCAAAGCGACGGGTGCAGTTGGCCTTTCATGAAGAAGGTGCTCGCCAAATAGGCATTGTACCAGATGGAAATCCGCTATCTTCAATTCAGAGTGCGCCCAAGTGACCAGACTTTGGGGTTCCTTTATCCGATGGCCAGTCTTGCTGTCATAGCCCATCAGTTTGCCTGCCCTCACATTGCCATTGGCGTCTATCTGCCAGAAGACGGTACATCCTCCCCATTTGTTCCCCGTTCCGACAAGATACAAACGGAAGATACGCTTAACCTCATCTTCGCCGATAACACCACAGAGATATTGGTAGAGAGGGTTCTTTGTCTTGTATGCTGACAGGCTTTTGCTGACAAATACCATAGGGATGAAAGAAGGTTCAACGGACTTGGGCTCTTCTTTCCCTTTCGTTGTTCCCACCTTATTATATATAGGAGTGTCGTCGTCCCAATCCTTGGGCTTCATATCAGGATTATCATGAAAATAGTCTTTGGGAGTATAGTGGTACCCGCAACTGTTCTCATGGTCACATCTGCCGACATAGTTTGGGAACTTAATGATACCCTGATCATCGACATAGTGAACGAGACAACGTAGCTTCTTGCACTGGGGACAAGTAAGCTTGCTGTTAGGACGATATTTCTCCAGATGGAATCTGTAATCACTCATCCTCGCCTCCTTCCTGTGCACTGTCTGCACTTTGCACTTCTGCACTTTGCACTTTCCCTTCACCGCCATTTTCCGAACTATCGGAGAGTGCAGAAGTGCAGAGTGCAGTTGTGCAACGCTTCACTACCTTCTCGTAAACGCCTTGTTTTACCTTCTGTAATACAGGAGGTGTGGTCTCGCATAGTCTTTTAAGGGAAGAAAACACTGTACGACGTGATACGCCAGTCTTTTGTCCAGCCTGCTCTGCCTCGGATGAAGTGAAGGTGTCACCAACCATAGCCAGCCAACGATCCTGGTTCCTATTGGGCTCGTCCATCCCTGAGAGAGCATTTACTCGCTTGTAGGAGTCCTCAAAGTATTCTATCAACTGGATTGCGCCTTTGACGGAAGTGATGTCGATACAGTCCATCTGACATTCGCCTGCAGCCCATCGCATCACCTGAAGGATCAAGGCCAGACGTGCAGCATTACCGTTGAGCTTTACTTTCCGGCTCTCCACCTCATTGTCATCCTCGATACCATTTACTTCATCAATGATGCTGTTGTTCCAATTATAGAAGTAGGTTCTGGCATCTTCAGAGAAATCCAATACTATAGGTTGGGGTGTTATTCCGTCCTCACTCAGCGGACAAGGAATATTCAACACTTTATTAATATAGTAAGACCACTTGCTCATCGTGTCAGGGCGTTTCTCCTGTTCGATGCCAATCTGCCACTTGGGAATCTTCTTGTTCTTGGGGAATACAAACAGGAAACGGTCTGTGAGTCCGTTGGCTACATATTCCTTTCGGAAGATCTCGTCAAGGAGATTGGTCTGGATGCCACCGATCAAGTTAATGCATGGGTGAGGAATGCAGATAGGAAACACCTCAGACTTACGGACAGCCTTCAACTGCTGTCCGCTATAGGCAGAGAGCAGATCTTCTATCAGATTGCTCTTCGTGCTGTATCTCTTGACGGAGTTGAATAGTGATACGACCTCATCTACCAGCAGAACGATACCACGAGGATTATCATAGTGGATGCTCAGCATAGCCTCCTGAGTGAAATCAGATATAACCGTCTGCATAAGGCGAGGCTTCTCTATCAGTTCCGTCACATCTCCGTCTTTCTTGACTGCCTGTTGTTGGGCATAGGCTTCATACTCCTTACGTGCTTGTTCGAGCAATCGCTGGTCATAGTCGCGGATAGGGAAATAGAGGAAGCCGAGAGGAGGAGTCTTGCCAAGACCAGGCCTGCCCACCAATATCATGTAGAGAAAGCAAGCGGTTACCCACTTGCCCTTTATCCTCACATGATAGGTGTTGCCAATAGCTGTAGCAAAGGCTGACAGCATAATGGCTACCGTGTACTCCAAATTGAAGTTCTCGTAGTTCACCAGCTCGAAGGCAATCTTCTGAAAGACATTCGGAAACACACCTAGAGGAATTCCTGTCTTAGCCACATCAAATACATCGGCATGAATTCGATTAGCCAGTTCGTCAATGTCAATCATCATAATTCAACTCTCCTTTCAGCATGGCTAATACATCATCATAACGGTAATACACCTTACGCCCTCCTACCTTGATGGCTTTTAGCCTACCTTCATTATTCCATCTCCACAATGTAGGCAGACCGACATCAAGAATCTTGGCAGCGTCCTTTCTGCTCAGGAAACGCTCACCGTTACACATAATAGATTTAATCACTTCACCTTTACTGGTGATGTCACTTGACTTAGGCTCAGAAAGAGCTACTGCCTCTTTATGTGCCTGCTCATGTACCATAGCCTCATAGTCAGCCTTGGTCACAACTACTAATTGATTCGCTAAATTCTCATTCATATTTTTGTGATTTTAAAAATGATTTCGCTGAAAACGTGATGCAAAGTTATGAAATCATTTTCAATCAAGAATCGTGAAATATGCTGATATTCAGCAAATTAAGCACTGAATTGCTGAACTTCAGCGAACTTCAGTGAACTTCAGCAAACCACCTTTGGCGGATATGGGGCAAAGACACAAAAAAACTCCATAAGCGGTGCCTATGGAGTGCGAAAAAAATCTTTTGGAATGCTACTTACTTCTTGGAGTTAGCTTTGGCTTCTTCCAATTTCTTATCCTTATGAACCTTTAGCGTAGTTGTTAAAATCGTGATGATGTCATTAAGGGCGGCATCCGTATCGTCTTTGTGTGCACTCTTGCCTGTATCAAATGAGGAAATACTACCAATAGCTTCCTCAGAAAAATAGTAAGCCATCTTTTTTCCACTGGGTACAGAGGACAGCCATTTCAGATGCTTGTCTGCTGCACTGATCATCGTTTTTGCTGCAAATGCACCTTCTTTTCTCTTGTTGAGGACATCGTCTATGGCATCATATATTGGCTCATACTTATGGTCATCCGTTACAAACCTGGCAACGAATTGAGATTTCAGAACTTCTTTGTTAACCGAAGAATCTGAATTTCCACTTTCATCAACATAAATGGGTTTAAAGAACTGCAAGCCGAAATCGACTACCAATGAAAAGAAAGACCAGATGAATACAATTAGCGATGGAACTAGAATATACCCAGCCAATTTCCGTTCGACAGATGTAATCGGCTCGCCAGTAAAAAACATGACTGCCGTAACGATGACTACAGGCAGACTCACACCAAGAGATGCCTTAATCATCATGTCATAAGTTTTTGAATCAATCCAATTTCTCATTTTGTTATCCTTAAAAACTAATATCAATTACCCTTGGAACTTGCAAGGTTTCTGCCTGAACTTGCAAGGTTTCTTGAATTCCTTGCAAGTTTATTTCACAAACATGATACTTGGTTCCACGTCCACGTCTTGACGATACCTTTAATCTATTGTCACCCAGTGCCCATTCTTACGACCTCCTTCCCGTTTCAGTCGACCATATTGTTGTAGTTTACTTATATTGAATTTCACTCCATCTTCTGTTATGTTGCCCAGTGCCTCGGCAACTTTCTGCCTTGTAGCCGTTGGATGGGCTTTCAGGTAGTTGAGAATTGCGTTTTGGGTAGTATTTAGCGGCTTTTGGGTAGTTGAATTGCTCTTTTGAGTAGCGGTTTCTTCCTTTTGGGTAGTAAGAATCAGTTCTTTATTCGCCTTTTGGGTAGTAAAATCTCCCTTTTGGGTAGTGCGCCAGATACGAGCAATGAACTGGTTGCCATCTGGACGATCTATCAGTTCAACGTCACAATCCTCTGCCATTACACGAGGGATGCCTGAACCGAGTCCTCTGTATGGCATCGTCTTCACGCCGAACTGTGCTAAGAGTGGATTCCTTGGATCAGAGTTGCCCAACAGCACCTCTTCAATCGTCTGACCGTCTGGCAAGCAACCGGGATTGACAATCTCAATACGATTATCGAATACCAGCAGTCTGATGGCTGCAGGTTTCAGTAGGTCTAAGTGTACGAGCGCATTCTGCAATAGCTCTTCCAAGACAATCTCTGGAATCTCTAATATCCCCTCACTATTGAATGTCTGTCCGTTCTGGGTGCGGCTAAGGCACGACTTCAGCCA
Source organism: Xylanibacter ruminicola (assembly GCA_015060625.1). Classification (GTDB taxonomy): domain Bacteria; phylum Bacteroidota; class Bacteroidia; order Bacteroidales; family Bacteroidaceae; genus Prevotella; species Prevotella ruminicola_D. Next base: position 200,578 of record SUYC01000002.1, on the reverse strand, counting down.
ACGAAGTGCATCCTCATACATTTCAGGGATGGTGCCAATAATATCACGGCTGTCATGATACTGAGTACCACCGATATGATTACCGACGAACCATACAGCCTTGATGCAGAACTGGGGACGGAACAACTGTGGCTCTTTGGCGAAATACATGAGACCAGCAATAGTCATCCTTCCGAGTTCATCGGTGATATGAGCATTCTTCAGCACCGTACTCGCAGGCATTTTGAACTCGTCTACCCTCTTATTGAAAACGCTCTTGAAGTATTCATCCAGAGCCTTGGTGTCAATATCATCCTCAGAAGTGCTATCAACTCCGTCCTTATCAACCTGATACTGATGTGAGTTCTGTAGCAGTCTGCGAATCTCGCTATTCTCCGTTACTCTACGCTTATCCGCCCCTTGCTTCACCCAAATGTTTCCGGATAAGTCCTTGTATGGTTTATACACACCGTTCTTCACGAACGCTAACAGATACGCCATATCATCATGCATGACGACTTCCGTTTCCAGATATATGACTGGACGTACTTGTTCGTTAGCTGTGTTGCCTAACTCTCTACTCGCATATTGTACTTGTTCATAGGTCAGTCCAACCATCTTGCCAGTTTTGTCCTCGGCACCAAAGATAATGACTCCACCACGGGTATTGGCAAAAGCAACCATCTCTTCGGCTATCTGCTTTTGGGTAGTAAACTCTAACTTAAACTGAGTTGTGGTCGTCTCGCCGAGTTTACAAAGTTGAACGAGTTCTTTTTCTGTCATACCTTAATTATATATAGAGTGCAAAATTACACAATTTACTTGATACTTGGCGCATTTTTACCGATTTTATCACTAAATACCTCCCTTTTCCATCATCTTCCTCAGCAGTTCCTTCATTTCCTTCTTCGACAGTTTATCGATGTCGATAGGTTCTTCTTTAGTCTCTACATTCAACAACTTGCTATTGTTGCGGAAACGGATTTCAAGTGGGTACATGTCTTGATAGCCACTGGTGACATCGTTGCCCTGAGAGTGCCCCATGCTCTCTGAGATATAGAGTTCTTCTACACCAGCCAATTTCAGATTGGTGGCAAAGGAGTGACGTGCCCAGGTTCCAGATACCACCTTGTCCCAACCAAGCACCTCGTTGCAGATGCGTATCATGCGGTCTTTGATGTTCGAGTTCTCCTGAACAGTCAGCTTTCGTCTCGTCAGTTCATCAGTTGCTCCATTGAATATCTGGGGGAACACGTATGCATCTTTCTCTGGCTTTGCTCCTATCTCGTCAAGGATGACCTTCAATGGCTCGATGATGGGTACAATGACCACCGACATGCTGTTGCTGCGGGCTGATGTCTTCTTACGCATAAACTCAAAAGCCCGTCCTCCTTCGGCAAAGTAGGTGCGATTGTACTGCAAGCGTCCTGCATCGGCGAGATTGAAGCCGTTACAGAGATACTGCGCCAGGAACAGCCCCAAAGACTGATGCGCTCTCTTCTTGTAGTCAGGCGACCAACTATCGGGATAGCATTTCTCTACGAACACATTGTAGAGTTGTGTCATCTCGTCAACACTCAAATACGATTGCTGGCGGCGCTTACCACGAGGGATAGAAATCAGCGTGTTGTCCTTGTTGGAGAAAGGGTACTTATCCTCAGTGAGATAGCCCTGACGGATGCACTCATTCCACACCACTCGACAGGTACGGAGATACATACCCCTTGTGGCATCGGCAATCTGACCTACCAGCCTGCCGTTTTCAATGGTGCCATTCTTCATCACGTCGTTCCACTTGTCTATGACGTTCTTATCCACCTTGAAGCCTTTTACATTGCCAGCATACTTCAGAAAGGAGTTGAGTGCCCATTGGTAGTTCTCAGCCGTACCTACCCGATCCTCTTTCTTCATCCTGGCAATGATGCTCTCCCAGACTCCGACAAAGGATTTGCTCACCTCGCCGTTGGTCTCTGCACCAGTCAAATAGGTCTTGATGAGGTCGAGGGTCAATGTCTGGGTCTTACCCAACTTGACCACCTTTTCCCGATAACCATCCAGTATGCCCTCCCATTCCTTATATACTGGCATCAAAAGGCTACGTGAGTTGGTCACGCTGCATACCTCATTGAAGTACTTCTCTTTCTGATAAGGCATACTTGTCAACTTGAAGTATAGCCGTTTCCTCTCAATCGTAAAACAGATGGCCATCGGATATTCATCCGTAGTCTTATTGGTACGTTTGTCCAGTACAAGTTTAATCCAGCAGTTATCTACCGGGTTGCAATTAATGGATGTTTTCAAAGCCTTCATAATCACAGTCTGTTGCTCTAATTCCTTTATTTTTGCGAACACCGTGCGAACACCATGCGAACACTAAAGGCTGTTTTTCAAGATTTCGCAGCGTTGCTCGTTTCGGCTGCAAAGTTAGTAAATATCTGATAAACAACCAAATAGGAAACACGAAAATATTTTGTGAAATCTTAAAAAATCCTACTTTAACAGACTCATAATCTGGAGGTCCCTGGTTCAAGCCCAGGCTGGTCCACATAGAAGAAGAAAGCACTTGCGAACATATCGTAAGTGCTTTCTTCTTTTTTATTTCTTCTGCTCTTGTTCGGCGAGTTTTGCTAAGTAGTATTCGCGAACGTCCTGCCACTTATAATACGGCCAAGTGTCGGTAGCAATAGGCATGTGAGCCTCACGCTCGTTAAGAAGTACCTTTACTAAGATATCACCTGTCTTGCCTTTCTTGGGGCGGTAGAAGATGAACTGCACGTTACTACCTGTAGGAATGAGGTAGTAGGTACGGAACGATTTCTCGAGTTCATCGAGATTAACTACTTGTACGGCGGCCCCATCCAAGTCAAGCATGCACACCAATGGCAGCACCACCGTGTCATGCCCAAAGCGCAATGATACCTGAGGCTGTGTCACCGTGTCGGCCGTCTCAATGATATTCTTCAGCAGGTTCTTCTGGTTCCAAGGCATGCGGCCACCTGTTTGTGGTGCATTGCTATAAAGCAGATACCAGTAAAGGTTGTTGCTACGCCACAAGTCACGCAGTTCCTCTGGAGTAAAGAGATCCAACAGCCATGTATCGCCGTCATGACTTTGCATGTTCAGCGCCACATCAGCAATCTTGCTCATCAGCGAACCTGTTGTTACATTCAGATATACCCAGTGCTGATCGTTAAACAATAGCTGCATCAGGCGCTCAGGATGCTTCAAACTGTCGCTCATGGCCTGTTGCTTCTGCATGGCGCGCATCACATTCATCTGCGGCATCCCCATGCCACGCTCCTGACGTGAGGGTGAATAGTTCATATAGTGCATGTCAGCCTTGCTTGCATCGTTGTAGATGCGGGCCGACGGATTGGCAGCCTGCAACTCCTCGCACTCAGCCATCATCGATATAATAGCTCGAATAGAGGTGGTAGATACCGAGTGTATGGGCAGTCCAGGCACACGAAACAGTTCTGGAAAATTATTCACCATGCGTTTGGCTATGCCATGATGTTGCCGCTGACCAATTGCCGTCAGGTCGCCCAACCGATCTTTTGTCGTCTTCTGCATCGAGTCGAGCTTAGCCAGCACCTTGTCGCCCAGTGGCGTGAGTTTACCAGCAAACTTTGCCTTGCGCAGCGTCTGAACCGGCATCGCATAATCATTCTCCTCAAGCAGATAGCGAGCACCATGGCGACCATAGTGCGACAGATAGTAAGGCTCATAGCCCTTGGGGGCTGGAGTGAGAGCAGTTCGTGGCAGATGATCGTAGTCGGTCATATTGCCAGCAGCCAAGAACTTGTCGGCAGCAATCTCCTCGAGTGCTGTCTTTCCAGAAAAACGTGCGACTTGTGCCTGAGCAGTCATCGCGCTTGTCAACAACAAGCAAAAAAATAATCTTTTCATATATTTATAGTAATGTAGGTTGATAATGTCATCCCTTAATACCTATCTCTTTCACACGTAACTCAAAGTCATCGCGATTGCCGGCAGCTTTATTCTTGATGCGGGCACGATAGGCATAGATGCTATTAGGAGAATAATGCAGAAACTCAGCAATCTTAGAACTCTCGTTGATACCCAGTCGGATAAGTGCAAAGATACGCAGATCGGTATTTAGACGACTTTTTCCTGATGGGACGATATGCTCTTCTGGGCGCAACAGACTATTGAACTCATCCACAAACGTAGGGAACAACCGTAGGAACACAGCATCGAAATTATCGAAGAGCTCTTTGAGTTCATCTTCTTTCAACTGCTCCGACCCTGTCATACGCAATAAATCATTATACTGGTTAGCCTTCAGTTTGCGATGCACTTTGATACGATAGTTATCAAGTTTGTCGATATAATCAGAACAGATACTCAGGAATTTGCCAATATATTCGTCCTTCACACGATTGGCATCCGAGAGCAGAATATTAGTGTTAAGCAACTTCTGGTTCTTGTCAGACAACTGCTCATTTAGCGATACCAGTTCACTGTTGGCCTCCTTCAGTTCATTACGAGCCGCAGCCAACTGCCGGCGTTTACGCCGCACATAGAGATATAAACCAAGCAACACCAGAGCCAGAACGCTAACAACTCCAACCAGAATACGCAGCATATGGTTGGTGCTTCGCAACTGATTCTTATAATTATCATTAATCACGGTGAGCACTGGCGATATCTGCCAACTGCGCAAGTGGGCATTAAACATACTGGCACATCGCCATGAGCACTCTACATAACGATAAGCCCGTTCCAGATCTCCCTCAGCACTCAGTCGGCCAGCAAGCATCCATAGCGATGCCTGGTCCATGATACCACATCTCAAATCGCTATTAGCCGATGATGCCAGCCAATAGCTCTCCATCTCATGATTCCCCATCCGCCTATAGATTTCCGACCGGATATAAGCCATATAGGCATAATCAGGAGTCTCTGGTTCTACTTTTGTCATCCAGATATCACTATAGTGTTTGGCCTCTTCAAACTGATCACGGGAAAAAAGCAACGACACCTTCTTTGACAACCACAAGATAGAAGTGGTATCAGCCATATTTATAAGTGAGTCGCGATAGGCATCGGACAGTTTATACGACTGCTGCTTAAAATCAGAATCGCTACTATAGAAGGCCAGCTCGCCATACAGATGGTTCAACCCTTCGAAATAGGCAGTCTTCATATTGATTGTATTCAACTGTTCAATATCAACTAAGCGGAAATATTTCTGAGCTTCCTCGTAAGCCCCACTTTCCACATATTGCTGAGCCAGACGGATATAGCTTTCGGTCATCAGGTCGGCACGCCCCATATTGCCCGCCAACCTGATACACAGTTTGCCATAAACCAAAGCAGAATCATTCATCAGTTTGCAATAAGCTCCAAACAAATCTTCGGCCAACAGATACTGTCTCATGGGTTCATTGGCTTTACCATATTGTGCCTTCAGCGTATTTATCTGTTCCTGGCGCTCGGCCAAACAATCGTCTAACTGTTCGATCGCCTGATCAAGCTGCTGATACATCGCATCCAGATCCGTCTGCCCTGCTGCCAAGCCTATGCTCCTTATGGTCAATACTGCAAACAGAATTATCAGTCGTTTCATTTAAGTTACTTTAAGATGTTTGAGACTGCAAAGATATACATTTATTTTAAACTAACAATACTATTTCCATTTTTTATCCATTTTTCGATACAAAAAACTTCATATTTCATCCTTATAACATCCATATTTATACACCAACCATCAAAAAGCTAACTGCCTATATATCAGACGAGTATACTCTTCTCGGCCTTCAATGTATCCATATTTTAGCCTTGATGATTAGCTTTTGTATTGCTATTATCCCTAATTTTGCAATCGAGTTAGTATGCCAATCAACCAGTAGGCATTAATTAATAAGGTATATTAGATTGTTGAAGGGAAATAACTGAAAAAGAAAACATTTAATTAAATAATGTCTGTTAAAAAAGAATTTATGAACAAAGGAAAAAACCTGATCGCAATGAGACGAATCGTCTTTGTCTTATTAGCAATGCTTCTTCCGATGATGGCATCAGCCCAGAAGCTGAAAGTCACAGGAGAAGTCGTGGACGACCAAAACATTCCTGTTATTGGTGCGTCAGTACTTGAAAAGGGAACCTCGAATGGTGTAGTAACCGACCTTGAAGGCCATTTTACCATCCAGGTAGAAAAGGGCGCTACACTTCAGTTCAGCTACATTGGCTTCATCACGCAGCATGCAAAGGCCACAGCTCAGCTGAAGGTGGTACTGAAGGAAGACAACAACCTGCTTGATGAAGTCGTAGCTATTGGCTATGGCGCAGTTAAACGTAAGGATGTAACAACTGCCGTGAGCAGCGTATCCACCAAGGACCTTGAGAACCGTCCTATCGTATCAGCAGCCCAGGGCATGCAAGGAAAGGCTGCCGGTCTGCAGATTTCACAAGCCAACGGTCAACCAGGAAGTGCTCCCACCGTTCGTGTGCGTGGAACCACCTCTCTGAATGGCAGTAACAATCCACTCTATGTAGTTGATGGTGTACCTTTTGAAGATATCGACTTTCTGGCCGCCGACGATATCGAAGACATCCAGATTCTTAAAGATGCATCAAGTGCAGCCATCTATGGTAGCCGTGCAGCCAATGGTGTCATCATTATTGGCACCAAACAAGGCAAGCAAGGTGTAGCAAAGGTTAGCCTGAATGCCCACTACTCTTTCTCACAGGTGAACCATACCCCCAAGGTGCTCAACGCCTGGGAGTACAAGGAACTGCAGGATGAAATCGGACTCGTGAAGTTGCCTGAGGGTCTGGAAGACCAGACCGACTGGAAAAAGGAAACTTTCCGCACAGGTGCCGTCCAGAACTATCAGCTCCAGATAACCAATGGCACCGATAAGTTGCGTTACTACCTCTCAGGAGGTTACACCCGTGAAAACGGTGTTATCAAGCAGACCGACTTTGAGCGCTACAACTTCCGTGCAGCCGTTGAGAACGACCTTCGCAAATGGCTCCGTCTGAATGCCAGCGTAGCCTACTCCGACTATACCTATCGTGGTAGCATCATCTCTGGTAACGGTGCCAACCGTGGCGGTGTGCTCATGTCGGTCATCAACACACCAACCTACGCTCCCATCATGGATCCAGAGAATCCTACTCAATACAACAATAACTTCTATGGTGTCAACATCACAAGTCCGTTGAACAACATCGCCCGTACCAAGGACAATCGATCTAACTATAACAAACTGATTGCCACTGGTAAGGCTACCGTTTACTTCATGCCAGAGCTTACACTTACATCAAGTCTCTCGATGGAGCGCACCCAGGGGAAAACCATGAACTTCCTGGACCCTACCGAGACACAGTATGGACGTGACACCAAAGGTACAGGCTATGATGCCCGCAGTATCCGTACCACACTCACTTTTGATAATATTCTGAATTTCAAGAAGAATTTTGGTGCTCATGGCATTGACGTCATGCTGGGCTCATCAGGCACCACTGATAAGAGTTCCAACAACTGGATTAACGGCTCAAACTATGCCAATGCAGATATCAAAACACTGAATGGTGCCAACAAGATTTCGTGGACCGACACTGGTTCTTGGGCAGGTCACTGGGCCATGCAGTCTTACTTTGCACGTCTGTCATACAACTTCAACGACACCTATCTCTTTACAGCCAACATGCGTGCCGACGGCTCGTCGAAACTGGCCCCCGGACACCGCTGGGGCTACTTCCCTTCATTCTCGGCAGCCTGGCGTGTCACTCAGGAGAAGTTTATGAAGAACATCAAATGGATTGACGACCTGAAGATTCGTGGTGGCTGGGGACAGACTGGTAACCAAAGCGGTTTGGGCAACAACAGTTACCTGGCAGCCTATAATATCAACCGCATCCAGTGGTTTGGCGAGGGCAATGATGCCAATGCCACCCCAACCCGCAGCCAGAGTTCACTCTCAAACCCGGAACTCACTTGGGAAACAACCACTCAGACCGACCTTGGTATCGACATCACAATACTCAAGAACCGCCTGACATTGTATGCCGACTATTACTACAAGAAAACCAGCGATATGCTGATGTGGATTACACTCCCCACAGGTTCGGCTGCCGCCAACTCACTACCTTACAATGGCGGTGAGATTGTAAACAAAGGTTTTGAGTTCACCATCAACTCAAAAAACATCATTGCCAAGAACTTCAAGTGGAGCACCGACTTCAACATCTCGTTCAACCGCAACGAGTTGAAGAGTCTGAAGCTCACTCAGATTTACTATGCCGCCACCACTACCGACTTCATTAAAGAAGCAGTCGTTCGCAACACCCCAGGCCGTCCTCTTGGTAGTTTCTGGGGCTACATCAGCGATGGTGTGGATCCCGAGACAGGTGAACTGATGTATCGCGACGTGAACGGCGACGGCATGGTTTCAGCCTCCGACCGTACCTATATTGGCGACCCTAACCCCGATTTCACTTTCGGACTCACCAACACATTCTCATATAAGGGTTTGAACCTCAGCGTGCTCATCCAGGGCAGCTATGGCAACGATGTCTATAATGTAGGCCGTATGGAGACTGAAGGTATGTATGATGGCAAGAACCAGACCACCCGTGTACTTGAACGCTGGCGTGTGCCCGGCCAGATTACCGATGTGCCAAAAGCCGGTTTCGAGATGCATAACTCTACTTATTTCCTTGAGGACGGTTCGTATATCCGTCTGAAGGATGTTTCACTCTCTTACGATGTGCCTCGCCACATCATCAAGCGCATAGGTCTGACCAAATTACAGCCCTACATGTCAGCCACCAATCTGCTCACACTGACCAAGTATAAGGGCATGGACCCAGAAGTTAACCAGAATGGCAACAGTGGTGCAGTACAAGGTCTCGACTGGGGCACCTATCCTCTTTGCAAGTCATTCTCAATCGGTTTGAAAGTTGAATTTTAATTAAATATCAAGAATATGAATAACAATATATACAAATATATCCGTGCTGGCATACTGAGCTGTGCTGTCGGTGGTGTGCTCATTTCATGCTCGCTCGACCAGGAGCCTATCTCCGATGCCACCGAGCTTACCGAAGGCGTACTCACTGATACCGTAGCCGCTGTGCTGAAAGACAAGCAGGCAGCTATCGACCAGCGTAAGAATCTGTACGAGCTGTTGCGTAACCGCCAGGAGCACTGGTCGCTCGACATGCTACTTATTGCCGAAGCACACTCCGACAATGCCTATGCTGGCACCACTGGTGCAGAGGTTGTGCCTTACGAGACCAACTCCATCGATGCCTCGAACTCTGTTCTGAGCCGCGACTGGACACGCTATTTGGCAGATGTAGCCCAGGCTAACGTGCTTATCAACGGCCTTGACGAGTTGCGCGCCAAGAATCTGGTGAGCGATGCCGAGTGCCGCCAGTGGCAGGCCGAAGGTAAAATCTTCCGTGCACTCATCATGTTCGACATGGCCCGTCTGTGGGGCTCATTCCCTGTGATAACCAACATTGCCAAGACCATCACCAATGATAATGTCGAAGAGGTTTATCCCACCTATTATCCCCCTAAGAAGACTGCCGAGGAGTGCTATCAGCAGGTTATCAAGGACCTTGAGGAGGCTTTACCAGACGCTCCTGATTTTTCAAATACCGATCGTACCCTGCTCACCAAGACTGTGGCCCAGGCCATGCTGGCCAAGGTTTATGCCGAGCGCCCCGTTCAGGATTACAATAAGGTCATCGAATATGCCGAGAAGGTAAAGGCCACATCAGGCCTTTCGCTCGAGCCCGACTTTGCCACCCTCTTTGGCTACGATGCCGATAAGAAAGACTGCGTGAAGCGCAACACCAGCGAAGGCATCCTTGAAGTGCACTACACTACAGGTAACGGCAACTGGGAGACCTGGATGTATGGTCGCCAGCTCGACGACTACGAGTACTACTTTACCTGGGCCAAGTGGATTACCCCCTCACGCGACCTGATTCGTGACTTTACAGAAGAGGGTGACGAGGTTCGTCTTAACGAGAGCGTGGTCTATTACGAGTGCACCTGGAACAACTACTATCCAGCCTCACACTACCCCTTCATGTACAAGTGCCGTTCTTCATATCAGAACCGCTACAAACTGCGTCTTGCCGATATTCTGCTGATGGAGGCCGAGGCCTATGCCCAGCAGGGCAATGCCCAACAGGCAGCCGCACTTGTCAACCAGATTCGCAGTCGTGTAGGCTTGAAAGATATCGATGCCTCTGGCGATATGGTAGAGAAAGTGCTCCACGAGCGCCGATTAGAGTTGGCTTTCGAAGGTCAGCGCTGGTTCGACCTCTGTCGCAACGGCAAGGTAGAGAAGTATATGAACGCTGTCTATGCCAAGGATGCAGGCCGACTGGGCCAGAAGCGCACCTTCGATGAGAATTCATATCTGCTGCCTCTGCCTCAGACAGCACTCGACGAGAATATTAATCTGGAACAAAATCCTGGATACTAATCATAGTAAAAGAGAATTGATAACTGAAAATTGATAATTACAACAATGAAAACAAATATGTCAATATTAAGCATAGCAACCGCACTGTTGCTCTCTACAGCAGCTTGCTCTAACAGTGCATCCATCGACAATAGTCCCCGTCCAGCCGCTCAGGGGGACTCAGCAGAACCAACAGGTCGCGTAGCCACCATCTATACCACTACCGGCAGTGGTGCCCAGCTGCTCAGCATGAGTCAGGCCGAAGTATTCACAGGCAACAACATGGCCCCATCGACCATCATCGTTGACCCAACCCAGCAGTTTCAGACCATGGATGGTTTTGGCTTTGCCATCACCTATTCCACCTGCTACAATCTGCTCAAGATGCAGCCAGAAGACCGCGCAACCTTCCTGAAGCAGACCTACTCTGAGACCGAGGGCTATGGTGTGAGCTACGCCCGCATCAGTATCGGTTGCAACGACTTCTCGTCAACCGAGTATTCACTCTGTGATGAGCCTGGCCTCGACAACTTCCGTCTTTACAGCGACGAGACGCAGTATGTCATCCCCGTGCTAAAGGAGATTCTCGCCATCAATCCCAACGTGAAGATTATCGCTGCCCCTTGGACCTGTCCTAAGTGGATGAAGGTGTCAGACATCGACACCAAGAAGCCCTTCGACTCTTGGACCGACGGCCATTTGAACCCAGACTATCGCAAGGACTATGCCCAATACTTCGTGAAGTTCATTGCCGCCATGAAGCAGCAAGGCATCAACATCTATGCCGTTTCACCTCAGAACGAGCCTCTCAACAAGGCCAACTGCGCATCACTCTACATGCCTTGGCAGGAAGAAGCCCCATTCGTAGCCGAGCTGGCATCTGCCTTCAAGCAGAATGGCATCAGCACCAAGATCTATCTCTTCGATCATAACTACAACTATGATAATGTTGAGGACCAGCAGGACTATCCCGTTAAAGTATATAATGCACTTGGCAATGAGTTCGAAGGGTCTGAGCTCGTAGTAGGTTCAGCCTATCACGACTATGGTGGCAAGAACACCGAACTGACAGACATCCACACCCAGGCCCCCGACAAGGAACTCATCTTCTCGGAGTCGAGCATCGGCACCTGGAACGATGGCCGCAACCTCTCAAAGCGCCTCATGGAGGATATGAAGAACGTGACACTGGGCACCATCAACCAGTGGTGCAAGGCCGTATTGGTATGGAATCTGATGCTTGATATGAACATGGGTCCCAACCTGGATGGCGGCTGCCAGACATGCTTTGGTGCTGTTGACATCTCGATGGATTACAAGACCATCACACGCAACTCTCACTATTATGTCATCTCTCACATGGCAAGTGTGGTTCGCCCTGATGCACAGCGCATTGGTGTCACTCAGCGTTCACTCACCAAGAACGGATTGGTTTACTCAGCCTTCCGCAATCCTGACGGCAGCTATGCTGCTGTAGTACTCAACAGTTCTGATGAGAACGTCACAGCCGTTATCAGCGACGGTCAGAACCACTTCCGCACTGTCATTCCTGCACAGGCCGTTGTTTCATGCAAATGGTAATCCTATAAACAATGATGATTATGAAGACTAAGATATCCCGAATCAGTAGCATGCTCCTCGGAGCAGCACTGTTCATGCTCACTTCGTGTATCGACGAAGACTATAAGAATATCGTTAAGCAGGGCGACCCACTTATCGGCGTCAACAGTCTGGGCAGTGCTCAGATGGGGCAGAACATCAGTTTCGACGTAAACTGTACAGATAAGAAAGGTGAGCGTCTGTCAACGCTCAAGGCCGAGTTGCTGTTCACCAACGAGACCGTTGATGCCACCACTATCCGTACCAAGGAGGCTGGCGACTATACCGTGACCCTGAACGTACCTTACTTGCAGTACATCCCCAATGGCGAGGCCACCGTACGCCTCACCCTGCAGAACGTCACCACCTCTACCACGATTGTCGAGGTGCCGCTCAAAGTAGAGCGTCCTCACTTCAGTAATCTGCAGTTTATCACAGCCGACAGCACAGTTTATCAGATGACAGAGGGCGACGACTATCTCTATACCACCACCATTCACACCAACGAGAGTGCCTTCAAGGGCTATTTTATGACTCAGGACGGCGAGTGGAGCTTTGGCAGCAACGGTACCGAGATTGCTTTAGGCGAGAAAGGCGGTATCGACTTCCAGACCAACAATGCGGGCGATGTGGTTGTGAGCTTCAACACCCGCGACTACACCTTTGGTCCTAATGAGGAGATAAGCATCCAGCCCCTCAACTTCACCGAGGCCGAGAACGTCATCACCCGCCAACTTGAGCAAGGTCGCGAGTACACCATTGGTGGTATCGTGGGCAGCGATTGGTTTATCGACAACGACTTCTTCGAACTGAACGATGCAGGCAACTATGTATTCCTGGCTGTAGATGGCACCTACACCCTCACCGCCTATCCCAAATACCAGTTCCTGCAGGTATATAGTGGCACAGCCAGCGAACCAACCACACTACAGGCCGACGGCTCAGGCGCCCTTTGGGTGATTGGTGGCAATGGCATTAACAAGCCTTACCTCACCACCTCTAACAACAACGGCTGGTGGACTGGCACAGAGTGGGATCAGCCTATGGCCCAGGTCAAGGATAAGGTTTATCAGCTCACCCTCACCGTAGGCAAGCAGCTCTCTGCCAGCGATATCAACTTCAAGTTCTTCGGCCAACCCAACTGGGGCACAGAGTTCAAGGGCGATGGCAGCGACTATTCACTGGTTTGCGACAACGATGTGTTTGGCGTAGGTGATGGCAACGGCCACGACAATGGTAACATCTATCTGAAGGAAGGCGCCACACTCACCGAGGGCGATGTGTATATCTTCACTATCAACCTGACTGGCGGCACCAAGAATGCGCCGCTCACCATCAAGAAAGGCGCTGGCGAGGGTGTTCAGACCATTACGCTGGCCGATAAAGCCCCTCAGGCTATGAAGCTGAAGAAAGGCATGACCGTACAGTTTGAGGGCGTTGTAGGCAGCAACTGGTATGTCGATCCCGATTTCTTCAAGGCCAATGGCGATGGCACCTATACCTTCCTCTGCATCAGTGGTCAGTATGCCATCAAGGCCTATGCCGACTACGAGTACGTGCAGGTTTATCCCATCACCGACGAGGGCAAGCCCGCCACCATGCAGGCCGACGGCACAGGCTCTATCTGGATTATCGGTAGCGAATGCGTGAACAAGCCTCTGCTGACATCAGCCAACAACAAGAGTTGGTGGACCGACCCCGACTGGGATCAGTGCATGGCACCAATAGCCAAGGGTGTTTATCGCATCACCCTGACTGTAGGCAAGCAACTCTCAGCCAAAGACATCAACTTCAAGTTCTTCGGTCAGCCCACATGGGGTATCGAGTTCAACGGCCAGGGCGGCGACTACCATCTTGACTCCGACAATGACTGGTTCCGTGTAAACGCTGCCGACAGCGACAATGGTAACATCTTCCTGAAGGACGGTGCCGTGCTCAACGATGGCGACACCTTCGTCTTCACCATCGATCTGACTGCCGGCGCTGCCAAGGGCATACTAACGGTCGAGAAGAAGTAACATATTCTCCACATCCTCTTCAACTATCGCTGGGCGGAAATCCTCTTCTGCCAGCGATAGTTGAACGTTTTTAAGCGTGATGTTGCGAATGTGTCGCAGATAGAATCCCCATGCCGGCAACTCACCAAACATGGTGAACTCAGGATACTTACCTATCTGTTCGGGCACATCGTGCTTACGCCAAAGCGGTATATACGCCATGCCTTTTGTGGCGCGTCCTGGATAGGTGATGTTGATATTCTGTAGTGTGATATGTTCGATGCAGTTGCCGGGTATGCCACAAATCACACTGGGGAAGGGATTATGGAAAAAGTCCACCTCTGGTCCACGCAGATCATAAGCCTCATCCGGACGTCCGAAAGGCACCTGACATGTCAAATCACGAATGACTACATTCCTGAGCGAGCCTTTACGGTCGCCAGCCCGTTGTCCCAATCGCATAAAAATTGGATTACCAGTATTATGAGCCTCAACACGTTCCACCAGCACGCTATCTATCTGGGCTCCATCAACACTCTCGATGGCAATAGCCGAACGGAAGGTGTCGCTCACCTTGATATCATGCGCATATACCTTGCGGAAGCCACCCCACGAGGCCGTACCAAACTTAACGGCTGATGCGCTGCTTCGGATATCACATCGGGCTATCTCAATATCATAACACTCGCTGTCGGCATGATAGGATTTCAGGCATACCCCATCATCGGCCGAGTTGATATGGCAGTCAGCCACCACCACATGCCGGCAGTCAGTCAGGTCGATACCATCATTGTTCCAATAAGCCCTATTCACAATATCCAGATGATGCAATTTTACCTGCTCACAGAGATGGAGCGATAATCCCCAGTTAGCACTATTCCGAAGCCTCACGCCTTCTACCGTCACATTCTTACATCCATAGAGGAAGAATAATTTAGGCCTTGCCGTCTCACTAGGGCGCTGGCGTCGCTGATTGTAGTTGGGGTCTATGCGTTCGCCTGTGTGGTGCAAGCTATCGATATTGAGCGCTAATTGTAAGCCTTGACCATCAATAGTACCACTGCCCGTGATACTTATATGGTCAGCCCCATCAGCCATGATGAGCGCCATAGCAGCATTATCATTCCTGTTATCGCTACTATGAGCGATACAGATGGACTGATAGTCATAGGGATTGGTACTTCCCAACAAGGTTGCCCCTTCCTCAAGATGCAGTTCCACCCCCGAGCGCAACATCAGTCCGCCAGTAAGATAGGATCCTTTGGTGAATACCAGCCGTCCACCACCTTTCTTAGATATGGCATCGATAGCTTGTTGCAGCTGCTGCGTGCAGACTGTTTTTCCATCAGCAGGAACACTCATTCCCGCTGTTGTCAACTGCTTTTGCCCCCATGCCGGCATTGCTGTTCCTATCGAGAGCAAAAACATCACTATGATAAAGCAAGTACGTATCATGCCTGCAAAGATACAATATTTAATTTACAATATTGGTAAATTAGTACTTTTTATTATCTGCAACAAACAAAGACCGGGCAGCTACCATTGCGGTAGCTGCCCAGTATTATTAATGGGGTTATTATCTACAAGAGATTAGTAACCAGGATTCTGCTCCCAACCTGGGTTCAGATCGAGCATCTCCTGCTCAATGGGGAAGATACGATGACGCTTGTCGAAATCAGCATCGGGGAAGTTCTTGTAGTGAGGGAAGAACTCGTCCTCGAAGTGACCGAAGCGAATCATATCGTTACGGCGCCAGTTCTCATCGAAGAACTCACGGCCACGCTCCTGATAGATCTCATCGAGTGTAGGTTCTGCTGCGATCTCTGGTGCACCAGCATACTTACGGATCTGATTGAAGAGATCCTTGGCTCCACCCTTTCCAATGCGTGTGAGTGCCTCAGCCTTCATCAGCAGGATATCAGCATAACGGAAGATAGGCACATCGTTCGACTGGTTACGACCATTGTTATAGTCGGCAGGATTAATGAACCACTTGATAGAGTGACAGCCCTGCTGGATAGCGTTATCATCATTACCCACGTCGATAGTGTTGTCTTGCTTAATCAGCGTAATGTCCTCTGTGAAATGAACCTGCTTGTCTTTATACATAAATGGCTCAGAGGTAGGACGCAGTGTCTTCGGATCACGGATAAAGACGTCGCCACGCAGAATGCTGAGATTGCGGATATCGCCATCGAGGCTAAAGAGTTTAGCGAACTCAGGTGTAACGACCATATTACCACCAAACGACTGGGTAAACTTATCAGCAAATCCATAATAAGTTGGCAACATGCCTTTCAACTGCTTGAATGAGCGAGGACGTCCCCACTGCATACCCTGACGGTTGATAGCGTCATAAGGCATTGCATAGATGAAGTCTTCTATCTGAGAGCCATTGTCGTATGAGAACTTATGCAGATAGTCAACAGAGCCCAAATTGAACTTACCGCTATTGATGATGTCATCACAAAGCTCGATACATGCATCGAGTTTTGGATTTGCAGCAGTAGCAGCATCATACTGATCAACAGACTCGGCTGTATAGACTGGCCAGTTGATATAAAGCTTAGCAAGCAGAGCCTGTGCCATCCACTTGGTTGGCTTACCATAGGTATTCTCTGTTACATCCTCTGTGAGGTAAGGAATAATCTCTGTGAGTTCACTCTCAATCCACTCAGCAACTTCCTTGCGTGGAGAACGAGCTACCACCTCACCCTCAGCAGGCACCTTTTCAAGAATAGGTGTATCACCAAAGCTATCCATCAATATCCATGTAAAGTAAGCACGAATAGCACGAGCAGGTGCTGTCATCTGGACAGAAGCACTACTACCTAGTTCCTCAAGAATAGTGTTGGCCTTTGTAATACCAGCAGTTACATCCGAATACCAGTCGAGCGAGGCATCGGTAGCCGAACTGCAGTGAAGAGCCTGGTGAGCATAGGTACCTCCATCATAGTAGCCTCCATCAAAAGCCAGAGACGTAAACTCATCCGAAGCAAGGCACTGTGCCTCCATGTATCGGCGACCAAATGTACCTGACAGGTGGAAATACAAATCTGCCATTTTTGCCTCTACCATAATCATCGGGTCAACTCCAGAATTCTTACTGGGGTCTTCTGTGTATTGAGAACTTGGAGTTACATCCAAATCTGTACAGCTAGTGAGTGCTACGGCAAACATGCCAGCTGCAAGAAATATTTTATTTAGTTTCATAATACTTGAATCTTATTAAATGATAATAACTTTATTTCTTCTTGCCATCACCAAAGTTAATCTTCACACCAACCATGAATGTACGTGTGTGTGGATAACGGCTCCAACGATAATCGATACCAGGATCGATACCACCGAGGTTAACCTCTGGATCAAGCCCCTTGTAGTTTGTGATAGTGAGAAGGTTGTTAGCTGTACCATAGAGAGTAAGATCCTGAATCCAGTTGTCGAAACAGTTCTTGAATGTGTAGCTCAGCGACAATGACTGCAGACGGATGTAAGTACCCTTCTCAATCCAGCGGTCAGATGGCAGTGAGCCAGAAGCATCGCCAACAGGGAACGACAGGAACTCCTTCAGCACATTCTTACCATCAGAGAACATCTGTGAGCTGGTATAGTGTGCACGTGGAGCATTGTAAACATCATGACCAAATACGCCAGTGATAAATGCATTCAGGTTCCAGTTCTTATAGGTCAGGCTGTTGTTCCAACCGGCATTAAGCTTAGGCTGTGCACAACCAGTGATAGAACGATCCTTCAGAGTGGGGTTGTTAGTAGTCTCACCTGTACGGTTTCCATTCTCATCAAGAACGTAATACTCAGAGCGTTCAATAATATTTCCATCAGGATCTGTACGTTTCACTGTACCTGCATACTGATAGGTATAGAATGTACCGATAGACTCACCCTCCATAATGCGCTGGGTCCAACCATCATGAGAAACACCAGATACCATTGGATCTCCCTGCGCCAGGTTTGTAGTATGATAAGTCTCATTCTGCATCTTGTCAACAGTATTCTTGTTGTGCGACAGATTAAGAGTGGTGCTCCATGTGAAGTTCTTGGTACGAACAGGAACAGCATTGATAGAGAACTCGATACCCTTGTTAGTCATCTCACCAACATTGGCGTCCAGCCAACCATACACATACTGTGTGGTTGGAACAGGATAGCCCCAGATAAGGTCCTTGGTTTTCTTATGATAAACCTCCAAAGTACCGTTAATACGACCTCTCAAGAATGCAAAATCAAGACCGATGTTCAGCATTGATGTGGTCTCCCACTTCAGGTCGGGATTAGCATTTTTAGAAGCACCGTATGTACGATAGATCTTACCATCATATTCGAATGTACCCGTAGCTCCATAAGTAACGAATGAAGAATAGACATCGAATCCCATAGCATTACCAGATACACCATAGCCAGCACGCAACTTCAGATTATCAAAAATCTTCTGGTTCTTCATGAAGCTCTCCTCTGTGATATTCCAAGCAGCAGATACAGATGGGAATGTACCCCAACGGTGGTTCTTACCAAATACCGATGAACCATCACGACGGATAGTAGCCTGCAGCATATAACGGCCATCGAATGAGTAGTTGGCACGACCATAGAACGAGATATTCTTAACATTCTCTACATAACCACTTGATACAGAGTTCTGAACACCGAGAATAGTCTGTGCATACGACATATTATACCATGTCAGGTCATCATTATAGTACCCCTCAACACTCAGGCCGAAACCATCATTGTTCTTTTTCTTCTCCCAAGTATAACCGGCCATCAGGTCAATCTTGTGCTTACCTGTTGTAAAGCCATAGTTCAGATAGGTCTCGAAGGTCTGCTCGTAGCCAAAGTATGTATTGCGGCTGGCCTGACCATTCTTATTACCAATACCCTCCAACTGAGAGTTACGAGTGTTATACGCGCTATAAGTGCTCTGATAGTTACTCCAAGAGTAGTTAACATTCCAAAGAAGTCCCTTCAGAATCTCCAGAGTAGCCTTACCAATAAACTGGTTACGCTTCCAGATGGTCTCAGAAGTATTCTCCTCCATCAAAGCCAGTGGGTTGTAGTTCTTTGAACCAGCTCCCGACGTCCATGAACCGTCAGCATTCTTAACTGCATTAGTAGGCGAGTAGTAGTTCATCGCATCGAGAACTGATGCACCCTCATTACCTGTAGGCACACCAAAGTGCTTGCCATACATCGCATTCAGGCTCATCGACAAAGTGAGTCGATCCTTCAGAGTCTTAGTTGACACGAGTGAACGTACATTGAAACGATCCATACCTGTCATTTTGATAACACCTTCACGCTTCATGAGGTTACCACTAATCATATAGTTGGTACGTCCGTTACCGCCATTGATGCCCACATTGTGATTATGGCTGATACCAGTACGCAACACCTCATCCTGCCAGTTAACATCAGCACCACCATCTTTCAGAGCTACGCCATTCTTAGAGGCATACTGACGCAAGTCAGAAGCTGAAGCAACATCATACTTTTTCAGGATATTATCAAAAGCCACATAACCATTATAGGTAACGTTGGTTCTCTCCTTATCACCCTTCTTGGTAGTAATGATGATCACACCGTTGGCAGCCTTCGAACCGTAGATAGCTGTAGCTGTAGCATCACGTAGCACATCGATGCTCTCAATATCATCGGGCGAAACGATAGAAATATCAACACCTGGAATACCATCAACTACATAGTAAGGTGACATAGCTCCAGAACGCAGTGTAGAGGCACCACGAAGCGTGATGGTTGGAGAGCCGTTAGGGTCGGCTGTTGAAGATACAACCAGTCCGGGCACCTTACCCTGCAACATCTGTCCTGGGTCGGTGAATACACCACGGTTCAGATCTTCAGCTTTCACAGTTGTGATAGACGAGGTAACGTCCTTGCGGCGCATGGTACCATAACCTACTACAACAACCTCGTTCAGTACCTTGTTGTCCTCTTCGAGAGTTACCTTCATGCCGTTGGCGGCAGCCAGGGTCTTTGAGGTGTAGCCTACATAAGAGAATGTGAGCTTGGCACCCTGCTTTACAGTCAGCGTAAAGTCACCATTGAAATCGGTCACTACACCATTGTTGGTGCCCGTTTCCAGAACGCTTACGCCAATCAGAGGCTCACCGGTTGCGTCCAGTACAGTTCCCGACACCTTGTTCTGTGCCAGCATCACTGTACTGCACAACAGAAAGAACACGAAGAACATGGCCTTCTGAGTTCCTTGCTTGAGATTTAGGATCTTTTGCATAATCATTAATTAAAAGTTAGTATAAATAAGTTTATTAAAAGTTTTTTATCTTATCACTACTGTTGCGTTTTCGGTTACCAGAGGCACCTGCATGGCCTGCATGGCTTTCAGATCGGCCTTGATAAAGCCTTCACCCTTGCAGGGACGCTTGTCCATGACAAACGAGGAAGGAGGAAGGAGGAAGGAGGAAGGAGCGAATCGCACGCGTACATTATTAAAATAGATGTCGCGCACTTTGCCAGGCACGTCGCCACCCACAAAGCAGCCATTCTCACTGGTGGCGGTGATATTGTTGAAGTAGATGCGGCTCACTTCGCCGCAACGGCCCTCAATCTGCCCCTTGGGGAATCGCCAGTTGGCATCCTTGTGATTGCCGTTGGCACGTGGATAGCTGGTCACGTAGATAGGCTCGGCCTTTCCCCACCACACATCGCTCCACAGGCGGCAGTCCAACTGGATGTTCGAGAATACCACATCGGTAACGGTTCCCTCGTCGCGATTCTGGATGCCCAAACCACGGTTCGAACCTGTGATGATGCAGTTATCAAACACCACGTTATAGATAGAGTCCATATTCTCGCTACCAATCTTGATGGCGCACGAACGGCTCGACATCACACAGTTGGTAACAGTAATATCGTGGCACGAGCCATACTGCTCGAACTCACGACGGTTTTTCAAACAGATGCAGTCATCACCACTGGTGATATGGCAGTTAGCAATACGCACATGCTTCGAATGGTCGATATCGATACCATCGCCATTGCGGATTTTCAGGTTGTTCAGCAGATTAATGCCATCAATCACAGCTTCATCGCAACCAATCAGATGAACGGTCCAGTAAGCGCCCTCTTTGATGGTGACATCGCGGATGGTGAGATTCTTCACGTCAGTCAGCGTGAGCACATGCGGCCGCGGGTCGAAAGTCTGGTCGGCCAGCGGCTTCAGTTCATAGCTATCGCTCAGCTCGGCCCCCATAAAGGCGATGCCATTGCCATGGATGGTGCCCTTGCCGCAGATGCTGATATTCTCGGCATGCTCGGCCCAGAGCCACAGCATACCCTCGCCTCGATTCTCACCAAAGGCGCTCAGGTGGTAAATACTTTCATTGGGGTTAGCCTTCAGGGTGGCAGTAGCTTCCAGATAAAGCTCAACATTACTCTTGAGCTGGATGGGACCAGCCATGAAGGTATGATTACGTGGCAACAGCACACGACCGCCACCCTCAGCCGAACAGCGGTCGATAGCACGCTGAATGGCCTGGGCATCGTCTGCGATACCATCACCTATAGCTCCTGCTGCCGTCACATCGTAAACCGTCTGTGCCGCTGCTGACATCACTGTCATCCAAAGCAGGAAAACCTGCAAAAATGTTCTTTTCGTCATTTATTTCTTAGTAGTAACGAATAATTCCGAATGCAAAGATAGTATATTTTCCGAATAAAACAAAAAAATTACCAAAAAATCATTATCTTTGCACCGAAATAAAGAATATATTCAATCAAAAGTCGACAAAATGACAGATATTTGCTGTATCGGACATATCACTCGTGACAGAATCATTACGCAGGCCCCCCCCGTAACCACACACTGTGCAGGCGGTTCGGCCTACTATATGGCGTGGGCCATCCAGGCACTGCCCCATGACGTTAATTTCCACCTTATCACCTCGGTTAGCAGCGAGGTGATGCCCGAAGTTGAGAAACTTCGCCAGGCAGGCATCAAGGTTACTGCCTACGAGAGCGATACCAACGTGTTTTTTGAGAACAAGTATGGCATCAACATGGACAACCGCACACAGCGGGTTCTGGCCAAGTCGGCTCCGTTTACGCTTAACGAACTGAAGGACGAGCAGGCACGCGTGTTTCATCTTGGTACGCTGCTGGCCGACGACTTTGCACCTGAGATTGTGGAGTATCTGGCCACCAAGGGCGATGTGAGCATCGACGTTCAGGGCTATCTGCGCGAGGTAGTAGGCGAAGAAGTACGCGCCTGCGAATGGACAGACAAGCTGCGCCTGCTGAAGCACACCGCCATTCTGAAGGTAAACGAGTGGGAGTGCCAGACGCTGACGAGTATGACCGACCCTTACGAGGCCGCCCAGCAGATTAACGACTGGGGAGTGCGCGAGGTGATAATCACCTTAGGTGGTGGCGGATCGGTGATCTATGCCGAGGGACAGTTCTACGAAACCCCAGCCTATCCGCCTGCCAAACTGGTTGATGCCACAGGCTGTGGCGACACCTACAGCGCTGGCTATCTGTATGCCCGTGCCAGGGGGATGAGCTATATAGAAAGCGGTCAGTTTGCAGCCGCCATGTGCACGCTGAAGCTGGAACACACAGGCCCCTTTGCCCACAGCATCGACGATGTGCGCCAGATCATCAAGAACAATCAATAACAACTATAACAAATGATGTACCTATTTAACAACCATTCACGAGGCCTGCTACTAACCGCGCTGCTGACATTGGCAGCTGGCAGTAGTCAAGCCCAAGACAGGCTGTATGCCAACGAGTTTCCCTTAGGGGATGTAACCCTGCTAAACGGTCCGCTGAAGCATGCGCGCGACTTGAACATCGAGACGCTGCTGAAGTACGACAACGACCGCCTGCTGGCACCTTATCTGAAAGAGGCCGGACTAACACCGAAAGGCCAGTCATACCCTAATTGGGACGGATTGGACGGACACGTGGGCGGCCACTATCTGACTGCGATGGCCATCAATGCTGCTACTGGCAGCCAGGAGTGCCGCGAGCGCATGGAATACTGGATTAGCGAGCTGCAGGCCTGTGCCGATGCCAATGCCAAGAACCACCCCGACTGGGGCCGTGGCTATGTGGGCGGTGTGCCCGGCAGCGACCGTATCTGGAGCAACTTTAAGAAAGGAAACTTTGGCCCCTACTTTGGCGCGTGGGTTCCTTTCTATAATATACACAAGATGTATGCCGGCCTGCGCGATGCGTGGGTTTATTGTGGCAACGAGCAGGCCAAGAAGCTCTTTCTGGGCTTCTGCGACTGGGCCATCGACCTGACAGCCAATCTCACCGATGCTCAGATGGAGCGCGCGCTGGATACCGAGCATGGTGGCATGAACGAGGTGCTGGCCGATGCCTACGCCATCACTGGCGAGCAGAAATATCTGGATGTGGCCCGCCGATTCTCGCATCGCCGCCTGCTGAACCCGCTGATGCAGCGCCGCGACGTGCTCGACAACATGCATGCCAACACCCAGGTGCCCAAGGTGATAGGTTTTGAGCGTATAGCCGAGCTGAGTGGTGACGAGGCTTACCACACTGCAGGCGCCTACTTCTGGGATATCGTAACAGGCGAGCGCACACTGGCCTTTGGCGGCAACAGTCGCCGTGAGCACTTCCCCAGTCGCGAGGCTTGTCAGGACTTTGTGCAGGATATCGACGGTCCTGAGAGCTGTAACACCAACAATATGCTGAAGCTC
Organism: Xylanibacter ruminicola; assembly: GCA_015060625.1. Classification (GTDB taxonomy): domain Bacteria; phylum Bacteroidota; class Bacteroidia; order Bacteroidales; family Bacteroidaceae; genus Prevotella; species Prevotella ruminicola_D. Next base: position 176,824 of record SUYC01000002.1, on the reverse strand, counting down.
ACCGAGGATCTGCATCGTCGCAACCCCGAAGCCCGTTATGCCGACTTCTTCGAGCTGGCTACCTTCAATCATATACTCTCAACCCAGCACCCTGAGCATGGCGGCTACGTATATTTCACTTCAGCCCGTCCGCGCCACTACCGCAACTATTCGGCTCCCAACGAGGCCATGTGGTGCTGCGTGGGCACAGGCATGGAGAATCATGGAAAGTACAACCAGTTTATCTACACTCACAGCGGCGATGCCCTGTTTGTGAACCTGTTTGTGGCCTCAGAGCTTAACTGGAAAGCCAAAGGCATCACCCTGCGCCAGGAAACCAGTTTCCCTTATAGCGAGAGCAGCCGTATCACCATCACGCAATCACCCAACACCAAGCAGCCAACACCCATCATGGTGCGCTACCCCGGCTGGGTAAAGCCAGGCCAGTTCAGCGTTAAGGTGAACGGCAAGCCTGTGAGCATCGTCACTGGTCCATCAAGCTATGTAGCCATCAATCGCCAGTGGAAAAAGGGCGATGTGATTGATATCCAGTTCCCAATGTTCAACAGCGTGAAGTATCTGCCCAACCTGCCACAGTATATTGCCCTGATGCACGGCCCCATCATGCTGGCCATGAAGACGGGCACAGAGGATCTGGCACACCTGATAGCCGACGACAGCCGATTCGGCCAGTTGGCCACAGGCAAGAAACTGCCCATCGACCAGGCCCCTATCCTGGTCAACAAGGATGTGGAGAGCATAGCCAACCAGCTGCAGCCTGTGGCAGGAAAACCGCTGCATTTCAACCTCAGCACCAAGATGGTTAATAAGATTGACGGCGAGCTGATTCCTTTCTTCGAGTTGCACGATGCCCGCTATATGATGTACTGGCTGGCCCTGAGCGAGGATAGCTACAAGGACTATCTGGCCAACCTGGCCAAGCAGGAGCAGGAGCGCCAGGCCCTCGAAGCCCGCACCACCGACAAGGTGCAGCCAGGCGAGCAACAGCCTGAGAGCGACCATTTTATGGAAACCGACAATTCGACTGTAGGCAACACCAACGATGTATTCTTCCGCGATGCCCGCGATGGCCATTACTTCAGCTACCTGATGCAGACGGGCGGCAAGACCGACCTGAGTCTGCGCCTGAAATACTGGGGTGTAGGCGATTGGAAGACCCCCGAGTTCGATATCTTTGTGGATGACGCACTCATGACATCGGTTAACCTCACAGGCAAGTATCGCACCTCACAGTTCAAGTTCGAGGAATATCCCATCCCAGCCCAGCTGCTCAAGGGCAAAAAGCAGGTGCGCATCAAATTCGTGGCCAAGCCCCACAAGCAGGTTGGCGAGATTTACGAAGTGAGACTAATTAGTAACAATCAACAATAACAACTATGTACTACAAACGTTCAATTCTTTGTGCTGCCCTTGCAGCAGCCACCATGGGTCTTAACGCCCAGAAACCAGTGAAAGCCCCTGCTGGCGGCAAGGCCATCAGCAACGAGCTGATTGGTATCTTCTTTGAAGACATTAACAACTCTGCCGATGGCGGACTCTATGCCGAACTCATTCAGAACGGCGCTTTCGAGTTCTCACCCGTTGAGCGCGACGGCTGGGGTCCCGGCACTGCCTGGCGCATCACCCGTCCTGGCCACTCTACCGGCTATATCCAGCCACGCATGGACAATCCCGTGCATGCTAACAACGCCACCTATATGCGCCTGCACTGCGAGCGTGCCAACCAGTACTACGACTACACAGGTTGGACTGGCTTCGGCATTCAGAACGACGGTTTCGACGGCATCTCAGTTAAGGCTGGCGAGAAATACGATTTCTCAGCCTTTATGCGCAACGTAAAAGGCGATGCCAAGCAGGTACGCGTGGTGCTGATTGAGCCAGTAAAGGGCTGGCCACCAAAGGATCCCAAACTGCTGGCCGAAACAACCTTCGACGTAAGCAACGGCGATTGGAAGAAGTTCGAGGCTGTGCTCACACCTAATGCCGACTGCAAGCAGGCTGCCCTGCAGATTCTGGTACTTACCAAGGGTGATATGGATGTCGATGTGGTATCACTTATGCCCGAAGATACATATAAGGGCCACGGCCTGCGTAAGGATCTGGCTCAGGCACTGGCCGACCTCCATCCTAAGTTCCTGCGCTTCCCTGGCGGATGCGTGGTTCACGGTGGTGGCGACGGATTCTGGAACACCTACCGCTGGAAGACCACTATCGGTCCAAAGGAGCAGCGCCGCCAACTGAAGAATACCTGGGGCTACCATCAGAGCGTAGGTCTCGGCTATTTCGAGTACTTCCAGTTCTGTGAAGACCTGGGTATGGAGCCACTGCCCATTCTGCCTGCCGGTGTCAGCTGCCAGGGTGCCAACGGCGGTTGGGGTATGAAGGATCAGGCTCAGGATGCTGCTCCTATGAGCGAGATGGACGAGTGGGCACAGGATGCCCTCGACCTGATAGAGTGGGCCAATGGTGATCCAGCCACTTCCAAGTGGGCCAAGATGCGTGCAGAAGCCGGACATCCCAAGCCATTCAATCTGAAATACGTAGGTATTGGCAACGAGGAGCGCATCTCGCCAGAGTTTGCCGAGCGTTTCAAGTATATATATAACAAGGTACATGCCGCCTACCCCGACATCAAGATTGTAGGTACAGCAGGCGTTGACTCTCACCCATACAGCAAACTGGATTGGGAGAAAGGCTGGAAGGTGGCCGACGAGACTGGCATCCCCTTGCTCGACGAGCACTACTATGAGCCACGCGACTACTTCCTGAAGAGCCGCCAGTACGACAGCTATCCTCGCGACCGCAAGACCAAGGTTTATCTGGGCGAGTATGCCTCTAAGGACAAGAAGCTCATCGACGCCCTGGCCGAGGGACTGTATCTGTTGCACGTAGAGCGCAATGGCGATGTGGTGGCTATGACATCCTATGCTCCACTGCTGGCCCGCAAGAACGGCACCCAGTGGAATCCCGACCTCATCTACTTCGACAACGAGCGTACATACCTCACCTGCAGCTACTATGTTCAGCAACTGTTCGGACAGTCGAGCGGCAACTACTACTATGGCGACTGCGTGAAGTTTGAGGGCGATGCTGCCGATGCCATCCAGCCTATGGAGGGTGTGCACTACGGTCAGAGCGTGGTTCTCAACACCAAGACCCGCCAGCTGTTCGTGAAACTGGTTAACGCCAGTGCTGATGCCAAGAAGGCCAACATCAACCTGAGCCGCTTTGGCATTAAGAAACAGGCCACCAAGACCACCCTCGCAGGTCAGCCTAACGACGAGAACAACTTCGATGCCCAGCCCATCGCTCCTAAGAAAGAGCAGATCAAGGCCCAGAAGAAGTTCACCCTCGACCTGGCCCCCTACTCAATGGTTATGCTGCAGTACCAGCTGTAACATCAGCTAAACATAAAAATCAAAAGGCTTGCTCAAGAATTCCCGAGCAAGCCTTTGTTGTTGTTATTAGTAATCAAAATCCCACGCGGTTACGTAGTGGTCGAACTTGATGTCATCGGTAGGACCGAACTGGGCAATGATGTTCATAATGCCCTCCTGCTGCTCGGGTGTGAGCAGTAGCTCGCCATGATGGGCACGATAATATGGTCCGTTGCCACGGCCAAAGAATGAGCTTACACTCTGGCGCGCCTCGGCCTTATGATACTTGCCCACGTTCTTGTACAGCTGACTGAATCCCCAGGCCTTCCGTACCAGTTTCTTCTCACGATAGTAGCAGCACTCGCCATCCTGCCAGGCTGTAGGATATATGGCCATGCCACAACCACGTTCGCCTCGCTTCAGTAGCATGGCCTGATAGTGCATGCACGTATCCTTTTTACCACACTCGCCATTAAAACACAGGGCATAGCTCCCAGGAACATTTTCTGCTTTTAGTTCTTTCTCTTCCATATTCGTATTTTTTAGTTATTAATAAAAAATCACTCATCTCTCAAGAAATCTCTCAAAACCCGCATAAACACAGGACTTTCGGGCGATGAGAGATGGTTTTTATCCCTCCCTCATCTCTCATGCCATCTCTCCCTACATCTCTATGCCACCTTGATAGGCATCACATCGTAGTACGAGATATGAGCACGCTCCCTGTGCTTAAAACCCAGCGCCTTGATGGTTTTACCCAGTCGTACCTTGTTGCCGATGGTATTGGTGAGCGAAGGATAGCTCTTCTGCATCACAACTATCATCTGGTCGCAATTCATCGTCTTGGGCACCTCACCCTCTTCAGGATGTCGGAAACAGGCCACAAACATCTCACCCAGGTCCTTCTGTTCCATAAAGTCCTGATTAAGCTGCTGTATGCGGGCCACCTCATCGTTGCCGAACCAGTAGGGCGCCTTCAGTTCCTGCAGCTCGTAAACCACCTGTGCGTATAGCTGCTGATAGTCAATGTCGCCCTCATTATTAATCAGGTGCCCGTCGGGAATCTGGATACAGATGTATCGGCGACTGCCTGTAGGGTCGGTCAGAGGGTGAGGATTGTTGGTGGTTGCCACAAACGATGCGAATCGAGGGCGATCCTGCTGGGTGCGTCCAAAGATGGGGCGCCCGTTCACTTTACTTACCGACAGCGTCTGTTTAAGCTTTGACTGCTGCTTAACGCCGATGGCCTCGAGTTCGTCCAGGTTCACAATGAGATTGTTGGTAAGCGCCATCTCCTTGTCGAACTTATTGCTCAGGTTCAGGTGGTCGAGATAATACTCACGCAACTCAGGGGGCAGCAGTCGGCGCACAAAGGTGGTCTTACCACAACCCTGACTGCCAATAAACGTAGGTACACACTCGTTGCCATGCAGCATATCCATCTGCAACCAATGGGCCACGGCAGAACGAAGCCAGATGGTGAGATAGTTTAGCTGCTCAGAACTGATGCCAGGTATGCGACCAAAAATCCTGGCGATATGGTTCTGTCCATCCCATTTGGGCAGCGTAGTCAGGAATGCCTGCGCAGGATTATACTCAGACACCTCCTCAGATTCCACATATTCCGTAATCTCTGTCTTAGGACTTCCCTTTTCCAGTACCTGTTCGCGCTTGGCACGAATCACGATACTGTTCAGGGCCTCCTTGGTTAGAGGTCGGAACACATCTGCTTTAGGCAGCACAGCATATTCCACCTTGCCGTTGAGGGTGTTTCGGCGGAACACGTAATTCTCGTTGAGGAACAGCTCGATGGCGAGCGTTGCCTCCTGTGAAGCGTTATTTGCCTCACTGGTAGTAATACAGTTTTCTGACATATGAAAAAAATTTTAATGTTTAACCTCTTCCTTTAGTCTTTCTCCTTAGGTCCGGTTTTTGGCGCGCTTTCCACAGCGTGCATTTTCGAACGCAAAGGTACAAAAAAAAATCGCTGTTTGCAAGTGTTTCGGTCGTTTTTTTTCTATTTTTCTTGAAATATTAAATTTTGGATGGCATTGAGAGATGGAGGGAGGGATGAGGGAGAGATCAGGGAGGGATTATGAGAATCTCTCATCTCTCAAAACACCAGTGTTTATGCGGGTTTTGAGAGATTTGTTGAGAGATGGAGGAATTTACAATAAAAACGTTGTAGATAGTGCAAGCCGACGCATTGATATCGCCAATAAAAGCGCAAAAAAGATTCTTCGACAAGCGAAGCGGCAAGCCGATTACCCAACTTGGGAATGTTTTGTCCCCAACCTGGGAACGTTTCATTCCCACCGTAGGAAGGTTGTGTTCCACTAATGGGAAATTTAGCCGCGTGTAGTTTAACGATTTTAGTTGACTACTTGGAGTCTTACTCACGATAAGGGTTGACCCGGGTTTAACTTAATTTTAATTTACGTTGACTCGACTTTACGTTAGTCATAAACAGGTTTTACATCAATACTTCGAAACAAGGGAGAGAGAACTTGGTGTGGCAGGCATAGAGCAAATAATACGCTACGCTGCTATACTGCTTGATATCAGCGATGAAAGGCAAGAAGACTTTGATGAGCTATTGCTAGAGCGTTCGCCCAAGGGCACCTTCTGGCTTCACTTCGCCGTACGTCCATCTGGTAACAGGAGAAAGGTTCGCCTTATTCAGACGTAATTTGCGGTCTCCCCGTGGCATGTCTGTTTACCATATTTAACCCCTCGTTCCGAGATGAGAAGAATACGGCGGGTGAATATTCCCACCCGCCGTATTTATTTAATACTGATTGTAATCTCGGTTTTGATAATTTACATACATTGTTCCTTTACTAATAAACGGAGTTATAATGAACTCATTATCCCATAGTTTTTCTTTCTTCCCAAAATAAAGTCCTGATGACGATTCTTGCAAGAATAAATGTTCTTCCATATACTCGATGTCAGCATAGAAAATATCTTCCGACTTGTAAGCAGTATGAATGAGTATTATTTCATTTGTTAACAAGTCAAAGTCATATTGAACAAGTTTTAACTCTGAATCAGGATTTGACACATTATATAAGTAACCATATTTAATACCTCCCAAGCTACCTGTTAAGTCTGGTTCGCCATATTTGTCAACAATCTCGTCTATAGTGAGATGCGTTTCTGTAGCATATCTGTCGACGCGACTATTCACATTTACCTTGACAAAACAGAGTTCTTCACCACCTTCTAGCGAAATAAAGGCTGTTCCACCTTGAAGACCGTTAATAGTACCATCTGCGGATACTGTTGCTACAGTTTCATTGCTAGAAGATAACGAAAGCCCACTATGAGACTGAAGATATTGAATAGCGGCTGTTTGACCAGCTTCTAGATTAATGGTCTCTACCACACGATAATAGGCGTCTTTTGCGTTGGTGGCTGTATTACGCAACAACATTTTACCTGTAGTTAGTTCTAATATTTGATGAAATGGAACAGTGTTATTCATCAACGAGAACCCCATTATCTGACGATTCTGATACCAAGACCATGAACCATGATCTTCCTGGTAGATGGATTTCTCTCCTGTTTCGTTCTTATACAAAAAATAATCTAGTTTGAGACTATTATGCAATAAGATATTTGTGTATAACGTCTTCGAACCGTTAACCGATACCCATTCGCCAACAAATTGTGTGTTGTCAAACACCTGCTCAAATGGCTTGTCACTACTGTCAGCATCTTTGTTACAAGCAACAAATGCAAGTAGGGTTAGTATGTAGAAAGTTATTTTTCTCATAATCAATAATTCTTTTGATAGACAACATTAACATTGCCTGTTTTAGGATTAGTAGAAATCATCACATAGTATTCAGAACGCGGGAAGACTGGATGAGTACAATAGATGGTGAGACTCGTCAAATCGTGTATGTAATAGTGTTCCTCAAACCAGTCGCGTAAATCCGACTCTTCGACTCCTGCTCTACAAACAAGTTGAATTTTAAGTATCTCCATTGTATCTTCATCATATTCCATAATGATACCTTTGTATACATCATTATCAATAATACTTGTAAAGAGCCCATAACTGTCCTTCAAATCAAAGCCGAACCATTTTGCAAAGGTATCGGCTCTTAGCGTAACCATACCATCATATTCTTCAATAGCACTCGGTGTTACTTCAAACATAAAAGTATATGTTTTAGCATCAATCATTAACCTAATAAGATGCTCTTCATTATAAGCATAGTAGTAATGAATATGGTCGGCTGTTGAAGGTCTCTTTTCGTATTTCTGATCAAAAGAAGCAATAATTGCGTTCAAATCTACACTATGGCGGAAAGATCCTAGGACATTGTATACATGCTCTTCTATAAGATAATTGAAGGTGACCTCCTTAAGTGCGTCGTCCATTAGATTGTACTGCACAACAGTTAGACCACTATTCAATTGGTATTGTAGGTAGTTGTTGCCAAAATCTTTATAAACTTGATCAATTGGAGCGTAAATGTACTTTACATAGTCCTCCATTAGATTGCCAGCATCACTAACTTTTATGCGAATAATTGCTTCGCCTTCACTTGAAACTATTTTGACGTAGGTGGTACCTCGTTTCATGCCACATACAACTCCATCTGCATCAACAAAAGCAATATTCTCGTCATACGACATGTATGCAACTGCATTGAAGGCAGGATCATTCACGATGCAATTACGCTTCTCACCTAACTTAATGTCATAAGTGTCAACTACTCTATGCATCACGCCACTATTACCAGTGTTTTCTACTCGGATTGAAAGCGAGTATTTGTCGGCACTTATAACCTTGTAGCTCTCACTATAATGCCGTGCATCGTATGGGGTTGAGAAAACTGCGTTGATAGTATTGTTTTTATAAGTGTAGATGCCATCAGCGATTTCTCTGATATTAGTCTCTGCACCAACAATATATTGCGAACCATGGTACTGACCATCAGAAGTAAACTCCTTTATCGTTCGCTTCGTCTGGTTACCGTCACTTTCGTCTAAGAACCACTCACCTGTTATTGAGTACTGAGGGCCATCATTGTCGTCTTCACAACTAATGAAGGACAAACACCCTAAGAGTACTAATAGGAAAAGTGGTAATTTGTTTATCATTTCCTTTTTCATATAACAGTCGTATTAGTATCTTAATACATAACCAAGTTTAATCTCTAGAGCATGAATTCTGTGTTTGTAACCGCTCATATTGGTATCACCAGTCAAACCATTAATTATTGGTATACGAGTACCTTCCCAGAAATTCTTATTGGCCATGTTCGATAATTGGAAACTATAATTTGCACTCAGTTGGAAACCGCGCATCTCGAAAGTTATGCCTGCTTTCAAACCATAGTTGAATTTCTTGTAAGGAGAATCTTCTTTTATATATTTCTCCGCAACCTCCAAACCTGCGCCTCCCTCATAAATAGTAGAGAATTCAAAATCCTTTGAATAGAGGTCGAAATCTGCATTCATGTGGGTATTGACTCCACTAAAAGTCCCCAATGGGGTAGGACTTGTTACAAGTCCCCATCTAGAGTATTTCTCTCCTTCAGCATTTGATGAACCAGCAGTCTTCATCTTGGCTTTAAGACCAAAGCTAACATACGGACCTAGGTTGAGATGCAGACTTGAAACACGGGTAAGTACAAAGCGATATGAGAACATCAGAGGAACTTCGATAGCTTGAAGCGTATAATTTTCTTCATAGCTGTTTATGATATTACCTTTTAATATGTCATCCTCATCTGACATAACCACCGCATTTGTAAGCTGTTTGTCGAATTTATTTGTATACTTCACTTGAGTATAGTTTGCACCAAGCATCATGTAGAAATTCTTATAGAGTCGGATGTCGACAAACAGACCAGCTGTAAAGCCCGACTGTGACGAATAGCTAACATTCTCGCCTGAATTACACAGAGAGTAGTTGATAGGACTACCCGTATAATCGCCACTAGCCTTTGACGAAACAAAGGGCATCAGATAACCAGCGTTGATACCAATTGAAATATTTCGGCCTCCAAGAATTCGATTATAGAAAAGCGAATCTGATTTTGAGGTCAATTTAATCCTGTATCTTAAATTATCACCCTCGCGAAGTCTGATTAATGTATCAACTGGATAAAATTTGTTTTTGGAAATATGTACACGATAACTGCCAGGATCCAAGCGTTCGCTTGTAAATGGTGAGCGTCCTGCCAGTTTGCCATTGATAGAAATATCGAAGTCATCTTCTGGTTTGGTCTCAAGCTTGAATGTACCAAACAGCGGGTTTAAAACTGCGCTTTCGCGAACGGGCTGGTCTTCAAGCGTAAACGAACCTTCCACGTCTTCAAATTGGTCGGCTGTCACTTTATAAGTATGCTCTCCCTTGCTCATCATAGATGCAAAGACACCATTTTCAGATGCCATTTCCATATCGTCGATGAAAACTTTGGCTTCATCTGGCTGATGAGTCAAAACGAAGAGCTGAGTATTGGTATTTTGAGCTCCTTCAGCTGTATTGGTATCGAAACCGCTTAATCGCAACTCATAAACCGTACCTTCATCTATTGGTAGCGCATATTGATATAGCAAAGGATAAAAACCTGCGTGTGTGAAAGAAAGGCTGCGAGCACCATAAGGCACATAGAGCCAATATTCGCCACTATGTTTTTCTTGTTGCACAATACCCAAGGCGTCTGCACGAACTTCCAGTTCGGGCAGGGTGGTTACCACTCTTATCAAGGCACAAAGTTTTCCTTCGTCTTTGTCACGAACAGGTTTGGTAACTCTTGCCATCAAATCATTGTCGAGTCTGGTAAACTTCGACACATCCATGGTTTTTTGTGCGTTGACTGTGGCAACAGATGTCACAGCCATTAGCAATACCATCGCAAAATTCAGAATAGATTGTTTCATAAAAATGTTTGTTATTGGTAAAAATAAAAAAATCAAAAATCATTTTAAAGTGTAAAACTCGTAATATCTATGCGGCCATCTTTTATATTTGGATCTAGGTCAGGTTGCCATGTACGAACATGAATGATTGGTGTCTCTGGTTTTTGAAAATCAATGAGCAGGAAAAGATAGCCTGTATCACCATAACTCGATGAGAAATAATCTTGCTTTATCTGTATACCGTAGATGTCAGGTTTTGAGGCCGAGCGGCGTACGGTGTTTTCAGCAAAACGGATATTGATATATTCATTGCTGCCAAAACATTTCTTCAGGCTCTTGATGTATTGCTCTTTGGTTTGGCGTGTATATTTTACCTGAGCCATTTTGGCAGGCTGCATCTCCTTTTGTCCTGTGCCTTTTACAACAGAGCCAGTAATAATAAGTGCATCTTGCGAGAAAATGCTCTCAATATAATCCAAACGCTTCAGTGCATATGCCGTTTTATAAGTCTCCAGAAAGTGAATCATGGTTTGACGTGCCTCCATACTCCACTGTTCTCTCCCTAAAATATCGGAAACAGCGGCTTGTTCAAGTCCAAAAGCCACTTCTTTAACTTTGGCCTGATTGTCCATATAAAAAACGACATCCTCTGTGAATGTACGCCTATTTCCCCTGAAAGTGAAGCTCATAGGGAAACTGCGACAAACAACACCTTGCCCATCTGGCAGGAACTGAACCTCTGTCGAACGCAGCAATTTCGCATCACCGTAAGCTATCAGTTTTCTGAACATCTCCCAACCTTCCGAAGTAAAATAGATGTTTAAATCAGCATAGTTTCTTTGTGCCAGCCCCCTTTCTATTGCCTTTATTGTAGCAAGATGCGGTGATTCTGATGTAGATACAGATGATTCTATATTCAGTATGTTACTTTGTTTAAAACCCTCTGTAACGTTACTACCTTTCAAGTCAATAAAGAACTCGGCAGCAGTAAAAGGCACAGGTTCCGTTGTTTCTAACACACTACGAAGGTCTGGGTGTATATTTGCTTCTTCCCTACATTCATATTCAGCAATAATCTTTAGTTTTGAGAGTTTAGTAGCCTGAGAAATGTATAACTCGCCTATGCCATCTTTAGCTGAGAACATATTTGAAGTCCCCTTACTGCCCGCATATCTATAATTGAAGTTAACTGCGGGCTTTCCTTTATATTTAATCGATAGCGTAATATGTTGCCCTTCTTCGTCTTTCTCTACTTCATCAGCCTTTAGGGTTATATTGCTTAAGATATCCTTTACCCGCTTGAATACATCTTGAATCATATTAATTTCCACGTAGTCCTGGGTAATCGTTTCCAAGTCGCCATCAGGACAACTTCTCAACAGGGCTAGTGACCAATAGAAATCCTGCAGAGCATCGCCAACTTTCCCTTCTTTTTCACGGTCAATGCCTTCTTTTGCCCATTTCTTTGCAAGGTTTATTCTACGCTTAAACATTGCTCTAAGCTCGCTATTCTTTATGTAGCGATATACCACATATTTATCTTTCTCTTTTTCTACATGCTCACTTATATTCTTCAGTGTAGTAGAAGTATATGAACGGATGATATTTTTCATCTTAGTCTCTGAGTCAACATCCTGTCCTTTCGATTTGTTCTCTAGAACGTATTCAAACTGCGACTGAACCTTTGTCGAGATCTTGCCCGACAAATCGCTCAATGCAGTCTGGCGTGCCTCTTCCAATTCAGAGTTTACACCCATTCCTATTAGGTATTGATCGCTATTAAGTATCGCCTTCCATTGCTCAGACGTTAATTCTTGTGCATAGGCAACCGACATTGACAAAAACACCATTAATAGTAAATAAGAAAACTTTCTCATCATTATCGTTATAGTTTTGTTAATAGATAGATTATTTGTATTTGCAAACTTACATAAAATTTCTGATTTTTGCAAATAACTATAACGTTTTTTTGCATTTTTTTCAACAATGGAATTCCCATCCTCCCCTCCCGAAGTTGGAAATATGGTCTGACGAGAAATGCGCTTATGGGGCTGGTTGTCGGGAATTCAATATTCCAGACAAGTTTTTCCTTAATACTAAATAAAACCTACCTAAAAGTGAACATCCCCGCGTGATATGCCGGGGGATGCTCTCCATTATAGTATCATCAAGTTAATACTTAAAGCTACTGCCACCAACGAACTCACGCATGATGCTGGTGGGAGGAATCTCCTTATCGCTTATGGGAATGAAATAGCGCAGGAACTTCAACAGGCGATGGGCCTCGGCATACTCTGGGCAGTTCTTGGGAACCGACGAGAGAATCACCTCGGCATGGGTGCGCAGTACGGCAAACTCGATGTTGAGCGCCGAATTGAACATCACATCGGCTGTTTCCTGGAAAGGTGCTATCCACAAGTCCTCGGCCTCACACACACTCTTCCACTGACTGATAGTCTCACGAGCAGAGAAGGCACCTTTGTTGTAGTCGCGGATGATGCGGCGCAGCAGGCGGTTGTCCTGGGTGGGAATCCAGTTATGATCGTCGAGCGAGATACTGGTAAGGGCTGAGATATAAATCTTATACTTGGACGAATCGGAAATCTGCTTGGTGAGCAGAGGATTCAGGGCGTGGATTCCCTCGATAATCAGCACACTATCGTTGCTGAGCTTGAACTTCTTGCCATTCCACTCGCGCTTGCCTGTCACGAAATTATACTGGGGCACCTCTACTACCTCGCCCTTCATCAGGCGCTCCAGATGCTCGCCCAGCAACTTGTAATCCACGGTCTCGATATTATCAAAGTCGTACTGACCGTTAGGTAGCTTGGGGGTGTCAACACGGTTCACAAAGTAGTCGTCGGTAGAGAAGGAGTACGGGCGCAAGCCACAGGCCAGCAACTGTACAGAAAGACGCTTACAGAAGGTGGACTTACCTGAGCTCGACGGTCCGGTGATGAGTACCAGACGGATGGGATGCTCAGGGTCGCGGAAACGCTGGTCGATCTCTTCGGCTATCTTTACAATCTTCTTTTCCTGCAGCGCCTCGCTCACCTGTATTAATTCTGAAGCATGACCACGCAGGATGGCCTTATTCACATCACCGGCATTCGACAGGCGCATGATGACATCCCAGCGCACCTTCTCGGCAAACACCTCGAATGTGCGAGGCATATCTACCTCTTCGGCCAGCTGCATAGGGTTGTTCTTGTCGGGCACACGCAGCAACAAACCGTCGTGATAATGCTCCAAGCCCCATACCTTGAGATAGCCTGCCGAAGGCACCAGCGGACCATAGTAATAATCCACAGTGTCGCCCAGGGTATAATAGTCGGTATAGATCTGACCGCTGGTTTCAATCAGCTTCACCTTGTCGGCAAAGCCACGCTCGCTGAACACACGCACAGCCTCGTCGGTAGTAGCCTCGGTACGACGGAAGGGCATATCAAGATCGACAATCTCTCGCATGCGCTGGGAGATTTTCTGCACATCCTCATCCGTCAGGGGCTCGTTGTTTTTCTTTTTAAAGTTGCAGTAATAGCCGTTGGAGATGGGGTGCTCCATGTAGAGTTTGCTACCTGGGAACACATCACAGGTGGCCTTGTAGAGCACAAAGCACAGCGAACGGGTATAAACACGACGGCCCGAGCCACTACGGGCATCGAGAAACTCCACATCGCGATTCTGGTACAAACGGAACTTCAGTCCCTGCGAGGCATTGTTGACCTTGGCTGAGACTACGGGATACTCGAAGTTGAGATCGCTGGCAAACGCCTGGTAAACATCGAGCAGCGATGTGCCTTCAGGAAAACTCTTGGTGATATTGTTGTTCTTGCAACGGATATGTAACATATGCTACTCGTGTTTTTTCAGACTTACCTTATCGATAGCTATCTTCGGGCAACCTACACCCACGATGGCCAGTCGGGCCTTGGCGCAAGTGCCGCTGGCTGTAAACACAGCTTGATACTGCTGCCACTGGTTGCCTTTGGCGCGGATGGTGGCCTCGGCCAGGGCATTATTCTGCTCATCAACCAACTGGATAATCAGCAGCTTGCACCCTTCGGCACGCTCCTGTTCCTTGATAGCAGGCAGATTGCGCAGACATACAGAGAAATCGTACTTGGTACCATCAACCACATTGATACCATCGAAACCCTGGTTATAGATGGTGTCGCAGCAGACGACGGCATAACAAGGATTATCATCACTAACAGGATCGACATGTACTACTACCACAGGCTTGGTTGCACTCCAAGCGGTGGTGGCATTAGTGCCGCGTTCAATCTTGGGTTTCAGTTCAAAATCGCCATTTCGGACAAGCTCTGCTTCCTGAGCTTGAACAGATTGAGCACACAGCGCTAACATGAATAACGCACAATAATATTTCAAATTCTTCATATCAGATATCATATATAAACTATTTCACACGCAGGCAAAGTAATGTAAAATCGTCGTTAGGTTCTGCACCGTCACGATGGCGTTCCACCTCTTCCTTCAAGACTTCTACCACCTGACGAGGCGCCAGCTCACTGGAACGCTTAATCATAGTCAATAAGCGGTCGTCGCCAAACTGCTCCTGCTGTGGGTTTTCTGCCTCGTTCAGGCCGTCGCTATAAACGAAGAACAACTGGCCTTGGATATTATCAATGGTCTCGCCTGTATAGGTCAGTCCCTCCCATAAGCCAATAGGTGCATTGGGTTCCATCTCAAGGAAGTGGCTTGCGCTGCCATTGCCCACCACAGGGGGATTATGACCAGCATTACAGAAATCGAGTTTACCCGTGGGCAGGTGAACCATACCAATAAACATGGTGATAAACATGCCGTCGTCGTTATTCTCGGTCAATTCAGCATTCAGTTCGGTGGCTATCTTGGCTGGCGTGTAGTGACGCTTCACCATGGCACGGAACAGACGGATGACCTGTGCCATAAAGAGTGCGGCAGGCACGCCCTTGCCCGACACATCGCCCACACAGAAGCACAGATTGTCATCGATAACGAGATAATCATAAAGGTCGCCTCCCACCTCCTTTGCGGCTGTCATCGAGGCATAGAGTTCAAAGTCGTCATGCTGTGGAAACTCACTGGGCACCATCGACAGCTGGATATGGCGCGCAATGCGCAGTTCGCTCTCGATACGCTCCTTGACCGAGGTGGTCTCCTCCAACTGGTCGTAGGCTTCCTTGAGTTCCTCGTGGGCCTTTGCCAGTTTGATGGTTGACTTTTGCTTGTAAAGCACATAGGCCACGAAGAAACCGCCAATAAGAATAATAGTGATGATGGCAGCTATCTGGCGCTCGCGCAGCAGTCGGGCCTCGTTCTCGGCAAGCTGGGTTTCATTCTGCTCAGTATTGTAGATGGTGGCCAGCTCGGCTGCATTGTCGGCTCTTGCACGGTCGATGGCAGCATTGAGCGAGTCGCAGATATAGGTACTGATGGCATAAACCGAATCCTTGCGACCAGCCTTGAGATTGGCCTCGTACTTCTTGAGATAATAGGTTTGGATATTCTCGAACGAGAACTCCATGTGGTACTTGTTCACCAACTCATTCAGGCGCTGGAAACAATCGGCAGCCTCATTCCATTGTTTGGCCTCTATCAGATACTCGCCTGCATCGTAAATACCCTCGGGGGTTTTACTGAAATTGGTGTTTCTGAAACTGAGATAAGCCAGATACGAGTCCTGCGTCTGCCCTAACGAGGCAAGCGCTGTGGCACGATAGATGTTCTGACGGGCTTGCTGCTTGTCGATATAATCCACATCTGAAGGATAGCGGCGGGCATATTGGGCTAACAGTTCTTCATAGTGGTCGCACCAATACAGGGCCTCGCGATACTGATGGGTGGCATTACACGAGTAAGCCATATTGACAATGCCAGCAATAGCACCTTTGTAGGTCGTTTCGGTAGGTGATGCGTTGATGCGCTCAAGATGCTTGGCATAGGCACGCTCGAACGATTTACGCGTGGCATCCTCCATGCGTGGGAAACGAGCCTGACCGCAACCAATAAACACCAGCAGGTTAACATAATCGGTGGTGGTGTCGCACCCCAACTCTTCGAGTTTTTCGGCTGCGCTAATGGCCTCCTTCAGCGAACCATCATAGTCACCCTTCAGGTTCAGTAGGTTAGCCAAGCGACTGGCCGACTTGGCATAATAGTCAACCTCTTCGGCACTCTTAAAGCCTTTCGCTCCAGCCTCGGCTTTCTTCCAGTAATACTCGGCGGCACGCTTCTTACCCATTCGGTCGCTGGCATAGCCACGCCAATAGTACGACTGGACTTCGGAAATGGCGCCAATCTTCTCAAGACTATCGGCTAAAGACAACAACAACGGATAGTCCTTATGCTTATACGCATCAAGGACTAATCCGTCGGCTGTATTCTTTTCAAGTCCTGTTTCTTTCCGTTCGCCGCATGCTACCACCAGCATCACCACTAGCGAGAAACAAGCCAGTAGTTTAATAGTTCTGTGGCTCATTCTTATGCCCAATAATCATTATTTTGGGCAAAGATACGGAAAAAGTTTGAAACTTGCAAAATATTACATCAAAAATTAATAAATATCGCTCTTTTATCCACGAGCCTCAATTTCCCTGTTAATCTCGTCCAAGCGCTCATCGGTAAGAGGATACTTGTAGATCAGGGCACCTACGATAATCAGCAGAACGGCAGGAATAATGCAGGTGAACACCAGAATGGCATTCTGGGCAGTTGCCGAATACTCGGCCAGGTGGGTATAATAAGCGTTAACAGGGGCGCTGATGAACGAAGCCAGGAACACCGTTACGAAGATGCTGAGCACCAGCTGCAGGCACTTGTTGGCCTTGAACTCTGCAAACATCTCGCCATAAGTAACTGGTTTTTCTGGAGTAGTGGCAATACGCTCCTTACAGCCTGTGAAGCAGTAAAGCAGCAGCACAAAGCCCACAATAGCAAATATACAGGTAACCGAGAACCAAGCGAAAGGATCAGTAGGCAGTGCCGACTCCTCGCTGGCCAGGTCGAAACCAATCATACCCATGACCAGTGGGGTAATCCAACCTGCGATTGAGAAACCTGCCTTGAAAGCTACACCTGCCAGCGCATTAACAGTAGCAGCAGGACGGTTGCCTGTACGATACTCGGCCTCGGTGATGACCTCAGGCACCAATGCCCACATGAGCGAGCCTACCAGCAAGCCCACACCTGTCATCACCTTCGCTGTCTGTACCAAGGTGTTCAGAGCAGCCACATCGAAGAACTTACCAATGGTAAACAGGATGGCGAAACCAACAAAACCGATAGAGAGCAGCAGGTAATACAGGCCTTTCTTGCCCAACCATCTCTTCAGCATGGGCAGCGAAGGCAGGATAATGAAGGCAGGAATGGTGCCGATGGCCATGAACAGCGCCTGATTCCAGTCGATTATAGTGTGAGCCACCATAGCCAGACCAATGGGGAAACCAGCCTGAACCACAATCTGTCCGATATTGGCACATACCATACGGGTAGATGTCAGTTTCAGCACCTCGTCGTTGTCGCGAGTCATACTGGCCATGATAGAGCCATAAGGGATATTCACTACCGAGTAGATCATGCTGAGTACCGTATAGCTGACGGTGGCATAAATCAGTTTCAAACTGGGCGACCAAGTGGCAGCCTGAGGCAGCATGAGCAGACAGGCAGCAACCGTCAAAGGAATACCACCATAAAGCAGATAGGCACGATACTTACCCAGCTGAGGGTTGCGGTTATCGATATAACGGCCCACAACCGGACTCCAGAAACAGTCGATCAGTCGCACAGAGAGAATCAGTCCGCTCACAAATGCCGGATTAATCTTCAATACAGTCGTCAGGTAAAGCATCAAGTAGCATGCTACCGTCTGGAAAATAAGATTCTGCGCCAGGTCACCCGATCCATAGCCGATGCGCTGGAGCCATGATAGCTTGTAGAAGCCTTTGGTTTCGTTAGTTGTACTCATATTATTTATTAGTTATTAATTGATAATTCGAATGAACTCATAGGCCATCCGCTCAGCGAGCGCACATTGGCTGTCTCAGGATTGTCCTTCCAGGCATAGCGCACTTTTAGAGGTGAGAGGTTTGAGGGGAGAGGTGAAAGAATGGTGATTTTGTTTCCATCGGCAGTGGAAGATGCATTGCTAAACTTGCCATCTGTGCCTGCTACCTCGAAGGTTTCAATCTTGCCTGCCTGCACAGGTTGGTCAAGGGTGAGTATAATCTGGTTGCCGTTAGCCTCGGCAGATACCACCTCGGGCGACAGTTTCACCTTATTATTATATAAGAGCTTATCAAAACACAATCCGATACGCTCGGCCACCTCCTTTTTACGAAGCGGATGGATATCAACACGCTCGCCCAGATCGTTGATCACAGCCAGTTCGGCTTTGGCATCGGCCTTTGCAACCACACGCTGAGCCTCGCGCAACTGGGCCCAACCGCTGTTTACAGGTGCTATCTGTGGGATAAGCGGACGTGGGAATCCTGTCTGCTGGCGACCGTCGTAGTTAGCCAGCTGCACAATCACAAACGGCATCTGCTGGTCGTTCCAGCGCGCACGCCAACAGCCCATCAGTTTTCTCAGATAGTCGGCATAGGGTTCAGGATTACCTGTATTCGATTCGCCCTGATACCATACGATACCATTGATGGCGTAAGGTGCCAGCGGATACAGCACAGCATTATACAGCGTGGTGGGCAGGTTCTGCAACGACACATCGCTGCTGGGGCACTGGGGCATCTCGGCACCTACCTTCATTTTCCACAACCCGCTGAGTGGCTGCACATCCTTCGGCATGGGGTTCTGCGACAAACGGTCGTCGCCAAAACACAGCATATAAGGTTTTTCGGGGATGAAATGCACAGCACCGAACTTATTGATGAATCGGATGGCTATCACGTTGTCGCCCTCGCGCAACATGCCCTCGGGGATATCATAGCGGCGTGGGGGATACTGATAACCCGTCTGTCCAATCTGCTTTCCATTCAGATAGGTTACATCACGGTCGAACAAAGTGCCCAGCAACAGGCGGGCAGGTTTGCCTGCGTGCTGCTTGTCAATCGTGATATGCTGTCGGAGCCAGACGCTACCTGTACCGCGCCAGCCCCAGTTGTTCTGGTCGATCTGCTGCCAATCGCTGTCATCCACAGCCATATCGGCATAACCAGGGTCGGTTTCGTCAAGCATCTTTTCCCACTGCTGGTTGGCAGCGCCATTGGCTTGCATTTGCGCGCGTACATAATTATCATTCTGATACATCTGCAGCTTTTTAATCAGCATGGGATAATCGGTCTTTAGTGAATCTTCGCTAATCCAGGCCTCGATGGGCGTGCCGCCCCAGCTGTTCACAATGATACCCTGGGGCACCTTGTTCTGCTGAAACATTCGCTTGCCCAAGAAGTAGCCCGCAGCCGAAAACAACCAGGCATTCTGCTTGTTCACAGGTTTCCAGTTGATGTTGGTGGCGCGGATATCCTCCTTCACACCGTGGGTGCTGGTTTCGTTCTGCACACGGAACAGGCGAATCTCATTGTTCTCGTAAGTATCAATCTCCTGAGTGTACTGCGGATAAACACGCTCGATGGTGACATCGATATTCGACTGACCAGAAAGCAGCCATACATCACCTATTAAAACATCCGAGATTTCACGCACCTCGCCATTCACACCTTTCACTTCCAACGTGTAAGGGCCGCCTGC
Source organism: Xylanibacter ruminicola (assembly GCA_015060625.1). GTDB lineage: Bacteria > Bacteroidota > Bacteroidia > Bacteroidales > Bacteroidaceae > Prevotella > Prevotella ruminicola_D. The sequence goes on along the minus strand of SUYC01000002.1, from coordinate 156,854 downwards.
TTTCATCTTTGGCAGATCTACACGCCAACGACCATCGGCATCGGCTGTGGTTTGATACGATTTCTTATTGAAACGTATGGTTACGGTTTCGCCTGCTTCGGCGTTACCCCAAACAGGAATCAGTTTGCCACGTTGCATCACCATACCTGATTGAAACAATTTAGGCATCGTAATTTTTGCATCGGCAACAGATAGGCAAAATAGTGTTGCACAAAAAAATATAATTTTCTTCATAATTGTTGCTTTGAGGTCACAAAATTAAAAAAAATCTTCGATGAAACCTCCAAAATTCGTCATTTTGTTGAGCAATGACACATTTTGAAAAGCTTCTGTAACAATTTAGAATATAATCTCGCCATTTTTTCACTACCTTTGCAGCAGTTTAATTTTAAAAGGTATGCATAAATTGTCATCACAACAAGTAACTTTAGGTGAGAAGGTCGGCTATTCTTTGGGAGATGCCGCCGCTAACTTGGTGTTCCAAATGATGATGATATTCCAGTTGAAGTTCTATACCGACGTGTTTGGACTCGACGGCGCTGTTGCCGGATCGGTACTCATGGTTGCTAGCATCTCGGCCATCATTGTCGATCCTGCCATCGGACTGCTCACCGATCACACCAAAACCCGTTGGGGCAAATTCCGTCCCTGGATGCTTTGGACAGCCATCCCGTTCTGTGTATTCTACATACTGGCATTCTACAATCCAGGCATCCATCAGAAAAGTTCGGTAGCCATCTACGCCACCATCAGTTATGTGTTGCTGATGACGGCCTACTCCTTTAATAATATACCTTATTGTTCTTTAGGAGGTGTGATGACCAGCGACATACGCGAACGCACCAGCATTACAACCATCCGATTTGTGGTTGTAACCATCGCGCAGTTCGTCGTTCAAGGACTGACATTACCTTTGGTAGATCATTTTGCCGAAGGGCATACCCTGCAGCATGGATGGAGTTGCACCATCGCCATCTTTGCCTGCATCGCCTTCGTGTTCTTTATCATCACGTTTGCCGTGTCGAAAGAGCGCATACAGCCGCCACCACGCCAGCTTATCAGCGTGAAAGAGGACATTAAGAACACCTGCTCGAACATCTCATGGAATGCAATGGCATTACTCACATTTGCGCTATTCGTGACATTAGCCATGTGGGGATCGGCTATGAACTTCTATTTCCAATACAATGTCGATCAAAAGTCGCTTTACGATTTTATGTCGCATTTCATCAGTCTCGACTTCAACAACGCCTACTCCGTCGGCTTCTCGGCCTTCAACATGATGGGCGCTGTGGTACAGTTTGTGGGTGTAATCTGCCTGTCGCGCTATCTAGCCAACAAGTTCGGCAAAAAGAAAACGTTTAAGGTATGCCTGACCATGACGGCATTCTTAACAGCTCTGTTTTATATCCCAGAGCCTACCGATGTAGGGTTGTTGTTCCTCATCAACTTCCTGCGCTCATTAGCCTATGCGCCTACCATCCCATTGCTGTGGGCGATGATTGGCGACGTGGCCGACCATATCGAGTACGAGAGCCATCGCCGTGCCACTGGCTTCTGCTTCTCAGGCATCGTACTGGCCCTGAAGCTGGGACTTGGTTTCGGAGGCGCCATCGCAGGCATCATCATCTCGATGTTCGGCTATGTCTCGGGGGGCGAGACTACCATTCAGAACGAGAGCGCCACCATGGGTATCCGCATCGTATCAAGCATTGTGCCGGCCCTGCTGTTCATGGTAGGTGTAGTGGCACTCCACTACTACCCCATTTCGAAAGAGTATAACGAGAATATGCAGGCAGAACTGGCGGCACGCCGCAGGATTGCCAACCAGAATAATGTTTAATAACTAAAAAACAATATTGAATATGAAACCACGCTATCTTTATCCGAAAGATTATTATGCAGACCCTTCTGCTAATGTGTTTAATGGTAAACTTTATGTATATCCCTCGCACGACTGGGAGGCTGGTGCTGCCTTCGACGACGATGGCGGTCACTTCCAGATGAAAGATTATCACGTTATCTCTATGGAAGATGTAGAGAATGGCGAGGTAACCGACTATGGTAAGATTCTGGATGTTGCCGACGTAAAGTGGGCTGAAAAGCAGATGTGGGATAACGACTGTGTTGAAAAGGATGGTAAGTACTACCTGATTTTCTCGGCTAAGGACTACAATGGTGTTTTCCACCTTGGTGTAGCTGTTGCCGATAAGCCCGAAGGTCCATTCGTACCACAGGATGAGCCTATCCGCGGTTCGTTCTCTATCGACCCCAGCGTGTTTAAAGACGACGACGGACAGATTTACTGCTACTTTGGCGGATTGTGGGGTGGACAGCTACAGTGGTATCAGGCACCCGAGAAACTGGTAAAGGAGGGTGTTGACCTGGGCCCTGCCGGCGATAAGAAGACTCAGCTCTTTGCGCCTGCCGATGTGCCTGCCCTGTCGAGTTTCGTGGCTAAGATGAGCGACGATGTGCTGCAGTTCTCTGAGGCTCCACGCAGCGTCGTAGTGGTGGATAAGGACGGACAGCCACTGAAGGCAGGCGATCCTCACCGCTTCTTCGAAGCCTCATGGATGCACAAGTACAATGGTAAGTACTATTTCAGCTACTCTACCGGCGACAGCCACATGCTTTGCTATGGCATCGGCGACAATCCTTACGGACCTTTCACCTATCAGGGCGTGATTCTCGACCCCGTTGTAGGTTGGACCACCCATCACTCTATCGTAGAGTATAAGGGCGAGTGGTTCTTGTTCTATCACGACTGTGTACCTTCAAATGATATTACCCATCTGCGTTCGCTCAAAGTGCAGCGCTTATTCTATAACGAAGATGGAACGATTCAAAAGGTAATCAATGAATAACGACCAACTTATAACCAATTATTACATTACTCATCGTGACGAGTTGCTGGCATACGTCAGCACTCGTCTAGGTGGCAGAGCAGAGGCAGAAGACGTGGTACAGAACGTTTTTCTGCGTCTGCTCACTTCCACCAAACTGATTACCGACACCACCTTACCAGCCTTGATATATACCACAGCACGCCACATGATTTGCGATTTTTATCGCCGTCGCATCAATGCCAACGACTACGAGCACTACATCCGCCAGGTGTGTAGCGAAGAGCTCTCTGCCGATTCGGTTTATTCTGTCAGAGACATCACCGAACAACTGGAACGCGGACTGGCACGACTGCCAGAGAACTGTCGTGAGGTGTATCGCCTTCACATCTACGATGGTATGAAGGTGAGCGAGATTTCGTGTTTCTTAGGCGAGAACTACAAGAGCGTAGAGTATCGCTTAGGTGCTGCCCGCAAGGCCATGCGCCAGTACTTGCGAGCTATTTAAATATCAACGTCGAGAGTTTATCGGCAGCAAACAAATCGTTGGCCACCTGCTGAATGTCGGCTACTGTCACCTTATCAATACTATCAAACAGCCTTTCAACATTTTTCTCCCAACCGTAATGCAAGAAACTCTTACCAAAGTCGAGTGCAAACTGTTCGCGATTGTCGCAGGCAATGGCTATCTGCCCCTTCAACTGCTGTTTGGCTTTCTGTAAGGCATTGTCGCTCAAAGACTTCTGCATCACCTTATCCAGTTCGCGTCGTACCAGGCGGAGGCATTTTCTGACATCGTGCGGGTCGCAACCAAAATAAATACTCCAAATACCAGTATCGCTGTAGCTTACCATCGTGCTTTCGACCGTATAAACCAAGCCGTTACGCTCGCGCAGGGCAAGGTTTAAACGGGCATTCATGCTGGGGCCACCAAGAATATTGTTGAGCAGATACAAGGGGATGCGCAAAGGATGATGGATGTCGTAGCTGCGCGTGCCCAGCATCACATGTGCCTGATGCGAGCCGATATCTTTCACGAGTTCCCTAGTCCCCTGGCCGATTCGGCCAGGCGTGCTGCCACAGCCAGCCCCCCTAGAACTACTAGCCATACTAGAATCACTATTCCCCCCATCCTTGCTAGCCGCTGACACCAGCCTTACCACTCGCTTAAAATCCACATTGCCATAGATAAAGAAGATGGCATTGTCTGTTCGGTAGTTGCGCTTTACAAATCGCAAGGCATCGGCAGTTTTATAGGTTCGCAGCTGCTCGGAATTACCTAAGATATTATGCCCCAGGGGATGACCCTCGAACAGCATATTCTCGAACTCATCGTAGATCAGCTCGGCAGGCGAGTCGTTATAACTCTCAATCTCATCACAGATAACCTCCACCTCTTTGTCGATTTCGTGCTGAGGATAAGTGCTATGAAACACCATATCGGTAAGCAGCGAGATGGCTTTAGCGATATGCTCCTTCTGGACGGCCGCATAAAAAGTGGTATCCTCTTTATTGGTAAAGGCATTCAGGTCGCCTCCCAACTGCTCCAAGCCGTTGATAATCTGCAGGGCGTTGCGATGCTCAGTGCCCTTAAACGTCATATGTTCGCAAAAATGAGCCATACCCTCCTCGCCAGGCAACTCATCACGCGTGCCGGCAGCTATCTGGTAGCCACAGTAAACCACTTCGGCCACAGAAGGCTTATGGATAATACGCAAGCCATTGGCAAGGGTATAAATATTGTAATTTGCCATATTAATCTTCGTATTCTGTAGGATCGTCGATACCAGCATCGGCCAAGGCCTCCTTGCGCTCTACACAGGTGCCGCACTTGCCGCAATGCTTGTCGCCACCACGATAGCACGACCAGGTTTTGCTGTAGTCGATACCCAATTCCTTGCCACGGGCAGCAATCTCGCCTTTAGTCATATTACAATAAGGTGAGAGCAAGCGCACGCCATTGAAAGTGCCGGCATGAGCAGCCTGATCGAAAGCGTCAACAAACTCTGGACGACAGTCGGGATAGATGGTATGGTCGCCACCATGATTGGCCATCATCACATACTGCAGATCGTTACTCTCGGCCATGCCAGTGGCAATGGCCAGCATAATGCCGTTGCGGAAAGGCACTACTGTAGATTTCATATTCTCGCTGGCATAATGCCCCTCAGGGATAGCCTCATCGCCCGAAAGCAATGAACTACGGAAATATTGGCCCATAAACTCTAAGGGAATCACCAAATGCTTGATACCCAACTGCTCGCAATGATATTTGGCAAAAGGAATCTCCTTGGCATTATGATTACTGCCATAATCAAATGATATGGCCAACGCAATACGCTCCTGATAGTCGTAGAGCAACGTGGTAGAATCCATTCCACCGCTCAAAATGATGATACTGTCTTTCATCTGCTTATTTTATTTTGGCTGCAAAGTTAGTAAAAAACCTTGTGACAAAGAAGCTATTTTATTTTTTTTTCTCGAAAAAAAACATTATCTTTGCAACGAAAAAAGCTACAGATTGTTACATCTTATAAAGACAGACTTATGAAAATACTTGTGGTTGACGATGAATTGGATATCTGCGAGATACTTCAATACAATCTCGAGACAGAAGGGTTTGAGGTGATGACCGCCAATTCGGCCGAGGAAGCTCTTAATCTTCCTCTACAAGAATATGCTCTGATTCTCCTAGATGTTATGATGGGTGAAATGTCAGGGTTCCAGATGGCTCGGAAGATCAAAGACAATCCTGCTACAGCGCATATCCCCATTATCTTTATTACGGCATTAGAGGGAGAGGACAATCTGGTAAAAGGATTGAATATCGGAGCTGACGACTATATAGCCAAGCCGCTGAGCATGAAGGAGGTCAAGGCAAGGGTACGGGCAGTACTCAGACGCTCATCGCAAGCCTATCATCAACCTGAGCAACAGGCCGCAAGCACTTCGAGCAACAAGATAAGCTACGAAGGTATCACGCTCGACCATAATGCCAAGACTGCTACACTAGATGGGCAGAACCTGTCACTTACCAAACTGGAATACGAACTGCTGTCGCTCCTGTTGCAGCACCCTAACACCGTGTTTTCGCGAGAAGAGCTCTTGAAATACTGTTGGCCTCAGGATGTGCTGGTGCTCGATCGAACGGTGGATGTGAACATCACCCGACTGCGCAAGAAAATTGGCCGTTATGGCAAACAGATTAAAACACGTGTAGGCTATGGCTATTGTTTTGAAAAGTAAGTCGTTCCAGCGCAATCTGCTGTTCAGTATCGGTGGTGTGTTCCTGCTCTTTGCCATCTGCTTCAGCGTGTATCAATATCAACGCGAAAAAGAATACAAGATTGACATTCTGCACTCGCGACTGCAGATGTACAACTACGAAATGGTACAGACAATTGGCGAAGACAGTCTAACTAATAATCGTTTGTTTCGCGACTATGTAGAACGGCATAGCATGGAAGGGCTTCGTGTGTCAATCATAGACAAGGACGGACTGGTAATCCTGGATAGCTACGAAACCCAGGTAGATTCGCTGGGCAACCATCTCCAGCGAACAGAGATACAGCAGGCATTGCATCATGGCAACGGCTACGACATCAAGCGCCTGTCGCAATCCACCCACGAAACCTACTTTTACTCTGCTACCCGCTTCGGCAATGTCATCGTGCGTACCGCTGTGCCCTACTCTGCCGAACTGACACGCTCGTTACAGGCCGACAGCACCTATATGTATTATGCCATTGTGCTGACGCTGCTGCTGGGTGTAGCCCTCTATTACATCACCCATCGCATCAGTCGCCATATCGGCTATCTGCGAGAGTTTGCCATGAAAGCCGAAGAGGGCAAACAGCTTGACCACGAACTGGAGCGGCGCCTGCCCGATGACGAATTAGGCGACATCAGCCATACCATTATCATGCTTTATTGGAAGCTCCGTCATTCTGAGGAGGACAAGATACGCATCAAGCGCCAACTGACACAGAATGCCGCCCACGAACTGAAGACGCCTGCCGCCAGCATTCACGGTTATCTGGAGAGCATTCTGGATCATCCCGACATGCCCGAAGACAAGAAAAAACACTTTCTGGAGCGCTGCTATGCCCAGAGTGAACGCATGACCAAACTACTGCTTGACATGAGTGCACTCACCAAGCTCGACGAGATGGACGACAGTCGTACAGACACCCGACAAGCGTATCTGCAGGTTAACGTCGGTGCTATCGTACAGAATGTGCTCGATGACACATCGCTGCAACTGAACGAAAAGCACATCACGCCATCCATACAGATGCCCAAGCATGTGGAAGTGCAGGGCGACGCAAGCCTCCTCTACAGTATCTTCCGCAATCTGATTGACAACGCTATCGCCTACGCCACAGGAGCCTCGCGCATCGCAATCATCTGCAACGAGGTGGAGCACGAAGGGCGCCATTTCTATGAGTTCCAAGTGAGCGACGATGGCCCAGGCGTAGAACCAAAACATCTGGAACACCTTTTTGAGCGTTTCTACCGTATCGACAAAGGGCGCAGTAGGAAACTCGGCGGCACAGGCCTCGGCCTCGCCATCGTTAAAAATGCTGTTGCTGTTCACGGCGGAACAACAACAGCACTCTCAACACCAGGCGGCGGACTAACCATCAAGTTCACTCTCGCACGCTTTTAACTGGCACTATCCGTTACTTGGGGAGATGTTAAAATCTCCATCACAAAACGGGCACCATCCGTGTAGCTCGTATCCAGGAACACATCGCCTCCAAGTCGGCGAACCAGCGAACGGGCTATCGTTAAGCCAATGCCTGTTCCATCGTAATACTCGTCGAGCTGCACAAACTCTTCGAAGATATGTTCTGCCTCTTCAGGCGGTATCACAATACCAGTATCTTCGATGGTAAACACCGCCTTTTCAGTATCCGCAGTCACCCTTAGCACCACTTTTTCCTTCTTTTCAGGGGCTTCGTTCGTATCGTTACGGAGCCGGGCTTCGGCATCGTGCGTAAACTTCTTGGCATTATCGAGCAACAATATCAGCGCACGGGTGACAGCCTGCTGGTTTGTTTGCAGATACAGTTTTTCGGCTTCAGGCGACGACTCAAGGTAGAACGTCAGATGCTCTGCGCTGCTGATACCCGATTCATCGATGGCCTGGGCAGCAATCTGCATGACAGGTACGTTGTCTGCACGCTCAATGATGGTTTTGCTGCTTACCTCAGAGAGTTCAAGCATCTTATTCACCAGTGTGGTAATGCGATCGGTATTTTCGGTGATTTTGCTATTGATATCCTGACGAGTTTCATCATCCAGTTCGATACCTGGTGTGGTGATAACCTGCGTAAAGCCCGACAGAATATTCAGCGGCGTGCGTATCTCATGCGACATCTGCTGAATAAAGCTGGCTTTCATCCTGGCCGACTCCTCTGCATGTGCATTGGCTATGGCCAGTTGCACATTCTTCTGTTCCAACTGGGCATTGGCAACTGCCAAACGCCGCTCAGCTCTGTGACGGAAATAGGTATAGACCGAGAAGAAAGATGTGATAACAATCATCGCAGCCACAAGCGACAAGATACGCACTTTCGACAAGTGCTCCTGCTGCTGCAGTATCTGTTCCTCTTTCTGACGTATCGTCTCCTGCTCGTCAGAGTCTATCCATTGCGACTTGATGATAGCAGAATCCAATCGCTGACAAATCTGATTGGCTACAACACTAGCCGAATCGGTCTGTCCCGTCATCAGATTAACCTTATATTTCTTCAGCAGGAACTTCTGGATATCATCCAGCGAATAGCCCGACTGCATATGCACAAAAATGTTATCAAGATTACTCAGCAATTTGGCTGCAGCTTGCCATTTTCCCGCCATTGCCAAATAGTTACTGGCATCCAGATGGCCCTCGTCGGTGTTTGCAAAGTTAGATTGCTGGAAAGCCTCAAAGGCATCTTCTGCTTCGTGAATCTTGCCGATGCCTTCATAGCCGATGGCCTCAAAGATATGGCAGCGGGCCTGCTGCTTATCGATATACGCCGAATCATTCGGGAATAACTGCTTGTAATCACTAACCAGTTTTTTTAAACGCCGGTTCCAGAACAGCCCCTTCTTGTACTTCTTCTCACTGAGCCAACCATAGGCAATATTGATAACACCCACCACGGCATCGTGATAATTCTCACGCGCATGGGCCTTGGCAATATGATCCAGATGTCGCTTATATGCTTGTTCAAAGAGCTGGGACACCTCCTCGTCATCAATGTTATAATGCCCCTTGCAACAACCGGCGAAGACAAGCAGATTGGTATAGTCGCTCGTGGAAATATAATGGTGGTAGTTCAAATGCTCCAAAGCTGTTCTCACCACCTTACTGGCACTTTGAAAGTTGTAATAGCGGATATGCAGTCCAGCCAGATAACTAGCCGCACGGGCATACGTATCCAGATCGGCTGGATCATCAGAGTCTTCAATAGATACCATTGCCTCTTTCCAGAAAAATTCGGCAGTGTGTACCTGCATCATGCGATAGTAAGCTAAGCCCTGCCAAAAATAGCTCTCTGCCTCGCTCAGCACCTCAGCCTTTCCCAAACTGTCGGCCAATAACTGCATGCGGCTAAAATCTCTTTGCTTAGAGGCATCCATAATTGTCTTAACAGCCTCGTCATAAGCCGCCTTTCTGCCACCGTTCTCACAACCTGTAAGCGGCACCAAAATAACCACAGTTACAATCCATGTTAGTAAAAGTAATATTCGTCGTTTTAGCATTCTTAGATGACTGAATTCTGGTAAATTTGATGGCAAAGATACTAAATATAACTGACTTTCAGTCTTATTTGTGAATTTTTAACGCATATTCTTTCATGGATTATCAGGTGGCAGATAGCAAAGAATCAGTATTCAAGCTCTTTCCTGCCTGAACAACGTTTATAACATAGTCGCCAAGTTTCTCACATTCCGAGATGAAATCTACGTAGAAAACGCCGAGCTGATAACCATAGAGGCCAGAGTTAACATCGTGCAGATTCTGATTTTTCAGCTGCGTACGGTAGTTATTAATCTCGTTTTCGATATTGTACGAAGTGGTCGGACGAGAAACAGGTGCAGCAATACGCTTCTGCATTTCAACGAGAGCCCCATCTACAAGCCCCAACATTGTATGCATATGTTGCAGTTGGGTGTCGGTAAAAGTATCGTGACAATTCTGGCGATAGCGATTCAGAGTGCGACCGAGGTTATACACCGAGTCGCCGATGCTCTCCAGTTCGGATATCTGGCGCAACATCTTTTGTATCTGCGCTTTCGAGGCATCCGACAATCTACCCTCACTCACCTTGTTCAGGTAGGCCGCAATCTCCATCTCCATCGAATCGGTGATATTCTCGTATTTCTCAATGCGAGAAAAAGTTTTATTGAATACCACTTCATCCTCCGTCTGCATCAGATCTGTAACAAAACCAAACATTCTGTGACAGCGTTCGGCAAAATTCTGAATTTCCTTCTGAGCCTCCATAATGCTGAGTTCTGCTGTAGAGAGCAGACCACCAGAAATGAACTTCAGACGATAATCCTCGTCCTGTTCCTTCATCGGCAGTACGCGACACACCAGCATCTCTATCTGCTTTACAAAACCAATGAGCAACAGCGTATTGATGATATTGAAGGCAGTATGGAAAGCCGACAGTTTGAAAAGATCGTTGCCACCACCCATAAGGTTTTCTACCACCCAACTGACAGCATCGCAGGCGGGATAGAACACGATGAGAAACACCACTACGCCAAAAACATTGAAGAACATGTGAGCCAATGCAGCGCGGCGTGCTTGTGTGTTGGCAGTCAGCGAAGCCATAAATGCCGTGATGGTGGTACCGATATTCTGTCCCATAGCCAGTGCAGCAGCCTGTTCAAACCCGAATCCAGGGATATGCATGCCAAAAAGCATCAGCGTGATAGCCATCGTGGCAGCTGAGGCTTGTACAATCATCGTCACCAGTGCACCCACAATGACAAAGAGGATGATAGTGAAGAAAGAATCCTGCGGCACATGAGCCAGCATGCCAGCCACCATATCGCCGATGTTCATCGCTGTGGCAGCCTCTTGCAGGAACGAAAGACCCATGAAAAGGAACGAGAAACCAAAAATAAACTCGCCGATGCTCTTGCGGTTGCCCTTGCCACTGAAAATAAGTGGCATGCCAATAGCGAGCAAGGGGATGGCAAAAGCGGCAATATTTACTTTGAATCCTACGGCAGAAATAATCCACGCCGTTACCGTTGTACCGATATTGGCGCCCATAATCACACCGATACTCTGACCAAGAGTCATCAGTCCTGCATTCACAAAACTCACCACCATCACCGTTGTGGCACTCGACGACTGGATGAGTGCTGTGATGAGCACACCCGTCAGCACACCCATCACGCGGTTCTTGGTCATAGCCGCCAGAATACTGCGCAGGCGATCGCCCGCAAACTTTTCAAGGCCCTCCGACATCGTTTTCATTCCATAGAGGAACAATGCCAGCGAACCTATAAGCGAGAAAATATTAATAATCAGTTCCATCATGATATGTTATTTCTGGGTGCAAAGGTATTACAATCTTGTTACGGCCCAGTTACGCCGATGTTACAATCTTGTTACAAACGTCGCTGTAACCATTCTATCACACGATTGAAACGGTTTTGTAACATGCGCCATTTATCTTTGCAATGTCAACCACTAACGGTTGACGAAATAAGAATTATGAATAAAGAAAAAGCTGAAAAAATTCAGAGAATCTTCAATTGGGTGAGGTTTATCCTCCTTGTGTTGCTCATCGCAGTGGTCTTTATGGCCCTTGCCTAAATCAAAAAAAAAAGAATAGATGAATACGTTATTTCTTGGAATAGTCATTTTTCTGATTGTGCTCGCGGTATTCGACCTTGTGGTTGGCGTGAGCAACGACGCCGTAAACTTTCTGAACTCTGCCATTGGTGCACGGGTGGCACGATATAGAACCATTGTCATCATTGCCGCCATAGGCGTATTTGCCGGAGCAGCACTCAGCAACGGCATGATGGACGTAGCACGACATGGCATCATGACGCCACAGTATTTCTCGTTCTACGCCGTGATGTGCGTCTTTCTGGCTGTGATGGTGACCGATGTGGTACTGCTCGACGTTTTCAACACGCTCGGCATGCCTACTTCCACCACCGTATCGATGGTGTTTGAACTATTGGGGGGAACCTTTGCCATTGCCCTGTTGCAGATACTCCACGGGGCAACGGCTGCTGACGGCACATTACTCTCATTAGGCGACCTGCTGAATACCGAGAAGGCCATATCGGTCATCCTCGGCATATTCCTCAGCGTAGCCATTGCATTTGCGCTCGGCACACTGGTACAATGGGTAGCACGCCTTGTTTTCACCTTCACCTACCGTGTGAACGGGAGAACGACAGACCAGACGGGCAAGATGGGAAATCTGTTTGCATCATCGTTAAAGATTGGTATCTTCGGCGGACTGTCGGTAACGGCCATCGTCTGGTTCCTGCTTATCAACGGCCTGAAGAGTAGCTGCTTAATGACACCAGAGTTGAAGGAGATGGTTAATCAGAACACGTGGTGGATTATCGGTGGAGGCATCGTGGTATTCTCGATACTGATGACTCTGCTGAGTGCCATGAAACTGCCTGTGCTGAAATTCGTTGTACTACTGGGGACCTTTGCCCTGGCAATGGCCTTTGCAGGCAACGACCTTGTGAACTTTGTGGGCGTGCCACTTACTGGACTTGAGGCTTATCAGGACTACACGGCCAACGGGCATGGTGATGCGCACAACTTTATGATGCGCTCGCTGATGGACAGTGCGCATACCCCCGCACCCTATCTCATCGCAGCAGGTGTGGTGATGGTACTAGCATTGATATTCTCAAAAAAGGCCCAGAACGTGGTAAAGACATCGGTTGACCTCTCACGCCAAGACGAGGGCGATGAGATGTTTGGTTCGAGTGGCGTGGCACGAACATTGGTACGCACGTCGAGAAGCATAGCCCATAGTATAGCTGCGATGATACCAAGAAGCATGGCACGATGGATCGACTCGCGCTTCAATGCCGATGCAGCCGTTCTAAAGCAGGGAGCAGCTTTCGACGAGATACGCGCAGCAGTCAATCTGGTACTCGCAGGGGCACTGGTGGCACTGGGTACCTCACTCAAACTACCACTGTCAACCACCTACGTTACCTTTATGGTGGCCATGGGCGCATCGCTTGCCGATCGGGCATGGAGCCGCGAAAGTGCTGTGTTCCGCATTACAGGCATGCTGTCGGTTATCGGCGGGTGGTTCATCACAGCCGGCGTGGCATTCATCTTGTGTTTCCTGGTCTGCACCGTTCTATACTACGGGTCGTTTGTAGCTATGGCCGCAGCCATCATGCTAGCCATCTTCCTGCTTGTGCGCAGTCATCTGCGTTACGGCAAAAGCAATATAGCCAACGAAGCCGACAAACTATTTACGCAGATACTGCACGCTGGCGACAAGACAGAATGTTGGGCACTGCTCCGCAAACATGTGGATTATACCACGTCGCAACATCTCCGTCAGGTGTCCGAGAATTATGTGGCACTGACCAACGCGTTCTTTTACGAGGATTACCGCACGCTGAGGCGTACAACCGTGCTCACAGAGAGCCAACGCAAAGATATCAAGCGACAGCGCCGCAAGCAGATCATTGCCCTGCGCCGCATAGACCCTGTGCTCAGCGTTGAAAAAAGCACATGGTACTTCCTGATTATTAACTCTCTCGCTCAGATGGTGTATTGCCTAAAGCGCATGGGCGAACCTTGCAGAGAGCATGTAGGCAATAATTTCAGTCCCGTCCCCAGCAGCTATGCCAATGAGTTTCTGGTTGTTCGCAACGAGATTGTACACCTGTTTAATCGGGCCCTCAGTGCAGAATCCACCACTCTCATCCGCGAGGATGCAGCCAAACTGCAATCCACCCTCTCAAACTATCGCCAGCGCATCATCCACGACATCCAAACCAAGCATCTGAATATCGAGAGTATGACCGTATTCCTGAACCTCGTCCAGGAATCACAGGAGCTTCTCAGTGCCTTGCGCCACACCATGCGTGGTAAAAGCAAATTCGAAAAAAGTTAAGAAAATGCATCATTTGCGCCATATACCCGAAAAATAATTGTATATTTGCAGCATGAAACTAAAAACAATTTCGATAACCGTATGCTTGCTGCTATGTTCGATGGTGAGCATGGCGGGTGTTTGGCAATATGTCGATCCACGTATTGGTAGTGAGGGTGTCGGCAGGACATTCCCTGGTCCGTCGATGCCTTTTGGAATGTGCAAGCCTGGGCCCGACTGCACCATCAAGCCCAATGCCGGCTGGGCCAAGATGCCCGAGGTAGTAACCGGCTTTTCGCAAACCCATGTGAGTGGCACTGGTGGCGGACAGAAGTATGGTAACATACTGATACAGCCGGGCGTTACCCCCCAGAAGCGTGTCAGCGAGGCGTTTGCACTGGGTTATTATACCACCACCTTTGAGGATGGTATCCGTACAGAGATAACCACCTCAGAGCGTTGCGCTTTCTATCGCATTCACTATCCTCACTCCTCGAAAACCTTGCTCATTGATGCCACCCATTACCTGGGCAAGAATCCTATTCCAGACCAGCGCGAACAGCAGCAGTTTATTGGTGGCGAAATTGAGGTCATGAATAACCACGAGGTACGCGGCTATACCAGGGTTCGTGGTGGTTGGAACAACGGCGATGCTTATACGGTATATTTTTGTTTGGTGAGCAATCAAGCGTTTGTACAAAAGAGCGAAAACACGATTGAGTTTGCAGATACCTTGGTTAACATAAAGATAGGTATATCGTACGTTAGCGAGCAGCAAGCCAAGCGCAACATACCTGCTTGTGACTTCGACACCCAGTTAAGCACCCTGCGCAACAGTTGGGAGCAGTTACTGAGCCGTATCCAGATAAAAGGTTCAGAGACTGATAAACGCATGTTTTACACAGCCCTATATCACACCATGATTATGCCTGTGGATAAGACTGGCGAGAATCCCAAGTGGACAGAGAGGCCTTACTACGACGATTATTATGCCATCTGGGACACCTATCGTTCCAGTTCACCACTGATCACCCTGATTGACCCGCAGCGCGAGGCCGACATCGTCAACTCGCTGCTGAACATCTATAAACGCGAAGGTTATATGCCCGACGCACGTAGTGGCGACTGCAATGGCAGAACCCAAGGCGGTTCGAATGCCGAGGTGGTGATTGCCGATGCCTTTGCTAAAGGCATTGAAGGTATCGACTATAACTTTGCCCTCCAGGCGATGCTGAAGGATGCCGAAGTGGATCCAGGTGCCGACCATGAGAAACACGGCCGAGGCGGTCTGAAGGAATACCTGCAGTACGGCTATCTGCCTTATGGCATCGACCGTGCCGGAACACGCACCATCGAATATGCCTACAACGATTACTGCATTGCGCTGGTAGCCAAGGGACTTGGTCGCATGGATGTTTACGACCGCTACCTGAAGCAGTCGCAGAACTGGAAGAACCTGTGGCGAGCCGACTATGAATGGGACGATGTGAAAGGCTACATCATGCCCAAAGACGCCCAAGGCTATTGGCTCGATTCTGTGCCCTGGGGTAAGTCGAAAGTGTTCCATCCCACCATTCCATATACCCCCATCACCAAAGTGGCACCTTGGTATCTGCCTTGGTGGAGCACATTCTTCTACGAAGCGCTTTCTGCCGAATATTCGCTCAGTATCCCTCACGATGTACCAGGACTGATAGAAGCTTGTGGCGGCGCAGAGACTTTCCGCAAGCGGCTGGATATGTTCTTTGACCGCAAGCGTTATAACGTAGGCAACGAGCCTTCGTTCCTCACGCCCTGTCTGTATCACTGGCTTGGTCGCCCCGACCTCAGCTCTGATCGCATTAGAAAGATTATCAACGAGAACTATAACGACAAGCCCGACGGACTGCCTGGCAATGATGATAGCGGCGCCATGTCGTCGTGGTTGGCCTTCCACATGATGGGACTCTACCCCAATGCTGGTCAGAGCTACTACCTGCTGCATGCACCACTCATCCCCGAATGGACGCTCCAGCTCCAGAACGGCAAGACCTTGCGTGGCACGATGAAAGGTAAAGGTACCCACTTTGAAAAAGTAACCCTAAATGGCGAGTTGCTCAGCGATGCCCGCTTGGAACATGCCGACTTGATGCAAGGTGGCGAATTGGTGTTCTACGTATCAGCCCAAAAGACGATAAAGGAGCAAAAGAATTCCCACGCGTGGGAAAAAAATCTCCCACGCGTAGAAAAAAATATTCCCACACGTGGGAACAAAAAAGCCTCAATAGCTTTCATTCTGAACCAGCAGTACCGCACCTGGCCACTCACCTTCGAATGGCAAGGTGATACCCTATTGCTTACCTGTAAAGAGGCGCTCTATAAGATACCACGCTCTGTCGTAGAAAACGGTAAAGGCTTCTGTTGGGAGATGCCATCTGCCGATGGTGCTATCTATCAGGCGAAAGGTACTTTTGCCTTTATTTCGCAAAGAGCCTTACGCCAACTGCAGCAAGAAGGCTATTTCGTTTACGACGGTATCACCTGGCGAAAAACAACGGCTACTGCCGACACCATCAAAGTGCGTGCCGACATCGACCAGACAGAGATGACTATCGCGCTGAAGCGTGAACTCCCCCTTGTACTAGAAATGAAAAAAAATCCATTAGGAATTAACTGGCATATAGAATGAAAAGAATCAATACCATTGTATTATTTTGTCTGGTCTGTCTGATGACCAGCCCTGTGTTTGCACAATTCGAGCGCATGGGGGGCGTGTATTACGCTTACCCCATTGAGTCGGGTGATGAAGTACCAGAACTAAAGGCTGCCCCAGCTGGCTATGAGCCTTTCTATATCTCGCATTACGGCCGACATGGCTCGCGCTGGCTTACTAACGATGCCAGATACCAATGGGTGAACCAACATTTCAACGACGACAAGAATCTTACAAAACTTGGTAAAAGCGTGAAAAAGCGCTTGGCAAAGGTGTGGAAAAATGCCCAAGGCAATGGCGGACAGCTGACAGCCCTCGGTGCCCGACAGCATCGCGGTATCGCCCGCCGTATGTATCACAACTTTCCCCAGCTGTTTACCAAAGGAGCACACCTGACTGCCCACAGCAGTACAGTAAACAGATGCAAGGTGAGTATGGAGAACTTTGTGGACGAACTCAAACAATTATCCAACACCCCACACCTAACACCCATCACCCGCGAAGAAGACATGGCGTGGATAGCCTATACCTCGCCTGAGGAGAAAGCATTGGAGAATCGCACTAATGTGCCCTTGATGATATCACCTGACAGATTTATCAAAGCCCTTTTCAAGGATCCGTCGAAAGTAAAACACCCCACCAAACTGCTTACCGAGATGCACACCATCGCATCAGACATGCAGGATGTAGAACTACCCGTTTCGCTCTACGACCTGTTTACAACAGAGGAAATGCAGGCCGTTTACGAAAAGAACAACAAGAGCATGACTATGATTCATGGCGATGTGATAGAGAACGAAGGCATACCAGCCCGTTGCGCCACTTCGCTCTGGCAGCGAATAGAAGCCGATGCCGATGCTGCCATCGCCCGTGGCGGTGTGGGTGCCGACCTGCGATTCGGGCACGATTCGAACCTCTACCGTCTGCTGACTCTGATGGGCATCAAACTCAGAGGCGAGCAATATAATTACATGGACGAAATCCTGCCTATGGCAGCCAATCTGCAGATGATCTTCTACAAAAATGCACAAGGCGACGTGCTTGTGCAATTGCTACACAACGAGCACTCGATTGGCTTTATGAGCTGGCAGGCACTCAAGCAACAGGTAGCCAACCGCCTGCACCATTTTGAGCACCTGCGCCAACTCTGTGCCCTCAATACCATGGTAGGCACAGCACCTGCCAACACCAAGACAGCGGGACTCTTTGGCAAGGGCTCAGAGGAGCACGGACAAACACTGCCTGCCGTTCTTGTGCCCAACGGTCAGAATTTCTGGACACCCCAGACGCGTGATACGGAGCAGAAGTGCATTGCACCTTATTATTATACCGACTCTCTGTTTCAGGGCATCCGCAATAGCCATTGGATTGTAGGCGGTTGCACGCAGGACTACGGTTCGTTTACGTTAGCTGCCATTAGCGGTAAACTGCGTTTGCGCCCAGAAGAGCGAGCCACCTATTTCTCGCATGCCGAGGAGATTTCACACCCCCATTACTATGCCGTGAGACTGCCCAAGGAGCACCTGAGGATAGAGATGACTGGCAGCAGTCATGCAGCCATTTTCCGCATCACTCCCGAACAGGATGGCCCTATACACATCGTGTTGAATCATAACAGTGATGAAAAAATAGGTTATCTGCAGATCGACCACCAAAACAAGACCATCTATGGCCGTAACCCTGTGCATCGCATTTATCAGGGTTGGGGCGAGCAGGCAGGTTTTGATGGGCATTATCTGCTGCAGGCCTACGATGACATTAAAAACTATGGTGCAGATAGTCTTTGCGTCTGGTTCACCTTCGATGGTAAGGCCAATCAGTCTATCATCCTGAAAGCAGCCTCATCGTTCACATCGAAAAAAGGCGCCTTTGACAACTTTGCCTTCGAAGCAGAGGGACACGACTTTGAGAGTATGATGGCCCAGACAGCCCAGCAATGGGTTGAGCGCCTGCACACCATTGATGTTGAGGATACCGATATCGCCAAAGTGAATCAATTCTATGGCGCACTCTATCGCTGCAGCTTCCTCCCAAGAGAGATGAGCGATGTAGATGGCTCATATCCCAAGTTTGCCAATGGCAGCATCCAACACCCATCACCTATCACCCAACACCGCAAATTCTACGGCGATTTCTCGATGTGGGACACTTATCGTGCCCTGCATCCACTCTACACGCTGATAGCCCCCGACAAGGCAGCAGATATGATGCAGTCGCTAGTCACCATGTACGAGCAAGGTGGTTGGCTACCCATCTTCCCCTGCTGGAACTCATACACAGCAGCTATGATTGGCGATCATTGTAGCGCCGTGCTGGCCGATGCCTATATCAAAGGTATCAGGAACTTCGACTACGAGAAGGCCTACGAGGCCATGCGCAAAAACGCTTTCGAAACACCTGCCAACTTCGACGACTATAAGAATGGTATGGGCCGCAGAGCCCTCACCTCGTACCTCAAGCATGGCTATATCCCCTTAGAGGATGGTGTAAAGGAGGCTTTCCACCAGGATGAGCAGACTTCTCGAACTCTGGAATACGCATTCGACGATTTTGCTGTGGCGCAGTTGGCCAAAGCCTTAGGTAAGGATAAGGACTACCAGGCGCTGATGCACCGCTCAGAAAACTGGCGCAATGTGATTAATCCTAAGACAGGCTACTGCGATGGCCGCCATCAGAATGGCAAGTTCGAGAACAATACAGACTTTATCCATCGCAAGTCGTTTATCACCGAAGGTGCCACCTGCCATTACACCTGGTATGTACCCCAAAACGTTGAAGGTCTCATCGAAGCATTAGGTGGCAAGGAGAAGTTCGAAGCCAAGCTCGACTCGATGTTCTCAGAAGGCAGATACTGGCACGGCAACGAGCCTTGTCATCAGATACCTTGGCTTTACGACTATATCGGCAAGCGTGAGAAAACGATTAAGCGCGTAGCCCATATCCTTGATACCGAGTATAACGACACTCCAGGCGGTTTGTCGGGCAACGACGATGCCGGTCAGATGTCGGCTTGGTATGTGTTTGGTTCTATCGGTTTCTATCCTGTTTGTCCGGCCACCAACCGTTATATGTTAGCTGCCCCAAGATTCCAAAAAGTAACATTAAACATGGAAAAAGGCAGGAAGTTTACGATAACGCCAAACTCCCTGCCCCTAAATCGGAACTATATTACTCAGGACGAGATTAGATATTAGGCTCGTCCCAGATCTTTGTCTGTGTACAAGCAGTACCAACAGTCTGGTTGCCCACCTTCAGGATAAAGTCGCCCTCTTCAAGGGTCCACTTTCCATCAGCACCAACAAAGGCCAATTTCTTAGCAGGCAGCTGGAAGGTAACCGTCTGGGTCTCGCCAGGTTGCAGTTCAATCTTGGTAAAGTCGCGCAAGCGCTTGTTGTCAGGCACAACCGAAGCTATCAGGTCGCTGCTATAAAGCAGCACAGCCTCCTTACCAGCTTTGGCGCCAGTATTCTTTACATCCACACTTACTGTGAGCACGTCGGCAGCAGTAAACTGTTTCTTATCTACCTTCAGGTTGCTGTACTCGTAGGTAGTATAGCTAATACCATAGCCAAAAGGCCACTGCAAGCTAACCTTCGCATCGTAGTTGTAAGCACCAGCCATGGTACCAACCTCTTCCGATACCTTATAATCATAGGTATTCAACGAGTTGATCTCACGAGGATAAGTATAAGGCATCTTGGCCGAGAAGTTTGTATCGCCAGCCAACAGGTTAGCCAATGCATCGCCACCATAGTTACCAGGAATCAGAATATCAACCACAGCCTTGGCCAATGGTTCGATATCAGCAATCAGACGAGGACGGCCCTCGTTCAGAACCATTACAATAGGCTTACCAGTCTTGGCAAGTGCCTTCACCAGATTGCGCTGATTCTCCGACAACCACAGGTCGTTCAGGTTACCTGGGGTCTCGGTATATGAGTTCTCACCGATACAAGCAACAATCACATCAACTTTGGCAGCAGCGGCTACAGCCTTATCAATCTCAGGCACGTTCTCATCGTAGTAAGCACCATTCTCATTATAGGTCACACCCTGCTCCAAGATGATATTCTCCTTACCATACTTATTGCACAGTGCCTCATAGATTGTGTTATACTTCTCTGAGAGGTCTTCGGCCTTAGAACCCTGCCAGGTATAGCTCCAACCACCATGCAGACAGCGCATCTGATTGGCGTTAGGACCAGTGAGCAGAATCTTCTTGCCCTTGGCCAAAGGCAGGATATTGCCCTCGTTCTTGAGCAGTACCTCACTCTCCTCAGCCGCCTTCAAAGAGGCAGCAGCAAATTCAGCGCAACCAAACTTCTCAAAGCCCTTACCACCAGTGTTGGGCTTCTCAAAGAGTCCCAGACGATATTTGGCACGCAGGATACGGCGAACAGCATCGTCGATACGGCTCATCTTCACCTTTCCCTCCTGTACCAGTTCCTTCAGCAGGATGCAGAATTCCACGCTATAGGGGTCCATCGACATATCGATACCTGCATTGATGGCAATGCGGATGGCATCTTTTTTATCTTTAGCTACATGCTCGCGCGAAAAAAGGTTGTTGATATCAGCCCAGTCGGTAACCAGGAATCCATCCCACTGCAAGTCTTCCTTCAACCACTTGGTCAGATACTCGTAGCTGGCGTGCAAAGGTACTCCATTTACCGAGGCCGAGTTAACCATCATGGTCAGCGTACCTGCCAAAGCAGCAGCCTTGAAGGGTTCAAAATACTTCTCGCGGATAATCTGTGGATTCAGATAGGCTGGTGTACGGTCTTTACCAGTCCAAGGGGCACCATAAGCAAAGTAGTGCTTGGTGCTGGTACCAACGTGATACTGATCGATATGATTGTTGTCATCGCCCTGATAGCCTCTGATCTCTGCTACCACCATCTTTGAGTTCACGATGGCATCCTCGCCAAAACTCTCATACATACGAGGCCAGCGTGGATCACGACTCAAGTCAACAACAGGGTTATACACCCAGGGGCAGTTGGCTGCACGACTCTCATAGGCAGTAATCTCAGCACCTCTGCGAGCCAGTTCGGTATTGAACGATGCACCTAAGTTAATAGGCTGTGGGAAAAGCGTTCCGGCCTGCGTGTAGGTCACACCATGGTTATGGTCCAAGCCATAGATATCAGGAATGCCGATATACTTCATCGACTTTTTCTGAATCAGCTGAATCCACTGCTGCCATTGGGCAACACTCGCAGCACGAGTACCAGGAGCGTTCAGAATCGAGCCCACCTTCCACTTCGAAATCAGCGTATCAAGCATCTGCTCGTTCAGTTTCCACACACGCTTGGTATCACCCTGATAGATATCTACAGGATAGCCGCCCAATTGGTCGATAATCTGCTGGTCGGTCTTCTTCAGGAAGCCCTTGATTTCAGCATCCGATCTGCCATACTGCTGCAATACCGAGCGAACCTTTTCGCGATCCACCTTGGCATTCTCCACTGTCATATTGCCAATGATGTCGAGGTTCAGTTCCAACATCTGCCCGATCTTCTCGTCGAGTGTCATCTTAGCCAGAGTCTTCTCAATCTTCGCCTCCAGCGCCGCATCGCGGGGGATAGCTGGCTTTTGTGCTAGCACCATTGTTGCAGCACAAATCATCGTCATCGATAAAATTGTTTTCTTCATAAATTGTGTTGAGTTAATGAATTTGCCTGCAAAGATACGCAAAACAATTAAATTATCTATCCTTTTTGTTATTTTTTTAAGTTCAATGATTGAATTGTACAAAATATCACAAAAAATTGATAATTATTACAACTATTTTGTAACTTTGCAGCGTCGAAGATATGTGTGCATACTTAAAAGTGCGACGATAAACTCGCAAATAAATAAACCCAAACGTGTAGTTTTTCTCTAAAACTATGTGTCTAACTTAAGAAAGAGTGTTTTACAAATAAAATAATTAA
Source organism: Xylanibacter ruminicola (assembly GCA_015060625.1). Lineage (GTDB taxonomy): Bacteria > Bacteroidota > Bacteroidia > Bacteroidales > Bacteroidaceae > Prevotella > Prevotella ruminicola_D. Next base: position 134,266 of record SUYC01000002.1, on the reverse strand, counting down.
GTAATGAAAAAACTATTTCTCGCCGTTGCAATGGCCCTGGTAAGTATGGCAGGCACGGCACAAAACTTTAAAGCTAACATGGACACGAGTGTTAAACCTGGTGAAAACTTCTGGCAGTATGCCGTTGGTTCATGGCTGAAGGCTAACCCACTCGACAAGCAGCATCCACAGAATGGTGCTTTTACCGACCTGAGCGAATTAAACAATGATCGCATCAACGCACTCATCCTGAAGTATGCCGACCAGAAGAATCTGCCACAGGGTAGTGATGGTCAGAAGATTGGTGCTATCTATCGCCTCTACATGGATAGCGTAGGTCGCAACAAGATGGGCTATCAGCCAATCCTGCCTTACCTGAAGCAGGTTCGTGGTTTGAAGACTCGTGAAGAACTGCTGAAACTGATGTATGAGCTTGATAACAAGGGATTCAACACAGCTCCATTCGGCATTAGCCTCAGCCTCAACCCATTCAAGTCGTCAGAGCTTATGATAAACGTGGGGCATGGTGGTACTTCGCTGGCTCAGGAGTATTATGCCGAGCCTAACGAGACACAGAAGAAAACCGTAGAAGCTATTAAGAGTCTGAACAAGGACTACTTAAAGATGGTAGGCCATAACGATGCCGACGCTGAGCGCATGATGCAGGCAGCATGGGCCATCGAACATAAGATAGGTGTTAAGACCCTGAACCAGGTGGCCAGACGCAATCCTATGCTCAGTATCCACATCATGACTTGGGAGCAACTGCTGAAGGACTTTAAAGGCATCGACTGGGTTGCTTATCGCGATGCCATAAACTATCCACAGGATATCGATACCGTTAATGTTAGTCAGCTGGAGCCTCTGCACGTAGTAGAGGATATTCTGGCCAATACCAGCATCGATGATCTGAAAGCCTATATGGAGCTGCATGTTATCAAAGCTTTCTCAGGCTATCTCTCTGACAACTTTACCAACCGTGCTTTCGAGGCCAGCAAGATTATCTCTGGCGTTCAGGAGCAGAGACCACGTTGGAAGCGTGCCGTAGCTGAAATCAGCGGAAGTCTGGGCGAGACCGTTGGCAAACTGTATGTCAAGGAGTACTTCCCCGAGAGCAGCAAGCAGCGTGTTTACCGTTTGGTAAAAGACCTGCAGCAGGCCTTTGAGGATCGCCTGAAGGAGAACACCTGGATGAGCGAAGAAACCAAGGCCAAGGCTATCGAGAAGCTGCACTCAATGCACATCAACATAGGCTATCCTGATAAGTGGGAAGATATGGAGAAGTTTGTTGATATCCGCGAAAACGAGAATCTGGTCGAGAATTTCATCCGCATCAATCAGGAGGCCACACAGGCTGAGCTCCGCAAATACTGGCGCAAGCCTGTTGATAAGACCATGATGGGCTGCACACCACAGACCGTAAATGCTTTCTACAACCCCATGTTCAATAGCATTAACTTCCCAGCAGCTATCCTGCAGCCACCATTCTTCGATCCCGAGTCTGACTATGCAGCCAACTATGGTGCCATCGGTATGGTGATAGGTCATGAGATGTCTCACGGATTCGACGATCAGGGTTGTCAGTTTGATAAGGACGGAAACCTGAAGAACTGGTGGACTGCTGACGACAAGAATAAGTATAACGAGCGCACCAAGGTGCTGGCCGACTGGTTCTCGGAGCAGGAAGCAGTACCTGGACTGAAGGTTAACGGCCAGAAGACACTGGGCGAAAACATTGGCGATAACGGTGGACTGAATATTGCCTATCGCGCCTTCGAGAACCGCATGAAGCAGGAGCCTTTGAAGAAGGCCGACGGTTTCACCCCTGCACAGCGATTCTTCCTGGCTTACGCTCGCGTATGGGCCAGCAACTGCACACCTGAATACACCGCCATGCTGGTTAACAGCGATGTTCACTCCCCCAACCGTCTGCGTGTGATGGCAGCTCTGCCAATGATTGATGCCTGGTACCAGGCCTTTGGTATTAAGCAAAACGACAAGATGTTTATACCTGCCGAAAAGCGCGCACATGTCTGGTAAATAATCATTTAATTCATCATTTTTGAGGATGTGCCTTTTTTTGGCACATCCTCATTTTCTAGTTTCCCGTTCTGCGGCAACATATTTTAGTGGCGAATGGCACAAAAAAGAATTGAGATTTGATAATTGAGATTTTTTTTGTATTTTTGCCCACAGTAAAAAAGTAAAAACCTAAGCTTATGGTAAAGATAATCCTTTTTATTATGCTTTTTGTGTCTGGCACAATCGGGACGTGGGCACAGCCAGTTGCTGATGACGACATCAAACAACTGCAGAAACAAATGTACCAACTCTACAACAAAAACGACGAGGAAGCTTTTATAGATATTACAAACCAGTTGAAGGAGGCGGCCCAGAAGGCTGGCGACGAGCGCACCTTCTACAAAGCCTGGTCTAATCAGGCACTCTATTTTGCCAACCACCAGCAGCGCAACAAAGGACAGCTCACTGCTAAGGATATGCAACAGTATGCCCTGAACCACGACCACAAATACGGCATCTACACTGGTACACATGTGATGGGTACCATACAGAGCATGATGGGCGATTATCAGGAGGGTATCCAGAACTTCCGTAAAGCCATCGACTATTTGCACAAGAACTTTCCCAACGAGAGTGCAGCAGCCTCGTGGATAGAACTGGCTAGAATCAGCTTAACCAACAGGAAATGCCAACAGGCCTGCCACGATGCTGAACAGGCCCTGAAGGAACCTAACATCAGCGCCATGCACAGGCTGAACGCCTGGTCGGTCATCTGTCTGAGCAAGGTAGATACTACCGTTTATCACGTCAAGGATGCTGCCTCATACCAGAAGGAATTCAACTATATTTGGGGCGAGCGCGAGAAAGCGAAACAGGCTTATGGTCGCGACGATTCCCAAGGACGTGTTCTCGCTGTGTGGCGAAAAATCAACGATCATCAGTACGACGAGGCTCTCACCCTCTGTGAGAAACTGTCGCCACTCTTCAGTAATGACATGCGCCATCTTATCTACAAACGTATGGGCGATTTCCGAAACGCCTACTACACGCAACAGAGATACTGGGAGATGCGAGACTCCATCAATAACAAGCGCAACAACCACTTGCTTATGGAGATGACTGCTGCTATGGACCTGGGGCGAGTGGAACTTGAAGCCAGAGAGTTGAAACTGCACAACCAGCAGATGCGACTCGATATGGCGGCTGAAGAGCTGGCTCACAAAAAACTGGAAGAAGAGGCCTTGATGCTCACACTCAAAAACCGCGATGCAGAACTGGCCAACATCACCATACAATTGGAAAACGACAGCCTTGAAGCCCACAATAAGAATCTGAAACTTAGCGAATACCAGTCGAAGATACAGGCTCAAGAGCAAAAGGAGCATGCCCAACATATCCTGATGATTGCTGCAGGAGCTATCGGACTGCTTGTTATCGGCTTCCTCAGCTTCTACCTCTATCGGCGCCAACTGGCTGCACGCCGACTGAAACATGCCTACCACAAACTGGCGGTTGCCTACGACCAACTTGAGGAGACCACCACCGCCAAGGAGCGCATTGAGAGTGAGTTGCGCATTGCTCGCGACATTCAGATGTCGATGGTACCACAGGCATTCCCTGAGCGTAGCGACCTTGACCTCTATGGACTGATGGCTCCAGCCAAGGAAGTGGGCGGCGACCTCTACAGCTTCGAGATTATCGACAATCAGCTCTACTTCTGTCTTGGCGATGTCAGCGGCAAGGGTGTTCCTGCCTCGCTGTTCATGGCACAGGCCATCCGACTTTTCCGCGCTATGGCCAAGCAGCGGCGTAAACCCTGCGATATTGCCACCCGCCTGAACAATGAGCTGTCGGAGAACAACGATAACGGTATGTTCGTTACCATGTTTATTGGCGAAGCCGACCTCACAACCGGCCATCTGTACTACTGCAATGCCGGACATAATCCGCCACTGCTCGATGGCGAGTTCATCAACGTAGAATCGAATGCCCCCATCGGTCTGTGGCCTGAGCTCGACTATGTAGGTGAAGAGTTAGACAACATCAGTGGCAAAATGCTATTTATCTATACCGACGGACTGAATGAGGCAGAAAACCTGGCACAGGAGCAGTATGGCGACGACCAGCTGCAACAGATGTTACAACAAATGAAAGCCTATACTGCCAAGCAGATTATCGATGCTTTCAGTCAATCGGTAGAGTCGCATCGAAATGGCGCTGAACCTAACGACGACTTGACCATGCTTGCTATCAAGTTAGGTGGCGTGAACTGATTTTGTGCACCTTAGCAACGGGAATTTTACTACATTCGCTCCCGCTCGGCTTTACCAGCACCAGTTCCCTTATACTTACTCTTCTGAGCATTGAAAGTGTAACGGATAGAGATGTCAAGACGATGGCTACGGCTTCGCGTTTTCTGCACACCGTAGAAGAAACCACAGTCCTGTGCTACATCCTGCACGCTACGCTGGAACACATCGCTGATGCTGGCACGCAAGCACAAAGCATCGTTTTTTAGCCAGCACTTCTGTACCACAAAACTGACATTATACGAGGGTGAGAGCATACGGAAGTTCAGCACGTCACCTTTGGTCTGGATGTTGGTATTGGCCTCCAACTGCCAACTATGCTTGAAGCGGAAAGTGTTATTCAGATCGAAGAAGAAAATGGGCTTAGTGAAGGTCACATCCGTCTTACCTGTATCACTACGAGGATCGTCGAACGTCATCGTGTTCCAAAACTTCTGCCCACCAATCGTCCAACTTGGGCTATATACGCCCCATGTGGGATTGACCGACAGGAAGATGGCCAAATTGCGAACGGGGTCAGGCAGATTGGCCTGCTTCAGTAGCATGATACCTTCGTTGTTATAAGCCATTGGTACCTGAGTGATGGTGTTGTCGCGACGCTCGTAGGCAGCAAACAGGTTGATCCACTTCCATCTGGCATTAATGCTCACCTCCTGCATCGTAGCATTCTTCAGTTTCGAGTCGCCCTGTTGCAGGGTAAACGAATTCAGATAATAAATATGGTCGCTCAGTGCACTATAGTTCGGGCGAACGGTTTTCATAGTATAGCTCAGCGTAGTCTGAATAGCACCAAACTGCTTTGCCCAGGTGATATTGGGGAAGAACTCATCCTGATAGCGCGTCATATTATTATTGGCATCCTGATTGTCCATATAGTCAAAACCCACATGCTCATAACGCAGTCCGGCACTTACGGTACCAAATTTATCCAGATTGGCATTGTAAGCCACAAAAGCAGCCACATTGTTTTCTTTTACATCCGTATCAGTAGAAGGGAGAGGGTAATTTGTGATAGCCGAACAGCTCTGTCGCTTCACGAAACTCATCTCCGTTCCCGCCTGCAACTGTCCTTTCCACACAGGATAGCTCAACACCAGTTTAGCAGCCCAGAGGCGTGACCATGTATGCGAGTTCTGCTGCATGGTTTGAGGTTCAGGCAAATACACATCAATCTGGTTGTCGGTAGTTTCCTTAGCTGTTGTAAAATCTACATTCAAGTCGATGTTCAGTTTGCCCACCAGACCGTTATAATAGGCATTGCTCTGCCAGTTATATGGATAATGGGTATGATCGTCCTGATGCGAGAGGTCGCGACCAGTAAGATTGTTTTCGGTATTCACCCACATATCATTATGCGTTTTAAACTGGTTGTGACGTTCCACTCTGGCACCCAGAGAGTGCTTGTCGTTAATCTGCCAGTTGAATCCGAAATTATAATTCAAGCCTTGTCCCTGCCAGTCATTGCGAATGTAGCTATCTTGAAGAATATTCCTAATACCTTCATCAGTCTTAAGGAAGGTAGATTGCGTAATACGCAGATCGTTAGGACTATCCCATTTCCAATAGTTAACCATACCAAACAGGTCCAGATTGTTGTGACGATAACGCAGGTTTAGCGTGCTACTGGGATCGCTGAAGCCGAACGTCAGGTTCTGATTGTTGGCAGCCATCAGGTCGAAACCCAAACCAGCCCCCTCACGACGAACAGTCTTGATACGTACTACAGCCGAAATGGTGGCATCGTACTGCGCACCAGGATTAGTAATCACCTCTACGCTCTGTATCTCTTCTGAACGCAGTCGTTTCAGTTCATCCTTATCCTGCATCTTTCTTCCGTTAATATAAAAGATAGGTGTACCCTTTCCCAGCACCTCCAGGTCTTCACCTTTCAGTGTTATGCCTGGTACCTTGGCCAGCATTTCCTGAGCAGTACCCGACTTGCCTAAGATGGTGCCCTGAATGGTGGTAATCATCGAGTTGCCTGTCAGCTTGGTTTTAGGCATCTGGCCCTTCACCACTATCTCACTGAGCATCGCCTGATCTTCCTCCATCTGGATGGTACCGATTTCCATTCCCTTTACGTCAACATACTTGGTACGATATCCGATATACGAGAATCGTAGAATGCAACAGACCTCAGAGACTTTAATCTGGAAGAAACCATCCACATCGCTCGTTGAACCTTGTATATAAGTAGAGTCGGATGCGAGCAGTGCCACACTCACAAATGGCAAAGGTTCACCATGCGCGTCAATTACTCGTCCACCTACATCCTCGGTCATAGCCTCGGCTGATAAACACATCATCATTGCAGCTATCAAAGCTACTATTTTCAAACTAATTTTTTTCATTTTTCTGTTCATTTAATGTTTTGCCTATTTGATGCTACATAAGCATAAAAAAGTTGCAATCCTCCCCTATTTTGGGACGAATTGCAACTTTTTGTGACGAATAACAGGGATAACAGCATGGAAATGCAACAGAGAGTACGACAATTTTTAAAAATGTGAGAAATTGTTTGTTTTTTTACTCGCTTCTTTGTATCTTTGCGGCTTGTATGAAACAAGGACGCAAAGAAACGATAACAACGAGAATTATCAGCACTACGTTTACAGTAGTGGCACTGGCAGTGTTCAAGCCTTTCTGGATGTCGGATTGGCAATGGCAGGGATATGCACATCTGATAGTGTTGGGAGTGATTGGCTTCCTCATCTGCATGATGACGGACATCATCCTGAAATATGTTGTCAAGATGCCGAGGTCATTCAAGAAAGGCGCCGAATACATCATCCGCCGCAACCTCAGATTTCAACTTATCAATACACCGCTCGTGGCATTGAGCATCTGCCTCTATCGCCATTTCGTGCTGAACGAACATGATGCAGGCAACCAGCTTTCAGTTGTCAATTTCCTTGAAACCCTTGCCATCATTGCCTTCTGCTCGTTCGCCATCGGACTCTATTGGCGCTTCAAGTACCGTAGCAAATATTTAGCGATAGAACTGGAAGATACGCGGCTGCTGAACGAGGAATTGAAGAAGATGCAGGAGCCCGAACAACCATTGCCGAACGAAGCAGAACACTCCGTTGAGAATTCTCAACCGCAAGAGCTCACACTCACTGGTACCACTAACGAATCGGTGACGTTACAGATTTCCGACCTATTATATATAGAGGCTGTGGGCAATTACGTCAGGGTCAGTCATCTGCGCAACAATCAGGTACATACCGACATGCTTCGCGCCACGATGAAACTCATGGAGGAAACGCTTGAGTCCTATCCAATGATAGTCCGTTGCCACCGTGCATTCATGGTCAACCTGGGGCAGGTAGAGCAGATTGCCACACATTCCGGCACTACTCAGCTGCTCATCAAGCACTGTCACGAATCACTCCCCGTTTCGCGCAGCAATATGGCTCAAGTAAGGGCCGCAATTCAGATAGCCCAGCCTCTCTAATGTCTTGACAGCATCAGGCACGATGCGAGAAGCCTGGAAATTATCGTAAGTGCTTCCCGGATGGAAGGGATTGGGAATGTCGGAACGGCCACGTAACCCATGGTCGATCATATACTGCAGTGAAAGGTCGGAACGGTTGGTAAAACATCCGTCAGCAGTCACAACCTCATCCATGTCAGTTTTCTCCAAAGCCCCTCTAACGGACCGCGAGGATGATTGGAGAACCAATATCTGGCAAAGAGATACTGACAAACAACCATGCCACATCCTACCATCACAGCATAGGTAACACCTAAATGGCGATAGCAAGCCAGGCCATAGCCGCAGAAGATAGCACAGCCGATGACGGACTGGAGCAGATAGTTAGTAAGACTCATACGCCCGAAAATACACAAATGATGCAACACCTTGCGCACGCCCTCTGAAGCATACCATGCCGAAACGATGGTCGACACAATCATCATCAATATCGCCAGATTGTAGATCGGGTTAAGCCACGAGGCTATCTCGCTAAAATCCACAATACTCAGCACAACCACCACCAACGCCGATCGCCATAACAGCTGATGCCATATCTGCAAATTACGCCCTTCGTTATAAAACATACGCTGGCGGCCCAACTGCATACCTAAAATAAACAGGCACAGCAGCTGGGTCAGTCGCCCGCTGAAGATATTGAAGCGGAAATTCACCTCAAATCCATATCGCAGGTTGGTAAGGGTATTCTCACAGAATGTACCATGCTCATGGGCACTGTTGATCTTGCTATACACTTCCCACAAGGTGGTGTGGTCGATGGTGGTGCCAGTCAGCAGACAAAAGAGTTCTACAGGCTGGATGGCTAATAAGGCGATTATGCACCACACCCATTTCGACGGCAGATAACTGATTGGGATGAGCAGCAGACCATAACAGGCATAAAGCATCAGAATGTCGCCATCGTAGAAAGCCACATTGACTATGCCGAAGAGGAACAACAGGCACATGCGCCAAGCAAAGCGCCCAGAGAAATTATTGCCTTTCTGCTGCTGATTATCGTTCATGATGAAGAAACTTAAACCGAAAAGCATAGCAAAGATGCCGTACATCTTGCCAGACAGCAGCCAAGCCAGTACATCAGCCACCATCTGGTCGGTCGCCAGCGTATGAGTTATTGGCTCCTGCGTGAAGATATTGAAGTGTTCTACCGAGTGATACAGTATGATGCCAGCCACAGCGATGCCTCTCAGAGCATCGGCCACATCGATTCGGGTGTTTGCCAGATGACGAGATTGATACATAGTCTTTACTTTTATAATTCCATTTCAAATTCTTTCCATTCATCACCGTCGATCAAATAGGAACCGTCGCCTATGACGCGGAAGCCTACCGATTTGTAGCATTCTACGGCAGAAATATTCTCGCAAAACACACCGAGCGTAATCTGCTTAGCGCCGAGTTTCTCCCTTGCATATTCGATAGCCTGTCGTAACAACTGCTTACCATATCCATAGCCTCGCTTCGTATTATCTACAATCACAAAGCCGAAACGGATGATGCTTTTATCCTCAGAAGGACGTCGTAACAGAATATGGCCGATAATCGTATCACCCACTACTGCCGTCAGTGGATACATGTTGTCGCCATTGTATTGCGCCATCATCTCCTCAGGCTTGGCAGGAAAATCCTTATACCTGTCGGCACTCCAAAGTCGGAAGGCATGCTTATCCTTACACCAACTCAGAATTGTTGCTGCATCATCAGACAGAAATGGTCGAAGAGTCATATTCTTGGCACAACAGTTTACGTGCTTCGGGGGGGTCATGAAATCTTGCATTTTCTTTCTTTTTAATGTTTTGACGCTACAAAATTACGAATTGTTGCCGAGACAAACAAACATTAGGGATAAATTACACATATTTGTGATGAGTTACGTTAAAAACGAACCCAATATTTACGGTGAGGGCGTGATTACTGATATCCTCAATGTATTGTGTGAGTACGAACGAAGACTCATAAGACTGGAGTTGAGAGTACTTCTGCCGACGCATCGAGACCGTTCAGCAGAAATATCCCTGGATAGTGGCAATGGTAAACGGAAAGGTGGTTGGTTATGCCTACGCCAGCGCCTTTAAGCCAAGAGATGCTTACCAATGGGCAATTGAAACCTCTATCTACGTTGACAACAATAATAAACGTAGCGGAATAGGTCGGCAGCTGCACGAAGCCCTCGAACAACGATTAAAGATGCAGGGCATTCTGAACATGAATGCCTGCATTTCCTTTATCGATCCCGAAGACGAATACCTGACTCAGGACAGCGTTCGTTTTCATGAGCGCCTTGGTTACCAAAAGGTTGCCCATTTCCACCAGTGCGGCAAGAAATTCAATCGTTGGTACGACATGATCTGGATGGAAAAGATGATTGGCGAGCACTTATAAGTTTGTATTATCAGACTTATACTCGAAGAAATAGAAGTCTGTCCAGCCAGTGTTCTCGGCGTAAAGGTGCTGCTGGCCGCGATACTCAAAGCCGAGACGCTCGTAGATTTTGTGGGCGGGTGTGTTTGAGGCGAGGGCATCGAGGCGGACGGCCTGCATGCCTTTACTCTTTGCCATACAGATAGCCTCGCGAATCATCTCTGAACCGATGCCCTTGCCTTGTCTGTCAGGACTGACGGCAAGGATATGAATCACAGCCACTTCGTCATCGGCAACTTGCTGCGACCAGTCGATGGCGTGATAATCCTCACCCTGATACATCGTCACTGCCATTGCACCGACGATGACACCCCGCTCACGGTAAATATACATGCTACCCTCATTGATATAGGCACTGATACCTTCTTCCGTCGGATGTTTACCTTTACTCCATCGGGCATAAACCGTCATGTCTGGAGTACGCACTGTCACATCACCATAGAAAGCGATGATAGCATCAAAGTCGTTTTGTGTTGCAAATTCTAATCTCATTATCTTATTATTTTAATATCCTTTTTCTAATTGTCTAATGTTCTCATCATACAATTCTCTCCATATATACAAATTCTAATTGATCATCCACGCGCCTACGGTCAAACTCTTGATAGCCCATCTTCTTATACAGTCGGATGTTGTCAATGCTACGGGTGCTCGTAAACAGCTCATATCTCTTTTGAGGGCAATACTTCTCTATCTCACTCAGAAGTTTCGTGCCATAGCCACGATGTCTGTAATCGGGATGAACCATCAGTTTTCCTACAAAGACGGTTTCTTTCATCTCCCATGCACGAATAGAACCTATAATGAGATTATCTGTATCCACCATCTTCAGGATAATACCTTTGTGGTATTCCTCAATCACCTCATCTAGTGTTTGCTTTAAGGGTGGTATATCTTTGTTGCCAAATAAGGCAGCCTCACTCTGATAAGCAAGGTATTGCAGATTGAGAATCTCCTGCAAATCGTCCATGTTGGCCTTACTGATACTGTCTTTCATCATATTTCTATTAGATCACTCATAGTCTATTTATTTTGCATAAAACATAAGATATTCCTCCAAATGAGCTTTGATATAATCAATGGTATGATGTCCTTCGTTTAAATGATTCTGAACCAGAACGCCACGGACTGCCAATCTTTCTGCCAGTTGCGCACATCCTCGATAAAATCCACCTTCGTCCTCACTTCCTGCGTCAAGATAAATCTCCATAGTTGAAGGCAAAGTACACTTCTGAACCAGAAAAAGCGGATTATTTGCTTTCCATTGCTCACTGGTTCCGAAATAATGCAGGTCGTCATCATCCAATACGTCTTCGATGGCAGGCATGTGACCGCCTACTCGCTCAAATAAATAAGGATGGCGGAAAGCGTAGTTCAAGGCAATGAAACCTCCAGCCGAAACCCCTCCAATGCAACGTACACTCGTTTTGTATTGTTTCTCTACAATTGGCATCACCTCGATAAAGAAATAATCTTCGAAAGCACCTAATCCTAACGCATCTTCCATCCTTGGGCAGACAATTAGCATTGGTTTCATCCTGCCATCTGCAATCATTCTGTCTGCAACGGTTTGTATATCCAAAGCATGAATAATAGACTCGTCGCCACTACGCCCGTGCATAAAATAGAGAACAGGTAATCCCTCGCAAAAATTGGTTGGCACATAAATCGTAACAGCCATAGTCTTACCTAGAGTTCGGCTTTGTATTTCTATTGTATCAATTCTTGATTTAATCATCCTCTTCATAATTATTCAATTACAAAACTAGTTAGCGTGCCAGCATTCCTTCAAAAATGCCATTCACGGTCTTGACGAATGCATCTGCAGGGAGCATCGGTGTATCAAGATACGCCTGTGTCTCGTCAGAGATTCTTTCTGTTTCCTTGTACTCTGCACCGGCTTGCTTTACTTTTTTTAAGTAAGGAACAGTAAAAATCTCTGTATCGGGACTCATGAAGAGCGAGCCCTCGGCACAGCAGATATAACTGATGTTTTTGCCATACATGTGGCGCATGGCAAACAGCAGTCCGTCGAAGTTGCCCTTCATATTAGGCAGTCCTGCTGTAGAAATCAGAATCGTTTTCTTGGTTCCTTCTTCATAACCATAGTGGTGGGCAACACCATCAGCATCGATATACATCAAAGGTGAGTTAAACGATACTGTTCTGTCCATTAATGCCTTACAATGCGAGGGCACGCCATAGGCATAGAGAGGTATCGACCAGATAACCAGATCGGCCTGACGGATCTTCTCCATCACCTCGATAGCATCATCCTTCTGCACACACTTGCCTGCCGTTTTAAACCAACAGGCATAGCAGGCTCTGCAGGGATTGATGTTGAGACCAATGGTTGTTACGAACTCCACTTCTGAAGCCTCAATGCCGAGACCCTCCAGAAATGTCTTGGTAAGTTTAAGTGTTATACTACGCTCCTTATTTGCTGATGCGTTAATGACTAATACTTTCATTTTCTTTATGATTTTTGACGGTGCAAAGGAACGCATAATTGTCGAGACAGCCAAACAATTGGGATAAACTGCATGGTTTTGTGACGAATGGAAGCGTTAGTCGTGATAATCACTGTCCTTCCATTCGAACTTGACGGTTTGGGGAACGAGGTACTTGCCAATCTTGTAGTCGATGTTGGCCTTGTGTGCCTGACTGAGCTGGAAGCGTCGTGGCACACGGTACATCTTTCCGTCCTTGATGAAGTGTGCTCCTGTCTGGTGGAAGCGGAAAGCGATGTCCTTGGCTATGCATTGTTCACGCACGGCAAGAATCCAGTCGTAGTTGCAAGGGCGTGCATCAAAACCTGACTCACCGCCCACAGACACCTCCTCAATGGTGTCGTTGAGGTAAGGCATAAGGTCGATGGCAGTCAACATGGGAGCCACGGTGATGCTCTTGTGCCTGATGGGCAACGACAGAAAGATGGGCAGACGGTAGTCAGCCATTTCCTGATTCTCCACCGTACATCCTACAATGACATTGTCGTAGCCGTCGCCCCAGTCATCGGGCACGCACTCCATGAAACGATCGATGCGCTTGGTGAAGAAAAAGAACCAAAGGTCACTCCTCTGCTTTATCATCTTCCAGCATTCAGGTCGCCACTCGTCAGCATCCTTCAACAGGAAGTCGGACGTGAAGCATGTAAAGACAATCTTACCACTCTCTATCTTCCATGATTTGTCGCGCTTCCTCTTTATCGGCAGATTAAAGTTGGCTGTCTTCCTGCACTCACTGCTCGATATCTCACTTCCGTACATCTCGTCCTGGCGATAGACATAGCAATACTTGCACCCAGGACTAATCTTGGTGCATCCGTGCCATGGATTCCAGTCGGCATATATCTCCCAATGATTAGACATGAGAAATGATAATGGTAGATTTTATGCGGGTTATATTACAACTTTTCTATTGCTTTGCGGCATCTTTGCTCGTCTTTATCAGTGAGTTCCGGATGCATTGCTGTGCCGCCGCGCTCGATGGTGCCTACGATTTTAAAACCTGCATAGCGGGCGATTTCACGCATGGCGCGGATGGCGCCACGCGACTGCTTGAATAGGATGTTCCAAGGCCAAGGTGTGGTGCAGGTGCTGATGAGGATACACTTTTTGCCTTTCATCAGAGGCTCTGGAAAGCGCGCTGTATCGCGCATCATGCCATAAACCTGACGGTCGAACATCAGTTTCATCTGCCCTGGGATGTTGCCCCAGTAACAAGGTGCACCCATGATGATGGCATCGGCTTGCTGCATCACCTTCAGCACCCGCTGCGAATCATCCTCTGCGAGTACGCATTTCTCTTTCTTTCGGCAGACCATGCAACCCGTGCAAGGCTTAACGGTCAGGTCGTTGGTATTGACCATCTCCACCGTGTCACCTCTCTTCTCAGCCTCTTCATGCATAATGCCGAGCATCTGCGAGATCAGTCCTTTCTTACGAGGACTTCCGTTTATTATCAGTATGTTCATATCTTTTCTAATTCCATTTCCATTTCAAACTCTTTCCATTCCTTCCTGTCAATCCCATAGGCATCTTCGCCTGTGATGCGGAAGCCGACGGTTTTATAGCATTCGACGGCGGAGAGATTGTCGCAAAACACACCAAGGGTAATCCTTATACCTGTCGGCACTCCAAAGCCGGAAGGCATGCTTATCCTTGCCCAGCTCAGAATCGTAAAAGCATCGTTGATATTGAATGGTCTAAGTTTCATCATACTATTATTTGTTTTTATAAGTTTTGATGCTGCAAAAGTATACATATTTGACGAAACCGCCAAATTTCTGAGATAATCTGTACCAATTTGTGACGAATAACCAATGTCGTGATGAAGTGAGTATACAATGTTCATTGTTTTGAAATGCGTTTCAAATTGAGTATAGTCGAATAATTGTTTGCGTATAGGCGCACAATCGTTTGGGTATAGGCACACGTTGATTTAGTACGGGGGCTACCCCTATTTGCCTTAAGCTTTGTACCTGCAATGGTTAGGGATTGTACCTTTATCTGTTAGTATTTGTATCAATCCTATTGAAAGCTGTATGGTCACGTGGTCACAACTGTGACCATGTGACCGATCCAGTACTTCAAACTGTCAATGTACCTGTATTCATAAACTATTTAGTAAACGAACCAATCTCAATCAAGTTTCCGTCTGGATCGACCACATAGCAGGTGCGCTGGCCCCAAGGCTCTGTGGTGGGAGGAAGAACAGATATTGCTCCATGGCGGAGTGCATGCTGATATTCCTTGTCAACATCGGCATAGGAAGGAACATCGAATGCTAATTCTACAGTGCCGTTGAGCCCCATTGGATATTGAAATTTGTAAGACACCATCTGCTCTAAATCGCTACGAGGATAAAGGATGATACGCATGTCACCCAACATCATCTCCACGTTTGGCTGAATGCCATCCCAGTCGGTGGTAAAACCAAAAGTTTTTGTATAGAAATCAACAGTAGCCTTATTATTACTGGTAAAAAGGCCAACGGTGTTGAATTTGAATCGAGGACGTGGCGAGTACAACTTTACCAGTCCGTCGCTCATAAACGTGTACCAGCCATTAATCATTTCTGGTGTATCGTTCTCAAGCAGTTTAAGCAACTCGCGTGTAAACTCAAGATATCCCGAACCATTGGCTGTAACGATACGACCATCTGTTACGGCCTGCTCGTTCACATAACCGGCCTCGTTGGTATAGTTGTTGCCACCCCACAATTTCAGTTGGTTGATACCATTTCCTGTATGTTTGATGTTGTTCAGCAATCCCTGTTTGGCCATCCACGAAGCGGCATTACAGATAGCCCCCACAACAACACCTTTGCTCAGCGCATCCTTAACTATGGGCAACACGCGCTCAGCTTCGGAATTCATCCAACCAAAACCGCCAATCAGTACCAAGGCAGCATAATCGGCAGGCATGGTTTCGAACGAATAGTCGGGCAGGGTTCGCATACCACCAATCGATTTTACAGGCTCCATCGTTGGGGCTACCATCTTGTTAATATACTTTGGTTCCTTACGAAAGCCTGTGGCATTGGTGCTCACTGCACCTGGCATGAAACCTATCTCGTGCTCGGCATAATTATCCAGCAGTATGTACAATATTTCTTTCATCTGTATAAAATGTTTTATAACTAATACTTATTTATTTCTTTTTTTGTTTGGTTATCATCCAATTATCCAAGAACTGCAACTGCTCTTTAGTGTGGAACCAGTGCTCGCCACCATCCTTAATGGTAAGAGAGGCGTGATGCTCATTGGAAAAGTTGCTGATGGTGTCGATGGACGTGAGTTGGTCGCTGCTACCATATAAGATATGTGTAGGCACATACCAACTGACAGGGTGACTTCTGACGTAACACAAATAATCCCACGACAAATCCTCTCCAAACTCTGTATGAATGAAACCTGCAGACTTCAGTTCCAGCTCTGTGACATTCGTCCAGGTCATCATGTTGGTAATCAACTGCACCATATCAACGATTGGCGAGATGAAATAGGCCTGCAAAATCATATCCTCGATGCCAGCATTCATACTGAAGAAAGCACCGATACTATTAGCAATAAGGATTATATTCTTGTATCTGGTCTTCAGGTTGGCAACCGCCTCACGAATCTCTTTTTCTGTTTCCCAAGGGGTAAATGTGTGATAGTCCAGACCTATCACATCACTATCGGGAAATAGCAATTGGTAATGTTCACTTTCCGTAGCGCTGCCACCTTTACCATGTATGTAAAGAACGGCCTGCATGGGTTTAAACTCCATTTCTTTTTCAGTCCATTCTTCGCCATCTATCGCATAGGTGTCGGTATCAGTCACAATGAATCCTACCGACTCGTAGCAATGAATGGCTGATGGATTATTGTCGAACACCCCCAATGTGATCTTCTGGGCACCAAAATCCTGTTTCGCCTTCAGAATGGCCAGCTGCAGCATCTGTTTGCCGTAGCCTTTGCCGCGCAGCTGGTCATCAATGATGACAAATCCCAAACGGATAACAGTCTTTGACGGCTCAGGATATCGCAGCATGATATGCCCCACGATGTTGCCCTCATCATCGACAGCGGTAAAGGGAAAAACATTTTCGGCAGCATATTGCGCAGCCATATCCTCAGGCTTAGGAGGGAATTCTTTATACCTGTCGGCACTCCAAAGCCGGAAGGCATGTTTATCCTTACACCAACTCAGAATCGTCGGAGCATCGTTGATATTGAATGGTCGAAGTGTCATGAAATCTTGCATATTTATATCGTGTTGATTGTCTTTTGCAGTTCTTCTAAGAATCGGGCGGCATGTCCGCCATCCATCTGCACGTGGTGGAACTGGAAAGAAATGGGCAAGGTTGTCCTCAGCCAACCTTTGCGGTAGCGGCCCCACATCACCATCGGATTGTTGAATTGACTGCAGTATTGGTTGACAATGCAATCAAATTCCGTAGCCACCATCGCCGAAGTTCCTATCACCATCGCATCATCTACGAAGGAGCTCTGGCAGGACGTGCTGGCCGATTGCGTCAGGAACATATAGTCTTGTCCGAACTGCTCCAAATCATTTGTATATAAGATGTCACACGAGTTGATGCCACCTCCTTTGTTGTTCACTATCACGTTGATGGCAAGACGGTCGTACTCATACAGTTTCCCTTGCTCTGGCAGCAAATAGAACTCTTCCATCCGACTAGCAGTCTTGCCGATGCACCAGCACAGCAGCATGTTGAACTTTATACCGCGCCTATGGCTCACTCTACAGAGCCTTGTCACATCGAAGGTCTTCGTGAGCGTCACCATCGGCATAGGAGATTTCATCCATTGTTCGAATGCCATTGCCCGATTCGTATCCTTGGGATTAATTTCCTGTTTCATCTTTTTATTCAATCACGAAGCTACGTGGATAGAAATCACTGTAGAAACGGCCATCGGTAGCAGTGAACTTCAACACGCAGTAATTAGGATCGGTGACGCCGCCTGGATAGTACTCTGTGTCGCCATCGCGCCAGATCATCTCCTTCGAGGCAGCATCCGTCAGTACCTCCATCGTACCTCTGAGCATCATGCCCTTAAATCCTTTAGCATCGCAGAAATAGATGCTTGCCTTGGGATTGGCCTTGTATTGAGCCACACGTATTGAGAATGTGTTGGTTGTAAAGTAGAAGGTTTTGATACCCTCACGTTTGCGTGGTTTCAACATGGCCTTGGTCCAAGGGAATCCGTCCTGATCGACCGATGAGATGTAAGCGATGGGCTGTTTGTCGGCCATCTGTGCAATAAGTTCTTTAACGCCTGCCAAAGCAGGGTTAACATTCATCACTTCATCGTTACTAACATCCAACGTTTGGCGCCAGCGCTTCAACTGGGGAAAGTACGATTTCATCATACCGATATATTCCTCTTTTGTAATGGGTTTCTCCAATCCCTCGTTTACTGCGCCAACAAACTGTGCACAATGTTCAATCATCTCTTCCATCGTGCAGTCCTGCAAGAATATTCCATCCTTGTAGCAATACATACAGTAATCTTCGTTCTTACTGCCATCGGCATTAGTACCGAGGACTTCCTCTGTGAGTGGCATTCCGCAACTCTGACAAAATCTTTGTTCTTTATTCATATTCTTATGTTGATTATTGACGCTGCAAAAGTACACATTGTTTCAGATAGCAACAAATTTCTGGGATAAACAGCATCGATTTGTGACGAATGGGGGTTAGCATAACCTAAGCCATAACTCATCATTTTCTCCATCGTTTTAGCATCGGGAAGAAACCTTGCATCATCTGCTTATACTCCTCTTTGGTCATGGGCTTGGGCATGTTCTTGTTTACCTCATCAATAAACTGGGTGCAATGCTCAATCATCTCGTCCATGTTGCAGTCCTGCACAAACTTGCCATCCTTGTAGCAATACTGGCAATAATCAAAATTGGTACTGCCGTCTTCGTTTGTACCGCAATCCTCGATACGCGTCAATGGCATGCCGCAACTCTGGCAGAACTGTGGCAGTTGGCCCTCTTTGAATGCTTTCTCCTTCTGAGAGAAGCTGGCTTCGTAAGCCTCGAAAGCCTCTGGGTTTTCATCGGCTACAAAATAGCCCTTGGGAGGGCAATAGGTTGCCTCGGCGATACCATTGTTCTTAAGCCAACCAGGAATTAGTTCCTGAGCCAGGAAATAAGGCACTTCGGCATCTTTCGGCTCGGCATGATAGTGAATATTCAGTTTGCTGGCAAGGTCGAAGCCTGCATGTTTGTAAAACTCGATGTTACCCTCCATACAGATAAAGCCGATACCCATGTCGCGAGCCTTATCCAAGGCATATTGCAGCAACTTCAGACCATAGCCCTTGCGCTTGTAGGCAGGATGAATGCTGATGGGGCCGAATGTCCACGAAGCTTTCTTGCTGCCATCATCAAGCACAAGTTCAGCCTTCGAGAACATCACATGACCGATGATCTTTCCATCTACCTCCATCACAAAATCCAGCTCTAGTATAAAGTCGGGATTGGTTCTATACTGATTGAGCACGTAATGCTCTGTGCATCCAGGACGATATACGTTCCAGAATGGCTCACGCGTCAGGTTCTCTACCTCACGATAGTCTTTTGTATCTTCTAATCTAATAATCATTGTTATTTTTGATTTTAATTATTTACAACTTATTGATAGCCTTACGGCACTTTTGAATGTTCATATTCTCTTTTGTACTCAAAAATCTATTTTATTTGTATCGCCCACTGAAAATCCTTTTACGCAGACACTTTATGGCGGGTTTATAATAATCTATCTCCATCGCTTCGAGGGTACGTTTCAACTCGTCCATCAGTTCTGGATAGAAGGTGCACATGCGAAAGGCGAGTTTCATGCAGAGCGTTTGGGTGCCAGGAAACTCTTCGATGCTGACCATGTGCTCGAAACAGAAATCAAGGAAGTCAGTCCGCAAATCATCCTCGTCCATTTTCAGCTTTTCGATGATGTTCAGCGTTAGCCGCCTCACCGACGAATTCTCCGTCTGCATGGCCTGATCTATCAGCTCATTGTATATCACCTTCAATTCCGACAACTCTTCGTCCTTAGCTTTGGTCAGACCCCACAAAGCAGTTCTCGCCACACGATAGTCGGTGTCGAAGGCATAGCGTTGGGCAAAGCCCAGAAAATCACCTTTCGCCTTAATCTCTTGGTATATCTCCTGAGCTCCGCCCTCACTAAAAGTCTGGTTCAATCTCTCACTTGTTATCGCCATTGTAACTATTTATTCTGGTTTTGCCCAGAATACCTCTGGGTCGGTTGTGGTATCACACTTCCAATTGTTGTTAACGAAGCCTACTGGTATAAGTCTGACGTCACCTTCAGGATCGTTGTCGCGATAGACGCTCTCAGGATTAAAGCGGTTAAGCTTCTTGCACACAAAGTAGTACAGGTTCTTCGCCATATAGGTTTCCAAATAGTATTCCTTTGTCTGCTGCGACTCATGGTTCCAGTTGGCTGTCTCACAAAGCACCAAGGGCTGGTCGTTAATGAGTCGTTCGCGCACTTCGGCGATGCTAAGCAGCGTGCCGTTCTCATCAGTCACCCAGGCATCCATCGTGGGGTCGATATAAAGCCATTTCTGCAACTGGCTCGACCACACCGTGTTAATCACATGGCACTCATAATCGAGCGAATCGGCAGGCATACAAGTCACATAGCGAGCAGGAATGCCCATCGACAGGTACATCTCGCAGAGCGATATGGCCAGCTGGCGGCAGTTCACCCCCTTGCCAGTAGCCTTGTAATAGTTGTAAAGGTCGATGGCATCCAACTCGGCAAACGCCTGGTTGCTGCCGTCGTGGCGGATGTTGTCGTGGGCAAAGTGCAGCAGATTGATAATCTTCGACAGTTCATCGCCCTGACCTGCTACAGAATCGAGCTTAAAGTAATCGCGAACCTTGCAGAGATTGTTCGATCTCTTGGGTTGATAACGGAACTCTACCTTCACATCATCCTTTGCATACGGGGCCGACTTCTTCAGCACATTCAGCGGCTGACGGTCTTTCACCTGCGCCAGTAGCGCCTGGTATTTCTTGTCCTTGCGCAGCGAGACGAGGTCGTTGTCGTTCACCATATTATTATAATCATTATAGCCCAGCTCGACAGACTGCCCCAATGCCGCAAGCGCCTGTTTCTTTTGTCCCACTATCGCATAGCAGCATGCCTGGTCGTAGTAAAGCAGTCCTTTCTGCTCCAGAATGGCTCCCTCGGGGATGGGGGCCACTTTGAAAATCGTGGTGGTGTCGAGCATCGCGATACAAGTTGCCAGTGGGGCCAGCGCATCCTTGTGCTTTCCACTATGCATCTGGTCACGATACTGTGTCTGGTATTTGCTGAACTCATCCTGGAATTCATTCATTCGCTGTCCCTGAGCCATGACACTCATCACACTCAACAAACCGATAGTTAGTACAACCAATAATCTCGTTTTATTCATAACATTCGTTTTTAATATTTGCCATTTGACGTTGCAAAGATAGGTATAGTTGCAAGAAAAAGCAAAATTTTGGGATAATCTGCGTACTATTGTGACGAATGGCTTGGTCAAATCACATATTTACACTATTTTTGCAGCATGAAACGAATTAATTATCTATTCATTACATTACTATTGGCAGCATGCAGCAAGACAGACAAACAGCTTATCAGCGAAGCTGAGACTATGATTGGCGTGAATGCCGACAGTGCTCTGTGCTTATTAAATAAGGTAGAAGATGCCACCCACCTCTCAGGCGAATGGAAGGCACGTTACTGGATGGCCACAGCCGAGGCACATATTGGGGCCTACCAATCGTTGTCCGAAGATTCGTTGGTGCTCTATGCCATCGACTATTATCAGGATAAGGACAGTGCTATGCTGTGCAAGGCACATGCTCTGGCATCATCGTATTACTGGTGGCGTGACAGTTTCGACAAGGCTAAGGACATGATGCGCCTGTCGTTAGACGAGAGCCGACGTGCCGGCGATCGCACTGGCACCATCTCGAAACTCAGAAGTCTGGCCCGCATGGAATCGCTCGAAGGCAATCTGGAGGGACTGAAACGCTATACCGAGGAGGTGGTGAAACTGGATGGCGGCGATAAGAATCAGGCCAAACTGCTCAACAGTCTGGCCATCGAGTATTTCTATCATGGCAACCACGATGCTGCCATTGCCACGATGGATCGTATCGTGGCTAACAGAGATATTGCCGACGACTCCATCTACATCTGGAACGATGTGATGCGCAACTATGCCGATATGCTCATCGCCATGGGCCAGCTGGATAAAGGTATCAAGATGCATGAATATCTGCTTGACCACTACCGGCATTCTACGGTTCTTAAAGATAACCAGCTAGGGGCACTCTTCTCGCTGTCGCATGCCTGGCTGCTGAAAGGCGACAAACAGAAGGCACGCCAGTATATGGATATGGTTGATGAAGAAAAAGCTACCGATGCCACCCGGTTCTGTATGATGGCCCATCGCATGGTGCTGGACTATGCCACCACTGGCCGTTACGACATGACGGAGATAGCCGAGTATGCCAACAACAAGCGCGATAGCCGCGAAAAGAGCGAGGCTGTGGTCGAAGCCAAAGAGTGGTCGATGCACAACCTTCGCGACCATGAACTGATGCTCACTGTTTCGCGCCAGCGCCAGCTCATCTTCTTCCTGATTCTCACCTTAGCCCTGATGGGCATCATCTTCGGCCTGAGCGTGTTGGCCCAGAAGCGCAAGAAACTGCTCGCCAAGCAAGAAGAAGAATTGAAACTGCTGAACGAGCAGTTAAAGAGTCTGCAAACTGTTCGCAAGGAAACGCCCGTTGCTACAGCCGAACAGGCAGCTCCTGCCCGCATCACACTGACTGGCTCAACCAGCGACACGTTGGCACTCGACGTTTCCAATCTGATATATATAGAAGCAGTTGGCAACTATGTAAAAGTTTACCAACTGCTTGATGAGAAAATTAAAACCGACATGCTGCGTGCCACCTCCAAACTGATTGAGGAGCAGTTAGCAGCCTATCCGATGATGGTGCGCTGCCATCGTGCCTTTATCGTCAACCTCGACCAGGTAGAACAGATCATCTCTCGCGCTGGCACCACCCAGCTCATTATGAAATACAGCCACGATGCCGTACCGGTTTCGCGTAGCAATATGGCACAGATCAAGGCTGCGATTAAGGATCTGTTATGACCCCATGCGGGCTTGCACATCCTTACCAGCACCTGTGCCCTTGTACTTACTGCGAGTAGCATTAAAACGGTAAATCAGCGTTGTTACCAGCTTGTGAGATGAGTAACGGTTGGTTTGGCGGAACTGATTGTAGCCCAGATCGCCCACCTCGTTCACGTGATAACGCTGCAGACAGTCTAACACGCCCACACGTGCTATCAGCGAGCGGTCCTTCAGGAAACTCTTCTGCGCATAGAAACCTAAACGCAGGCTGTTGGTATCGTTGTAGAAATTATACGAGTTACCCTTTGAGCGGAACATCATGTTGGCATCAAACTGCCAGCCATGCTTCAGTATAAACGTGTTAAAGGCATTCACCGTGAACTTGGGCTTATTGCAATACACACGATACTTGTTGTTGTGCGGTCCTTCTACATCCAGATACAAATCCTGTTTGTCAACACCCAGTGTGGCATTGAGCGACCAGATGCCCACACGTGGTGTCAGCGACAAGTAAGCACTCAGCACCTTGATAGGTTTATCCAGATTACGATGCTTTACAAGCGTCGCATCCTCCTGGGCATTATCGATATATGTCCACTGGATAATCGCATTCTTGGTATATTCGTACGAGGCCGAGAAGTTGATCCACTTCCAGGCCACGTTCAGCGTCAGGTCGCGGATGCGCTCGTTCAGCAGCTGTGAGTTACCAGCCTGCAGGGTATAGCGACTGATGTAGGTAACGGCATCGTTCATGGCAAAAAAGCTGGGGCGTTCGGTCTTAAAGCTATAGGAGAGTCCTGCCTGCACCTTGCCAAGCGTCACCGCATACGAAACAGTGGGGAACCATTCATCCATCGAGCGATGCAGATAGTCGTTATTGCCGGCATCGTCGTAATCCAGAAGCGTGTGCTCGTAACGCAGTCCGGCACTGGCCTGTCCCCAATGGCCAAAGTCGCAACCATATTCAGCAAAAGCCGCAATATTATTCTCCTTGATGTCGGCATCGGTGTTGGCAATAGTAGCCTTGTCAATCCAGTAGGTATTATTACGCTTCACAAAACTCATTTCGGTTCCTGCATCCAGCGAACCCTTCCAGATGGGGTACGACAGCACCAGCTTAGCCGCGAACATTCGGCTATCCGTGCCCGATTGACTACGCACGAAATCATTCTGTATCTGGCTCAGTTCCACATTCTCGCGATCGGTATCGGTACCGCCCTTCATAAAGTCGAAGTTAAAGTCGATACCCAACTTACCCACCTTACCATTATAATAGGTATTGGTGAGCACACCCAATGGTTTGGTTTCGCTGCTGGTCTGGTGCGAGTACAGATGGTCTATCAGCACACCGTTTTCTGTCACATCCTCATCATATATCACTTGGTTGGTACCGCTCTTAGGGCGGTGAGTCAGGTCGGCACGCACACCTAGCGAGTGGTTATCATTCAGCTGCCAGTTCACACCAGCGCTGTAATTAAGCTGGTTGTACTTCCACGTCATAAAGTAAGGACCATACTGCAGAAATGTTTTCTTGTCGGTCATGGTTTTATCCTCAATCGTACTATACTGGCGGTGGTCCTGGTGGTAGAAATACACCTGTCCAAACACGTCCACTCCATCCTTACGATAGTTGGCGCCCAACTTCACCTGCGGACGGTCGAAATCATAACGCAAGTCGCGCTCGTTCGAGAGTGTTGCGTTCAGTCCCAGACCCTCGCCCTTCTGCTTCTTGGTACGTATGCGCACCACAGCACGAATCTGAGCATCATACTGGGCACCAGGGTTGTTTATCACCTCTACATCCCTGATATCCTCGCTGCGTAATCGCTTCAGTTCGCTATCGTCGCGCATCTTTCTACCATTTATATATATAAGAGGTGTACCTTTTCCCAGCACCTCAGGTGCCTCGTCGGTACCAGTCATACCTGGCACTTTCACCAACAGCTCACCCAACGAACCCGACGAAGCCAGCGCCGTGCCATCCACACGGGTAACCATCGCGTTACCCTTGAGGCGAGTGTGAGGGAGGCCGCCTTTAACGACGACCTCCTTCAGATTTAAAAACTTGTCTACAGATTCTATCGAGTCCTGAGGCTCCTGCGCCCAGCCTGTCGTACTGACAAGCACCAGGGCTGTTGCCGCAAAATACTTCTTTACCATACTAACGCGCGCTTCTCCTTGGGAATAAACATCTTGTCGCCCTGTTTGATGCCGAAGGCGTCGTACCAGGTGTCGATCTGGGGCAGAGCGGCCATCACACGGATACGAGCGGGGGAATGTACATCGCTATTTACCAGCATAGCGGTATATTCGGGGGTACTATTGCAGGCCCATACTCGAGCATAGGCCAGATAGAAGCGCTGAGCAGGAGTAAAGCCCTCGACAGTATTCAGTGGCTCCTGCTTCATACGGTTCTCGTAAGCACGATAGGCAATCTTCAAACCACCATTGTCGCTCACGTTCTCACCCAGAGTCTTCTGACCGTTAACCTTCAAACCAGGCACAGCCTCCTGCTCGCTAAACCAGTCAGCAATCACCTTGGTACGGGCATCGTAATTGGTCTTATCATCGGCTGTCCACCAGTTTTTCAGGTTGCCATCCTTGTCAAACTGACAACCCTGATCGTCGAATCCATGTGTCATCTCGTGGCCCATAACCACACCAATAGCACCATAGTTGCTGGCATAATCGGCGTTAACATCAAAGAATGGTGGCTGCAGAATAGCTGCAGGGAAATTGATGCTGTTGAAGAGTGGGTGATAGAAAGCATTAACAGTCTGAGGTGTGCAAACCATACGGGTTTTATCTACAGGCTGATGCCAGTACTTACGGAACATGGCAGCACGTGTTTCCTGACCGATACGGATGAAATTCTCGACCAGATTCTGATCTTCGCGAATATCTACGAACTTCTCCATGTCCTCCCACTTATCGGGATAGCCCACATTAATATGCATGGCGTGCAGCTTCTCGAGGGCCTTGGCCTTGGTGCTGTCGCTCATCCAGGTGTTCTCCTTCAGACGGTCCTCGAAGGCCTGTTGCAGATCTTTTACCAATCGTACCACGCGCTGCTTGCTGCTCTCGGGGAAGTACTCCTGAACATAGAGTTTACCGATAGTCTCGCCCAGATTAGCGCTGATGGTTGCTACGGCACGTTTCCAACGGGGCTGCTGCTCTTGTACACCACTGATGATCTTCTGGGCCTCGAAAGCACGATCGTTGAAAGCATCGCTCAGGAAATCACCATAAGAGCGAATCACCTGAAGCTCGACATACGATTTCAGATCGTCTAAACTGGTGTTTGCCAGAATCTTCTCGACCTCGTGAAGGGGTTCCAACTGACTGATGTTTACCTGATCAATATCCTTGGGCATGCCCATAGCATCGCGATAGCCAACCCAGTCGATGCCCTTGAAATCGTTCAGCAACTGCTGCCAAGACATGATATGGATAGTTGCCATGGGATTACGACTATCAACCTGATTCAGGGTCTTAATACCGATAGCATGCTCGATGGCCCACTCGGCCTCCATCTTTTTCTTGGCCTCCTTGTCGCTATAGCCTACCATCTTGAAGAAATCCTTAAACAGGGCCTTCTTGGCTTCAACCGTCTTCTTCTGCTGCTCGTTAGGGTTGGCATAGTACTCCTGTGGCAGTGATGCACCACCATGACCGCCACCAATCATATACTCTGAAGAGTTGAATGGATTGAGCGACAGACTGATGCCGAACGGAGCGGTATTGAATCCCTTGGCATCGAAATCGCACATCAGTTTGAGCAGCTGCTCGCGGGTCTTCACCTCACGCACCTGCTTCAGGTAGGGCATAATGGGCTCGTAGCCCAGCTTATTGCGGCTGACGCTATCCATATACAGGCGATAGAGCGCACCTATCTTCTGACCATCGGTACCCTGAGGCAACTGTTTCTCGGCGTACTTCATAATCAGCTCCTTAATACGATCGTTGTTCAATTCTTCCAAGTCGGTAAACGCACCGTTCTCGGCATGCTGTTTATCCAACGGATTGGCCTTGAGCCATCCACCTACGGCATACTGCCAGAAGTCGTCGCCAGGGTTTACACTGGGGTCCATGTTCTGTTTCACATTCTGTGCCGAGCTGGCCAAACTAACAAGGGCCAGAGTTGCGGCAATAAACATTTTCTTCATACTTTAGTAATTATATATTAGTTAAACGATAACTCATCAAGCAAAAAACGAAAGCAACATGCGTCATCTCGACGGATGTTGCTGAAATTAGAAAAAGATCTAACTTAATATTAACAAAACCTTATTCAATTCTAGTTTTTCAGATCAACACCACCGAAGAAATTGCTGACCACAATGTGCAGGCATGGGGCGTTCTTATCGGGCACATGAACGGTTGAATTGCCTACACCGCCGATAAAACTGCGACTCTTTACCAATACATTGACATGCGCCGGTACAAAGAGTTCGACACCGCCACAGAAGGTGTGGATATCTATCTCCTCGTCCTCGGTAATCACTGCCTCGCGCAAATCCATACGAATGCCACCACAGAAGGCATCGAGACGGGCTCCATGGAACTGCTCGCCACGGAAGATATACTCGTCGCCACCGTAATGCACGCTACAGCAGATGCGCTTGCCATCCTCGCCGATGGGCAGGGGACGCTGCAACCACTGATCGGGGTCGCGACGGTAACTATCTACAATCAGATGCGCACCTACCCACATAATAACAAAGATGCTGAAATACATGCACCATGGCCCTTCAGACATTGTTTCGAACCACTCCCACTCGATCAATCCCCAAATGGTAGCCAGTTTAACCAGACCGCCCGAAACTAAAACTAATCCGATAATCGTTCTTGGTTTCATAACACTTCTCTTCTTTTAAAAATTCTACGTTACGATTATTTGATGCTGCAAAAGTATAAAAACCTACATTACAATCCTAATTTTTGGGATATTCGGTATAATTATGTGATGAATGAACTTATTGCAGTCATCAGAACTCCACACGATAGGCAATATTGGGGAATGTGAGCGAGGTGAACTTATCTACAATCTCGTGAGTACGCAGGTCGAACGTCTGCCCCTGGAACGTCTTTATCTGCAAGTATTCGAGAATAAAGTGGTGCGAGGTGTGACGCTTGTTGATGGTGTACTTAACTGAGAAAGCAGAGCCCAAATTCATGCCCTTCTGCTTGGTGTAGGGATCGACACCATCGATTTCTGGAATCGACTTGTCAGGGCGTTTCATCACATCCTCGAAGGTGATATCTTCGGGAATTGGTGTATAGCGATCGCCACCCATCAACGTAAAACGCACGTTGATACCAAATACATTCTTCTTTGTTTTTCCAACCATCCACTCCTTACCGCCAAGGATATTGGTAATGTAACGGCGATCGTGGCGCGAGTGGTGCCACTGCCCCTGAGCATCGCGATACTCCGACTTGAACAGCGTGGCAGTGATCATGCCATAGAAGCCATCCTTGAGATAGCGTTCCAAGGTAAAGTCGATACCATAGTTGCGACCAGCGCCCTCGTTTACCAAAGCACGATCCTGGAAGAACTGGCGATGATTTAATATAGAATAGGTGGAGCCTAACTCAACGGGAACATCGAACAGCCACTGCCAGTAGGGTTCAATCTTCAGCATGGCGTTATCACCCAAGCGCTGGGCAAACGAAGCTGAGATATGGTGCGAACGGGTGAGTCCGAGATCGTTGTTGGGTGTTGGGCGTTGGGGGTTAGTGGATAGTACGAAGTAGGTATCTGTGGTTTCCTTGCGGCTATTCATCGCATAAGCCAACGAGAGGGTGCTGGATGGCGAGGTCTTGTACTGCATGCTGACACGAGGTTCGACCAACCACTGGTTATTCAGGTTAAACCACATCACATTGACACCTGCCACAGCAGAAAGACGACGACTGAGTGCCACCTTATGGTTGGTATAAAAACGGGTAAGACCTGTATTGCCCTCAGAATCGTACACACGATAGAGTGGACCACCCGTATAATGGATGTAATCCAGCCAAGTGTGGAAATCCAAGTGCTGGTGCTCAAAACCATTCTGCATGGTGTATCGTGATGAGAACTTGTGCTGGTGCTGGGTGCTGATGATCACATTCCACTGCGAATTGCGTCCAGCCATATTGGGCATCTGATGCATCTCGGTATCATAGTCGTTAACCCCCAGTTTACGATAGGCGCCTGTAAATGCCACACTTGAGTGCAGTGAGCCACCGGTTTTAAAACGATAGGTATGGTTTAAGCCCAACGCACAGTTGCGCTGGCGCGACCACGAGTCGTTCATGTCCCACAGCGTCTCCCACTCCGACACATCGGGTACCTTATTCTCATAGTGGTCGATCAGTCCGGTAAACCACACAGCAAAGGTACCTGCCTTCTTGGTGGGCATATTGAGTTTAAAACTCAGGTCCTGATAGTCGAGCGTCTCGTTCTCCATATTGATGGCATGCAGTTTCTTGGCTATCTCGAGAAAGCTATAGCGATAGTTTACCAGATACGAGGCCTTTGAACCTTTGGCCAAAGGACCTTCGGAAGCAAAATCGACACCCAACGTACCCACTTGCACGGCATGCTCGTACTTGGTATTATTACCCACGCGCATCTTCATGTCGAAGGCGCCCGAGAGAGCATTACCATACTCGGCGGGCATGGCTCCCGTGAGGAAATCGCTATTGGCCAGCACGGTACCATTGAGCGAGGTAAACACACCGCCACCAGCTTCGGTTATCTCGGCAAAGTGGTTAGGATTGGCCACCTCGACACCCTCAACGCGCCATTGCAGCATCTGGGGCGAATTTCCATGAATAGAAATGCCATTGGTGGCACCACCTGTGGCCACACCTGCAAACATCGAGGCTGTACGGGCGGGGTCAGCCATACCACCAGCATAGCGACTGGCCTCCTCGACGCTGAACATACGAGCACCAACCTGTGCCATCTCGTTAAGTGGCAACTGCTTGTTGACACGAGGTTTGACAACCACCTCGCCCAATTCGGAGATGCTCTCACGCATACGCAGGTTGACGACCAGCTCCTTACCCGACGTAACCAGCTGCTCCTTCAACACTACAGGTTCGTAGCCAACAAAACTGGCTCTGATGGAATGGCGGCCCACGGGCACATGCTTAATTTCGAAATTTCCATCTACATCAGAGACGGTAGCCAAAGTGCTACCGTTCTCTACTGTGACAGTTACTCCAATCATTGGTTCGCCCGAAGCGATATCACAAACCTGTCCGCGAACCGTTTGCCCTATGGCCGAATGCTGCTCTATCGCAGAATTGGTCTGAGCCCCTGCCTCTGCAGGGATGAGCAACATCGTCATAGCTGCTCCTAAAAACAATCTTTTCATCTTATATATCTAATATTTCAATTATCAATTCTAATTACATGCGTGCCTTCTGTTTCTCGCCAGCACCGCTTCCACGATACTTAGAACGAGCCTCGTTAAACTTCCAGGTAAGATTTACCATAAAGGTGCGACGGGTAGGATTTAATACTGTCAACTCACGTGGACCATACAAGATACCCTTGGTCTCGTCGGTATTAAACAGGTCGTTACAACGCAGGTCGAGGGTGAGCGAGCCCAGACGGCGCAGGTTGATGTCGTGCTGCACGCCAATGTCGCCACGTCCCTGAGCCTTCAGCAAACGGAAGTTGCCCACATCGCCCTTGGGAGTGAAGCGCAAACCGGCATTGATGCGCCAACCCTTTGGCAGCACGATGGTGTTATCCCAACCTATCTGCAGGTAAGGACGATTGAGTGTGATTGTGGTATCATAGGCTGTAGGCGCCTTGTAATTCTGGAAAAGCAGATACAGATACCATGTGGGATGCCAGCAGCCAATGGTAGGACTGGCGTATGGATTAAAACTCAGCTGGTTATAATCCTCCTCGGTATTGATAGGACGTACCAGACACACCAGTGGATCGTCGGCACCAGGATATGGCTCAGATGACATCGTTGTATTATCTTTCACACGTCCGTAATCCACGCTGATACCCATCCACTTATAGCCCACGTTAAGTACAACGCTGCTGGTGTACATAGGGCGCAGTGTGGGGTTACCACTCTGATAAGCATAACGATTCAGATAGATGGTAGAACTGGTGAGGTTTCCATAAGCTGGGCGCTGAATGTCGCGACGATACGAGAGCGACATCTGCACCTTGCCAATCGGTACAGAGATGGTGGCAGTAGGGAACCAGTCGCCATAGTTTCGACTCACCTCATCATCGCGTTTGCCAAAATTATAGTAGTCGTTCTTCAGATGCTCGTAGCGCAAACCGGCCTGAACGAATAGCTTTCCGAACTGATGTCCATACTCGATAAAGGCTGCTTCCGACTTCTCGTTAATCTCTGTATCGGTAGCTGTTACAGGCACAGCCTCCGACGACTCGAACGAGTAGGCATCGGTACGATGGTTGTACGAATACTCACCACCAAACGAGAGATTGCCCTTGAATACAGGATAGCTGAAGACAAGCTTTGAGGCCCAGAAATTGTTGGCACTCATGGTATTGCTTTCGATGTTACGCACATCATAACTACCCGTTTTTGCTACATCGGCCCAAGCCAATTCACGAGTGTGGCCTGGTGTCTCAGTATCATCAAAAAGTCCGTCGATATTCAGGTCAATGCCCAATTTGCCCACCTTACCATTATAATAGGCATTAAAGATATGCTTCTTAAACTTCTCGTCCTGCCATACGTCGCTCTCCGAACGCTCCATAAAGGCACCATCCTGATACTCGTCGGTATTAAACTGGCTGGTGAGCGTGCCATTGGGATGATAGTCGTACTTGTATAACGCACCCAAACTGTGATTCTCGTTAAACATATAGTTAATCTGCAACTGTGGCGTCAGCCCCTTCCATTTATGTCGGGTTTCCTGCACGGAATAACCATAGATTTCATTTTCCTTATGTTCGCCGACCAAATAGAACATATCGTTCTCTTGCAGGCTCTTGGTGTGACCATAGGTACCTGCCCAGAAAGTGGCTGTAAGGTCGAGTCCACCCGTACGGTAATTCACGTCGAGCAGATTGTTTGCCGACCAGCCATACTGATACATGCCCTGAGTTTTGTTCTGAAAGCTGATGCCTTCGCCCTGAGCCTTCTTCAGAGTGATACGAACCACAGCCTTGGTTGATGCAGCATAACGGGCACCAGGATTCTGAACCACATCTACATGCTGTATCTGGTCAGAACTGATACGTGCCAGTTCGTTTATATCCTGCAACTTTCGGCCATTGATGTATATCTCGGCATCGCCACGGCCCAGCACCTTGATGCCCCCTTCGTCACCAGCCTCAAGCGATGGGATTTTCGTGAGCGCATCGCTCAGCGTTCCTGCCTTCTCCAAGATGGTTCCAGCCACGGTTGTACGCATGGCATCACCCTTAACATGGGTTTTAGGCAGCTGCCCCTTGACCACTACCTCTTTGAGTAGCTGCGCATCCTCTTTCATCTGGATGGTCAGGTCCTGACCGGCCTTAATATATAAGGTCTGGTAGCCCACGCTGGTTACCTTAAACAAACCTTGGTTCACATCGGTTACGATTTTAAACATGCCCTGCTCATCAGTCATACAGCCCTGTACAAATGCAGAATCGGGTAGCGACAACAACACGACGTTTACAAAGGGCATGGGTTCGCCTTTCTCGTCGATCACACGTCCGCCCCAGTCCTGTGTATCAGCAGAACTTGTTAGCGTCATCATCATTGCGACCATCAGGGCAATCAGTCTAGAATTCAACTTCTTCATACTTTCATTAATTTATTTTTTCAACTCAAACTTTGTCAGTTTGACGCTGCAAAAGTAGAAAAAGTTGCAATTGTTCACAAGTATATGGGATATTCTGTATCTTTTTGTGATGAACGGAGGGATAAACGGCATATTTGTGACGAATGGCACAAAAAATTGAAAAATGGTAATTGATAATTGAGAATTATTTTGTATTTTTGCCCACTGTATGAACAAAGGTTCTGCTTATTGCTTAGGATTGGGATTAGTGGTTGTCGTGCTTTTTACGCTCAATCTGCTGCTGGGGTCGGTATCGATTCCTGCAGGTGAAGTGGTGAGCATTCTTTGTGGTAACGAGGCAGCCAAAGCTTCGTGGCAGTTCATTGTTTTAGAGTCGCGCCTGCCCCAGGCCATTACGGCCACTTTGTGTGGAGCGGCCTTGGCTGTAAGCGGACTGATGCTTCAAACAGCCTTTCGCAACCCGCTGGCCGGCCCCAGTGTGTTTGGTGTCAACAGCGGTGCAGGTCTGGGTGTGGCATTGGTGATGCTGTTTCTGGGTGGCGGACTATCCGTAGGTTCTGTTAGCATTACAGGATTTGCAGCTATCCTGTTGGCCGCCTTTGTGGGTGCCATGACGGTGATGGCAATCATCTTTTTCTTTTCAACCTTGGTTCGCAATAGCGTGATGCTGTTAATCATAGGTATTATGATTGGTTACATCAGCAACTCGGCCATTTCGCTGCTTAACTTTTTCGCAACTGACGAGGGGGTTAAATCGTATATGGTATGGGGCATGGGGTCGTTTGGTGGCGTATCGATGGACAATATGCCTGTGTTTGCATTAGTAACACTGGCAGGACTGGTTGGTGCCTTGCTACTGATAAAACCCCTGAATGCACTCATGCTGGGCGACCGCTATGCCGAAAACTTAGGTGTAAATATTATGCGCGTACGCAACTGGCTACTGATAGTAACGGGCTTGCTCACAGCCATTACCACCGCCTTCTGCGGTCCTGTGGCCTTTATCGGATTGGCCGTACCCCACATCGCCCGCCTATTGCTCACCACTGATAACCATCGCCAACTGCTACCTGCCACCCTACTCTGCGGTTCGGTAGTAGCCTTAGTATGTAACCTTATCTGTTATCTGCCTGGTGAGAGTGGTGTTATACCCCTGAACGCCGTCACCCCTCTCATCGGCGCCCCCGTCATCATCTATGTTATCGCCCGCAAGCGGTAATTTCACCTATTCATCAGCAACTCAATAATCCTGGCCATTTGGTTGGGGATGCGGATTTGTTGTGGGCACTTGGATAGGCACTCCTCGCAATCGGCACAGCTACGGGCCCACGATTCCACATGAGGCAGGGCCTTGCGGAGACCATCGGCAAACTGCTGTTTCTTGGTAGCATAATCGGCAGTACCCTTTTCGGGCAGTGGCAGAACGTGAGTGTTCACAGCCTCGTTGTAATAGGCAAAGTTGCCTGGGATATCCACACCATAGGGACAAGGCATGCAGTAGGCACAGGTGGTGCAGGGAATGGTGGGGAAGCCTGCCATCTGGTCGGCAATCTCGGCCAACAGGGTATTCTCGGCCTCGGTGCAGTTCTCGAGTGGCGAGAAGGTTGCCACATTCTCTTTCACATGCTCCATTTTGTTCATACCACTCAAGGTAGTCAAGATATTAGGATGCGAACCCACCCAGCGAAAAGCCCAACGAGCAGTACTGTCGGCAGGGCGAACGGCCTTGAGCTGATTAGCGAGTTCCGTAGCCATCTTACCAAAGGCACCACCTCGCAATGGTTCCATTACCACACATTGAACACCCGTTTTCTCACATTTATTATATAGGTACTCGGCGTCGGCATCCTTACGCCAACCGTTACCCATCGAGGCATGGCGCCAATCAAGGAAGTTCATCTGTATCTGCACAAAATCAAAGTGGTAGTCATCCTGATGATCTAACAGCCAGTCGAATGGGCACACATCGCCATGATAGGAGAATCCCAGATGCCGAATGCGACCTGACTCGCGCTCTTTAAGCAAAAACTCCAACAGGTGGTTGTCGATAAAGCGCTTGTTGAGCGTGTCCATACCGCCACCACCGATGCTGTGCATCAGATAGTAATCGATATGATCGACCTTGAGGCGCTTGAACGACTGGTAGTACATCTTCTGCGATTCCTCGAAACTCCAAAGGCGCTGGTTCTGGTTCGACATCTTAGTAGCAATATAATATTTTTCGCGGGGATGGCGACTGAGAGCATTACCCGTGAGCACCTCCGACTGTCCTCCCATATACATCGGAGCTGTATCGAAGTAGTTTACACCATGTTCGATGGCATAATCTACCAACTGGTTCACTTCCTCCTGATTGTTGGGCAGTCGCATCATGCCAAAACCAAGCAGTGAGATCTGCTCGCCCGAACCATGCTGCACACGATAGGTCATACGGTTCTGTGCCGCACTCTTCTTCTCGTCCTGAGCCAGCGCACGTAGTGGCCCCATCACACTCGAAGCCATAGCTACTCCTGCCCCCATACCAATACGTCGCAGAAAGTCGCGACGACTCATGTTTCTCTTTTCCTCCATCTTGTTCCTGTTTTTAGCTAAGTTACTGTGCTTATTCTACGCAGCGCAAATATCGTAGTTTTTATTGAAACTTCCAAGTAATTTGCGTTTTTTTTCAGTTTTATTGAGAAAAAAAGGGCTGGTACCCGTATAGTGGAATACCAGCCCATGACTTTTCATGGTAATTTAGATGTTTTATTTACTTTGTATAAGTGACTTTGGTAAGCTTATAACCATAACCTACGAGGAGCATACCTCCACGCTCATCTACAATAGCCTTGTTGGCTTCGGTGTAGGTGAAGTCGTATGGATTAGCGGTGTCGGCAGTGAGGTCGAACTGAGCCACAACCTGATCCTCGGCATTATCGCCCCACCAAGGGGTAGTGATACGCAGGGCATGATAGCCATCGGGCATATCGGCCATCTGGTAGTAAACATGCATGGTAGCCCCTACAGGCACAGCAGCCATATCCTCGGCTGAGATGTTGACGTTGGCATCGCCCCAATTAATCTCGATACCGCCTTCCCAAAGGGTGGTCTCGGCAGGAGCCACATTCTCTACAGCTACAACCTTGGTAAGCTTGTAACCATAACCTACGATAAGCATACCGCCACGCTCATCTACAATCGCCTTGTTGGCCTCGGTGTAGGTAAACTCGAATGGGTTTGGTGTATCAGCTGTGAGATCGAACTGAGCCACAATCTGATCCTCGGCATTATCGCCCCACCAAGGTGTGGTGATACGCAGGGCATGATAACCATCAGGCATATCGGCCATTTCGTAAACCAAACGGATGGTAGCGCCTACAGGTACAGCAGACAAGTCGGCAGCAGAGATTGTAACGTTGGCATCACCCCAGTTAATCTCGGTGCTACCCTCCCAGAGTACAGTTTCCTTTACGCCTGGATCAACGTATTCGTCGTTGCTAACAGTAAAGATACCACAACCATAACGTGCGCCATCGGCCTCGATAACTACAGTATAGTCGCCCTCGGCCATGCTGGGAACAGTGAAAGACAGTTTGCCATTAGCGAACGCTACGTTGCTGGCCTCGTGCTTGCCCACAAACACCTTGGTGACGTTAGTGGCATTGGTGCAAGCGATTGTCTTGGTGCTACCGATAGTGAGCCAACGCGACTTGCCATCGCTGGCCAGTGAGGGATCGCCCTCGACAGGCAGAACAACGAGTTTGCATACACGTGAGGTTTCCAAACCCTTAGTGGTAGCAGCCACAATCTTTACGAGATGCTCGCCTGCCAATACAGGCACGTCGATAGACAAGCCCTCGGCCACCTGCTCCTCATCGATAAACCAAGTAACGGTGGTGTACTTTACTGGTGTAACCATCACATCGAACTGGAAATTTTGGGTACGATCGATGGTCATCAAGACGCCAGGCTCACCACCCTGACCTTCGGGGATATCCGTATTCAGAATACGGGGATAATCGTTCTCGCCAGCCGTGAAGAACGGATCTTCGTCAGACGAGCAAGCTGTAATAGCAGCCATGCCGCAAACCATGAAGAACATGGCGAGATATTTTGATATATTCTTAGTAATCATAATACAATTGTTTCTTTAAAATTATTACTCGACATTGATATCACTAGTGTCCCACCAGAGACGCTTATGCCAATCGTCCTTGCCACCCATGCGGTCGAGGGCAGCCTTGTAGTTCTCGCTGTTGTACTGGTTCTCCAGAATGGGGTAACGCAAACGAGTTGGGGTTGAGAGATTAGCATCGTCGTAAGTAAAGTCGGGACGGATAGGCAACTGTGTGCGATCGGCCAATACAGGATAATCGGAGCGACGCAAGTTAGCCCAAGCCTCAGCAGGGTTCATCATATGCAGGATGTAAGCCTGTGTGTTGATGGCCTCCTTGGCATTGGCGGTAAGCACACCAGCACTCATCAAACCATTGATATAGGCATCGATATCAGCATCGGCAATCTTATCCTTGCTCTGCAGATAGTGGTTGTTCATCCAGGCCATAGCAGCCTTGATACCGGCCTTGAAGTGCTCTTCGACAGAACCACCGACATTCCAGCCCTTGAGCTTAGCCTCGGCCAACAGGAATTCCACCTCGGCAGAGTTGATGAGCGTGCCAGGACGGTCGGGCATCTCAAAGTCGATAGAGAGGAATGGACGAATCATACGCGCATTGAAGTTGTTCTGATCGAAACCAGCCTCAGGATACATGCCAACATACTTTTCGAGTGTAGGAATATCGGAGTTGGCAGGTGCATTTACCCAATCGCTCCACCAGGCAGCACCTGGTACACAAGCAGTATAGGTATCTACTTTATCGAGATAAGCCCGAACCTCGTCAGTTACGTCAATGTTCCACTCGCGATCGGGCTTAACCTCAGAACGCTTGGTGTTGATGTAGTGACGACAGATGCGATACAGACGTGGATCGTTGTTATTCTTTAAGATATCGAAGAATGTAGAGCAGATAAATGTGGGCGAAGTTGGATCCTGACCATACAGAATCTCGCCAAGTGCATTTACACGGAAATCAAGGTCGCGCGAACCGTCGTAGAGTGTGAAGGGACCATCGGTATAGATGATATAAGCATCGTCGGCAGCCGAAACGATATAACCGCCATTAGCCGTGAGGGCCTTTTCGAACTCCTGCTGGGCCTTAACGGGGTTTACATCGCTGATACGCATAGCAAAACGCAGGCGCAGGGCATTGGCATACTTACGCCAAGCGGCAGCACTACCCGACAGACTGGTTACGTCGCCACCAATGTTGTCGGTACCTGTACCAAGCTGATCGACACAAGCAGCCAGCTCGTCGAAGAAGAAGTTGTAAATCTCCTCCTGCGTATCGTACTTAGGACTGGCGATGCCCTTGATAAAGCCTAAGCCAGCCTCGGTGCAAGGAATATCACCATAGGTATCGGTAAGAACCGACATGAGGTAAACACGGTGAATGCGCAAAGCGGCATTGGTGTTGGGCTTATCCTCGGAATTAGCAATGGCATCTACAATATTCTTGATGGCCACAGCGTAGTACTGGTCCCAAATCAGGCGCATCTGATCATCCTGTGCATGTACGCTTCCTGCATAGTTGCTCACGTTCCATCCACCAGCAAAGTGCTGTGTGAAACCAGTAATGTAGCTACGATAGGTGTCCATCATGCCAAAGTCGCCATAGGTTTGCAGCAGTGCTGTTGTGAGCTGGGCGCTTGGGTCAATCGATGATGCCTTGGTCTCGTCGGTATTGAGTTCCTCCATGTAACTGTCGCTGCAAGATACAGTAGCCAGGAAGGCACAGCCAACCATACCAGCGAAAAGGGTTTTCTTAATATATTTGTTAATCATAACTGATGCTCATTAAAATTTAACATTAACATTGAAACCATAGCTGCGGCGTGAGGGCAGCGAACCATACTCCAAACCAAGTCCTGAGGTATTGTAGCCAGAGTCAGGATCGATATTTGGGATGTTCTTCCAAACGATGAATGGGTTACGAGCTACGAACGAAACGTTCAGGCCCTTCACTGTCTTACCCAGCCACTTCTCGGGGAAGGTGTAGCCGAAGGTGATTTCGCGGCACTTTACATACGAATTGTCGTAGATGAACATCGAAGGAGCATTCTCGGTAGCCGTCTTCCAGTACGACTCGGGATTAACAGCGATGTCGTTCTGACGGAAGGTACCATCGCCATTATCGATAACACCAGGCACAATCAGGCCTTCGCACATGCCAGCAGCACGCCACTCGGCCAGAGTCATGTTAGCCTGTTTACGGCGCTCCTCCGAACGGTACCACTCCTCGCGGCCCTCGAGTGTGCCACTGGCCTTACCTGTAGCATAGGCCGAACGCATCGACATTGAGAAGAGATCGGCACCAACCTTTACGTCGAAACCTGCTGAGAGGCGGAAGTTCTTATAAGTAAAGGTAGAGTAGAAACCACCTGTCCAATCCCATGAGGCATTACCCAGGGTGTGAGTCTGGTCATCAACAACAGGCAAACCACTCTCGGCATTGATGATTACCTGTCCATCGGCAGTGCGCTTAAAATCCTTACCGATGATAGAACCATAGTTCTTGCCAACCTCGGCACCTACACTAACACCACACCAGGTAGCCTTCTCAAGTTCGAAGTAATCCATACCATCAACGAGCGACTTAACCTTGTTGGTATTCTTTGAGAAGTTAGCACCTGCATCCCAAGCAAAATCCTTGATTTGCAGCACGCGACCATTCAGGGCAATCTCAATACCCTTGTTCTGAATCTCACCAGCGTTGATGAGACGATAGTTATAACCTGAGGTTGACGAAGAGGCCAGACCAATAATCTGATCCTTTGACAACTGGTTGTAGTAAGTTACATCCAAGCCAAGACGACCCTTGAAGAACTTCATCTCCAATCCCAACTCAAAGCTGTTGGTGCGGGTTGGCTTCAGGTCCTTATTAGGCTGGGTGTTGTTGTTAATCATACCAATCACAAAACCACCGTAGGAATACTTACCAGTGGTATAGTTCAGCGCCAACTGATAAGGATCGGTATCGCTACCAACCTGTGCCCACGAAGCACGAATCTTACCATAGTTAATCAGGCTCTTGTTCTTGATGAACTCAGAGAACACGACGCTACCTGAGAACGAAGGATAGATATACACATTATTATTAATAGGCAATGTAGATGACTTATCGCCACGTACAGTAGCCTCGAGATAGTAGGTGTGCTGATAACCTACACTAGCCGAACCGAAGATAGAGTTAATCTGCTTCTTATAAGTATTCTGCTGAATGCTCTGCTCGGCATAGTTCATGATAGCCACGATATCCTTCATCTGCTGGTTCATGCCGGTAAAGATATCGGTTTTATTGTTTACCTTGAAGATGTTACCACCAAAGGTAGCGTTAACATCAAAATCGCCAAACTGGTTGTTATAGAGTGCCAACAGTTCAGCATTCAATGTACGGTTAGTAAACTTCTGGTTCTGCAGCTGTCCGGCCTGCTTACCAGGAGTAGTGCGACAGATAAAGTCCTGGAACGACATGAAGTTCATATCGGTACCGACAGTACCCTGCAACTTCAAATGCTCAGTGATGTTCCAGATGGCCTTACCAGTAAGACGGAACACATCCTTACCAGTGGTGTTCTCGTTCTTGTACAAATCCCAATAGGGGTTTTTGTTATACTGGTCGTTACCATTCCAGTTGGCATAGTCGCCATCCTCGGTCTGATAGTGCTTCAGCCAAGCCTGGTTGTAGGTTCCAGCCAATGTCATGAGGTTCTTGCCGATATTGCTCTGAGAGTCGCCCAAGGCAGGACGATTCTTCACATCCTCACGTGTGTAGTTGGCGGTAAAGTCGAAATCAACAGGACCAGCTGATGTGTTTACTCGCAGGTTGAAGTTATCACGACTCATGTGTGTATTAGGCAGGATGTCCTTGTTACGCATATCGGTAACGCTGAAACGAACACCCGTCTTACCAGAATTGACCGACAGAATGGCTGTGTTCTGGGTTGTCATACCTGTACGGAAGAACTCGCTGGTATTGTTAGGATACATAAGGAATGGGCGCTTTACGTGATCGAAATACTCAATCTCCAAGTCGTCGGCCTTAGCACCCCAGCTTGAGTTGGTACCCGATGTGGCTGTGGGGCTGTAAGCACCACTGTAACCCATACCATAAATTTGCTGTACGTCGTCCCACTTAGCCAGCTGCTGGTCGAAAGTGAGCGAACCGTTATACTCTACGCTTACTTTATCCTTATCGGCCTTCTTGGTAGTAATCAGAATCACACCATGCGAGGCACGGCTACCATAAAGAGCCGAAGCTGCAGGACCCTTCAGCACAGTCATATTCTCGATATCATCGGGGTTGATAGCTGAGATACCATCACCCAGGTCGTATCCACCCTCAGTGCCAGCACTACCAAAGTTCGTATTATCCAAGGGTACACCATCGATCACATAGAGAGGCTGGTTATTACCGCTAATCTCTGTATTACCACGCAGCAGCACACGGGTAGAACCTGAAGCACCACCTGCAGTATTCTGAACCACCAGACCTGCTACCTTACCCGAAAGCGAGTTAATCACATTGGTTTCCTTAGCCTTTGTCAGTTCTTCACCCTTTACTTCGGAGAGGGCGTAACCCAAAGCTTTACGATCGCGCTTGATACCCAGGGCGGTAACAACCACCTCGTCGAGCAAAGTCTTGTCTTCCTCCATCAGGATTTTCATGCCTTGCTTAGCCTTAACCTGCTTGGTGGCGAAGCCGATGTAGCTGATTTCGAGCATATCACCGGGCTTACACTTTACCTTAAAGTTACCATCGATATCAGTAACAGTTCCTACAGAACTACCAACCACCTTAACAGTGGCTCCAATCATTGGGCCATTGGCATCCTCGACAGTACCAGAAATAGTCTGGTCGTCGGGGGCTACTGAAGTAGCACGACCGTTAGTAGTAACGGCACCTGCTGTCAACGGCATCCACATCATGCCTGCCAAAAGCAGACCGAGAAGCGTTTTTGATTTCTTCATGTGCATTGTTTAATTAGTTAAATTATATTGGATCTTTTTCTTTTTACTTACTGCCATCCATAATACCTTGGAGTACCCAAGGTGCTTTCACTTTCATACCAGCATTGCGATCGAAGATGCCAAAATGCTCAGAACCACTGCCAAAGCTATTGTTATCCCATATAAAAGTAGAGAAGCCGCGCTTCTTAGCCTCGCTGACCAGGAAACGGCAATAGTAGGTTATATTCTCATGAATCAAATCGGTAAGACCACTCTTCTGGCGATCGGTAACACCCCACTCGCCTATCACCACACCTAATCCCTGACTACTCCAGGTGCCAACCACCTTATCAAAGAACTCGCTCATGGTTTTCTCGTCATTCGGCGAGGCCTCGCCTTTGGTCTTATAGGGTTCGCCCCAGAAATTATACTTGCACTCGCCCGCATAATCCCAGGGGGTATAGTAATGAAACTCTACACTCATATAATCGTTGCCATTACCTTCGATATCAGTAGGCACGATGAAATCGCCGTTATAAAGTCCGAAGTCGGGGTTGCACACATAGGTCTGCACAATGAGATGACGTTTGGCATTATTGCCCCCCGTGGCACGCACTACATCAACAAACGTTTGATTGTAGGAATTCTGCACGGCCAAATTCTCGGCTTCGGGCTTGCCCCAGTTGTCCTTGATGTGCACTTCGTTCGTTCCGGCAAAAGCCACACGATAGTCGTAACTGGCAAACTCACTGGCTATGTTCAGCCAAAGCAATGCTAATTTCTGGTTGTTCTCGTCTTTGTATTGGTTGGTGGGGCGCCCCTCAAGCCACTTATCGTGGTGTGTATTGATAATCACTTTCAAATCGTTGCTCAGGCACCAGTTAACCACCTCCTTTACACGAGCCAGCCACGCCTTGTCGATACTCATGGCTGTAGGGTTGGTGATGTGACACTGCCAACGGATTGGAATACGAACGGCATTAAAACCAGCCTGCTTCACTGCCTTGATGGTTTTCTTGGTTACAACAGGATTACCCCAGGCGGTTTCGGCCTTGATACTGTTATCGGCCATACCGATAACCATCGACTCGCCGTCCTGACCAGGTGCCGAACACTCGAACTGGTTTCCCAAGTTCCAACCAACAACATCTTTGTTCCACTCCTTTGCTGTGGGCTGAGCCTTGGCAGGCACAGCCATCATACAGCAAAGAATGCTACTAACTAATAACTCAAAAATCATTTTTAATTACCTGATTGTTTATTTGGTTTGCAAAACTATGCAAACCTATTGGTTTACGGGTTTGATGCTATACAAAAAAGGTTTCAATGCTATTTTCTGATAGCTATGAAACCTTTTATAACAGGAATCAAACCTTTTTATTGGTATTTTGAGGGCGATACGCCAAAATATTTCTTGAATACTGTACTGAAATACTTAGGATTT
Source organism: Xylanibacter ruminicola (assembly GCA_015060625.1). Classification (GTDB taxonomy): domain Bacteria; phylum Bacteroidota; class Bacteroidia; order Bacteroidales; family Bacteroidaceae; genus Prevotella; species Prevotella ruminicola_D. The sequence continues at coordinate 91,075 of SUYC01000002.1, read as the reverse complement.
TCGAAACCTGCAAGTGTGGCTGTATCAGCTACGCTACGACCACTCCTCAACATCTGGGCTGCACGCTCAAGGCGGATGATACGGATAAAGTCCTGAGGCGACTTACCTGTAAACGATTTCAGTTTTACATAGAACAACGTACGGCTCATGGCCATCTCGCGACAAAGACTATCAATACTATAATCAGAGTCGCTCAGATGTTCGGATATCAATTGGGTAGCCTTATCTACAAAGTCAGAATCGACCTCAGTCTCAGCCTCCTCATCATCTGCCGACTGTTTTTCAGCATGCGATTCGGGAGCCAATACCGCCGAGGTTGCAGAAGTGCCGTTGGCCTTCAGGTGGTCGATAGTCAGGCGCATATACTTTTCGTGCAGCTTATATACCTGCCATGCTGTATAAAACGCCAGCAACACAAGTGCGATATAGATGCACCACATCCACCAGGAACTCCACCATGGCTGAGCTATGGTAATCATCAGCGTCTTTGAATCGAGGATGGTACCTGTTGTTCGGCTGAGACATTGCAGCGTTAGCTGATGCTTGCCCGGTTCAAGATTAACGAAACGTATATACTGCTGCTCGGTGGGCGTACTCCACTCGCCACGCCCCATTTTATAGCGATAAACAATATCGAAATGATTACGCATGTTTACACTCTCGAACTGCAAATCGAAGGTGCGCTGACTATAAGACAGTCTTAACCTTCCCTGATTAAGTAGCTCAAACACCTTTATATTCTGCAGTTTTTCTGCATCAACATCGCAATTCACCCCAAGGAAGGTGATACTGGCAGTATAATTCAGAGGCTGCACATTCTCTGGATGGATAATGATGGCACCTGTGGTTGAACCAAAGATGATATCACCATCGGGCAGTAGCTGAGCCGCACCACGCGAATACTCTCTGTTAAAACCATAACAGTAATTGGCATTAATAAACTTGTCGCTATCGTCGGGCTTTACAAAGGCCAGACCTTCATCGGTAGCAATCCATATACGTCCGTCACGACTTTTAACCAGACTCCTGACATAGTTCGAAGGAAGACCGTTGGCTGTTGTTATCTGCCTACTTTCGTGCTTGCCCAGATGGTAAACATAAATGCCACCACCATCGGTAGCTATCCACAACTCCATGCCCGATGCTAACAGATGGGTAACAAAGGGGTTCACGTCGGTAACACCAGCAGGTGCGTAATTGAGCTCCTTCACTTCAGCACTACCAGGCGTTATCAGCTTAAGGCCAAAGGCAGTACCAACTGCTATCTGGCCCGAAGCAAGCTGCGTCATGGCTTGCACATCGTGCACAGGATAGTATTGGCACTCAGCACGGTTCTGACTGATTTGCGACACAGGACTATACACCAAATCACCATTCAAAGAGCCCACCCATAAACCACCATCCTTATCATACAAGGTGGCATAAACATGATCGTCTTGCAAGAAACTATTGTCTCTTGTATAAATCTGATGTACATTGGCATGACTGTCGATTTCGATCACGCCCTTGCCATAGGTAGATACCAGCACACCACCATCAGCCTTCTTACAGGCATTAAGCACAACGGTTCCCTGGCAACAATGCTGCCATTGTCCGGTTGTGAAATTCTTAATGCTGATACCGTTATCAGTACCCATCAGCACCATATCTGCCGAAAGCGGCATCACCATATTCACATTATCGTTCAGCAAACTCTGTCCATTGTTAAACAAATGCTGATAGATGGCTGTGGTTGTACTGATAGGCCGTGCTATGTCGATACCACCCGAGTAGGTACCTATCACAATGTTCTTCCAACTATCTACAAGTATCGCATAAACGCCGTTGCCATGTAGCACACTATGCTCCGACTCATTGGCGTCGAACAGCAACGAGCAGCCACCTCGACCATCGCGACTAATCTGATAAACACCCTGACCATCAATGCCAATCAGCATCGTATCATCATCGTAAGGGCAAATACTGCGTATAGGGTTATGATACAAATTCTTGTCGGATATGCGCACGAACTCATCGGATGTAATTCTGCCATTCTGACTGAGAGTTACCAAGTGCAAACCATTCTCGTAGCCTCCAATCCACAAACGGCCCGACATTTCGTCGAAATAGCCATACTCAGCATTATAGGTCAACAAGCGCTGGCCCCGTTCGTTGTACACACCATCTCGGGCACAGAACAGCAGATGCCCCATCATGGGTACAATCTGGTTTACATAGGTTCCTTTCATCACCTGCGACAGCGTGTTATCTTTCAGGCTATAAACACCATCGTGCATGGCCAGAAACAGATTGCCGTCCTTCAGGTAGATATCGTTCAATGCTACCTCATGCCCCAACATCTTGGAGATGCTGGCCACAGGTTTAAAACCATCAAGAACAGACTGAAAGAGATAGATAGAGCCACGATTATCAAAAGCATAAATGGCTTTATCGTTAGTGGCCAACTTGATAACACGCCCACCAAGATGTGCGAAAGGCGTATCATCCTCAAGCCGGTATATTCTTACTTTCGAGCCATTATATCGCCCCACACCTTTCATAGACGACCACCAAATGGCCCCAGATGCGGTTTGACTAATAGAAAAAATGCGCTGATTATCCACACCTTCAGCTGTACCCAGATGTGAAAAAGTAAAATGCTTCACATCCAAGGCATGAAGTTGCATTGCAAAAAGCATGAAAAGTGCTATCAGCCAATGTTCTAATCGTCGTTGTAGTTCCATTCGGCTGCAAAATTACTAAAAAAAACGCAATACACATTCTAATTTCAACGAAAAGAATGTGTATTGCGCCTTTTTTGACACTCTTTAGAGTGCTTCGAGCAGCAGTACACGACTGCTCCAGTCGGTCTTCTTGCTCCACTCGGGCTCGTTACGATAAGGCATTTCGAGACCGTGATTCATCAGATAGGCACCGCTGAACACCTGACCCTCGATGTCCATCGGGCGCAGGTCGATACGGTTCAACTCATGAATCTTATAGTTCTTCGATGCATCAAGACCAGCCATTTTTACGCGAGGCAGATGCTCGTTCTGGAACGACTCGGTCTTCCACCAGAAGAACACGCTCTTGCTCTTTGTCTCATCTACATACATGAGCGATGCCAGGCCCTGCTTGTCGTAAGGCGAAACCAAACGATAGATATCGCCAAACTGCACAATGGGACGAATCTGCTTATACTCGGCAATGGCCTTGCGACAGAGTGCTTTCTCATCATCGGTCATATTCTTAGGCTGAATCTCCATACCCAAGCGTCCGCTCATGGCCACATCGACGCGATACTTGAGCGATGTGGTACGGAACACGGTGTGATTAGGTGTGGCTGAGATGTGACAGGCCATAGCTATGGCTGGGAAGAAATAGCTGGTTCCCCACTGCATGTAGATGCGCTGCAGGGCATCGGTATTGTCGCTTACCCAGAACTCATCGAAATAAGGAAGTACCCCCCAATTGGCACGTCCACCACCAGAGGCACAGGCCTGGATGGTCAGATCGGGATACTTGGCACGAACACGCTGACAAACCTTTTCGAAACCACGATGATACTCGATATAAAGATGGCTCTGATTGTTCATGGTGAGATACTGCGAACCATGATTCATGATGGCCATGTTGGCATCCCACTTGATATAATCGATTTCAGGATACTTGGTCATCAGGTTATCAACGATCGAGAACACAAAGTCCTGCACTTTGGGATTAGCCAAATCGAGCACTAACTGCGTGCCTCCACGACCTTTGACAGCCTCGCGCTTGGGGGCCTTGATAATCCAATCGGGATGGGCATCGTAAAGTTCTGATACCGAGTTGGCCATCTCGGGCTCAATCCAGATGCCGAACTTGATGCCGTGCTTCTTGGCATCGCGCAGCAGTCCCTCGATACCCTCGGGCAGCTTGTGGGTATCCACCTTCCAGTCGCCAAGGGCACAATTATCGGTCTTGCGGGGGTATTTCACACCAAACCAACCATCATCCATCACAAAGAGTTCGCCACCCATCGAGGCGATATCGCCCATCATCTGGTCCATACCCTGCTGGTTGATGTCGAAATAAACACCCTCCCATGAGTTGAGCAGTATCTTGCGCTCCTTGTTGCCATGAGCCAGCATGTAGTTGCGGCCCCACTTGTGGAAGTTGCGCGACACACCTGAGAGTCCGCACTTCGAGAAACTCAGAGCCACCTTTGGTGTCACAAAAGTCTCGCCTTTCTTCAAATGATACTCCGAGTTATCGGGGTTGATACCTGCAAAGAAATAGTGGTATTCTGTATCATCAGTCTCAATCTTCAGCTGGTAGTTGCCGCTGTAGCAGAGGGCAGCACCAATGACATCGCCACTATTCTCGCGTCCCTTACCATCGAGCGAGAACATCACCTCGGCATGGTCGGTATGCGCATTGCGAACACCATCCTTATTCTTTATCACCTTCTGACCGAGCTGGAGTGGCTCCTCAATCAAACGAGCCTCATTACCCCACGAACCGCCAAAGTGCGAAAGCCAGACATTACCACGACGGATGGGCAGCGAACACGAGGCAAACTGCGTAAGCGTGATGGGTTTGACCTCGCCATTCTTGATTTCAGTCCAGGTTTCAATCATATCTTCATCGAAACGTGCCTGATAGCAAAGCACTACCTGAACAGGATACTTGGGATCTGTCAGCGTAATCTGTGTAACAGCCCCCTGTGTGGTTACATCTGATGCAAAAAGTTCGGTTGACATGTTACCATCGGCATGGGCCATGGCCACAGCAGCCTCAGCCGGGCAGTTCATACCATAGGCCGGATAGGCATCCATACGGCCGCCGCGAGCACCCTGCAGATGCTGCAAGTCATAGTCGGTCAGTTTGGCACCATAATACACGTACTGTGGCTGTCGGCCTTTCTCAACATCCAGCACCATCGTGGTGTTTCTGGTCTGGATGACCACCTGTCTGGCCCAAGCCGTTGAGGTCGAGACCATGAGGAAAGCTAAGAAAAGAATCTTCTTCATTTTTTTTTGAATCGGTTATTAGTTAAAAAATCTGAGCGCAAAGGTAATAAAAAATTTGTTTATCTCAAAAAATTGTTGTTATTTTGCACACAAAAGTATAAGAAAAGGCAAAATATTATCATGAACTCTCTGGATATTTGGATGTTAGCTGTTGCATTGGCTATGGATTGCTTCACGGTTTCGATTGTGAGCGGGGTTATTGTTCGCCGTTGGTTGTGGGCGATGATTCTGCGTATGGCTTTCCTATTCGGACTGTTCCAAGCCGTGATGCCACTGATAGGTTGGTTGGCTACCAACCATTTTAGCGAGCAATTGGAAGCCATCGACCATTGGATAGCCTTTGGTTTGCTGGCGTTTTTGGGTGGAAAAATGATTCGCGAATCGCTCTCTGACGAGGAAGAGCTGCAGTTTAATCCACAAAACCTGCGCACCCAGCTTATGCTGGCCGTAGCCACAAGCATTGACGCGCTAGCCATCGGCATATCGTTTGCCTGCACAGGTTATCGCGCCCTTCACCAAATAGTCTATCCACTATTCATAATCGGTCTGGTATCATTTGTATTCACTTTTGTAGGCTATAGATTAGGTGTCAGGTTCGGCAAATCGATAGCCCGCCAGCTAAAACCAGAATTGCTGGGCGGTATTATATTGATAGTTATTGGTATAAAAATACTGATATCACACCTGACGGCTTAAGATAAAACTCGCCAAAAGAAAAAAGTTTGCCTTTTTTTCTCAGTTTTTCAAACTTTTTATTACCTTTGCACCATGAAGACGACGGGCGAAACTATAGAGTTGCATAATCTAAGCATCGGCTACCAGACAAAACACGGAATTAAAACGGTGGCTACAGGCATTAACGGCACCATCAGGAGTGGTGAGCTAACTTGTCTGCTGGGCGCCAATGGCGTAGGAAAGTCAACGCTACTAAAAACCCTATCTTCATTCCAACCCCAAACAGGTGGCGAAATTCTGTTAGAAGGTCGCGAACTCACGGCGTATAGCGACAAGCAGCTGAGCCGCCTGATAGGTGTTGTGCTAACCGAAAAACCCGATGTGCGGAATATGACCGTTCGTGAGCTGGTATCACTGGGCCGTTCGCCCTACACAGGATTCTGGGGCACCTATTCGAAAGACGACCTGCAAGTGGTTGACGAGGCCATAGCCATGGTGGGGATAGAGCCGCTGAAGAAGCGCATGGTGCATACGCTGAGCGATGGCGAACGCCAAAAGGTGATGATAGCCAAAGCGCTGGCCCAGCAAACACCCGTTATCTATCTGGATGAACCCACAGCTTTTCTCGACTATCCCAGCAAAGTTGAGGTATTGCAGTTGCTGTGCCGCATCAGTCGCGAGGCCGGCAAAGTGATATTCCTATCCACCCACGATGTGGAACTGGCCCTGCAGATGGCCGATACAATCTGGCTGATGACCAAAGGCGAGGCTGTGGCTATCGGATCGCCTCAGGCACTGGCTGAGCAAGGGGCTTTAGGCAGGTTTATAGAACGAGAGGGCATAGCCTTCGATCCCAAAACAATGACAATAAAAGTAACAAAACTGGTATAAACATCTATTAAGCTTATGATTTACGGGCATGGTGACGATGCTTTTAGCTATGGCGACAAGGTAAAGATTAATTTCAGCTCGAATGTGTATAGTCAAGCCGATTACACAGAGTTGAAAGAACACCTGATGCAGCATTTTGAGGTGGTGGGGCACTATCCTGAGCCCGATGCCCACAGTCTGGAATGCCTGTTGGCCAAGCAACTGGGTATAAAAGAAAACACCATCATGGTTACCAGCGGCGCCAATGAGGCCATCTATCTGATAGCGCAACTGTACAAAGGCTGGGCATCTATCATTCCGCCCCCAACATTTAGCGAATACGAAGATGCCTGTCGGATGTTTAACCATATCATATCATACGATGTAAAAGATGAATTCGACGTACTGCCCCAAGACCGTATTTACTGGATTTGCAACCCCAACAACCCTACTGGCAACGTGCTGGTAAAGGGCATGCTGAACCATATCGTGAGAAATCATCCACGCTATCTGTATGTGATCGACCAATCGTATGCTGATTACACATTAGCTCCTATGATAGAGCCCAAGGAGATGACAGATGTGTTCAACGTGATGCTGATCCACTCGCTCTCTAAGACATTCTGCATACCTGGCCTGCGCTTGGGTTACATCGTAGCCTCACCTATTATAATAGGTAGATTGAAACAGATACGCCAACCCTGGACGATTAATGCCCTGGCTATCGAAGCAGGAAAATACCTGATTGAGAACCATATACAGATGATTCACGACCTGAAGAGTTATCTACAGGAGGCCATACGACTGTATGCAAACCTTTCGGCTATCAACGGACTGAAAGTGATGAAAACAGATACCAACTTTATGCTGGTATCTATTCATAACAGTACGGCGATAGAGTTGAAACGATGGCTGTTAGACAACTACGGCATTTTGATTCGCGATGCCTCGAACATCCGTGGTTTAGACAGCAACTACTTCCGCGTAACAGCCCAACAGCCCGAAGAGAACGACCTGCTGGTAGAAGCTATCAAGGCATATATCGATCAACTGAACGAGGTTAGCGATTAACCGCTTTGAAATAGCGCATCGAGTCCATTATTTCCAGTTCGGGATGCAGGATATGGATAAAATCGCCCAAGAGTCTTTCGGGATGGAAAGGCGATTCCTCGTAGAACAACGAGTTTTCCACATTGCAACCATAAGCCGTTTGCTGCTTAAACGCATTTATCTGATTGTAGCCATGATGCTCGCTTAGCAACTCGTCGTAAGTAATATCATGATCGCTACTGTATCTGAAAAGCCACACATCGGCATCGCCAGCACGCTCTAAGACCGTCTCGAATGGTAATGAAATGGAACCGCTATGCTCATCATCAGCCCATGCATACTGCCCGTTGGCATCCTTTATCATCTGTCCGATGGTGCTTTTGCCTCCTGGCACATACCATACGCTGCCCGTGACCTTGTCAACCAGTACCGATGGTTTGGTTTTTGCCTTAGCAGCCAATGCCTTGAGTTGCTGGTAACTGTTATCTACACTCTGAAACAGCATGTCGGCGCGCTCTTCGCAACCAAACAGCATGCCATAGAAGCGCAGCCACTCGGCACGCGCCAAAGGCGAGGCTTCCATATAGTCGGCACACTCTATGATGGGGATGTTAATCTCTTCGAGTTTACCATACCCGCCACTATTTTCGAAAGGCGACAGGAAGAGGGCATCAGGATGCTCGTCGATAATTTTTTCGATTACAGGACTCATACCATCGCCCACATCGGTGATACGACCTTTGGCCACCTGCTCCTGAATCCAAGGTATCTTAATATACTTCAAATCGGCCACACCCGATATGCAGCTTTGCTTGCCAAACTCCATCAGCATAGCGCAATGCATGGTGGTAAACATCACAGCACGCTTTAGTGGTGTGCGCACAATAGTACCGCTGGGAATATGGTTGGGAACTTCCTGGTCGGCAGGTATCATCACATAACGATGCAACACCATACCCTCCTTCCAGGGATTTTTAATGGTTGCCACCGTGTAGCCGTCAAACTTCTCGATGCTAATCTGCGTGGCATATTTAAAGGCAACAGCATCGCCCTCAGCCTGCTGAGATGCCTTTTTCTTTGCACCTCCACAGGCTGTGAGCAATACTGCTATGATTAATAGTTGAATGTATTTCATTAATACTCAAACTCGATATCGTCGATACACATATAAGTAGGTGTGGTTGCACCATAAGCATTCTTCTTGGTGCTGTCGAATGCAAAGCTCAGGCTCTCAACACCTTCCAACGACTGGAAATCGCAGAACTGCCAATCCTTAACATACTCGCCGTCTTTAGCCAGATAGATTTCAACATCCTTTGTAGTACCATTCTTCAAATTAGCAGTAACAATGCACTTGAACCAGTCGTCCTTCTCGAACTTACCAGGAGTTATACCATCGCCATTCAGGATAGCATCAACAGCCCAAGCCTCGTTGGTAAACCAGAAGCCCTTCAGGGTAACGGCACGACCAAAGTCGATAGTCTCGCCAAAGGTATAAACTACACAGTAGTTGTTGCCACTCTTAGCGGCGCCGACTGCGCTATTGAACTGATCGGGATTCAAATTCTTGTAAGTAGTAGCGGTACGGTTAGAGATAGCAAAACCCGACCAACTGGCCCATGAAGGAGTGTAGTTAGCAGGGAAAGTTACACCCTTTTCTTTGTACTGGCAAGCAAAAGCTTCACTTCCCCAGTTATCAAATTTCTCTCCAGTTTCGTCGCCGCACCAGTAACCATCAGCACCAAGCGTCTTCTTCTCGAAAGTAACTGTAGCCTGTCTCTTACCACCAATAGGGTTGTCGGCGTTTGTACATGATGTGAACGACAATGCGAAACCACATGCAAGGACTGCAAGTCCGAATAATTTGTTTGTCTTCATAACTTTTTTGTTTTAAGTGAATAATAAGTAATTATTTTATAACTAACTTTTTCTTGTTCTGAATGTAAACACCCTTCTTGGTTGGTGTAACCATTCGGCCCTGCAGGTCGAAGAAAGGAGCAGATCCAGCTGCATCCTGATGGATAGTGCGGATGCTTGTCTGGGCATTCTTGATAGCTTCAATCGAGGCTTCGAGGTGGATATCCTCGGCACCTGCAAACTCAGTAGAGGTTTCGCCCCACCACTCGGGCTGAGGACATTTCTGGTTCAAACCGGTATAAACACGCACAAAGTCGATGAAATCCAGATTTACCGGCTGGCGATTGTCATCCACAGCCCACGAGATATCAATACCACAACCCTCGTAATTAAACGAGCTGGCGTCGGCATTATCCGTAAAGTTGGGCAGATTATCGGCATAACCATAGCGGAAACCTATCAGCACGTAATAATAGGGACTGAACGACTGCTCGACCTGATCCGACAGATTCAGCATATTATCAGGCAATCGGGTGCCCTTAAAAGTGAGATAATCAGGCAACCACTGGGGGTAATACTCCTGGGTGTGATAGTGGTTGCGATCGATGGTGCCGCTATGGCCTTGGTTATCCGTCCAGGGGATATCACCCATGGGATTCTGACGATAGGTTATCTCGTAGCCGTAAACCACCTTACCCACGCTATCCACATCGCAGCTGCCGCTGATTTCGTACCAAGGGTCGTCGGGTTTGCCGTTGCCATTCACATCTTTCGATACCATCACCACACCAGCTTCGTTCATGCCACCAAACACCAGGTTGCGCATTTCCTGATAGGCATTGCCCCACACGGCAAAGTCGCGCTGTCCAGGCACGTTGGCAATAGAATGGTCGAAGTGAAAGGTGATATAGCCACCCCAGCCACCAAGCGCCACAAGAGAAGAAGCAAGCGGACTAAGCCCCGCCAGATTTTCATTACACTTGCGGATCATATCGGCCTCGGTATCGCCAGCCTCGTATTCCGGCACGTCGTTCACATACTGTCCTGGGGCAGGACGATATTCATCCACAGCCTGAATATATTTCGAGTGAACCGTCACATCATCCATGCGCTGAGCTTTTGCAGTGAATAGTGAACAGTGAATAGTGAATAGTGCTACCAACACTCTCACTATCCAATTCACATTCCCTGTATTCATCATACTATTTCTATTCATCTTCACTTTTCACTATTCGTTATTCACTATTCACTTTTAAACAAGAACGCTGCATGGGCAGGTATGTCGCCTGTCTTCACCTTCCAGTCGAAAGTGCCATCGGGCAAGAAATGCAGCAGTTCGCCACTTGATACATAGTTCTTGGCATCCATCAGATAGAAATCGCGATGGATGGGATTGACGATGATGCCATAAGGCATACGTATCTTACTGATTTCAGGAGCATCCGACAAACTGGAACTTACCACCTGATGCGTCTTCACATTGATGATACCATAGGTAACGGTATTGGTCATCGACACCTCGCTCCACTGACTGCCATAGAAATAGAGCGAGTCGCCCACAATACACAGGTCGCTAACCGACTGATCGATATGTCCGCCTAACTTCATCTGACCATTGGTCGTTGGCTCCAACCAATAGATACTCGATTTCTCATCCATATAATTGCCACGCGCTGTCACCCAAAGCTGATTGTATTTGTCGGCTTTCAGGTGGTGCAGGTTGGGTGCCACTTCTATCTTATCTACCTCCTGCATCGTGGCCAGGTCTATCACGCTCATCGTACTCTCATAACCCTGCCCCGTCATGCCCTGATAGCCTCCGCTATTGGCCACGTAAAGATGATTGCCAATGATAGCCATCTCCTCGGGCTGGTAGCCCACACTACAAGAATCCACCTTCTGCAGCGTCAGGGTATCCACCTTAAACACGCTGCCCAACGGACTGCTGCTGCCACTATAGACAGCGCCTACATACGACGACACATAAGCATACTGATCCTTAAATGTCACGTAGCGGCAATTAGGAATATCCACCTTGCCTATTCTGACGGCATCGGCAGCACGCGCCACCTCTACCTTGTTAGAGCAGTTGATCACCAGCCAGAGGCGCGAGCCATATATCTGACAGTCGTTGCCCACATCGCCCAGTGCCATCACCGTATTAGGATTGCGCTCCTGATAGATATTGCGATAGTAATGGGTGGTTTCATCATCGCCTGAAAGGTCGAGATAGTCGAGCGACGATTTGTTCGAACCCATGTTGCCCTCGTTCAGCAGATACATGCCGAAAATCTCACCCTTCTGCGCCTTACCGCCTGTATCGATATTCTCCATCGGCACAATCATCACGTCTTGCCGACAGGCGCTTAAAAGCAAAATAGCTAAAAGGTAAACTATATGTTTCATGACTCTTCAACTCTTTAATTTTTCAACTCTCCTAAATTTCCATGCTTAATGTTAATGCATAGTTACGACCAGGCATGGGGTAGTTGACAATCACCTCGTAGTCCTGACCAAACACGTTGTTTACATCCAACTGGGCCCTGCATTTGGTTTGCTGCCAACGGAAACTGTAAGCCAGACTCAGATCGCTGGTGTACCAAGGCTCCATGTGGTTATAGATGATGTTCTCCTGCTCGTCGTAGCGCTCGCCGGCATAGATAAACGAGTAGTTCAGGTTCCAATTCTTATAGGAAAGCCCCAGAATGGCCGAACCTGAGTGCCAGGGGATATAGGGTATCTGATGCTTATAATACGACGTTTCTGGGTCAGTTACATCGCGTGCATCCTGATAGGTGTACTGAGCACGAGTGGTGGCCACCAGGTCCTTACCAATCTGGAAGTCGGCCTCGGCCTCCACGTCAATGCCTTTGATGTGCACCTTACCTAAGTTCAGCATCGTCCAGCGGAACTGCTGACCCTTGGGATAGGCCACAATCTTATCGCGTACCGTATTATAATAGGCATCAAAATGCATCTCGGCATGGCGCACGATACCATGCTCAAAGTGCTTGTTCAGCGCAAAGCCGGCATCGTACTGCAGCGCACTCTCAGGCACCAGATTGGCATTGCCCATATCCGTATAGTACAGGTCGTTGAAGGTAGGCATGCGGAAGCTTTTCTTCACGTAGGCTCGCATCGAGAAGAAGGTACCACGGAAGGGATACACATTTACAAACAGCGCAGGCGTAAGTTTTGAGAGCGAACGACTGGTATTTAAGTTTGCAAACGCTCCCGTGCGATGCGTCTTATCATTAATAAAGGTGGCTAGGATAGAGCCTTGCGCCTTCAGGTGCTTGTAGTCGATAGCAGTCGCTAAACTCACCAGATTCGATATTCTGGTGGGGTAAGCAAAGTTATAGATATCGGCATTGAGCTTGTTCCACTTGAAATCATAGGCCAACGAAGCACTCCAGTTGGGCAGCAGCTCCAGCACATTAGCTGTCGAGAGATACAGCTCCTGCTGCTTGTAGCGGTTATCTACAGGCAACTGGGTACTGTCCTTGTTCACATAGTGGGTGTTGTAATAGGCATATTTGGCCAGCCAACGGGTGCTGAATCCATCACCAACGTTCTTATTATAATCAGCTTGTACAAAGGTATTCAGGTCTTGCTGTCGCTCACCACGTCGCCACACGTTGTTCACAATGGCGCCAGGAATGCCGCGTGCCGAGTTATACAGATAGGCCTTCAGCTGCCAGCTACCCTGGTCAATACGCCCAAAGAGATTAGCCTCAACACGCTCTGCATGGATATCGCCGTTCTGTCGCACAGCAGTTGTGTCCCAAGCCGTCTGCCCGTTAGGGTATTTGCGCTCGTAGTGGAACTTATACTTACCGCTGGCAGTCAGGAAACCCGCACTTACACTCGAGCTGACGGTCTCAGACAATTTCTGCTCCCAAAGCGTGAAGAAGCGGAACATATCGCTCGACCCATACTGAGTTTTAAACCGCAGATGGGTATTTTCGCCGCTCTTGAAATCTGGTGCTTTGGTACGGATATAGATACTACCTGCATTACCGAAATCGCTGGCAGGCTGGAATATAGCACTCTTCTGTCCGTTATACAGCGTGATATCCTCAACATTATCTAGCGAAAACTGCCCCAGGTCTATCTGGCCGTTCTGCGCATTGCCTAACTGCACACCGTCGTAGCTGATGCCCAGATGATGTGTACCCATCGAGCGGATATTTACTGTTTTGATGCCGCCTACGCCGCCATAATCCTTCAGTTGGATACCAGAGAAATAGCGCAACGCATCAGCCACAGAGTGCGTGTTCAACTGCTCCAGCAACTCACCTTTCAGCTTTTGACTGGGCACCACCTCACGCATGGCAGGTTTCGACACAACAATGATCTCCCGCACATGCTGTACGGAGTCGAGCTTGCTTTGTGCCGTTGCAGTCAAGGCCGTCAGACAAGCCAATGCCAATGTAAGCTTTCGCATCTTCATCGTTATCTCTGTGTCGCCACCGTCTAACCCCAGAGAGCGGTAGGCAACTATCGTTTCATCGGCAGGTCTTCTGACTTATCGTCTGGCAGCAAACGTCTTCCCGAAAATCTCAGTGACATATGTGTTTGCGCCTCATAAAGGACGACTTACAGCAGCGGGAAAGGCCACGGACAGGCACTTTCCGGCGGGATTCTGTTCAGGTCTCTCACCTGATTCCCTTTTCATCTCCCCCAGGGAGAACCGATTACGGCTGCAAATTTAAGCAAAATATTCGAAACGACAAACTATTATGAAAAAAGTTTTCTCAACCAATGCCTCGATTATTCACACCTTTTTATTATTTTTGCAGCGTCAAATCCTATCATGCTATTATAAAAACAAGTGATTATGCGAGATTTTGCAGCAATAGATTTTGAGACAGCCAACAACGAGCGAACAAGCGTTTGTTCTGTAGGTGTAGTGATTGTGCGAGATGGTGAGATAGTGGATACATTCTATTCGCTGATTCAGCCCGAACCCAATTACTATAACTATTGGTGTACGCAGGTTCATGGACTAACACGTCAGGATACCGAAGAGGCGCCCGTTTTCCCTGAGGTATGGAAACAGATTGAGCCATTGATAGAAGGACTTCCCCTCGTAGCTCATAACAAGTCTTTCGATGAGAGTTGTCTGAAGGCAGTGTTCCGCTGTTATCAGATGGACTATCCTGATTATGAGTTTTATTGCACATGTGTAGCTTCTCGCAAGGCATTTCCACAATTGCCCAACCATCAACTACATACCGTTTCAGAATACTGTGGTTATCACCTTGCCAACCACCATCACGCCCTCGCCGATGCCGAAGCCTGCGCCTGGATTGCAAGGGAGATACTTTAGTTATCTACAAATCCACATCATATCATTATTATATATAATAAGAATAATACAAAAAAAATATGATTTGTATTTGGTGTTCAAGAAAAAGTTGTATCGTTGTAGAATGTATAAGAATTAATCAATTGATCAGATTGTAATCTATCAGACAGAAGACGGACAGACGCAGATTGATGTCCGCTTGGAGAATGAGACGTTGTGGCTTAACGTATCTCAGATGGCATCTCTCTTTAATAAAGAGGATTCAAACATCAGAAGACACGTGTTAAACGCATTTAAAGAAGGTGAATTGGAAAGAGATAATAATAACGTGCATTTTTTACACGTTAATGGTGTGAAAAAACCAGTGCCTTATTATAGTCTCGATGTTATCATCTCCGTTGGTTACCGCGTGAAGAGCAAACGCGGTACTGCTTTCCGTATCTGGGCTCGAAAGATTATCAAGGACTATCTTGTGAAAGGCTATGCTGTTAATGAGCGCATTCGCAAGGAGCAACAAGGTGTGCCCCAAGGTGGGGCTTTATTATTCTTATGCCCTTATCTACCACCAAGAATCGCCCGCAAAAATAAAAAAAGAGTGTGAAGTTCCAAATTTTGTAGCAGCGAATATCAAAAAAAACTCTTTTCTTTTTGAAGTTCACACAAAAAACACTATCTTTGCAGAAACAAATAATAACAATGGCAGATAGCATTACGATTTATCATGGTAGCAATGTGGTTGTGAACAATCCACAAATCATTGTATCAGGGTTTTATAAAGACTTTGGCTTTGGATTCTATTGCACCAACATTGAGAGACAAGCCAAAAAGTGGGCTCTGTCCAAACATGGTAATAGTTATGTATCAATCTTTGATTATCAGCCCGCTGAAGATTTGAAAGTTCTTTCATTTCCAGTAATGACAGAAGAATGGCTTGATTTCGTCGTAGCATGCCGTCGAGGAATCAAGCACGACTATGATATTGTAGAAGGTCCTATGGCCGATGATCAGATTTGGGACTATGTTGAGGATTTTATGGAAGGCAAAATTACAAGAGAAGCCTTCTGGGTTTTGGCAAAGTTTAAATACCCCACTCACCAGATTGTTTTCTGCACCCAAAAGTCATTAGAATCCATTACTTTCAAAGAGAGTTTCAGCCTATGACAAACGTATTCTTTCCAGAAGATGAAATCAGCACAGACGATCTCTATTTCGTGTGCTATATGATTGAGAGAACAGCTCGCCAACTTAAACAGCCCAATAAATACGTTGCAAATATGATGGGGCACGACGAGCTTGCCAAGAAACTTTCACTTGCTGATGTTTTGCATTCTGCAAATCCATTAGCAGTTGCTTCTGATTGGATTGAAGAATACGGAATGCAGCCAGGTAATTTCGATGTTACTCAAGTAGATGCTGAACTCTGTCCTGAAATCCCCACAGCAACTCAGATGGGTAAAGTATATAAGCGTCTGATTTTAAACACCATGCAGTCGAATGAAGACTATGCTGATGCCATTATCCGCGTTTACAACAATCCCATCTGCGAAGTTATCGACAATTACAATACCAGCGCTTATTACGAGCCCTCACCTTATATCGCCCGCAGCTACTATGCCGGCGGGTTTATGTAGTTTTATATAGTGACCGTTTAGGTGCTGTTAGATTTCTAGTGTTTGCAAATATTAAACCAACGTTTCTAAGAAACAGTCTTTAGCATTCTCTTCAAATTGTGCTACCTTTAGGTTTTTAAGGATTGATAAAATTACTTTTATTTCCATACATAATTCATATTTTAAAATACAATATTTACTCTTCCTCAGGAAACCAAGTTGAGGTAAGTCCATAGAGATGCAACACATTATCAGGCCAATCTAAGCCATAATGCTCACTCTTCCACTTATCAATTTGCTGAATAATCAACGTGTCCAGCTCTGGAAATCTCTCTTTGACATGTTTGGAGAAATTAAAACAGAACTCATACCTTTCCATTTTATCATTTCCGATGCTATCACAAATCCTTTGGTAGAGTTCTACAGGAATCTCTATCCAAAGTTCAATTTCCTCAGTATACCCTAACGACACTCTAAACTTAAATATATTTTCCACCATATCAGTCGCGAATTACGATTTTACCACTCTCTTCTCCAAAGATATAATCGCCAATCACCTTAATGCTCCTTGGAGCCGACAGCGCTAACCCACCACATAATCCGAATGCGCCATCACATATAGTCAGAACCCCATCAGGCACATAGTATTCTTCACCTATCAATCCAGGTTTCGTTGCCGAGATTAGTCGTCTCCATTCATTTGCATATTTCACACCATATTCATCAATCGTAGTTTGCTCCTCGTCATACCAAAATTCATTCGTATCAAAAACATCATCTACGTAAGGAGAAGTCCAATGGTGCAAGCAATCTACAGATATTGGCATGATACTAAATGCCTCCTTAGCAGCCTCTTCACTAAACGATTGGGGCAAATACAATCCTTCCAATATCTCACAGCCCTCGCCGATGCCGAAGCCTGCGCCTGGATTGCAAGGGAGATTTTATAATCAATAAAGTTTGATCGTCTCTATCAGCGTAGGAGCCTCTATAGGATAATGTTCCTCTTCATAATCCGCTACGAGATCAGAAATCAAATCCAATTCCAGCATATTCTTGTCGTCGGCAGGTGTGCTGTTGCCAACAATCTTCAACAGCTCATTAATTCTGTCGCAAGCTGCTTTGTACTGCATTTCGTTTTTAATCTGTGTCATAGCTTATATGTTTTTAATATCCTTTATTCTATTATACTCCTCATGTGTTCCAACAAATCGTAATCAGACAAGCACGTCCAGTTTGCCTTACGAGTTCTTTTATACCAATCGCGGATTAGTTACGTTTTCTATTTATAGTTAATGATGGCTTGTGGATTTGTTGATAATATAAAGTATTGAGGCCACACCCCTTTGTCATCTCGAGCGAAATTGCAAAATTTCTCCATGCGCTAACGCTTAGTCGAGATAACAAAAAAGCTATCATTTTCTCAACCAATGCCCTAATTATTCACACCTTTTTATTATATTTGCAGCGTCAAATCTTTATACAGTATGGCAAAGAACCTTTTAAACAAGTACGTCTGGCTGGTAGAAACCATCTACAGGACGAAAAAGATTTCTTTCGAAGAAATCAATCAGCGTTGGGTCGACAATGATCTGAGCGAAGGCAAACCGTTGTCTATCCGTACCTTTCATAAATGGCGTATTGCTATCGAGGAGATGTTTAGCCTTGTTATCGAAAATGAGAATGGTGGTCAATACCGCTATTATATAGCGAATGCTGATGATTTGAAGAATGGTTCCATGCGAAGCTGGCTTTTTAATACACTTACTGTTAGCAATCTCATGATGGAGAGTGTTAGCATTAAGGATAAAATCTTGTTTGAGGAGATCCCTGACGGAGAACAGTATCTGCCTATCATCCTTGAGACATTGAAGAAGAACCTAGTACTTGGAATGACCTATCAGAGTTATACACGCGGTGAAGCTAAGACGTTCGAGATAGAGCCTTATTGTCTGAAGGCTTTTAAGCAGCGCTGGTATCTGGTAGCTCGCAGTCCTTATTATGATAAAGTGATGGTTTATGCCCTCGATCGTGTCCACAATTTGGAACCAACAACTATTCATTTCAATTATCCAGAAGATTTCAAGGCAGAGGAATACTTCGATGATTGCTTTGGCATCATTGCCGATGCAAATTATAAGGTTGAAACTATAAAGCTTAAGGTTTCGGCAGGCCAGGCCAACTATCTTCGTAGCCTTACACTGCATCAGACGCAAAAGGAAATCGAGCGTAATGATGAGTATAGTATCTTCACGGTGCGCTTACGTCCAACCATCGATTTCCGTCAAGAAATTCTTTCGCAAGGTTGCGACATTGAGGTTCTGGAGCCCAAATGGTTCCGTGATGAGATGGCTGAGATTGCCAAAAACATGTGGAACAAATATAGATAAAAAATAGTAGTAAATGTTTGATGGATAAGAAAAAAGTTGTATCTTTGCAGAATGTATTAGAATTAATCAATTATGAAACAGAATCAGATTGTAATCTATCAGACGGAAGACGGACAGACGCAGATTGATGTCCGCTTGGAGAATGAGACGGTGTGGCTTAACGTATCTCAGATGGCATCTCTCTTTAATAAAGAGGATTCAAACATCAGAAGACACGTGTTAAACGCATTTAAAGAAGGTGAATTGGAAAGAGATAATAATAACGTGCATTTTTTACACGTTAATGGTGTGAAAAAACCAGTGCCTTATTATAGTCTCGATGTTATCATCTCCGTTGGTTACCGCGTGAAGAGCAAACGCGTTACCCAATACCACAGAGAGCCAGGACTTGTTGGATGTGGTGGTTGATTATACCTATGCCCTCGATACCCTCGATAACTATGATTACGAGCGACTCTCTATCGATAAGACCACAAAAGAAAAGCCTTTCCATGCAACGTATGAAAATGCAATGGAGGCTATTAATGGTTTGCGAGAGAAGTTTGGAGGTTCTGCTCTTTTTGGTAGCATATCTCCTTTCGGAGATTTTGTGAGATCTCTCCATGCGCTAACGCTTAGTAGAGATGACAAAAAAGAGAAAGGCGCTTAGTCGACTAAAACACCTCAACACCTCACTTTTTTGTGCTGAGAGCCTTTGTGGCAAAGGGTTTCAGGGGAGTGAGGTGTTTGCGAAACACCTCACTTTACTACTCACTTTAGACCTCACCTGTTTTTAACAATTGAAGAATTTAACAAAAATTTAACAGGAAAGGCAGAAAACCGCATTTTATTTTTTGTAACTTTGTAAGAATTCTCAGCTTTTCTTTGTATAAAGGCAGTCTGGGAGATTGAGGAAAAACTGGGTTACGAATTGGCAACCGTACTCAATTCCACATTCTGCTATGAAATGCATTCAATGAACACCCGATGCTGAGCCACCAGCCGTTTTATGACTCATCATCGGGTGCAAAGGTAATCATTCCTTTTGAATTCGCCAAATTCTTTCTCATCTTTTTCTTCTGAACTTGCTCAACACCTTTGAATTGACTGCGGCATCTTATGTGGCACTTGCCATAAAGGTGCGTATTAGGCTACGTCCTATTACCCAATGATAGTATGGTTTCAAATTTCTTCTATCCTATAATATCCCATTCCCCTAAGTCACCACCATTACTACGTATCCTTTTATCACGCAAGACATCAATAGCATTTCTTACCTGACGCCCACTTCTTCCAAGTGCCTTAGCAAGTGCTGCCCTGGATATAGAATGATTCTCTTGCCGCTCCAAAAGTATGGATTTTCCTTAAAACATGCAAATAATTCAATGATTTCTTTGGTAGTTCGGAAATTATTCGTATCTTTGCACTCAACAAGCTCACCCCGCTTCTCGTCAGATCAGCGCGCTCAGGGTGAGCCTTTTCATTTAATAGAATTATGCCCAAGGTTCCCTATCCCAAACAGATCCAGACTTTTGCCAATCAGATTGGCATCCTGAAACAGCGTGGTATGACCTTCGCAGACGAGGCGGCTGCTGAAGCATGGCTGCATCGTGTGAGCTACTATCGCATGAGCGGTTATTGGTATCCGTTGTTAGCCGATCGTGTAAACCACACTTTCAAGCCAGGTGCCACATTTGAACAGGCCGTTAGCCTCTATGAGTTTGATAGTCGTTTGCGCGAGCTTGTATTTCGAAATATCGGACGGATTGAAGTGGCAGTGCGCACGCAGATGGCTTATGTGATGTCGATGGCTAAAGGCGGCACGTGGTTCGCTGATGCATCACTATTTAACAATACCGCGCAACACGCCAAAACGCTTCAAAGCATCGCTGATGAATACCATCGCAGTGACGAGCAATTTGTACGGGCTTTCAAGCGGAAATACAGTGACCCCTTGCCACCAAGCTGGATGACGCTCGAAGTGACATCGTTTGGTACAATGTCTATACTCTATCAGTATTTGAAGCCAGGTATTTCCAAGCGCGAAGTGGCGGCTGTTTTTGGTGTAAGCGATACGGTGTTTGCCTCGTGGCTTCATACTCTGGTCTATGTACGTAACATTTGTGCTCACCATGCGCGTCTGTGGAACCGCACACTTGGCGTTCGTCCACTGATGCCGCGTCATCCTCATGGGACCTTTATTGCGCAGCCTGCAACAGGTACACAGCGTGTCTATTTCGTACTTGCCATCATTCGCTATTGGCTGAACGTCATCGATTCTCAGAATACGCTAACGCAGGACTTGCAGCAACTCTTCTCCAAATTCCCGAGTGTTCATGCGGGCGCCCTTGGTTTCCCGCAGAACTGGGAGCAGGAGCAATTATGGCAATAATCACCATTTAGGACGGAAGGTAATACAATAATTAGGCGGCGTTTGGCTCTCAAATGCCGCCTATTTGATTCTAAATGCTTAAAAATTCTCAAAAAGTCCCACCTTATTATATATCATTAAGAAAGATTTCGTAAATTTGCAGGAGACTAAGCCATTCTAGCCGCCTTAGTCAGAGATGGCAAGGGCAGAAAGGACAAGGGCGGGTCGAATTTAACATCGATGAAATCTGGAGGCTGAGGACACCGTTTGTAAGGACAGCCGAAGGGAAAGGACGTTTTCTGAACGTTACCTGTCTGTGAGCTCAAACTTCGCAACTTTGAATTTTCGCACAGCGGTAATGCAACGAAGCGTCTGCGTGGGTGTATTATATCCCAGCATTTCGTTGCTATCATTGTATTTTGATGGTCAACGCCTACGCTGATTAATATAATCACTCGGCGTGGGCTGGCTTGCGTTGCTTATCCTTGCGAAAAGGCAATGCGAAGGCCTGAGTTCTGGGATAGGCGCGGAGGAACAAACTCCCACGTCTTTTTTATTTCCACCACCTTAAAAGAATAATAACGCAGAATTCGGGAGCAGGAGGCAAATAAATGATGGAGGTACCTGATATGAAATTAGCAGAAGGACTTAGTCAGCGTAAAGACCTACAGGCACGCATCAGTCAGCTTAAAGATAGGCTGATAAATAATGTAAAGGTTCAGGAAGGTAATGAACCTGCAGAAGATCCGGAGGAACTCAAACAGGAACTGGACTGCTGTTTGGAAAGGCTTGAAAAGTATATATTCCGTATCAACAAGACAAATATGCAAACCATAACGGCCTCAGGCAAAACCCTGACACAAATGATGGCAGAACGTGACGTCCTTGCTAAACGCCTAAGTGTGTTAAGAGAAGTGTATCAATTTGCCTCTCAGACCTATGATCGTTATTCGCGAAATGAAATCAGGACGGTGACAACGATCGACGTGAAACCACTACATAAAGAAATTGATCATTATTCACAGCAATATCGCGAACTGGATATGGAAATTCAGGCACTCAATTTCACTGTTGACTTGTTAGAATAGAAAGATTAATGGAGGGCAATGTGTCATGCAGGGTGAACTATACCTTTCCCAACGTAAGGCCAGTTCGGAACTGCTAGGTGTTTTTTTACAGAGCAAGTTCTTCACGATGCAATTACACTAAGTAATATCTGCACATGTTACAGAGCAATTAACGCACGACCACTTTAGTTAGCTGCAAAGATGTGTTGTCCTCTTTCTCAAATTTCTAACTGCATAATATATTTATATGGAACAGAATTTTTGATGTATTTATCAATTACAAACATTATGGAAATGAACAGAATAGTACTTATAGGTAATGGCTTTGATTTGGCTCATGGACTCAAGACCAAATATGAACATTTCATAAAATGGTATTTGAACCAGAAAAAAGATTCCACTGGCATTTTGTATAAAGAAAAGATAAAAAACTATGACATGTATGTGGAACATATGAATGCGAGGCAAATTGAAGAATCCATGAGAGACCCATGTATATTTTTAAACAATATACTCAAGAGGATAGGAAGTTATGGATGGGTTGACATTGAGAATGAATACTATACATTACTTATTCAACAGATTTATCCCATTAATGACAGCTCGCAAAGACTGGATCCAATGATTCTTAATATCCAATTGAATCATTTGAAGGCTATGCTGATAGAATACCTTCAAATTGAAGAAAAGAAAGGCGTTGAAGTTATTCATTCCATCAAAGACAAGATACACAGGTCTATAATAAGGAGGGAAATTGCAACGACAAATCTCAACTCAAATAACTTTAGTCCTGATGATGTTAAGCCAAGCAATACCATGTTGCTAAACTTCAATTATACCAAGACTGCAAAACAATATACTGACTCAGAATCAAATGTAAAACTCAATCATATCCATGGACAATTGGATGATGAAAAAAGCATAATATTCGGATATGGAGATGAATTAGATGTTAATTATGAAAAACTAAAAAACTTGAATGATAATGAGTGCCTGCGTAATATGAAATCTATTAGATACTTGGAAGCGGATAATTATCGTAAAATGTTAGAGTTTATAGAATCGGCTCCTTTTCAGGTATGCATTATGGGACATTCTTGTGGAATTTCTGACCGTACATTACTTAATACGCTTTTTGAACATAAAAATTGTATTTCTATCCTACCATACTATTATATCAAGGAAAAGGGAAGTGACAATTATCTTGAACTTGTGCAGAATATTAGCAGGAACTTTACTGATATGAAGTTGATGCGTGACAGGGTCGTAAATAAATTGTATTGTGAGTCTCTTGTTTGAGAACTTAAACTAATTGATTAGTTTTTTAGTCAATTAATAGTGATAATTGAAAAATTCTATTCAAAATGGCAGAAGCATATATGGATAAGATTATCTTATTGTTGTTGTTAGTATTCTATGCATCTTTTTCTGATGCACAAATTAAAACACAGCGTGAATATGATTATGTTGGTACTGAAACTAACAATGCCGGCTTAAGAATTGTGGGTATAAAAGAACTTTCGTATACATGGAAAGGCGGACAAAAAGAATATATTGAATATTATGGATGTATAGATGAGAATGGACAAGAGGTAATACCTGTAGTATACAAAAAGATTGAATTAAATAAAGAATGGAATTACATTAAAATTCAAAAATATGGAGGAATTCAAAAGCACAATGGTACCTCTCTTGATGCTGTAGGACTGCTAACGGAAGATGGGAGACGGGCAATACTTTCAGCTGATTATTATGCCATTCCTATTGCACCACGAATATACAAAAAACTCAAGTGTACAATTGTAATTAGATACAATGTTAATAATGACTATTATCATAGCGGCGTAATCAATAATATGGGGAGAATGATGATACCTCCAATATATGATAGTTTATGTTGGATTGATGAGGACAATGGTATTCTGGCTGCCAAGTTGAATGGGAAATGGGGGGTTATAGACTATAATGGAAAAGAAATTTTATCTCACAAGTATGAGGAAATGGAAGGATGTAATGGCTTTGTATTAGTTGGGAAGGACAATAAAAAAGCTTTAATAGATGTACGTGGTAATGTCATTATTAATTTTAATACTTATGATTACATGTGTAATTTTAATGGATGGTCTCTTTGGGCTAAAAAGAGTAACAAATATGCTCTTTTAGACAACAAAGGAAATATTATTATACCTTTTAAAAATTATGGGAAGAATGTTTCGGTACAGGATTGGAATATTGATGCTAAAATGATTACTTATCATAAAAAAAGCCAAAAGAGTAGGTGGGTGTTTTTTGATGATTTGGGCCATCAATATAATAATCAGGAAGAAGCAAATAATGCAAATGAGAGACTTAGGAAGAAAGGGGATACCATAATAAATGAATTAGCGACCTTTACATGGTTGAACTTAATATCAAATTCTCAGCAACT
Organism: Xylanibacter ruminicola; assembly: GCA_015060625.1. GTDB lineage: Bacteria > Bacteroidota > Bacteroidia > Bacteroidales > Bacteroidaceae > Prevotella > Prevotella ruminicola_D. Next base: position 66,476 of record SUYC01000002.1, on the reverse strand, counting down.
ATTATATGAGTTGCGTGTTGGCGTTAAATCTGATTCTAAAATAGAAAATGTCACTGTTACTATCAACGGAAAACCTGATAGAGGAATAAAATCGGTTGAGAATGACGTTTATGCCATGACGATTAAAAAGAACATTACTTTATCAGAGGGTGAAAATGTGATTAGGGTGACGGTAACAAATGCAGCGGGAACGGCACAGGAAGAGAAAACCATTGTCTATCGTCCACAAGGCGGTGAATTGCCAAGCATAGAATGGCTCGACTTTGCAGCTACGGCAAACAAGAAGGAATACCAGATGAGGCTAGGCATCAAGTCGAAGAGTAAAGTTGAGGAAGTGAATGTAACAGTAAACGGTGCGCTGACTCGTGGCATTAAAACAGTGGCATCTGATGGATATGACCTGACTGTAGATAGGACACTCGCTTTGAGTGAGGGACTTAACCGTATCGTTGTGAGTGTCCGCAATGGTGATGGCATTTCAACTTCTGAGAAAGTGATTACCTATCAAGGGAATAATCCAACTCCTGTGTTTAATGACAAAAGGATTGCATTTGTGATTGGCAATTCGCACTATAGTAACTCAGAAATGAATCTTGCCAATCCAGAGAATGACGCAAAAGATGTGGCAGAGAAGTTAAAAGGCCTTGGCTTTGAGGTGGTATTGAAACTTGATGCGACATTAGAGGATATGGATAGAGAACTGACTTCATTCGGTCAAAAGGCTAAGGAGTACGATGTGGCAATGTTTTATTATGCAGGGCATGGTATTCAAAGTAAAGGCGTGAATTATCTGATACCAACCAATATCGACAATCTGGCTGAGGACAATATGAAATACAAGTGTGTGGATATGGAACGGGTATTGGATGTAATGGAAGATTCCAAGTGTAAACTGAAGATAGTCATTCTTGATGCCTGTCGTAATGACCCATTATCTCGCAGATGGCATAGAAGTGCTGGAACAAGAGGACTTTCGTTGATGAATGCTCCTATTGGTACTATCATCTCATTCTCTACGGCACCTGGCAGTACTGCACTTGATGGTAAAGGTCGCAACAGTCCCTATACAGAGGCTTTCCTCAATACGCTGGATATGCCAAACCTTGATGTATTCCATTTCTTCCAGAAAGTGGGTGCAAGTGTATTGGATAAGACACAGAGGTCTCAGAATCCATGGCTATCAGTATCCTTTACGGGTGATTTCTATTTTAACAAGCAATAATGATTTATGGTTAGAAGCAGATTATATATAATTGCATTGATGGCATTGATAAGTATTTCTGCCACTGCTCAGAGGCAAGGAACGGGATGCGTGTATAAACCGGAAATAGACGGAAAGGTGCCTCTCCGTCCTCGTCTGATGACCCGTGACTATACGGTATTGCCAAAGGCATATTCTCTGAAAAAGTATTGTCCAACACCAAAATCGCAGGGGCCTCACGGCACATGTACTTCATGGGCAACGACATACGCAGCAAGAACTATTTGCGAGGCCGTCAATAACGGGTGGACTAATAAAGACACCATTACGAATGAAGCATTTGCACCTATATTTATCTATAAGCAGTTGGACCGTCAGTCTGGTTGTGAAGAAGGGACTTCTGTGGCAGAGGCATTGGGACTTCTGAAAAGTAAGGGCGCACCTAAACTGCGCTCGTTTGATGTGCTATGTGCAGAATTTATTCCTAATGTTCTATATGCAGAAGCATCCAATTATAAAATAGATGACTATACAACATTGTTTAACACCTATTCTGGTTATGTTTCAGACAAGGTTTCTGTTGTCAAGAAAGCGTTGTCAGAAGATCACCCTGTGGTATTTGCAATGGATGTATATGAGTCTTTTGATAATAGCACCGACTTGTGGAATGGAGTTAATGATGAACTACGTGGTGGACATGCCATGTGCGTGATTGGCTATGATGATGAGAAATATGGTGGTGCATTTGAGATTATGAACAGTTGGGGGACTTGGTGGGGAGCCAATGGCTATGTATGGATTAAATATGAGGATTTTCGTAATAATGCGAGATATGCATACGATGTGTATTTGAAGAAAAAGGTACGTCCCAACCCAACGCCTGTACCTATACCGAAACCGGATCCTGAACCGACACCCATTCCAACGCCTATACAGAAGAAATATTCCATGTCTGGTGACATGTTCATCGTAGAGAGGGATGGCGGAGGGAGCCCTTTAGTCATTCATGACGATACGGGCGACATTCCTTCCTACTATATCACAGAAGATTATCCTTCTGGTAAGAAGTTCCGTTTGTCTGTCAGCAACCACGAGCCAGCATGGGTCTATGTGATTGCTTCGGATATGCAGAACAACGTAACGAAACTGTTTCCATACGCAGACGATATCAGTGCCTATCTGAACTACTCAGAAAACAACATCGCCATACCTGATGAGTTACATGAGTTTGAACTGGATGCTACACCAGGTATAGACTATTTCTGTGTGCTTTATTCGCAAGAAGAATTGGATGCCAATTATCTTGTAGAGGAAATTCGTCTGGCAAATGGGTCTTTCTATGATAAGTTGAAAACAGTATTAGGAGAACTGTTGGCACCTAAGCAGGATGTCCGTTATATCATGAATGATATTGGCTTTAGTGCCAAAACAGACAATCCTGTTGTTCCGCTTGTGGTAGAGATTTCGCATCAGGACATCAAGGTGGATTATCAGCAATAGATTTCGGAATGCGTAAGCAGAAAAGGGTTATATGGTCCGCTGTCATTTCAATAGGATTTCTATTGTTATCCTATTGCTTGACTAATCTCGATTTTCCTATTAGTGGGGAGAAAGCCTTGCTTTATAGGTTTGAGTTAGTTAGGAACTATCTGTTTCCAAGAGAATGCACAGTGAATGATAGCATTCTTCTGATTGATGTGTCATTTGACAAAACACCCATTAAGGTAACGGACGAATATGAAATGCCAATCGGTGTCATACAAATCACAGACAGGAAGAAACTATTAGAGTTGTTACAGGAATTAAAGAGGAGAGATGACTACAAGTATATCCTGCTTGACGTGTTCTTCGGGCAGAAGGGTGAGACTTCTCAAGATAGCGCATTATATGCAACCATTTGTTCAATGGATAGAATTGTAGTGCCTTGCCATTCTGATGAAGCATTGGCAGACTCATCATTAATTGGGAAGGCTGGTCTTGCTGATTATACCACGACCTACAAGGAAGGTGGTTTTGTAAAATATCCCTATATGTCAGATGATGGTGTGAGTCTTCCGTTAAGGATGTATGAGCATATGACAGGCAGGACAATCCGTAAGCATTGGTTCATTTATACTGACGGATGGCGATTGGTCCGTAAAAGTATCGTGCTGACATTCGATATCAATGCAAAGAGTGCATATAATGAAGATGGGGAGAAGGTGTGGCATTATCTTGGCGCAGATATTTTGGGTAACGAAGAGGAGAATGGGCTACTGTATGAAATACCGGAATTAACAAAAGACAAATATATTGTCATTGGAGCTTTACAAGGAGATGACAACCATAGCACTTATATAGGCTCGGTAAGTGGGACGCTCATCAACCTGAATGCCTGTTTCTCGTTGTTGCATGATCATCATGTGGTGTCAGTAACGCTTGTCGTTATTATGTTCTTTGCTTTCTTTCTTCTGGCATATCTTACATTGGCCCGACAGGATTTGCGTGGATTGGCAGATGATATGACCCAAAAGCACAATTATCGTTGGAGAACGCGTATGATGACATTATCTGCCTTATGCTCATGGGTAGGTTATTCTCTTTTTCTCACGATATTATGTATTCTAACCTATGTGTTCTTGGGAGAGGTTTATGAAATTTTCATTACTTCGACAATGTTTTACTTTCTTTCATTAGCAGTCAAATATACAGATAACTTCAAGAAACTATCAACAATATGGAAAAGAAAAGGCTAGTAATTATAATGGCAGTCTTAATGACGGCTTGTCATGTCTTCGCAGACAAATATAAGGTTCTATATGTTAATTCTACAGGCATCAAGATCGAGACAAAGAATGTAGCTGTTGGTTCCGGCTTCACTGATAAGGATAAAATTGTGTGGACAGATGACCGACAGGCAATGAAAGTCATCAATCTGAATACGAATCGTATCATAGTTCTGGCAGCAAAAGCCTTGAAGAAGAAAAAGGCATCTTCGCTGTATGAGTATCTGACAAGTACGAAACACTTGTCAACAAGAGATTTGAAGAGAAGGAAAACAATGGAATTATGGCAAGTAGATTCTACACTCTATTTGTTGGATACCCTATATATTAGCAGACCCGATATAAGGGGGAATGATGTTGGGGCAAGAATTATTGATGATAAAGGTAAAACAATAGACTTGCCTATGTCCAACGACGGTAGATTTTACGTGATAACAAGGGATATGTGCGGAAATCAGATATTTACCCCCAAAAGGTTTGCCATTAAAGAGTTTGACAGAGAAAGAAATTGGGAGTACATAGTATATAGAAATCTTATTATTGAGCCTATCCTACCTTGAAAGAAAGGTATAAGTGATAATATACCTTAATAGAGGTTACATTATCCCCTTTATTACTTCCAGTTCTACAAACAAGTTCCATAGAAGGGTGTAGCCTAATACGCACTTTTATGTGGAGTGCCACACAAAGATGCTTGTCTGCTTACTGATGAGCAAGCTCGGTGGACATTAGGGTCTTGTTTCCTTGAATTGTTATTTCACAATAGGAAATTTTCAGAATGAGCCTATTTGAAGATTATGTTGTACCTTTGCCTGCAAATTACAAAAACGAAATAAGACATGGAAGTAGTATCAATTGAGCGCAGTACCTACGAGGAGCTGCTGACGAGCTTCAATAGCTTCGTCACAAAGATGAAGGAGATGGCAAGTAGAGGCAATGAAAAAGGGTTCGGTGATTGGCTTGACAACCAAGACGTGTGCCAAATGTTGAACATTAGCCCAAGAACATTACAAACGCTTCGTGACAATGGGACGTTGGCCTATTCTCAAATCAATCGTAAGGTGTACTATAAGCCTGAGGATGTGGAGAGTATTCTTCATGTTGTGGCTGGTAGAGATAAGAAAGGCAAGATGTGTAATCCCAAAACGAGCCGCCTATGAATGAACTGATAATGCCTCATAACGTTGGCGTGAAGAATGCACTGGAGAACATGAAGGAGGTGCTTGCTCTATACAAGAAAGTGATAGGCAATTATCGTCCGCTATTGGATGGAGAACACTATCTGACAGACAAAGAGGTGGCCGACATTCTGAAAGTCAGCAGACGGACACTACAGGAATACCGCAATGATGGCGTGCTACCATATATATTATTAGGTGGCAAGGTGCTTTATCGTGAGAGTGATTTGGAGAGTGTTCTGGAAAGTTGCTATCATCAGGCTTATAAACGATAGGGAAAAGAAAGAGCTGTTAGCGGTTCCTGTGCTGAGGGAATATAACGCAGAAAGACGGATGACAGACTATCGCTAATCATTCGTCATTCCGCTTTGTGGTTTTTGGCCTGCTGTGATCTATGCCATCTTAAGATTCTTGAATGATGCGTTGAGCTTATTGCCAAGCATCGTCAGGTCGTTGTTTAGTTTCTGGCTTGTTATCTTGGCGTAGATCTGTGTCGTGACGATGTTCGTGTGGCCCAATACACGGCTTACACTCTCGATGGGCATGCCCTTTGAAAGCGCCAACGTGGCGAACGAGTGCCGTCCGCAATGGTAGGATATGGTTTTCTCAATGCCACAGGCAGTCATCACCGTTTTCAACTTCTTGCACATAGACCAGTAGTTCATCTTGCCGAACACCAGTTTGTCTTCCTGTAGGTGCTTGTAGCGGTCGATAATCTGCAAGGGTACGTCCATCAGCTTCACCTGAAAGGGGATGTTGGTCTTGTGACGCTTGCTGATAATCCACTTATCACCGTTGATATCCACGATGTTATCTGTCGTCAGGTTCTTCACGTCGATGAACGATAGGGCGGTGAAGCACACGAATACAAAAATATCACGAACGAAGGCGAGATTGTCATCCTCGAACTCATGGGTTACGACGACTTTCAGTTCGCCCTCAGTCAAGAACTCCCTTTCCTTACAGTTGGGGCTAATATGGAACTGCGCGAACGGGTTACGGGGAATCTTGCCGTTATAGTGCGCTCTCAGAACAACACCTTTCAGCCACATGCATCTCTGCCAGATAGTACCGTTTGCTAACCCACGCTCAGTACTGAGATAGGCGACGAAATCCTTGATGAACTCTGGTGTTAGTTCCAACATCGACATGTCTGTGCGACGGTAGTGCGACTGAATGAACTCTGCCACATCCTTCCGCGAACGCTCCATAGCCCAAAGCGTGCTTGCAGCCCTGTCCTTGCCCACACGTTTCTTCTGGTTGGCAATGTCCTTGTCGAAAGCACTCAGCAGCGTTTCGTACTCGCTGCCGAAGCCTGCGCCTGGATTGCAAGGGAGATTTTATAAAACTTCGTTCAAATATGTAACATTTTCGTTTTTTGCATACTCTATTAACAAAAAGAAGTATCTTTGCAAAAGAATTAAGTTGTATGAAAAAAGATCAGATTGTAATCTATCAGACAGAAGACGGACAGACGCAGATTGATATCCGCTTGGAGAATGAGACAGTGTGGCTGACGCAGGCTCAGATGGCTGAGCTGTTTGAAACAGACAGAACCTCAATAGTTCGTCACATCAACAATATCTATAAAGCTGATGAATTAGAACGAGAGGCAACCTGTGCAAAAATAGCACAAGTTCAAAAACACCTCAACACCTCACTTTTTTGTGCTGAGAGCCTTTGTGGCAAAGGGTTTCAGGGGAGTGAGGTGTTTGCGAAACACCTCACTTTACTACTCACTTTAGACCTCACCTGATTTTAACAATTGAAGAATTTAACAAAAATTTAATAGGAAAGAGCGAAAACCGCTTTTTATTTTTTGTACCTTTGCACTCGCAATAGCAAAAAACCGTACACAAAGACATACGCGAGTATGAAAAGTGCACATAACAGAATTATTAATTGTAAACTTTATAAAGACTTATGGAAAAAATGACAATCAACGGAGAGTCTCTGGGAGCCTCTCTGCAGAACTCGCTCGCGGTTGAGCAGTTCCTTTCTGACAACTACCAGTTCCGTCGAAACGTGCTGAATGGCAAGGTAGAGTATTCGGCGGTAAGCGCCGAACAGACTGATAGTCAGCCTGTTTGGCGAACGTTGACGCCTGAAGCAATGAACAGCATCGTTCGCAAAGCCAAGGCTGAGGAGATTACCAAAAACAGTCCTAAGACTGATATCCAGGAGGTGATCTACTCGGATGCCACACCCGCGCACGATCCCATCTCTGAGTTTCTGACGCATCTGCCCAAATGGGACGGACAGAATCACCTGGCCAAACTGTTCAGTCGCTTGCCCGGCATCAGCAGCGAACAGATGGACTTTCTGGTTATCTGGTTCCGATCGGCTGTGGCACATTGGCTGCAGAAGGACAGGCTACATGCCAACGAGACTGTGCCCACGCTGATTGGTGCACAGGGCTGTGGCAAATCGACCTTCATCGCATGTCTGCTACCTCCCAATCTGCAGGAGTATTACCTCGACCATCTGAACCTGTCGAACAAATTCGACAAGGAGATGGCCTTGACGAACAACCTGCTGGTGAATCTGGATGAGTTGGATGCCATCCGACCCAGTCAGCAGGCAGCTTTGAAGCAGACGCTCTCGAAAATCAAGGTCAACGGACGTACCATCTACGGCAGTTCGCAGCAGGATCGCCCCCGCTATGCGTCGTTTGTAGCCACAACCAACAATCCTCATCCTCTGTCGGACGTGACGGGCAGTCGCCGATTCATCTGCATCGAGATTCCCCAGGGGCAGTTTATCGACAACACAGGCGAGATTGACTACGAACAGCTGTATGCCCAGCTGGTGTACGAGGTGAACGAGTTGAAGGCACCTTACTGGTTCAGCAACGAGCAGGTGGAGCGTATCCAGCAGCTGAACCTGAACTATACCGACGAGAAGGATATCGCCGAGATTGTTGAGGCATGTTTCCGTAAACCCAATGAGGGCGAGAAGGTGAAGGCGATGAATACCAAGCAGATGATTGAACTGATTCGCAGGGAATACCCCTCGGTAAAGAGCGACCAGAGCACCAAGATTCATCTGGGATATGCGATGAAGGACCTGGGCTTTGAGCATACTGAGCGTGGGCATGTGAAATTCTACAATGTGGTGCCCCTGAAGGCAGCATGAGTAGTTGAGTGAGGTGTTTGCAAAACACCTCACTCGCCCGAAACCCTTTGCTACAAAGGCTTTCAGCGCAACAAAGTGAGGTGTGTGATATGTTTTGAACAAAAAACTAAAAAAATGGAGAATAAGATTAATTACAAAGATGTTCCTGCCTGTTTTACGCATTGCATACAGGCAGATTGCCAAATGGCCAACCATTGCTTGCGCCAGTTGGCCATGCAGGCTCTGCCCGACAGCGAGCGAGCCGTAAGGATTTTGAATCCGCAGCTAACCAAAACTGCCAAAAAGTGCGAATTCTATCGTAGCGACGAGCCCCAGGTGTATGGCAAGGGGTTTACCAATATGCAGAAGAAGATGCTGCCTGACCAGTATGATACGTTCCGTTATCGACTTCAGGGCAAGTTTGGCCGCAATCCTTACTTCGAGCGTCGCAAGGGCGAACGACTGTGTTCGCCCAGCGAAATCAAAGAGGTAGAGGCTGCCCTCAAGGCTATCGGCCACGAAGAACTGAAATTTGATGCGTACGTGAAGAAACTGAACTGGATAGATTAATCGCTGGTTCAGTACTTGTTACCAATGACTGGAGTCCTCCTTACGAAGGACTCCAGTCCTGGTTATATAGGATTGCAGTCCTGCAGTAGGAGGACTGGTATAAGGAATTCTTACAGCAACAGATGCCCCAAGTCTCTTTGCTGGCAGATGGCGACGATTTGCTGGATGAGCTGGTCCATCTTGGGCACTTGGGCCACATAGTAGGTGGGGAAGTCGGGGCAGAGCACCACCAAATTCATAGCCTTGACACGGATGCCGTAATGCTTTTCGAGCATGTAGCGATACAGGTTCTGTTGGATGCAATAATGATAGAACGAGGTATCGGGCAGACTGATACCGTTTTGACTCATCTTGCCACGAAAGCCCTCGACGATGGGCTGGCCTTGGGCGTTGACCACCTTCGACGAGCGTTTCCAGTCGTAGATGGTGAACTCGCCATCGTCTTCCTGGCAAATCAGGTCGATGGTGCCGGCTATGTTCAGGGCCTTATCATAAACGGGCCATTCCTGGCGGTAGGGCTCGATATCGTAGTCGCGGATAAAACGCAGAAAGTGCAGCTTTTCCTGCTCCACACTCACCACCTCGGTCTCATCGCCAAACTGCAACTGGCACTCGGTCTCAAAAAATCCGCGCTGAAAGTAGTTCTCCGTCTGCAGATGCACAAAGGTACCCACCTCGCTGGCGGTGCGACCGGCTCGCTCCCACTTGTCTAAGCTCTCCTCAACGGGTATGCCTTTATACTTGAGTTGATTTTCGGCCTGCGGCAGCGCCTGAAACTCGTCGAAGAAATAGGCGATAAGCGAGCTGACGGGCAGCATGCGCTTGATACCTTTATATATATATATGTGTTCATCTGGCTCGAAATCGATGTCGGCATCCTGCGCATAATGACCTGCATCGCGAAAGGTGCTCATCTTTTCGCTCATGTCGGCCGTTTTTTCGAACGGCTTTACCTGCTGCAGGCATTTCAGCTCGTCGGCATCGAGCGCATATCTATCAGTTATCCACTTTTTATCCTCACCTTCCACATTCTGCCAATAGGCCATCTTCAGCGCATCGTTACGGCTCCAGCACTCTACAGGAAAGGGCACCGATGCAAACGCATGCTGCTGCACCGAGGCACTATCGGCCATCATACAGGAAACCAACTCAACCAGAAAATCGGCACAGATGCCTGGCTCCTTGATGATTTGCTGGGCAGCCAGTCGCACCACCGTCCATCCATGGCGATTGAGCAGATGATCGCGAAACACATCACCACACGATACGTAGTGGATAGGCTCGCGAGTGGCCTTACAGTAGGGCTCATCAATCTCGACATCGATACGGAAACCGGAGGCACCTGTCACCACCAGCGCCAAATCGGGATAATAAGGCGCCTGCTTGTCGGTAGTGATGATGCAAGCGTTTAACAGGCACTCGACACCAGCGGGCAACTTGGATGAGAGTTCGCGAGCCAACTTCAGTTCGAGCACTCCTGGGGTTACCAACGGATGACGACGAAAGGGATACAAAATGGTTCCCCTTTCAGGGAACCTTATGATGGGATATGTTTGTTTCATGCTGTTTCTTCTTGCTGGCTTTGTAGGGTCATCACGAATCGTGCGCCTCCTGTATAGGTGGTGTCGAGAACGATGTCGCCACCCAATCGGCGCGCTAAGCTACGCGCTATCGAGAGTCCGATGCCTGTGCCATCGCTGTACTCGTCTAACTGCACAAACTCGTCGAATATGCGCTCGGCCTGATATACGGGGATGGATGTACCTGTATCTTCGACCACAAAGCACGCCTGCCCCTCGTGATTACTTATTTGTAATGTTACTTGTCCTTGTTCGGTAAATTTCTTGGCATTATCGAGCAACTGCTGCAAAGCCAGAACAGCTGATCGTAGATGGGTATCGAACATCTGTTCGGCCCCAAACAGCTTTACAAGCTTGAATTGAACATGCGATGCCTTGTTGATACCTGCCGCCTTAATGGCCTCCTGGGCAATGACAGCAGCCGACGTATGGTCTTCGCGCTCCAGTACCACGCTACTGTTAATTTCGGCAAGTGCCAGCATTTTGTTGACCAAGCCAGTAATACGTTCGGTATTATCGATAATCTGCACCGACATATTGCGTTTCTCCGCCTTATCCAGTTCGGCATCAGTAGTTGTCAACACCTGTGTAAAACCACATATAATATTTAATGGTGTACGGATTTCGTGCGAGATCTGCTTGATGAAGTTGCTCTTCATTCGCGTACTCTCCTCGGCTCTGGCTGTAGCTAACTGCAGGGCTTTGTTGTTTTTCTGCAACTGTGCGTTGGCACTCTGCAAACGGCGATTGTAACGATTCTTGTTAACCACATAAACCACCATAAACAAAAATACCAAGCCAGTAAGCAACCACCAAACCCACATGGGAATCTTAATATCGCCAAAGTGTTCGGCCACTTCCTGACCATATATCTCGTCGACGATGCCCTCGGCCTCCATCTTCTTTAGTTCGGCATTGATGGCATCAATCAAGCGTTTATCATGACTGGCATAACAGTATTCGCGAGGCTCTAACGACAGATCATCGGCCTTTAACTGATCTGAAAGATGCAGAAGTCCTACATGATATTTTGCCTGGAATCGATAGCAGATAACGCCATCGTACTTCCCGTTTGCAAGATCAACAATAGCCTCATTCAGGTCGGTTATCGGATAGCCATCGGCCTCTTCGTCCTTCAGCATCAAACCAATAGGGCGCGACTTCATATAGGCAATGCGCTTGCCTTTAAGATGACGGAAATCAAACTCTGCAAAGTCTTTTTTTCTGTAAACCACCTGATAATACATGCGGAATACAGCATCGGAATAGTTGGTTGTATCTTTACGATACGACGAATAAACCAACATACCCATGTCGTACTTTCCACCAATAATACCTGGCGACATTTTGTCCCAATGGTTTGGCGAGAAAGTGTAAGGAATGCCCAGACGCATCAGCAGTTTCTTGGTGAACTCCACATCGTAACCAGTAGGCAAACCCTGACTGTTTACATATTGCAAAGGGGCATAACTGGTATTCATACCCATTACCAGCGGACGGTCCTTGCTGAAACCAAGCTCCGTTGCCAATGGGCTTACGATAGGTTCATCATCAAACGCCGGAATGAATTCGCTAACACCGTTTTTACACGAAACCAGCACTATAGCCAACGAAATGGCTATAACCCACAGACGTTTGATAATGAACCCTTTAGTTTGCATGAAGCTTATTCTGGTCTGAAGTTATCCTTGCCTACACCACAAACTGGGCATACCCAATCATCGGGGATATCCTCAAAAGCTGTTCCTGGAGCGATGCCACCATCGGGATCGCCTTCTGCGGGGTCGTAAATGTAACCGCAAACTTCACAAATGTACTTCATAAGCGTTCTAGTGTTTAGTTATTAATAAGGGTTATTATTCTGTCAACAATCCGCTCGGGCGGAATGTTCTGCAGACATGCATAATCGCCACGCTGGCAGGGCTTATTGCCATAGATACTGCAGGGGCGGCACTCCAGATCGATCTGGATGGCATTCTCAGGGTCCTGATTATAGCCCAGGAAACCTGCCATGGGGTGTGTAGCGCCCCAAACGCTGACTACGGGCACACCCGTGAGTGAAGCCAGGTGCATATTGGCCGAGTCCATCGAGAGCATCACATTCAGATGACTCATCAGAATAAGCTCTTGATACATACCTTCGCAATGCTTGGCAATCGATGTGCACTGGCGATACTGCGCGCACCAGATCTGGAAGTACTTCTCCTCCTCCTCGCCCCTGCCAAACAGGAAGATGCGACCATTGGGATACTGCTGAATGAGACGATAGATGACCTGCTCCATCAGTCGTGGCGGATACACCTTGCCCTCGTGGGCAGCAAATGGAGCGATACCTATCCACTGCTCGAAACTCTTCTTGGGTCCGAAGATGGCAGGCAACAGATTCAGGTTTCCACCCTCGGCAGGGAAGATGGAACGGAAATTCTTGATATCTACCGGATAGCCCAGGCGCTCGAACACAGCGGCATAGTTCTCGAACGATGAGGGCAATGGCACGCGCTTGTCGTGTTTACCCGAAACAAGTTTACGACGCTGACTGCGGTTCTTGATCAGGTGCTCTACATGATAGCGGCCCAGATTAAATCGCAGTCGCAGATATTCTGAACGTAGAACATTATGCAAATCGGCCACCTTGGTGAACTGCTTGGCCACTAATCGGCGATAAAGCGCATTCAGTCCGCGCACGCCATGATACTCCTTGGCCAGATCGGCCTCCATGAAATTAACATTGGGAGCCAAATCGTCGAACAAGGGACGGGCAAACTTACGGCTAAGCACCGTGATGCGAATATCGGGATACTGCCGAGCAAGCGACCAGATTACAGGCACCATCATGGCCACATCGCCAAGGGCTGAGAATCTGATGACCAGTAAATGCTCTTTTCTCATCAGCCTTTGTATTTACTTCTGGTTATATAAGATAGGGTTTGTAGCAGGATCGTTGTACATCTTCATCTGGCGATACACCTTCATGTACTTGCGACCAGCCTCGATGTCCTCGAGCAACTGGTCGATAGCCAGCGACAGGTCCTTCTGCTGTTCGAGCAGCACATTGAGCTTGGCCTTGCACTTTGCAATGTGCTCAGGCGCAGCATCGGTACGGTTCACCTGCTCCTGCATATGATAAATCTTAAGTGCCAGAATGCTTAAACGATCGACAGCCCAGGCTGGGCTTTCGGTATTAAGGCGCGCATCGGCCTGTGGAACCACCTGACTGTAATACTGGCGGAACCATGAGTCGATTTCCTCTACCAAATCGGTACGGTCCTGATTACTGCGGTCGATACGACGCTTCAGGGCAAGTGCCTCTAGTGGATCGATATGAGGATCGCGGATAATATCTTCGTAGTGCCACTGAACAGTATCAATCCAACATTTCTTATATAAACTGTTCTGGATACTGTCTTTCTGATATGGATTATTCAGGGGCGTATCAACATTATCCAAAACATGATAATCGTTGATGGCCCTTTCGAAAATTTGATTGGCTTCGTTTGTAAATGTCATATTCGTATTCGTTTTATTTTGCAAAACTACAGAAAGTTTTTCAAATATCCAACGAAAATTGAATAAAATCGCCATATTTTGTATTTTTATAGTATTAGTCACACCTAAAAAGGGCATATTTTTGCACAAATGCCCCTATAATGTGCAAACGAAAGTAAGTTTTTCTTAAAAAAATTTGCGTAAGTGAAAGAAATTGTGTTACTTTGCACCCGATTTCGGCGTAAAGCCGTAAAATATTTCAAGATAGCAACATCATTATTAACAATTAAATTATTACAATTATGTCAGAAATTGAAAGCAAAGTAAAGGCAATTATCGTAGACAAACTCGGTGTAGATGAGGCTGAAGTAAAGGCAGAGGCTAGCTTCACAAACGATCTGGGTGCAGACTCACTGGATACCGTTGAGCTGATCATGGAGTTCGAGAAGGAGTTTGGTATCTCAATTCCCGATGATAAGGCTGAGAAGATCGCTACCGTTGGCGATGCCATCGCTTACATCGAGGAGAACGCAAAATAAATTTTTCAGAATTGAAGGATTGAAGAATTGAAGAATTGAAGTTCAGGCTTCATCCTGGATTCGTTCTTCAATTTTTCAATTTTTTTATTTTACAACTTTAAGCTTATGGAATTAAAAAGAGTAGTTGTAACAGGTCTTGGCGCAGTTACGCCAGTGGGCAACACTCCTGAAGAGATGTGGAATAACCTGCTCAACGGAGTTAGCGGCGCAGCACCTATTACAAGTTTCGATACAACAAATTTTAAGACTAAGTTCGCTTGTGAGGTGAAGAACCTCAACGTGAACGATTTCCTGGACCGCAAAGAGGCACGTAAGATGGACCGCTACGCTCAGCTGGCCCTGATTGCTGCTAAGCAGGCTGTTGAGGACAGCGGCATGGATCTGGAGACAGAAGACAAGAACCGTATCGGCGTGGTTTACGGCGTAGGTATCGGTGGAATTAAGACCTTCGAAGACGAGGTAATGTACTATGGTGTTCACGAGGCCGATGGTCCTAAGTTCAACCCCTTCTTCATCCCCAAGATGATTGCTGATATCGCAGCTGGTCAGATTTCTATTATGTATGGCTTCCATGGCCCCAACTATATTACCGCTTCGGCTTGTGCATCTTCATCTAATGCGCTGGCCGACGCCTTCAACCTGATTCGCTTGGGTAAGGCTAACGCTATCGTTGCTGGTGGTGCCGAGGCTGCTGTCTGTGCTACTGGTGTAGGCGGATTCAATGCTATGCATGCTCTGTCAACTCGTAACGACGAGCCCGAGAAGGCCAGTCGTCCATTCAGTGCCAGCCGCGATGGATTCATCATGGCCGAGGGTTCAGGTTGCTTGATTCTCGAGGAGCTCGAGCACGCTAAGGCTCGTGGTGCTAAGATTTATGCTGAGATGGTTGGTGCCGGCATGAGTGCCGATGCTTACCACATCACAGCCTCTCATCCAGAGGGTCTGGGTGCTAAGCTCGTGATGCAGAACGCACTTGAGGATGCTGGTTTGAAGCCAGAGGATATCGACTATATCAATGTACATGGTACTTCTACCCACGTTGGTGATATCTCTGAGGCTAAGGCTATCAAGGAGGTATTCGGCGATGCTGCCTACAAGCTCAACATCTCTTCTACCAAGTCAATGACTGGTCACCTGCTGGGTGCTGCCGGTGCTGTTGAGGCTATGGTTACCGTTCTGGCTGTTAAGAACGATATCGTTCCTCCAACAATCAATCACGAGGAAGGTGATGAGGATCCAGAGATTGATTACAACCTGAACTTCACATTCAACAAGGCTCAGAAGCGCGAGGTTCGTGCTGGTCTTAGCAACACCTTCGGCTTTGGTGGACACAATGCATGTGTAGTATTCAAGAAGTATGAAGCTTAATAACATTATTGATAGAATAAAGCTCCCTTTCCGCAAGGAGAAGGAGCTTTTTTCTTCTCTTTACGAGATACTGGGATTCTACCCCCACAATATCGAGTATTACAAGATGGCGCTGATGCACAAGAGCATCCGCAAGCGCAACGACAAGGGCAAGCCGCTGAATAACGAGCGACTGGAGTTCCTGGGTGATGCTATACTCGATGCTGCTGTGGGTTATATCGTTTATCGTCATTATGAAGGTAAGCGCGAGGGATTCCTCACCAACACACGATCGAAACTCGTAAGCCGCGAAACGCTTGGAAAGTTGGCTACCGAAATGCGATTGAGCAATCTGCTGATATCAGCAGGTCATTCAACCTCGCACAACAGCTATGTTGAGGGTAATGCTTTCGAGGCGCTGGTAGGTGCCATTTATCTGGATCGTGGCTACGAGGCTTGCCTGTGGTTCTTCGAGCATCAGGTTCTGGGCAAGTTCATTGACATCGATAAGGTTGCATTCAAGGAGGTAAACTTCAAGTCGAAGCTACTTGAATGGAGCCAGAAAAATCGTGTGCGTTTGGAGTACAAGCTCACAAAGCAGAAGAAAGACGAAAACGGCAGCCCGGTATTCACCTATATGGTCATCATCGAGGGCGTGAATGGCGAGAGTGGCTCGGGCTACTCGAAGAAAGAGGCCCAGCAGAAGGCATCGAAAGACACCCTGCAGCGCCTGAAGCGCGAACCTCAGTTCGTGGATGCGGTGTTTGCCGCTAAGACTGCCCGTACGCAGATGGAAGAAGAGCCAGCAATGGCTGTGCCCGATCCTGAAAAGGAGCAACAGAGCTTTATCATCGAGCAGCCAGCAGAAACAGAACAGGTTGAAGAGCAGTTGGCGGAACAACCAGCCCCACAACCTTCGAAGAAGCCAGCAATAGATTTTTCAGATAAGGAATTCGACCTCTCGGACATCTCTCATAAAGAGAAATCGCGCGAGGAAATCATAGCCGAAGCTGAAGCTGCAGCTTTCGCAGAATAAGAAAACTTAAGTGGCAGATAATATTAAGAGCCTAAGGAGATTTACTTTTCCTCCTTAGGCTCTTTATGTTTCAGGGTGTGAAAGATTTCTGCTAAGCCCCTGTATATTTTCCTACGAAGAGGATAACACCCGACGACTGCTCGCGAATGACATAAACAAACGGGCGGTTGGCGTGGAAGGTAGCCTTAGGATAAACTGGCGGCTCTGACGGATAAGAAGTAGTCATATTCACACCAACGATGGTTACAGCAGCGGCCTCCGATCCTTCTTCGCTCACCTTAATCTTTGCCTTCTGGCGCATCATACTTATATATAGGTTGCCATTCTCGCACATATTGGGAATTTCGGAGAAATCACAGTCGAAAGCCAGATGGATGCCCAGGTTCTGCATCAACGGGATGAGTCCGCCAACCTCCTTACTATCTGTATCCGATTCCGTTTCGTAGCGAGGCAGCTTCAGATCAACCTCGTAGGGCTCAAACACGCCGCCCATCGTTCCGCAGAAACTCTCCACATCGGCAAAACCTACTTTCGACAGATGCTCGATGACGTCATCAATGGTTTTGCCTTCCTCAGGCAGCATCACCGTCATGTTCCAATAGCCATTGCCGTAAGGCATCTTGATGGCTGAGTATAGCCCGTTATTCACATACGATATCAGCACGTTCTGGTGCATCATGGGCACCTTGCCTTTGCCGTCGAACAACTCATCCTTGGTGTTCTTCGCATCAAACTTCGAAGCCCAGTCGGCCTTGAAGTAGATAGCGTTCAGTAGATAGGATACTGCCGTAGGTTCAGTCTCGTCGATGATGCCTTTTATCATACCGTTGGTCTTGTCGTTGCACCAATTGTTGATAACGTCGGCCGATTTCTTTGTCTCTGCAAAGTTCAGCGCCTCGGCCTTAGCATCGTAATAGTCGGCGACATCCTTCTCGAATTGCTTTTTCAGCTTGTATTTCTCGTTCAGAAAAATGGCGTTAGCGATGTTAAGCGTTACCTTGTCATCAACCTTTGGCAGATTATCGATAAGATTCTTGCAGTAGTCGTTCACGGCCTTGATGCCTCCCTGGTGGAAACCTAAGGTCTGCTCCAGCTCTTCTTCCGTCTTTCCGATAGCTGCATCGTTCACCATTCCTAAGGCGTAGGTGATGCTGAGTGGCGAGTAAATAAAGCTCTTACTGCTACGATCCGTTTCGTTAACGGTTTTCAGGAAGTTCAGCGTAAACTGGTTGTTGTCGTTTACAAACACACGCTGCTCCTGAGTTAGCTGTATAGGCTTTGATTCACCCAGCATGTTTACAACTTGCTTGGGTTCGAGCTGTTCAATCTCTTCTGACGAGCTGCATGAAAGGAGGCTCGAAAGGATGACTCCACTCAGCATAATAGTTGATAATAAAAAGAACTTTTTCTTCATATTCATACTTTTTTAGGTTCATTTCGCTATAATAATGCAGTATTTAAGCGATTCTTGTATAGAAAAGTGTTAAAGAATTAAAAAACTTACCGTTCTCATACAAGATTTAAGTACTTTTGAATTCTAATAATAGAACGCGAGCAAAAAATGGTCAAACAAATCGTTGAACGCATACGGAATAAAGACCAGCGGGCGATGAGTGAGCTCTACCAAATGTATATTGGTGAGCTTTCATCGGTCTGCTACCGATATATTCCCAATGCCGACGATGCAAAGGACGTGCTGCAGAACAGTTTTGTGAAGATTTTCACGGCTATCCCAACGATGGAGTATCGTAGCGATGAAGCGTTTAAAGGTTGGCTGATGAGGGTTGTAGCAAACGAGGCGCTGATGTTCCTAAGGACCAAGAAGAAACTGCTGTTTGTAGAGCAGGACGAGATAAAACAGAAGCAAGCGGATATAGCAGACGACACCCCTGCAACAGAGCAGATTTCGGCCGACCAGCTGCACCAGCTGATAAGCGAACTGCCTGATGGATACAGAACGGTACTGAATCTGTATGTATTTGAAGACTACTCGCATCGGCAGATAGCCGAACTACTAGGTATCAAGGAGAGCACATCGGCCTCTCAGCTCCATTACGCCAAGCAATGGCTGGCACGCAGAATAAAGGAAATAATAATCGATAAGGAATGAAAGAGGATTGGACGAAACAAATGAAACAGAAACTGGAGGGTCATCAGATGGATCCACCAGCCGGACTCTGGGAGAGCATCAGCAACGAGATGCAGCTCAAGGCCCAGTCTGCCCCTGCTTCTGCCCCTGCCAAGACCGTTTCCTTGCGCCGCTGGTATTGGATTGCAGCAGCTGCTATCGTGGCACTAGTCGGATTCTTTACCTTCTATCAGTTTGATACCAACAAGCCCCAATTAGTGGCCAACCATGAGAAAGCAATAACAACACCAGCAGCCTCTTCGGATGCTCAGCCATCGATGCCTCAGGAAGCACCCACACTTCTGGCACAAGTGGCCCCTCAGCATAGTCACACCAAAATTTCAGGACACCAAATACCTACAGGCGACTATCTGCAGGCAGCCACCAGCGACAACCAGCAGGAAGCCCCAGCCGAAAACTTGCAGGAGCCCACAGAAAGCACCCCGCAAGATGTAGCTGACAATCATCAGCCAGCACCTGATGACACCCCAATACTCGTGTCGAATGAGAAGAAACAAACCTATCTGCCAGAGGTCATCGATCCGATGGAAACACGTTCAAAATCAGGCGATTCCGACAAATGGACTATCGGACTAAACGGCTCTAACGGCTTATTGATGGCCAGCAACAATCTTGGCAATTCGATGGGAAATCAGTTACTGAATAGTGATGCTGAACATTCTCTTAACAACGATGCATATTATGATACAAATGGTCTAGGTTTTGTTACAGACCATAACAAGTACAAAGAGGCCTATACTTCGGCCAATTTGTTCACCCTACCCGACGTTGTTTCAAAGCACAAACTGCCCATGCGACTAGGGCTATCGCTGCAGTACCAACTCAGCAATCGCATCGCCTTGCATAGCGGCATCAGCTATACCTATCTTGAATCGGAGTTTATCATGCCTCTCACCAACAGCGATCATTACACCCAGAAACTCAGATATATAGGCATTCCTTTAGGCGCATCGTGGAACTTATGGTCAACTGGCAATCTCCACATATATCTAGCTGGTACAGCTTTGATTGAGAAGTGCATTAAAGCCGAAGCAACCAACGGCGATGTGGATGAGCAGCCCTGGCAGTTCTCGCTGAATGCAGCCGCTGGTGCCGAATACAACATCACGCGCCAATTCGGTCTTTATCTCGAACCGGCACTGGGTTATTATTTCAACGATGGCACCTCTTTGCAGCATTATTACAAAGAGCACCCGTTGGCACCATCTATCCAGTTTGGATTAAGATTACATCTTAAATGATAAAAAAACGAAAAATATTCCCCCTTTACAAGGGAATTGCGTAATTTTGCAGGCAGATTGCCTGCGAGACTCGGCTGCGCCTCAGCAATTGAAGCAAACTCCATTGCGTTCGACTTGCCCGAGCCTTGCACCAAATTTGCACAATTATGAGCATAACAAAGATAGTAAAAAAAGTTTTCGAGCCCAGACAACGAGAACTCGAAAAACACTTCACCCAAGGCAAAGCGCTGCAGGAAGCTGTGCTTACCAAGCTTATTGCCAAGGCTAAAGATACGGAATACGGACGAAATCACGCTTTTGATTCGATAAAGGGTTACGATGATTTCACCAAACAAACTCCCGTTAATACCTACGAAGAACTGAAAGATTCAATTGACCGCATGCGTCATGGCGAAGCCGATGTGTTGTGGCCAGGCCGCGTAAAGTGGTATGCCAAATCATCTGGAACCACTAACGACAAGTCGAAGTTTATTCCGGTCAGTCAGGATGGCCTTAACCATATCCACTACAGCGGCGGATTTGATACGGTGGCTTTATACCTGCAAAACAATCCCAAATCGCGCATGTTCGACGGTAAGGGACTGATTCTTGGTGGTAGTCATGCACCAAATTATAATCTGAAAGATTCGCTGGTTGGCGACCTGAGCGCCATCCTCATCGAGAATATCAACCCATTGGTTAATCTGGTACGCGTACCGAAGAAACAAACTGCCCTGCTTTCTGATTTCGAAATCAAGCGCGACCGAATTGCCCGCGAGGCGATGAATAAAAACGTCACCAATATTTCGGGCGTGCCCTCGTGGATGCTTTCTGTGCTCACCCGCATGATGGAGATTACTGGCAAGACGCATCTCGAAGAGGTTTGGCCTAATATCGAGGTGTTTTTCCATGGTGGCGTAGCCTTCACACCCTATCGCAAACAGTACGAACAGCTTATCACCTCGCCCAACATGCACTATATGGAAACATATAATGCCAGCGAAGGATTCTTCGGTTTGCAGAATGACCCATCAGACAAGTCGATGCTGCTGATGCTCGACTACGACGTCTTTTACGAGTTTATCCCGATGGACGAAATCGGCAAGGAGAATCCTACTGTTGTGCCATTGTGGGGTGTGGAAACTGGTAAGAACTATGCAATGGTGATCTCAACCAGCTGCGGTTTGTGGCGCTATGAGATTGGCGACACCATCCAGTTCACCTCTACCAACCCGTATAAGTTTATCATCTCTGGTCGTACCAAGCATTTCATCAATGCCTTTGGCGAGGAGCTGATAGTAGATAATGCCGAAAAGGGATTGGCCTACGCTTGTGAACAAACTGGCGCTGAGGTGTCGGAATACACAGCAGCCCCTGTGTTCATGGACCAGAATGCCAAGTGCCGCCACCAGTGGCTCATAGAATTTAAGAAGCGACCAGCCGATTTGCAGCTGTTCAGCGATTTGCTGGATAAGCATCTGCAGGAAATCAATAGCGATTACGAAGCCAAACGATACAAGAACATCACCTTGCAGCACCTTGAGATTATCGAGGCGCGCGAGAATCTGTTTAACGACTGGCTGAAACTGAAAGGTAAGCTGGGCGGACAGCACAAAGTGCCTCGCCTTAGCAACTCGCGCGAACATATCGAGCAATTGCTTGCTCTGCAAAAGTAAGAAAGTAAAAAGGTAAAAAAGAAAATAATGAAAGAAAGATTTAGTTTTATCATAAAAAGGATTAAGGATAAAGGTCGCTTTTTACCCTTTTACCTTTTTACCTTTATACTTTTTGCAGCTTGCGCCCGCATGGGACAGCCCGATGGAGGCTGGTATGACGACGACCCGCCAAAGGTGCTGAGTGCCATACCTGCCGATCAGGCCACCAACATCAACACCAAGAAGATTACCATCCTATTCGATGAGTACATCAAACTTACCGATGCTACCAATAAGGTGATTGTGTCGCCTCCACAGCTCGAAGTTCCCGACATCAAAGCTGCGGGCAAAAAGATTGTTGTGGAGTTGCAGGACTCGCTGATGGAGAATACCACCTACACCATCGATTTTAGCGATGCTATCAGCGACAACAACGAAAACAACCCCATGGGCAGCTATACCTATAGCTTCTCTACTGGCGAAAAAATTGATACCTTCGAGGTATCGGGCTATGTGCTCGATGCCAGCAATCTCGAACCTATCAAAGGCATGATGGTTGGTTTGTATAACGACCTGGCCGATTCGGCCTTCCAAACCAAACCCATGCTGCGTGTATCGCGCACCGACAGTCGCGGTCACTTCGTTATCAAAGGTGTGGCTCCTGGCACCTATCGTGCTTATGCCTTGCAGGATGCCGATGGCGACTTCCGTTTCACACAGAAGAGCGAGATGATTGCTTTTAACCACCAGACGTTTGAACCTAGCTCAAAGCCCGATGTACGTACCGATACCGTTTGGCGCGACTCGCTGCACATTGATGCGCTGCTGAAGGTGCCTTACACCCATTTCCTGCCCGACGACATCACGCTACTGGCATTCACCCAGGTGCTTACCGACCGTTTCCTCATCAAGACCGAACGTGTAGAGGCCAATAAGTTCTCGATGTATTTCAGCTATGGACATCCCGAATTGCCTGTCATCAAAGGCTTGAACTTCGATAGTAACGATGCTTTTGTGATTGAGACTAACGAGAAACAAGACACCATCCATTACTGGCTGCGTGATACCACGCTGGTGAATCAGGATACCCTACGGATGGAAATCAGTTACCAGATATCCGACTCCACAGGTATGCTCATCAATCAGACCGACACTATCGAATCGCTTGCCAAGACACCATACGCCAAGCGCCAGAAAGAAAAGGCCAAGGAGATGGAGCAATGGATGAAGGAGCAGGAAAAGAAAAAGAAACGCAATATGCCTTACGACTCCGTATGGCACGAGAAACCGTTGTCGCCCAAATTCGATGTGCCGTCACAGATGGATCCCGATAAGGTTATCGGGGTAGGAATGCCTGCACCTTTGCAACATTGCGATACGGCTGCAGTTCATCTCTATTCGATGATCGACTCGGTGTGGTACGAATCCGATTGCCGTATGGAGCCTATCCCTCATCAAATCAGAAACTACCAGATTCTGGCCGACTGGCGTCCAGGCATAGAGTATAGTCTGGAGATAGATTCTGCCGCTTTCGTGGATATCTATGGTAACGTTTCGAACGGCTATAAACAAGGTATCAAGGTCAAAGGCGAGGACGAATACGGCACGCTGAAACTGAACATCTCGGGCGTAGAAGATTCTGCGATGGTGGTTCAGCTGCTCAATGGTTCGGATAAAGTAGTAAAACAAACCCATGTAAAAAAACATGTGGCCGAGTTTAAATATCTGAAACCTGAGAAGTACTACGTAAATGCCTTTATCGACAGCAATGGTAATGGCATCTGGGATACAGGAAACTATGCCGAAGACCGTCAGGCCGAGGCTGTTTACTACTATCCTCGCGAAATAGAAGGCAAAGCCAAGTGGGATGTGAATCTGAACTGGAACGTAACGGCTGTTCCCGTGTATAAGCAGAAGCCAGAGAAGATAACCAAGCAGAAACCCGAGGCTGCCAAAAAATTAAAGAACAGAAATGTAGAACGCGCCCGCCAATTAGGTATAGAATACCTGAAGGACAAGGGTATAAATGTAGATAGCAAGAAATGAAAAAGATCATTCTTTCGCTGATGATTTTGCTGGGCACAAGCCTTTCGGCCCACGCCCAGTGTGGAATAGCCAATACCGCCTTTAAAAGCGGCGAAAGCCTGGAGTACGACCTTTACTTTAACTGGCAGTTTATATGGGTAAAGGTAGGATCGGCCCAGATGGATACTAAGATGACCAAGTTTGAAGGCAAAGATGCGTGGAAATCATATCTGATTACACGTGGCAACTCCAAACTCGACAAGTACTTTACGATGCGCGATACGCTACTGTCGTACTGCAATCCCGATCTTTCGCCTATGTACTTCCGCAAGGGTGCCAGAGAGGGAAGCAGATACTATGTAGATGAGATATGGTACAGTTATCCTAATGGCAACTGCCAGCTGAAGAAGCATCGCATCGATGCCGACGGCGAACAGCATTGGAAAACCAGCGCCTATCGTAACTGTATCTACGATATGATGTCGATCTTCCTGCGTGCCCGCAACTTTGATGGTTCAAGGCTCAAGAAGGGTCAAGTTATCCCTACCCCTATCAGCGATGCACGCAATCTGTCGAATTCGTGGCTGGAGTTCCGCGGTCGTGAAACCTTTAAGATGAATGGTACGAAGGAGAAATTCCGCTGCCTGGTGATGTCGTTCTATGAGCGAGAAGACGGAAAAAGTCATGAGCTTATCCGTTTCTACATCACCGACGATCAGAACCACATACCTGTACGCCTCGACATGTTCCTTTCGTTCGGAAGTGCCAAGGCCTACCTGAATAATTATAAAGGTGTTCGCAGCGCAATGACCTCAAGAATCAAATAGGGTTATAGCTTTGTTTCGAGATAATCAATAAAATCCGCAAAACAATAGTGGTTGGGCGAGGTTCCTGTTATGCTTAGTCCTGCCTCTTGGGCGCATCGGGTGGTGTAAGGACCAAACGAATAGATAGGCACGTTAACAGGCTTGCCTTGCGCCTCGGCAAACGCCAGAATTCTTGATAACACATAGGCCTCGCCACCACTGGTAATGGCTACTGCGCTGATATGACCGTTGTGCAGAGCTTCGGCTGTTTCAGCATAGTACTCATCACTCATCGCTGTGGTGCGATAACAATAAACATACGAGATGTCGGCACCTGTGGCATCCAGATTCTTTTGAAAATTAGTGATGGTAGGCGGAACAGGCAGGCCGCTGAATTTTGGCCATAGCACAGCGATACGCTTCGACTGCAGGGCCTGCTCGTTCTGCAAAGCCTCGATAATTCCCATTAAACTTGGTTTGGCCTGGGGCAATGCCACAGCAACGCCCAGCAACGCCTGCACGGCTTTCTGGTCTTTACCGATGGCTATCACCTTTCCATCAATAAGAGCGCTATCTACCCCTGCCGAGTTAAGGGCTCTCACAGCCATGATGCTGGTGCAGATAATATAATCGTAGGATGCCAGCTGACTGCAGAATGGCAGGAAAGTGGCACCTGGAGGCAGCAAAGAACTGCTGATAAATGGCACAAACATCGGGTGGAAACTGCATGAAGGGCGCCTGCTAAAGGCCTCGTGCAGACTTGTGTGATAAGTGTCGGGCGCTGTAAATAAAACACGTTTCACCATTTGGCCAGCATCTGATTGGGTTTAAACACACGGATTACATATACCAGACTGATGAGCGCAATGCTCAACTCGATGAGATAAAGGCCACGATAGTCGAGCCACTCACCTACACCACCTGAGATAATCGAGATGAGCGACGAACTGAGATGAACCACCACCACCTGAATGGTGAAGTCGGTACCCTCGCGCCCCTCGCGCACACAGTCCATCGCTGTGGTATAAACCACTATCGAAGCAAAAGCGTGACACGTCTTAACCAACAGCAATCCACCTACCAGCATGGGGAGTGTGGGGGCTATAAACGTCAACAGCAGGAAATACAATGGGGCTGTAACAATCATGAAAGCCACTATCAAACGGGCTCGATACATGCCGATACGGCGAATGAACACATGGGCCACCCAAGCCATAAAGAACGAGGTGGCTGTGCCCACCATACCAAACCACACACCTATCTCCTTCATATTATAGCCTAAATCCACCATATAAGGGCGCACATTGGCTATAATGCCGATAATGCCCATGAAATAGAGCAGCAGGAAGACTACGTGGGGGATGATTTCCTTACGCTTGAAGAACCACAAGAAATCCATCAATTTGGCGCGCTGCTTGGGCGAACGCGGCTCAATATGTATCTTCTTATTAAACTGCAATGGCACCACCATGAACCAGGCCACCAGACCTAACAGGGGGAACACCACGCTCCAGCCAAAATGGTCGAGCATCACGATAAAAATGCCACTACCAAGGAAAGCACCAGCGTAACGCCCCATCGACTGCATACTGTTCACAGCGCTGTGATCACCTTTGCCAAAGGCTCTTACCGCCAAACCATCGGTAGCAATATCCTGTGTGGCAGATGCAAACATCGATATAAACACCAGCACAAAGATGAAGTAGATATCTGCTGAGATATCCAATAATCCTATACACATGATGGAGAGGGCATAAACCGACTCCATCAGCAGGATGAAACGACGGTAGTTGAGCAGATTAGAACACTGGCGATCTACCATTGGTGCCCAAAGAAATTTTACGAGCCAGGGGATATGAACCAGATGCAGCAAGCCAATAGTGGCCAGACCGTAATTGGCCTGGCGCATACTAACCTGCATGGCTGTGGTGATAAATGTGGATGGGATGAACTGCGCTATGTAGAGACAGAAAAACGTAGCGAGATTCAGTTTTCTTACATTATTTACGCTGGTGGGTGTTGCCATGAAACTATTGGTGGTTTAGAAATTTAACTCGATCGTGGTTCCAAACATCAATGGCTTGCCTGCCTGGGCATAATTGCCGGTTGACGACTTAAAGCCGTAAGCCATATAGTTGGTATCAGTCAGATTCTTGCCCCATACTTCCCAAGTAACAATACCCTTAGTAAGGGCCACCTTGGCGTTGAGTGTGGTATAGAAGTCCTGACTTACAAGATTATCCTCGGCCCAGTAGATACGACCCAAACCACGCAAACCAACGTTAAACATCACGCGATCCAACCAGCCTGTGGGGTTGATGGTGTAGTTGGCATCGAGGCTCAATGTATGGTTGGGCACCATAGGCAGGCGATGATTGGTATAATCTACGCTTGCACTCTTTACATAGGAGAGGAAACGGGCATAAGTATATCCATAATTGGCTGTGAACTGCAACCCCTCAACAGGACGTACAATCACATTCAACTCGGCACCCTTGCTGTCTGTATGTCCAGCATTGGTGGTGATATTGCCCACACCTGTAATGGTAGAAGTAATCTGCATGTGACGCCAGTCGATATAGAACAAGTCGGCACTCAGGGTAAGCAGATTGTTCAGCAGGTTTATGCTGGCACCAACCTCGTAGTTCCAACTGTATTCCGGCTCATATGAACGCTCATCGAATGAAGAGAACGACTTATTGAAACCACCAGGCTTGTAACCACGGGTTACTGACAAATAATAGAGGTTATCCTCGGTTGTAAGATACTGCAGAGTAAACTTAGGTGTTACCTGTGTAAAGTCCTTACTGCTCTCAAAAGATTCACCTGTGGCCGATGGTATGAAATCGATTAAGACAAAATTACCATTAGCAAATGGAGATGCTGTCAACTTCATATTATCATAATTGGTCTTGGCATGCTCATAATCAAAACGGATACCTGCAGTAGCCGAAAGACCACGCCAGATGTTATAGGTGCTCTGATGATAAAAAGCCAGAGAACTGGTAGGTACACAATACTTGGTATGACTAAGTGAACCTGCTGATGGCGAGAAGTTATCCACCGTACGATCCACATGCTCCATCATACCAAAGGCACCAATCACCCATTGGTAGCGACTATCGCCACTCGATTTGAGAGTGAACTCCTGCGACAGCATATTCTGATGACGGGCATTCTCGACAAACGACTTATCGTTAACAGTAAAATCCTGGTCGATGGCCTGCTTAGAATTGATATATTGGAATGATGTCTGACTATTGAAACTTACCACGGGACCTGTATAGGTGATGCCCAGACCATTGGTACTGATAAGGCGACGGAATGAGCTGTAACGGTTGTACTTGATATCCTGCAGCGTATTGGTCGCAACATCCACTGGAGCATAGGGATAGCCACCCTGATCGCTATAGGTAAAATGACTGGTAAGGCGCACTAACCAATTTTGGGCAGGCTGATAGTACAGGCCGATACGCTCCTCGGTCTCGTTCATCTTATCTACCTTCTCGTTCAGATAGCCGTTTCTGAAAGCACCATCGTTATGATGATAGAGGGCACCAAAAGTAAAGCCGAACTTATCTGATACCTTGGTGTAATTGGATATCTGTGTACGCAAATCGTTATAGCGTCCATACCCAAGACGCACACGGGTGTTCTGATACTCCAAGGGGTTACGAGTGCTGATATTGATGATGCCGCCAATGGCATTACGACCATACAATGTGCCCTGCGGACCACGCAACACCTCGACTGAGGCCACATCGCCCAAATCGCAATCAAACGACAGGGGCTCGTAGAAGGGCATGCCATCCACGTAGAAGCCAATGCCTGTACCGTCCGACTTATTACCTACACCACGTACAAACACGGGGCAACTGGCTCTCGAACCATAGTCGGGCATATAGAAATTGGGGATAACGGCTGTCAGTTCCTTGATGCCGTTTATCTGCTGATTGCTAATCTGACGCGCCGAAAGGGCAGAGCGCGATACTGGTACCAACTCGTACTTGTTGGTCTTAAACGCACTTACCACCACCTCGTCAAGCTTATACGAGCGGGCTGTGGTTGTATCGGCGGGAGTACCCTCTGGTCCCTCAACCACCAACATTGCTGATAATAGTAATCCTAAAAACATACCTTTTGAAAATTATAATGATTATTTTTGTGCTTGTCTAAACCATTCGGTTACGAACTGCACATTCTCTAATGGCGTATCTTTGTGGACACCATGCCCCAGATTAAAAATATAATTGGGATGCTCACGGAAGAATGCCAGATACTGCTGCAAATGCTGTTCGATAACAGGCTGAGATGCAAACAGCAGGCGTGGGTCCATATTGCCTTGCAGCCCCAGCGCAGGGGCAACCAGCTGTCGGGCAGTGGTCAGTGGTGTCTGCCAGTCTATGCTCACATAGTCGCAGTCCTGCTGGTTCAGCATCTGTATGCCAGTGCCGAATCCCTTGGGGAAGAAGATAACAGGCAAACCATGCTGCCGAACAGCAGCGGTGATACGGCGCACAAATGGCAATACCATCTCGGCATATAGCTCTGCCGATATCACACCTGCAAACGACTCAAATATCTGGAAAGCATCTATACCATGAGCTGCTTGCAGATGTACATAAGCCTCGCTGGCGCTGGTAATGGCTTCGAGCAGCTGGAGCGCCTCCTGGCGATGAGTGTAGAGATAGCGCACCACCTCTGTAAACTGCAATGTTTTATCGCGCCCACCCAGCATATAGCACAAGCAGGTAAGCGGACCACCACAGAATCCTATCACAGGGGTATCGACCTTTTTCTGGCGCATAATTTCATCCAGCGTATCGGCCACATGGTCAAGATGCGAGGGGGTAAAGTTCAATCCTGCTGCAGGATGCTCTTCTGCCATCAATGGATGCGGGAAAGCAGGCCCCTCGTGGGTCCATTCCACCTTCACACCCAGTGCCTCAGGTATCACCAGGATATCGCTGAACAGGATGGCAGCGTCCATGCCCATATCGTCGATAGGCATCAGCGTTACCTCGGCAGCCAGCTTGGCATCGGCCATGATGGTGCGGAAAAGATGCGTCTTGGTGAGATTGCGATAGCGTGGCAACACGCGACCAGCCTGTCGCATCATCCATACCGGTGGGCGACAGGCCGATTCGTGATTGATAACCGCTAAGAAGGGATTGCTATATTGCGCCATATTTTTTTTGGGTGCAAAGGTACACAGTCTTTGCGACTTGTGCAATCCCTATAAATATGGATTCTAAATTATTTTGCATCATCTGAGCGTCTTTTGGGCGTAGCGATACAGTTATTTTAATTTGTTGAGGTAATATTGGCGCAGCTCCTGCCAGTTGTAGTAGGGCCACTGGGTGGTCTTGATGGGCAGATAGGCCTCGCGCTCGTTCAGTAGGGCTTTCACCAGGATGTCGCCTGATTTTCCTCTCTTGGGGCGATAGAAAATCAACTGGATGTTGCAGCCCATGGGGAAGATGCGATAGTTGCGCCAATAGGTGTCGAGTTCGTCGAGATTGCTCACGGCCAGGCCGCAGTTGTCGAGTTCCAGCAGACAGGCTAAAGGCATCACGCACACCTCATGGCCAAAACGCAGGGTGGCCTGAGTCTGGGTGACGGTGTCGGCTGTGGCAATGATATTCTTCAACAGGTTGGTCTGGCTGAAGGGCATTTTCCCACCCGACACTGGCGATGGGCCGTAGTCGAGATACCAGCCCACGTTGTTCAGTCGCCACAGGTCGTAAACCTCATCATCTGTAAACAGCGAGAAGAGCTCTAAATCGGTGTCGTGGCTCTGCATGTTGCATGCCACGTGGAACAGCTGGCGCATCAGCGAGCTGGCATTTACATTATTATACACGTAGGCCTGATCGTTGAAGAGTTCCTTCATCAGGCGCTCAGGATGCGTCCATTTGAGGGTATATTCGCGTTCTTCCTTATCGCCGGTTTTTCCCATCTCCTTCACCACACCTTCCCAAGGCTGGTTCAGATAGTATTGCAAACTCTCGCTCACGTCGTTGTGAATCTGAGCGGTGGGGTTGGCAGCTGCCAGTTCTTCGCACTCGGCTATCATCGAAAGAATACAACGATTCACCGTGGTGCTGCGTGCATCTATTTTCAGGTTTTTGGCCTTGAATATTTCAGGAAAATTCTTAACCATTCGCTTACCAATGCCATGATGCTGGCGTTCGCCCACAGTGGTCAGGTCGCCCAGTCGCTTGTCGGCTGTGGCATAGATAGCTTCGATAGTGGCGAGTGTTTTCTCGCCCAGCGGTGTCAGTTTGCCTTGCTCCTTAGCAGCCTTCAGGGTGGCAATGGGTTTCGAGTAGTTGCCGTCGCTGATAAGCCAGCGCGAACCATGCCGGCCATAATGACTCATATAGTAGGGTTCGTAACCTTTTGGAGCAGGTGTCAACGCCTTATCCGAAAGCTGTCGATCGTAATCCAAGTAGTTACTACCAGCCAAAAATCGGTTGGCTGCAATATCGTCTTTAGCTGAAGTCTCGAAAACAGGCGCATTCGTTTTAAACCCCTGAGCCTGTATCACCATCGAAAAACCGATGGACATCATTAATAGTGTTCGTTTCATTATCTTACATTATTTGATATTCATCTGCAAAGATACGCAATTATTAGGAAAAAAGTGTTTTTATTTGGTTTTTTACGCAGTTATTTGTAATTTTGCAGCCAAATATTATTAAATAGGTATAGCATGATACAATCGATGACAGGCTACGGCAAGGCAGTCGTGGCATTTAAGGAAAAGAAGATTCACGTAGAAATCAAGTCGCTGAACTCTAAACAGCTCGACTTGAACACACGTATTGCACCCCTCTATCGTGAGAAAGAGATGGAGATGCGCCAGATGGTGGCAGAGGCTCTGATTCGCGGAAAGGTGGATATGAGCGTGTGGATAGAAAAAGACACCACTGCCGATGCCACACCCATCAACGCTCAGCTGGTGGAGAACTACTATCAGCAGATTAAATCTATATCAGAAAAAACAGGTATTCCTGCCCCTGAAGACTGGTTCTATACCCTGCTCCGCATGCCAGACGTAATGACAAAGACGGATATGGAAGAGCTTAACGACGATGAGTGGCAGGTAGTGAAAGGCGGTGTAGTCGAGGCTCTGAAGAACTTGGTTGACTTCCGCTCTCAGGAGGGTGCTGCCTTGCAGAAGAAGTTTACTGAAAAGATTGACAATATTGCCAAACTGATGGGCGAGATAGAGCCATTCGAGAAGAGCCGTGTGGAGAAGATCAAAGCACGCATCATCGACGGTCTGCAGCAGATACCTACTGCCGACTATGACAAGAACCGACTGGAGCAGGAGCTCATCTACTATATCGAGAAGCTGGACATCAGCGAGGAGAAACAGCGACTGACCAACCACCTGAAGTACTTCCGCGACACCATGAACGAGCCTGCCGGACAAGGTAAGAAGTTGGGCTTCATCGCTCAGGAGATGGGCCGCGAGATTAATACTACGGGCTCGAAGAGTAATCAGGCCGAGATGCAGAACATCGTGGTGAAGATGAAGGACGAACTGGAGCAAATCAAGGAACAAGTTCTTAATGCGCTGTAAAACCATGGCAAAAGGCAAGTTAATTATCATCTCGGCTCCATCGGGCACAGGCAAGAGCACGATTATCTCTTGGCTGATGAGAGAGCACCAGGAACTGAATCTGGCCTACTCTATCTCATGCACCTCACGCGCTCCTCGCGGCACGGAGCAGAATGGCGTGGATTACTTTTTCCTGACACCAGAGGAATTCCGCCAGCGTATTGACAACGATGAGTTCTTAGAGTACGAGGAGGTTTATACCGACCGCTTCTACGGCACCCTGAAGTCGCAGGTGGAAAACCAGTTGGACGCTGGTCAGAACGTGGTATTCGACGTAGATGTGAAAGGCGGCGTGAACATCAAGAAATTCTATGGCGACAAGGCCCTGAGCCTGTTTATCCAGCCCCCCTCTATCAACGAACTGCGCAAACGACTGGAAGGTCGCGCTACCGATGCTCCTGAGGTAATCGATCAGCGTATTGCCCGTGCAGAATTCGAACTCTCGTTTGCCGAT
Organism: Xylanibacter ruminicola; assembly: GCA_015060625.1. Classification (GTDB taxonomy): domain Bacteria; phylum Bacteroidota; class Bacteroidia; order Bacteroidales; family Bacteroidaceae; genus Prevotella; species Prevotella ruminicola_D. The sequence goes on along the minus strand of SUYC01000002.1, from coordinate 33,721 downwards.
AAGTTCGATAAGATTGTTATCAACGACAAACTGGAATATGCCGAAGCCGACGCGCTGGACATCATCAAGGAATTTTTGGATATCAAATGATTAGAACAGGGATTTTTGGCGGATCGTTCAATCCCATCCATAACGGTCACATTTCGTTGGCTCGACAGCTTCGTGAAAAAGCTGGACTCGACGAAGTGTGGCTGATGGTTTCGCCACAGAATCCACTGAAAGCTACAACCGATTTGCTGGACGACCACATACGCATGGAGATGGCCCGACTGGCTATTGAAGGCGAAACAGGCATCACAGCCAGCGACTATGAGATGCATCTGCCCAAACCATCATACACCTGGCACACGCTACAAGCCCTAAAACAGGATTATCCTGACCGCGAGTTTGTGCTCATGATAGGTGGCGACAACTGGGCACTCTTTGATAAGTGGTATCATGCCGATGATATCCGTAAGAACTTTCAGATTGTGGTCTATCCGCGTCGTGGCGCCAAAGGCGGCATCGACGGATTAGAACTCATCGACATCTCGAGCACGGAAATACGACAGCTTGTCAAGGCAGGCAAGCAGATAGACCATCTGGTGCCAAAGGCTGTGGCTGAATATATAAAGAAACACGAACTCTATGCTTAATGGACTGAAAATAAACCCAATAAAGTGGATTGGAGCCCTGTTCAAACCCATCCAGAAAAACAGCGCATTCTTTGCGTTTATGTTTGCGCTGGGAATGATTTGTACACAATTGGAACTAATGCCTGTCTATCTGGTAGGCAAAGGTGCCGAACCATACCAGCTATCCGAACCCGAACTGTTTCTGGATATCTATGCCATATGTGTAGTACTTACGCTGATACCCCGAAAAGTTCGTTACTGGGTGCGGGCGCTGCTCTACATCCTGCTCTACACCACAGCTATTGTGGATATGTACTGCTACGTACGATTTGAATCAACCCTTACTCCAACCATGCTGATGCTGGCTAACGAAACCACTGGACAGGAAGCCAGCGAGTTTCTACGAGGCTATATCACATGGGATGTCATCACATCAAAGGTTGGCTGGGTTCTGCTTCTGGCACTTGTACACATTGCTTGGACATTTATCCGCCGAGCCATCAGACATATCAGCGACCGACTGATTCTGCCCAAGATGAACCCCTTTGTTATCGAGGGATACAATGCCATAGTTGGTGTCGTCGTTGGTTGGGCACTCTGCTCGTGCATCACGCTGGTATGGCCCAACAAAGAGGCGATGCACCGTATGTTTACACACACCACCGTGGGACAGATGGAACACGAGCTTACACGTAAGGACAAAGCCGAATTTTATGTTCCCATCTACCGACTGATATTCAGTATGTACGCCAACCATCTGGCCGACAATCAGTTAGTACAGCTCGAAGCTGCCAGCGAAAAGGTACAGATAGACAGTTGTACCTATCGTGTGCCTAACATCGTACTGATTATTGGTGAGAGCTACAACAAGCACCACTCTCAGCTGTATGGCTACAACATGCCCACCACACCCAAGCAAAAGGCTTTGGCACAAGAGGGCACGCTGGTACCATTTACCGATGTGGTAGCACCTTGGAATCTGACCAGTTTTGTATTCAAGAACATTCTGTCGCTGCAGGCCATCGGCGAAAAGGAGGAATGGTGCGATAAGCCACTCTTCCCAGAAGTTTTCCGCAAGGCAGGCTATCATGTGACGTTTATCACGAATCAGTTCCAGTCGAAGGCCAACGAGGCCGTTTATGACTTCAGCGGCGGCTTCTTCCTGAACAATCCAGAGCTGAGCAAAAAACTATTCGACACACGTAACACCCGCCTTTATCCCTACGACGAAGGCGTGCTGCAGGAGTACGATCGTCTGAAGAAAGAAGATAAGGAGCATAATCTGATTATCCTGCACCTGATGGGATCACACCTGATGTATAAATCGCGCTATCCGCAAAAGACACATAAATATCTGAAGCACGAGATGTACGACCGCCCTGAGTTGACCAAGAAACAGCGTATGATTCTGGCCGATTATGATAACTCTGTACGATATAACGATTCGATAGTATGGGCTGTTACCCAGCGCTTTGCCGATAAGGATGCTGTCGTAATCTACATGCCCGACCATGGTGAAGAGATTTTTGATGGCGAACCATATATGTACGGACGCATGCATGGTGCTAACATCGATTACCGCTTGGCTCGCAACGAGATGGAGATACCTTTCTGGATATGGGGCTCACCCAAGTATCGCGAGAACCATCCATACGGCTGGGCTGCCATCCAACAGGCCAAGAATCGCCCCATGATGACCGATGTGCTGCCCCATCTGCTGATGTACTTTGGTGGTATAGCCAGTCCGCTTTACCACGAGGAGTATAACATTGTGAGTCCTACTTACAATACCAAGCGTCCACGTATTCTGAAAGGTACAACCGATTATAACCAGTTGAAGAAGAAATGAAAGAGTTGTTATCAAGAAAAGAGTGTTCGGCCATGCGTGGTATTGCCATCCTGGCCATCATGCTGCACAACTACTGCCACTGGCTTAGGGGGATTGTGAGAGAAAACGAATACACTTGGGAACAGTTTAAGTTCGACGAACTGTGGCGCCTCTTACTGAATCCTGATGAGCAGTTACCCATGCATCTGGTGTCGTTCTTCGGCCATTATGGTGTGCCTGTATTCCTTTTCTTGAGTGGCTACGGACTGGTGAAGAAATATGAGCAAGGCAATCTGCCCGAAGTAGGTTTGTGGCGCTTTGTGCGCTATAACTATCTGAAGTTGTTTCGCATCTTCGTCGTTGGTTTTGTGGCTTTCACCATGCTTGATGCCATCACTCCAGGCATGCACCGCTATACCTGGACGGCTGTAGTTGGCATGCTGGGCATGTTTGCCAATCTGATGGAAGATCCCTCGCATGTGGTTTGGCCCGGTCCTTACTGGTACTTCAGCATCACCCTGCAACTCTACATCCTCTATCGCCTGCTCTTCTACCGTTGGCGCCACTGGGGCTTTATCGTGGCAGCTATCATGATATGCTGGATATGTCAGCTCTCGTGCCAAAATGATGCTGTACTGCTGGAGCGCCTGCGCTATAATTTTGTGGGGGGCATGCTACCATTCGGCATGGGGTTACTACTAGCCCGATTCGAGTCACAACTGGTAAAAGACTGGACTGTCACTAGAAGTCGTTCGCTCATCTTTGCCTGGGGAGTAAACCTCGTCATAGCCATCACCTTCTGCTTTATGTTCAGTTCAAGTTTCGACCGCTGGCTATGGGTGCCTGCACTCATCGTATGGGGCACCATACCTATGGTGAAGCTGATGCCAGAGCGCGTGCTCAGCATCTTTGTGTGGTTGGGTGGCATCTCGGCAGCCATCTTTGTAACACACCCACTGGTCAGAAAGATATTTGTACGCCCCTATATCTATGATGATATGTACGCAGGATTGCTGCTCTATGTGGTAGCAACGCTGTTCCTCTCATGGCTATTCAAGAAGATAATTGACCAACTGCCAAGTCCCAAACTGTGAAGATAAAAGATATCGAACTGGCTAACATTAGCCGTTATCGCGCTGAACTGATGGGAGCAGCCATGCTGTTCATCATCCTGTTCCACGTGCCATTGGCTCGCAGCAACGAGTTCTTTGGTTTGAGGCGATGCGGCAATGTGGGCGTAGATATGTTCCTGTTTCTAAGTGGCATCGGTTTGTGGTTCTCGTGGGTCAAGAATCCTGACGTATGGCAGTTTTATAAGCGCCGCCTACTGCGTATTTATCCTACCTGGCTGGTGATGGCATCACTCTTCTATCTGCCACGATTCGATTGGCTAAACGGCAACTATATCGACCTGTTTGGCGACATCGCCATTAACTGGGACTTCTGGCTGCACGACGAACTCACCTTCTGGTATATCCCCGCCATCATGATGCTCTATCTTTGGGCCCCACCCTACATGCGCCTGATTCAGCGCCATCCTATCTATCGCTGGATGCCTGTCGTGATGATTCTGTGGTGTATCTGGATACAGTGGATAGCACCCTTGCATCAGGCTGTAGGACATATCGAGATATTCTGGAGCAGAGTGCCCATCTTCTTTATCGGCATTAACTGCGGCGAACTGGTGCGAAAACAAACCAAGATTGATGGTGCAGGCATCTGGATGATAGTGGCTATCTTTGTGGCTACCTTCAGTTCGTGTGTGTATCTGGAGCAGATTTCGCACGGACGATTCCCTCTATTTGTGGAGCGCATGATTTATATTCCATTCACCATCACACTCATCCTGATGCTGAATCGTGTGTTCCGTCGCACACCAAGATGGTTCAATAGCTTCTGTGCCTTCTTTGGCACATTGAGTCTGGAGGCCTATCTGATACACGACCACTTTGTGATGACCTATATCATCCCCTACCATCTGGGCTACTGGCTTACAGCATTGCTCACCATCGTGATTACCATCCCTTTGGCATGGTTACTGCAAAAGATACTGAAACTCATCGTTAGAGTATGAAGAAGATATACGCTTTTGATTTCGACGGAACACTAACCACCAAAGACACGCTGCTGGAGTTTATCCGTTATGCCAAAGGTTCAACAGCCCTTGGATGGGGATTTTTACGTTATGCCCATCTGCTGGTACTGATGAAATTAGGACTCTATCCTAACTGGAAAGCCAAGCAAAAGGTATTTGCCTACTTCTTCAAGGGTATGAGTATAACCGATTTTAACGCCCTTTGCCAAGCTTTTGCAGCCTCATCGCAACATCTGCTACGCCCAGCAGGAATCAAAGCCATACAGCAAGCAAAAAGCGAAGGCTCGGAGGTGTTGATAGTGAGTGCCTCTATCGATAACTGGGTACAACCCTTTTTCACAGAAGTAAAAGTACTGGGCACACAGATTGAAGTAAAAGATGGCATGCTAACAGGACGCTTTCTCACCAAGAACTGCTACGGACAGGAAAAGGTGAACCGCATCCTGACCCTCTTTCCCAACAGAAAAGATTATCACCTGACTGCCTTTGGCGACAGTCGCGGCGACAAAGAAATGCTGGCATTTGCCGACGAATCATATTTTAAACCATTCAGATAATGAGAAATCCATTGAAGATATTCAAGATTAAACCCGAAGAGCGCTGGCAATCGGCGATAGCACTCATGGTGATCATAGTCCTCAATGCTATGTTTATCTTCCGTATGCACGAGTTGTTCATGCAGCCAGGATTCGGACCCTATTGGAAAGCTTTCGAACATGAGCTTCATCTGTCGGGCTACGATCCACTAACCTATCTGGGAGTAACCAACTGGGACGTGGTATATCAGGTGTATCGCCATCCGTTGCTGTCGTTTATGATATGGCCACTATGGCTGATTAACGAGGGACTGACGTGGCTACTTGGCGTAAACTGCGTACAGTATCTGGTAGCAGGATTGCTGATATTCTGTACTTTCTACTCATACATCTTCCTGTATCGCATTCATCGCGAGGTGATAGAGTTAGGACAAAAGGATGCAACGCTGCTCACGGCCTACTTCTTCTCGATGGCATATATTCTGATGGCAGCCATCGTGCCCGACCATTTTACAATATCCATGTTCCTACTGCTCATCACGCTCTATATCTCAGGTGTATGCATCAAAAAGCGCCGTGAGTTCAAGTGGTGGCAGTCGGCCATTCTGTTCTACATTACAGCAGGTGTTACGCTGAGTAATGGTGTGAAAGTGTTCTTATCAGGTTTCTTTGTAAATCTGAAAGATTTCTTCCGTCCGAAATACCTGTTGCTGGCCGTTATCCTGCCTGCAGGCTTACTTTGGGCTACAGCCACCTGGGAGTATCGCACCTATGTACTGCCCAAAGAGAAGGCACGTGCCGAAAGAAAGGCCCAAAAGGCCGAACAGCAAAAAGCACGTGTAGCCCAGATGACGCCAGAACAGAAAGAGCAATACGAAGCCAGGAAAGCCCGCCGCGAGATAGTATTACAGCGCCAAGCTGCCAAAACTGGTAAACCGATGGAGAACTATGGTTTCTTGAAGTGGACAGACATATCAACCTCGCGCTGGCAATCTACCTACGAGAACCTGTTTGGAGAGTCGCTACAATTCCACCAGGATTACTTCTTAGAAGATGTGCTGGTGCATCGTCCTGTATTTGTACGTTACAGCTGGACGCTCAGCTATATCATCGAGGCACTGATGCTGCTACTCTTTGTGATAGGCATATGGATGGGCCGTAGAAGCCGTTTCCTTTGGCTCTGTCTGTCTGGTTTTGCCTTCGACATGCTGATACACATCGGCTTAGGTTTCGGCCTTAACGAGATATATATCATGACGCCACATTGGGCATTTGTATTGCCTATCGCTACTGCCTATCTGTTTAAAGCCATACAAACACGCTGGCTCAGATGGATAGTGGCTGCTATGACGATATACCTATTTATATATAACGGCTATCTGCTGACCGACTTCCTGCTGTCGCCCATCAAAGCCATCATATAAAAAACAGAAAAGCATACCTCACATCAGGCATGCTTTTCTGTTCCTAACCACTTACGGATGCGCCGAGAAAAGGCTTTAGTGATATTACCAAACTGGCCATATCGGATATTAAGCCAGAGTTCCTCTAACGAATAGCTGATTTTGGTTAAAGGATGGCGCCATGCAAGAATCTTGTACAGCCTATCCTTATAACCCACGTTCTCAATCACATATCTGGGGTGCTTGAGTGGGAATTCTAACTCATAACGCTTCATAGTAAAGATTTTCAGAAAGCGCTTGGGGGTGGTCTTGGCCGATGCCGTGAAATGGGTTGAATCAGCCATCAAACCCAGATTATTAATTTGATTCTTTGAGGGCAGAATAGCCAAACCAGAATTAAACAACATAGATGCCCAGAAAATACTCTCGTAGTACTCCTTGCCTGTAGCACGATGATTGCAGAACATCTTTATCATGTCCTTCCTGTATTTGCGCTGCTTGGCCAAAGCCTTCAGCTGAGCCATATTATAGGCATCGTCGAGGAACGAATACTTACCATCCCACTGATCAATGACACGGCGCCACGAAGCCCAGCCCCAGATGCCGAATGTAGAGGTAAAGAAGTAGTCGTAAGGACAATCCTCCGTTACCTCGTCGATATTAAAGCCCGAAATCATACTGATACGCTCATCGTTCTCATACTTGTCGAGCATCTCCTTGCAGAACGGAAAGAACGACTGTGAGGGCACATCATCGTCCTCCAGCACCATGCACTTATCAACGATCGAGAAAGCCCACTTCTGCGAGATATATTCCGACGGATCGCAACCATAGTTCTTTTCCTGATACATGCGATGCACCTCGCACTCCCAATCGATATTCTCATCGCTAACAATCGCTCTACAGGCCTCGATGCCGGCCATATCCCGTTCGCCACGAGGACCATCCTGATAAAGGAATAACTTAGAGGGACGAGCCTCTTTTACAGCCTCGAAAACCTGGCGGAAAGTGTCTGCACGGTTAAAAAAAAGCAGCAGAACAGCGATATCTGTCTTAGCGGAGTGTTTCATATCAGCTCGGGCATAATAAATACAGAATGAATTTTTTGCTTATCTTTAGGTGGAATCTCCATGTAGTTACGATAGAGATCGCTCAGGTAGGCATCTGGATTACAGGGCGCACTAAATGTTTTGCCCTCGAAGGTAATCGTACCCAAAGGAAAAACAGAATCCTGACGATGCATAATGCCATAACCATTATTAATCAGGATATTAGACAGATACACGTTCTTGGGACGAACGGCGCAGAGCACATTCCAAAGACACTTGCTGAGGATATATTTAGCCCCAAACCAGAAGAACTCGGCAAATGACTTCAGAGAGTAATAATGCGACTTATGCAGAACCGAATAGCTCTTTGAGATACCCAGCGTGATACGCTTAACCCACTTTTTAGGTAACGTGGGATAATCTATCATGGGGAAGATATCCACATAAAGGCCTTTCTGATAGTCGGCAGCAAAGTTATCTGAGCCTTCCACATAAAACGAATTCAAGTCGCGCACCTTTACGATGGGCTCCTTTGACTGTGGTTCTGTCTGCGGCGTCTGCAGGAACAGGCCCTCACGAAGTTCTGAGGGTGCCACACTCACAAAACGGTCGAGATCCTCCTGGCGCATGGCTATATCGATATCATCATCCCAAGGAATAAAACCTCCATGACGAACAGCCCCCAACAGCGTGCCGCCATCGAGCCAATAGCCAATCTGATGCTTCTGGCAGATACGGTCTATCTCTTCGAGGATAGACAACTGTTTGAGTTGGCAAGCACGTAGCTGCTGCTCCTTAAATTTCTGCAGATAAGGATTATTCATGACTTAATATTGATAACGTACGACATACAGCATCCTTCATTGTATATTGGGGCTTCCAACCCAATCCCTTCAAACGGGTATTGTCGAGAACAGCTCGCATAGCAATCGAAAAGCCCTTCTGCTCGGTCTCTGATGGCAATTCGAACACGACCTGCTTGTTGGCCCACGCAGCACAAAGCTGAGCAAAGTCCTTTAAGCGCACATTGCAGGCTTCGTTGGCAATATTATATGCCACATCCTCCTCGCCATGCAGTAGCACATGCAGCATGGCTCCTACGGCATCGGCCATATAAGTATAAGAGAAGAGTTGCTCGCCCTTGCTCTTCAGCACGATATCCTCGCCAGCCAACGCCTTCTGGAGGAACTGCGACGAGGCTTTACTGTCGCTCATCAGCATGGTTGGACCAAACACACGACTCAATCTTACTATCTTTACCTGAGCACCACGCTCAGCAATATACGACTGGCAAAGCGCCTCGCTCAATCGTTTCGACTCTGTGTAGCAGGCACGCGCTGTAGCCAAATTGAGCTGACCTGTATAGTCTTCTGTGAAATCGTCATCACCACGGGCATTGCCATATACCTCGACTGTTGACGGATAGAGCACCATCGCACCACAGGCCACGGCTTTTTCAAGGGCCTGCTCAGCACCTTTCACATTGATATTGATGGTCTCGATAGGATATTTTGAATAAGCCAAGGGATGGGTGTTAGAAGCCAAGGGAATGATCACATCAACCTTAGGCAACTCTAAAAGCGATTCTGAGGCCTCGCGCTCTACAAAGTGGAAATGGCTATCCTCGAAATACTCGCCAAGACGCAGAGCAGCCTTCTCACGACTGCGAACCAAGGCATAAATCGTAATGCCAGCACCCTGCTTATTCAGATACATCAGGGCATCTATCAGACAAACGCCTATCAAGCCTGTGGCACCAGATATCAGGAATGTTTTTCCATACACCCCTTCAATGCCTGGCGTCTGGGCTATACGCGCCAAATCCTCCTGATAGAGAGGATGTTGCTTATTGAGTGATGTTACTTCAGCCATGTGTCCTTATCCATTTTCATATAACCCTTGAACATCTCCAGATCATCCTTTGTGGTCAGTTTGATGTTCTTATCTGATCCTGCTGCAAAATGCAGCGTCTCGCCTAACTCAACCATCATGGTATTGGTGTACGACGATCCATGAATGCCTATGCCCTTCTCGAATGCCTCGTGATAAGCCTCATCCAGTTTTTTGAACTGATAAGCCTGAGGTGTTGACACGCGGCGCAACGTTTCGCGAGGAATATATTGTTTGGTGGTTGTCTCATCATCAGGATTTACAATGAATATCTGCTCATTATAAGGTAATGATGTGACACCATTGCCATACTTCATGGCCTTCTGAATCACATCCGTCAGCACGGTATCATCCACCAAGGGTCGGATACCATCGTGGATGATGATGATATCATCGGCCGAAGCCTTGCTCTCCAAGTCGTACACACCATTGCGGATGCTCTCCTGAGCGCTGTTTCCACCAGCCACAACAGCCTGAAGCTTGGTGATATTAAACTGGCGGGCATAGGCCCAAAGCACCTCATGCCAGCCATCAAGACAAACTACCTCGATAGCATCTACCATCGGATGGCGCTGAAAACTCTCCAACGTATAGATAAGTACAGGCTTATCGTAAACGTTGATAAACTGCTTGGGAATGTCCTGTCCCATTCTGTTTCCAGAGCCGCCGGCAATAATCAAAGCATAGTTCATATCTTATTGTTTTTTTATTTTGTTCATCATAAAATCGGTTGTCTCCTTCAGTATCTGCGCACCAGCCAGTCGCATCACGGCATAATAGAGTACTGCTGCCAAGAAACATCTACTAAGGAGCAGCAGCCACAGGTTTTCGATATTCGAGGTGATATAACCTGTAACAAACATCACACCTGCAGCAGCCAAAGCAAAAGGCATGATATCCTTCAGCATCTGCAACAAGGTATAACTGGTATCCTTACACACAAAGAAGAACCATACGAAAAGCCAGACCAAATTGAGTACTACATAAGTCTTAACCATTGTAGCAATGCCATAAGCATGAAGTATGAGCATAGCTACAATCTGGAGTAAACCTAACGCTAACGTACAGCCCATAAACGTGTCAGACCTACCTCGACTGATTAGAAAATCGGCCAGTAATGTACTAATGGGTAATACAGCACCACACACACATATCCACTGCAGATATTGAGCAGATACAAGCCACTTCTCACCTATGGCCAGCACAATAAACTCCTTGGATACCAACCCGAATCCCAAAAGCAATGGGAAAGAGATGAAAGCAGCAAAGCGCACCATCTTGCGCAATACAGCCAATTGGCGCTCGCGATCATCTCTGACGCTGACAAGTACCGTCTGATCTACCTGTTTCACCATGCCTTGAATGAGTGATGTGCACTTGTTGTTCCACTGGTAGGCTTGGTTATAGTTGCCCGTATCATAAGCACTGAAATAGCGACCTAACAGGATGTTCATCACATTGTTGTTCACGTGTGTCAACACATCGCTAATCAGGATTTTTACGCTAAAGGGGAAAGCCCTGCGCACAAAGCCGAAATCAATCTTCATCGTTGGTCGCCAGTCACTATAGTGCCAGCGCAGCAATGTAGAAATCAGAATAAAGAGGTTGGTTTGCGTGGCCAAGCTCCAGTAAGAAAAGCCCTGCCAAGCCATTACAGCTGCCACACCACTCGACAAAATCGTGGCAATGATACTGGCCTTGGCCAGTTGCTTAGCCCTCAGATTCTTAAAAAGGTACGCCGCTTGGGCGGCACCTGAGCAACTGAATAATATACCAATAAAAGCATAACGACACAACGACACCAAGCGTGGCTCGTCATTGAACGCAGCAATCAGAGGCGCAGAAAAGAAGAGTATCACATAGATGACTACTCCCATAAAAATATTGAACCAAAAGACAGCATTATAGTCACTGTCTTTTGGTTCTTTCTCGTTAACCAGCGCTGTAGAGAAACCACTATTCTGCAAAGCGGTTGCTATCAGCGAATAGATGGTAATCATAGCTATGAGTCCATAGTCGGAAGGATCGAGCAGGCGCCCCAGGATGATACCAAAGACGAGTCCGAGCAATTGCTGAACGCCATTGTTCATTCCGCCCCAAAAAAGGCCCTTGGCTGTCTTTTCCTTCAATGACTCCATCCAGCGAACAGATATTATCCTACCTGACTGCCTGGCTTTACATCCTTAGTGGTGGTAACCACGCTCAGGCTCTCGTCGGCATCCACAGCACTCAGGATCATACCCTGACTCTCGATGCCCATCATAGTGCGAGGGGCAAAGTTGGCCACGAAGAGGATGCGCTTGCCGATGAGTTCCTCTGGGTTCTCATAGAAGGCAGCGATACCAGAGCAGATGGTGCGATCGGTGCCAGAGCCATCGTCGATGGTGAACTGCAACAGTTTCTTCGACTTCTTCACCTTCTGACAGTCCTTCACCAGACCTACACGGATATCGAGCTTCTCGAACTCCTCGAACGATACGGTATCTTTGATTGGAGCGGCCTTATAGGCGGCAGCCTCATTAGCCTTCTTGGTAGCCTCGAGCTTGTCGAGCTGCTTCTGGATGACCTCGTCCTCAATCTTCTCGAACAGCAGCGCAGGCTCGCCCAACTGGTGACCAGCCTCCAGGAGGTCGGTGCTACCCAACTGCTCCCACTCGAAGCTCTCGATATTGAGCATCTCGCGCAGTTTCTTACTGCTGAATGGCAGGAATGGCTCGAAGGCGATAGCCAGATTGGCTGTCAACTGCAAGCAGATGTTCAGAATAGTCTCGCAACGCTTTGGATCAGTCTTCCAAACCTTCCAAGGCTCGCACTCTGTGATATAGCGGTTGCCGATACGAGCCAGGTTCATAGCCTCGAACTGGGCATCACGGAACTTGAACTGCTCCAGATTCTCTTCTATCTTAATTTTTACATTTTTAAATTCTTCAATTGCTTGACGGTCAACGTCAAGCCACTCACCACAGGCAGGTACGATGCCGTTCCAGTACTTCTTGGTAAGCTGGAGCGCACGATTCACAAAGTTGCCATAAACGGCTACGAGTTCGTTGTTATTACGATCCTGGAAGTCCTTCCAAGTGAAGTTGTTATCTTTTGTCTCAGGCGCATTGGCTGTCAGCACGTAGCGCAGCACATCCTGCTTACCAGGCATATCTACCAGATACTCATGGAGCCATACAGCCCAGTTGCGCGAGGTAGAAATCTTGTTGTTCTCCAGGTTCAGGAACTCGTTGGCAGGCACGTTGTCGGGCATGATATACTTGCCGTGGGCTTTCATCATCACAGGGAAGATGATGCAGTGGAACACGATGTTGTCCTTACCAATGAAGTGAACCAGACGCGTATCCTCGTCCTGCCACCACTTCTCCCAGTTGCCCCACTTCTCAGGCTCCTTCTCACAGAGCTCTTTGGTGTTCGACACATAGCCGATAGGCGCATCAAACCATACATAGAGCACTTTTCCTTCAGCATCCTTCACAGGCACAGGGATACCCCAGTCCAAGTCGCGAGTCATCGCACGTGGCTGCAAGTCCATATCCAACCAGCTCTTACACTGACCATATACGTTAGGACGCCACTCCTTGTGCTCCTCCAGAATCCACTTTTTCAACCAGTCCTGATACTCGTTCAGAGGCAGATACCAGTTCTTGGTCTTCTTCAGTACAGGGGTAGAACCTGAGATAGTCGATTTAGGATTGATGAGTTCTGTAGGCGAGAGGTCACGTCCGCACTTCTCGCACTGGTCGCCGTATGCACCCTCATTGTGGCAATAGGGGCACTCGCCAGTCACATAACGGTCTGCCAGGAACTGCTTGGCCTCCTCATCATAGAGCTGCTCAGTTGTCTCCTCTGTGAGCTTACCCTCATCATAGAGTTTCTTAAACCATTCGGCAGCAAACTTATGATGTGTCTCTGAAGTGGTACGGCTATAGATATCGAACGAGATACCAAACTCCTCGAACGAATCCTTAATCATCTTATGATAGCGGTCAACCACATCCTGAGGAGTGATACCCTCTTTGCGGGCACGAACGGTAATGGGCACACCATGCTCATCACTTCCGCCGATGAACAATACCTCACGCTTCTTCAGACGAAGATAACGCACATAGATATCAGCAGGTACATATACACCAGCCAGGTGTCCGATATGTACGCCGCCATTAGCGTATGGTAGCGCCGACGTTACAGTCGTACGCTTGTAAGTCTTGTTTTCCATTTCTTTAAATACGTATTTATTCTTATTTGGCTGCAAAATTACAAAAAATCCCACAGATTGCAAAAATATCTGTGGGATTTCTTATACTAAAATACGTATCCAAAGCTAATGTACGGGAATACTGATTTTGAAACAGCATGTTTTCCACCCAGATTGAATGATGGACTGATACCCACCCTGAACTGGAAACCGTGCGATGGCTGATAGCGATAGCCTATATTCCCAAAGCAATAATAGCCCCATAAACTACGACTGTCTTCGCCTGCATATACACCCTCGTAATATGTAAAACCATCTTCTTTTTTTACTTCTTTCAGATCCCATTTGTCATACTTCTCTTTGTAATAACCCAGGTTAACACCTAAGCCCAACTCAAGTTTGCTGCGCTTTTTGCCCAGCAGATAGTTGGCTTCAATAGGCACATCCACACCTCTAATTGAGTTTGAACCTGACAACAATCCATAGTTTTTAGAGTATGTATAACCCAGACCTACACGATATCCCCAAGGCGAATTTGGCTTTAAGCGTGAATCATAGTTCACACCAACTATGTTTGAAGCACCAAAAAGTTCAAGATACATACTCTTCTGAGTGTTTTCTGCTTGTTGCGCCATTGCCGACTGCGCCACAGCAACACACGAAATCAATAATGTTTTAAATAAATTCATTTTATTGGTTTATATAAATAATGATATTGAAAGGAATGCACCATGAGTACCATGATGCTGAGGGTAGAAAGCAGTAAACTTCTGATTAGCATATTTCAGTTTTCTGCGCATACCATACACATCAAGCGTCGAGTAAGAATAGCCTGCAGCCAGAACAACATTGTCGAATCTGGCAGATACACCAATCTTGCCATCAAAGAAACACCAGTCGCCCTTGTTGTTACTTATATACTCATACTCATCAGGGATATAATAGGGATTATGACAGATGTCAATACACACTTTCTCGTATGGCAGATTCATCATAGCACCCACTTCTCCATACAATTGAATATCAAAATCATTCCCATGGATGATTGAGGGGGAGAATAATACCAAAGAGGGGTGAACAAACAGGCTGCTTGCTTCTCGATAGTCATCATCAATTATCCAGTTTTGCCCTTTGGGAATATCATTAGTGCTAAATTGGTTCCAAACACCCAGCGAGCCCCCAAAACCGATATAAGGTTTAGGAAACCAGTGGTAGCCGGCTTCTACTCTCCAAGCATCAGCACTATTCAGCTCTCCCATTACAGTTATCAGGCTTTTCTGCTCGTTAGTCTCTCCGTCATTAGAAGCCATCACCTTCGAGTTTAAACTGCTGAGTACTGTTAGGCAAAGAATGATAATCAATGATTTTCTCATTTCCAGTCTCTTTATTTTTATCTTCTTTAGTATTAACGAGATTTTTATTATATTGTTATCTTTAAGTATATTATTTAATCCTTTTTAATAATCATACCTCCCCATTTATCTCCTATTCGACCAGCAAGTCGAACTGATCCATTTTTTATATCTTTTTGAGGAATATCTTTAAGGGTATTATATAAATCCGCCCAAGTCTTGACACTAGTTGGTGCTGTAAATAGCCTATTCGTAATAACAAATCTTACACCAGAGTCGAATACTTCCCGATATTTCTTTCGATTATGTTTCCACTTTGTTGTTGGTTTAACTACTGTATAGATTTTAGATGATGTAACTATTTTCAAAGCTTCTATATTTTCATCTATTGACGAATTACTCTTTTTATTTAATTCTTTTATCAGCTTCTTTAATCCCTGGCCAACCAATTGATAAATCTGTTTCTCTGTAATATCAAAGCTAAGAATTGTAAAACACTTTTTATTTTCACCTAATAAATAGCACTTCGGGTCATAACCTATTATAGAAGTTTTGTTTGTAGGCAATGAAGGGGGACTTGGAATTTTATAATCTAACTCAAGAACAATTGGGGTCCAGTCCATTACAAGTTCATCTGCCTCAACATCTTTCCAACCATTTATAAATTTGAAGAAACCACCACGTTTTTTGCTCATGCTCACAAATGCACCACATTCATGATAAATACCATAATTATAATCATAAAGAGAGCCATTAACTCTGTATCCATCTCCAATTTCGTGGTGCTTTGTAGACCTATCTCCGAACACCTTACCCCATAACTTTCCAATAAAAGTTTTATATCCTGCAGAATACGTGTCGAATGTAGACCAAGGAATAGTCTCCAAAGATGTATTTGATCCTCCTGTACTGGGATTAGGGGTTGGATTAGGATTGTCACCAGGTATTCCAATTGGAGGCAAACCGCATCCTTCCTCATTAATAAGATTTTCTTCACGCCCATTATTAGAACCGTCAGAATCTCCACCTTCGGAATTGAAGGTATTAATAATTTTTACGTTTTCGTTCAGTTGTATAACTTCTTCTCTTTCTTTGAACAATTCTTTATCCCGTATTTGATAATATGTCAATTCCAATTCTCTTCTATGAGTTTTTTGTGTCACTAATGTTCCCTTTTCGGTTATTTTATATATAGTATCCATAACACAAATTTCACCATCAGTATTAATTAGTCGCGCAAAATTCTCGTTTGGAAAGAAATCTTCAAGTTCAAATACCTCATAATATGAAAGATGATTGTCTTTTATTACCTGTTTTTCTTCTTCCGAAAAATCAGCAATAAGAGGGTCATTCATATCAACTTCATCCAGCAACGATGTAAAATTTGACAGATCGATCCTATCCGCACTCCTAGTTTGAGTTCCATTTATAACCGCTAATAATTGATCTGGGCTGTCAAATTCTAGCATTTTTTTTGCTGCATAATGACTTTGTCCATTGACATTAGACAAGTCTGCTGTCGTGTCTTTATCGGAACAACTATAATGTCCCATAATCGTACACAGTAGAATAAAGTAAAAATTTAATCTTTTCATATAATATTTATTTTTTGTCAGTGAAATAAAAACTACTACAATGATATTTCTCCCCAGAAACAGAATCTGCCCTTTACAAATTGGATGATACAGTCACCACCAAGATATGATGGCAAATCAAACTCTGTAACGCCAGCAGGGATAACAGATGAATAAACTACCTCATCATCCTGTACTATATTAATAATGTACTCGGGATGAAAACATGAAAAAGAAAGTTTATACCCATCCTGATAAATGCGAGGTATACGCACTATTGTTTTACTTGGACCTGTAATACCAGGTTCTTCATCAATTATTCCAACTTCAACATTCAATGAAATCTGTTCCTTCTCTGACGCAATTATTCTTCCATGAATAAGTGCAAAACAAAATAATACAAATAAATATTTCTTCATTTCTTAATTATACTATTATTACATTATAACACTATATGCTTTTTATACTGCAAAAGTAGTAACTGAACTTTCGCAAGTGAATATTCATTCATCAAGCGACTAATTTATACATTTGATAGAGTTTATGGAACTTAGGATTGGCATCAATAACCGCAGAAAGCAGTTCACTGGCATCGGCAGAGATCATCTCTGCGATTTCCAGGATGGTGTCCAATATCAGTTCCCATATCCTGTCCGAGGCGGACAGCTCGAGAGTACCAGTTGTGGCCTCACGGAAAAGTGCTCCGATGGTCTCATAGGCCTCAAACCGTTTCACTGTGCAAAGTATGTTATACTGCATCATGGTCAGTGTGAAGCTGGCAATCTGTGCAGAGAAGTGTACGCTCTGACATCTGCCGAAGTCAAGCAGTTGCTTGCAATCGTGATAAGCCACCTCGGTTGTCCAGCGGGTAGCGTACGTCCTGTATGCTTTGAGAAAACTGAGCGAAAGATCCGTCGTGAGCAATCCGTTCCAACGCCCATTCCTGCCTCGCTTCGAGAAGAACAGGCGCACGGTGGTACCTGCAAACTTCACGTCGATGGTGCAGTAGGTGCACTTCAAGGTCCTATTGTGCTTGGTGAGGCCCTGCTTCTGGAGTTTCTTGATAATCTGGTTGGCTGTCAGGTCGCCCCATTGGGTATGGTATTTGGTCTTTCCCAATTTGATCATACCAATCAGATGACACTTGATGTGTCGGCTGGTAACCAGGCGGACGAAGTCTGCACAGGTAAACCAGCTGTCAATGAGCAGATAGTCGAATCGGATGCCGCGCTTGATGGCGTACTTCACCATCTCGATGGCCTTGTCAATCTTCGACATCGTATACTCCTTGATGCGTTCCTCGACAGCCTCTCCGCTATGATCCTTGCTATACCGCGCTTTACGCTGCCTGTCCGTCAGTCCATGCTTCTTGTCTGGCTTACTGCCTTCTTCACCATGAAGCGAGAAATCGAGGAACAGTTGGCTCATGCCATCGCACAGAAGCAGCGTCAGACATTTGTAGCCAAGGATGGTCTTGTGCTCAAGGTGAGAGAAAACCTTGCCGATGAGCTCACTCTTGCGTCCGCTCTTCGGAGTGTCAGTGTCATCGATAATCAGGCAGACAGGCTTGTCATGTTCAGCCTCTGTGCTGCGGCTGATCTTACGCAGCAACTGGAGGTTCATCGCATACAGCAGTTTGCGCCACTTGATATTACCATCATTCATAAAACGATAGAACATGTCCTTCTCACAACAAAATAGGCGGCTTAATGAAGAGCCCGAGTACCGGTATGCATTCCTGACGACGAAGAACGGGAACAATACCAGAAGATTCAGAACCTGCACGTTCGTGAACTTGCAGTTCTCCTTCTTCTCTGTCCCGATCTGCTCCGGACGTATGTTTATGCACTCCATCACTCTCATAATCGCATTAATTGCACGGTTATTCTCATTTTCTGAGAAAAAACTTCTCAAATCTGAAATAATTGTTGTACCTTTGCTCACGGCTTCTAAGTTTGTACTTTACTGTTTGGCGATTGTAAAGTTACTCATTTTCAGTGAGTTGAGCAAACTTCGAAGCCTTTTTTATTCCTATTTTATGTTAAATTATGCAGGTGAGCCATCACTTGCGAAACTTTAGGTAGTAACAATATAATAATTATGAAAAGAAATGCTTATAGCAGATTTTACTCAAATTTTACCTTTTACACAAAACACTAATAATCAATTAGTTACAAAAACAAAAAAATTAAGTATATTGCGATAGTCTTTCATCAAGTTCCTTAGATTTGCCTTCTATTCCATATAGTTTTTCCATCAAATTGATTCGCATTTTAGTAATAGAAGAAGGGGATAAACCTATCATATTTGCTACTGTTTTTGGATTATAATGCAATCGGATAAGGATGCAGGTCTTAAATTCATTTTCACTAAGTTCAAACTTCTTTTCAGATATAAACTTATAAAAATTAGGCAGAATATCAATAACCATCATATATATCTGTTGCCATTGGTCATCAGTAAGTACAACACCTTTTGTTGCCAATTTACTCAAATTAATATATACTTCTGACTTTTGGAGACGCATTTCTGATGATTCTTTCTGCAAACCAACTTTGATTTTATAAGCCTCTATTTCGTTCTCTAATTTTATAGCCTCATTCTCCTTTTCCTTAAGCAGTTTACTCAGAGTTTGCTCATGAGTGCGCAACTGTATTACTTCTGAATTTGTTTTTGCTAATAATGAAACCTTATTTTGGTATTCTGCCCTTTCTTCTTTTCGCCTTTTGTGAACTTCCCTCACAATTACATTTATTACAATAATAAAGAAAAATAAGAATACACTTATCAACTGTATAATAGCATTAGCATGATCTGCCCTTTCTTTTTCCTGTCTGGCTATTTCTTGATTTCGAGAATAATCGTACATTCCCTGCATCTGTTCTACTTCTTTTGTTGCCATCTGCGCATAAACAGAATCATTCATCTCATAACTATATAGCGCATATTTAGCAGCAGAATCTCCCATATGTTTCTGCTGAAAAAGTAGAGCTAATCCTCTTGAACCCGCATTCTGGTTATTAAAATCCTTGCCTTGTCGTAATTCCTTACGAAAGAAATATTCGGCAGAGTCTAACAAACCACATGAAAGATAATAATATCCTTTAATATAATAATATATCTCACGTCCTTTCTCTATTTCAAATTGAGAATGAAAAAAACCAGATTCAGATTCGTACTTTCTTAAATATTCACTTGCTTTTTTCAAATCACCTCTGTCTACTAAGTCATCAATACTAGAAAAAAGAACAATTGCGGATTGATCCTTATAGCCATATTCTAAAAAAAGTTTTGAGGTTTTATCACTTAATTCCAGAGCTTTATTATTATCACCTAATTGGCTATATGCTATAATTTGATATGACATACTTAATAAAGCTGTCAATGTATCATGTCCTTGATATGCATATTTTTCAGAAATACTATCACATTTTAAACTTTGTCGCATAAGCCCCTGTTTATAGAACAATCTACTCATTTGTCCATATACTTTACTTAGTTGACGATAGTCACAATCCTCAGCAGTGGTATCTGCCTTTTCTATGGCAGTCTGGAAACTGTTAAGAGCCATGGGGGCCTCATGAATATCGTAGTAGGCTCGAGCTAACAGATAGTAGGCCAACATCTGCTCGTTAGGAGTGCCGTGGTCTTCGAAATAGTCGGCTACAGCCTTGGCCTCTGTTGCCGTAGTGAAAGCAGAGTCCGATTTATTGTATGCATCCAACCTATGCAAGCGTTTCTGCATCTCTGCATACTCACGTCCCACACAGTTAATAAAAAAAATACCTATCAGTACAATATATATAATTTTCCTCATTAATTCTTTGATTGCAAAAAACGCCTGCAAAGGTAGAGATTATTTCCGATATAGCAAAATTTATATTCACTAAAAATACATTTTATTGATGAGTTCTAAATCAAATAAATCCCACAGATATTTTTGCAATCTGTGGGATTATTTGTATTTTTGTATTTTTCAGAAATATACGCCAAACGATACAGGCTGGAAATTGACATCCTTGGCATAGGTAGAGTTGAGGATGGTCATGGGTGAGAACTTGCCATAGATGCTGAACCAGCGATGGATATTCAGCTCGGCCATGATATCTACTGTGATGGGGCGCTGGTGTATCTTCTTGTAGATTTCCTTATGCTTCTGTCCGTCGGCATCCCAATAGCGGTTCTTGATACTGGCATAGGTATTGATGTTGATGACGGGACCCAGACCGAAAGAGAGCTGCTTGGTGCGATACTTCCACATCACAGGGATGATGAGACTGAATACTTTGATGCGCGAGAAGTCGGAATTATAGCCGGCAGGCTGATTCTCTTCGGCGATAGTACCATCACCCAGTTTGACAAACTTGCTGCGACCATCCATGCGGAAATTACGCCAATCCACGCCAAAACCTATCGAGTAGCCATGATGCTGACCATAAGCAAACTTCTCCACTTCAGAGATGGTCCACATGATTTCCCACGAGCTGCCTACAGACTGCGAACCTTTATAATCGGCATTAGCACCATAGCATAGACCTAAAGCAAAACGAGAGGATAGGCTACGCGTCTCCAGAGGATAACCCGTGCCATGAGTGCGCTTCTTGACGAAATCAAAGTTCCAGGTATCTTTATTAATACTCTGCTCGCTGACATAGTTCGAATCTACCAGCAATATCTTACTCTCATAGGTGTACTTATCGTCGTTCTCGCGTCCATACACCTTAATTTTCTGAATAGAATCGCCTGTGATGATACGAACCTTCTGGGGTTTCAGGATGGTAAGTGTATCGTTGTCGGCAACTTCTTCTGCATTTGCTGTGGCTGATACAGCCAGAAGCAATAGAATAAATAGTTTCTTCATATTGTTATACCTTTATTTGATTAATTCTCGTAACGTATCAAGTGAACTGAGTGTACCCTCCATATAGATAACCGTAATCTCGTCGTTATTGCGCTTATAACACAGAAAACGGTTATGCTTATCTGTCTTGGGGAGTTGCAGCATCAGCGTCTCCTTTGAGCGACTCTTTTTACTGGAGTAGTTCTCAGAATAAGGATGCACTTGATTCTGTTTCTTATCCAGTTCTATCAGATCGTGCACACGAGCTATCTCCTGCTTAGTGTTGGCATTGAAGCGCACACTACGGAAGAGAGTGAGCTGATATTTGGAGAGCATCTTTCCTTTTACCCTCGTCTCTACCATTCGCTGCTGGGGGATGATTTTTCCCTCGAAGAGTGGTGCTATGTGCAGTCCACTCTGCGCCTCAACGCTCATCAGCATCGAAAAGCACGCTGTGATAATCATCAATACTCGTTTCATATCTCTTAATTGCTAAATAAATCGTTCAACTGCTGTTCTATCTCGCCCTGAGTATTCTCCTCAGTCATTTCACCCATGGTGCGCTTCATCTCGGCCATCACCGTTTGCTGGTCGGTGTACTTCTTACCATAGACATAAATCACATAATCATCACTGGTGCTGAGTCTTGTGAAATAAACGGCCATCATAGACACACCTATCAAGAGCGATGCAGCAGCAAAGATGGCCAATAATCTTTTACGAATCACTCTCCTGGCCCTGCTCAGTTTTTGGCGTATAGACACCTCACTTGAACCCAGCAATAGTGCAATCTCACTGGTCTTCATCCCTTGCAGATGATGCATGCGGAGAATGGTTCGCTGAGCAGAGGGCAGCGTGTCGATCACCTGCAGCATCTGTTCTATCTGCTCACCATCGTCGCTCCACTCCTCCGTGTCAGGAAATTTTGAAATATCCACAGTGGTATGTTGCTTGCGCAGATGGTCGATACAGAGGTTGCGAGTCACCACAGAAGCGAAGCCTGATACGGGTGCCATCAGTTGGTCGCGCATCAGCCAGAGTTTGATCATCGCATCCTGTACGATGTCCTCAGCCTCATCAGTAGCACCCAGATATTTCTGAGCGATACCGATAAGTTGCAGTCTAAGTGCTTCTGCCTGTTGTTGAAACTCCTCTGTTGTCATTCTTATCGTTTGTTGCTTTTATCCTTAATACGCAGAAAGTTCAGAAATGTGACATCTAAGCAACAACTTTTTTACTAAAGAATGATATTTTTTGCAAAATGCCAGATGATAATGCCGCCTGTTACTGATACATTCATGGAGTGTTTGGTGCCAAACTGAGGTATCTCCAAACAACCATCCGAAGCATCTATCACCTCCTGATGAACACCTTTCACCTCGTTGCCCAATACCACAGCATACTTCTTATTATTAATAGGTGTAAAGTTCTGAAGCATGGTTGAGCCATGAGCCTGTTCAACTGAATACACTTCATAGCCATCAGCCTTCAAAGCTTCGACAGCCTGAAGTGCAGTATCGAAGTATTTCCATGTTACACTATCCTCAGCCCCAAGAGCAGTTTTATGAATCTCGGCCATGGGTGGTGTGCTGGTGATACCACACAGATAGACCGCCTCGATGCGGAAAGCATCGCCAGTTCGGAACACACTACCCACATTGTGCATCGAGCGCACATCATCCAGCACCACAATAAGTGGCATCTTCTTAGCTTCCTTGAACTCCTCAACCGAGAGGCGCTCCATTTCTATCGTACGTAACTTCTTCATTCTGTCTGCAAAGGTAATATTTAGAAAACAAACTACCAAATAATTGTGGAAAAACCTGTTGATAAGTGTGTGGATAACTATGTTAATAACTTGTGAATTATACACTCCACCCTTCGAATTGAGGATATCCACAGGTTTATTAGCACTATTTTCGCAACTTTTCCACAGTTTTTTGCCGAAAAATAATATAAACTTATTAATTTTGCACCGAAATTGGAAATTGTGGATAAGTATGCTTAGTGGTTCATTATCAGCGAGAAAGAATTAACAGTGGTAGTTTATAAATGATTTTTTAAGGTTAATAGTCAAATATACAATAAAAATGCCAAAAAGTTATCAAGATATTCACGGCATATCATACTACTTATTCTATTTTTAAGAAATAAATAAAAAAGAAATATAAAAATTATATGGTGTTGACAACAAAGGAACTGAAAGCTGAGATTCGTAGGATGTGTGAGGAGAAGGATGCCATCATCCTGGCTCACTATTATACGATTGGTGATATTCAGGATATCGCCGACTTTGTAGGTGATTCGTTGGCTTTGGCGCGCAAGGCTGCTGAGACGGATGCGAAAGTGATGGTGATGTGTGGTGTGCATTTTATGGCAGAGACATGCAAACTGTTGTCGCCTGATAAGGTGGTGCTTTGTCCTGATCTGGCAGCTGGCTGTTCGTTGGCTGACAGTTGTAAGGCTGAGGACTTGAAGAAGTTTAAGGATGAGCATCCCGGCTATCAGGTGATCAGCTATGTGAACACCACAGCTGCCGTGAAGGCGCTGACTGATGTGGTGGTGACCAGCGGTAATGCCAAGAAGGTAGTGGATCAGTTGCCCAAGGATGCCAAACTGATATTTGGACCAGATTATAATCTTGGTAACTATATCAATGAGGTGACAGGTAGAAAGATGTTGCTTTGGAATGGTGGTTGTCATGTGCACGAGCGTTTCTCGGTTTCAAAGATTCTGGAGCTTAAAAAGCAGTATCCTGATGCTGTGGTGATGGCACACTTGGAGTGTAAGGCGCCTGTATTGGCTGTGGCCGAAGTTAAGGGTAGTACTGCTACGATGCTGAATTATGCCCAGCAGAGCGACAAGAAGCAGTTTATCGTGGCCACAGAGGCTGGTATTCTGCATGAGATGCAGCGAACCTGTCCTGACAAGGAATTTATCCCTGTACCTCCCGAAATCAGCGAGAGTGGCTTGGAATGCAGTTGCAATGAGTGCAATTATATGAAACTGAATACACTTGAGAAGGTATATACCTGTTTGAAGACGATGAGTCCGCAGATAGAGATAGATCCAGAAGTAGCTGAACAAGCTGTGAAACCAATAAACAGAATGCTGGAATTGAGTTAAGAGTTCAGAGTTAATTAATAACAGCTATCTTTCCAACGGTTCCTTTTTTACCATCGGAGGTAGCTGTTATTATCATATACACACCACTGGCCACACGCTTGCCTTGCTTGTTGCGACAGTCCCAGTTGAACATACCGCCATTGCTCCTGCCCTCGGCCACAATAGCACCTGTAGCTGTTGTGATTTTTACATCTGCATCATAGGTTAATCCTGTAATGGTAACAAGACCAGTATAGTCTGGAGTTACAGGATTAGGATAGACTGAAATATGATCTTTTGTCATCTCCTGACTTGGTGCGATGGCATTACTCTGATAAGAGCATAAGCCATTATCAGACAAGAAGAACACCTCGCCTGATTGCTGGTTAATGGAGATAGATGAAATATTATTATACAAAAGATTGGAGTTTTCTGTGGTGAAATTTTCTTCTTGCTCCATATTATCTGACGAAATCAAGAACACGCCTGCCCCATTGGTACCAAACCATTTACGGTTGGCACCATCGATGGCCATACTGCTGATATCTACATTATTGAATAGATAATCGGCATAGTTAGTACCATCATTGCGTGGCACTTTCACCTGATAGAAAGTAACCGTTGTTTGGCCTATCTCATTCTCTTGAATCATAAACGGACCAACATCTGTGCCTATCCATATATTACCTTCTTTATCTTCGGCTATGCAGTTGATATGATATGGACTGTATTTGGTATTGTCCTGGTTAACAATTTGATCGTACTTGAGGATTACATCCTGGTTGGTATCGTAGCAGAATAAGGCTGGTATGTTCCAGAAGTTGTTCACAAACCAAAGCAGTCCGTGACTGTCAAACATCATCTTTGATAACCCGGGAATGGTGATACCTTTTTCGTCTTCGAGTTCCGTATGGTGGTGGCTGATCCATTGGTGATCGCTGGTCAACTCTAACAGACTGACACCCTCTGCCAGACTGTTTAGTACCCAGAGACTACCTTTACTATCAAACAGGATGCCTAATACCAACACATAATCATTGCCAAGCAGGGTACCTCTGTCGTTAGCACCCATCAGTGGACTATTATCCTTATTATAATAGGTAATAAGCTGTCCGTTTTTAAACTCATAAAGTCCACAACGACCGCCTGCAAACACATGCTCAGGATCATGAGGGTCCACATCAACACAACAGATATCTACATACGGATAGCCTGTAATCTCGTTGATTTGTTCTTGATACAGCGTCCAGTCGTTGCCATCAAACACCTGAATGGTACCTGGCAGCGCATTATCGGGCATGGCAGGCAGGAAATATCCACCTGTGGTGTAGAGCTTGTCGCCGATGAATTTCGACTCGTAGAAACGGTTGTAAGCCGGTCCGTTTGGGTTCAAGGTTGATACGGTAGCGATATACTTATCATAGTCATCTTGATAAGGCTTCAGATCATACGGGTATTCAGGATGGTTTTTGGTATAGGTTTCTGATATTTCTGCCTTCAGCATGTTTACTTTGATGATAGCAAAACTGGTGGTCAGATAGGCATAAACATCATCGATAGAGATGTCTGTTACCGTTTTATCCTCGGTTATCGATTTATTGTAAAGGGCTGAGATATTAATGATATCGCCATCAGGTTCTATCAGATCGATATTCGAGTTATCGTAGATAGCAATCAGGCGCTTAGCTTTTTGGTTCCAGGCTATATGAGTGATGCGGGTATCACTTAACCCATTTACTTTATCATAGGTAGTGATACTCGCATCATTGATATTGTATTGATAGAGGTCGTTGGATGCCAGCACAAACAGCTCGTTGTCGGCCTTGCAAATCTGCTGCACATCGTGATAGGCCAGATAGTTGCGCCATGTACCTACTTGCGCTGTTGCCAAGTAGCAATAGCATAGTGTGAATACGATGGCAAGCAACCTCTTCATACGTTACCTTTTTAATAGGTAATCAGCCAGTTTCTGAACGGCCTTTGCCCTATGACTGATGTGATTTTTGATATCAGCACCCAGTTCGGCAAACGTCTGATTATGTCCTTCGGGCATAAAGATAGGATCGTAGCCAAATCCTTCGCCGCCTCGTTTCTCATGTGTGATGGTGCCGTTGATGATACCATCGAAGGTGGTAACCTTGCCATCTATGATGAGAGCGATGACGGTGCGGAAGCGCGCCTTACGGTTGTCCTTATGTTCCAGTTCAGATAGCAGTTTCTTCATATTGGCTTCAGAGTCGTGCCCCTGACCGCCTGCATATCTTGCGCTGTAAACACCTGGTGCACCTCCAAGTGCATCTACCTCAAGACCCGTGTCATCGGCGAAACAGTTGACATGATACTTATCGTAGATCCACTGAGCCTTGATGAGCGCATTGTCTTTCAGCGTTTGTCCTTTCTCTGGAATATCGTCGTTACAACCAATTTCGGCAAGCGACATCACCTGGAATTTATTGCCAAGAATCTTTCTTACTTCAGTAAGTTTATTAAGATTGTTAGTTGCGAATACTATTTTCACTTTCTTATGATCCTCCTTTTTTATTTTTACTTTCATTTCGTCGAATCCCTCACCATATACACCGATAACGCTCGACTGTGATACAAAGGCGTTAGGGTCTATCATCTTGATGAGTCGGAACATGTTTACACTCTCGTTCTTCTTGGCCAGGATGCAGAGCACTTTCATCTGCTTACCAGTGTACCATCCATGACCATCAAGGATAGTTACACCATGATTCATCTGGGTGCCGATAGCGTTGGCTATCTCTTGCCATTTTCGAGAGAATATAAAGAACTGTACCGACTGCCTGCGGGCATTCATGACATAGTCGAGTACGTAGTTCTCCATAGCCATCACACAGAAACCGAACATCACCTTATGAGCACGCTCCAGATAGGTGCCGAACTGTGGGAAGAACATACAAGAACCGATAATACAGAAGTCGGCTGCTATCAGTACAGATCCCAAAGACACGTTGTGATACTTGTTGACTGATGCTGCGATGATATCCGTGCCACCAGTAGAGCCATTATGCAGGAATACGGTAGCTAGGGCGATACCTGTGATAACACAACCGATGATCATCGACATGAAATCCTGTCCTTCACCCATGAGCTTGAATGGCAAGCCATTATCCTGCTTGGGGATGATGTCTTGCGCAAATCGCAGCATGAAGTAAAGCGTAAAAATGGCAAAGATAGTCTTCATAAGGAACTTATACCCCAGTATCTTCAGGGCCACTATCAGTAGCAGACCGTTGATGATGATATAGGTGTTTTCCAGATGAAAGCCAGTAGCATAGTAAATGATAGCTGATAAACCAGTGACGCCTCCGGCCACAATCTGATAGGGCATCAAGAATACTGTGAAGGCGATGGTATAGAGAAAAAGGCCAAGGGCTATAAACATATAGTCCTTGACCTCGTTGAGAATTATCTTGTGATCGATAGTCATTATTTCTTCAGTACGATGTTCACCATACGCTTAGGGACGATGATAACCTTTACTATCTGGAAACCTTCGAGATACTTCTGTGCGGCCTCGCAAGAAAGTACAGCCTCCTCTATGGTCTTGTTATCGGCATCAGCAGGGAACTCCATCTCCAAACGGGTCTTACCGTTGAAGGCAATGCCCAACTTAACCTGGCTCTCTACCAGATACTGCTCGTTCCATTTTGGCCACTCTGAGTCGCAAACGCTACCCTGCTCGCCCAGCTGCTCCCATAGCTCTTCGGCAATATGTGGTGCAAATGGAGCTATCAGGATGACGAGTGTCTTCAGCATTTCCTTGTTCTTGCACTTCTGCTGTCCCAACTCGTTTACACAAATCATGAAGGCCGAGATAGAAGTGTTATAGCTGAAGTTCTCGATATCGGTAGATACCTTCTTGATCAGCTTGTGCACACTCTTCAGGTTCTCAGGTGTGGCAGCACCTTCGTCGAATCCATTCTGGAAGAGGTTCCAGAACTTCTTCAGGAAGCGGTGGCAGCCGTCGATACCGTTGGTATCCCAAGGCTTCGACTGCTCAACAGGACCCAGGAACATTTCATAAAGACGCAGGGTGTCGGCACCATACTTCTCTACAATCATATCCGGGTTGACGACGTTGAACATCGACTTCGACATCTTCTCGATGGCCCAACCACACTTATACTGACCGTTCTCCAGGATAAACTCTGCGTTGTTGTACTCAGGACGCCAAGCCTTGAAGGCCTCGATATCCAGAATATCTGCAGATACGATGTTGACATCCACGTGGATAGGTGTGGTGGTGTAGTTACCCTTCAATCCGAAGCTGACAAACTTACCCTTGTCGGCACCCTCGTCCTCAACTCGATATACAAAGTTTGAACGGCCTTGAATCATACCCTGGTTAACCAGTTTCTTGAATGGCTCATCCTCGCAGCTATAGCCAGAGTCGAAGAGGAACTTGTTCCAGAAACGTGAATAGATAAGGTGACCAGTAGCATGCTCGGTACCACCTACGTAGAGATCCACATTGCGCCAGTATTCATCGGCCTCCTTGCTAACAAGAGCTTGCTCGTTCTTGGGGTCCATATAGCGCAGATAGTATGCACTTGAACCAGCGAAACCAGGCATGGTGTTCAGCTCAAGTGGGAATACGGTCTTATTATCGATGAGATCCTTTGATACCACCTTGTCTGTCTTAGTGTCCCAAGCCCACATCTTGGCACGACCCAATGGTGGTTCACCAGTCTCTGTTGGCTTGTACTCGTCAATTTCAGGCAACTCCAGAGGCAGGCACTCCTTTGGAATCATATAGGGCATGTCGTCCTTGTAGTAAACAGGGAATGGCTCACCCCAGTAACGCTGGCGAGAGAAAATGGCATCGCGCAGGCGGTAGTTCACCTTTACACGACCCAAGCCCTGCTCAGTAACATACTTCTTGGTGGCAGCGATGGCCTCCTTCACAGTCAAGCCATTCAAGCTGAACTTAGCTGATGCTGAGTTGCAAACTATACCTTCCTTGGCATCATAGCTCTCCTCTGATACATCAGCACCCTCAATCAGTGGAATGATGGGCAGGTTGAAGTGCTTGGCAAAGGCATAGTCGCGACTGTCGTGAGCAGGTACAGCCATGATGGCGCCAGTACCATAACCAGCCAGTACATATTCGGCAATCCAGATGGGGATTTTCTCATCTGTAAATGGATTGATGGCGTAGCTACCCGAGAACACACCTGTTACCTTGTGGTCCATCTGGCGATCGCGCTCTGTACGCTTCTTCACATAGTCGAGATACTTTTCAACCTCAGCCTTCTGCTCAGGTGTAGTCAGCTCTGCTACCAGGTCGCTTTCAGGTGCCAGTACCATGAATGTAACACCAAACATCGTATCAGCACGAGTGGTAAAGATGGTGAAGTGCTTATCGCTATCGGCTACGTTGAATTCTACTTCTGTTCCTTCTGAACGACCAATCCAGTTGCGCTGGGTTTCCTTCAGCGAGTCGGTCCAGTCGATATTATCCAATCCGTCGAGCAGTCGCTGAGCGTAGGCTGATACGCGCAGGCACCACTGGCGCATCTTCTTCTGCACTACAGGATATCCGCCGCGAACTGATACACCATCCACAACCTCATCGTTGGCCAGTACGGTTCCCAGTTTCGGGCACCAGTTTACCATGGTATCGGCCAGATAGGCTATACGATAGTTCATCAGTACCTCCTGCTTTTTCTTCTCTGAGAAAGCGTTCCACTCGGCAGCTGTGAAGTGCAGCTCTTCGGTTCCCAGAGCGTGGCAATCCTCAGTACCCATCAGCTCAAAGTGCTCAATCAGCTTGATGGTTGGCTGGGCTTTGTGCGACGAAGTGCTGAAATAGCTCTTGAACATGCGCTGGAAAGCCCACTGGGTCCACTTGTAGTAGATAGGATCACAAGTACGAACCTCGCGCTCCCAATCGAAACAGAATCCAATCTTATCCAACTGTGAACGGTAGCGGTTGATATTCTCGAAAGTGGTTTTCTCAGGGTGCTGACCTGTCTGTATGGCATACTGCTCGGCAGGCAGTCCGTAAGCATCGTAACCCATGGGGTTGAGCACGTTGTAACCCTGCTGACGCTTGAAGCGTGCATAGATATCACTGGCGATATAGCCAAGTGGGTGACCTACGTGCAAACCTGCTCCTGATGGATAGGGGAACATGTTCAGTACATAGAATTTCTTTTTGTTCTTGTCTTCCACCACACGATAGGTTCCATTCTCAACCCATCGCTTTTGCCATTTCTGTTCGATGTCTCTGAAATTGTAATCCATTGTATCTTTTAATTTAATTGTTTCCGTACATATAAATACGGGTGCAAAGATACAAATTACTCAGCAGAACACCAAATTTAAAAGCTAAAAATTATATACTACAATATATATCGGACGTATAGGTATGCTAAACCAGCAAATATAGCTGCCAATATAATTGCTAGAATAATCAGTATCATAAATGATAGTGCCACCTTAAAGAATGTCCTTTTATAGCTATAACCATATAGCTGTTTGAGTGGTACAATACTTGCGGCGCCACCTATGATATCTATCATGGCGTTTCCTGGAGAGAAAAACTCACCTATAATACTGATAATTGTCATTAAATTTGTAATGTAAACCATCGATACAAAGAACTCCGAGTAGTGTATGTCTGGAATCTTTTTATTGTGGCGGAAAAGGAAGTACATCGGGGCCGACAAAACGAGTAGCCAAAGGAACTGAGCAACTGTCTGGTTATCTACTATCCAACGGAAAAACTTCTGGAGAATCTCTGCGAATTTTAACCCATAATATTTCCCGTTCACTCTTATTTGGTCGCTTTTTTCGGTTTTCTCGATAGCTAATTTTTTACCGTTAATATTTATGGTGTCATTGATAGCGGCTTTGTCGAATGATTTCTTTTCTACCTTATCTATTTTATTAATATTGTCGGATGTTTTGTCAAGGCTTTGGGAAATCACTTCCTTGCTATTACTGATAACATTCTCCATCCTGATATTCAGGCCCGACTGTACAAATACTAATAAAGCTATGCCCAGGAAGAACATCTTGAACGGAGGGAAATACGCCATCTGCATGCCATTCAGATAGTCGCGAATCATGTAGCCAGGACGCAGCAGCAGGTCGCGAATGGAACGGAACATGCCACGATTGCCCAATCCCCAGACGTCTAAAAACAACAAAAATGCCGATTTGAACGAATATCTGCCGATGGTGGCGCGCTGTCCGCATCGCGGACAATAGTTGCCATGAAACTCTGTGCCGCAAGTGGCACACACATGCTTCTCGGCAGATAGTGGCATCACCTGGTGAGGTTGCTCTTGCCAAGCCTTAAATCTTCTGTATTTGTCTCTTAACTGTTCCATTACGTTTGCAAAGGTAACAAAAATATTTTTTTAAATGTATCATCCTTATATTATAAATGTATCATCGGCTGTTATTTTTTCTAAAAATCTTTGTGATTTCGAGATTAAGTTATAACTTTGTGGCTTGAAACGAAAATCATTACTTTATAAACAAACTCATTTTAATATGAACAACGTACCTAAAATTAAAGTTGGAATCGTCGCTGTATCTCGCGACTGTTTTCCTGAGTCATTAGCTGTTAACCGTCGTAAGGCTGTTATCGCTGCGTATGAGAAGAAATTCGGTAAGGATGGCATCTACGAGTGCCCTATCTGCATTGTTGAGAGCGAAATCCACATGCAGCAGGCCCTCGAGGATATCAATAAAGCAGGATGTAATGCACTCTGTGTATATCTTGGCAACTTCGGTCCTGAGATTTCTGAAACCATGCTGGCTAAGTATTTCAATGGCCCAGCTATGTTCTGCGCTGCTGCTGAGGAGACTCAGAACGACCTGATTGATGGTCGTGGCGATGCTTACTGTGGTATGCTGAATGCCAGCCACGCTCTCTCTCTGCGTAAGACTCGTGCTTACATTCCTGAGGAGCCTGTTGGCGACGCTGACCACTGCGCTGAACTCATCCACGAGTTCCTGCCCATCGCTCGCGCTATCGTTGGTCTGCAGAACCTGAAGATTATCAGTTTCGGTCCTCGTCCAAACAACTTCCTGGCTTGTAACGCTCCTATCCGTGCCCTGTATGATCTCGATGTTGAAATCGAGGAGAACTCAGAGCTCGACCTGCTCGAGTCGTTCCAGAAGCACCAGGGCGATCCACGTATCGACGATGTAGTTAAGGATATGGCTAATGAGCTGGGTGCTGGCAACAAAATTCCTTCTGTTCTGCCTAAGCTCGCTCAGTATGAGCTCACTCTGACCGACTGGATCGAGGCTCACAAGGGCTGCCGCCAGTTCGTATCACTCACCACCAAGTGCTGGCCTGCTTTCCAGACCATGTTTGGTTTCGTTCCTTGCTATGTAAACAGCCGTCTCACCAGCCGCGGTATCCCCGTTAGCTGCGAGGTTGATATCTACGGAACACTGTCTGAGTTCATCGGTACTTGCATCACAGAGGATGCTGTTACACTGCTCGACATCAACAACACCGTTCCTAACGATATGTACGAGGAGAGCATCAAGGGCAAGAAGTTCCTGTGCGACGAGTACACAGACAAGGAGATCTTCATGGGCTTCCACTGTGGTAACACCGCTTCGTCTAAGGTTTGCAACTGCAGCATGTGCTTCCAGCGCATCATGGCACGCGCTCTGCCTGTAGAGGTGACAAACGGTACTCTCGAGGGCGATATCAAGCCAGGCAAGGCTACTATCTACCGTCTGCAGAGCACGGCCGACACCAAACTCCGCGCTTACATCGCTCAGGGTGAGGTGATTCCTGTAGCTACACGCTCATTCGGTTCTATCGGTATCTTCGGTGTTAAGAACATGAGCCGCTTCTATCGTCACGTGCTCATCGAGAAGCACTACCCACACCACTGCGCTGTGATGTTCGATCATGCTGGTAAGTACCTGTGGGAGGTTCTCAAGTACATGGGCATCCCCGTTGAGGAAATCGACTACAACTTCCCCAAGGGTGATTACTACCCAACAGAGAATCCATTCGCATAAGTCGATAGATTATCTCAATTATAAGAGCCGCAACCTTTTTACAGGGTTGCGGCTCTTTTTAATCCTAAAGTATTGTTGCCAGAGCCAGTCCTCCTACTAAAGGACTCTAGTCCTTTAACTGCAGGACTGCAGTCTGTCTTGCCCTGAAAAACGTTGAATAAAAAACAACGTTTAAAATGGAAAAAACAGAAGATTTTAACGTGTTTGAGT
>SUYC01000015.1 GCA_015060625.1 Xylanibacter ruminicola | reverse complement strand
CATATTTTCTTCGTTTATTCAACGTTAAATTAATTAAGAGTTCCTTAGGACTCTTACTTCAGGCTGCAAAGTTAAAGAAGGGACGCAAGAGCGTTTTTGGGACTACTTTCTTTTTCGTTCCCGCGAGGACTACTTTCTTTTTCGACCTTCAGCAGGCAAGCAAATCAAATCACTTGAAAGTGTGATTCATCAGGCGCTGCTCGGCCAGGGTTTCATATTTGGTGCCGGGACGACCGTAGTTGGCGTAGGGGTAGATGCTGATACCTCCACGGGGTGTGAACAGTCCGATAACCTCGATGTACTTGGGATTCATCAGGCGCACCAGATCCTTCATAATCACATTCACACAGTCCTCATGAAAATCACCGTGGTTTCGGAAACTGAACAGATACAGTTTCAAACTCTTCGACTCTACCATCTTCTCGTCAGGGATGTACATAATCTTGATTTCAGCAAAATCAGGCTGACCCGTGATAGGACAAAGCGACGTGAACTCAGGACAGTTGAACTGCACCCAGTAATCATTGTCGGGATGCTTGTTGACAAATGTTTCTAACACCTCGGGCGCATAATCGCTCTTATACTCGGTCTTCTTACCGAGGGCCTGCAAACCTTCTACCTCTCTATTCATAAACATTAAACATTAGACGTTAAACATTAAAGATTAAAGATTAAAGATTAAAGATTAAAGTTCCTTGACTTTAAAGATGTTGTATGCCACATCCATATCGTACACATCCTCATGGTCGTGCTTCTTGGTGAAGTTTACCACACGGATGGTTACAGGAAGCGCTACGATTTCGTAGAGTGTCTTGAGTGTGACCTGCGTGATGACCAGCGAAGGCATCTCCTCCCAGGGGATAACCCCACCGAGTGCCAAGGGGAAGAAGATAACCGAGTCGGTAAATTCGCCGAACACGGTACTGAGCACAGCACGTGCCGAGAAATTCCTACCCTCGGAGTTAAGTTTCATTCTACTCATCACATAGGCATTCACAAACGATCCTGCCAGGAAAGCCAAAAACGATGCACCGGCAATACGGGGTGCCAAACCGAATATCTGATGGAATCCCTCCTCACCATGCCAGTATGGGGCACCAGGAATCCAGTCGGCCACGGCTCCAAACACCACAAACATAAAGTTCATGGCAAAGCCCAGCCAGATGAGCAGTCGGGTGCGGCGGTATCCCCACACCTCGCAAACCACGTCGTTGATAATGTAACTAACGGGGAACACAATCAAACCAGCCGTCATATTGGCGGGTCCGAACGAAATCTGTTTTGTCTCCAATACGTTTGCCGTAATCAGGCACACGCAAAACAGTATGCCGTACAACATGAACAGCACACTAATCTTCTGATTGTTTCTTAATTTTTCCATTTTCTTGTTTTTTTAGAGGGGGTGTTCAAGTACCCCTGTTATCCATTAAAGTAGATACAGCAACCACGCCAAGTAGCCCATAAAGGTAAGTATCAGTACCCATCCCTCGCGACGCGATACGTAATACTTAGTGATGGCGAATATCCACATCAGTCCGATACTAATCAGCATCATCATCAGATCGACGATGGTGATACCCATGATGCGCATGGGGTGAACCACAGCCGTGATGCCGAGAATAAGCAGAATATTAAACACATTAGAGCCAATGACGTTTCCGATAGCCATGGCCGAACGTCCCTTGTAGGCAGCTACCACACTGGTAGCCAACTCGGGTAGTGATGTACCGCCAGCCACGATGGTAAGACCAACCACACTCTGACGGATACCAAAACGATGCGCCACATAAGTGGCACCATTCACAAAGATATGACTGCCCACAATCAAACAGCCAAGACCGAGCGCTATCCAAAAGAGGTTACGCCAAATCTGCGCATAATCCTTTTTGGGCTTTTCGCGCTGCACACCCAGTTCCTCGTCGAAGCAGTCGAGCAGTCCGTCCTTGGCAGCCATCTGGAAGGTGTAAACCATAAAGGCTGCAAAACCGATGAGCAGGATGATACCGTCGGAGCGACTGATATCGTTGCCCCACAGGTGTACCGAGCTCATATCGTCGAAACACAGCATGAAGAGCAGCAACGAGGCTCCGATAGCAAAGGGGATATCCTTTTTGACGGTGTTTGGCGCCACAGCTATGGGGGCTACGGCAGCCGAACATCCCACGATGAGCAGGGTGTTGAAGATGTTTGAACCAATCACATTACCTACAGCCAGGTCGGGCGTACCCTTCAAGGCCGACATCAGACTCACAAACAGCTCTGGCGCCGAAGTGCCGGCAGCTACGATGGTAAGACCTATCACGATTTCGGGCACGTGCATGCCACGAGCCAGCTTTGAGGCACCGTCCGTCATACGATCGGCTCCCCAGATAACGAGGATGAGACCTAAGACAATCAGTCCGATATTAAGTAATGTCATAGCAATCTCGGTTTTTATTCCATGTCGCTGATAAACGCATCCAGACTGCGACGGTCCTTTTTGGTGGGACGCCCCGTACCACGGGCACGATCCACGAAACCACTGATACGTGTCATCTCCAGCAGTTCGTACTGCTCGGGAGCCGTCACATTCTCGTAGATTTCGGGCAGGAGTTTTGCTCCTACGCGCTGTTCGATAGTCTTCAGAATACGGAATGAGTAAGTGATGGGTGGTTTGCGCACGCTCACAGTCTCGCCCACCTTCACCATGCGCGAGGGTTTTACGTTTACCCCAGCGATGGTAACGCGACCGTTCTTACAGGCGTCGGCTGCTATAGAGCGGGTCTTAAAAATACGTGATGCCCAAAGCCACTTGTCGATTCTTGCTTCTTCCATAAACTATTTTTTACCCAATTTGTTAAACTGGTTCATTGTAATGTCGATACCAGCGAGCACAAAGCTCTTGATGATGTCGCAAGCGGTATCGATGCTTGGCTGGAGGGTTTTCATATCCTCGTCGTCGTATTTGCCGAGCACCCAATCCACCTGCATACCGCGTGGAAAATCGTTGCCGATACCCATACGCAAGCGAGCATAGTTCTGACCGATGAGCTGCTGGATATGTCCCAAACCGTTATGACCGCCATTAGAGCCGCTGGCCTTCAGTCGGAAAGCACCGAGAGGCAGCGCCACGTCGTCGCTAATAACCAACAGTCGGCTCTGTTCGATATTTTCCTTATTCAGCCAGTAACGCACGGCATTACCGCTCAGATTCATATAAGTGGATGGTTTGAGCAATATCACCTTGCGCCCCTTTAGCGATGTTTCGGCCACAAAGCCATAGCGTTTATCATCAAAATGAATATTGGATGCCTTAGCAAAAGCATCCAATACCATAAAGCCTGTATTGTGGCGGGTGTTCTCGTACTCGTCGCCGATATTCCCCAAGCCAACAATTAAATACTTCTCCACGTAATAATTCTTTTAATTACTGGGCAGCCTCGGCAGCAGCAGCAGAACGAGAAGCACGTGTAGCCTTAACTGAGCATACTACAACCTGAGCAGGAGTAGCGATCTGCAGACCTTCGAAGTTCAGCTCAGCAACCTTGATAGCCTTACCGAGCTTGAGCTCTGTAACATCTACATTCAGAACCTCAGGAATCTGCTTGTAAGGAGCTGTAACGTTAAGTGTGCGAACAGCCTGGCTGAGACGACCACCATCACGAACACCCTGAGCGTGACCTACCAACTTAACGGGGATACCGATAGTGATGGGCTTCTCATCGTTAACCTCATAGAAGTCAACATGCATCAGAGCATCTGTTGTGGGGTGGAACTGGAGCTCCTTCATAACAGCCTTGTGAGCCTCACCGTCGATAGTCAGGTTTACAACATAAACATCGGGTGAATAAACAACACGACGGAGCTGTGAAGCAGGAATAGCAAATGACAGTGATACGGGCAGACCGTTCTCACCCTTTGCCTCACCGTACATGTTGCAAGGCACGAGACCTTCCTTACGCATTTCCTTGCTGGCCTTCTTGCCAGTTGTGGCACGCTTCTGGCCACTTACGCTAATTTCTTTCATAAATGTGTTACTCTAAATTAAGTTGTTAAAAATTACGTTTTGCTTAATTCGCCATCACACGAATCTCGGCACGAAGCCGAAAAAGCGGTGCAAAGGTACTACTTTTTTTGATACCAACCAAATATTTGGCTAAAAAACCTCAATTTTCGATGTTTTTCTTGCAGGTTCCGACCTTTTTTACTAATTTTGCAACCGATTTAAACCAAAAGTTTATATAATAATAGGTATAATAATAAAAAACATCAAGTGAGATGATTAACAGAGAAATTATCAGAATTAAGATTGTTCAGTTAACCTACGCCTACTATCAAAACGGCAACAAGAACATCGACACGGCTGAAAAAGAGTTATTTTTCAGTCTCTCGAAAGCTTATGACCTCTACAACTACATGCTGGCCCTGATGGTGGCCGTTAATAAAGAAGCAAACCGCCGTATGGAGGTTCTGGTGCAGCGTGCCAAGCGTGAAGGCACTCCCGAACCATCGCAGCGCTTCGTACTGAACCGCTTTGCCATCCAGTTGGCCGAGAACAAGCAGCTTAACGACTTTATCAGCACCCAGAAGAGCGGTTGGGACGAGAATGCCGCTTTTGTAGCATCGCTGCTGGAGAAGATTGAGCAGAGCGAGGTTTATCAGGAGTACATGAATAACCCCGAGGATAACTACAATGTGGACCGTGAATTCTGGCGCAAGATATACCGCACCTTGATTCAGGACAATGATGAGCTCGACTCTATCCTGGAGGACATGAGCCTGTACTGGAACGACGATAAGACCATCGTAGATACATTTGTGCTGAAGACTATCAAGCGCTTTGAAGAGAAGAACGGTCCCAAGCAGGAGTTACTGCCCGAGTGGGACAGCGAGGAGGAGAAGGACTTTGCACGCAAGGTGTTCCGTGCTGCTATCCTGAATGCCGACGATTACCAGCGCTTCATGAGCGAGGCTTCGCGCAACTGGGATTTCTCGCGACTGGCCTACATGGATATCATCCTGATGCAGATTGCCATCGCCGAGATGATGACACTGCCCAA
Source organism: Xylanibacter ruminicola (assembly GCA_015060625.1). GTDB lineage: Bacteria > Bacteroidota > Bacteroidia > Bacteroidales > Bacteroidaceae > Prevotella > Prevotella ruminicola_D. The sequence continues at coordinate 76,493 of SUYC01000015.1, read as the reverse complement.
CGTGCCCATCAGCGTTACTATCAACGAGTACGTAGAGATTGCCAAGTTCTACTCTACCCCCAAGAGTGCCGGCTATATCAACGGCATGCTGGACGGTATTGCACGCAACCTGGTAGAGAGTGGCCGACTGGCTAAGTTTATCGAACCTAAGAAGGAGAGAGAATATAAACCCAAAAAACAAATTATAACAAAGCAACATGACTAATTTTGTACTCGCTGCACAAGCAGCACAGAATGGTGGCGGTATGAGCATGATCATCATGATGGTGGCCATCTTTGCCATTATGTGGTTCTTCATGATTCGCCCACAGCAGAAGAAACAGAAGGAAATCCAGAAGTTTCAGAACGAACTTACGGAAGGTACCGAGGTTGTAACCGGTGGTGGTATCCACGGCACAGTTAAGAGCATCGACCTGGCTAAGAACACGGTTGACATCAAGATTGCTCGCGACGTGGTTATTACTGTCGAGAAGACATCGGTTTACAAAGATATGGCAAGCACCCAGCAGGCAAAGTAAATGAACAAATACCTGGGAAGCGCTGCACAATTATTACACAAGCTCCTTTTTAGCAAGGCTAATAAGGAGCTACTGATTTTTGTGTTCTTCCTGGCACTTTCGGGCATTTTCTGGTTGCAAACCACCCTTAACGAGGTGTATGAACGCGAGTTTGCCATCCCTGTGTCGGTGGTGGGCATCCCCAAGAATGCTGTGCTTACCAGCGAAGAGACGGATACGGTGCGCGTCACCATCCGCGACAAGGGCATCACGCTCCTTACTTATTTGTATGGCGACATACTGCGCAAGGTGAACGTGAACTTTAAGAACTACTCGCACGGCAATGGCACTGGTGTGATTTCGCAGCAGGAAATACAGAAACTGATTTATCAGCAGCTGGCCAACGGTTCGCGCATTACGGCAATGAAACCCGAGAAGCTGGAGTTCTACTACAACTACGGCGACAAGAAAACGGTGCCCGTGCGCTGGAGTGGACGCGTGATTCCCGAGGAGTTGTTCTTTATTTCGCGCGTGGCTTACAATCCTGATAGCGTAACCATCTATGCTTCGCCCGAGAAGCTGGATAGCATCAACGTGGTTTACACCGAACAACTAAACTACGCCAACTTTCGCGACACGCTACGTGCAAATTGCGAACTGGCTAAGATTAAGGGCGTGAAGATGATACCCGACCATGTGCGGGTTACCTTCTGCACCGACGTACTGACCGAGGAGAGCATCGAGGGTGTACCCATCAAGGCCATCAATCTGCCCGCAGGCAAGTCGATTCGCACGTTCCCCTCGCGTGTAAACGTTACGTTTGTGACGGGTGTCAGCGTGTACCGCAATCTTAAGCCAACCGACTTTTACGTGGTGGCCGATTATAACGAGATTAAGGATCACCCACAGGAAAAGTGTCACATCTATCTGAAGAGTGTGCCACGTGGCATTTCCAGAGCACGTTTGGAAACCAGCATGGTTGACTATCTGATTGAATCGGACGAGGAATGAAAATAGGTATCACAGGTGGCATTGGCAGCGGCAAAAGCTTCGTGTGCCGTGCGCTGCATGAGCGTGGCTTCGAGGTGTTCGACTGCGATAGCGTGGCGAAACGCTTGATGCGCAACTCACCCGAACTGCGCCAGGAACTAACAGCACTGATTGGTCCCGACACCTACACCCCCGAAGGGATGCTTAACAAGGCTGCTGTGGCAAAATTCCTATTGGCATCGCCCAGCAATGCCAAAGCTATCGACGCCATCGTTCACCCTGCCGTATTCAATGCCTTCCGCCAAAGCCGACTCGAATTCATGGAGAGCGCCATCTTGTTTGAAAGCGGTGCCGATGCACTGGTGGATAAGGTGATAGCGGTGATTGCACCCAAAAAGGTACGCCTCCAGCGTGTGATGAAGCGCGACGGTATCAGTCGCGAACAGGCATTGCAGTGGATGAACCGACAACTGCCGCAGCAGCAGGTGATATGCAAATCGGATTATATTCTGATTAATGATGGAGAAGCAAATATTGATAATCAAATTAATAAAATATTAAGACAATGCAACAAACAATTTTAGCAATTGCCGGTAAACCCGGTTTATACAAGCTTGTTACTCGTGGTAACAACAATTTGATTGTAGAGGCTCTGGATGGTACTCACAAGCGTCTGCCAGCCTTTGCTACCGATCGTATCACATCACTCGGCGACATCGCCATGTTTACCGAGACTGATGATGTGCCCCTGACAGATGTTCTCGACAACCTGAAGAAACTGGAGGACGGCAAGCGCGCCAGCATCAACGAGAAAAAGGCTTCGAGCGCCGAGCTGCGCGAGTACTTTACAAAGGTACTGCCCGAGTGGGATCAGGACCGCGTAAAGGATAGTCACATCAAGAAGCTCATCACCTGGTATAATATCCTGATCGAGGCCGGCATCACCGACTTCAAAGACGAGGAGCCCGAAACCGAGAGCGCTGAGTAAGTGCTTTTTGTTCAACACAGAGACACAGAGATACAGAGATTTTCTTTATTATTCCTCAAAGATAATAAATCCTCTGTTACTCTGTGCCTCTGTGTTTTTATATTATTATTGCTTAGCTTCGAAGGTTTGCTTGATATTCTGTTCGCGGTGCTCTACGCGCACTTCGATACCAAACTTTTCGTGGATATGCTCGGCCAGATGCTGCGCCGAATACACACTGCGATGCTGACCGCCTGTGCAGCCGAACGAGAACATCAGCGACGTGAATCCACGCTGAATATAGCGACGCACATGGTTGTCGGCCAACTTATACACCGAATCCAGAAACGCCAGTATCTCACCATCATCCTCCAGGAATCGAATCACCGGCTCATCCAGTCCCGTCAACTTCTTATAGGGCTCATAACGCCCGGGGTTGTGCGTGCTTCGACAGTCGAACACATAGCCACCGCCATTGCCACTCTCGTCCTCGGGGATGCCCTTGCGGTATGAGAAACTGTACACCTTCACCACCAGCGGCCCCTGCGCATCGTATTTCGAGAAGGTGGCAGGACCATCCTGCGGATGAGCCTTATAGGGGTTCAGATCGGTCGTCTTATAACCATCCGCACGACTTGCCACTGTCTCAATTTGCTGGAACTGTGGCAGTTCGGTGAGTTTCTGCAGTATCGCCATCAGATACGGATAGTGGAACTGAGTGGATGATGCCAACAGCTCGCGCAAGTTTTGTATGGCAGGCGGTATGCTTTCTATAAAATGCTTTTTCTGTTCAAAATAGCCACGGAATCCATAAGCGCCCAGCACCTGCAGCGTGCGGAACAGCACAAACAGCGACAGACGGTTAACGAAGTGGCGCACCGTGGGCACCTCTATGTAGTTCTTCAGCGAGTTGTAGTATTCATATACCAGTTCACGGCGCAGCTTGTGGGGATATTTGGCCGAGGCCTGCCACAAGAACGATGCCACATCGTAGTAGTACGGACCTTTACGACCGCCCTGATAGTCGATAAACCAGGGATTGCCATCGTGATCCAGCATCACGTTGCGCGCCTGGAAATCGCGATACAGGAAACTATCGCTCATCTCGGCCGTCAAGTCCTTTGCCATCAGTCGAAAGTCGGCCTCCAGCTTCAACTCGTGGAAATCAATCTCCGTAGCCTTCAGGAAACAGTACTTAAAATAATTCAGGTCGAACAGCACACTATCCACATCAAACTCAGCCTGTGGATAGCAGTTGTCGAATTTCAGGTCGCGTGCTCCCAGCATCTGCATTTTAGGCAGTTCGCGAATGGTGCGGCGCAGCAGTTCCTGCTCTTTCAGGGTGTAACGTCCTCCCGCTTCGCGTCCGCCTCGAATGGCGTCGAAGAGTGACATACTACCCAAGTCGGTTTGCAGGTATCGCAGCTGATCGTCGCTGGCAGCCAGAATCTTTGGCACCGGCATCTGCAATCGCGAAAAATGCTTGGTAAGATAGATAAAGGCATGATCCTCATCGCGACTGGTGCCTATCACGCCTATCACCGATTGACCTTGCTGGTCGGTCAGGCGGAAGTAAGTGCGGTTACTGCCGCCCCCGGGAATCTGCTGAACGTTAGCCGGCTCAGCCCCCCTCCATTGGGTATATAATTCGATAAGTTTCTCCATAATGCCTGCAAAGATAATGATTTTTAGGCACGAATTGCACGATTTAACACGAAATATTTAAAATTCGCGAAAAATTCATGCAAATCGTGCCAAATTCTTATCCGAGAAAACGAGGGGGACTCACTGCGCCACGCAGCAAGTCCCCTCTCTAATTATTTATCTAAATCGATTATACTTCCCAACCGATGGCCGAAGCACCGAGAACGGCTGCACTTGCGCCATCAAGTCCTGATACGAGGAACTTTGCCTTGTTCTTAAAAATCTTAAGCACATGGGCATCGTAAGCCTCGCGAATAGGTTTCATAATCAGTTCGCCGGCCTTAACCATACCACCGAAGAAGATGAATGCCTCGGGTGATGAGAAAGCAGCGAAATCGGCACAAGCCTCGCCAAGCATCTTACCGGTGAACTCGTAGATGTCCTTAGCCAGCTCGTCGCCCTTGCCAGCAGCGATAGATACATCGAGCGATGTGATATCCTCGGGATTCATCTCGCGCAACAGCGATGGACGATCGGTCTTAGCCAGCATCTCGCGAGCAGTACGAGCCACACCTGTGGCCGAGCAGTAGCACTCCAAGCAGCCTGTACGACCGCAACCGCAAGCGCGACCTTCCTCGCCACGAACCATCGTTACATGGCCCAGCTCGCCGGCAAAACCATCATGACCGTAAAGCAGCTGTCCGTTAACCACAATACCCGAACCCACACCGGTACCCAGTGTGATAACGATAAAATTCTTCATACCGCGAGCCACACCGTAAACCATCTCGCCGATAGCAGCGGCATTGGCATCGTTGGTAAGCGCTACGGGAATGCCCAGTGCATCGCTGAACAGCTTAGCCAGGGGCACTACACCATTGTGAGCCCAAGGCAGATTAGGAGCAAACTCGATAGTACCGTTATAATAATTGCCATTAGGAGCACCAATACCCATGGCCTTGATTTTCTCGATACCGCCGACCTGCTCGATAATGGGCTGCAAAGCCTGAACCGATGCGGCCACATAATCATCTACATTGTCGTAGCCACCAGTCTTGATGGCAGTAGTGGCCTTGATATCGCCACGGGCATCAACAATACCAAATACCGAGTTGGTACCTCCTAAGTCTAAGCCAATAACGTAAGGCTTAATTTCTGCGTTTTGTTCGTTCATAATTATAATAAGTTTATTAGTCTTAAAAATCGAATTTAAATTCAAGGCACAAAATTACTAATTTTTTCGCCATCTCACTTGACTTTTTACGGAAATTAACCATTATTTTATAAAAGAATGACTAAAATCAGCCGAATGAGGAAAAATTTTAGTAACTTTGCACCCGTTATGCCAATTCATATACCAATTAATATATTAGACTTCATCTTCAAGGGGATGTTGATCGGTGTGATTGCCAGCGCACCGATGGGACCGGTAGGTATCCTGTGCGTGCAGCGCACGCTGAACAAGGGCCGATGGTTCGGCTTTGCCACTGGCATAGGTGCCGCCGCAAGCGATATTATCTATGCGGCTATCGCTGGCTACGGTATGGCGTTTGTGATGGATTTCATCACAAACGATCAGAACAGATTCTATCTGCAGATAGCGGGTAGCATATTGCTGTTGTGCTTCGGATGGTACACCTACCATACCGACCCCACGCAAAAAATGCACCAGAGCGGCAAGCAGCAAGGCTCACTATGGTACAACACCTGGACGGCCTTTCTCGTCACCTTTTCAAATCCACTCATCATCTTCCTGTTTCTCGCCATGTACGCCCAGTTTGCCTTTGTGCTGCCCAACCATCCGTTCGAGATGATTGTTGGTTTCGCCAGCATCGTGGCAGGCGCCATGCTGTGGTGGTGGGGGCTGACGTGGCTCGTGGACCAGATACGCACCAAGTTCGACACCAATGGCATCAAGATTATCAATAAGGTTATCGGCGTGGCTGTTATCGTGGGCAGTATCATCATGCTGCTCGGACTAACCACCAATCTCGTAAGATTATTTTAGCACAAACATATGTTTATAGCAAACGAACTGAGAAAAACCAACATTGCCGAATATCTGCTGTATATGTGGCAGATGGAAGACACGGTGCGAGCATTCGACTGCTCGCTGCAACGCATCAAGCGCGAATACATAGAGCGCTTCGACTATAACGACGAACAAAAGGAAGAAGAGACCGACTGGTTTGGCAACCTGATACGCATGATGAACCAGGAGGGATGCCGCGAGCAGGGACATCTGCAGATTAACAAGGTTACCATGCAGATGCTGATAGAACTGCACCAGCAGCTGCTGCAAAGCAGCAAATTCCCCTTTTACAACACGGCCTACTACAAAGTGCTGCCCTTTATCGTTGAGCTGCGCAACCGTGGTGCCAACAAAGAGGAAAACGAAATCGAAACGTGTTTTAACTCACTCTACGGGGTGATGCTGCTGCGACTGCAGAAGAAAGACATCTCGCCCGACACCGCCCATGCCGTCAAGGAAATCACAACCTTCATCGGCATGCTCTCTGATTATTACAAAAAAGATAAAGAAGAAGGTTTGAAATTTGAATAGAATAAAGAGCGTATGAGGATATTGATAACAGGATGCAACGGACAGCTCGGAAATGAGATGCAACTGCTGGAGCAAGAGAACCAGCAACACACCTATTTTAATACAGATGTGCAAGAACTAGATATTACCGACGAGGCCGCCATCAACCGTTTTGTAAACGACAACGAGATTGATGGCATCGTGAACTGCGCTGCCTACACGGCTGTGGATAAGGCCGAAGACAACCAGGAACTGTGCCACAAACTGAATGCCACAGCGCCAGGATTGCTGGCCAAAGCCATCGAGAAGCGTGGTGGATGGATGATACAGATATCAACCGACTACGTGTTCGACGGCACCAATCATCGTCCTTATGTGGAGACCGACCCCGTATGCCCCAATAGCACTTACGGCCGCACCAAACTGGAAGGCGAGCAGGAGGTAACCAATGGTTGCAAGCACTCGATGATTATCCGTACGGCCTGGCTCTATTCTACCTTTGGCAATAACTTTGTGAAGACGATGATGCGGCTGGGTAAGGAGAAGAGCGAGCTGGGTGTAATCTTCGACCAGATAGGAACACCTACCTACGCTCGCGACTTAGCGGTGGCCATCTTTGCCGCCATCAATCAGGGCATTGTGCCAGGCGTGTATCATTTCTCTAACGAGGGTGTGATCTCGTGGTACGACTTTACCAAGGCTATCCATCGCATAGCCGGCATCACCACCTGTAAGGTGCGCCCCCTGCACACCTCAGAGTACCCCACTCCCGCTGCCCGTCCGCACTACAGCGTATTAGACAAAACAAAAATAAAGCAGACCTACAACATCGAAATCCCCTACTGGGAAGAAAGCCTCGCCGAGTGCATCGAGAAACTGGATTTTTAAACAGTTTTTTTAGGCACGGATTACACGGATTAACACGGATTTAGTTTTATGTTATACAACGAAGAAATAACAAGAAAGATTATTGGAGCCGCCCAAGAAGTGCACAGAGAACTGGGATTCGGTTTTCTCGAGGCCGTTTACGGAAATGCTCTCTACAAAGAACTAACCAGCCGTGGGATAAAGTGTGAGTGTCAGAAACCGATAGATGTATTTTACAAAGGTGAAGCCGTGGGACATTACATCCCCGACATGATAGTAGAAGATGAAGTTATAGTAGAATTAAAGGCAATAGTGGATTTACGACCTGAGCACGAATGGCAGTTGGTTAACTATCTTACAGCATGCAACAAAAAGATAGGCTTACTAATAAACTTCGGTCATTCAGTACAGGTCAAAAGAAAGATATTTACGGAGAACAAGCGATACAACGGAATGGATAAATAAAAAATCCGTGTTAATCCGCGTAATCCGTGCCTAATTTTAATCCGTGCCTAAAAAAAAGAATATATGAATCAGGAAATAGAACGTAGAAGAACATTTGCGATTATTTCGCACCCGGATGCGGGTAAAACTACGCTGACAGAGAAGTTTCTGCTCTTCGGCGGACAGATACAAGTGGCTGGAGCCGTTAAAAACAATAAGATTAAGAAAACCGCTACCTCCGACTGGATGGATATCGAAAAACAGCGTGGTATCTCGGTATCGACCTCTGTGATGGAGTTCGATTACACACCCGACGGCAAGGATATCGAATACAAAGTGAACATCCTCGACACACCAGGACACCAAGACTTTGCTGAAGACACCTTCCGCACACTCACCGCCGTTGACTCGGCCATTATTGTAGTGGATGGCGCCAAAGGTGTGGAGACTCAGACACGAAAACTGATGACGGTGTGCCGCATGCGAAAAACACCCGTTATCATCTTTATCAATAAGATGGACCGCGAAGGTCGCGATCCCTTCGATCTGCTCGATGAACTGGAGCAGGAACTCGAAATCAAAGTGCGCCCACTCTCTTGGCCTATCAATCAGGGAGCCAAGTTTAAAGGTGTTTACAATATCTACGAACAGAAACTCGACCTGTTTACACCCGACAAGCAGCGCGTAACAGATAAGGTTGAGGTGGACATCGACAGTCAGGAACTGGACGAGCGCGTGGGCGAAGACAACGCCGCCAAACTGCGCGAAGACCTGGAACTGGTGGATGGTGTCTATCCCGAGTTCGACGTAGAGACCTATCGCGAGGCCGAGGTGGCACCCGTATTCTTTGGTTCGGCCCTGAACAACTTTGGTGTGCAGGAGCTGCTCAACTGCTTTGTTGAGATAGCACCATCGCCACGACCCACCAAGGCCGAAGAGCGCGACGTGCAGCCAGAGGAGCCCAAGTTTACAGGCTTTATCTTTAAGATTACCGCCAATATCGACCCCAACCACCGCTCGTGTATCGCATTCTGTAAGGTGTGCAGCGGAAAATTCCAGCGCAACCAGCCCTACCTGCACGTAAGACAGGGAAAAACAATGCGATTCTCATCGCCCACGCAGTTTATGGCGCAGCGTAAGAGCACTATCGACGAGGCTTGGCCAGGCGATATCGTTGGTCTGCCAGATACAGGTGGCATGTTTAAGATTGGCGACACACTGACCGAAGGCGAAAAACTGCACTTCCGCGGACTGCCATCGTTCTCGCCCGAGTTGTTTAAGTATATCGAGAACGACGACCCCATGAAGGCCAAGCAGCTGCAGAAGGGTATCGACCAGCTGATGGACGAAGGTGTGGCACAGTTGTTCGTCAACCAGTTCAACAACCGCAAGATTATCGGCACGGTTGGTCAGCTGCAGTTCGAGGTGATACAGTATCGCTTGGAAAACGAGTACAACGCCAAGTGCCGCTGGGAGCCCGTGCATCTCTATAAGGCCTGCTGGATTGAGAGCGACGACCCTCAGGAGCTGGAAAACTTTAAGAAGCGCAAGTACCAGTACATGGCTAAGGACAAGGATGGTCGCGACGTATTCCTGGCCGACAGCAGCTATGTGCTGAGCATGGCCCAGCAAGACTTCGAAAATATCAAGTTCCACTTCACAAGTGAGTTTTAAATATGAAACAAGAAGACGATATTAAACAGGCAATTGAAACGATGCGCAAGGGTGGCGTGATACTCTACCCTACCGACACCGTGTGGGGTATCGGTTGCGATGCCACCAACGTCGAAGCCGTAAAACGCGTGTATCAGATCAAGCAGCGCGAGGACTCGAAGGCACTCATCTGTCTGGTAGATAGCGATGCCCGCATGCAGCGCTACTTCCGCAATGTGCCCGACGTGGCCTGGCAGCTCATCGACAGTTTGAAAGAGGCCCCCGACGCCAAGCCAACCACACTCATTCTGGATGGCGCTATCAACTTGGCCCCCAATCTGATTGCCGAAGATGGCAGCTTAGGCATCCGAATCACCAACGAGCCCTTCTCGAAAGAGTTGTGCTATCGATTCCAGAAGGCCATCGTATCAACTTCAGCCAACATCAGTGGCGAACCTGCCGCACAGAACTACTGCGACATCGACCCACGCATACTCGAAGCCGTGGACTACGTGTGCTGGACCCGTCGCCAGGAACACAAACCTCACACCCCATCGAGCATTATCAAACTGAAAGAAAACGGCGAAGTAACCGTGATCCGCAAATAAGAAAAGGCACGGCTAAAAAAATATGGAAACGACAGTAACAGATAGAAGACCGGAGTGGTTAAAACAGTTGCACGACTGGCGCGTGGAACACGTGAGCGAGAGGATGTTTATGATTATCCTCGCCCTGCTTGTGGGATTTTTCGCTGCAGTGGCCGCCTTTGTGCTACACTGGATTATCAACCAGATAGTGATGCTGCTCACCAGCTCGTTCGCTGCCGAGCGCGCCAACTGGCTTTACCTGGTTTACCCCGTGGTGGGTATCTATCTCACATCGCTGTTTGTGCGCTATATCGTCAAAGATAATATCTCGCACGGTATCACGCGCATCCTCTACGCCATCTCCTCTAACCGCTCGCGACTGAAATCGCACAACTGCTGGTCGAGCGTCATCGCCTCGGCCATCACCATCGGCTTTGGTGGATCAGTAGGAGCCGAGGCACCTATCGTGCTCACAGGTTCGGCCATCGGATCAAACCTTGGACAGCTGTTCCATCTCGACCGAAAGATGCTGATGACACTGGTTGGCTGCGGTGCTGCTGGCGCTATAGCGGGTATCTTTAAAGCCCCGATAGCCGGACTGGTGTTTACCCTCGAGGTGCTGATGATAGATATGACCATGTCGGCACTGCTACCCATTCTCACATCGTGCGTAACAGCTACCGTGTTTACCTACATCTTCAGAGGCGACTCATCGCTCTTTACTTTCCATCTCGACAGCGAGTGGAGCGTAGAGCGCATACCGGCCTGCATCTGTCTTGGCATAGCCTGCGGACTGGTTTCGCTTTACTTTATCCGCATGATGGGCGTGTGCGAGGATGTGTTCTCGAAATTCAAGGATAAGCCATACGTAAAGCTGGCCATCGGCGGCACCACACTTAGTCTGCTCATCTTCCTGTTCCCAGCCCTCTACGGCGAGGGATACAGCAGTATCAACCTGCTGTTGAACGGCCAGAATGCCGACGATTGGAACCGCATACTTAACAACTCGATGTTCTCGGGTCAAGGATCGCTGCTGCTGGTTTACATCGCACTCGTGCTGTTTACCAAAGTAGTAGCCACATCGGCCACCAACGGCGGTGGCGGCTGCGGTGGAACATTCGCACCCTCGCTGTTTATCGGCTGCTTTACAGGTTTCCTATTCTCGCGACTTTGGAACATCAACGCCATTGGCGTGTATGTGCCCGAAAAGAATTTTGCCCTGCTGGGGATGGCAGGTGTGATGTCGGGCGTGATGCATGCACCACTCACGGGTATCTTCCTGATTGCTGAGCTTACAGGCGGCTACTCGATGTTTATGCCACTGATGATTGTGAGCGTGGTGGCCTACATGACTATCAGCATCTTCGAACCCCACAGCATCTATGGGTCGCGACTGGCCAAGCAGGGCAAACTGCTCACCCACCATACCGACCACGCGGTGCTGACGCTGATGAATCTCGACTCGGTGATTGAGCGCGACTATCTGGGTGTAGAGCCCGATATGGAGCTGAATGAGATTGTACACAAAATCAGTCGCAGTCACTCCACGGTACTCCCTGTGCTCGATGCTGGCGGAAAACTGCTGGGCGAGATCGACATTATGAAAATCAGAAACGTCGTATTCAGAATAGAACTCTATCACCACTTCAAGGCTTCGCAGCTGATGACCGAACCGAAAGCACTGCTCACGGATGGTATGCAGATGCGACAGGTGATGCGCACATTCGACCGCACCGGTGCCAACTGGCTACCTGTGCTAGATGCCGAAAGCCGACTGAAAGGTTACATCTCGCGCCAGCGCATCTACACCATGTATCGCAAAATGGTTGCAGATATGAGTGAAGATTAAGATTCGTGCCAAAAAATATATAGAATGATGGAAAAGAAGGATTTAAGGATTGTATTTATGGGAACACCCGAGTTTGCAGTGGAGACACTGAAGGCACTGGTGGAAAACGATTATAACGTAGTGGCTGTGGTAACCCAGCCCGACAAACCCGTAGGCCGCCATCAGACAGAGATGCAGCCATCCGAGGTTAAGAAGTACGCTCTGGAGCACCATCTCCCTGTGCTGCAACCCGTAAAGATGAAGGACCCCGAGTTTGTTGAGCAGTTGCGCAGCTATCAGGCCAACCTGCAAGTGGTAGTGGCATTCCGTATGCTGCCCGAGGTGGTCTGGGATATGCCACAGTACGGTACTTTTAACGTGCATGCCGCACTGCTGCCACAGTATCGCGGTGCCGCTCCTATCAACTGGGCGGTGATTCATGGCGAAACACAAACAGGCGTCACCACGTTCTTCCTCGACCACGATATCGACACCGGTCGTATCATCATGCAGAAGCCCTTCGACATCCCCGACACAGCTGATGTAGAATACGTTTACGACGGATTGATGCATCTGGGTGCCGAAATCTGCCTGGAAACACTTGAAAAGATTATCGCTGCCGACGGACACCCAGAGAGCATACCTCAGGAGCAGATGATACCCGTAGGTAGCCAACTGCATGCAGCACCTAAAATCTTCAAAGAAACCTGCCAGATAAACTGGAATCAGTCGGCCAAACAGGTCTATGACTTTATCCGAGGTCTTTCACCCTATCCCGGCGCCTGGACCACACTGGTATCGCCCGAAGGCAAAGAAACTGTGCTGAAGATTTTCAAGACCAGCAAGACAGGCAACACCACCGGTGAGTTTCAACATACCGCCATTATCGACCGCAAGCCCTGCATCAAAGCAGCCGACGAACTGCTGATGATCGAAGAGCTGCAGTTGGCAGGAAAAAAGCGCATGAACGGCAAAGATTTCCTGAATGGCATAAAAAATTTCGAGAATTATATAATAAAATAAGGTATATTTGCGTTTCTATAATAGGTATAACAATAAAAAAACAGATTGCCTATGAAGATTTTTACTCCAGACAACATGATGTTCAGTGAGAAGACGAACAAACCGCGCAAGCAAACGCTCGACCTGATTCGCCTTGTGGCTTACACCTATCATAGTAACCGCAATCAAACGTCGAATCTGAACTAACTTAAAAAATTATGGCATTAGTATCACCATCATTACTTGCTGCAGATTTTCTGCATCTCGACCGCGACATCGATATGATTAACCGTAGTGAGGCCGACTGGCTTCATCTCGATGTGATGGACGGTTCGTTCGTACCCAATATTTCGTTTGGTTTCCCCGTACTCGAAGCAGTAGCAAAAGCATGTAAGAAGCCACTCGATGTGCATTATATGATAGAGCACCCAGAGCGTTACATAGCTCAAACAGCTAAGTTGGGTGCCATGATGATGAATGTGCACTACGAGGCATGCCAGCACCTGCATCGCACCATTCAGGAAATTCACCAGGCAGGTATGAAAGCCGGTGTAACACTGAATCCCGCCACACCCGTTTGCGTGTTAGAGGATATTATTAACGATGTGGATATGGTACTGCTGATGAGTGTGAACCCAGGCTTTGGCGGACAGAAGTTTATCGAGAACACCATCGATAAAGTCAAACGTCTGCGCCAACTCATCACTGAGAAAGGCAGCCACGCACTTATCGAGGTGGATGGTGGCGTGCAAGGTCAGACGGCACCACGACTGGTAGCAGCAGGTGTTGATGTACTGGTCAGCGGTAGCTATGTGTTTGGTGCAGCCGATCCCGAAGGCATCATCAAGTCGCTCCGCTCACTCTAAACAAAGATTCAGATTGTATCGGCGCGATAGTTTGCGCATATTGATCAGGGCGTAATGCATACGTCCTAAAGATGTGTTGACGCTGCAGCCAACCTCTTCGGCTATATCTTTGAACGACATATCCTGGAAATATCGCATATACACCACCTCGCGCTGCAATGGAGGCAGAGCATTCATCAGCATCACCAGCTGCTTGAGTGTTTGCTCGTTGGCAAGCTCGGTTTCGCGGTTCACATCAAACAGTTCCTCCTCCAGAGAACCGTTCAGTTCATTATCATTGGGAGCATCTACCACAAAGCTTTTCTTCTGCTCACGAAAATAATCAACCACCACGTTGTGCGCCACACGAAACATCCACCACTGAAGTTTACCCGTTTCGGTGTACTGATGGTTTTGCAGCTTACTGATAATCTTCAGGAATGCCTCCTGAAACAATTCATTAGCCAATTCCTCATCCTTAACTACCTTTAATATGTAGCCAAAGATATTGTCCTGGTTGCGCGCTAAAATCTCGTCGAATGCACGATTATTACCACCTAGGTAAGCCTGAACCAATTCCTGGTCAGTCATACTCTTATAAATACTCATAAGCTCAAAAATTTAAAATTGAGTAGAGTTTGTTTCGATAGGCAATAATCTTTTAAATTGTTAATAATCTGGGGCAAAAATAGATATTTTTATCCAAATCACCAAAAAAAATGGTCAAAAACTTATCATTTTGCCTTTTTTTTACTAATTTTGCAGTATCGAAATAACCTAAAGAAGGAAAAATATGAAACTATTCGTACCAGGGCGCCTATGTCTGTTTGGTGAACATACCGACTGGGCAGGACACTATCGAACCATGAATGCCGACATTAAACCTGGAGCAGCTATCGTGACGGGTATCGAACAGGGAATCTACGCCGAAGTAGAGAAGTCGAGCATTTTTGAGCTTTATAGCACAGCCGGCGAGATTAAAAATGTGTGGCAGGATTTCAGTTGCCGCATGGACGAGACTGAACTAAAGCGAATTGCAAAAAGCGGATCATTTTTCTGTTACTGCGCGGGTGTAGCATCCTACATGCTCGAGTGGTATAAGGTGGGCGGTGTGCGCATTCGCATCACCGACATGACACTACCCATGAAGAGTGGTTTGTCGTCGTCGGCAGCCATCTGTGTACTGGTGGCACGTGCTTTCAATCAGTTATACAATCTGAATCTCAATACGCTAGGCGAGATGAACATTGCCTACCTGGGCGAATTGCGCACCAGCAGTCGTTGCGGTCGTCTCGACCAGGCCTGCGCATTCGGTGTCAAGCCTAATCTGATGACCTTTGATGGCGACGAGATCGAAGTGCGCTCGCTGAACGTTAAAAAGCCACTGCACTGGGTGTTCGCCGATTTGTGTGCCGAGAAGGATACCATCAAGATTCTGTCGGATTTGAACAAGGCCTATCCTTTCCCCAACAGCGATGCCGAGCGCGCCGAGCACAATGCCTTAGGCGAGCAGAACCTGCAGATAGTGGATCGCGCCATCAAATACATGGCCGAAGGCGATGCTGAAAGTCTGGGTAAGTTGATGACCGAGGCCGAAGCACTGTTCGACGAGAAGGTAGCCCCCATGTCGGCGGCCTTGCATTCGCCCAAGCTTCACGCCACTCTCCACGATCCAAACATCCAGCCATTAGTATGGGGCGGAAAAGGCGTAGGTTCGCATGGTGATGGTTCGGTACAGTTCCTGGCACGCGATGCCGAGTCGCAGCAAAAGGTTGTCGAATATCTGAATACGCATGGCATGAAAGCCTACACGCTCACGCTCAAGCCCGTTCACACCGTGCGCCGCGCCATCGTGCCTGTGGCTGGTTTCGGCACACGTCTTTACCCCGCCACGCGTGTACTCAAGAAAGATTTCTTCCCCATCCCATGTCCCGACGGCATGGTACGTCCTGTAATCCTGATTCTGCTCGAAGAACTCATTCAGAGCGGCATCGAAGAGATCTGCCTGGTCTTGGGGTCAGAGGAGGAGCGCCAGCAATATGCCGATTTCTTCGAGCATCCGCTGTCGGATGAGCATCTGCGCAAACTGAACCCCGAGGCTCAGGAGTACGAGAATCACATCTTAGATATCGGCAAAAAACTGCATTACGTATATCAGCGCGAAAAGCGTGGATTTGGTCATGCCGTATATCAGGCAGCCCAGTTTGCCGGTAAAGAGCCTGTACTGTTGTTGCTTGGCGACACACTGTATCGCAGCAGTTCCAACAAGCCTTGCGCACTACAGATGATTGAGGATTACGAGCGCTATAACCGTCTGATGGTAAGCATCCATCCCATCCCACTGGCCGAAGTGAGCCGCTACGGTATCCTGCACGGTGTTTGGGAGGATAACGACCACACCATCCTGAACGTAAACGCCATGTGCGAGAAACCCAAAGCCAGCTATGCCGAGGAATTTCTGGCTGTGCGCAACAAAAAGGGTGATAAAGAGTACTACAGCGTATTCGGACAGTACATCCTCACCCCCGAGGTATTCTCGCAGTTGCATGAGGATATCATGCAGAAGGAGATTGAGGGCGACCATGTAACCGAAATCGAGCTCACCGCCGCTCTTGATGCTGTTCGCAAGCGCAGTGGCATGGTAGGCGTAAGGCTACACGGAGAAATGTACGACATGGGAAACCCAGCCGCACTCACACGTGCCATCACCGAGTACTCAACCCACAAATAAAAGAAATCCCGCAATCAAATGCGGGATTTCTTTATTTAATCAAACTCAACAGATACTTACCGTAATCGTTCTTTGCCATCGGTTTGGCCACCTCTTCAAGTTTTTCCTTACCGATCCAGCCACGCTTAAAGGCTATCTCCTCCAAACAGGCCACCTTCAGCCCCTGACGCTTCTCGATAACCTCGATAAAGGTTGATGCCTCAGAAAGCGAATCGTGCGTACCGGTATCCAACCATGCAAAGCCGCGCTGAAGCGTCTGAACCTTCAGTTTCTTCTGTGCCAGATACTCCTGGTTTACTGTGGTAATCTCCAGCTCGCCACGCGCCGATGGTTTGATATGCTTGGCAATATCCACCACGCTGTTTGGATAAAAATAAAGACCTACCACAGCATAGTTCGACTTGGGCTGCTCGGGTTTCTCTTCGATACTCAAACAGTTACCCTCGGCATCAAACTCAGCCACACCATAACGCTCAGGATCGTTCACGTAGTAACCAAACACAGTGGCCTGACCGCGCTGCTCGGCATTCTCTACACTCTCCTTCAGCAAACCGGTAAAGCCCGAACCATAGAAGATATTATCACCCAGCACCAGACAAGCGCAATCGTCGCCAATAAACTTCTCGCCGATGATAAATGCCTGTGCCAGTCCATCAGGTGATGGCTGCTCGGCATACTCAAAACGCACACCATAATCCGATCCGTCGCCCAACAGGCGTTTAAAGCCAGGCAGGTCGTGTGGTGTTGAGATTATCAATATCTCACGAATACCAGCCAGCATCAGAGCCGAGATGGGGTAGTAAATCATCGGTTTGTCGAAAATAGGTATCAGTTGCTTACTGATGCCCTTCGTAATGGGGTAAAGGCGCGTACCTGAACCACCAGCTAAAACAATTCCTTTCATACGTAGTTATTTTATAATTTGAGTGCAAAGATAAGGATTTTCAGGCACGAATTACACGAATTACACGTTTTTTTCATCTTTATCACCATTTTTTCGTGCAAATTCGCGTAATTCGTGCCAAAAAAAATGTATCTTTGCAGTCGATTTGTAATTATAAATAGATATTTATGGGATTTTGGAATAAATTATTTGGCAATAACAGCGAACAAAAGGTTGGCGGCATGGAGGATTTCATGACGCTTATACGCGTATATTTCCAGGCAGCCATGGCAGCCGATCTGGGAATAACCAACCTTGCTTCACTGCCCGACCTGCGTGTATTCAAAACCACACTCAAGGTTCCTACTGTTAACAACAAGTTAGGTGTTGGCGAACGCAGTCGCTGTAAAAAGATGCTTAAAGAAATGTACGGCATGAACGACGATTTCTTTAAGGAAATTGATTCAAGTCTGCGCAAGCGCTGCAAAAAGATACAGGATGCACAAACCTATCTGCTGCAGTTCCAAGGCTTTACTCAGGACATCATGATGCTTACTGGCAACCTGATGAAGTTCAAGCTCCGCCTGCCCGGATTCATGAAAAAGGCCCTCTACACGATGACCGAAAAAACTGTCAACGATATTTTTAACAAGAACGACTTTACCGACCCAGCCGTACTGAAGAGCGTAGTAGCCGTTCGCGAGTACAATCGCCGTTTAGGTTTCTCGCAAAAGTGGGTCACCGACTTTGTTTTCAAGGTGGTGATGCTGGCCAAGAAAGAGCCCAAGCCTGCACAGGACGAGAAGTAAAAGTTTAAAATTTCTTAAAAGACAGCTGTTTAGCAGTCCTTTAAAGGATAAATTATATAACTTTGTACTCCAAACAGTTATATCATGGGTTCAAACGAGCAGACAATCTTGGCCTTCGAAACACGTGTAAGGCAGATGATTCTCCACTTCAAGCAACTGAAGAAGGAGAATCAAGAGCTTTTGGCGCAAATCGAAAAAGGAAAGCAAGAAATTGCTGACCTGCAGGCTAAACTGACTCAGGCAAACAATGATTACAATTCACTAAAGATGGCAAAGATGATGCAGATTACCGATGGCGATCTTGAAAGCGCTAAAGCACGCGTCAACAAAATGATCAAAACGGTTAACCAGTGCATAGCCATCCTAAGCGACGAACAATAAAACAGGTGCCTACAATGACAGAAGTGAATAACGAGAAACTACATATCAGGTTGCACGTTTACGATGAAGAAATCGAAGTAACCATCAAGCGTTCCGACGAGGAATTCTATCGTAAAGCTGCCAAACTCATTACCGACCGTTATAACGCCTATTCGCAGGCTTATAAGGGTAAAAAGGGCGAGCATACCATAGCGCTTATGACGCTGATTGATATCGCTCTGATGTTTGAGCGCGAGCGCAGCAATCACGATACTGATCCCTACAACAGTATTCTCACTAAGTTGACTTCTGAAATAGAGGAGGCCCTTAAGTGAGAATATCATTTTATTAACATAGATTTTTTATGGATATTATTATTGTACTACTGATCGCTGCAGGCGCCCTCGCATTAGGAGGAGTCTGCGGATACCTTGTATTCCGCTATGTACTCAAGGGGAAATACAACGAAATGATCGACACAGCCACTAAGCAGGCCGATGTCATCAAAGAGAAGAAACTGCTCGAGGTGAAAGAGAAATTCATCAACAAGAAGAGCGAACTGGAAAAGGAAGTGCAGCAGCGCAACCAGCACATCCAGCAGAGTGAGAACAAGCTGAAGCAGCGCGAGATTTCGCTCAACCAGCGCCAGGAAGAACTGGGGCGCCGAAAGAACGAACTCGACAACCAGCAGCAGCGCATTGATAACGAGAAGAAACTGCTTGCCGTAAAGGCCGACGAACTCGAAAAGATGCAGCTTAAAGAGCGCGAAAAGCTTGAAGAGGTTTCTGGACTCAGCGCCGAAGAGGCTAAGAACCGCCTGGTTGAGTCGATGAAGGACGAGGCAAAGACTGCCGCCGCCAGCTACATCAACGAGATTATGGACGAGGCCAAGCTGAACGCTAACGCACAGGCCAAAAAAATTGTTATCCAGACCATCCAGCGAGTAGCTACCGAAACTGCCATCGAGAACTCTGTTAGCGTGTTCCATATCGAGAACGACGAGGTTAAAGGTCGTATCATTGGACGAGAGGGTCGTAACATCCGCGCACTCGAGGCTGCAGCAGGTGTCGAGATTGTTGTTGACGACACCCCTGAGGCTATCGTAATCTCAGGATTCGATCCTGTTCGCCGCGAAGTTTGCCGCTTGGCACTCCACCAGCTGGTTAGCGATGGACGTATCCACCCCGCACGTATCGAGGAGGTAGTGGCAAAGGTAAAGAAGCAGCTTGACAACGAGATTATCGAGACTGGTAAGCGCACCGCTATCGACTTGGGTGTACACGGTCTCCATCCTGAGCTCATCCGCATCATCGGCAAGATGAAGTACCGTTCATCATACGGACAGAATTTGCTGCAGCACGCACGCGAAACTGCCAACCTCTGCGCCGTTATGGCCAGCGAGCTTGGTTTGAACCCCAAGAAGGCAAAGCGCGCCGGACTGCTCCACGATATCGGTAAGGTGCCCGACGAGGAGAGCGAATTGCCACACGCTATCTATGGCGCTAAGATTGCTGAGAAGTTCAAGGAAAAACCCGACATCTGCAATGCCATCGGTGCTCACCACGACGAAATGGAGATGCAAACACTGCTGGCTCCTATCGTACAGGTTTGTGATGCCATTTCAGGTGCACGTCCTGGCGCACGTCGCGAGATTGTAGAGGCTTACATCAAGCGTTTGAACGATCTCGAGGCTATCGCTATGAGCTATCCTGGTGTTACAAAGACCTATGCCATCCAGGCTGGTCGCGAGCTCCGCGTAATTGTTGGTGCCGACAAGATGAACGACGCCGAGAGCGAGGCCCTCAGCGCCGATATCGCTACAAAGATTCAGAACGAGATGACCTATCCTGGTCAGGTGAAGATCACCGTCATCCGAGAAACCCGTTCTGTGGCTTATGCCAAGTAATCTTTAGAGAATCTGTTTGATATCAAGTAAATCAGATACTACGTAAGTGGGGACCTCAGGGTCTCCATTTTTTATCTTATACATCAGGTAGAAAAAATGTAGCAACGATTTTGCTATTTCACAAAAAAATTGTGCTGCCCTTGGTATGTCTGATAGGTGTTAACGGCTTTGATTTTTCGACAGACAACCTCGACGAACTCGAAACCCATGACTGGTGGTGCAGCTGTGTGTTCCCTATGGCCAGCAACCTGCAGTTCGTCTTCTACCGCAGCAATCCCAAGGATAAGGACGTGCTGGTAAAAGTACTGCTTAACGAGGTAGAGGCCACCCTGCCAATCCCCACCGATTGCGCCCCCTACTACCATTGGGCCGACTTCCGCCAGTTCTGCCTAACCAAGCTCGCCGCCTATAAGCGAAAAAAGCGGGACATCACGTCCCGCTTCATTCATATCAGAGTTGAACTTGCTCGACTCTAAATTAAAAACTTATACCTGGCAAACTTATCGTCTTCTTGGCGCGACTACGAACGGTTAGCTTCTGCTGTTTATCAAAAGCATCCTTGATTTCAGGGCCC
This sequence comes from Xylanibacter ruminicola, assembly GCA_015060625.1. Classification (GTDB taxonomy): domain Bacteria; phylum Bacteroidota; class Bacteroidia; order Bacteroidales; family Bacteroidaceae; genus Prevotella; species Prevotella ruminicola_D. Next base: position 55,364 of record SUYC01000015.1, on the reverse strand, counting down.
CCGCTCTTGGTTGAGCAACGCGACATGGTGCCACTTACAACCTCAATGACTTTAATTTCGCCGATCTTACGATCAACACTTTCACCAGCAACCTGAATCTGTGCGAAAACTTCGAAAATCTGTCCGTTTTCTACACCCATATCACTACCTATGCTTATATAGCAAGTCTTAACGCCCTTCTTGCCATCAACCTCATCAAGCGCTTTGATGGTGGCCTCTACCTTGAAGTGATTCTGAACAAAGCGGTTCATACGTTTCTTTGCACCATTGATGGCCTCCGTAACAGCCTCTGTCTCAGAATCGCCAGTACTACTGTCTGTATAAGTTTCCGAAATAGTAGTAAGTCCTGTCTCGGTATTAATCAAGGTGAGTGTATAGTTAACATTTCCCTCATAATAATAAGTGGTTTTTCCACTAGTGGTCATCGATTTCTTGGCGGTACTTACAGTATTAAGAATACCCTCTACCATCCAACCAATACCATTATCGCCCAGATAAACCAAACGATCGTTCTTTACAGTAGGCAAATCAACCATTGTGCCAGCATCTACCACATTCAATCGACCTGTACCTACCAAACCTGAAACAATGGCCTGTTGTAATGCATTAGCTACCAGATCTTTTGAGCTACTCTTGTTTACGAACTGCTCTACTAATACCATTTGCTTGGCATCTTGTGCAACCGCTCCTGCTACACTCAGCAGCATAGCTGCCATTACAAATAACTTTTTCATTGTATTAAAAATTTAAATTAAATAATTAGATTGTTACTCATTCGATGTTGCCACTCTTCGTTTTAGAACCGAAACACCACCAGCCTTATGCTGCGGTTTGGGGGCAGCTATCTGTCCACTCTGACTGTCAGATGATACAGAATGCTGAATCTTAGGCAGATTCTCAAACTTTGTAGCTGCAGTCTCAGCCATCATCCAGTTTCGCCAATCGTTAGAACCAACGGGAGCCGTTACTGTAGGTGTCTGACTTTTCTCGTTAACCACAATCGAGGTCTCGGCCACGTTCTTTGTTACATAGTCACTCAATTCGCCCAATGATACGGCACCACAACTCGCCTGCAGTTTCTCAAGCAGGAAATAGGTAAACAAGCCGTGCTCTTTTGATTTGTGCGGATAGGCAGTCTCATTGCCTTGGGCGGCCGAGAACACTACCATATTGCCCGATACAGGTGCACTTTTAGCCTTGATTGCCACACCACGTGCCGACTTCATCATATCACCTTCGCGCTTAGAGCCACTAAAACATGCATCCAAGAACACCAGCGTTTGCTTGGCAGGCATAGCGCTCAATCGTTTGTAAAGCACCTCGGTTGACAGACCGCTCGTTGGTTCAGTGCTATAACCATCAACAGGAAGCAGGTAAGCTTTTTTACTGTCTTCGTCGGGCATACCATGACCACTATAATATACAATAGCACGTGCTGTTTGTTTTTTTACATTGATAATCTTCTCCAACCATGCCAAGTTGTAGTTCATATCATTCAACGAAGCATCGGCCACATATTTTATATTCTGCTCTGGCACACCCAATGTCTTCATCAGGTAGCGTTTAAAAATAGCGCCATCATTCAAAGCAAAAGGCACACTGGCCTCGTGTTTATAATGTTCGTTGGATATAATCACTGCAAAGGTATTGGGGTCTTCGCATTCATTCACTGCTATATACGTATCCACATCTTTCTGCGCCCATGATATATGGGCAAACGCAGTTAGTACAATTGCAAACAGTATCAATCGTTTCATACTTCTTTATAGTTTTGGGGTTTGAATCGCTGCAAAGATAAGCACTTTTTTCATATCATCCAAACAAAATACAAAAAAAATAAGCAAAACATTTGGACGTTTCACATATTTTTCCTACTTTTGCGACGGAGTAGTTACTATTCTAACCTAAAATAATTATTACGCGAATATATTCTATTATTAACAACTTAAAACATTTTTATTATGAAAGCTATCAAATTTTTTGCAGCTCTATTTATGATGTTTGCCGTATCGGCAAGTGTAAATGCTCAGGAACTGAGTAAAGCTAACCAGAAATTATTGAAGAAGCAACTAAAGGAATTCAAAAGTGAAGGTTGGAAAGTTAACCCAGGCCAACTACCACTGCAGACCCAGTTGACTAAAGCATTTTCGACTCAATCAGAGGTTGATGCTATGGGTTATGATGTTTGGATTGTTGGCGAAGGCCGCAGCACTGGCACAATATACGATGCAGCAAGGACTCAGGCACTGACTGTGGCCAAGGGAGAAATCGCTACAAAACTTAGAACAGATATGACATCCACTATCGAACAAGATCTGGCCAACGAGCAGTATGGCGCCGACGAAGCAGAGTCAATTGCTAAGACTATCGTTGCCCAACAGGGCCGTAGTATCGACCAGCAACTTTCTCGCCCCAAGACACTGATGGAGTGTTGGCGCAAGCTGCCAAACGGCAACACTGAAGTACTGATTCGCTGTGCCATCTCGTCCGAAACTGTTAGTAAACTCGCAAAGGCTGCTATCCAGCAGGCCCGCCGAGACAATCTGCTTAAAGATGTAGAAAAAGTTAAGGCTAAGAACGAATGAAACGATTGCTCATACTGATCACCATATTCTCCTGGGCACTGGGTATCAGTGCTCAGGAAAAGGGTAAAGTAAAAACGGTAGAGGATACCTATCTATATGAGATACCCTCAAATGTTTCATATGTCCAGGCTTGCCAGGTTGCGCTTGTAAAAGCCCAGAATGCGGCCATAGAGAAGGAGTTTGGTACAACCGTAACTCAAAATGACGTGGTTATCATGAACAATGATAGCGGACAGTCGAAAACATCCTTCCATTCCATGACAAGTGGTCAGGTGAGAGGCGTATGGTTGGGTGACGTAGTCGAACCGAAATTTGAGCGCATACTTGACGAAGGCAGAGACCTGCTAAAGGTTACTGTTAAAGGTAAAATAAGAGAATTGGTTACTGCTGGCGTGGAGTTCGAGGCTAAACCGCTGCGTGTACAGCCTGACAAGAAACTTTCATCAGACACCTTTAAGAATGGTGAAGACTTCTTTCTTTATTTCAAGTCGCCCGTAGATGGATATCTTACGGTATTTCTGTTCGACATCCTCAGCAATCAGGTTTTTAGTATACTGCCCTACCAAAGTTCTGGCAAGGGCTCGTTCGCCGTTATACACGACAAGGAGTACTATCTGTTCTCGGCAGCTAAAGCCAACCCTGAAGACGGAGAGGTTGACGAACTTGTTCTGACATGTTCCGAAGGGAACACCGAAGAATATAATAACCTGTACGTAATCTTCTCGCCTAATAACTATGCAAAAATAAGTTCAACTACTGGACAGAAGCAACTTTCTGACGACTTAATTATCCCAAGTTCTTTGAGTTACAAGGAATTCAACGCTTGGCTCACTAAATATCAACAGAAGGACGAACAGATGCAAGTAGAACGCATCCCTATCAGAATAGAAAACAACTAAGATTATAATAATATGAAAAAGCTATCGCTCACTTTCCTATGTACGATTCTGCTCATAGGCGTAGCCCATGCACAGAGTCAGAGACCTCAACGCCCAAAAGGCAGTCTGAGACAGCAAGTTCAGAATAAGCAAAAGATGAACTACGATGACTTCGTAAACGACGCCAATAGAAAGTACGAGGCATTCCGCGACAGCGTAAACAAAAGCTACGCCGCATTTATGGAGAAGGCCTGGAAGGACTACCCCATCGAAGACGCCGTAGACCGTCCGAAGGAAGACGACATTAAGCCAATCGAATATGACAAGATGACCGATGAACTGTATCTTGAGCAACTGAAACGCGAGGAGGCTGAAAAAAAGCTGGCCGAAGAACAGAAAAAACGCGAAGAGGAACAGGTCCGATTAGCTGCTGAAAAAAAGATGCAGGAAGAGGAACAAGCCCGATTAGCTGCTGAAAAGAAAGCGCAGGAAGAAGAGCAAGCCCGATTAGTTGCAGAAAAGAAAGCACAGGAAGAGGAGCAAGCCCGTATAGCTGCTGAGAAGAAAGCGCAGGAAGAAGAACAGGCACGATTAGCTGCTGAAAAGAAAGCGCAGGATGAGGAGCAGGCTCGTATAGCCGCGGAAAAGAAGAAACACGAGGAAGAGCTGGCTCGCATAGCTGCCGAGAAGAAAAAGCAGGAACAGGAAGAGGCCCGCATAGCTGCCGAAAAGAAAAAGCAGGAGGAAAAACAAGCACGCCTAGCTGAAAAGAAAAAACTAGAGGAAGAAAAACAAGCCCAACTGGCTGCCGAGAAGAAGGCCCGCGAGGAGGAGCAGGCAAAATTAGTTGCCGAGAAGAAAGCTCAGGAAGCCGAGAAAGCCCGCATAGCTGCCGAGAAAAAAGCTCAGCAAGAGGAGCAGGCAAAACTTTTGGCTGAAAAGAAGAAGCAAGAGGCAGAACTGAAACGTTTGGCCGACCTGAAGAAGCAACAGGAGGAACAGCAGAAGGAGTTAGAGAAGCAGCAGAAGAAGGCTGAACTGGCCAAGTTGTTGGCTGAGAAGAAGAAACAAGAAGAGCAGGAAAAACAAGCCTTAGCTAAACAAAAGGAACAGGAACGCCAGCAGAAATTGCTGGAAGAGAAGCAGCGCAAACAAGAAGAGCAGGCACGACTGTTAGAAGAGAAGCAGAAAAAACAGGAAGAAAAAGCACGCCAACTTGAGGAGAAGCGCAAGCAGGAGGAAGAACGTGCGCGCCAGATAGCCGAAGAAAAACGTGTACGCGAAGAAGAGCAAGCACGACTGGCTGCCGAAAAGAAAGCTCAGGAAGAGGAACTGGCACGCATAGCCGCTGAGAAGAAAAAACAGGAAGAAGAGCAAGCGCGCATAGCCGCTGAAAAGAGAAAGCAGGAGGAGCAGGCACGACTGCTGGCCGAGAAACAGCGCAAGCAGGAAGAAAAAGCCCGCCTGCTGGCTGAAAAAAAGAAACAACAGGAGGAGAAGGCACGCCTGTTAGCCGAGAAAAAGAAGCAGCAGGAGGAACAAGCCCGACTGCTGGCCGAAAAGAAAAAGAAGCAGGAAGAGCAGGCACGCTTGTTAGCCGAGAAAAAGAAGCAGCAGGAGGAACAAGCCCGACAACTGGCCGAAAAGAAAAAGCAGCAGGAAGAGCAGGCACGCTTGTTAGCCGAGCAGAAAAAGAAGCAGGAGGAAAAGCAGAGCAAGGCCATCGAAGCCGAGGTTGTACCTGTGGTTATCGAGACCAAGCCTCAACCTAAGCCTCAGCAGCCAATCGTTGAGAACAAGGAGGCGCTGACGACTAACAGTTTCCAATTCTACGGCACGCCTATGGAAGTACGATGGGGTAATGCCAAGCAGTTTAAGCTAAAAGGTACTGATAAAAAATCGATATCGGAAGCCTTCATCGAACTCACCGCCAAAGGCTATGCCAACCTGGTTCACGACTGCTTAAAGCTACGCGAGCAGTACAAGTTGTGCGACTGGGCTTATTATATGATGCTGCAGACCATCTCGGAACAGGCTTGCGGCAAAGGTACTAACGAAGCCATCTTCCTACAGGGCGTACTACTCAACCAGTCGGGGTATCAGATGCGTTTCGCTCTCGAAGACGATAGCAAGTTGCACATTATGTTGCGTATGGACGGGTTCCCATACAGACGCGGATATCTTATTGCCGATGGCAAGTTGTTTTTCCTGATGGATGGCAGCAAGGCCAAGAACCTGACGGTGTGCGATGCGGCCTATCCTGGCGAACAGATGATGAGTTTGAGTGTGCCTGAGCTGCCTGAACTAGCCAAGAATCTATCAGAGAGCCGTACTGTTATCTCGCGATTCGTGAACGTGAAGGCCGACATGCAGATGAATAAGAACCTAATGGACTTTTATACCGACTACCCCACATCGTACGATGGCAAAGACGTGATGACCCGCTGGGCATATTACGCCAATGCTCCTGTAGCCTCGGAGATAAAGGACAAGGTTTACCCACAGTTACGCCAACAGATAGGCTCACTACCCAAAGTCCAGGCAGCCAACTTGCTGCTTAACTGGATACAAATGGGACTAACGTATGGCTACGACGACAAAGTATGGGGGCACGATCGCGCCTTCTTTGCCGAAGAGAGTCTATTCTATCCATTCTGTGACTGCGAGGACCGTTCTATCCTCTTCTCGCATTTGGTGCGCGACCTATTGGGTCTCGATATCGTGTTAGTCTACTACCCTGGTCACCTATACACTGCTGTTTGCTTTAACGAGGATGTTGCAGGCGATTACATCATGGTTAACGGTCGAAAGTTTACTGTAGCCGACCCCACCTTCTACAATGCCAACGTAGGTAAAACCATGAGTAAAATGGACAACTCAAAGGCCAAGGTTATACTATTACAACGTTAAGTCGATGAAGGTCATCTGGAACCATATTCGATCGTGGATTTTTCAGCAAAAGAAACTAATAACTCTCTCTGTGCTGACAAGTACCATTATCATTATCTTCACCTACGTAATGGGTAATACTGGTTACCCATTACCTGGTGAAACAGGTGCCCTTAAAAAGATTTACGACTACAAGAAATTTCTGGGCATGCAGATAGGCAATGTGCCCGACAGCATACTTTTTATTAACGTACATTACGACAAGATGCTGATACCCTACGAGGAGAACGAAGTACCGGTAGGCAATACGGTTATTACTGATCGCGAGCGCCTGTTACAGTTCCTTACAAAAGCTAAGGCGGCCAACAACTACCGCTACATATTTATGGACGTATTCTTTGAAGAGGGAATGGTTACCGAATACGACTCGGCGCTATTCAGCACCATCACTTCGATGGATCGCATTGTTATCCCTAAGCACAAAGGGGTGAACATGTGCGACAGTTCGCTCTACCAGAAGGCATCGAATGCCGACTATGCCACCACGTGGCAGGCCAGTTCATTCTCGCGTTACCAATACATCCACAACGAGGACGAATCGGTAGCACTCAAGATTTACCAGGACCGCTTTGGATCGACCATCGAGAAACATTGGGGCGGATTATGGTACACGGACAAAGGCCGAATTTGCCAAAACAGCGTCACCCTGTTATTACCTATCCGTATTACAGGCAGCCTACTGGACGAGGAGAGTCAGGTTCGCGAGCGTAACTACATTTATCTGAGTGCCGACATGCTTGACCTTGACGAGGTATTACCTGTCAGCGAACAGATCAACGACAAACTTGTTGTTATCGGCGATTTTAACAGCGACATACACAGTACATTCATGGGAGCGCAGCCAGGCTCATCCATTCTATTTAATGGTTATATCGCCCTATCACAAGGCGCCCACCTAGTTAACTGGACCTACATGGGCATACTATTTATCCTCTATATCATCATAGGTTTGTTCTACCTTTCGGGCCATTCGTTCTCATCCTTATGCTCGAACCCTTGGCTCAGTATCGTTTTATCATTTACTAGTACGGCAACAGTATTCCTGATTATCGCTCTAGTAACCAGTTGGTTCGACATCGCCTTCAATATGTGGGTGCCTACTACTGTTTACTCTCTTTACGACACATTCATGCAGAAAATCAACATCTATAAAAATAAAGCGAAATGAAAAAACTACTTTTACTCAGTTGCTTGGGCCTGTGGTTCAGCCACGCCAGCGCAGGCAATTACAAGGTGCTGTTTATTAACGACGCCACACTTACCTATAATAATGGGAAACACGTAAAAGTGGGCGACACCTTTACCGATGTGAACACCATCAAATGGCAGAAAGACAAACAGGCCGTTAAAGTGTTTAATCTAACCACCAAGAAGCAGATGCTGATGCTTGGCAAGCAGTATATGCGCAAAACGGGAATGGAAGCACTCATTAGCAGCAAGCGCTTGTCGACCAACGACTTTATGGACACCAGCGACACCCCCAAAACCATTTACGAGAAATTGGGAAGCGTGTTCGATAGTCAGTACGACCTGCTTGACACCATAGAGCTTCCTGCCGATGTAGAGCTGAACGACAAGTGTTACTTCCAAGCCACGTATAAGTATGGCGACACCATGCTTACCAAGAAACTGAAGAGCAAAAATGGCAACACGGTGATTCTTGACAAGAGCATATTTGAGGTTGATGGCAAACAACTGGGGCCGCGTGACATTACACTCTCGATTGAGTACGTGAACAACGACGAAGAACTTCCCATCTTTGTAAAAGACGGCATTGAAGTAACCTACATTCCCGATGTACTCACTGAATAATATAGGCCTTAATGCAGAAAGCCTGAGGGTGATATTTATTTTTTTTAAAAAAAGTTTGGATATTACGCAAAATATTTTTAACTTTGCAATTGGAATACCAACATTTGTTAAATAAATAACATCACTTACCTATGACAAAAAGAATATTCAATCTTATACCTATACTATTGCTACTCGGTTTTGTACTAATCGGGACCTCGAATACATGCCTTGCTGACAATAAGAACAAGGATGTAATGAAAGAGTGCAAAAAAATATGCAAACAAATGAAAACCGAGGGATGGCAGGTGTTTGGTAAAGCACAAAAGTTAGAAGATGCACTTACCAGCTATTATCAGCAGTTGGCCAATAGCCAGGAAGCACAAACGTTGATAGGAAGAGGTGTGGCCAAAGATGAAAAAGTTGCTATGAAGAAAGCGCAGCACAATCTGAAATCGCAATATGCTTCGATGTTAAAATCAAATATGTCGAGCGATGTAAATATAAAAATTGCCAATGAAACATCCGACAAGGAAGTGAAAAGCAATGTTGACTTTGACTCTACATACGAGCAAAAAGTAAACCAGCGCATAGGGAAACTGGAACCCGACCTGATTCTATGCCGACAGAATGCCAATGGCGAAACCGAAGTTAACATATATCTGATTGTAAAACAATAAAAACAATACATGTATGAAATTTAAATTATTATCGGTATTTATATTGATGTGTGCAAACCTACAGCCAAGTGCTTTTGCCCAAAAAACGGTTGCGGTACATGGCGTATACAACTACGAGGTGAGCACAAACGATAATGTAACCTTTAAAGAGGCCAAGCTCAAGTGCATAGAACTGGCAAAAGCCGAAGCTATCAAGGGCGAATTTGGTGAGTTGATAACATCTGACGTTATTGATACGAATGTAGAAACTAATGGCGAGGCAACCAGTACGTTCTTCTGGGAGAATACTGTTGCGATGGCAAAAGGCGTATGGTTGGGAGAAACAAAGCCTACTGAGTTTAATGTTGAATATACAGACAACAAACTGATATTCAAGGCCGAGGTATGGGGCACAGCTAGAGAAATAATACAGGCTAAGGCCGACTTGAAATGGAAGATAATGAAAGAGGTAGACGGCAAGATGCAAGAGTCTAATAGGTTTATTAACGGCGAACGCGTATTTTTAAATTTCCGTTCGCCTGCTGATGGCTATTTAGCCATATATCTGATTACAGGCGACGACGAAACCGCTTGTTTGCTGCCCTATAAAAAGGATCCAACGGGTCGTTTCCGTATCAAACGAGGTACAGTGTACACATTCTTCAATCGCGAGATAGACCCTGAAACGGTGCAGTACAGGCTAAAAACAAATCATCCGATGGAAGACAACCAGTTTGTAATAATATTCTCGCCTCATCCATTTACCAAGTGTAACGATATTACCGGCGACGCCAGACATCCTAATTCACTGAGTACACACGACTTCCAAAAGTGGCTATTGAGTTGTCAAAGGGCCGACAGCGATATGGTTGTAGACAAACGATGGCTGAAAATAAGAAAAACAGGAGCCGACCAATAAAACGAACAATATTATTTATTAATCTAAAAACGTAATGTTATGAAGAGAAGAATAATTTTTATCTTGACCTGTCTGCTTTCTACTGCGGTTTTTGCTCAAGTAGAAAACGATGACAACAAAGTTGTAATTGATTGGACTGAGGATTCGACCGACATTACCACAATCCAAGACATTATTAAGGTACAACAACAAGTAACTAACCGAAATGTTACCGAGCAGCATTTTGCTGATGTGTGGGGAAGAAGAGGTTATTTCAACTTCTCGTACAACACTACAAAACTTTCACCAAAGGGCAACTATCGTAATGGATTGGACAACGGCCTTGTTGGCGAATTAAAATCAAACTGGGGAGCCTCTATTCAGTATGGACGTAGCTATCGCCTGCACAAAAAGCCTATCAGTAATGTAGCACTGTTTAATATCGACTACACGGGTATCGACCTGAATGTAAACCATTTCGAGGCGATAGGAAACGGCACCTACAAGTATAACAGTAGTATTAAGCAACCCAAAAACGCGGATGGCATCGAATACTATAATCTGCCTTGGAACATGGAGAAGTACGAGGTTAACTATGGCATGACACTTGGCCCATCGTTAACCCTTGCACCATTTAACTTGCTTAGCGGCAACGGTTTGCACTACATTAAGTTTAACGTATTCTATCACATCGGATATAATATTTCGATGATTTATTCGCCAAACGACAAGAAGCTTGACGAGAACCAAAGCGGTGAAGACTTCCAGGCCATGGAGAGCAACCTGAAGATGGTTTGGGGACACGGCATGATGCAGAGCTTTGGTTTCAACATCTCGTGGAAAGCCATCGGTATTGGTTTCGAGCATCGTTCGAGCACCATCAAGTATAAGGCCATGAACACCAAAGACTTTGGTAAGAATGAGTACGAGTTTTCATCGGCTACTAATCGTATAAGTCTGCAAATCAGAATGTAACATGATGTGTAAGGGCTAAAATAAAGAGTTGTTATAAAAACAAATTTTTAAAGTTAAACAGTTATGAAAAGATTATTTATTATTGCCATGATGGCTTTGACGTGCGTACCGTATGTAAACGCACAGATATATAAAACCGAAGGTTATTGCGGTACCGATACAAAGTGGACATTTGACGGATACACATTGGTTATATCTAACGATAACGACAAAGGTCAGCCAGTAGCTATCCGCGAGTATAATATGGAGAAACAGTTAGCCCCATGGACAAAGGCCAGGCTGGATGTAAGAAAAGTTGAGATACAAAAAGGTGTTACCAGAATTGGCTCGTGCGCATTTGCTAACTGCCAGAACCTGCAGGAGGTAGTATTTACAGGTACCGACTTGGTAGAAATAGGTTGGGGGGCATTTCTTAACTGCTCACGCCTACGCAACATTTCGCTGCCTGTACAGGTGCGCCTGATTGAGACGATTGCTTTTGCTAACTGTAATTCGCTGGCATCAGTAACCATCCCCGACCAGTGCCGTGTGGGCGATCAGGCATTTGTTTCGTGCGACAATCTGAAATCAATCGAGATGAGCCCTACCGCTATTATCGGACACCACGCCTTTGCAAGCGAAGTTAATATTAATAATAAGGTGCGCCACGCAATGTATAGCGGAGAGATTATTCGTTTGCCAGCTTACATTAATCCTGATAATAGCCATGAGTACGGCTTATCGAGTGCTGCGGTAGAAAAAATTACCAAGAATCGTATTCAGGAAATCGACTATGATTATCAGACATCGAGCGTAGATAAACTTGAGGTAACAAGCAGTATTACACGCAATAATACATATGCACTTATTATTGGTAACCAGAACTACCGATTTGCATCGGATGTGCCTTATGCTATCCACGATGCCCGCGTGTTTGGCGATTACTGCAAAAAGGTGCTGGGCATTCCAGCAGGTAACATACACATTGCCGAGGACGCTACCAAGCAGATGATTATGGAGGAAGAGCTGGAGGATTGGGTAAAGTCGATTAACAACCGCGACGAGAAGAAGCTGATAGTTTACTACGCTGGTCATGGTGTGCCCGATGTAAAGAATAAGAACAAGGCATACATACTGCCAACTGATGTAAGAGGTACTAACCCTAAGCGTGGTATTGCCCTTGACGAGTTTTATGCCAAGTTAGGCGAGTTGGAGTTTAACCAAACTACGATATTCCTGGATGCCTGCTTTAGCGGTGTTAACCGTTCGAACGAGGGTGTAACCGAGGGCTTGCGTGCTGTAGAAATTGATGCCGAGGACACCGAACTTGGTGGTGGCTCGCTAGTAGTATTCTCAGCAGCTCAGGGCAATGAGACTGCTCAGGGCTATCCCGAGCAGGGACACGGACTGTTCACTTACTACCTACTTGATGCACTGCAGAAGACAAATGGTGTTATCTCGTTCGGCGAGTTGTCTGACCACATTAAAGATAATGTATCAAACCAGGCAAGAGAGTTGAAGATGCACAAAAAGCAAACTCCAACAACAAATACATCCGACAAGATTGCAAACGCATGGCGTAACTTCAGTTTCTAATTACCGTTATCCGCGAAACACGTTCTGTGGCGTAGGCCAAGTAATCTTTAGAGAATCTGTTTGATATCAAGTAAATCAGATACTACGTAAGTGGGGACCTCAGGGTCTCCACTTTTTATGTCATATCCCCAACGGTTAAACAGCAGTGCATCCATACCAACTGCCAGCGCCCCCTTTATATCTGTCAGCATGTTATCACCTATCATCAGTGTTGTCTCAGGCTTAGCTCCCGTCTGCTCAAAAGCATATGCAAAATAAGCCGCCGATGGTTTGTTCACCCCTGCATCCTCACTCAGCACAATAGTATCAAAATAGTCGCGCAAACCGCAGGCAGCCAGTTTTTTGTACTGCACCTCGTGGAATCCGTTGCTCGTCATGTGCATACGGTAGCCCTTTTCGCGCAAGTATTGCATCAACTCGTGTGCACCATTCACCGTACCAGGTTTATTGCTACAGTACTCCAAAAACTTATCGCTCATCGCCAGGCAGTATGCCTCGGTAGCAGCATCGCCCATCCCCACACTCAGTGGTCGGTGGAATCGCTCCACAATCAAGTAATCGCGTGTGATCTCCCCTTGCGAATAGCGCCCCCAAAGGTCGATATTCGCTTCCCAGTAAGCATCGTAAAACACCTGAGGATCATCAAAAAAGCGTCCCAACTGATAGTATTCGAACGTTTCGCGTATAGCTATCTCCGAATTGCCATGCGTATCGTAGAGCGTATCATCGAAATCTACAAACAAATCTTTATATACCTTTTTCTTTTCCATACGGCTGCAAAGGTACAAAAATAGTTGCATATTTACGCAATTTTTGCCTTGCCGTTTGGTTTATTGACAAAAAATCAGTAAATTTGCAGCCGAAGTTCCTAAAAAGCCCTAAATAATGAAACGGCTATTCATATTCATAATTTCTATAACAGCGGTTTTTACCAGCCTCAAGGCGCAATCGGTGGAAAAGGATTTGCAAACCGATGTCAACCGTGCGGCCGGCATGTTCTATGCTCTGCCCATAGGCAAGATGCCTAAAGACACCCCTGCCCCAGCAGGCAAAAAGCCATTCTACATCAACCACTATGGCTGCCCGGGTTCGTATTACCTTGATAAAAAGGATTACTATACCGAAACCTACGCCATCCTTACCAAAGCCGATAGCTTAGGCAAGCTCACCAAGTTAGGTAAAAGCGTACTGCGCCGTGTGCAACTGTTATGTCAGGATGCACAGGAACGCGATGGAGAACTCACCTCTATCGGGGCCCAGCAGTCGCGCGACATGGTCAAGCAACTCATCGAGCGCTTTCCAGCCATGTTCACCTCAGATGGATACTACAGTGTGCGTAGTATCGTCGAAAACAGATGCATCATGACCATGCAGGAGGGACTCTTGCAACTCTCGTCCATGCGCCAGCCCATCGTGGCACGAAGCAAAGCATCGCTGCAAGAGCATCGATTCATGGATCCTACAGACGTTTTACTTACTTCGCAACGCACCGACTCGGCAACCAAAGTACATTACAACCGTTTTGTATCGCTCAACTCAAGCGACAACCGTTTGATGCAGACACTCTTCAACGATCCATATTACGTAGTTTCAAATATCGATGTGCCCAAGCTGGCCCGCCAGCTGTTCATCCTGGCAGGTAATGTGCAGCATGCCGACGTAGGCAAGAAATTCACCCTCTGGGATATCTTCACACCCGAAGAGATTCACCAACACTGGCGAAAGCAAAACGCCTGGCACTATATCAACTACGGTGGATACACCCTTAACGGTGGCTATCAGGCCTACTTACAGCGGGCCACACTTCGTAACATGATACACATGGGCGACAGTGTGCTTAAGCGCGACACCCCACTGATGCATCTGCGCTACACCCGTGAGAGTGTTATCTTGTCGATGGCCTGTCTGATGGAGCTCGACAACTGCGGCTTGCACACCGACAATCTCGATTCACTCGAGGCCTATGGCTGGGCAAACTACCGCATAGCACCCTTAGGTGGTAGCATCATTATGATTCACTACCGTGCCAATCACGACGATCCCGACGTATTAGTAAAAGTGCTGCTCAACGGTCACGAAGCGCGCCTGCCCATCAAAACCGATTGTGCCCCCTACTACCACTGGAAAGATGTTAAGCGCTACTATCTGCGCAAACTCTACCGTTACGAAAACCGAAGATTCAGCTTCAAGAAAGGACGAAACTTATGAACATCAAAGCAAGATTCATTCTCCTATCGGTGCTGGTCGTATGCACCTGCAGTTCGTCGGTAGCTCAAGGCGTTATCGATATCATTAAGCAGCATCCAGGCTACGCCTCGTGCAATTACGATGTCTATCCCGATAGCATCACAGCCAAACTTACGCCCGCTCCCGCTGGTAAGAAACCATTCTACATCTCGCATTATGGGCGACACGGTTCGCGTTACATCAGCAACCGAAGCGGATACGACACACCCTACTTTATGATGCTGCATGCCGACAGCTTAGACGAACTTACGCCTACCGGACGACAGGTTCTGCGCCACATGAACTCGATTATGCGCGATACCGAAGGCCGTTGGGGCGAACTTACCGGATATGGCAAACGTCAGATGCAGAGCATCGGCAGACGTATGGTTGAGCGTTTCCCAGAGGTACTCCATCCCGGGGCCAACGTCACCTGTATCAGCACCATCGTACCACGCTGCATCGAGTCGATGGGATCGGCAGCCATGGAGATGCTGCAAGTATGTCCACAGTTACATATCACCATGCAAGCTTCAAAGCGCACCCAGTGGTATATGAACTATCAGGATCGCCAGCTACGCCCTAATTTCATGACGCCCGAAGCTCAGAAAGCCTTCGACGCCTACACTGCCACCCGCATGGGCAACGCCCGCCTCATGGAACTGGTATTCAAGAATCCAGATATCGTCGAGGAATTTGTAAATCAAGAGGACTTCAGCTACTATCTGATGAAGATGGGATTGTTTCAGTTAAACACAAACTTCAATCGCAACACCAATCTGATAGGTTTGTTTAACACCAACGACCTTTACCGTATGTGGCAGGTTGACAATGCCTATTGGTATCTGCAGCATGGTGCCTGCAAACTTAACGGCGGCAAACAGCCCTACACGCAACGCTATCTGCTTAAACAGATGATCGCAGATGCCGACAGCTGCATCAAACTACCCGATCCTGGCGCACAATTGCGTTTTGGTCACGAAACAGTGTTGCTGCCCTTGGTATGTCTGATAGGTGTTAACGGCTTTGATTTTTCGACAGACAACCTCGACGAACTCGAAACCCATGGCTGGTGGTGCAGCAGTGTGTTCCCTATGGCCAGCAACCTGCAGTTCGTCTTCTACCGCAGCAGCCCCAAGGATAAGGATGTGCTGGTAAAAGTACTCCTTAATGAGGTCGAAGCAACCCTCCCCATCTCCACCGACTGCGCCCCCTACTACCATTGGGCCGATTTCCGCCAGTTCTGCCTAAACAAGCTCGCCGCCTATAAGCAATAACTGCTTTATACACTTCAGGATACTTGCTCCTGGTGAACTCCCCGAGCACAAAATGTGTTTTACCCTGAAAAACGTTGAATAAAAAACAACGTTTTTCAGGGTAAGACACTTTGCCGCCAGCAGGGTGTTTTAAGCGGTACGGCAGAATCTGGTAGATAGTTAACGAGATTTTTGCAAAATCTGCCGAACTTTCTTTTTGATTGCAAGGTACTATCTTAAAGATTGGTAATGGAGCGCCATATTTTAAAGTAAGATTTATTTACACGCAAAAACAAGGTCCAAAAAACGTTTGGAGGGTAACTTTTTTATTTGTACCTTTGCATCGTCAAAAGAAACAAAGTGCACACGTGGATTGAGACACACTAGAGATTAAGTAACAAGAGTATTAACCATTCTTGGCGGAGCCAAGCGGCAAAGCCGAGCGAAAATCATTAAAATTAGATTATGGCAAAGATTTTTTATGAGTTGCGACAGAACAAGAACAACAAGTCGCAGGTATTTGGCAAGTGGTTCGCCCACAGCAAGAGTATTGAAACCCTGAACACCCGCAAGCTGGCCAAGCACATCAGTGAGCACGGTAGCGTTTATACGCAGGATGTAGTGTTTGGTGTGTTGGAGAAGTTCCGCAGCTGTCTGGTTGAGATGCTGCTGGAGAGCAAGCGAGTGAAGATCGACGGTCTGGGTACCTTCTTCACTACCCTGGAGAACGAGCCCGGTGGCGCTCCCAAGAAGGAGGAGTTTAATGTGGGTAAGAACCTGAAGGCTCTCCATATCCGATTCATGCCTGAGCAGGAGATGAATATCTCGAGTCGTGAGTTCCTGAAGAAGGCCGAGTTTGTGAACGCCGAGAGTCTGCTGAGCGGCGATGGTGAGAAGACCACCAACGGCGGTGGTAGCAGCCAGGGCGGCAATACCGGTGGCAATACCGGTGGAAATACCGGTGGAAACACTGGCGGCGGTGGCTACGACGACGGGCCTAACGGAGACTAAGGGTTGGGGCTAAGGCCCCACCCGATCTTAAAGGTAAAAAGGTAAAAAGGTAAAAATTAAAAAATTGAGTTATGAGCAAGAAAGAGACATTGAAGTTTATTGTGCAGATGATTGCAAGCATTGCTACGGCGATTGTAACAGCACTTGGCGCGACATCGTGCATCGGGGCTTAGCCCCGAAGCGCCACAAGTTCTTGGACAAGCCAAGCGGCATAGCCGAGCGGCGTGGCAGGTTGAACAACAACCACGAACCATTAACCATTAAAAGAGATAGAGCCCACAGCATGGTCTGTGAGCTCTATTTTTGTACCATGACCTAACCACCTAACAAACTAACATTTGGTATTTTAGTTATTCGACAAGATATAAAAATATAAAGTAGAATTATTATAAAGTAGAATTATATTCTTAATTTTGCCTAAAATATTTGGTAGGAAAACCTAAACTCCGTATATTTGCGGCACGATATAAATTGCAAGAGATATGGAGTTTGTTGACAGACAGAAGGAATTTTCACGCTTGCAGGCTGCTCTAAAGAGAGAGAAGCCTCAGTTTATAGTGGTTTATGGACGTAGACGAATTGGAAAGTCGACACTGATAAAAAAGGTGATGGACTTTGAACGTGGCGACATTTATTTCTTGGCTGATAAAACCGCTGAGCCAAGTCAGCGTCAGCTCTTCTCGTCACTTATCGACATGAGTATCGAAGGCTTCAGCATGGCTAACTATCCTAACTGGGAATCGCTGTTGCTAAGTTTAAACAGGTCTATCAGCCACCGCATAACCGTTTGTTTGGATGAATTTCCATATCTTGTTAAAAGTTGTCCTGCTCTGCCATCGATACTGCAGAGACTGATTGACGACAAAAAACTGAAATACGATTTGATAATCTGTGGATCATCGCAACAGATGATGCAAGGTTTTGTACTCGATAGCACAGAGCCTCTATATGGTCGCGCCGACGAAATAATGAAAATGAAACCTATCGCCCCCACTTTTGTTGGTCAGGCGCTAAGATGTGATGCCGAACAGGCTGTTAGAGAGTATGCTGTTTGGGGCGGTGTGCCAAGATACTGGGAACTGCGCGAAAACTATGACAGCTTGCATGCAGCAATAGAAAACCTAATGCTTACATCCGAAGGAACGCTTTACGATGAGCCATCACGCCTACTGCAGGATGAAATGCGCGATACAGTACAGGCCTCTTCTATATTATCATATATAGGCAATGGCGCAAATAAACTATCCGAAATTGCTGCCCGTGCCGAGAAACAAGCAACAGATATTACTCCTCTGTTGTCCCGACTGCGCGAACTTGGCTTTATAAATAAAGAGGTGCCATTTGGCGAGAGCGAAAAGAAGAGCAAAAAAGGGTTGTATCGCATATCCGACCCACTGTTGTGTTTCCACTATCGATATGTACTGCCATATCGTTCACTCATTGAGTTGGATAATAGCGCGGCTGTATTGGATGTATTCAAAAAAACGGAGAACGAATATGTTAGTATGGTTTGGGAAGAACTATGCCGAAACCATATCAGCTCGCAGGGTGTTGATGGCATTTTATATAAATTAGCATCTCGCTGGTGGGGCAGCTATTATAACGAAGAAAAAGGAGAATATATCCCTGTAGAACTTGATGTAGTAGCCGAATCGTTTGACGGTAAGCATCTGTTCATAGGCGAATGTAAATGGCAGGAGCATATAGATGCAAGCGAGGAAATATCGCGATTACAGAAAATAGCGAAGGGACTTCCCTTCGCCAAGGACCACGAAATACATTATGGCCTATTTTTAAAAGAAACTCCCAAAAACGCGGAAAATGCAAGGATATACTATCCTGCTGATGTAATGGAAAAATAGTAATACGCGATATCGGCATAGCAGTAAAGGCGGGTGCTACGGGTTTTGATAACATCGGTGTGGTAATGGCGGTGGTGCTGCATTTTGCGTATCTGACTATAGGAGGCGGTAAAGGAGCGGTTATAGGCGGTGGCTAAGAATCGCACCTGGTCCTTGTGCGACAAACGGGACAACTGGGGATGGCGCTGCTGTTGTAACAAGATAAAAATGGCCAGATAACGACACTGGCCTTGCATGGTGGAGAGTCGGCGAATGCGCGAGCGACGGGCTTGGTTGTTGGGCTGCAGGTTGAACACAAAGCCGTATTGCTTGGATAACGAAGAACGGTTCCACGCCTGCTCTACCTGCTCGGCAAACGAGGGTTTCATCTGGAACCGACCAATAGAGAAGTCGGCACCTTGGCTGCCTTTGGTAACATAAAGGCCATTAACGGCGGCTCGCTCTATCTCGTCCTGCCACATGGAATAGCGGATAAGCTCTGGAAACACGATAGCCTCGGCCAAACGTGCATCCACACCAAAGGGCGCAAACTCCTGCTGCCACTCGGCGTGGTGATCGGCCACATAACGTGCTGCCGAGGTCCAATCGCTACCAAACACTTTTTGATAACGTGTGGAAAAAACAGTGGTGCTGCCCATAAAGAGCAGCAACCACAGTATGAGATAGCGCAAACCTACCATTTTACAGTTTGTAAGTACACTTTACAATCTTACCCTCATCGAAGATAATCCACTCTAAACGATCGGGGTTAGCAGTGAAGGCCGCTGGAGCGTAGGTAGTCATACCATTCAGGATAATCTCGCCCGTTTTAGAGTACTCTACAACGCGCTTGCCACTACGACTCTTATAAACACCATAAGGTGGGTTAGTGCCTGAATTAGCGCCCTTCTTCAGTCGGGCATCGGCCTTTTTATTAATGGCCTTCAGCTCATCCTCGTTAATCTTGCGGAACTTGCCATTCTCGACTACTGCATACTCGCCAGCCTCAGCGTTCTGGGCCAACAAAGGCCAGTTGCCACCAGGTGATTTAAAATCGTTTACGCCACCAATGTAGCCACGGCACTCCCAGGCACCAAATGTCCAGCCTTTTGGCAGTTCGTAGACGGTTTCCTGACAAACGGGCGATGCCTGCAGCTCGGGCAGATCCTTATAGGCCTGGTCTAAGATGTTGCCCACGGCAATCACGCTATTCAGGTCGGCACGACCGATGGCACATTCTGGCAGATCGCCACTGGCAACCACCTCACGCGACAAGCGGGTATATTCGGCAGCAAACTTCTTGTGCTCGGAAATCAGGCGCAGCAGCGAGGCGCGATACTCCTTGGCAGCCTCTAAACGATAGTTGTATAGCAGCTGATCAGCCTCATCATAAAGGGCATCAATCTTGGCTGCATCATCTATACCACATATCTGCTCGTAAAGCTTCTGCAACTTACTATCGTACTTTTTGCCAATGGCACTGTAATCGTGATTGGCCTCGCGCGTAATCACCTTAGCAAAGTTTTGAGCCAGCTGTCCCACCTTAGCCTCATAGCCTGTAAGGGCACCTGTAGTTTGCTGCATCTGCTTGCTAAAGTTGCCAGCATTCATGGCCATCTTCTGCATCTTCTGTACAAAATCGGGGTGAGCCTTGATGTAAGCCTCTTGCTCTTTCTCGCTCATCTTCTCAAAGCGTTCCATCTCGCTCATGTTAACATTGCCACCCATGATTTTAGCCATCACTTTTTGCTGGATGGGCTCCTTCTTCGAGTCGGGCGCGTTCTCATCGTTCAGGATAGCCATCTCCTCTTTGGTAAGGCCAAACATATCCTGCACTTTGCGCTCCCACTTTTGGCGCAGGGCTTCCATATCGGCATCGGAGCATCCGTTGGCACCCTCCTGCAACTGCTCGGCACGGGCCACAACGCGGGCTATCTTAAGTGCATAGGCATCGCGCTCCTCCATGGTGCTGCGGGCCATCTTCTCGGCCGATGGCAACTGTGGCAGTTCGGCCATCAAAGCCGAAGCCGACGAGGCCGATGAGGGGGTAAAGGTTCCATCCCACGTAACTGTAGGGGTTTTACGCTTAGGCACGATATCGTCGCCAGCGGCCACAGCCAACTTAGATGGGTCGGCAGGCTCATCGCTCTCGTCCTGCACAGCCTCGCTTATCTCGGCAGTTGCTTTTTTACCGATAACGGCTTGCTGTGCCTTTTGTTTTAGTTTGCCCAGAAATCCCTGAGCATTGGCGCCTGCTGTGCCCATCATGAGCAAGGCAGCCAGCATTACTAAGTGTTTTTTCATATCGGTACTTGTTATTTCTTAATAAACTCTACACGGCGGTTCTTGGCACGACCGGCATCGGTCTTGTTATCGGCTACGGGTTCGTGACTGCCTTTGCCTACGGCACGGAGGTTGAACTCGTCGCAACCTAACTGAGCAAGGGCTTTTACAACGGCCTCGGCACGCTGCTGCGAAAGGGGATCGTTGATTTTATCGGAGCCCTGATTATCGGTATGGCCCTGCACCTCGAAACGCACACTGGGGTTCTTCTTCATATAGTCGGCCACCTTCTGAATCTCTTCCATCGACTCGGGCTTCAGGGTAGCCTTGCCCGTCTCGAACAGGATGTTATTGGTGACGAACTTACCCGTCTCGGCGATGGCTTTCTCAACGGCAGAGAGATCGGTAGCCTGACGCTGATAGAGCTCAACAGCACCTTTGGCAAGCACCACATTAGCTACACCTCGATAGGGATTCTCGTCCTGGATAATGAACTCGAAACGAGCGGGGGCAGCTACATTAGGCAGATTGATGATGCGATTACCGTTGAGGTAGAATTTAAAGGCGCGCTTGTTGAACGAAATGGCAAAGTGGTTCCACTGACCTACCTTGGTAAATTTTGCTAAATGATCCCAATCTAAACTGCCACCAACATTCTGATCGACACCACCACCTTTCTTAAAGGTATAGTTGCCGTAACAATCGGGGTTACCTGGGCGATAGCGCAGATAGATATGGCCCGTTTGGTTGCCACTTGCATCAAGGAACTGGAACTCGACGGGGAAATCGGGGATTTCGCCAGCCTTACAGAAGAACTCATCCCACTCGAGGGTGAACACATCGGGCAGGTACGACTTCATATTCTCCATCAGCGGCGAGAATCGTGAGTCGGGGGCATTACTATGCGCATACTTCTTACCATTAATAGAGGCTGTCTCCAAGCTACCATCACTGACATCCCATTTTGAGGGGAACTCACCCATCTGTTCGTTAGCGAAGTCGTCTTGGAACAGAATGACGCTACCACGAACAAAGTCGCTCTTCTGGTTCTGACCTACGGCATCGGGGGTGTCGTCGACCGCTTCGGCATCGTCGGCCTGGTTTTTAGCTTTCGAGTTTTTCTGGCCCTTTTTACCGTCGAGCACTGCATCCATCTCCTTATCAACGGTGCGCTCAACCTTGTTCTCAATCTTGTCTTTTGCTTTTTCGAGGGCTTTATCCTTTAGCTTCTTCAGAAAGCCCTGCGCATCGGCCGTTGCACTAAAAGCAACCATAGCCAACAATAGTAATAATAGTTTTTTCATAAGCTTTTAGTTTTAGTATAAATAATATGCTAACGATTAGAATTGGGGCAAATATACGAAAGATATTTGAAAGTTGCAAGTTATTGGCGCTAAAAAAACAAAAACGACTTTTTGTTTGTTTTTTTGGCGTCGCGCTTGGCCTGGCGCTCGGCTTATGATTCACCTCTGAACTGCTGAGGCGATAGGCCTGCATGCGATTTGAAATAGCGGGTTAAGGCACTCTGGTCGGCAAAATGGTAATCGGCAGCAATCTGCTTAAGGCTGGCTTTTGAAGTACGCATAGTAAGCTTCAGGTGAAGCATCAGGTATTCGTCGATGATATGCTTAGGCGAAAAACCGGTCTTTCCCTTAACAATAACACCTAAGTATTTACGGGTGATACACATACGATTGGCATAGTAGTTAACCTCATGTCCCTGCCTGAAATCATTCTCCAACAGTTGCATGAACTTGCCAAACAGTTCCTCGGTACGCTGCGTGCCCTTATCTTGGTTATTATGACGAGGGTTGGCCTGCAGATAATCATAGAAACCTAAGAAAAAAGCTTGTAGGTGCAAAGTTACTATACGATCGGTAAGGCTATAGTGCTCTTGTGTAAAATAAAAATTGAAGATACGAAACATACTATGAACCACCTCATCAATAAGCTCGCGATAACCACAGCGACGATCAGCTCGCAACTGCTCATACACCACATGCTCGATATTTAAACTGGCTGCACGTAGAATATCGTGGCTATAACGAATAACAAAGGCACTAAAGTTATCGTCCATCACTTCCCATTTTACCACATCGCCAGGAAAGAAAATGAGAACATCGTGCCCCTGCAACTGCCAACTGTCGAAATTGATGCTTACACGGGCTGTACCAGACTGCGAATACAGAATGGAACCATGATCGATAACATGCACCTGACTATCGATGGTGGCAGGGGTAATTTTCCCAAGAAATACACTATTCATGCTGCAAAAGTAGTATTTATTTCCCAAATTGACAAATTCTGACGTATTTTTGTTTGCAAACGTATCAAAAAAACGTCGTACCTTTGCACGCGAATTTGAGAAATAACATGAAAAAGAAGTTTTTTTGGATGACGGCGATAGCAATCGCCTTTACAGTATCAGCCGAGGCTCAGAACACTCGCAAGATGGGGATTGATGAGCTATTCAGGCTAATTAGCACAAACAACAAGAGTATCAAAGCCAGCAGAACCACGGTAGCTGCTGCACAAGAGGGACTGAAGGCTGCTAAGAGTCAGCAACTGCCAGACGTAAATGCACAACTGAGCGCCAGCTACATGGGTAATGCACTGATGGCCGACCGCGATTTCAGCGATTGGCAGAACCTGGCATCCCCCCATTTTGGCAATCAGTTTGTGGTAGATGCACAGCAAACCATCTATGCCGGCGGTGCCATCACTACAGGTATCAGAATGGCAGAACTAGGGGTGGAACAAGCTTCGCTGGGACTGGCACTGAACGAACAGAATCAGCGTTTTGTAGCATTGAGCCAATATCTTGACTTGCAGAAGACAGCTCACCGCGAGCAGGTGTTACAAAGCAACATAGCCCTTACGCAAAAGCTGATTGACAACATACGCGAGAAGCACGAGCAGGGCGTGGCGCTAAAAAACGACATCACACGCTACGAAATGCAAATGGAAACGTTGCGTCTGAATCTGGTTAAACTGCAGAACACACGCAAGATTATAAACCACCAGTTGAGCAATACACTAGGCATTAGCGAAGCACAGATGATTGAGCCCACCGACGATGTGACTACCACCTTATTTAATAAAGAGAGCGAGGTCCACTGGCAAACAACAGCCGAAGCCGTTAGTCCACAGTTGCAGATGGCAAGTGTGAGCGAACAAATGGCACAGCAACAGGTACGCCTAGCTAAGAGCGAGCTCCTGCCCAAAGTAGCT
Source organism: Xylanibacter ruminicola (assembly GCA_015060625.1). Taxonomy (GTDB): domain Bacteria; phylum Bacteroidota; class Bacteroidia; order Bacteroidales; family Bacteroidaceae; genus Prevotella; species Prevotella ruminicola_D. The sequence continues at coordinate 31,206 of SUYC01000015.1, read as the reverse complement.
ATCGTTGCGCAGAACAACTTTAACGGCCCCATCACCTTTGAACTGCCCCCCATCAACAAAAACCTGAACATCTGGTTTGTGGGAGTAGGCGTACAGTACTCGCTCTCATCGCTGTTTAAAAGCAATAAAAAGCTGCAACAGGCCAAGTTGCATCAGTTGGCAACCGCCGAACAGAAAGCCGTTGTAGCCGAGCAGCTTAACAATCAGGTGCAGGCAGCTTACACCAACTATCTGCAAAGCTATATCGAGTTGGAAACACAACAAAAGAGCGTACAACTAGCCCAAGAGAACTATCAGGTGGTGAACGACCGCTACCTGAATCAGTTGGCACTCATCACAGATATGATCGACGCCAGTAACATGAAGCTCGACGCAGAGCTGAGCGAGGCCGATGCACGCATCAATATCGCCTACGCGTATTATAAAATGAAGTTTATTGCAGGAGAACTGTAAAATAGTAAAAATAGAAAATTATGAATAAGAGAAAACAAGCATTAAGAGCTTATAATGTAGTAGTAGTGGCACTGATGGTGCTGGGTTTTATTTTTGTATGCAGCCGTTTTGTGCACTTAGGCTCTACCGAATATACCGACAACGCAATGGTGCATCGCCACTTGTCGCCAGTAAACACCCGTGTGCCAGGCTTTATCAAAGAGATAAGATTTGATGAATTTCAGTTTGTACATAAGGGTGACACACTGGTAGTTATCGAAGATGCCGAATTCCGATTGGCATTGGCACAGGCCGAGGCTGGCGTAAAGGGACAAAAGAGTGGCACATCTGCAGTATCGGCTGGTATGAGTACCACACAAAGCAACGTGCGTGTGGCATCGGCAGGCATCGATGAAGCCCGCATACAGATGGAGAACGCCCAAAAAGACTATCATCGCTTTGAGCAGCTGCTACAAAAGGAGGCAGTAACCCGACAGCAATACGATCATGTAAAGGCACAATACGAGGCTGCACGCGCCAGATACGAGGCTGCACGTAACAGACAGCAGGCCACCCATATGGTGCTGGGCGAACAGCAGCAGCGCCTAGGACAGTCGGCAGCCAACGAGAGTGTAGCCGAAGCGCAGTTGAATCTGGCACGTCTGAACCTCAGTTATACCGTTATTACAGCACCTTGCGACGGTTATATCGGTAGAAAGGACATACACGTAGGACAATTGGTTCAGCCCGGACAGTTGCTGGTGAATGTCATCGATCAGAACACAGTATGGGTCATCGCCAACTATCGTGAAAGTCAGATGCATCATATAAGCGTGGGGGCCGCAGTTGAGTTTGAGGCCGACGCCATTCCAGGTGTCACCTTCAAAGGAGTGGTAAAAAGCATTTCGGCAGCCAGCGGTGCAAGCTACAGCAATATGCCTGTAGATAACGCAACAGGAAATTTTGTAAAAGTAGAACAGCGCGTGCCAGTACGCATAGAGCTGACCGAGGATAATAACAAGACCGATGTAAAACGTCTGCTGTCAGGGTTAAATGTAGAATGTGAGGTAGATTATTGATATGGCCGATCCAATGATAGGGCGTCCGTTTGCGATGCCCATGATGAAACCATTTGTGCCCAAGGCGCTTCAACCGTGGATATACCTGCTGTTTGCCGTGATATTTCAGTTGGTAAACGTTACCTACATGGGCAATATGCACCAGATGATGGGAGCACTAAGCATTATGCGTGAGGATGCCACCTTCATCTTTTTATGCGGCGTGGTAGGTGTGGCCATGCCATTCCCCATACTATTCCGTTTGAAGTTTCGCTTCACCAACCGCTCGCTACTGTTATTCTCAGTCTCAGGCATGATACTGTGTATCCTACTATCGCTGTTCACCGAGTCGATACCCATCCTCTGCGTACTCTCCTACGCATGCTGCTTTATGAAGCTGATGGCCACCTTTGAGTGCTTTAGCAACATACAACTGTGGATGACGCCCAAGCGCGACTTTGAGATATTTTTTCCGTTGCTCTACATCGTCATATTGGGAGACATGAGTATTGCCGGTTGGCTATCGCAGCAACTTAGCTTTTACTGCGAGAACTATCATGCCATGCAGTATTTTATTGTGAGTCTGCTGCTGATGGTACTGATATTTATCTATACCTGTACGCAGCATTTCCGTTTTATGCGCCCCTTGCCGTTTTTAGCTATCGACTGGCTGGGCCTGCTACTATGGTCGGCAACAGTACTCCAGGTTATCTGGCTGTTTACTTATGGCGAGTACTACAACTGGAGCGACTCGCGGATGTGGCGCACGGTGGCTTGCACACTACCCATCACGGCATGCTTTGCCTGGAAACGCATGACGCATATACACCATCCGTATATCGACCCACGCGCCTTTAAGTATAAAACTTTGGCTGCTATTCTGTTCTTCTTTGTGGTTGAAGAGTGGATGAACTCAACCCACAACGCTCTAGAGAGCGTATTCACAGGAAGCATCTTGCACTACGGCATGCTCACCTCGTCACAGTTCAGCATCATAGGGTGGATAGGATCAGTAAGCGGCTGTTTGTTTTGTTTATGGTGGATGAAGATGTTACACCTGAAGTACACACCTTTGCTCACCATCGGCTTTGCACTGATGCTGACTTATCAGGTGATGATGTACTTCTACATCACACCCGAACTGAACATCGAGCGACTTTATATACCAACATTTGTGCGTACTTTTGGCTACGCCATCTTCTTTTGCGTACTCACCATCTATCTTGAGGAGCTGATGCCATTTCAGCATTTCTTTATGAGTTTAACAATAGCAGCTTTTATCCGCAATGGCGTGGTAGATAGTATTAGCAGTGGCATATACAGTCATCTGCTGCACTACCAAACAGCCGACAACTTTGCACGCGGACTGATGATAGATGCCCCACAAAGCATCATGTTGGCCATAAAATACCTGTATGGCACGACATGCCTGATGGGCTGTATGTTCATGCTGCTACTCATGCTGTGGCATGTACAACCCATACGCTCTACATTGAAGCGCATTCCATATTGGAACAAGCTTGGACAGGAGATGCGAAAAGAGTTAGCGTATTAAAACCTGCTAACTATTTACGATTTGAGGTGTAATCGAGAGCAGCACCAATGGCAGTGCAGTACTGGGAGTACTTGGGGATATGGAAGCGAATATCATAAAGCGTTTCCAAAGCAGGGAACACCTCTTTACACTGGGGCAGCAAAGAAAGGTTGCCTATGAGCACAAAATCACGAATATCGCTGCCTATCGAGGCCAACCAGGCGGCTGAGCCTATCGATTGCAACACCATGTGTATAAGTCCTGCTGCAATATCCTCTTTCGAAGCGTCGCTCTGAGCATTTGCAAAGTTACTGGCGGTGGTGTCCATAGTAAGGCCTGGCACGGGTATCGCACTGATGTCGCCAATGGTAAGGTCGATATTACGAATGTTGCCGTGCCTGGCCAATGTGGCCACCTGCTTGATATCACTGGTATTGAGCATAATGCGAGCCAAGCCTGCCAATGTGCCACCACCAACACCAATACCTCCTATATGACGCATGTCGTTTCCATCACAGCGCACAAACGAAGTTCCAGTTCCCATCGAAACGACTATGGTATGGTCGAGCTTAGACTCGAAACGGGCTCCTAAGCCATCGGCAACAAACTCTTCACTTTTGGCGGTTGGCAAACCATAGATGGGCTGATCAATATAAGCAGCACCTACACCCGTGAGCATCACCTGCTCAACATCCTTCAGGTCGATGTCGTTATCGTGCAAATACTTGCCAAAGGCCCCAAAAAGTGACGTGATAGGATCGGCTGCTGTGATGCTAATTGGGGCTGACACCTTGCCATTCTTGATTCCAACAATCTTAGTTGTTGAAATACCAACATCAATACCAATAACAATTCCCATTGAGCTTTGAATTTTGAACTTTGACCTTTATATACGAAAAAACCCGGCTGTAGCAAACTACAAGACCGGGCTAATGAAAGGAGGAGTGGTACCTCCAGGAATCGAACCGGGGACACACGGATTTTCAGTCCGATGCTCTACCAACTGAGCTAAGGCACCAACATTTCAAATTCGTTTTGCAAACATCCTTTCGTTGTTTTGCGGGTGCAAAGGTACGACTATTTTTTGAACCCGCCAAACTTTTAAACACCTTTTAACACTTTATTTTTTTCATGCCAAAGGATTCCAGCCTTGAGCTTTGAGCGTAAACTCCTGATTATCACGGGTTACAAGAATCTGCCCGAATTTTGCGTCGGTAATATGCCCAATAAGCTTAACACCCTCAATCTGCTCAATTTTCTCATGATCGCCAATAGGAACAGTGAACAATAATTCATAATCTTCGCCACCATTCATAGCGCATGTAGTTACATTCATATTCATTTCTTCGGCCATAACGGCTGTCTGATAGTCGATAGGAATATTTTTTTCGTAGATACGGCAACCCACCCCACTCTGCTTACAGATGTGCATAAGTTCACTAGAGAGTCCGTCACTAATGTCCATCATAGCGGTAGGACGGATACCTGCCTCGCGCAACTTCTGAATAATGTCGCCACGAGCCTCGGTTTGCAGCTGACGCTGCAACAGATACTCCTTACCACTAAAATCTGGCTGAGCGATAGTCGACAGTTGAGATTTGAGAGTAGAGAGTTTTTGATTGTCGCCTTTAGCTTTTGCTTCAGCCATTTTTGCATTCAACTCATTTACCTGCTGGTAGTACACACTCTTCTCACGCTCAAGCAGCTGCAAGCCCATGTAGGCAGCCCCCAAATCACCACTCACACACACCAGATCGGTATCCTTTGCACCACTACGGTACACGATATCTTCTTTTTCAGCCTCGCCAATACAGGTGATGCTGATAGCCAAGCCGGTAAATGATGAAGTAGTGTCACCACCAACTACATCAACATTCCACTTATCGCAGGCTAAACGCAAGCCACTGTAGAAAGCCTCTACATCCTCAACACTAAAACGCTTGCTAAGGGCGAGCGAAACAGTAAGCTGGCGTGGAGTACCATTCATAGCGAAGATATCGCTAATGTTTACCATGGCAGACTTGTAGCCCAGATGCTTCAAGTCGATATAAGTAAGGTCGAAGTGCACGCCCTCCATCAGCATGTCAGTAGTTACAAGTACCTCCTTATCGGGGTAACTGAGTACAGCGCAATCGTCGCCAACACCTTTCTTGGTGCTGGCGTTCTTGATTGCAATATCCTTTGTTAAACGGTCGATAAGACCAAACTCTCCTAATTTTGCTATTTCCATCCTTCAGTTGGGTGATCGGTATTAAACTTATCTTGGTTGTGAGCCTCAAGACGTTCGGCTCGAATAATCATCTCGCGCATAATGGCAGTCATCTTGGGCTGAGCCATGTTAGCAGCCTCCTGCACCTCTTCATGACTCACCTCAACGGGCACGTCAAAGCCACCCAGATCGGTGATAACCGAGATTCCAAAGGTTTTAATGCCACAATGGTGAGCCACAATTACTTCGGGTACAGTGCTCATACCCACGGCATCGCCACCCAACATACGATACATCTTATATTCGGCAGGGGTCTCGAAAGTGGGGCCCTGCACTCCTACATATACACCATGCTGCACACGAATATTAAAATCCTTGGCAATAGAATCAGCCTCGGCAATGAGGTTGTGATCGTAAGTCTCGTGCATATCCGGGAATCGAGGACCTGTTGGAAAGTTCTTACCACGCAGCGGATGCTCAGGGAAAAAGTTAATATGATCGGTAATAATCATCAGATCACCAATCTTAAAATTGGGATTCATGCCACCTGCAGCGTTCGACACATACAGGGTAGTAATACCCAACTCGTACATCACACGAACAGGGAAAGTAACATCCTTCATAGAGTAACCCTCGTAGAAGTGAAAACGGCCCTGCATAGCCATGATATCAACACCGCCTAACTTACCAAAAATCAACTTACCCTTGTGACCCTCAACGGTCGATACTGGAAAATTGGGTATATCTTGGTAAGGGAACTCGTGGATATCAGTTATTTCTGAAGCTAATTGTCCGAGGCCTGTCCCCAGAACTATTGCTGTTTTGGGATTTGTGGTCATCCTTTCTTTTAGCCAAGACGCTGTTTCTTGAATTTTTGAATACATATCCTAATATTTTTTGATTAAACTCTTTTTGCTGACCTTGCATAATGGCAATACGCAGCGGTAACACATATAGATGGCGCTTCACCTCGTCGGAAAGTCCATCAACCACCATCAGGCGCGTAGCATCTTTCTCGGTGGTAAGCACCAGTCGCGGTTCAGGCAACTGTGCAAAGGCCTCGTTGATGGTCTGGATATCCTTACGGCTGAAGTTATGATGATCGCCAAAGGTGAGAGGAGTAATCTGCGAGTGATAAGCCTGCAGATCGTGCATCAATTGCTCGGGCGAAGCAATACCAGTAAGAAGCAGAATATTCTTTTCTTTAAGTGTTTCAATACTATCGATGGATGCCATATTGGGCTCGCTTGCAAACACTGGGCGTGGGGCGTCGTACTCTAAGGCAGAGAAGAAGAGCTGTTGATAAGGATATAGATTCATCGCCTTGGTGATGACGCGGTACTCCATGGGTTTAAGATCCTTGGGGCACTTGGTGATAATCACAATATCAGCCCTATTCTTGGCCTCGACAGGCTCACGAAGGCGACCAGCAGGCAGTAGACGGTCGTAGATAACCAAACGATGGTAATCTACCAACAGGATATTGACACCAGGGTTCACATAACGGTGCTGGAAAGCATCGTCGAGCAGTACCACATCAATATCCACCCCACCTTCGCCGGCTATGAGCTTACTAATACCGCGTGTGCGCTTGCGATCGACAGCCACGACAACATCAGGAAACTTCTGTTTAATCTGGAACGGTTCGTCGCCTATCATCGGCATAGGGGTGTTCTCGTCGGAGAGCACGAAACCACTACTCTTTCGTTTGTAGCCACGACTGAGCACCGCCACCTGGTAATGGGGCTTAAGCAGACGGACAAGGTACTCGACATGAGGCGTCTTGCCAGTTCCGCCCACTGTGATATTGCCCACAGAGATGACTGGGGTACTAAATGAGCGGCTCTTCAAGATTCCCATCTCAAACAGCAAATTCCTGATGCCAACGCCCAAGCCGTATAACCAAGACAGGCACAGCAGTTTTTTATTGATTGTTATAAAATCGCCTTCCAAAACTATTTGTTTTACATTACTTCACTCTGATGTCGTCGAGCATGCGAGCCTGAATACGGCTGCTATTCTTCATATCTGCACGAATCTGCATAAGGGGCTGATAAGCATCACCCAACAACTCACGAATCTGACCGTCGAGGAAAGATCCTTTACTTTCATTCGACAATAGTTTCTCCAACCAGCCTGGCTCGGTAGGATAAGTTGCAGTATGATACTCCTTAACCTTAGCCAACTCGGCTGCCTTTTTCACAGCATCATCTAAGCTGCCCAACTTATCAACCAGCTTGATGCCGACAGCATCGCTGGCCAGCCATACTCGGCCCTGACCAATCTCGTTGACCTGCTCGGGCTTAATACCACGCCCCTCAGCCACAACATTCAGGAAATCCTGATAGCCGCGGTTGATATAGTTCTGCAGATGGTGCATGATATCCTCGGGATTCTTGCTGAACACAAGATCATTCTCGTAACCAGAATAGGTGTTGGTCTTTACGCCATCAAAGGTTATACCCAACTTATCAGTTACCAGACCGCTGAAGTTAGGAATCAAACCAAAGATACCGATACTACCAGTGATAGTAGTGGGCTCGGCAAAGATATAGTTGGCAGGCGAGCTAATCCAATAACCACCAGATGCAGCAGCACCACCCATCGACACAACCACAGGCTTCTTGGCCTTGATGAGCTTGATGGCATGGCGAATCTGCTCGGAAGCCACAGCGCTACCGCCACCAGAGTTAACACGGAAAACAACGGCCTTTACATCATCGTCGTCGGCCAGCTTACGCAGGTCGTCGGCAACGACCTTGCCCACGATACAGTGACCACCGCCACTAACCAAATTCTCGGCCTCGTTATCCACAATACTGCCATAGGCATAATAGACGGCAATCTTGTCGCCAGTATCCTTTTTCTCCGACTTAACATTAATCATATCCGAAAGGGTGAGCTGTGCCACCTCATCGTCCTTACCCAACTTCAGACGGTTCTTAATTTCCGCCTTGATTTCTTCGGGGAAGAGTACTTTATCAATCAGTTTGGCCTTTACCAAATCATCGGTAGCAGCAAATGCCAGAAGACTGTCGTTAACCAACTTATTAAGATCGTCGGCCTTTATCTTACGACTTTCGGCCATCTCCTTGAGCCAGTATTTCCAGATGCCCCCCAAGTAAGCCTGGCGCTGCTCACGGTCGTATTCACTCATGCCAGTCTGCGTGTCGCTCTCTACAAAGCTCTTATATTTTCCGACCTTGGCCGCCATATATTTTACGCCAAGTTTATCGTACAATCCCTTGTAATACATACCGTTTCCCCCCAAGCCACGCAGGTCGAGCATACCTTGGCCATTCAAGTAAACCTTATCGGCCACGGTAGCCACATAATATGAAGCCTGCGAATATTCGCTAGCATAGGCTACAATCCACTTGCCACTGGTTTTAAAATCCTTCAGTGCATCGCGCAGCTGCTGGGCTGTAGCGGGACTATCAAAGCCAGCCGAACCACCCTCGAGATAGATACCCTTGATATCTGCGTTTTCTTTAGCCTTACGGATGCTGGCAATAAGTGCATCGAGTCCCATTGTGCCAGTATCACCCAATCCCAACATGTCGTCAAACGGCGTCCCCTCTTCAGAGCGCTCACTGACAGAGCCTTTGAGTTTAAGCACAAAAACCGAATTCTCTTTCACCTTGGTTGGTGCCGAATCACTGGCTACCATACCGACCAAAGAAATAACAAAAAACAGTCCGCTAATCAGACTGAGGATAACAATACCACAGATAGTGGCCAATGTCATTTTCAGAAATTGCTTCATAAACAGTATTTATTGGTTACGTAACAGTGTGCAAAGATAGCAACTTTTTTTCTTATCGCCAACAAATAAACGAAAAATAACTAAAAAAACCGACTGTCATCACGACACCCGGTTCTTGAAAAACAAACTACTTAAAAACTAATCTACTAAAACAAATCAAAAAAATTATTATTTGCGGTTGCAAAATTAGCGTGTTTTTATGTAATCCACAAAAGTTTTTAGACTTAAAACGCCTATTTTTGGATAAAATAACAAAAAAAGGGGACGGATTGCAGAATCCATCCCCAAATTTGTTATGCAAAGTTTACAAAATTACATCATGCCACCCATGCCTGGGGCACCACCCATTGGCATAGCGGGCTCCTTCTCAGGCTTGTCGCAGATGATGCACTCGGTAGTCAGGAACATACCTGCGATAGAAGCAGCGTTCTCCAAAGCTACACGAGCCACCTTGGCTGGGTCGATAACACCGGCCTCGCGCAGGTCCTCGTACTTGTCGAGACGAGCATTGTAACCGAAGTCACCCTTACCCTCGCGAACCTTCTGAACAACTACGGCACCCTCGCCACCAGCGTTGGTAACAATCTGGCGCAGAGGCTCCTCAATAGCACGGCAGATGATGTTGATACCTGTCTGCTCGTCGGCATTGTCGCCCTTCACGTTCTTCAGAGCTTCCTGGGCGCGGATGTAGGTAGTACCACCACCTGCTACAACACCTTCTTCGATGGCAGCACGGGTAGCGCAGAGAGCATCGTCAACACGATCTTTCTTCTCCTTCATCTCAACCTCAGAGTTAGCACCTACGTAAAGAACTGCTACGCCACCAGCCAACTTAGCCAAGCGCTCCTGCAGTTTCTCCTTATCGTAAGAGCTTGTAGTATTCTCAATCTCTTTCTTAATCTGAGCAATACGATCCTGGATGGCCTGCTTCTCGCCAGCACCATTTACGATCGTAGTGTTGTCCTTTGATACGGTCACCTTGTCGCAAGTACCCAGCATCTCCTGTGTAGCCTGCTCAAGTTTCAGACCCTTCTCCTCGCTGATAACTACGCCACCAGTCAGTGTAGCGATATCCTCGAGCATAGCCTTACGACGGTCGCCAAAGCCAGGAGCCTTTACAGCACAAATCTTCAAACCACCACGGAGACGGTTTACAACCAATGTGGTCAGAGCCTCTGAGTCAACATCCTCGGCAATGATCATGATAGGACGTCCGCTCTCAGCAGCAGGCTGCAGGATAGGCAGCAGATCCTTGATGTTAGAGATCTTCTTATCGTAAATCAGAATGTATGGGTTCTCCATCACGCACTCCAACTTCTCAGAGTCGGTGATGAAGTAAGCTGACAGGTAACCACGATCGAACTGCATACCCTCTACCACACCGATATGGGTATCGCGGCTCTTGCTCTCCTCGATAGTGATGACACCATCCTTGCTAACCTTGCGCATAGCCTCGGCCAGCAGTTCACCAATCTCCTTATCGTTGTTGGCAGATACAGTTGCTACCTGCTCAATCTTATCGTAGTTGTCGCCAACGAGCTCAGCGCTCTTAGCGATGTGCTCGGTTACAGCCTTCACAGCCTTGTCGATACCGCGCTTCAGGTCCATTGGGTTAGCACCAGCGGTAACGTTCTTCAAGCCCTCTGATACAATGGCCTGAGCCAGAATGGTAGCTGTAGTTGTACCGTCACCGGCATCGTCACCAGTCTTAGAAGCTACACTCTTAACGAGCTGAGCACCTGTGTTCTCGAACTTATCCTCAAGCTCAATCTCCTTAGCTACTGACACACCGTCCTTAGTAATCTGAGGAGCACCAAACTTCTTCTCGATAACCACGTTGCGGCCCTTAGGACCAAGTGTTACTTTTACAGCGTTTGCCAACTGATCTACGCCCTGCTTCATAGCATCGCGAGCGTCAATATTGAATTTAATATCTTTTGCCATAACTTTTACTTTTTTACCTTTTTACTTTTCAATGACTGCGAGTACGTCGCTCTGACGCATCATCAGATATTTTGTTCCCTCAAACTCGAGCTCAGTGCCTGAGTACTTACCATAGAGCACTTCGTCGCCCTCTTTCAGTATCATGGTCTCATCCTTGGTACCCTGACCTACGGCCTTGATGGTTCCATGGAGAGGCTTCTCCTTTGCTGTGTCTGGAATAATAATTCCGCCAATCTTCTCTTCTGCAGGTGCTGGCAATACCAACACACGGTCTGCTAATGGTTTGATGTTCATAATACTACTTTATTTTTTATGTTTTAAACGTTAATTTCTGCCATGTTTGCTGCCAAAACTGTGCCAAACAAGAACAATGTGCCACATTGGCAGTAATACGAACTATTTTCGTCGGCGCGAACCATCCAAACGGTTCAGCTCCATGGCATAAGTGGCAATTTCGATTACACCACCATACTCACTGAGGGCATAATAAATAAACCAGAACACCAGTACGCCTACACCCGAAAGCAACGTGTATGGCCAAATATCGTTGGGGAAAGCAGCTGTAATGGCGATACTACCCAGACCAAAAAACACTATCAAACCACAACCGATAATGAACGAGTGATGATGACTAAGCACACGGCGCTTTGTTTCGGGTGTCCACCAGCCAGGAGCATTATTCTCTACAGAACACTGCTCAAGATTTTTACTGGATTGATAGTAGTTATTCAGGAACATATATGAAAGATACAATCCATGCAGGAAGAAGATAGCAAACGGAATATTACTATAAGGTGCAAGCACAGGAATAAAGATAGGCAACCAATAGAGGACAAGGCTAACTCCCAAAATACTCAGATCACGTATAGCAATCCTACGGGTAAGGTAATCAGGGCGCATGAGCGGCGTATGACTCCAACTGAACAGCACTGCTCCACAATGAAAATACGACACGCTGAGTGCCGAGGCTGCTGCTGGCGACTGGAAACGCAACGTAAGATAGCCATGTACAAAGAAACCTATGGCAAAAATAATAAAGTTGATGGCCGCCAGTTTACAACTACGATGATAAACATCATACTTACGATACTCGTAATTATTAAACAACAGCAGGAGTGCTAACAAGAAATTAACCAAGCATGCTGCGTATAATACTGTTTGATATAATACTAGATCCATACATTTATAATAAGTGAAAGAATCCCCGCCACAGACTGACGAGGATTCGTTATGATTAAAAAAATTACTGCATATCGTAAACCACTTGCATAAGTTGCTTACCAAGATCGTCGGCTTGTTCCATGGTTTGAGCCTCACTATATACACGGATTATAGGCTCGGTGTTCGATTTTCGCAAATGTACCCAACGGTCAGGGAAGTCGATCTTAACACCATCAATATCATTTACCACAGCACTGCTATCTTTAGCAAACATCTCCTTAACCTTCACCAAGATAGCATCAACATCAGTTTCGGGGGTCAGGTCAATGCGGTTCTTGGCAATCTGATAATCAGGAAAGGTTGCACGTAGTTCACTCACCTTGCATCCCTTCTGAGCCAGACTCGACAGGAATAGAGCAATACCTACCAGAGCATCACGACCATAGTGACTCTCCGGATAGATCACACCACCGTTACCCTCACCACCAATTACGGCACCAACTTCTTTCATTTTTGTAGTTACATTCACCTCTCCTACTGCAGCTGCAGTGTACTTGCCGCCGTATTTTTCTGTAACATCACGAAGAGCACGTGTAGAAGATAGGTTAGAAACAGTGTTGCCTGCTGTATGACTCAGCACATAGTCGGCTACCGACACCAATGTGTACTCCTCACCAAACATGGTACCATCCTCACAGATAAAGGCCAGACGGTCAACATCAGGATCAACAACAATTCCCAAATCAAAACCACCATTTTTCATCTTATCCATAATACCATGGAGGTTCTTCTCCAATGGTTCTGGGTTATGAGCGAAATCGCCTGTACAGTCACCATTAAGTATTTCAAAATCAACCCCCAGTGCTTTGAACAATTCTGGCAGGATAATTCCTCCCACAGAGTTGATAGTATCAGCACAAACACGGAACTTGCGCTTAGCAATGGCTTCGCGATCCACAAGTTTCAAAGCGAGTACTGAGTCAATGTGACGCTGATTGAATGTATCGTCGATTGTACATGTACCCAAGTTGTCAACCACTGCATAATTAAAATCTTCAGCCTCAGCCATACGTAGCACTTCTGCACCGTCGGCAGCAGTAAGGAACTCACCCTCACTATTGAGTAACTTCAAGGCATTCCACTGTCGGGGGTTGTGCGATGCGGTGATTATAATACCGCCATCGGCACCTGCCATACGCACAGCCAGCTCTGTAGTTGGTGTAGTGGCATAACCAATATCAATCACATCGTAGCCCATACCCATCAAGGTGCCAACTACAACATTACGAACCATTAGGCCTGAAATACGACCATCGCGCCCCACTACAATCTTCTTGCCTCCAATAAACTGGGCATAAGCAGTGGTAAACTTAACAATGTCTAAAGGATTAAGCGTGTCACCCGTGCGTCCACCGATTGTACCGCGGATACCGGAAATAGATTTAATTAATGTCATAATATGTTATACTTCTCTAAGATTCGCGTTGAAAGGTGATTTCATAGTAGCAGGGGGTAACATTGCTCGAAGCAGAAGCATGCCCCTGTGAATGAGGAACAATAAGACGCACCTTGGCGCACTCGTCGGAAAGCGACTGGGGGCGTCCCACCTTAATATACGACAGGGGAACCAACCAGCCAGAAGGCACCGATGCGGTAGCATAAGCCTTGAGCATAAGTCCACTCTCGAACGAGGCTGTAAAAGAACCTCCCGAACGAGATACCGAAATAATATCAGGCAGTGTTACTACAGATATTCCACCATATACGATACTAGGATCGTTGTTACAAATAGTAGTGGTATCTTGAAGGATATCATACTCAGAGAATCGGCATACCAGACGGGTACTCTCACCATCCTGCAGCATAGTGCCACAGCCTGGGCGTTCAATCTGCATATACACACCACTTTTATCGAGCTTTACAAACTGGTTGAGTTCGTTATTAGTGGTATACCCTTGCTGATTAAATTGATCCTCACTGATAACAACAATCGAACGATCGGAAATGAACTTTGCAATGGCATTACGTTCCTTTTCCTTCTTATCACCGTAGGTCTCATAGTCGTTACAACTGCTAAGAACTGCGGCCAAAGCTATCATGATAAACAGTATTTTCTTCATCTTTTATTTACTATTGACGGTGCAAAAATACGAATATTTTCGTAAACACCAACAATATTAGGCTACTTTAACTTGTTTTCATAAGCAGAAATTGCCTTTTTTGTAATTTCTATCGCCTCTTCGATAGTTCCTTCAATCTTTCCGCCCGATGCATTCAGGTGCCCGCCACCATTAAAGAATTCCTCGGCCATCAGGTTACAGGGAAAATCATCGACTGATCGCAAGCTAACCCAAACCACAGGCTTTTCGGTATCCTCACGCAGTGAGATCGACAGTTTAAGTCCCTTAATCTGCTGGGGCATGTTAACCAGTCCCTCTGTATCACCCTTGATATAATTAAAACGCTTCAATTCGTTACGAGTAAGCGAATAGTAGGCTGCATGGTACTCTGGCATATAAACCAATTTCTCATACAACACATAACCCATCAGGCGGATACGATTTTCAGAATAGTTGTGAAACACGTTGCGATAAATACGGTCTTTATCGATATGTTTGGTAAGTAATTCGCCGATAATGAAATATAATTCGGGGTTACTACTATTGTAAGTAAAACCGCCTGTATCTGTCATCATACCGCAGTAAACAGGTGCTGCAAAAGCCTTATCAAGCTGTGGAAAAGCCCCCATCTGATAAACGATACGGAACACAAGCTCGCAGGTGCTCGAAGCATCAGGATGCGATACTATAAGTGCGGCAGGGACATCGGGCTTCAGATGATGGTCGATAAGAATCTTCTTAGCCGGGCTGTTAACGAGAACCTCACTCATCTCATCAACACGACTCGGCGTATTGAAGTCGAGACAGAACACCAAGTCGGCTATCTTAAACAGCATGTCGCATTTTTCGCGATGCTTATCGTAACGTACAATTTTCTCAGTATTAGGCAACCATAAAAGAAAGTCGGGATACTGATCGGGCACGATAACGGTAACATCCTTTCCGCGCAAACGCATATACTCAGCCCAAGCTAACGACGAACCAATTGCATCGCCATCAGGACTCTTGTGACAAACTACAAGTACCGTATTTGCATCAGAAATCAGCTGGTCCATCAGGGCCAGCTGATCATTATTTAAGATGTCTATATTCATTTAGAACAATTTGCTAGGGTAAACACCCTCGTCAACCAACTGCTTGATACGAGCAACAGTAGCATCTCGATCGGCAGCATAGGTCACTCCAAACCATTTACTGGTGGTATCGAGCACCTCGACTGTAGCAGTACCATCATTAATCAGCTTGTTAACCATGAGAGGAATAAAGAACTCGGCCTTAAGATTCTCGATGTTCTTTGGATCGCTCAGGAACTCCTTGAAGTAAGCCTCAGAATACTCGAAATAATCAGGTGTGAAGCCCCACATATTCATTGAAACAGGAGTGTTATCGGCAACCTCAACCCACTTACCATCCTCATCCTTGTAGCGGATAGGCTCAGCAGCTGCACCAGCATTCGAACCATCGGCAGCGCAACGTACAATCTCTGTACGCTCAACAACAGTAGTCAGGTGTCCCTGCTCATTCTTTGAACAGATACCACGAGCTACGGTACCATTCTCTGAGAGCGTGTTACCTACACGAAAACCTACCATTGCATACTGGTTCTTTGCTCCTTCGGGCAGATTAGCCAGATATTTACCAATAACCATGAAGGCATCGCGATTATAGAAATCGTCGCAGTTAATCACACAGAATGGCTCCTTAATAACATCCTTACCCATGAGGACAGCGTGATTAGTACCCCATGGCTTCTGACGGCCTTCGGGAACACTGAAGCCCTCGGGCAGAGCATCGAGTGCCTGAAAACAGAGCTCACACTTTACCTTACCTTCGTACTTAGCGAGAATCTGGGTACGGAACTGCTCCTCGAAATCCTTACGGATAACCCATACGATTTTACCAAAACCTGCCTGAATGGCATCGTAAATACTATAATCCATAATAGTCTCGCCATTTGGTCCCAGACCATCAAGCTGTTTCAAACCACCATAACGGCTTCCCATACCAGCTGCGAGCAAAAACAAAGTTGGTTTCATTTCTCCTATTTTTTTGAGTTATATCAATTTTTGAGTGCAAAGATACAACTTTTTAATGAAAAGTAAACAGAGAATCTGGAATAAAGGAACTACGTTTATATTTATTAACACTTTAATCCTTACTCCGCATGCACCACTCGTTAGAACGGATAGCCAACAGCAAAATGCAAAGTGTGGGCGCCTTTAAAGCTGGGCACATTAAAATAGCCCGACTTATCCGTTTCGTATGGATAGTGGAGGGCTAAACCCCAATCCAAACGGATAACCAGGAAGCCCATATCGTAGCGCAGACCTATACCTGTACCTAGAGCCGTTTGCTTCACAAAGTCCTTCAGCGTAGTGGGAAATCCACCATCGGGCACAAACTCGTCGGTAAAGTCCCACACATTACCCGCATCAAGGAACACAGCTCCATTCAGGTTGCCAAACAACTTGGTGCGATACTCAAGGTTACCCACCAACTTGGTTTCGCCGATCTGTATGAGATACCCCAGCTGGCGACCTAGGCCTGTACCATCGAAAGCACCAGGACCAATGCTTCGCACACCAAAGGCACGAATAGTATTAGCACCACCTACATAGAAGTATTCGCTGTAAGGTGCTTCACTGCTGTTGCCATAATTGTAGATAACGCCACCACTGATATGGCCTACCAGGCGTGATGTGGGTGTGAGATTCCACGTCTTGGTAAAATCGGTTTCGAATCGCAGGAACTGAGAATATGGGGTTTTGAAAAGAGTTTTGCCTTGCTGACTGAAAGGATGCCCAGCAACAGCATCCCATAACGAGGTAAGGTTGCCCGATTCCTCGATGGTAAACTCCCAGCGGATGGGGTGGCGTTTGGTTGCAGGACTGGTGTACATATAGGTATAGCGCATCTTGGGGATGAAGTAATCCTCCATGGTGGCTGCCAGATAAGGATTATTGGCAACCACAGAGTCGAACTTCTCGGTATGGCTATTCATGTACTGATACTTAATGGTAAGCGGTGAAAACTCATGGCGACTGTTGGCCGACGACTGCCAGCGATAGGTCCACTCACCGCTTACGATGTGCATCTTGTAGTAATCGGGCCGACGAATCACATCGCTCGAAACCTTGGCATAGGTGGTAGGCGTAGAGAAAAAGCGCCTGCGAATGGGGCGCCCGTTCTTGTCGCGGCGCACACGGTCGCTATGCACAAACGGTGCAATGATACGTGGAAACTCTATCGATACATCGGCACCATACTGATAACTGTTCATGTCGGCATCTGCCCCACTCTGCCATTCATAGGCTCCATGCAGGTTCAAATCAAGTTTCTCGCCTGCGTGAAAAGCATTACGACGGGTGATACCAATTCGGGCCTCTGGACCATAACGCCCACTGGTTCGGCCTATGGCATTACCCTCGATATAAAAGTCGTAAGGCTTATCAAAGATACAATTCAGGCGCAGGTCGAGGGTGTCGGTATCGGGGCGTGGTATAAACTGGAAATCGGAACTTGCAAACACGCCTGTGGCATTGATACGACTAGCCGACTCCATATACTTCTCGTAGCTATACTCCTGGCGTGACCGCAAACTAAGGTTGCGAAGAACTACGCGAGGCATGATAGGCGACTTCTTGCCATTGAAGTGAATGGTAAGCGCGCGACGCTGGATAGAGTCGGTCAACTCCTCACGGGCTGACTTACGGAAGTTTACATCTACCTTACCTATATACCACTTGTGCAGAGCAGCCTCTGGCACACCCTCGGCCAACTGGAATCTGAGCTGGGCTTTATTCTCTATGGCAAAGGTATCGGCCAGATACGAGGCATAGCCCGAATTGTAATAGTAGTAGCCATTATTGCGCAATAGAGTACTGATACGCGTACGCTCAGCATCGAGGTTGTTGATGCTGAATGGTGCCTGACTTTTGATAAGACTCTCTTCGCGGGTTGAGTCGATGAGCTGCTGTATAGCAGATGGAAAATTAACATAATTCACCGTATCGAGTGTAAAGAGCGAGTCGAGATGAACGACATAGCCAATCTTGCTTTTCTTGGGGTTCCTGCTGGGCACGAGTTCGTAACTGACGTCGCCACGGAAAAAGCCGTGGTTGCGCAGTACTGAACGTGCCACACTACTGCGTAGGGCTGGGTTGACCTGACTCATGAGCACAGGGGCCTTACCAAACGACTTGGTCATCCACTTTGCAAAAGGCGAATCCTTACCAGAAAAAGTATTGTACACCCACAGGTGCCATGACCAGGGAACGGTATAGTAGCTGCTACCAAAAAGCGAGCCATTGGGCTCGGTAGCCAGAGCTGCCTCAACCTCTACCTTTGTAGCTTCGAGATGGGCGTCGTAAGCCTCAACCTCATATTCCTTATCATCGTCATAGGCAATTTTGGAAATCCCCGTAAAGAGTTGTTCGCCCTCGGGAGTATTCTTTGTCATGGAGCACGATGCCATACAAAGCGCCATTGCCACATATAAATATTTACTTCTTCTCATGAGTTACTGTGGTTGTGGTTTGAGTGCTATCGTTACGTAGTGAGCGGATGGGCGCCAACGGATTGGTGAGTCTAGGCGTCTTAGTGAAGATGTCGAGCAGCGAGTTGAGCTTGCGACGCCAAACAAAACCTACGCCATATTCGCCTGTATAACCTTCTAACCAATCGTACACGTTCTGGTTGTAGAACAGCTTAAGATTCTTGGTAGCATCTTGATTCAGTCGATACTCCATCGTTACATTGTCGAAGAACGACTGGTTCTGCCCCATCGCATCGCTGTTGCCCGACGATACTTTTCCTCCAAACTCTATTTTGAGTCGGTTGTTAAAGAAGCGCTTGGCAAACTTAAACGAGTAGTCGGTATGCATCATACCCGAGGCATCGGTAGTATTGTCGATACCCACACTCAGGTCGAGCGTCTTCAGTGCCGAACCTGCTATATTATTGATCTCGCTTTGCAGGAACGAGCTCAAGGCCGAGTTCATAGAGAAAGCACCTGTATTACCATCAGCCAGATACATACCTGTGGTAAGCATGCCCACAGCCAGCTTACCACGCTCCTCCTTCGACATGGTAGCCAGCTCGCTACTGATACTCTGGTCTTCGGGAGCCTCAATGACAAACTCCAGTCCCATATCGTTCAGAGTCTTGGTGATGATAACACCACAGTCAAAGAGCACAGATCGCGTACTCCCCATATCAGTGGTAATATTCGATTTGACACGCTCGGTAGCAGTAATGTCCAGTTTAGGGTTCATCGGGTCGCCTGTAAACTCTACATAGCTGCCCTCCTTTACATGAAAGGTTTTAAGCGGGATAACAGGTAGCGAATACTTCATCTCGCCACTGGTCAGAGTGTAACGTCCTGTCAGGTCAATACCTTCCGAATTGTATTTCATGCGAAGATCGCCACCACCCAACAAATCCACATAGTTGCTCTCGTCGGCATTCAGGTCGCAAACGATATGGGCACCCTGCGAAACACTCACATTGAGATCTATGTTCAAACCTGATGGTGCAGGCTTGGTAACAACGCTAGTAGTGGGATAGCTGAAGTCGGTAAACTTCACCAACTCGTCGAGTCGGGTATCGGTTGACAGTGGCGAGTCGAGCAGCATATAGGTCATATCGGTAGATCCGAGCACATCCAGTCGGCCACGCATATTCAACTCGTCGAGTGGTCCGCGCAGTCGGGCCATAAAGTTGACGAAGGCCTTACCCCACGCCACACTACGTGTCTGCTGTTTTGAGTCGATAAGTAGGAAATTCTGGGCGCGCATGCGCATATCCATCAATATCCGGTCGGTATCACTAAAGTCGATGCTACCCATCAGGTTCAGCAGGTCGTTATGACTCGAATAGAGTCCGAAGTTCTCCAGCAATAGCTTAGAGCCCACGATACGCACAGGGTCGCTGTCAAAACGCATACGTATGCCATAAGGAACACTAACGAGATAGGCCGAATCCACAAACATCTCACCATTCACCTCAGGATGCTGCGCTGTGCCGCGAATGGTAACGCTTCCCTCGCCATAGCCCTCAAGACCTATCAGTTGGTCGGGCACGAAACCATTAATGAGAGAGAGAGGCAGTCGTGTCATATCAAACTTGGCGTCGATAAAACCGTCGCTCTTATAGATACCACTCAGCATGCCAAACTCCTCGTCGTCAAGCATCAGTCGAGCCTCAACAGCGTGTGTATCATCTTCCTTCATGAGATATACCAGTTCGGTGCTGATATTACCCACAGGCGATCCCTCGAAGGTCATCTGACGCACTCCCATGTCGCTGGCCACAGAGAGATTCTCGTTCTTATCCTGCAGAATATGGTAGTCGCCATTCAGTTTACCCGTGATACGGGGCAGATAAGGAATCACGGCTGTAACTTCGCCCAGGTCGAGTTGGTTGATGCTCAGCGTGATATCCTGTAGCATGGTAGAATCCTGATTCTCGGTATAGAGTTTAATACCAGTCTTATCATCGGCAATAAGATCTACCTTAGCCTGAATACGCTTGTTGCGCCCCATGAAGAGATAGTTATCCTTATTGAGGTTAAATTTCTTATAGCCGATGGTTGGGCGCTCGGGCAGGAGTTTAAAGCGAATGCCGTCGTGTTCCATCTCGGCTGTCACACCTAGTCGCACACCCATCTTGTCATGCTGGTCGTAGTAGCGCAGTCCTGCTAAGGCACCATGCTGATGGATGGCACCATCAACCAAAGCATTAAATACAAACTGTGGATTACGCTTGTTATTACGAATCTGCCCCTGGTAAGTTAAGCGATCGCCCTTCTGCGTCAGATTCAGTCGGATGGTATCGATACGTGTGCTATCGTAAACCAACGAGTACAGATAGCTCTGTCCATTCACACCCGTTACAGGCGAAGTGTTCACATCCACCATCAGCTCCTTGAACTGAACATCTAACGCCTTGAGCAAACTGGCCATCGGGTTGTCGCGTTTACTCTCTACATGCAACTTCATCTCAGGCAGCAAACGCTTGATAGCAGGCTGATCGATGATGCGCTTATCCATCTGCGCCATCACCGAATCGCCTAAGATTGTGATTTTTTTCAGCAGGCGCTCGTAGTTTCCCTGTGCATCAAGTTTCACAATAAAGTCGCCACTCTGGATACGGGCTATCACCGTATCTACAGTGGTATTGATATGCAGTCCAATAAAATCAGGACGTAATGTTTCTTTCTTGCCGGTGATATAGATTTCGTCAACCAAACCTGTCACTCGATGCGTGAGTTTCATATCCGAAACCACATCTACCGATCCGCATAAACCTATCGACAACGGCATATCAGCTAATCGCATACGATAAAGGTCGGCCTTATCCAGATCGGCACTGATGGTAGCCATCAACTTTTTGGTATTAAGCATAGCATCAACACCAATAGAGCCCCACAACAACTCGTTATGTCCCAGTATCGATGCCAGAGCGTGCCCGTTGGTCAAAGTGGCTTCAGCCGACATCTGTTTTAGATTCCAACTGCCATACTGCAACTGGTGCACCTTGGCACTAGCTATCAATCGACTCTTGTTCGACAGGAAATCCGTACCATTTCCCTTAGCTTTGATATCTGCCGTAATAGTATAGATAGAGTCGCGTGGCATAAAATGATGCAGATTCAGACGGTTGATGCTTACATCAGCGTCATAGCTCATGGCTGCTGTCAGCAAGTCACCTTTAGCATTAGTAGGCATGCTGGCACTTCCTTTCAGTTTAACCAGACCAGCCCCCTCGCGCAGCGTCAGATTGGCGGTATAACGTGGGCCATTAGCCTTCAGGGTTCCATCGAATGCCATGCCAGGAATACGATAGTTACGCATCAAAGCAGGATCGGCCAATGCCAGTACAAAGTTCATATTCTCGGTCCTGGCATTCAGGGTTATATCAGCCTTCAACTTTCTTAAATCAGTTACGTGATCGGCTACACCGTTTGCTGTAAGGCGGAAGGCGGTGGGCAGATTAATATGTAACCCCGTAAACACCATGTGCTGCATATTACCATTTACAGAGCCCTTAATGCTAATGGGCTGATTGGGATAGTTACGCATAAAAGTCTGCGGCATATCGCCAGCAAATCGCATCACATCTTGCTTGCCTATCTGAGCATTCAAGCGCAGCTTCATCACACCAGGCTGCTGCTCGTCGAAGGTCGAAAAGTCCATCGCCAGATCGGTTTCTATCTCCGTATCAGGTGTTTGCAGTTTCAACCGAGGAATCGTCAGGCGCTGGTCGTCCATCGTCACACGAGCCGACAGGTGTTTTACCTGCAACCCGCTTTTCTCCTTTGCCCGCAGGTCCTTTATAATAAATGAGGTGTTAGATGCTGCATATTCTATCGAGTCAACACACAAATTGATATCTGATAGTGCCAGATGGTTATAATCCAGTCCGCTTACCTCTGGCTCAAAACGATTATCGTAGTTCAAACGACCTTGGGTCCAATCCAGACTGCCCACCCGATAGATTTTGCCCCCTAAGTCGGCCAACACCTCGCGTGCCACAGCTCTCCCCATATAGGCTTGCGCATTCAGCGTATCGCCAGGCAGATGAATCATTAAGCTACTTTTCAGAATACTCACCGAATCGGCATTTACTATCCATTTCATTGTCGATTCTGTGGTATCAACAGCCGCTGTATCACTCAACGCGATATCCAGCCGGGCTTCTGAAAGTCGGGCACCGTTCACCTCAACAGTTTCCTGATCGAGATCGATACCATCTGACGATAGCCAGAGTTCCTGCAGACAGCCTTTTACGCGCAGATCGCTGATAAAGCCGTTGGTATTCAGATTGGCATCAGTTAACGACAGTTCATCAATAACCACACGTTTCTGAAACAAAGGCAACAAACGCACATCGCACACCATCTTACGCACATCGGCAATGGTATCGGTTTGGTTGACAATCGAATCATTCTTATGTAAAGCACGAAAGCCCTCGATGCCTAAATCAAGCGGGAACTCCAAACTCACTCTCTCTATCGAGATCTCCAGACCAGTCTTTTCCGAAGCGATGGCCACCACCTTCTTTACCGCCCAATTTTGTACAGGCGGAAAATAAAGCAGTACGGCCAGAATCACTATGAGCAGTATGGGTACCAGGACCGCAATTCCCAACCACTTCAGGACTTTCTTCATGTCTTACACTTTTGTTACAGCCTGCCAGAGCGGGTCGTTAGGCAGTGGTGCCTCCACAACGATGGTTTCTTTCGATACAGGATGAACAAACTCCACCCTCCGCGACATCAACGAGATGCTGCCATCGGGATTACTGCGAGGCGCACCATATTTCAGATCGCCCTTGATAGGACATCCCATAGCAGCCAACTGGCAGCGTATCTGGTGATGACGCCCCGTCATCAGGTTCACCTCAAGCACCGTATAGTTATCCGTCTGCCCTATCACACGATATTTCAAAAGTGCCTTTTTGGCATTGGGGCGCTCCTTATCGTAGGCATAGCTCTTGTTCTGTTTCTCATTACGCACCAACCAGTGTTCCAACATTCCCTCGGATACCTTAGGGCGATTCTTCACAATAGCCCAATAGGTTTTATGCACCTGACCTTCGGCAAACATCTTGTTCAGTCGGGTCAGTGCCTTCGAGGTTCGGGCAAACACCACCAGACCAGAAACAGGACGGTCCAAACGGTGCACCACACCCAAGAATACAGCACCTGGTTTGGCATACTTTTCCTTAATATAGTCTTTCACCAAATCAGAAAGGGGACGATCGCCAGTCTTATCGCCCTGTACGATCTCCCCACTCTGTTTGTTAACTATGATGATATGGTTGTCCTCGTAAACGACCTCCATACTTCAAATCTTCAAATTTAAAATGCTTCAATATTACATGTTCATACCACCATCAACCTGGATAACCTGACCACTTACATAGCTCGAGAGGTCAGAAGCCAGGAAGGTAGCTACGTTGGCGATATCCTCAACCTGACCACCACGACGCAGAGGAATCTTGTTGATCCACTCCTTGCGGATATCGTCGGGCAGAGCTTGAGTCATAGCTGTATCGATGAAACCAGGGGCGATGGCATTAGCACGGATACCCTTAGGTCCCATCTCCTGACCAATACTCTTAGCCAATGCAATCAAACCGGCCTTTGAAGCGGCATAGTTAGCCTGACCAGCGTTACCATGAACACCTACTACCGAAGCCATGTTGATAATAGATCCACCACGCTGACGCATCATAACGGGTACACAAGCATGAATAAAGTTGAAGGCCGACTTCAGGTTAACAGCAATAACAGCATCCCACTGTTGCTCTGTCATACGCAGCATCAATCCATCCTTGGTGATACCAGCATTGTTAACCAGAATATCGATTGATCCGAACTCTTCCTTTACAGCCTTAACCACTTCCTCAGTTTGAGCAAAGTCGGCAGCGTTCGAAGCATAACTCTTAGCCTTTACACCCAGAGCAGCAATTTCCTTCTCGGTCTCCAGATTCACCTCAAGGTCGGTGAATGCGATGTTTGCGCCCTCCTGGGCATACTTCAGTGCGATAGCTTTTCCGATACCGCGTGCAGCACCAGTAATCAGCGCTGTCTTACCTTCTAATAATCCCATAATTGTTTTCTATTATTAATAATGTGTAACGTTTATCTTTTCTGAATTTTTCCAAGCGCACCATAAACCACCTTGGCCACCTGGGGTTTGGTGTCCTCCTCCTTCATACCATGGGCAATACGTCCATATATATAGGGAACCTCAAGCCCCTTGATACAATAGTGTGTAATATCAGCTACAAGATCAACATTGTCGATATCAAACTCACCATCCTCTTTACCTTCGGCATATACCTTACGGAACAGCTCTATCTCGGCATCGTCGAAATGGCGGCGCACTTTCTCTACCATCCATATGTTACGGAAAAACTCAGCACGCAGGTTACCATTACGAACCACCGTTTCGCGAATCATACTAAGATGGGTATAAATCAGCTCGATAATCTTGTCCTGCGGACGGATTTTTCGGGCAGCTACCTCATCGAGTTTATCGCTCAAGCGTTCAAGTTCACTCTCGATAACTGCGTAGTAGATTTCCTCTTTCGACTTAAAATAGGTATATAACGTACGGCGCCCCTTACCCGATTGCAGGGCAATATCGTTCATCGTTGTATTTTCCAAGCCGTTCTTAGCGAACAGTTGGCGTGCTACATCAACCAGTTTTTGTCTTGTCTTGGATATAGACATGTCTGTTTCCTCCAAAAATTTAAAATTGCACACTATTCTACAATGTGCAAAAGTAAATCTTTTATTTGAAACAGGCAAGAAAAACGAGCAAAAATATTCCAAAAACAACAAATTTATAAAAAAATAGCCGAAAAATTTGGCTAATTCGAAAAATAGTTGTACCTTTGCACCCGCAAATCAGGGAGCGCCCTTGTGCAGCACATAAAAATGACATCGCGGAGTGGAGCAGTTGGTAGCTCGCCAGGCTCATAACCTGGAGGTCGCACGTTCGAATCCTGCCTCCGCAACTAAGTAGAGGTAATTCACTAACACATAGTGAGTTACCTTTTTTCATTTTGCCATTACGGAACAAAAATAGGACACTTTACAAAAAAAGCAGAAACAAACGCACATAAAAAAAATGATCCGATCGTCGGGGGCAAATTCCCTTCGACAATCGGATTATCAGCATTCCAAATAGTTGTCACTAAGCGATCCACTGCGTTTTGGTTTCATTTCATACAGGCCAATACTTTCTGGTAGTATTTGTTTGTTGCCTTTACGCTGTACCTCATTCCACCATTCCAAGAACGTATAGCCTTCTCGACGTTGTTCTCCGGATTGAAGTACTGCTGGATTAACAGGAACATCTCCTTCGATTTCTCAACACTGTATCTATCGGCCAGTGTATAGCGCTTCTTACTGTTACGCTTGGACAGGATATTGTTGCATTCCTTCACAAGCACCGGGGTAATCTGCATCGCGCCAACCGAATTGCCACTCTTGGCATTGGGATTTCCTCCGCTTTCTACTTGAATAATCGCATCCATCACTGGATGCCAGTTAAAGCTCAATTTTTTCTTGTTCTGCATGCCTCTGCCGCCAGCCATAGCCGTCACACAAATCATCAGCATCACTATCAAGCTTACACTTGTTTTCTTAAAAATTTGAATCATAATGTCTATACTTTAGGCGGCGGCCAGCAAGCCATCCGCGTTATCCTTTAGATATTCTTTCATCATCGATACATAGAGTCGACTCTCGTCGAAAATGCGTTAAAAAATAACGCTTTGTTTCGCTTAACGGGTGCAAATATACGATGAATTGATATACCGACCAAAAAAATTTGCTTTTTTAAGTTTAATTGAGAACGTTTCTCAACATAAATCAAGAGCCCAGGTATTACTCCAAGTCAACAACGGTAATACCTGAGCCACCAAACTGCACGTGTTCATCGCGATAGTGCGAAACGTTAGGAATAGTGCCTAAATACTGCCGAATGAGCTGTCGCAGAACCCCTGTTCCTGTACCATGCAGAATGCGCACACGACTCACACCAACCAGTATGGCATCATCAATAAAATAAGTGATGGCATTGATTGCCTCGTCGCCACGCATTCCTCGCACATCGATATCTTGCTTAAAGTTTAATTTACGGTTATCAATCACATTTCGGGTTCCGTTCGACACCATGCCATACGAACCGGCAATGCTCTGATTGCGCTCTTCGGCCTTGGTAGCAGAATGTTTGGGTACTTCGGCATGCTCCAAACGCTCCACACGCATCTTGGTTTTCATACCGCCGAAGACGACCACAGCCTTGCCGTTGTCGATGCTATCGATAATACCCACAGAAGTGAGCCCCTTTATACGTACAGTATCGCCAGCTTTCAAAGGAGCGGTTTTATTACCATTATTTGCTGGGTTAGCCTGTACCACCTCCCCTTGACCAAGCCGGCCAGAAGTATTAGCTGCTTTTTCGGCTTTACGTTTCTCGCGACGCTCCTTACGCTCCTGAATCTGGCGCATTTTCTTGGCGATAGCCTCATCGGTAGCACGGGTATCAACCTGTGTCAGTTCTTCCTTAAAGGTATCCAACTCTTCACGAATCTTACGGGTGCGTTCTTTCTCAGCCTGAGCCTCACGGATTTCGCGGATAGCGTTTTCAATCTTCTTATTACTCTCGCGCAGCAATTCCTCAGCTTGCTCTCGCGCCTTACGCAGAATAGCCTTGCGCTCTGCTTCAATCTCTTCTACGGCGGCCTCCAACCGCTCACCACTGGCCTGCAGTTTCTTCTCGTGCTGATGAATCGTCTGACGCTTACCCTCCCAGTAGCGTTTATCACGCACGATATCCTGCAGATATTTATCACTCTGGATATAATCCTGGCCTACAATATCGCTGGCATCCTTAATCACCTCTTCGGGGATACCGGTTTTACGGGCTATCTCGATGGCGAAGCTCGAACCAGGCTGTCCAATAGAAAGTTGGAACAAGGCTTGCATCTCATGGCGGTCGTACAGCATAGCACCATTCACCACACCTTCGTGATCGTCGGCAAAATGCTTCAGGTTCTGATAGTGAGTGGTAATAACACCAAAGGTACGCTTCTTCCAGAATTGCTTCAGCATAGCCTCAGCGATAGCACCACCAATGGTGGGCTCAGTACCGCTACCAAATTCATCAATCAGTAGGAGCGAGTGTTCGTTAGCCGATTTCATCATCTGCTTCATGTTCATCAGATGACTAGAATATGTCGAGAGATCATTCTCAATACTCTGCTCGTCGCCGATATCAATCATAATACTCTCGAAGATGCCTGATGTAGAGCGATCACCGAAAGGAACAGGCAAACCGCACTGCAACATATACTGCAACAAACCAACCGTTTTCAGGCATACCGACTTACCACCAGCATTAGGTCCGCTGATAAGCAGCAGTCGCTTTTCGCGTTTCAGTATAATATCCAATGGCACCACATGCCCCCCTTTCTTCTCCAACGAAAGCTGTAGCAAGGGATGGATGGCACGAATCCAGTCGATAACAGGTTCGGCTTTTACGGTAGGTTCGAAAGCATGGGTCAATTCTGCCCACTTAGCCTTGGCCTGAATCAGGTCGATCATAGCCAGCAACTGATACGAATCGATAATTTCGCGCACATGCGGGCGTACTTCATCAGTAAATACCGTCAGGATACGAATTACCTCACGACGTTCCTCTGCCTCCAGCTGGCGCACCTTATTATTAGCCTCGACAACTTCGGTAGGCTCAATAAACACCGTTTTACCAGTAGCACTCTCATCGTGAACAATACCATTGATACGCCGCTTTACCTGAGGAGCCACTGGGATTACCAGTCGTCCGTCACGCATCGATGGAGCCGCATCCTTATCTACCAGTCCGTCGCGTTGAGCTGCGTGTAATATAGTATATAATGTACGCGAGATACTTCCCTGCGTTTTCTCCAAGTCATGACGGATGCCAGCCAGTGTCATTGAGGCAGAATCCTTCACCTTACCAAACTTATCCAAAATAGAGTCGATACGACGTATCATGGCAGGGAATGTAGCCACACCATCGGTTAAACGATACAGAGCTGGATACGGATACACCACCTCGCCATTAGGTTTTTCATCGCTATCGCGCTGCAAAAAGCGCACAATATTGGCGATAGTCTCTAATGACCGACGCAAATCCCATACCTCATCCTCTTCTAAATGGGTATTCTCCAATCGTATGCGGGCAATACTCTCGCGCACATCAAAGAAGTACTGCATAGGGAAATCATCGTGTTCGGCAGTCAACCTACGGAACTCTCGCACCTGCGTTAACCATTCATTCACTACATCGGCATCAGTAGAGAAAGCTATTTCATCAACTTTCTCCTGCCCCAAGGTGCTTTGGCAACGGGCCTTCAGCAACCTACGAATCTCATCGAATCCGAGCTTATGCTCAAAGTTATTTGGATAAATCACGCTGCAAAGGTAGTAAAAATGGAGCAAAAATGCGCAAAATCACAAATATTTTATAAAAAGTTGGCGAAAAATTTGTTTATTCGAAAAAATCTCCTTACCTTTGCACCCGCTTTCGAGACAGAAGAGCACTGGAGAGATGGTAGAGTGGTCGATTACAGTAGTCTTGAAAACTACCGTGCTGAGAGGCACCGGGGGTTCGAATCCCTCTCTCTCCGCTAAGAGTTCAATGAGTAACATCGTTGGACTCTTTTTTTATGTCCTGATCAAGCGATCTTCTCTAATGACTTGAACTTTGGAAGATGATATAATTGTCTGATATTCAATCATTATGAACATGGCACAACGTTCCACATATTGAGATAGTCGCCTGTAGCCCTCGCCAATGTTTGTAATTGGCAGAATATACAGAATTTGCATCAAAGATTGCTACCAATGTCTAATATCAAATTGCTACCTTCTTTCTTCAGCGTAATTTATTAACAATTAGCACGATAAGAAAGATGAAAGTTAACTTTGTAATTCGACAGACGAAAAAGAAAAGTGATGGTTGTATCCCTATCGAAATGACTATCTGTGTGAAAGGTAAAAGGAGATACGTCTCAACTGGACGTGAAGTCAGACCAAGTGATTTCAATTCTAAGACGCAAACCGTAAAAGGGGATAAAGAGTTGAATGAGTTTTTAAAGGCGTTGAAACTGAGGATGTACTCTATCGAGACTACACTGATGAGCAAAGATGTGAATGTCTCTATTGATACTGTGCTTGATGTCTTTCGTAATGGTGAGCAAGAGCGTACAATGACATTTTTGCAATTGTTTGAGATTCATAATTGTAATGTTGGCAAAAGGGTTAAACAGAAGTTAATCACTCCTACTACATTGTCAAAGTATGAAGTGACAAAAGACTATGTAATAAGGTTCATTAAGACAGAATTGAAGAAAGACGATATTCTGGTAAAGGACATTACGCCCTCAT
Source organism: Xylanibacter ruminicola (assembly GCA_015060625.1). Lineage (GTDB taxonomy): Bacteria > Bacteroidota > Bacteroidia > Bacteroidales > Bacteroidaceae > Prevotella > Prevotella ruminicola_D. The sequence continues at coordinate 1,030 of SUYC01000015.1, read as the reverse complement.
TCATCGACAATCTCTTTGTGTTTCTACTTGGGTTTATGTCTAATAATACTGCCATTCAGAAGATGAAGCAAGTGAAGAGGGTTATCCGCTTCGCTGTAGATGAGGGTTATATTAAGGTGTCTCCATACAAGATTACATTAAAGAAAGAAAAGAAAGAAGTCCAGCCATTGACAATTAAAGAGGTTAATGCTATTCGGAAGAAGAAGATTGATATTGAGCGGTTATCCAAAATACGTGACCTATTCATTTTTGAATGTTATACAGGACTTGCTTTTACTGATTTGATGTCACTCAACAATAATGATTTTCACATTGATGAGTCTGGCAATAAATGGATAATCAAGAAACGTCATAAGACCAATGTTGTTGCAACGATACCACTATTGCCTATAGCTTTAGAAATACTAGACAAGTATAATTACAAGCTGCCCCACATGAGCAACGTCAAATATAATGCCTATCTGAAAGAGATAGGTGATATATGCGGAATCAACAAAAGTCTGCACTCGCATTTAGCCAGACATACATGGGCAACAATCCTACTGAACGCTGGTTTGGACATGGTCTCAGTATCAAAGTGTCTCGGTCATTCCAATTCAAAGATAACGGAATCCACCTATGCAAAGGTACTTCCTGACAAACTTTATGAGAAAGTCAAAAAGGTAAATGATGTCCTAAAGAAAGAAGAGAATTCATAATACCCATAATAAAGCCTCCCTTGCAATCTTCGATCGCAAGGGAGGCTAATTTAATTCTTGCAAATTCTGTATATTCTGCCAATTACAAACATTGGCGAGGGCTACAGGCGACTATCTCAATATGTGGAACGTTGTGCCATGTTCATAATGATTGAATATCAGACAATTATATCATCTTCCAAAGTTCAAGTCATTAGAGAAGATCGCTTGATCAGGACATAAAAAAAGAGTCCAACGATGTTACTCATTGAACTCTTAGCGGAGAGAGAGGCTTCCTTAACTCTCTTATGCAGAATTAGAGGCTCATGCGCCATTCCTCCTGTAGTTCTGAG
>SUYC01000014.1 GCA_015060625.1 Xylanibacter ruminicola | reverse complement strand
CAGATGTCCTGAGAGCAAAACTACTCTATAGTGGTATGAAATGGGACTGGAATCACCACCCAAATTGACGCAGAACCTGTAAACTCTATAAAATCTTCAGTCCAAGGCGAGATTTGTTCCCAACTAGGGAATGTTTTGTCCCCAACCTGGGAACATTTCATTCCCAACGTGGGAACAAAAAAATAATCCTAATACTTGTATATTTTTAATAAATGTTGTATCTTTGCAGCGACAGTAACGGAATAGTGTTTCCCGTTTGTCGACTTATTGAATTATGGACTTAAAGTCCATGTTCCTGATCATCGAATAACCGCCAAACTATTCAAAACATAGGAACATGCGACGAGTATGTTCATACCCTTTGGGGTATGGACCGCTTGTGCTTGTTTTATGTTGCGGTTTACTTGGCGGTTGACCTGATGATCAAATAAGCATCGAGCGGCCTACCCTTTTTTTCGTTACGCCATAATATAATAATGTACACGCGTAGCATATGGTAAACGTTGGACAATTGATTAAGGAAGAGTTAGAAAGTCAAGAACGGACAGTTAGTTGGCTGGCCCGGAAACTAAACTGTACGCGAGCAACTGTATATCGTATATTTGACAAGGTCAGTTTAGACACCGCATTACTAGCAGAGGTATCTCAAATACTGCACAGAGACTTTTTTAGAGAGCTATCGGAAGACATAAAAACTAACATGGATGGAAAATGATACAAATATGTATCATCTACAATACACAACTTCCTTTAAAATATGACACATATTGTTTATCTTTGCAAACAAGAAATTAACTCATAAGAGAGAGGTTGTATCCTAACCTAAAACAGTAACAACGTACTAAAGGATACTTAGTGCCTAAAAATTTATTGCATATGAAAAAAACTATCAAGACTTCATTAGCTGCTTTTGCATTCGCAGCAATGTGTGCAAGTTGTTCAACAACAACCCCAATTACCGCTACATCTAATCCTGTAGGAAACAAGTGCGGAGAAGCATCTACGACAAGAATCTTTGGACTAGGCGGTTCTGCAAACGTCGGCATCAATGCCGCAGCAAAAAATGGTGGAATAACCAAGATTTCCCATGTAGACTTTTCTACCAAGTCTTTCCTTGGCATTGTAACAACATATACTACCCGTGTATACGGTGAGTAATCATTTAATAGTTGTTTGTGAATTGTAGGGCAACTGCTCTACAATTCTTTCATTTTAAATATAATTATATGGTAAGAATCTTCTTCACACTATTACTCATAACAATAGCGATAAACAGCAATGCACAACCAATTGAGAAAAGGTACAGTAGTTATTTAAGCGAGCAAGGAACGATAAATTTTCTTCGTCCCAAGAAACTAGACAACACGGTTAATGTAGATAAATTTGTTTTCGACATGACCTACATCTCGAGAAAAGACTCTGTCACTATAAACTGCTCGTTAACAATAAAAAGTGGAGGTATTGCAAAAGAGCTTAGTATAAATAGCGGTGATAAGATTATACCAGGAAATGCTATTCACACATTATTTCGTGATGTTGTAAAAAGAGGATATACCATTAGAGTTACCTCTCGATTTTCAAAAAAAGAGATAGAAGAGTGTTTTAAAAACAGCGCACCAATGGTATTCAATGTTACGCTTACAGACGGTGTAATCTGCAAAGCAACATACAAGCCATCACAGTGGAAAAAGGAAAGTCTACAAGTTACTAGAATTTTAGAATCAACAACTTATTAGCGACATGAAAGAAACAAGTAGAATTATCTTAGTTCTTGCGCTTTTGCTTATGCCAACTTTTGCATGGGCAGGTCCCAAACTAGTAAAAATAAAGCTGACCGGAACAATAAAAGAAGACGTAGAGATGACTGTTGGCAGATCTGGTAGAAAAGAAATTATCTCAAGTCTACCATATACATTTCAAGTCGCAAAAGATGAATTGCCTATTCGACTCCAATTTCGTTCTAATAGCTATCATTATGTTGACATTACTATTCCGACAAAGCCTGTTGATGAAATTGGACATGTATACCTAGTAAAAGTAGACACAAATGCGCCACTATTTGCAAACAATTCAACTCAAACAGCAATTACCAATCAACAAGAAAAAGTTGAGATAAAAGGAATCGATACTTCACAGGGGATTAACAAGGCCCCATATACAGGGAAAAAATCAGAAAACACTTTTGCCCTAATCATTGCCAACGAAGAATACGAAATGGCAGGAAATGTAGCTATGGCTACTAACGATGGTTTAGCCGTAAAAGAATACTTTTCAAAAACATTCGGACTAACCGACAAGCAGATTTTGTATTATCCCAATGCAACCTTTGGAAAGATGGTAAAAGCAATTAGAGATGTCAAATCAATAGCTCAAGCCTATAATGGCAAGATCAATCTTATAGTTTATTATGCTGGGCATGGAATACCTGACAATGCAACTAAAAACGCTTATCTAATGCCCGTAGATGCAGATGGTTCAGACCCCTCGGTTTGTTATTCGCTTAGAAGGGTATATGATGAACTAGATGCGATGCACTTAAATCAATGCGTAGTATTGCTTGACGCATGTTTTAGTGGGGCACAACGAGACGGAGACATGATAATCGCCGCACGTGGTGTAGCAATAAAAGCTAAAAAAGAAAAGCCAAAAGGTTCTACCATAATCATGAGTGCGACATCAGATGAACAAACAGCATTCTCATATGAAGAGCAGAAACATGGTCTTTTCACATATTTCTTTTTGAAATGCTTACAAGAAAACAAAGGAAAGGTAACATTAGGTGAGCTTGCTGACTATATCTCAAAAAATGTTAGTCAACAATCTGTGTTAATTAACGGAAAGAAGCAAACCCCATCTATTATTGTACCAGACGATATGGAAAATGACTGGCGTTCCAGAAAATTTACCGATACAAAATAATCTAAAATGAACGTTATGAAAAGATCTACACTTTGGTTGCTCTTGCGTTCACTACCTTAAACACTCAATACGGGACTGTATGAGGTCATTCCAGAGACAGAAAAAGAGGATGTGTCTATCTTGACACACCCTCTTAATTTCTTCATATAGATATCTACAATTATTTAAAATGAATTATTCAAGTTAAATTATTCAAAATAAATAATTCAATTTAAATAATATATTGGCTGTTTCAAATAAAAACCTTATCTTTGCTGAAAAATACATGAGTTATGAGTACGGTTATAAATCCTTTTATCACTTCGGGGAAAATTCCTGCAGAACTATTTTGCGACAGAAAAGAAGAGTCAAACAGACTCATCCATAGTTTAACTAACGGTGCTAACGTGGTATTAATGTCACCACGCCGTGTTGGTAAAACACAACTCATATATCATTGTTTTGATAAACCAGAGATAAAAGACCACTATATTACCATCTTTGTTGATATACTCCGGACATCATCAATTCAGGAGTTCACTTACGAATTGGGAAAAGCCGTATTCAATACCCTCGCCACAAAAGGGCAGAAAATGCAGAAACTGGCTATTGCTACGATGAAATCATTAATGGGTAACATCACCATTGACCCAGCAACCATGCTACCCACATTTGGCCTCGCCATAGGAAATATACAAAATCCTGCCTATTCATTAGAGGAGATATTCCACACACTCGAACTTGCTGGTAAAAAATGCATTGTTGCTATCGACGAGTTCCAACAGATAACCAATTACCCAGAAAAGAATATCGAAGCCATTCTGCGTACGCATATACAAAAACTTAGTAACTCACAATTCATTTTTGCTGGTAGTGAACGACAGCTACTTGAAGAAATGTTCTTAGAATCCAGCCGACCTTTCTATAATAGCGCAGACATACAGAGTCTGGACATTATTGCAGAGGAGAAATATAGCGAGTTTGTTAAAAAGCATTTTAATGATCATGACAAGCAGGTAGGAAACGAGACCATCAGTTATGTATATCATCTCTTTGAGGGCAACACCTATTATAATCAGAAAACATTCAGAGAAGCATTTGCTCAAACCACAAAAGGCAGTGTCTGCTCTCAAGAAATAGTTGAAAATAGCATCAACTTGATGATAAAAGAGGCTGACCATCTCTATAGTGAGAAACTCTCAAGGCTCTCCTTACCACAGAAGGAACTCTTATATGCCATCGCCCACGAAGGCCGTGCACAGAAAATAACATCCGGTGCTTTTATCCGCAAGCATCAGCTCGGCTCAGCCAGCAGTGTTCAGCAAGCCATCAAGAAATTGCTGGCTTTTGGTCTCGTCTCAACATCATTAGGCGAATACTTCATAGCTGACCAACTGATGTATCTTTGGCTGAAGAAATAAATACATTCACACTACGACCGTTTCTTGTTCCTTGGGTGATGCTCTAAGATTTCCTGTCGAAGGGTTGAGGTGTCGATATGGGTGTAGATTTCGGTGGTGCCGATGTCTTCGTGACCTAAGAGGGCTTGGATAAAGCGGAGATCGGCGCCGCCTTCGAGTAATGCGGTGGCGAAGGAGTGGCGAAGGGTATGGGGGGAAATAGTTTTTTGGATACCAGCCTCCTTGGCCTGGGCTTTGATCATGATGAGTATCATGGTACGAGTAAGGTGGGCACCACGACGATTAAGGAACACATAGTCTTCCTCGCCTGGTTTTATCGTCATCAGGTTGCGATCATCAAACCAGTAACCCAGTTCTTGAATGGCCTTTGGCGAGATGGGCACCAAACGTTCCTTGGAGCCTTTTCCTAATACACGCACATATTCATCGTCGAGATAAAGGTCGGAGAGTTTAAGGTTAACCAACTCGCTGACACGCAAGCCACACGAAAAGAGCACCTCGATGATGGCACGATTACGATGCCCCTCCCACTTGGAAAGGTCGATGCTTTCTTCGAGACGATCTACCTCCTGCGTAGTGAGCACCTCGGGCAGATGGTCACCAATCTGTGGCGACTCCAACAATTCGGTAGGGTCGTCATCACGATAGCCATCCAGTTGCACAAATTTAAAAAAGCTGCGGATGCCACTGAGGATGCGACATTGCGAACGAGGATGAATACCGATATCATGCAAGCCGGCCGAGAAATGTTCTAAGTCGGCTAACGTGACATCACGAATAGCAATCTGCTCTTTGTTGAGGTAATCGAGCAGCTTACGGAGATCGCGCTGATAAGCATCAAGCGTGTTAACCGACATGTTACGTTGTAGCTTAAGATAACGCACATAAGCCTTTACAATACCATTTTGGTCAATCATTTGCATAATTTTGGTGCAAAGTTACAAAAAATTTTCTATAAATAGAAAAATATTCGTACCTTTGCAGCCGTATTAATACAAAGTTATAAAAATGAAGATTCTGATTATCAATGGTCCGAACCTAAACTTGTTGGGCCAGAGAGAGCCAGGCATCTATGGTTCGTCGTCGTTCGACGCATACCTGCCTGAGTTGCGAAAGCGTTTTGCCGACATCGACATCGAGTACTATCAGAGCAACATTGAGGGTGAGCTGATTAATAAGATGCAGGAGGTAGGCTTTAGCTACGACGGCATTGTGCTGAATGCTGGCGCCTATACCCATACCTCCATCGCTCTGCAGGACTGCATACGTTCGCTTAAAGCACCTGTGATTGAGGTTCACATCTCGAATGTACACCAGCGCGAGGAGTTCCGTCACAAGTCGATGCTGTCATGCGCCTGCAAAGGCGTCATTCTCGGTTTCGGACTCGACTCATATCGTTTGGCCATAGAAGCGCTGAAGGGATGACACTCGACGAGTATATCCTGCAGCATACGGAGCCAGAACCCGACTACTTGTACCGACTATGGCGTGCCACCCACATACACACCATTCACGGACGTATGGCGAGTGGGCACTTGCAAGGCAGACTGCTCAAGATGCTGGTGAAAATGATTCGACCCAAAAACATCTTAGAGATAGGCACCTTTAGCGGTTATAGTGCTATATCAATGGCCGAAGGACTGGACGAAGACGGACGACTGTACACTTTCGAGATCAATGACGAGATGGAGGACTTTACCCGTCCGTGGATAGAAGGTTCGAGCGTGGGCGATAAAATCAACTTCATCATCGGTGATGCGCTACAAGAGGCTCCTAAGTTAGGCATTACTTTTGATATGGCTTTCATGGATGGTGACAAGCGCACCTATCGCGACTGTTACGAGATGGTGATGAACATACTGAAGCCTGGCGGCTTTATACTGGCCGACAATACACTTTGGGATGGACATGTGATAGACCATACTTATGACAAGGACCGACAGACTCAAGGTATTGAGACTTTTAACGACTATATAGCCCGCGACCCTCGTGTAGAGCAGGTGATACTGCCCCTGAGAGACGGACTAACACTGATTAGAAAAATTGAAAATTGATAATTGACAATTAAAAAATGCAAGAGACAAGACAAAACAAGATTGCGAGACTGCTACAGAAAGAACTCTCGCTCATATTCCAGCAACAGACACGTGCCACTCATGGTGTGATGATATCGGTTACACGTACCAAGATTTCACCCGACTTGAGTATCTGCACTGCCTATCTGAGCGTTTTCCCCAGTGAGAAGGGCGAAGAGATATTGGCCAACATCAATGCCAATGCCAAGCAGATACGCTATGAGTTAGGCACTCGCATCAGAAACCAGATGCGTATCATCCCTGAGCTGCGATTCTTTATCGACGACTCGCTCGACTACATTGAGCGCATCGATGAACTTTTGAAAAAATAACAAGGTAAAAGGGTTAACAAGTAAGAAAAGTGAATTTCCCCTTCTTTATAGCTCGAAGGTACCTGTTCTCAAAGAAATCCACTCATGCCATTAATGTCATCAGTGGTATTTCTGTGATTGGTGTAGCCGTGGCAACGATGGCGCTGGTGGTTACGCTATCGGTATTTAATGGGTTTCACGACCTGGTAGCTACGTTCTTTACCAGTTTCGATCCACAGTTGAAGGTAGTGCCTGCCGAAGGAAAAACTGTTGCGGCCGACGATCCGATACTGACAGAGATCAGACAGCTACCTGAGATCGAGGTAGCAACCGAGAGTGTAGAGGATATGGCGTTAGCCATCTATAGGGGGCGCCAGGCAATGGTCGTTATCAAAGGTGTTGACGACAATTTTGCCCAACTCACCCATATCAACGAGATCCTGGTAGGCGATGGCGATTTCAGTCTGCATGCAGCCGATATGGACTATGGTACCTTAGGCATCCGACTGGCAGAGACGTTAGGCACCGGTTATACCTACGAAGAGCCCATTCATATATACGCCCCACGCCGCGAAGGACAGTTAGACATGACCAACCCCGACGAAGCATTTGAGGAAGACGAACTCTATTCGCCAGGTGTTCTGTTCAACGTCAAGCAGTCGCGCTACGACAAGAACTATATTCTGACCAGCATTGCTTTTGCACGTCGCATCTTCGGACAGCAGGGCATGCTCTCATCGCTCGAACTGCGCCTGAAGCCAGGAAGCAACTTCGACAAAGTAAAGTCGCAAATCAAGCAGCTGTGCGGCACCAAGTTTGTTGTAAAAGACCGCTTTGAGCAACAAGACGACACCTTCAAGATTATGAAGATAGAGAAATTAATAGCCTATATCTTCCTGACATTCATTCTGATGGTGGCTTGCTTTAACATCATTGGCTCGCTATCGATGCTGATTATCGATAAGAAAGACGATGTGGTAACGCTGCGCAACCTTGGTGCAAGCGACAAGCAGATTGTTCGTATCTTCCTGTTCGAGGGTCGTATGATATCAGCTATTGGTGCCATATTAGGCATCGTCATCGGTCTGACTCTGTGCTGGCTGCAGCAACAATACGGCATTGTGGCCTTAGGCTCATCGAGCGGCACATTTGTAATCAACGCCTACCCTGTCAGCGTGCATCCCGAGGATATCGTTCTGGTATTCTGCACGGTTTTGATTGTAGGCTTCCTCTCTGTATGGTATCCTGTGCGCTACTTCGCAAAACGGTTATTAGTATGATGATTTATATTTAACGTAGGTTTAACGTAGAAAATGCTACAAATCAGCAAAAAAGGTGTAACTTTGCAGCCGATACAAATAATGTAGCAACCAAATCTTATATGAAAATGAAAAAGATTCTTTCAACCATCCTGCTGGCATTTGCCAGCACAGTCGTAATGATGGCACAGATGCAAATGCCATCCATCCCCGTTGACCCCGATGTGCGCATTGGCAAACTGGACAACGGACTAACCTACTACATCCGCCACAACAACTGGCCAGAAAACCGAGCAGAGTTCTACATTGCTCAGAAGGTAGGATCAATTCAGGAAAACGACGACCAGCGTGGTCTGGCCCACTTCCTGGAGCACATGGCATTCAATGGATCGAAACACTTTAAAGGCAACGAACTGATGCGCTGGTGCGAAAGCATCGGTGTGAAGTTTGGTACCGATCTAAACGCATATACATCGGTTGAAGAAACCGTTTATAACATCAGCAATGTACCTACCACTCGCGAGGGGATTGTTGACTCTTGTCTGTTAATTCTCTACGATTGGGCCGACGGCTTGCTGCTGGAACAGGAGGAGATTGAAAAGGAGCGCGGTGTCATCCACGAAGAATGGCGCCTGAGCAGCAGTGCCCAGCAGCGTATTCTGGAGCGCAACCTGCCCAAACTCTTCCCCAACTCAAAATACGGCTACCGCATGCCTATCGGTTTGATGGAGATTATCGACAATTTTGAGCGTCCTTTCCTGCAGGCTTACTATGAGAAGTGGTATCGCCCAGACAACCAGGGGATCATCGTGGTTGGCGATATAGATGTGGATAAGGTAGAACAGAAAATCAAAGAACAGTTCTCTACCATCAAAATGCCAGAGAATGCAGAGAAGGTGACGCAGTATCCCATCCCCGACAATGCTGAGCCTATTATCGTCATCGACAAAGACAAGGAGCAGCAGTTCAACATCATTCAAGTGATGATGAAACATGAAGCGTTCCCCGACTCACTGAAAGGCACAATGGCTTATCTAATAACCGACTACATCAAAAATGCAGCCCTCTCTATGCTGAATGATCGACTGAAGGAATACAGCCAGAAGCCAGAATGCCCATTCCTTCAGGCATTTGTAAACGACGGAAATTATCTTACGCTCACAAGAGCTATCAATACCTTCCAGTCATCATTCCTGCCTAAAGAAGGACAGGGCGAAGCTGCCCTTACTGCCGTGTTGACCGAGGCTCGCAGAGCCGCTGAATTCGGTTTCACCCCCACAGAATACAGTCGTTTTAAAGCCGACTATCTGAGTGCTTTGGATAAGACCTATTCGAACAAGGACAAGCGTTTTAACCGTCAGTTCGTCAATCAGTATGTGCAGAACTTCCTGAACAACGAGCCTATCCCAAGCATCGACTACACCTACGAGACCATGAAGCAGGTTGTACCAGTCATCCCCCTCGAAACTATAAACGGGCTCATGAAGGAACTGTACACTAACAGCGACAAGAACATGGTGATTTTGAGCTTGAACAACGAGAAAGAGGGTGCCGTTTATCCTACAGAAGAGGGTGTAAAAAAAGCTATCGCCGCAGCTCGCGCAGCACAGATCGAGGCTTACGTTGACAACGTCAAGAACGAACCCTTGATGACCACCTTGCCCAAGAAGGGCAGCATCAAGAAGGAGACCAAGAATCAGCTGTTCGGTTATACTGAGTTGGAACTCTCTAATGGGGTAAAGGTTATACTAAAGAAGACCGATCTCAAGAAAGATCAGGTACTGTTAAGTGCCGAAGGTTTCGGCGGCTCGGCCCTCTATGGCGAGAAAGACATGGCCAATATCAAGCTGTTTAACGATGTCATCGGCATGAGCGGTTTAGGCAACTTCTCTCACACCGAGTTGGAGAAGGCCTTAGCAGGCAAGATTGCCAGCGCCTCATTCTCGATGAGCGACAACCGTCAATATATCAGCGGTAACGCAACACCAAAGGATGTAGAAACCATGTTACAGTTGGTTTACCTCTACTTTACCAACATTAACAAGGATCAGAAGTCATTCGACAACCTGATGAAGACTGCCGAGGCCATACTGAAGAACCGTCTGCTGCAGCCAGAGAACGTATTCAACGACTCGCTGACAGCCACACTGAGCTGCCATAACCCACGCGAAGCAGCTCCAACAGTAGAGAGTCTGAAGGACGTCAATTATGACCGTGTACTGCAGATTGCCAAAGAGCGCACCGCTAATGCTGCTGCCTTTGATTTCACCATCATTGGCAACTTCGACGAGGCCACCATCCGTCCGCTCATCGAGCAATATATCGCATCGCTGCCCGCTCAGAAAAAGATTGAGAAGAGCAAGGACTTATCGACCAATTTTACAGGAAAAGTTGTAAACAACTTCAAGCATAAGGCAGAAACACCAAAGGCTATTGCCACAATGTACTGGTACAGCAAAGCTATACCTTACACTCTCGAGAACAATATCAAAGCGAGTATCGCCGGTCAGATTCTGCGCATGGAGTATCTCAAGAAAATCCGTGAGGATGCCAGCGCCGCTTACGATGCCAGTGCCAATGCAGGTATCAGCCGTGACGACTTCGGTACAGAGACCTACATTTTGGCAGAATGCCCCATGAAACCCGAGAAAGCCGATGTAGCCATCCAGATTCTTCGCGACGAAGTGAACAACTTGGCCAAAAACTGCGATGCCGACAAACTGCAAAAAGTTAAGGAATACATGCTAAAGAGCTTTGGCGACCAGCAAAAGCAGAACAGCTACTGGCTGGGACGTATCAACATCTGGCGCCACTACGGTCTTGATTTCAACACCGACTACGAGAAGCTAGTTAACGCTCAAACACCTGAGAGCATCAGCGCATTTACAGCCGAACTACTGAAAGCAGGCAATGCTGCCGAAGTAATTATGATGCCCGCAGAGTAAACATTAAGAATTAAGTATTTAGATTTTAGAGAGAATGAGTTATCTATTTTCGTCAGAATCAGTATCTGAAGGTCATCCCGATAAGGTGGCTGATCAGATTTCTGATGCATTACTTGACCAATTCCTGGCATACGACTCCAAGGCACGCTGTGCCATTGAGTCGTTTGTCACCACAGGTCAGGTTGTTATCATGGGTGAGGTTAGCAGTGATGTGTACATCGACCTGCAGACCATAGCCCGCAAAACAATTAAGCGCATTGGCTACACCAAAGCAGAGTATCAATTCGACGGCGATTCATGCGGAATCCTGAGTGCCATCCACGAGCAGAGTGCCGACATCAACCGCGGTGTTGACAACGGCAATGAAGACGAACAGGGAGCTGGCGACCAGGGTATGATGTTCGGTTATGCTACTAATGAGACAGAGAGCTACATGCCTGTAAGTCTCGATCTGGCACACCTCATCATGCGCACTCTGGCTGACATCCGCAAAGAAGGTAAGGAGATGACCTACCTGCGTCCCGACGCTAAGAGTCAGGTAACCGTACAATACTCCGACGAGGGTATTCCTGAGCGTATCGACACCATTGTAGTATCAACACAGCACGATGACTTCGACGAAGACGAGAAGATGCTGGCAAAGATCAAGGATGATGTGATTAACATCCTGATCCCCCGCGTAAAGCAGCAGATCCACTCACAGAAGGTACTCGACCTGTTCGGACTGGATATCAAGTATTACGTAAACCCAACAGGTAAGTTTGTGATTGGTGGTCCTCATGGTGATACAGGTCTGACTGGCCGTAAAATCATTGTTGACACCTATGGTGGCAAGGGTGCACACGGAGGTGGTGCCTTCTCGGGTAAGGACTCATCGAAGGTTGACCGCAGTGCCGCCTACGCAGCCCGCCACATTGCCAAGAACATGGTAGCTGCTGGTGTTGCCGACGAGATGCTGGTACAGATTAGCTATGCCATCGGCGTGGCTAAGCCCATGAACATCTACGTAAATACCTATGGTCGCAGTAACGTACAGATGAGCGATGGCGAGATAGCCAAGAAGATTGAGAAACTCTTCGACCTGCGTCCAAAGGCCATCGAGCGCACCCTGAAGCTCCGTCAGCCAATGTACAGCGAGACAGCCGCTTACGGACACATGGGACGCCAGTGTGAGGTTGTTCAGAAGACTTTCACCAGTCATTATCACGAAACAAAAACAATGGATGTAGAACTGTTTACTTGGGAGAAACTGGACCGAGTAGATGACATCCGCAAAGAGTTCGGACTGTAAACAGATATGCTGCAGAACGATAGCATCCTAACTACTATAACATCTGCCCCAGGAGACTCGGTGGCAGTTCATAAGGCGAAACCGCAGACACCCTATGAGGTGCTGCGGTTATTGCCTAAAGATGCTACACCTGCCCAACAAGATTCGGCCATACAAGAGTGGTTTGAACCCAAGGAGATTCATTATAGCAACAGACCAGACACGCTGCACCTGCCCGGTCAGGAGATACCTCGCGACTTGAAGGAAGTAAACTTACCAAGTTATTACCGTGAGAATTTTTTCTCGAACAACACGATGTATCACGCAGAACTGAATGTAGAACGCATCGGTGTTTCGGGAGCCCCCATCCCCTACACCATTCAGAACGACAGTTTCGTAACAGGCATCCTGATTTTCTGCTTCCTGCTGATTACATTTACCCTGTCACGCATATCAGGATTTATTATCAAACAGACCAAGCATTTCTTCTCACCCTCTAAGTCCAGTCAGATACTTGACGAGACAGGCAGTGAGATCAAATTCCAGTTCTTGTTCCTGTTCATCACCTGTCTGCTCTATGCCCTACTCTACTACTTCTACACCAACCATTTTGTGGCCAATACCTTTGTATTCTCATCCGAATACACCTTGCTGTTTATCTACGGACTGAGCATACTTATTTATATGTTAGGCAGAATGTTGTTGTATTCGGTCGTGAACAGTATATTCTTTTCAAGGAGAAAAATTTTACAATTCCACGGTTCACTTCTACTCATCACATCGCTCGAAGGTGTCGCTTTATTCCCATTGGTATTACTATTGGCATATTTCCAGTTTTCGCTCCAAAATGCCATCTATTATACCGCAACTATCGTTATTTTTGCTAAAATTCTCACATTTTATAAGTCTTACACTATCTTTTTTAACGAAAAAAGTGGTTTTCTGCAAAATATTTTGTACTTTTGTGCCCTCGAAATGATACCTTTAATTTCGCTTTGGAGCGGATTGTTGGTAATAACTGAGAATTTGAAAATAAATATTTAGGACACAATATGATCAAAAAGATTTTGGTTTCACAACCTAAGCCAACAAGTGAGAAGTCGCCATATTTCGATATTGCGAACAAGTTTGGTGTTGAACTGATTTTCCGTCCTTTTATTAAGGTGGAAGCAATCAGCTCTAAAGATTTCCGTGCTCAGAAGGTGAACATTCTGGATCACACTGCTGTTGTATTCACCTCACGTCATGCCATTGACCATTTCTTTAATATGGCCAAGGAACTCAGAATCAACATTCCTGAGGACATGAAGTATTTCTGTGTTACAGAGACTATTGCTCTGTACATCCAGAAATATGTGCAGTATAGAAAACGTAAGATTTTCTTTGGTGAGACTGGTCGTATCGACGATCTGATTCCTACCATGGTAAAGCATAAGACTGAGAAGTATCTCGTTCCACTGAGCGATGTACATACCGATAGTTTAGCCAACCTGCTCGATTCAAAGAAGCTGCAGCACACCGAATGTGTGATGTACAAGACTGTGAGCAACGATTTCACAGAAGAGGAAGTTAAGAATTTCGATTACGACATGCTGATTTTCTTCAGCCCCGCAGGAATCGAGTCGCTGACTAAGAACTTCCCCAATTTCAAGCAGGACAAGATTGCCATCGCCACTTTCGGCCCTGCCACAGCAAAGGCTGCCAAGGAAGCTGGTCTGCGACTGGACATCGAGGCTCCTAACGAGAAGTATCCATCCATGACAGGTGCTTTGCAGCACTACCTGTTTGAAATACAAGACTAATCATTGATGACGACAGCGCGTACCTTCAGCAAAGAGGAGCGCATCGTCAGCAATTTGCTGATAGAAACGCTCTTTGAGAAAAGCAATAGTCATTCGTTGACTGCTTATCCTCTAAGAGCTGTTTTTCTTAAAACAGAGCACCATGAGGGGTGCGCCCCTGTACAACTGCTCATCAGCGTACCTAAGAAACGTTTTAAGCATGCGGTTGACAGGAACAGGGTAAAACGTCAGGTCCGTGAAGCCTACCGCAAGAACAAATCGCTGCTCGAAGGTAAGGTAAACGAAGGCGAAATGCTCTTGATAGCTGTCATCTGGTTGACCGACAAACACTTCGCTACAGCTGATGTTGAGAAGAAAATGATCAGTGTGATGAAGCAGATTGCTAAAGAGAAGGCATGAAAAGGCTTGTGCATCTCATATCGTGGCTACTGATATTACCCATCCGCTTTTATCAGCTGGCCATTTCTCCGCTTTTAGGGCCTTCGTGCCGATTCACTCCCACATGCAGTGAGTATGCCAAGCAAGCCATTTTAAAGCATGGTCCCATCAAGGGCTTAGGACTGGCCATCTGGCGTATATTAAGATGCAACCCATGGGGCGGTTCTGGTTACGACCCAGTGCCCTAATCTTTCTCTATAGAGCCTAGCAATCCTAGCCAAGCTAGGAAAACTAGGATAACTAGCAATACTAGATAATAAAATAAAAAAAATAATAAAGATGAAGAACTTTGTAGAAGAACTGAAATGGCGCGGTATGCTAGCCCAGATGATGCCAGGTACCGAAGAACTGCTCCAAAAAGAGATGGTTACAGCCTATTTGGGTACCGACCCTACAGCCGACTCGCTGCATATCGGACACCTGTGCGGTATCATGATGCTCCGCCACCTTCAGCGTTGCGGTCACCGTCCTGTCATTCTGGTTGGTGGTGCCACAGGTATGATTGGCGACCCATCTGGTAAGAGCCAGGAGCGTAATCTGCTTAATAACGAAACACTATATCACAACCAGGAGTGCATCAAAAAGCAAGTGGCTAAATTCCTCGATTTCGAGTCGAAGGAACCCAATGCTGCACTGATGGTTAACAACTACGACTGGATGAAGGACTTTACCTTCCTTGACTTTGCACGCGAGGTAGGTAAGCACATCACCGTTAACTACATGATGGCCAAGGAGAGCGTACAGCAGCGTTTGAACGGTACTGCACGCGATGGTCTGTCGTTCACCGAGTTCACCTATCAGTTGCTGCAGGGCTATGACTTCCTATACCTCTATCAGCACTACGGTGTTAAACTGCAGTTGGGCGGTAACGACCAGTGGGGTAACATGACTACTGGTACTGAGCTTATCCGTCGTACTCTGGGCAATGAGGTTGAGACCTTTGCACTCACCTGTCCGCTAATTACCAAGAGCGACGGTAAGAAGTTTGGTAAGACCGAGAGTGGTAATATCTGGCTCGATCCTGTCCGCACCACTCCATACAAGTTCTACCAGTTCTGGCTGAATGTGAGCGATGACGATGCGGAGCGTTACATCAAGATCTTTACATCACTCGAGAAAGATGTCATCGATGCTCTCATCGAGGAGCACAAGCAGGATCCTGGTCGCCGTGTTCTGCAGAAGCGTCTGGCCGAGGAGGTAACCGTGCTGGTTCACTCAAAAGAGGCTCTCGACACAGCTATCGAAGCTTCGAACATCCTGTTTGGTAAATCAACCAAAGAAGGACTTGAGAAACTTGACGAGCAGACCCTGCTCGATGTATTCGACGGCGTACCTCAGTTCGAAATTTCCAAGGATCAGCTTGGTCAGCCCGCTATCGAACTGCTGACAACCGTAGCTCCCGTATTCCCTTCTAAGGGCGAAATGCGCAAAATGGTTCAGGGCGGTGGAGTATCGCTGAACAAAGAAAAGATTACCGACCAGAATCGTGCTATCACAGCCGAAGATCTGATCGACGGCAAGTATCTTTTAGCCCAAAAAGGCAAAAAGAACTATTACTTGCTGATAGTTAAATAATATTTGGCTGCAAAATTTGGTACTTCGAAAAAATCTTTGTACCTTTGCAGCCAAATAGCCTTGGACGATGGTGTAATGGTAACACTACAGGTTTTGGTTCTGTCATTCCCGGTTCGAATCCGAGTCGTCCAACTACTAAAGAATAACTTCTAAAACAAACGAATTATGGCAAATCTTTTTTCATTAGAGGGTAAGAACGCTTGGATTACAGGTGCATCTTACGGTATTGGTTTCAACATTGCCAAAGCATTTGTTGCTGCAGGCATCAAAAACATCATCTTCAACGACATTAACGAAGCTGCTCTGCAGCGCGGTCTTGACAACTACAAAGAGGCTGGCATTGAGAACGTAAAGGGTTATGTATGCGACGTAACTGACGAGAACGCTGTCAAAGCACTCGTTGAGAAGATTCACGCTGAGGTTGGTCAGATTGATATTCTGGTTAACAATGCCGGTATCATCAAGCGTATTCCTATGCACGAAATGAAGCGCGCTGAGTTCCAGCAGGTTATCGATATCGACCTCGTTGGTCCATTCATCTGCTCTTCAGCTGTTATTCCTGAGATGATGGAACGTCGCGAGGGTAAGATTATCAACATCTGCTCTATGATGTCGGAGTTGGGTCGCGAAACAGTATCTGCCTACGCTGCTGCCAAGGGTGGTTTGAAGATGCTTACACGTAACATCTGTTCAGAATACGGCGAATATAACATCCAGTGTAATGGCATTGGCCCTGGTTATATTGCCACACCACAGACAGCTCCATTGCGTGAGCGCCAGCCAGACGGAAGCCGTCATCCATTTGATTCATTCATATGTGCAAAGACACCTGCCGGTCGTTGGCTCGATCCTTCAGAGTTAGGTGGTCCTGCTGTATTCCTGGCATCACACGCTTCGGATGCCGTCAACGGACATATTCTTTATGTTGATGGTGGTATCCTGGCCTACATTGGAAAACAGCCCAAATAAGAATATCACACATATATAATTAAAATGGGGACCCTGAAAAGGCCCCCATTGATTTTTTATTTACAAGAAAATTACTTGATAGCGTCAGCAAGCTCAGCACCAGCCTTGAACTTAGCAACTTTCTTAGCAGCAATAGTGATCTTCTGCTTTGTCAGAGGATTGATACCCTCACGAGCTGGACGCTCACTTACACTGAATGTACCGAAACCAACGAGAGCAACCTTGTCACCCTTTACGAGAGCGTCCTTAACTGCTACTACAGCTGCATCAAGAGCTTTCTTAGCGTCAACCTTAGAGATGCCAGCACCTGCTGCGATCTTCTCTACCAATTCTGTTTTGTTCATAATCTTAATAATTTAAAATAAAATATTTAATAGTAATAACTGTTGTATAGCCGAATTCTTTGGCAAATATAAAGGAAAGTATTTAAAGAAACAACAAAAAAAGAAAAAAATTTCACTTTTTAATAAAAAATAGTTGTTATCACAGTGATTTTGGCCTAAAAAAGAGATTATTTTCGTAATTTTGCACCCGAGAGCCGCAAAAAGGGGCTCTTTTAAAAAAAGTAATAATAGATAAATAGTAAGCATTATGATGTTCCGCATACCAACCATCACAAAGAATCTGCTTATCATTAACCTGATAGCATTCTTGGCCACAACAGTATTACAACTGCGTGGTATCGATTTGTCTAACATCGGTGGCCTGCATTTCTTTATGGCCAACGATTTCCATCTGTATCAATTGGTCACCTATCTGTTCCTGCATGCCAACTTCATGCATATTCTAAGCAATATGTTTGGTTTGTGGATGTTTGGATGCGTGATAGAAAATGTATGGGGACCTAAGAAATTCCTTTTTTATTACATCACTTGCGGCATCGGTGCAGGATTACTGCAGGAAATCGCACAGTTGGGCCAGTTCTATATGATGATTAGTGCCCAAGACCCATCGGTAACCTTTGGCGAGATATTTGCCATCGGTCAGCAACTGAGCGGTCAGCTAAATGCCTGGACCACCATTGGTGCCTCTGGCGCCGTATATGCTGTCATCCTAGCCTTTGGCATGACATTCCCTAACGAACGTCTTTTTATCATTCCTTTCCCATTCCCAATCAAAGCCAAGTGGTTTGTATTGGGTTATGTGGCCATCGAGTTCTTCTCGGCCTTAGGAACCAGCGGTGATGGTGTGGCACATACAGCCCACTTAGGTGGTATGCTGTTTGGATTCCTGATGATTCGTTATTGGAACCGTCATCCCAACTCCGGGTATGATCGCGGTCGGGGCATGCAGTTCTTCGATAATCTGAAACGCAACTTTGAACAGCGCAAGCAGCATCAGGGCAACTATAGCAATCCCAATATGCACGTGAACAGAGGTGGCGGTTCGAAAGAAGATGATATGGAATATAACGCTCGCAAACGCCAGAATCAGGAAGAAATCGATGCCATTCTTGACAAGATTCGTAAGAGTGGCTATGACAGTCTGACCAAAGAAGAGAAGAAAAAGCTCTTTGACGCAAGCAATCAGTCATGATCAAGCAGCTAAAGACCATCACGATCAAACTCATCGCTGGTGCCAATGTGGCTACCATTCTGCTGATGATACTAACAGGTTATGCCGACCGCATTCATCCTGTTGAGCACCCCATGTTGTCATGCTTGGGTATGGCTTTTCCTGGATTTCTGATAGCCAACCTGTTATTTCTATTCTTCTGGCTCACTTTTAAATGGAAAAAAGCCTGGATTCCAGTAGTTGGCTACATTCTGGTCTATGGTCCTATCTCGCTCTATATGCCGCTACACACCTCGCAAACGCCCCCTGAAGGCACTATCAAGCTGATATCCTACAACGTATGTCAGTATGGTGGCAACTACAAATATGAGCAAGGTTTTGAAAAGGTATATGAGTACCTGACAGAGCAAGATGCCGATATTGTTTGTTTACAGGAGGATGTAGATACCTGGCGCAGATATGTAAAACAATGGTACGAGAAAATATACCCCTATAACGACACCACTATCTTTAACCCTCAGGATGCCAGCATCAACGGCGTTGGCATCCACACCAAGTTCCCGATTATCAGGAAGGAACGAATCCGCTACGAATCGGCAGGAAACGGTTCTGTAGCCTACTATCTGCAGGTGGATAACGACACTTTATTAGTCATCAATAATCACTTGGAAGGTACACATCTTTCAAACGAAGATCGTGATAAATACAAGCAGATGATAAGCGGTAAGATGGAGAAGGACACTGCCAAGGCTGAGACGATGTTTCTCATTGAGAAATTAGGAAAATATGCTGCCAAGAGAGCCCCTGAGGCAGAAGCTGTTCACGACTATATCGAGGCACACAGACAGTATCCGATTATTGTTTGCGGCGACTTTAACGACAACCCCATTTCATACTCTCGCCGCACCATCGCACAGGGATTAACAGACTGCTACCAGACCACTGGAAATGGCATCGGTTTGTCATATAATCAGAAAGGATTCTTCGTGCGTATCGACCATATTTTAGTATCCGACCACTTTGAGCCCTACAATTGTTATATTGATAGTAAAATGGACGCAAGTGACCATAATCCCATCATCTGCACCCTAAAAATGAAAAGTAATCATTAAAAATGAGTGAATTTTTGCCAATAAATTTTTCCTTGTGTAAAAAAATGCCTATATTTGCACGCTATTTTATACGCGAACAAAAATAATATAAATAAATAATAATTAAAAACAAAATGCAAAACAAAGGAATTGTAAAATTTATCGCAGTGCTTCTGATTCTCGTGTGCTGCTTCTACCTTTCCTTCTCGTTCGTAACACGCCACTACGAAAGTAAGGCTGCTGCTATGGGCGAAGAGGCAGGTGCGGAGTACCTCGACTCAATCAACAACGAGAAGGTGTACATGGGTATCTATTCTCTGAAGCAGTGCCGTGAGATGGAGATTGGCCTGGGTCTTGACCTGAAAGGCGGTATGAACGTGATTCTTGAGGTATCAGTACCTGACGTGGTTGACGTATTGGCCGACCACAAGACCGATGCTGCCTACAAGAAGGCCATGGAGCTGGCCAAGAAAGAAGAAGAGACCAGTCAGAACGACTTCATCTCTCTGTTCATAAAGTATTGGAAACAGGAGGGCAACGGTCGTCCACTTGCTGCTATCTTTGCTACCCAGCAGATGAAAGGCAAGGTAAGCACATCATCTACCGACTCACAGGTAGAGGCTGCGCTGCGTACTGAGGTACAGAGTGCCGTTGACAACTCATTCAATGTAGTTCGTAACCGTATCGATAAGTTCGGCGTTGTTCAGCCAAACATTCAGAAACTCGAAGGTCAGAGCGGCCGTATCATGGTAGAAATGCCAGGTATCAAGGAGCCAGAACGTGTTCGTAAGTTGCTCCAGGGTTCAGCTAACCTTGAGTTCTGGGAGACCTACAACTCACAGGAGATTACTCCTCTGCTGGCTCAGCTGAACCAGCGCTGGGGTGCACAGGGTGGTGAGGTTGCCGACACAACAGCTGTTGACAGCGTAGCTACTGCTGCCGCTGACAGCGTGAAGGCTGCTACTGGCGACCTGGCTGCTAAGCTGGCTAAGAAAGACAACAAGGATACCAAGGCTGTTGAGATGGCCAAGAAGCAGAATCCTCTGTTCTCTATCTTCCAGCCCACACAGGGTAACACCCTCGCTGTAGTTGGTTATGCTAACGCTCGCGATACCGCTGAGATCAACAAGATCATCTACTCTGAACTGGCCAACCACATCTTCCCTGCTGAGCTGAAGCTCCGTTGGGGTGCTCAGCCTGAGGACTTCGGAGGTCAGAATACTAAGGGCGACATCTTTGAGCTCTACGCTCTGAAGATTACAGAACCTTCTGGCCGTGCTCCTCTGGAGGGTGATGTTATCACCAGCGCAAAGGACGACTTCGACCAGATGGGTCATCCATCAGTATCTATGCAGATGAACTCTGACGGTGCTCGCCGCTGGAGCCAGATTACTAAGCAGAACATCGGTAAGGCTGTAGCTATCGTGCTCGACGATGCTGTTTACTCAGCTCCACGTATCCTGACTCAGATCGATGGTGGTAACTCACAGATTACTGGCAACTTCACTATCGAGGCTACTAAGGACCTTGCTAACACACTTAACTCTGGTAAGATGCCAGCTCCTACCCGTATCGTACAGGAGGAGGTTGTAGGCCCTTCACTGGGTGCTCAGTCAATCCAGCAGGGTATCATCTCATTCGTGGTAGCTTTCGTACTGCTGATGATCTACATGATTATGCTTTACGGCTTTGTACCAGGTCTCCTCTCGGATATCGCTCTGCTGTTCAACCTGTTCTTCACACTGGGTATCCTGACCTCGTTCCAGGCTGCTCTGACCATGCCTGGTATCGCCGGTATCGTACTGACTCTGGGTACCGCTGTGGATGCTAACGTGCTTATCTACGAGCGTGTCAAGGAAGAGCTGAAGAAAGGTCTGGGTGTAAAAGAGGCTCTGAACAAGGGTTACTCTAACGCTTTCAGCGCGATCTTCGACTCTAACTTCACTTCACTGATCACTGGTATCATCCTGCTCTACTTCGGTACAGGTCCTGTCAAGGGTTTCGCTACCACCTGGATTATCGGTATCGTCATCTCGTTCTTCACAGCCGTTTACCTCACTCGTGTGGTTTACGACACTATGCTGAGCAAGGACAAGTGGACAAACCTGACTTTCGTAACAGGTTACTCAAAGAACCTGATGCAGAATGCCAAGTATAACTTCATGGGCTCTTACAAGAAGACTTATGCTGTCTGGGGCATATTCGCCATCATCTGCATTGGCTCATTCTTTGTTCGCGGCCTGAGCCAGAGCATTGACTTCACTGGTGGTCGTAACTACGTTGTAACACTCGACAAGCAGACTCCTGTTGAGGAGGTTCGTAAGGCTATGGCAGGTGCCTTCATCAACACCATCGGCGAGAAGGCTAATCAGGAGGCTAACACCTCTGTAATCGCCCTGGGTACCGATGGCAAGACTGTTCGTATCTCTACCAACTGGGATATCGAGTCAAATAATCCTGAGGTTGACGACAAGGCTGAGAACATTCTGTTCGCTGCCCTGAAGAAGGCTGGTCTCGTAAGTCAGGAGAATGTTGAGGCATTCAAGAATCCTGATGTTCGCGAGGGTGGTTCAATCATCAGCTCTGCTAAGGTAGGTCCTTCAGTAGCTAAGGATATCACACATGGTGCTATCATCAGCGTATGTATCGCTCTGATTGCTATCTTCCTCTACATCCTGCTGCGTTTCCGCAACCTGGCATTCTCTGTAGGTGCTGTTGTGGCTCTGGCTCTCGACGCTCTGCTCGTTATCGGTGTTTATTCACTGTGCTGGGGTTGGGTTCCAATGTCGCTCGAGATCGACCAGGTATTCATTGGTGCTATCCTGACCGTTATCGGTTACTCTATCAACGATAAGGTGGTAGTATTCGACCGTATCCGTGAAAACCTCGGTCTGTATGGCAAGCGCGACCGTCAGCAGTTGTTCAACGACTCACTGAACCAGACACTGGCTCGTACCATCAACACCTCTGTAACCACACTGATCGTGCTGTTGGCTATCTTCATCCTTGGTGGTGATAGCATCCGCTCGTTCTCTCTGGCTATGATCCTGGGTGTTGTATTCGGTACTCTGAGTTCGCTCTTCATCGCCGCTCCTACAGCCTTCCTTTGGATGGGCCGCACTATCAAGGAGGACGACACTCTGCCTGAGACTCCTGCTGCTAAGTAAGTAATAAATAGGTATAACAAAGAGAGCTGTAATCCACAATGGAATTACAGCTCTCTTTTTTGTACCCCGACCGCGAATCGAACGCGGAACTAAGTCTTAGGAGGACCTTGTTATATCCATTTAACTATCAGGGCAGCGTGTATTTCTGGGTGCAAAGATACGAGTTTTATGGCAATCAGCCAAAAGTTTGTATCAAATTCTTTAATCTGTGTAGCAAACTTATAGAACAAGACCAACGAAAAGCGGCTTTCTATAGTTTTTTTGCTATCTTTGCAAGCAGATTTTTTAATATTAAACCAAATTACCCTTTTATGAAGAAACTTTTTATCTTACCTCTGATGCTTTTGGCCGCATTTACGGTCAATGCTCAGAACCCTTATCTCCCACTCTGGGAGCATCTGCCTGATGGAGAACCCCGTGTATTCGAGGATCCAGATCAGCCAGGCAAGTATCGTGCCTATATCATTGGCTCACACGACGTAAACTACTCAGCCTACTGTGGTCCTGATATCCGCATGTGGTCGGCACCTGTTGAAGACCTCACTCAGTGGCGCGACGAAGGCCCTATCTTCTCTTGGTATGTAGACGGTCAGTGGGACACGATGTTCGCCCCCGACCTGGTAGAGGTGAAGGATAAGACCACAGGCAAGAAGACCTACTATCTGTATCCCCACTCTCGTGGTTGGCAGCGCGTAGCAATGGTTTGTAAGAGCGACCGTCCCAACGGTCCTTTCACCCCTATCAACCTCACCGAGGATGGTCGCAAATGTCTGCCAGGATCGCTCATCGACTTCGACCCATCAGTATTTATCGAGAACATCACCAACAAGAAAGACAAGGATTACGATAAAGGCTTCCGTGCCTACGTATTCTATGGTTTCCAGCACTCTACTGCCTGTGAACTGGACCAGAACACGATGTATTCGAAGCGCGAAGGAACAGAGTTGATAGACCCGTTCATTCCTGCCGTTAGTGCCGACGGCCGACTGCTCGACAAGGAAGGAAGCGTGTATAAAGCCCTATACAAAGGTCAAGATCCCAAGGATTTCAACTTCTTCGAGGCTTCATCAATTCGTCAGGTTGGCAATAAGTACGTGATGGTATTCTCAGGCTACTCTGGTAAGGAGTACGGCCTTGGAAATACAAATAGTGCCCTGCGCTATGCCTACGGCGATTCTCCACTCGGTCCTTGGCGTTCAGGTGGCGTATTGGTAGATTCTCGTGGTGTGGTGCTTAACGAAGACGGTTCAAAGCTCATCACCACCAATGCAGCTCACAACACTCACGGCTCGCTGCAGGAAATCAACGGCCAGTGGTACGTGTTCTACCACCGTCCTCCACGTGGCTTCGGCAATGCCCGTCAGGCGATGGTTGCCCCAGTGAAGATTACTTGGGATAAGAAGCCCGTAGCCAAGGGAGGCGTAGTAAAGATTACTGGTTACGATCCATACGCAAAGAATAACGAGTGGACAGCAGCAGCAACCGATGGCAACACATATACTGGAGCAGAGGTAACATCCGAGGGATTCCAGATTTTCGGTCTGCCTCCTTATCAGTACTACTCTGCTGGTTATGCTTGTTTCATGACAGGCAACGATTGGATGCAGGACAACCACGACATATGGAACAACTCGATGGATTTGGCTGGTATTACCAATAAAGGTATCGTAGGCTTTAAGTACTTCGGCTTTGGCGGTCTTGCAACAGCCACAAAGGGTCTGCCCGCATTTACTGGTATACAGAAGGGCGACAAGGCAATGCTTAATCTCAACCTGACCACAGGCGGACATGGAGCATTCAAGATTCATGTGATGCTCGACGATCCTTGGAAAGGTAAGGAGATTGCCACATTCAACATCCCTGCCGATGCCCCCAAAGCAGCCATGATGTATCAGACAGCAGTACCCGAGGTTGAAGGTCTTACAGGCAAGCACGCCATCTATCTCGTAGCCGATGGACCAGAAGTTAAGGCTCCAGAGCGTCCTCGTTGGGGCGGTCCACGCGGCCCTCAGCGCCCCCAGGGCTTGTTCGACCTTCATGGAATAGGATTCTCAAAGGCAGGCGAGAAGTTCGAGGCTCCTGTAGTACCACAGGTTACCATCGAGGTTAACGGCACTAGGCTGATTATCCCACAGACTCCTATCCGTTTCAACAACCAGAATGGCTATTCCGACCAGACACGCTATCAGGTTTATGGCAAGCTGAACGAGGATGGCAACACCATCAAATGCTCAGCAAGCGCTCCTGGTGTAACCTTCAAGATTGGAACTGTGGCAGACGGACGTTGCACCATCAAGGCCACCTATAAGGGACTCACTAAGATCTTCTTGATCAATTAAACAAATGTGTCTCTATCTGTAGTGAAGAAAGTAGAGAAGGGAGAAATACGTTCTTTCGATGCCCTTCTTCGCCTTCTCCGAACATTAGGTCAGTTGGAGGTTCTATTACCATTGGTTGAAGAGCAACAGCTGAGCCCAAGTGAATATTACGAGCTGGTAAATAAGACTGAAGCACATCAGCGTAAGCAGGCTTCAGGAAAAATCAGTAATACAGGAAAGGAGAATTCTGAATGGTAGATGTTGCAAGAGTGAAAATGTTTGGTAAGCCTATTGGTACTTCCTGATGGGAGAAGATGGGCATTGGAGACTATCACCTGCATATGATATGGGTTATCCTCATAATCCAAATGGCGGATGGACTGCTATGCATCAGATGTCTATCGCAGGCAATTTCGAAAACATTACTAAGTCGGATCTTCTGACTTTTGCAAAGGCAAATAACATTAAAGACGCCAATGAGGTAATAGAGAAAGTGGTAGAAGAAACAGCAAAATGGCCTGCTATTGCAAGAGAATGTGATGTACCATCTGAGATGATAGACGGAATTTATCCCAATATATATACATACTACTTTTTAATATCTCATTTCTCAAGAAATCTCTCAGAGCCTCTGTGTTTACAGGGGTTCTCGAGATCTCTTATGCCTCTCAAGCCCTTTGCACACGGGCGTTTCCAAAGATTTCTTGAGGGATGGAGGGATTTTTATGCAAAGTCACAAAAAAAATAATTCAGCAGCTGTTCATTTGTGTCTATCAAATCAGGACGTGTCTTATTTAAAATAAGACAAAATGACTCTTTTTGATGTGCTTTCTATTAAATTTTGTTTTTTTCTATGCCGTATTATTTTTTTTATGTATTTTTGCAAATGCATAAATAAATGCAATAACAATAGTAACTAATTAAATTTGAGAATAAGAAACAGACAGTACAAACATTAATCGGGATGCATGCCGCACGGGTGTGGCTCTCCCATAAGGGAACTATTTAACGTATTATTAATCAAAAGAATTGTGCGTCGTTCCCGTTCGTACTTATTGGAAAATTGAGCTTTTAGCTCTTGGCCTCCCTTTCGAATACCGCCAATATTCTTTAATGCATTCATTGCATTGTACGAGGACAAGTTGACTGAAGGTTCACGTTTTAGGGCGTGAATTGTTCTGTACTTGTTTGTACAAAGGTTTACTTGGCGGTGACCTGAAAGGAATGCAAGTTACGAATGGTTACACGCCCATTCTGTAAAACAGTAACGAAAATGAAAAATTATCTAGCATTGTTTGTTATGGCAGCGATGTTGCCATTGTTCTACTCTTGTGATGAACAGGATAATCCTGTAACACCTGAAACTCCTGTTGTACCAGAGACACCGTCTGATAACAAAGATGAACGTATTAATGAGGTAATACCAGAGGAAATAAGAAGTAAAATGGAAGAGAATATGCCGATTTATGACGGTGTTAATCCTCCGAATGTGGAAGGTATTTATCTGATATCTCCAGCTGTTATTGCGTATGACTCTTACGAAGGGGTGGTTGACAGAAATCTTCGTGATGATATATATATTAAGTTTGCAAATCAAGATGCAGAGAAAAAGACTATCGATTTCTTGCTAAAAGAAGGTGACTATCATGACTCCGAAGGTGATGGCGTATTTATTAGTGGAGAAGGTAACAACTTCACTATATACTTCAATACTTCAGGTACAGATGCTGATATAAAGATTAAGACTGCTACAGTAGTCTCTGGAACTAAGACCGAAAATGGTATTAAAGACCTGTGTATGGGAGCAGTAATGATAGAAAAGGGAGATGACCCAAATAATCTCCTTGTGGAAGTTGGTCGCTATCGCGTGGTGAAAGACAAGGATGGGTTATGCGAAATAGCTGAATGGCCCGCTTCTACACGCAAGATGTTAAATAGTTATTCACAAGCAACAAAATCTTCTTTCTGGCTATTTAGAACAATTAAGTAAATCTATTATGACTAAATCAATAGGGCTGTTTTCTTTGGAATCAGCCTTATTATTATACCTAAAGGATATACTCAACCGAATACATCCTTTATTCTTCTCATTGCCTCCATCAGGCGGGAGCGCTGAGTGGCTATGTTGATACGAACATAGCCTTCGCCTGATTGCGGGCCGTACATGGTGTCTGGGTTAATCCATACCTTGGCTTCGTTAAGAAGTTTATCGCAGAGGGCTTGCGAAGTGATGCCCATCTCACTGATGTCTATCCAAGGGAGATAGGTGCCTTCGAGCTTGCACACATGCCATTGGGGCAGATTTTTCTCGATGAAATCGCACAAAAACTGATAATTACCATAGAGATACTCGTTAAGTGCATCTATCCAATCCTCGCTGTCGTTATAGGTTGCCTTGAGGGCTACGGGGCCGAAAGGATTCAGGTCGCACACCTCATTGATATTGATAGCACGATCCAATCTACGGCGCCATTCTGGCTGCGAGCAGATGATGTTGGCAGTCTGCAATCCAGCAATATTAAACGACTTTCAAGAATTGCTTCTCGTATATCTTCAAGGGGATTCTTTGTTTCCATAAAAACTGTAATTAATCTATCTCCATCATTTTATTTAAATATCTAAAGCTATAACAGACATTGTTTCATCCATATTCATATGCAAGGAAATTAAAAGTTATAACGAAATTACACACATTATAGTGAAAGCAAATAATGCAGTGTAGGCAATAATTATTGCAACGACAGAAAGACATCCAGAACCTGTACTAGTACTTATATTCGGCTTCATGTCAAAACTTTCATTTTTTATACCTTTGTCTATAGGTTTCAAGTCTATCATATCTTCTGTCAATTTCATACTCTCGTTAATGATATTTTTATCCCATTCTAAGTCAGAACAAAAATTCCTAAAAGCATCTAAAGCGTCTATTCTTCTACTTTTAAGCACGGGAGAATAAGTATTGGTAATAATAAAATGCATTACCTCAATATCTGTAATTGGTTTGAGGTGGGAGACTATTTGAGAATAATCCGGCATGGCGAAACTATTCATATCGGACTTTGTTAAACCTAAAACATCTAGAAACATTTCGCCATGAATTTCCGACAGATCATCTAACTGCTTAAAACCCTCAAAAACCATTAATGCAGCCATAATGTAGCATCTTGTTTCTTTGCTTTGCCTGCCTAGTATTTCCTTCATAATACATACTTTGCCCCTCCAGCTACCACAAGAGCCTTTAATTATTATGAAGCGTGGAGCTGATTGACCACGTCTTCAAGTAGAGGTTGTGAGAATTACCTTGATGTGCAGATGTAGTAATCAGTCCACGCTATACACGCGAACCGATACACCGTCCTTGCACATCTTAGAAGTTTCTCACATTTCTACTTGCAAGTCGAGCATAACGCTTCGTTTTTTCAATATGTCCTGGACTTCCAAGTTTTATACAGAAAAAGTGATTTTATATTTTTTTCGAAAACACCTCAACACCTCACTTTTTTGCTCTGAAAGTCTTTGTGGCAGAGGGTTTGAGAAGAGTGAGGTGTTTTGAGAACTACTCACTTTACTACTCACTCAACTACTCAACCGAATTTAACAATTTGAGGTATTGAGTGAGGTGTTAGGTGAGGTGTTTGGCAAACACCTCACTCGTGCGAATCCCTTTGCTGTAAAGGGTTTCAGAGTAAAAAAGTGAGGTGTTGAGTATGTTTTTAAAAACTTCAGAATGAAAATAAGATTCAGGGGTTGCCTGAGATAATGTCAGAGTATTTAGTAACAAAGACTGGAATCCTCCTTAGAAAGGACTCCAGTCTTTTAGTTAAAGGATTGCAGTCCTTTAGTAGGACAGCAATGAACTTTATTTAAATCATCACATTCTTGATACGTTCTAAGGCTTCTTTCAGTCGTGAACGCTGGGTGGCGATGTTGAATCGAACATAGCCCTCGCCTGTCTGGGGGCCGTACATCGTACCTGGATTCAGCCATACTTTAGCTTCAGTAAGCAGCTTATCACAGAGTGCTTGCGACGTGATGTTCAAGGCCGAAATATCTACCCAGGGCAGATAGGTGCCCTCCAGTTTACAAACTTTCCACTGAGGGATGTTTTCTGCCACGAACTCGCAAAGAAGCTGATAGTTACCCCAGAGATACTGGTTCAGCTCATCAATCCACTCCTCGCTCTCGTTATAGGCCGCTTTCAGGGCTACGGGACCAAAGGGATTCAGATCGCATACCTCGTTGATATTGATGGCACGATCCAATCTACGGCGCCATGAAGGCTGTGAGCAGATGATATTGGCAGCCTGCAAACCTGCTATATTGAACGACTTTGAAGGCGAATTAAGAATGACACAATTCTGGCGACATGCCTCGCTCACAGCCGCAAACGGCTGGAACTTATAACCAGACATCATCAGTTCGCAATGAATCTCATCACTCACCACCTTCACACCGTACTTCAGACAGATATCGTTCATCTGCATCAACTCCGTCTTAGTCCACACACGTCCGGTGGGGTTATGAGGGTTGCACAGCAGGAAGACAGTCGTTTTCTCATCAGCACACTTGGTTTCAAAATCCTGCCAGTCAACCTCGAAGGTATCACCAACACGCTTCAAGGCTGTTTCAAGCACCTCGCAGCCATTGTTACGGACCGACGAGAAGAAACAGTTGTAATCGGGCGAGAGAATCAGCACTTTCTCGCCTGGCATGGTGAGGGCCTTGATGGCCACACTCATGGCAGGAACGACACCTGTGGTATAGAGAATCTCTTCGCGATGGATAGTCCAATCGTGGCGTCGTTGGAACCACGAGATAACAGCCTCATAATAATCCTCTTCGACCACCGCATAGCCAAACACGCCATGCTCGGCACGTTTGCAAACGGCCTCCTGGATGGCTGGAGCTGCCTTAAAATCCATATCGGCAACCCAAAGTGGAATGACTTCATCATTAGAACACTCATCCCACTTAACGCAGCCTGTGCCGCGACGTTCTACTAATTCGTCGAAATTGTACTTCATTTTTTTGATGTTATGATGCAGTTATGTGGGTCACGAACATTCTCGTCGATGGTTACCGAACCCACGCTGTCGGCATAGATATGGCCGCTGGTGGGGTTCTTGATATTCTCGATGTGCCCCTTGATATGAGCCTCAACAGTTGAATATTCAAACACACGGTCGCAAGCAGCGTCAAAGGTACAGTTCTCGAGCACCAAGTTCTGTGCATAGCACAGCAGCTGCTCGCCAGCCAAATGGCAGTTAACCAAGCGCACATTCTTAGAGTGCCAAGCCAGGTACTCACCATCCAGCGTAGAATCGTAGATAGTCACATTCTCACACTCCCAGAACGAATCCTTCGTGATAATTTTAGCATTGTGAATCTCTACATTCTCACAGTACTGGAATACATATTTGGCATCGCTCTCCAATCCATCTACATAGATATTCTTTGAGAACATGAAGGGATAGGTTCCCTCATGCAGCTTCACATTCTTCAGCTTCAAGCCATCAACCTTCCAGAAGGTTTCGTCGGCATCGTTAATCACCACGTTCTCCAGCTCTACGTTCTTCATTTCACGGAAGAACTTAGGGCCATCAATCGTACAATCCTTCATCACCAGATCGTTGGTGTACCAGATGGCAGAACGCGAACCAGGTGCAAAATAGCAGCGTTCGATCTTAGCGCCATCCACATGCCACCAAGGGTATTTTCCATAGAACTTGCTATCGTAACATTCCATGTTCTGGCACTGCTTGATACCAGACTCACCGTCAACAATGACGATATTCTCCAACCTCAAATCATGGGTTGCAAACAGAGGTCTCTCACCTCCAAATTCCTTACCACTAATTAGTTCCATTGTTTTTGCATCATTAATAATCGGGTGCAAAGTTACGAAAAAAATCCGTAATCAGCATCTCGCGACTACGGATTCTATCACCCTTTAAGGGTTTTTATAATTTTAAAGAGAGAGAATTTACTTTAACGCGAGCAAATAAGCATCCAGAGGTTCCATGACTACCGTACGACTGGTGAGATACATGTTGTCGTGTGCCTCGTTCATCTTGTAGGTCTTAACCGTTGTAAGGTTAGGAGCCTGCGAACGGTAGAGGGTTACCTGCGAGGGGATATCATAGGTCTGCTTATCGGCATTCCACTGACTAACCTCTTCGTTGTAGCCATTCTTAAAGTACTTATAAGTCAGGCGGCTGCTCTTCTGCCACTGCTGAGTGGCTTCATCCCAGCTCAGCATCTCCTTGAAGGCAAGGCGACCCTGCTCATCGTATTCGTAACGATACTCAACCTTCTGAGCCTCACTCTGATTGTCAGCTGCATACGAGCTAACGGTGCTAAGACACATGGCGATAACCATTGCTGCTGTGATGATTGCTTTCATACCTTTATTGTTTTTAAATTGTTATTTATATCTGTTTGACGTTGCAAAGGTACGGAAAGTTGCATTAACAATGAGTTATCGCAATGTTATCTTTAGGTTAAATCTGTTTGGCCTCCGAAAAATAGTACTTTCTCAGAGGCTTCTTAACAGGCTCTCCACTCACGTTGATTTCCTGCTGCAGCTTGATATCCTGCGACGAAGCACCTACCTTGATGATATACTTACCAGGCTGGATGTTCCACTGGCGATTGCCATCATGGGTATAATAACCTAACTGCTCGGTGTACATCTTCACACTGATTTTCTTGGTCTCACCAGGTTTGAGCGACACACGAGCAAAGCCCTGCAACTGGATAGGACGAATATGCTGATTCTTGTCGGCTGGCGAAAGATAGACCTGTGCCACCTCGTCGGCAGCCATCTTTCCTGTATTCTTCACATCGAAGGTCACAGTAAAGCTCTCATCCTTGGTTGTCAACTCGGGGGTAGCCTCTATATTTGAGTACTCGAAGGTGGTATAGCTCAGACCATAGCCAAAAGGCCAAGCGATGCGAGCATCTTTCTGGGCTGAATAGTTGTAGCAGATGGGCTCGTTGATCTCTACGTTAGGATAGCTGACCGACAGCTTGGCCGATGGCGATACTTTTCCGTAGAGGATATCGGCAACAGCATTTCCACCCTCCTCACCTGGGTACCAAGCTTGGATGACGGCAGCACACTTCTCGGCCAGACCAGAAACAACCTGGGCACGTCCGCCAAACATCACCAGCACAACTGGTTTGCCTGTCTGGATCAGTTCTTCCACAAACTGCTCCTGCTTGCCTGGCAGACGCAGCCCCTGACGATCGCGGTTCTCACCACAGAGCATCACGTTCTCGCCCACAGCAGCTATAATGACATCGGCATCCTTAGCCATCTGCAGGGCTTCGGCTTTATCGGCCTTCTCACCAGCATCTACCTTACGGTGCAGCAGCTCATACTCCCAGGCTCGAGCATCACCCAGCTCACCATATTTGGTCTCAATCTCCTCGGTCCAGTCGCAACCACGAGTGTACATCAGGTTCAGTTGAGAACTGGGAGCAGAAAGTTGAGCGTTTTTCATACCTTCCAAGAGGGTGACGATGTGGGGATTCTCTGACTTATAATCGACCTTCTTCCAGAAGTACGACATGGCTGGATAGGTATAGTCGCCACACATAGCCCATATAGAGTTGGCGTTAGGACCTGTCAGAAGCACATTCTTCACATCCTTCAATGGTAACACGCCATTGTTCTCGAGCAGCACCACCGACTGCGAGGCGATATCGTAGGCTGTCTGTCGCTCCTCAGGGGTATCTAGTTTGATAGTCTCTTTCGAGTAGAGGTAAGCATCCTTATCAAAAAGCCCCATACGGAACTTGGTGCGCAGCACATTCTTAACGGCACGCTCAAGCACCTCGGGCTTCACCAGCCCTTTGTCGATAGCCTCCTGCAGGAGCTGATAGTTGGCACCAAAGGGGAAATCCACATCATTACCACCATTAATGGCAGCAGCGGCTTTTTCTACTGCGCTGTTGATATTCGGAATCTGGTCGATAGCGGTATAATCACTCACCACCATACCATCAAACCCCACGTAGCCACGCAGGATATCCTGCAGTATCTCGCTGTTGGCCACACACTTTGTGCCGTGCACCTCGTGATAGCCAGGCATCACAGCCACACTACCAGCCAATCGGATCATGGCCTCGTGAGGCAACAGAATCTCTTCCATCATCTCCTTCTCATCGGCGTCGCCGCCACCACCATAGCCCAGGTAGTGCTTAGAGCAGGCACCCACACCTTTCTTCAGGTCGCCCTGCTGCAGACCGTCAACAAAGGCAGTACCCATCACAGCCGACAGATAGCCATCCTCGCCATACGACTCTTCCAGACGATTGAAACTGGGTGTGCGACAAACATCAACCATTGGCGAGAGGGCAAAGATACCCCCCATCTTGCGCAATTGGGTGCTGGTCTGACGGGTTTTCAGCGCTGCCAACTCTGGGTTGAACGAGCCTGCCTGTCCTATCTGCTGGGGATAGATGGTAGAACCTAAAGTATTGATGCCCGAGAGCACCTCTTCGTGCAAGAGGGCTGGGATGCCGTTGGGCGTATGGTGCATCAGCCAGTCCTGAATAGCCACAGCACGATCGCGAAGCTCGTTGGGATCGCGAGGCTGCTGCATGCAGAACTGCGAGAAATGACCGATACCATAAGGAATCAGTTCCTTACACTTTGCTGTATCTAACTTGCCATCAGCATCAAAGAGTTCGTCCATATACATACTCTTGAGCTGTGCGATGCGCTCCTCCTGAGGCATCTTCTGGTAGAGTTCATCTATTTGCTGTTCCATATCTGGTGCTGTGTTACAACCTGTTATCAACGCAGCAAGCCCCATCAGTGCCCAACTGCCAAAGGTTTTAAGTTCTTTTTTCATAGGATGATACCTTATTCATTATTATTTTGTTTCGTACCACTTTTTCAACACGTAGAAGGCCAGTTTCTTCTCGCCCTTATCGCTGAGCAGACCCTTGCGGTTATAGTAGTCCTGCACACCAGGCAGTACACGACGAGGCGAACGGAAGTCCTTCAAAATCCAAGGTGTGGTACCAGCCAGCCCCTCAATCTTATCGAGCATAGCGGTATTCTCCTTATAAAGGTTCTCCTGGAACTCCTCGGTCCAGCGCTGGTTCTTGGCTCCATGATAGCCATAGCGGGCACCACCGCCAAACTCGCTAATAATCACAGGTTTATTATAGGGGATCTCCCATTTCATCTTGGGTGCATCGTTCACATCGCGATACCAACCGATATACTGGTTGAAGCTCACCACATCTACATACTCGTTCATGTTATCGTTCAGACGGTTCACATAGTTCGAAGCACCAGTTACCTCCATGGCCATCGATATCAAACGGGTATTGTCGAGTGTACGGGCATACTTGGCCAAACCACCCAAGAACTTGTCACGCTCGGCAGAGTGTGGGGTTTCGTTGGCGATACTCCAGATGATGACGTTGGCGCGATTATGGTCGCGGGCAATCATATCGGTAAGCTGCAGCTTGGCATTCTCAAAGGTGGCAGGATTGGTCCACGCGATAGTCCAATAGACCGGGATCTCGCTCCACACCAGAATACCCATTCGCTCAGCCTCGCGCACCATCTCCTCGTGGTGAGGATAGTGGGCCAGGCGCACAAAGTTACAGCCCAGTTCCTTGGCCCAAGAGAGCAGGGTGTGGGCATCCTCAACGCTGTTGGCACGTCCGCCACCATTTGGTTTCTCGTTGTGGATAGAGATACCCTTCAGGAAAATAGGTTTGCCATTAAGCAGAATCTGCTTGTCGCGAGTCTCGATGGTACGGAAACCAATAGAGTCGGAAACCATACCTGTGTCAAGCGTGAATTGCACATCATAGCGTTTGGGGTTCTCAGGGCACCAGAGCTGCAGTTTCTTAGCAGCCACCTTCAGGATACCGCTCACACAGCCTTCGGCATCGGTAGTGAACTGCTGTTTCAACTTCAGTTCTGGGATATACACCTCTATCTGATGACCAGCCTCCTTGGTGTTCATCTTAGCCGAAAAGGCAAGCTCTCTCACTTTGGCCTTGCCGGTAGCCTTCATCAGCTGCAGGTCGTAGTTCTCCAAATAGTTCATGGGCACCTTTACCAGCTTCACGTCGCGGGTGATGCCACCATAGTTCCACCAGTCGAAGATTTGTGTGGGCACATCCTCGGCATGGCGCTTGTTATCAACCTTGACCACGATGGTGTTCTCGCCCTTAATCAGCAGGTTGCTGATGTCGAAGTTGAAAGCAGTAAAGCCACCCACGTGGTGACCAGCCTTCTTGCCGTTCACCCATACATGACAGTCGTAGTTGACGGCACCAAAATACAGCAGGGTACGGCACTCAGTCATGGGCACGGCCTGGAAGCTTTTCTTAAACCATACGGTTCCCTCGTAGAAGAACAGGCGCTCGTCCTGCGTGTTCCAGTCAGAAGGAATCTGCATCGTCGGCGATTTATCAAAATCGTACTCTATCAAATCCTCTGGTTTCTTGGGTTTGGCATTGATAAAGAAACCGTTGCGCATGGGGTTCATACGATAGTCGTAATAGCCCTCTTCCTGCACATCCACAATGTAGTTCCATTCGCCGTTCAGCGAGCAGGTCTCATAACCCTGCACATTCTGAATCAATGGCAGAGGTTCGTTAGCAGCTGAAGCTGCAAGCACACCACTCGCAGCCAGCAACATAATAGTTAGTAATTTCTTCATATCACTTATTATTTGACGATTAGTCCTCCGTTAGGCTGGATGGTAACCTTTGCCTTACCTTTCTTATCCACCTTCAAGGTGCCCATGGTGGGCTCGCCTTTATGGTTATCAACATAGATGGTGGCTGTTTTACCAGCCAGCATGGTGAGATCGAGTGTGAGTTTGAGGGGCTCTTTCTGAGCATTCAAGCCAGCGATATACCAATCGGCACCATGGCGTCGGGCCAGCACGACATACTTGCCAGGATAGCCATCAATCAAGCGGGTCTCATCCCAAGTGGCAGGCAACGCCTTCAGGAAATCGAGCTCGAACTGAGGCAGCTCCTGCAGGTTGTTGGGATACATGGCCACACACTGGATAGATGTCTGGTTAGTAATGCCCGATGCTATCTCGAAGATATCGGTGGTTTTACGGGAGTGACGACTCTTGTTGTCGCGACTCAGATACTTATTCATAATCACACCACCCCAGTCCATCGAAGCCACCGCATTACGACAGAAGGGATGCAGGGTGAGGTCGAAGGGCTCGTGGATAGCAGCGCCTTCGCCAAAGAACACATTCTCGCTGGCCAGCACAGCCTCGGAGGCTACAAAGTTGGGGAACATACGCTCCCAACCGCGAGGCAGCGTGCATCCGTGGAAGATGACCTGAATGCCATAACGGTTGGCATCAACCAGGATATCCTCGTAAAGCTGCAGCGTTTCCTGCTTGTCACCACCAAAGAAATCCACTTTGATGCCCTTGACGCCAATCTGCTGCAACCACTTAAACTCGCGATTGCGTGCCAGCGAGGTATTCAGACAGTTACGTGGTCCCTGAGGAGCATCGTTCCAATAGCCATTAGAATTGTACCACAGCATCAGACTCACCCCTTTCGACTGGGCATACTGCGAGAGTTCTACCATTTTATCACGACCTATCTGAGTGTCCCAGAGGGCATCTACCAGACAATACTCGTAGCCCATGGTCGATGCCAAGTCGATCAACTTCACCTGATCGGCATAGTTAGTCGCACTATCCTGCCAAATCAGCCAGCTCCAGGTGTAACGTCCTTCCTTATAATCATAGGCAGGCTCGTAGAGCGGATCGACCACATCGTAGCTGACGGTGGTTTCAACGATAGGTTTCAGGGTAGAACCTACGGTGATGGTGCGCCAAGGCGTTTCGGCTGGTAACGACTGTGCTACAAACTCCGAACCAAAGCCACCATTCTCGCCCTTAT
The DNA here is from genome assembly GCA_015060625.1 of Xylanibacter ruminicola. Lineage (GTDB taxonomy): Bacteria > Bacteroidota > Bacteroidia > Bacteroidales > Bacteroidaceae > Prevotella > Prevotella ruminicola_D. The sequence continues at coordinate 58,129 of SUYC01000014.1, read as the reverse complement.
CAGGGAAAGCAATGGTATAGCCTGTACCTGGCTGATAATCAGAGATATGCGTACCGCAATAGGCACCAGTAGTACCTGTTTCGCTCACCAGTGCCCAACCATTCTGCAAGTGGAACAGGCAGGGGAAGGTGTAGCCATGCCCATAGTGCGACTTCTCGTTCAGCGGTCCGTCCACGCTATATCCCTCTTCATAACTTGGTTTGGTTTGCGACCAACCAGTCTTCGGCCCAATCTGTGGCGAAATAAAGGTGGTTGTGCCATCAGGAAAGTTAAAGCTGGTGGCCTCGCCCAAAATCAGCGTGCGCTGCATGCCACGTGGCGCTTTGGCAATACCATATTTAAAAGCCACATCATTGTCGGCCACCATAAAGGTAACGGTCATCTGCAACTTCTGGGCATTTTCAAGCGTCAGCGTCAGCTTATTGGCTTTGTAGTTAATGTGCGAAGCCTTAATGGTACGGATATCGTACTGCTTTTCTACAGCCTCGGTCTTGTTAGCAACAATCTTTAAACCCTGGGTTAAATCACCAATACTGGTATTCAAGCCTAAGTTAGACTTGGTTACCATCTGCTTGCCATCGAGCAGTACCTGATACGTGGCCTTGCCACCCTCATCGCTCACAGCAACTTCAAGATTCCCACTTGGTGATTTCACCGTAACATTCTCTGCATGGCAGATGCTTACCGACAGCAATGCTGCCACCAAAAACACATTTCTGATCATAGTTCGTTAGAAAAGTTGATATTTTGGTTGCAAAGATACGAATTATCTACCAACGCAGGAAGTCCCCCAGCGTTAACAAATTGTAAAAGTAGTCACGAACGTCCTGTTCCACAAACTACAACCATCGGTGAGGTTTCAAAAACCGCATGATTACAAAAAAAAATTGGCACACGACCTACATAACTACATAAAATCGCTTGAAGTCCGCATGTATAAAGGTTTTTACGCACCTAACGACCTACATAAAAACTACATTCTAACTACATAAAACTACATAAAATTCGCCAAAAATAGCTTTTTAAGGTGCAAAAAGTAGTTTATTAAGGAGCCAAAAGTGGCTTTATACCGTGCGAAAAGATACCTTTCAATATATACGCAAGACTTAGCATTAAGGATGGTTTTAAAATTCTCTAGAGAATTTTTAGCGAAGTGCCGTACTAGCGACTGCTAAGTGCCTAGCAAACTACAAAATTCTCTAGAGAATTTTACGGCAAGTATTAAGCAGAAAGATTGCTATTCAGGCGCAAACATCTTTCTATCTCCCTGATAAGTGGTAAAAATATGTAGTTAGAATGTAGTTTTATGTAGTTAGAATGTAGTTTTTATGTAGGTCAAAAATAACACGAAAGCCTTTGTACATAAGGCTTTCGGTAAATTTTATGTAGTTATGTAGTTTACATACCAACTTTTAAGCGGCGATAAACACAAATAGTACTTGCAAAACAACCATACGAGTGGATGGTCAGCTTGTCGCCTTCTACTCTTAATGTTGTACCTCCAGTACTTTGCGAGTAATCGATATCGGGGTCGTAACACAAATAATAACTATCATCCCCCTGATTTGTTGGCTTAAGCCAATAAGGCATCTCACTTATCTGTTCGCCATCCACGATGGTAACAACTATGCCATCACTTCTGAATTCCATGATGTAGTTGGTATTGACAGGCATACTTTGGGTCGACGGATAGAAGCCGTCTATCCGCTCAACTAATTGCCAGCTACCTACAACCGACTTTTTTACAGACGAAAGTCCATCGTCGCTACTACATCCTGTAAACAGGAAACATAGGCAAAATAAAGCTATCAGATACTTTTTCATTGGCTTAATCATCATAAGTAACCTCATATTTTACATTCAGCCTTTTATTATAGGTAAAAGAGAACTTACGAACAGGTATCTCGAACGAACCATGGTAGATAACCACTTCGTAATCGCCGTTACTGAGAGGCCCCACCTCGCAGTAAAGATCGTAGGGGCAAACACAATTTGCCAAAGATTTCTCTTCTGTTTCCAGAATCTTAATCACATTACCATCAATAGTTGCCTCCATTTTCAATTCGCCAGGAACGCAATTAAACAAGGCATTCACATGGTTGACAGACAAGTAACCACCATCGAGTGCCTTAAACTCAAAGTACTCTGGATATTCGCTCCTTGTGTGGCTTGTGTTTTTACAACCGCTAATGGCCACATCCCTGACACAGAATCCGTTACTTGATCCTTCATCAGTTCCATCACCACTACAGCCCATCAAGGTTGAGCCTAAAAACGCTGCAAGCACTATGATTATCAGCGTCATTGAAATCATTTCAACAGTTCGTTTCATATCTTTAGGTTTTATCTGATTGAGCGCTATTTTATCCATAGAATGCAAAAGTCATCCAAACCTTGCATGACCAATCCGCAATTTAACAAACGTTACCACTCCTACATGTCTATTGTTAAGAATAGCTAAAAAACAAGGGTAGTCATACAACATTTAGCACTTCGATACATTTAATATAAAGAACATTGTTCAAAATAGTTTAAACCTAACAATTATAAGTGTATCTATAAAGACGTGAAAAAAATTTTGTTACTAATGGCCTGTATGGCTTTAGCTGTACCCCATGCTGAAGCTCAGGACTATTTCGCTACAGCCTCGGACTACGCGCGCCTGTATGTTGGACCAGTCGAACCACAGTATCAGCTATCAAAGTGGCACGACATACCTTATTATAAAGGTAATACCAACATGTATAAAGGTCGGATAAGCTATTACGGAGTGGTCTATGATAATGTGGAACTGCGTTTCGACCTAATGAAACAACATGTGACTGTACTGTCGCCCACAGCAGGCATCTGTTGTTTGCCCGACCAGCAACATATCGACTGGTTTGAGATGGATGGCTACCGGTTTGTACACGACCCGGAGGACAGCACGCGCTTTGCTGCGCTGCTCTGTGATGGCAGTACTAACGGCATACAACTTTATCATAGCATGTGGAAACACTATAATGGCGAGAAGACCTTTGGAGAAAGAAAATTACTGAAGAACCTGAGCGATTACGAGCATTATACACTCATCACCCCTGATGGGAAGACCTATCATGTGAAACGCGCCAAAGATGTGGCAGCACTGTTTCCTGATCAGAAGAAACAGATCAAGCAGTTTGCCAAACAGCAACATCTTACCTTTAAGAAACAGAGGCGTGAGCAAAGCCTTGTAAAAGTGGTAGCAAGTGTTATCGGCGAAAAGAAGGAAATCGCCACGAGTCATTTGCGACCAGAAACGGCACCAGAAGGAGAGAAAAACAATGCACTTCCTGTTTCGATAGAAAACATCCCTGTTGATTCGCTCATCGCCGGTATTCCCGTACTTGATAGCGATACTTTGTCGATATCAGCAGGTTCGGCAAATACACGAACTTATATTGTTCCTGGCGCCAAGAAAGCAAGGGCAAGCCTTGCCGACGATCAGGAACTGGCCGAGATTGTAGTTGTAGCAGGTCGCCAGTCGGTAGTACAAAGTACCACGATGGGCGCCGAGAAGTTCAAGCCCCAACTACTGAAGAATATCCCATCGGCCTTTGGTGAATCAGACATTATGAAGATAGTGCTTACGCTGCCTGGTGTAACAACCGTTGGCGAGGCCTCAAGCGGATATAACGTACGAGGTGGTGCCACCGATCAGAACCTGATACTGTTTAATGGCGGCACGGTATATAACCCAACACATCTGTTCGGCTTGTTCACATCGTTCAATTCAGATGCTGTCGAGGATGTGGAGCTGTTTAAATCCAGCATCCCCGCAGAATATGGCGGCAGAATAAGTAGTGTGCTGAAAGTGAACTCGAAAGAGGCAAACATGCGTAAGTTTACTGGTTCGGCCAGTATCGGCGCACTTACCAGCAAGGCCAATCTTGAGATACCTATCGTAAAAGATCATGTGTCGCTCTTGCTGAATGCCCGTACCACCTATAGCGACTGGATTCTGAAGCAGTTACCAGAGGAAAGCGGCTACAAAAACGGTAAGGCCAACTTCTACGACTTTGGCGGTGTGCTTACCTGGAAACTTAACAACCTGCATCGCCTCAAGATATTCGGCTATCTGAGTAAAGATAAGTTCTCGTTCAGTTCCGACGACAGTTACGGCTATCAGAACCGCAACTTCTCAGCCGAATGGCGATCGATCCTGAACGAAAAGATAACTGCCACGCTCTCAGCAGGATTGGATCATTACGACTATTATAACGACGAAAAGGCCAAACCCACGATGGCTGCCCGACTGAGTTTCGGCATCGATCAGCTGTGGGCCAAGCTACATATCCGCCAGCGTCTGACTGAGAACCAAAGCCTCTCATACGGTCTGTCTGTTCAGCATTACAATGTACAGGGCGGCAAGTACGAACCTTTAAATGAGGAATCGTATGTCAATCCAGACCAGCTACAGAAAGAGAAAGCCTTGGAGAGCGGCGCCTATATCGACTACGAACATTCGCTGACCGAAAAACTATCGGTTTCGGCAGGTTTGCGCTATTCAATGTTCAATGCCCTTGGTCCTCGCGACGTGAATATCTATGCCGACCAGGAACTGCCTTCGCAGGAAAATCTGTTAGAGACACGTCACAAAACAGGCATCTTCGAAACCTATCAGGCTCCCGAGTTCCGCTTCTCTGCCCGTTATGCCTTACAGGACAATCTTTCGCTGAAGGCTGGTTTCAACACTATGCATCAGTATATACATAAGGTGTCTAACACCTCTATCATGTCGCCCACCGATATGTGGAAGCTGTCGGATATGAACATCAAGCCCCAGAACGGTTGGCAGATAGCCGCAGGTATCTATTACGAGACACCCAACAAGAACTACGAGTTCTCGGCTGAGACGTACTACAAGCACATCAGCGATTATCTGAACTATCGCAGTTCGGCTGTATTGCTGATGAATCCCCATCTCGAAACCGATGTGATTCCTACCAAGGGAAAAGCCTATGGCGTGGAGCTGCAAGCCAAGAAGCCTTATGGTAAGCTGAATGGCTGGGTAAGCTATACTTACTCGCGCTCACTGTTGCGCCAGGACGACAAACGCGTGGCAACGCCCCTGAACGACGGCGACTGGTATCCATCGGAATACGACAGACCACATGAGGTAAAAGCTGTGCTGAACTATAAGATTACAGAGCGATACAGTTTCTCGAGCAACTTTAACTATGCCACTGGTCGCCCAACAACAGTACCTGCAGGCCAGTTCTACAACAACAAGTTAGGTTACTACCTGCCCTACTATACCGAGCGTAACAACTATCGCATTCCCGACTATACTCGTCTGGATCTTGCGTTCAACATCGAGCCAACCCATAGGCTGACAGCATTTTTCCACACCTCGTTCTCAATCGGTGTGTATAATGCCCTTGCCCGCAAAAATGCCTATAACATCTATTATGTAACCGAAGGCTCAAGCATCAAGGGCTACAAGCTATCGGTATTCGGTACAGCCATCCCTTATATCTCACTTAACGTACGATTCAACTAATATGAAAAGGATATTATCACTTTTTAAAATTGCCCATTTTATCGTAATTGGCGCCTGCTTGCTGACAGGATGCGTGGAGGAATACGAAGCCGATCTGCCTGAGGGCGAAACGAACCTGCTAGTGGTTAACGGCACCATCCGTTCGAACGAAAAAAGCGAGTTCTATATCACAAGGTCTGTTCCACTTAATAAAGAGCCCAACTCTTATGATGAATACGACAGCTACTATTGGGAACCTATTATTAACCATGCAAGAGTTACCATCTGTGGTACCGATGGTTCTGAATACGAATGCCCAATACAGGATAACGGTTATTACACCTGTAACACCCCTGCGCTGGATCCAAACGTATCGTACTATGTAAGGATAGAATGCGATGGCGACATCTATCAGTCGGACCCCGAAAAGCCCCTTCGCACACCAGATATCGAGGAGCTGGAGTACTATCAGAAAGGCGATCTGGAGAACATAGAGATCCTGCTGACCACAGGTGAGCCTGATGATCCAACACAGACAGCCTACTACACATGGGAATATACCGAAACCTGGGAAGTTAGGCCAAAGCGCCATACAGCTATATATTACGACGTGGAAGCCAAAACAGCGATGGACATACCCCAAGACGAACTTTATCCAGAAAAGGGGTGGAAGACTGCGGATAGTAAAGCCATTCTAACGGAATCAACAGCTCATTATGTTGGTGGAAAATTCACAAAATACCAGTTACTGGATATTTCATACAAAAATGAACGCATAGCTTGGAACTATTGTAATGAAGTAACCCAACGTGCCATCAGCAAGGCTGAATACGAATACAATAAGGCATGTGTTGAAGCCGGATGGGAGATGGGCGGATTGTTTACCCCCCAGCCATCAGCCCTACCCAGCAACATTCGCTGCACCACCTCGTCGAAAAGAGCGTTAGGCTTTGTGGGCTGCTCGCTGAATACGGTCAGCAAACGTGTGTACATTGATGGGCATGATATCTACAGAGAGGTTCCCAAGCCTGGTCCATACATAAAATTAGAAGACTGCACAGAAATTGATTGCGAGAAAATGGTATATCAGGGCTTGATTCTCTATATATGGGATGATAAGCGAATGATTCAGCAGCCGCTAACCACATGGTGGGCTTATCCTGCCGACTTTGACGTACGCTTGAGTGGTGCAACAACTACCAAGCCCGACTACATGCCACCTTTTGAATAATCACAAAGATAACGAAGATGAACAGAATCATATCACTCATAGCAACTATTCTGCTGGCACACAACACTTTTGCCGCAGAATTCAGAACTGATCGCACCTGGTATCTGGCAGGCGAGCAGATGACAGTAAGTGTAACAGACCAAGATGCCCTGATAGCCTATGCCGAACTGTGCGATACGCAGGGTTTGGCCGCAGGCACCACTATCAGCATCCATAACCATAAAGGTACAGGCACCATTGAACTGCCAGCCAACTTGCATAGCGGTTACTATGCACTATCAGTATATACCCGCCACAGCGCTCAGGTATCAAACCAACTTGTTGCCATCATCAACCCGCTCCACAAGAGCAAAGATGACAATATCGAGTGGCTATCAAGCGACAGCAGCTGGGTAGAAGCCAATGGTACAGCAAAGATGATAAACAAAAAAGGTACAGATACCCGCGAAACCGAAGGACATATCATCAGGGCACGCATCAACAACACCTATAACGGGCGTACCTTTAATGGTGAACAGATTCGTCCGTCGTTAAGCATCGTAGGCAAACAGATTCATTATTTTGAAGGAAAGATGGAGAACGACTCTACAGCCGTGTTCTACACATACGGCATTCACGGCAAGCAACCATTGGTTCTCTCTGCCGCATCACTCACAGGTATGAGTCTGCCCATTGAGATGATCAGTCCGTTTGCCACCTTACTGCCCAAGGAGCTCCCCCATCTTATATTCCATTACAAACGCAGCGAAGTAGAGGAACGTTCACTGGCCATGCAGCGCCATCAGATAGCTATTGCCCCCGCCAAACGCGAACTGCAACTGGGCGACTATTCGGATGAGACTGCCGAAGATGGTGTGCCAATGGATTACGACCCAACGGTATTTGGCAATCAGCCCGACATGACATACAATCTCGACGAATACCGTCAGTTTCTCACTATTAAAGAGGTGCTGATTGAGTACGTTCAATGCGTACGAAGCAAGAAGAGTAATGGCGTAACACAGCTGTTTGTACGTAAAGAAGACGAACAATACAACAATTATTGGCCAGCTACGGTACTGATAGACGGCATGCCTGTTATCGACATTGATCGCCTACTGAAGTATGATGCCCGCCGCATCCATTATATCAACATCTATGGCGACATGTACACCTTTGGCAACGGGGTAAATAACGGTATCCTGTCGTTTATCACGCGATCGGGACGACTCACCAACTACCCCACAGAGCCTAACACGCAGTATTTAGTGTACGAATTTCCGAAATAAATTTGGCAGTTCACGTATTTTGCACTACCTTTGCAGGCGGTTATGCATACAAATAGGTATAAATACGTGTCGATAGTAAGTGCTGTAGCAGTATTACTGTTGCTGGCACTTTACATGTGGATGACCTATCGCTCGGCTACCAAGGACCTGACAGAACGGGCAGGCAACCAGCTGACGTGGGCCATGTTCTACGAAAGCTATACCCGTGCCGATGTGGTAACAAAAGGCGACACCCTTCATCTGCCCCAGTCGCGCGGCGATCTGTCGCTCGTTTCGTCGGTAGAAGGTATGAACGATGCCCTCAGCAAGAGTTTCCACTCCGAAATATCGCTCGATACCGTCGCTATTTATGTGGATTCGCTGCTGAATGTAGCAGACATCAACCGTAACGTAACCATTCTGGAGGTTGACTCGAACAGGAATGTTCTCAGGCGCAACAACGAGTATAACTCATCGTGGTCGCTACTCACCCGGCCCGTCAGCATTCGCAGAGACCAGTCGCGAGCCATACAGTTAGCACTCAACAATCCCTATCCTGAGCTGGCTCAGAAACTGAGTCCTCTCTTTTTGTTGAGCGCCTTTATCCTTGGCTTCTTTGCTATCATTATTGTGCAGCTGTTGAAGTTTATCACAGAACAGGAACAGATGGCCGAACTGCGCAACGACTTCTCGTATGCCATGGTTCACGACATGAAATCACCGCTTTCATCGATTATTATGGGCGCCCACTTCCTACATAGCGGCAAGGTTGACGACAAGCCACAGATCAAAGAAAAGTATTATACCATTATAGAAGATGAAGCAGAACACCTGTTGGCACTCGTCAACAAACTGCTCACCATCTCAAAACTGGAGAACAGAAAGCTGATTCTGAACAAGTGGGACATCGACATCGAACCCATAATTACCGATTTAATCGACAAAACTAAGGCTAAAGCCGACAAGCCCATCGAGATTGTCACCGACCTAAAAATCAGAAACGTACTGGCCGACGAGCAGTACCTGACAGAAGCCATTGCCAACCTGCTTGACAATGCCATCAAATACTCGAAGGACGAAATAAAAATCAAGATTTCAACGATAGATACCGACAAAAATGTGCTTTTAAAAGTACGCGACAACGGCATCGGCATCACCAGGGAAGAGCAGCAGATTATCTTCGACAAGTTCGGACGTGCTGCCATCCACGAAAAGAACCGCAAAGGCGGCGTATCCGGCTTTGGTTTAGGGCTGAACTATGTCGATCAGGTGATGCAAGCCCATGGTGGTAAGGTGACGGTATCAAGTGAGAAAGATAAATTTTCAGAATTTACACTTTATATTCCAAAGAACGTATGATCAAGTTATTGTTAGTTGAAGACGACGAGTCGCTCGCATACATCGAGAAGACAGGCCTGGAAGATATCATTGGCGGCTACGAAGTAACCACCGCCAAGAATGGCAAGGAAGGTGTGAAAGCCTGGGAGGAGACACATCCCGACGTGATTATCTCGGATATCGACATGCCAGTCATGAACGGTTTCGAGATGGTAGAACGTATCCGCGAGACAGATGGCGAAGTGATTATCATCTTCACTTCGGCCCTCACCTCACCCAATGATGTAAAGGCAGGCTACCGCTTAGGTATCAATAACTACGTCAAAAAACCATTCGTACCAGAAGAGCTTGACGCTCACATCCAGGCGCTGATGAAGATGAGAAGTGGTGCCAAAACCCAGAACGAGACGAGTCACTACAAACTGGGCAAATACACCTTGGATGCCAATCACGCCACACTTCGCAATGACGACACCAACGAGACACAGACCATCACCCAACGAGAGGCACAAATTCTGCAACTCCTCGCCGAGAACAAGAATAACGTCGTACGCAGAGAGGCTATCCTGAGCCGATTCTGGAACACAGAGGACGATTACTTCGCCAGTCGTTCGCTCGATGTATTCGTCAATAAGCTCAGAAAGGTATTGGCCAACGAACCGAAAATCACTCTCAAGACTATTCGTGGCATAGGATTACAACTGGTTGTAGAGATTTAATCAATCGGTTTGTAGGGTTCCATGGTCTTCAAAGCCAGGGGAATGCCTATCGTTGCCAGTACCCAGGCAAGCAGGGACCACCACGTTTGAGTAGGAATACCCACCAAGCACATTGTAACTATCCAGAAAACAGCATCGCCTATAATAATAGGTATGATGCTGCGGGTGTATTCGTAAACAAGTGCTTCAAAGACTGCAACCAGAAATCCAGACACCATCAGCATCGGATTTCCTGCAAAAATGCTGAATAAGCCCACAAAGATTGAAAATACAGGAATAATGATTGCAGGACGATGCTTCCACTCGAGGATTTCACGGAGCACAGCACCATAAACAATCAAATTTCCTGTTGCTTCCGCAATACCAAGTATCAAAACGGAATAAATAGGATGCTGATGCATCCAAGCATACACTTCTTTGACCAGCGTATCACTCTCAGCATCATGGGACAACTCATTCATCAAACAATGCAGTACAGCCAAGCCTGCCATAGTAAGCATCATGCCTGCAACAACTCTTATACGAATAGCACGACGCTTAGGGATACGCCCCATAGAATATTCCGCGTAACCCTGTTTGAGGAAAACCCAGTTTAGGATGACACACAACAAGACACCAGACGCGGAACCAGTGTAAACCATCAAATTCATCGATGTGGTAGTTCCGATTTCGTATCCGTAATAGCCATCGATGAAACCAGCAATAAATCCCACCACAGCACCACAAACGAACATCCCCACAAGGGTGATGCCCAGGGCCAGGAGTAGATACATCATTGCTTTCTTCATCGCTTTTGCTGTTTTTAACTGGGTGCAAAGATACGATGAAAAAATCAAAAATACTACAAGAAGTATGTTATCTTTAGGTTAAAATTAACTTTACTTCTCTTTATAAATTACATTATTAGCACCACTGGTAATCTTCAAAGCCTCAGGATGCTCCTTGATAAACGAGTCGATATGGCGCACACGCTTCTCCTCAAGGATTTCGTCAACTGCAATCAAGATACCGGTCTCCTCGACATCACCAAACCCGTAGTTGATGGCTGTACCAAACAACTTCATGGTGGGCGACAGACTCATATAAGCATTCACCAATGGAGGGATGTTATAGCCCAACTTACGAATCTCACCATTCAGCACACGATAGTCGTCCTTAAACGATGTTCCACCAAACAGGCATTCCAATTCTTTAGGGTCGGTTTCCAATTCCAGCGGTTTCATCGGTATAATCAGCTTCTCTTTGTCGTCAAAATGCTTCTTCAAGAAGTAGAGAATCATATCGCGGCCTTTACGGATATACGAAGGATACATGGTCATCTTACCAAAGAAATACTTCACGTTAGGTTTGATAACAGTCAGCGCACCAAGACCATCCCACAGGTTATCGAGTGCGAACAAACTCTTGGCACCCATACGCGAACTCTGATAAGGAAGAGAGACGAACGAACGACCAAGCTCAATGGTCCAAGGGGCATAATCCTTTATAAACTTTTCTGAGAAATGGAACATATGACTGGTGGCCAGTATGGGTTGACCTTTCTCGTCGTACTCCCAATCAGTGCCAAGCAGATAACGATAGCCGCCGATAATCTCTTCGGCCTCTGGGTTCCACACGATCAATTGCTTGTAACAGTTTTCACAGGTGTCGAATTCATCGATATCCATCGACTTACCTGTACCTCCACCAGCTTCGCGGAAAGCTATCTCACGCAAGCGTCCAATCTCTTTCATCACATTGGGCGCATTGTGAGCCGTAATGATATAAATCTCATTATGACTCTTATTCGTCATACGTAACTGACGGTCGGGAGTGAGTTCACTCTTGAGTACCTCCTTAGCAATTGGCTGGATAATTTCTTGTTCCATTCTCTCTACTTAAAAAAGTTTTATAGTTTATAGACTTGCTCTCTCACAAATTCAGCCCATTCCATCGGCGATTTCGACTTATCGAAAGTCTGCCAGGGAATAGGCTTACCAATTCTTACTTCGAATGTTTTGTGCACGTTTTTGTACATTTCATCGACCAAAAACAGCATGGCCAAGTTAAAAGGCAGGTGCTTGTCGCTGAAGTTAGCCAATCGATAGAAGAACGGACTATTCTCGCCACTGAAGTGGATGGGCACTACATCACGCTGATACTCCACACTCTTCGAGATAAACGTCTTTTTCCAGGGAATATCCCGAATCACACCGTTCCTTTTGCGCGAACAGATACCTGCAGGAAACATCAGCATGTGGTTATCGCTTTGGAAACCAGCTTCGACCATCGCAGGGAAGTTACGACTCTGATTGCCCGTTTTATTAATGGGGATACACAATGGTGCCAAACCAGGCAGATTCATCAGTAAGTCGTTAACCAGATAACGGAAACGCCCCTCATAGAAACGACCGATGATAGCCCCCAAGGCCACGCCATCTTCGCCACCCAAAGGGTGATTACTTACAAAAGTGTATAATTTGCCATCGTTAGGATCGGGAAGATTTTCCTTACCAACGATGTTCAGCGTCATATCGAGGTATCTCACACACTCCTCTAACCACTCTACACCAACTTTATCGCGACTTTCCCAAAGAAAAGCGTTAACCTGATCCTGATGAGCTATCTTCTTCAGCCAGCTTACCAAGAAACCGGGCACAAACTTTGCCTTTGCACCCATCTTCCCTTTCAGGATTTTTTCAATGTCTATCGTACGCTCTGTTACGGTTGTCATTTCTCTCATGTACTAACAAGTTGCAAAAATAGCACATTTCTTTGAATAATGAGCAAAAAATGAAGAAAAAACTTAGTTTTTAAATGTATTTAGGACACAAGAGGGGAAAAAATCAACAAAAAAAGGTTAAATTTGAAAAAAAGTGGGGAATTGTGGCGTAGAGTGGGGAAAAATGAGTAACTTTGTGCCGAATTTATTATTAAATATGTACGCATGCGTTTTATAGGTAATATAGAGGCTAAGATCGACGCTAAGGGAAGAGCTTTCCTGCCAGCCGTTTTCCGCAAGGTGCTGCAAGCATCTGGCGAGGAGAACCTGGTCATCAGAAAAGACGTCTTCCAGAACTGCTTAGTGCTCTATCCTGAAAGCGTATGGAACGAGCGTCTCGACCTTCTGAAATCACAACTGCACCCATGGAAGCAAGCCCACCAGCAGATGTTTCGCCAGTTTGTGTCCGAGGCAGAAGTTGTAACGCTCGACGGCAATGGCCGATTCCTCATCTCTAAGCGCCTGCTGAAGGTGGCCGAGATCGATCAGGACATCCAGTTTATCGGTATGGACAATACCATCGAAATGTGGGCACCACAGCGACTGAAGCAGACCCTGAAGACAGAAGAGGAGTTTGGAATGGAATTTGAAAATATTATGAACAACTGTGAAGCATAATGATTACTACTGCTGAGACATACCATGTACCCGTGCTTCTTCATGAAAGCATCGACGGACTTGCCATCAAGTCTGGCGGTATTTATGTTGACGTCACATTCGGTGGTGGCGGTCATAGTAAGGAAATACTACGCCGACTCGACGGAAAGGCACATTTATACAGTTTTGATCAGGACCCCGATGCTGAGAAAAACATTGTAAACGACGACCGCTTTACATTTGTACGCAGCAACTTCAGGTATCTGAAAAACTGGATGCGCTATTATGGTGTGGATCATATCGACGGTTTGCTGGCCGACTTAGGTGTGTCGAGCCATCACTTTGATGACGAAACACGTGGTTTCTCATTCCGATTCGATGCCCCATTGGATATGCGAATGAACAAACGCGCCGGAGCCACTGCTGCCGACATTCTGAACACCTACGACGAGGAGCAGTTGGCCGACATATTCTATATCTACGGAGAACTGAAGAATGCCCGTAAGATCGCATCTGTTATTGTCAAAATGCGCAACGACAAGAAGATAGAAACAACAGGCGACCTGATGAGCGCCACCGAAAAGCTCTTCCAGCGCGAACGCGAAAAGAAGGAGATGGCCAAGATGTTCCAGGCCCTCCGCATAGAAGTAAACCACGAGATGGACACACTGAAGGAAATGCTGAATGGCGCCAAGGATCTGCTTGGCGAAGGCGGACGCCTATCAGTCATTACCTACCACTCGCTTGAGGACCGCATCGTGAAGAATATGATGAAAGCCGGCAATGTGGAAGGTAAGATTAAGCAGGATTTCTTCGGAAGAATCGAAGCACCATTCCGTCTGATCAACAATAAGGTGATTGTACCCAGCAACGAGGAACAGCAACAGAACCCTCGTAGCCGTAGTGCCAAACTGAGAATAGCAGAAAAAAATTAGAGAGAAGATGGAGAACAAGGAAGAAAAAGAACTACTGGAAGAAGCTGCTGATATGAAAGAGCAGGCCAAGAAAGCCATCCAGAAGATTAAGGAGAAGGTGCAGGAGGAAGATACCAAGCCCACCTCATCCTTGAATCTGAGGACCATTCTTGGTGGCGACTTCCTGACAGCCGAAATGGTGCGCCGTCAGATTTGGCTGATAGTGCTTATGGTACTGTTCACCATCATCTATGTGGCATCCAGATACCAGTGTCAACAAGACCTGATTGCTATCGACAAACTGGAGAAAGAACTGCTTCACGCTAAATACAAAGCGCTGTCGAGTTCAAGTACCCTGACAGAGAAATGCCGCGAGAGTCATGTGCTGGAGGCATTAAAGCAGCACAAAGACACGCTGCTGCACATTTCCGACCAGCCACCTTATATAATTAATGTACCAGAATAGAGCAACGAGATGAGTAAGTTCAATAGCAATAAAGTCATGCCACGCTACTTCTTCATAGCAGTAGTACTCACGCTGATTGGTTTTGCCATAGTGGGCAAAGCCATGTACATCATGACTGCCAAGAAAGATTATTGGACCCAGGTGGCCTCGCGCCTAAAACGCGACAGCGTAACCGTGAAGCCCAATCGTGGAAACATCCTGAGTTGCGATGGTCAGCTGATGGCCAGCAGCATTCCTGAATATAAGGTATTTATGGACTTCCAGGCCGGAGCCGAAGACACAACCGGCATACATAAGCGCGATTCGATATGGGCTGCCGAGATTGACACTATCTGCTACGGTCTGAATCAGATATTCCCTCAGAAGTCGGCTGCCGAATTCAAGGCACATCTGCTGGAGGGTAAGCGCAAGGTGATGAAGAACGGCACCATTGGTGCCCGTCATTGGCCTATCTGGTCTCGCCGCATCGACTACAACACCTTCTGCGAGGTTCGCGAACTGCCCATCTTCAGAGAGAAACTGTATAAAGGCGGTTTCCACTGGGAGACCTTCAACTCGCGCCGTAAACCATTTGGCACCTTGGCCCAGCGCACCATCGGCGAGATGTACGGTGCCAAAGACAGCGCCAAGAATGGTCTTGAACTTTCGTTGGACACACTGTTGCGTGGCAAAAACGGTTTGATGCATCGTCGCAAGATCCTGAGCAAGTACCTCGATATCCCAGTACTGTCGCCCGAGGATGGTGTAGATGTAGTAACCACCATCGATGTAGGCATGCAGGATTTGGCTGAGCGAGCTTTGGTAGATGAGCTGAAAGAGATTAACGGCGAGATGGGCGTAGCCATCCTGATGGAGGTAAAGACTGGCGACGTAAAAGCAATCGTCAATATGACCCGTGGCTTGGATGGCAACTATTACGAGATGGTAAACAACGCCATCAGCTACCGTTGCGAACCGGGTTCGGTATTCAAGGTAGCCTCGTTCCTTGTAGCTCTCGACGACGGCGTGATTGATACAACCATGACCATCCCAACAGGATGCGGCGTAATGGAGATGCACGGCCGCCCCATGAAGGATCACAACTGGCGTCGCGGTGGCTACGGTACCATCAATGTAGCACGCGCTTTGGAGGTGAGTTCGAACATCGGTGTCAGCTATCTCATCGACAAGTACTACGGTCACAATCCCAAAAAATTCGTAGAGGGGCTATATAGAATAGGTATGCACGAGGATCTGAAATTGCCTTTGGTAGGTTATCATACACCAATGATACGTATACCAGATACCAAAACTAGCGACAGAGCCAAATATTGGAGCAAGACCACCCTACCCTGGATGAGTATCGGTTACGAAACCCAGATAGCACCTATCAACACCGTGGCCTTCTACAATGCGATTGCCAACAACGGAAAGATGATGCAGCCCCGCTTTGTCAAACAGTTATTAAAGAACGGTGAAGTTATCAAAGAGTTTGAGCCGGTTGTATTGAAAGAACGCATTGCTAAGCCACAGGCTATTAAGACCATGCAGACCATCCTGGAACATGTTGTTAGTCAGGGATTAGGCAAGAAAGCTGGTTCAAAATCATTCAAGGTGGCAGGTAAGACAGGTACAGCCCAGGTGGCCGACCAGCATGGCAGCTACCACTCGGGCATCACCCGTTACTGGTTGAGTTTCGCAGGTTTCTTCCCTGCCGACAATCCACGCTACACCTGCATTGTCTGTCTCAAGAAATCAGGCCTTCCCGCATCGGGTGGAGGCATGAGCGGAGTGGTTTTTCATCATATTGCCGAAGGTGTAATGGCACAGAGTTTGAAACGTAAAGTGGATGACGCTCGCGATGTGCATGCACCTCTGACACCAAAGGTGAAGAAAGGCGATAACCAGGCAGCCTGCTTCGTATTGGCCAGTCTGAAAACCAAGGCACCAGTTCCCAACAGCGTCAACTACCGCGAAAGCAGCAAGCACGTAGTGCCCGATGTTACCGGCATGGGTGCCAAAGATGCCGTTTATCTGTTAGAGAGCCGCCATATCAAGGCGCGAATCAAAGGACGAGGAAAAGTTAAGTCACAAAGTATCCACGCCGGCTCGGCTGTCAAGCACGGAATGGTGTGCGAACTCATTTTAGAATAATATATATAATAAGGTATAAGCAAATGAAGTTAAGTGAACTGCTCAAGAATGTAGAAGTACTCAACACGCTGGGCGATGTTGATGTAGAGATTACGGGTGTGAACATCGATTCACGTCGCATCGAAGCTGGCCATCTGTTTGTTGCCATCCCTGGCACCGTAACCGATGGACACAATTTCATTCCAAAAGCCATCGAGCAAGGTGCCATAGCTGTACTTTGCGAGTATTTCCCTAACAAACGTGAACCAGGGGTTACCTACATTGCTGTAGAATCTACCGAGAGTTGTGTTGGCGAGGTTGCCACTCAGTTCTACGGCGACCCATCACGCAAACTGAAACTGGTAGGTGTAACAGGCACGAACGGCAAGACCACTATCGCCACCTTATTATATAATATGTTCCGCAAGTTCGGGCATAAATGCGGTCTGCTGTCAACAGTCTGCAACTACATCGAAGACGAGGCTATCCCTGCCGATCATACCACTCCCGACCCTATCGAGTTGAACCGCTTACTGGCTCAGATGGTTGATGCTGGTTGCGAATATGCTTTTATGGAGTGTTCGAGTCATGCCATCGCTCAGAAGCGTATCGGCGGTTTGAAGTTTGCTGGCGGATTGTTCACGAATCTGACACGTGATCACCTGGACTATCATAAGACCTTCGAGAACTATCGCGATGCCAAAAAGGCTTTCTTCGACGGTCTGGATAAAGATGCCTTTGCCATTACCAATGCCGACGACAAGAATGGTATGGTGATGGTACAGAACTGCAAGGCAGATATAAAAACATACTCTACCCGTACCATGGCTGATTTCAAGGCCAAGATTATCGAGTGTCACTTCGAGGGCATGTATCTCGACATCAATGGTAAGGAGGTTGGTGTGCAATTCATCGGAAAATTCAACGTCAGCAACCTGCTGGCCGTTTATGGTGCAGCTGTGATGTTAGGCAAGAAGCCCGAGGATATCTTACTGATTATGAGCACATTAAAGAGTGTAAATGGCCGACTTGAGCCTATCCACTCACCCGAGGGTTTTACCGCTATTGTCGACTATGCCCACACGCCCGATGCCTTGGAGAATGTGCTCAATGCCATCCACGAAGTGCTGAACGGCAAGGGCAAGGTTATCACTGTATGCGGTGCCGGCGGCAATCGCGATAAGGGCAAACGCCCCATCATGGCTCAGGAGGCCGTCAAGCAGAGCGACAAGGTCATTATCACCTCCGACAACCCCCGCTTTGAGGAGCCTCAGGATATCATCAACGACATGTTGGCTGGTCTCGACCAGAAGCAAATGAAGAAGGTGCTGAGCATTGTCGACCGTCGTGAGGCAATCCGTACCGCCTGCATGTTGGCCGAGAAGGGCGACGTCATTCTGATTGCCGGTAAGGGGCATGAAGACTATCAGGAAATTAAGGGTGTGAAGCACCATTTCGACGACAAAGAAGTTGTAAAGGAAATTTTTAATTCATAAGACCATCGGTTATGTTATACTATCTGTTCAGATTTCTCGACCAGTACGATATACCTGGATCACACATGTGGGCGTACATCTCATTCCGCTCACTACTCACGCTCATCCTTTCGCTACTCATTTCAGCATGGTTTGGTGAGAAGTTTATTAAATGGATGAAGCGCCGCAGCATTTTTGAGACCGAGCGCGACCCAAGTATCGACCCATTCGGATGCCAAAAGAAAGGTGTGCCCACCATGGGTGGCATCATCATCATCGTAAGCATCCTTATCCCAGTATTGCTTTTCGGTCGTATCCGCAACACCTATCTTATCCTGATGATTATCACCACCATATGGTTAGGCTTCTTGGGATTCCTCGACGACTATATCAAGATTTTCAAACGCAACAAAGAAGGTTTGAAGGGCAAGTATAAGATTGTTGGTCAGGTAAGTATCGGCTTCATCGTTGGTCTTACGCTCTGGCTCAGTCCCGATGTAGTGGTACGCGAGAATGTGAATGTTAAACAGCAGAACCAGGAGATTGTGGTAAAGCATAAGAAGGAGGCTGTAAAATCACTACAGACCACCATTCCATTCATTAAAAACCACAACCTCAATTACTCAAACGTAATGGCGTTCTGCGGTAAGTATAAAGTTGCTGCCGGTTGGTTTATTTTCGTATTCATCACCATTTTTGCCGTGACAGCCGTTTCAAATGGCGCCAATCTCAACGACGGTATGGATGGTATGTGTGCGGGCAACTCGGCCATCGTTGGTGTGGCCTTAGGCATATTGGCTTATGTGTCGTCGCACATCGGCTATGCCTCTTACTTCGACATCATGTATATTCCCCACTCTGAGGAGTTGGTGGTATTCCTCTGTGCATTTATAGGAGCCATGATTGGTTTCCTGTGGTACAACGCCTATCCCGCCCAGGTATTCATGGGCGACACTGGCTCGCTTACCATCGGTGGTATCATCGGTGTAGCCGCCATCATCATCCACAAAGAGTTGCTACTGCCTATCCTGTGCGGTATCTTCTTCGTTGAGAGTCTGAGTGTGATTATCCAGACCCAGTGGTTCAAGTTCATGAAGCGCAAAGGCCAACGTGTACGCGTGTTCCGTGCCACACCTATCCACGACAATTTCCGTAAGCTCGACACACAGCTCGATGCTACAAGCAGATATATTCTGAAGAACTGGCCTAACCGTCCGTTCCATGAGTCGAAAATCACCATCCGATTCTGGATTACATCGATTATTTTGGCCGCCCTCACTATCATTACATTAAAGATGCGTTAAACAAGTATATGAAAAGGATTGTTATTTTAGGAGCAGGAGAAAGTGGCGCAGGAGCCGCTGTTCTCGCAAAGAAAGAAGGTTTCGATGTGTTCGTATCAGACATGTCGAAAATTGCCGACAAGTACAAGAAACAGTTGGACGACCACCAGATTGAGTGGGAAGAGGGTCAGCACACAGAAGAGAAGATTCTGAATGCCGACGAAATTATCAAGAGTCCTGGCATCCCCGATACCGCTCCCATGATCCAGAAAGTCATCGCCAAAGGTATCCATATCATCAGCGAGATTGAGTTTGCTGGTCGTTACACCAACTCAAAGATGATCTGTATCACAGGTTCTAACGGTAAGACCACTACCACCTCGCTCATCTATCATATCTTCAAGGAAGCAGGTTACGATGCTGGCTTGGCTGGTAATATCGGAAACTCACTGGCTTTGCAGGTAGCCGAAGATCCACACGAATACTACATCATCGAGCTCAGCTCATTCCAGTTGGACAACATGTATGATTTCCGTGCCGATATCGCTATCCTGCTGAATATCACGCCCGACCACCTGGATCGTTACAACTTCGAGATGCAGAACTATGTGGATGCCAAGATGCGTATCATCCAGAACCAGACAGATAAGGACGCCTTCATCTACTGGGCCGACGATCCCATTATCAAGCGCGAATTAGAAAAATACGATATCCACTCTATCCAGTACCCATTCTCGGAACTGAAGGAGAAAGGTGTGATTGGATACATCGAGGAGGGACAGTACAAGATTGAGAAGCCCGAGCCATTCAATATGGAGCAGGAGAGCCTGAGTCTTACTGGCAAGCACAACATCTACAACTCGCTGGCAGCCGGTATCGCAGCCGATATTGCAGGTATTAAGAAGGAAGAGATTCGCAAGAGCCTGAGCGATTTCCCTGGTGTTGAGCATCGATTGGAGAAGGTATGCACCGTACGAGGCGTGCAGTATATCAACGATTCAAAGGCCACCAACGTGGACGCCTGCTGGTATGCCCTCGAGGCTATGAAAACCAAGGTCATTCTCATTATCGGCGGTAAGGATAAAGGTAACGATTACGAGCCTATCAAGCCACTGGTTAAGGAGAAATGCTCTGGTATTGTTTACCTTGGAGCCGACAACCAGAAGCTGCACGACAACTTCGACAATTTAGGCATCCCTGTTCGCGACACCCACTCAATGAAAGAATGCATGCAGGCTTGCTACGAGATGGCTAAACCTGGCGAGACCGTGCTGTTAAGTCCCTGCTGCGCTTCGTTCGACCTCTTTAAGAACATGGAGGATCGCGGTGAGCAGTTTAAAACTCTGGCTAGAAGTCTCTAATAGGCTAGCTGCGCTAGCCATCCTAGAAATACTAGAAGTACTAAAAAAAATGAACAAGAAAATAGGCAACATCTTCAAAGGCGACAAGGTCATCTGGATGGTATTCTTCTTCCTCTGTATGATCAGTATTGTCGAGGTATTCTCTGCCTCGAGTAACCTGACTTATAAGAGCCAGAACTATATGGGACCTATCGTATTCCACACCATCACCATCATGATAGGTGCTGTGGTTGCGGTAGTTACCCTTAACATCCCATGCCGTTACTTCAAACTGATGACGCCTTTCTTACTCATCACCACCGTAGTACTACTGTTATGGGTATTGGCTGCTGGTGAACGAACCGGCGATGCCAGCAGATGGATTAACATCTTCGGTTTAACGTTCCAGCCTTCAGAGATAGCCAAAGGTACCATTGTACTGGCTACAGCCCAGATTCTAAGCGCTATGCAACGTGAGAACGGGGCTGACAAAAAGGCTTTCAAGTACATCCTGTGTATCGTGGTGCCTATCGCCTTTCTGATTATGGTCGAGAACCTGTCAACGGCAGCCCTGCTGTGCACGGTCGTCTATCTGATGATGATTATCGGTCGAGTACCGTTCTTACAACTGGCCAAACTTGCAGGTGTGGTAGTTGGACTGGCCTTAGTAGGTCTGCTGCTGATTATGGCCGTAGGTAACGATAATAACGTGGGTGTGGACAAAGCACAGACCGAGCAGGTGGCAACTGCTCCCAAGGAGAAGACGAAAATCGAAAAGCTGCTACACCGTGCCGATACGTGGAAATCACGTATCAAGAAATTCTCTAACAAAGAAGAGATTACGCCAGATAAATACGACCTTGACAAGGATGCTCAGGTGGCTCACGCCAACATCGCCATCGTATCGAGTAACATCATCGGTAAAGGTCCAGGCCAGTCGGTAGAGCGCGACTTCCTGTCGCAGGCATTCTCCGATTTTATCTTTGCGATTATCATCGAGGAACTAGGTATTATAGGTGCCACAGGAGTCGTATTCCTTTACATCGTTCTGTTGTATCGTACAGCCCGTATTGCCAGCCGTTGCGAGAACAATTTCCCCGCATTCCTGGCCATGGGTCTGGCCCTGCTGTTAGTTATCCAGGCCTCGTTCAACATGCTGGTAGCCGTGGGTATTGCACCCGTTACCGGACAGCCGCTCCCACTCATCAGTAAAGGTGGTACATCAACCATCATTAACTGTGCTTACATCGGAGTTATATTAAGTGTTAGCCGTTCTGCGAAAAAAAGGGAGTTAAAAATAGCAGAATAAGAAATTAAATTTGTAATTTTGCACGCAATAAGCAAATATCATATGGAAGAACTAAGAGTCATCATTAGCGGAGGAGGCACTGGAGGACATATTTTCCCAGCAGTCTCGATAGCAAACGCCGTGAAAGCACTACGTCCCGACGCCAAAATCCTGTTTGTTGGCGCCCTTGGACGCATGGAGATGCAACGCGTGCCTGCCGCAGGTTACGAAATCAAAGGTTTACCCATCTGCGGTTTCGACAGAAAGAACTTACTCAAGAACTTCAAAGTTCTGTATAAAATATGGAAGAGCCAGTGCATGGCCAAGAAGATTATCAAGGATTTTAAGCCACAGGTAGCTGTAGGTGTAGGCGGCTATGCCAGCGGTCCTACGCTTAACAAGGCCGCTGCCATGGGTATTCCCTGCTTGATTCAGGAGCAGAACTCGTATGCTGGTGTAACCAACAAGCTGCTGGCCAAGAAAGCTGCCAAAATATGCGTGGCTTACGAGGGAATGGAGCGTTTCTTCCCTGCCGACAAGATTATCCTTACAGGTAATCCTGTACGTCAGGCCTTGCTCGACACCAAGATTTCGCGCGAGGATGCCATCAAGACCTTTGGCCTTGATCCTGCCAAGAAAACCATTCTGCTGGTAGGAGGTAGTCTGGGGGCCCGCACCATCAACGAGAGTGTACTGCAGCACCTCGACCTGATAAAAGCTGCCGATGCCCAGTTTATCTGGCAAACCGGTAAGTACTATAGCGCCGAAATTGCACAGCGTTTGAAGGGCCAGGAAATCCCCAACCTGGTGGTGACCGATTTCATCACCGATATGGGCGCAGCTTACAAGGCCGCCGACCTGGTTATCAGTCGTGCTGGTGCCAGTAGCATCTCGGAGTTCTGCCTGATTGGCAAGCCTGTTATCCTGGTTCCAAGTCCCAATGTAGCTGAGGACCACCAGACCAAGAATGCTCTGGCTCTGGCCAACCGCGATGCAGCTATCTACGTAAAAGATGCCGACGCACCTGCCACCCTGTTAGAGTTGGCCATTAGAACGGTTGCCGATGCCCAGAAATTACAGTCGCTAAGCGAGAATGTTCTAAAGCTTGCCCTGCCCGACTCTGCCGACATCATTGCCAAGGAAGTTATCAAGCTGGCAGGAAAGTAAAAAAAGAAGTGAAAAGCAAAAAGTGATTATGGAATTAAACGATATAAAAGCAGTATATTTTGTAGGCGCCGGTGGCATTGGTATGAGTGCCATCGCCCGTTATTTTATCAAGAAAGGTCTGGTGGTTGCAGGTTACGATAAGACACCATCCGACCTGACCAAGCACCTCGAAAACGAGGGTATGCTGATTCATTACCATGAAAGTGTCGATGAGATTCCCCACGTGTGCAAGAAAAAAGAGTCGTGCCTGGTCATCTACACACCGGCCATCCCTGCCGACCATCAGGAACTCAAGTTCTTCCGCGAGAACGGTTTCGAAATCCAAAAGCGTGCTCAGGTGCTGGGCACCCTCACCAAGAGCCACAAAGGTCTCTGCGTAGCAGGTACGCATGGTAAGACCACCACTTCTACCATGTGTGCACATATCATGCACCAGAGCCACTTGGACTGTAACGCCTTTCTAGGTGGTATTTCCAAGAATTACGGCACCAACTATATCCTGTCAGATTCCGACTTCGTAGTTATCGAGGCCGATGAGTTCGACCGCTCTTTCCACTGGCTCCGCCCTTGGATGAGCGTCATCACCTCTACCGACCCCGACCATTTGGATATTTATGGCACCAAAGAGGCCTATCTGGAGAGTTTCCGCCATTACACCGAGCTCATTCAGCCTGATGGCGCGCTGATTATCCATCGCAATCTGGAGATGAAACAAAACGTACAGAACGGTGTTCGCATCTACGACTACAGTCTGACCGAGGGCGATTTCCACGCCGAGAACATCCGTATAGACAACGGTGAGATTACATTCGATTTCATCTCGCCCATCGAGAGTGTTAAGAACGTACAGTTAGGTCAACCTGTACCCATCAATATCGAGAATGGTATTGCCGCTATGGCCATGGCACAGCTGAATGGCTGCACCGCAGAGGAACTGAAGTACGGCATGCAGACCTATGGTGGTGTAGATCGTCGTTTCGACTTCAAGATCAAAACCGACAAGCTGGTATTCCTGAGCGACTATGCTCACCATCCCAAGGAAATCTACCAGAGTGCCAAGAGCATCCGCGAACTGTATAAGAACAAACATATCACCGCCATCTTCCAGCCTCACCTCTATACCCGCACCCGCGATTTCTACAAGGACTTCGCCGATGCGCTGAGTCAGCTCGACGAGGTGATACTGACCGAGATTTATCCCGCCCGCGAACAGCCTATCGAGGGTGTGACCTCGCAGCTCATCTACGATAACCTGAAACCTGGGGTGAAGAAGGAGATGATACAGAAAGACGATGTACTCGACTACGTGAAGAATCACGATTTCGAGGTACTCATCGTGCTTGGCGCTGGCGACTTGGACAACCAGGTTCCTCAGATGACTAAAATATTGAATAGCAAATTGTAACTCATTAAATGA
Source organism: Xylanibacter ruminicola (assembly GCA_015060625.1). Classification (GTDB taxonomy): domain Bacteria; phylum Bacteroidota; class Bacteroidia; order Bacteroidales; family Bacteroidaceae; genus Prevotella; species Prevotella ruminicola_D. The sequence continues at coordinate 33,274 of SUYC01000014.1, read as the reverse complement.
TAAATGACCTTTAACTGGAAACAAATCCTCCTGGTAGTGAGCAACGTAGCCGTTGGCATCTACTTGATACTGGCAGTCACCGCTTTCAACAGCCCCGACGAGGCCATGGCCAAGGCATGCACCGAGGTGAACATCGACATCGAGCAAGAGTCGATGGAGGGTTTCCTGAATCCAGTCGAAGTCAAGAAGCTGCTCACACAGTATCAGTTATATCCACTCTCGCGCCCCATGAATACCATTTCGATACGCAAGATGGAAGAGGCCCTGCTTAAGAGTCCGTTTGTGGAGAAGGCAGAGTGTTATAAAACACTGAACGGTCATGTGTGCATCAGCATCAAACAGCGCATACCTGTCATCCGCGTCATGGCCGAGAATGGCGAGAACTATTATCTCGACCATCATGGCAACATCATGCCCGAGGCAGGCTATGCCACCGATATTCTAGTTGCCACAGGGCGCATCAGCAAGAAATACGCCCAGAAGCATCTATCAAAGGTGGCCAACCAGATTGTAGGCGACAGTTTCTGGCGCAACCAGGCCGTACAGCTCAACGTACTCCCCAACGGCACCATCGAGATGGTACCCCGTGTTGGCGAGCATGTTGTGTACCTTGGAACTCCCGCTTATATCGACAGCAAGCTTGAACGTCTGCGCAAGTTCTATATCTACGGTCTTAACAAGGCCGGTTGGAACAAGTACAACTACATCAATGTAGAGTTCAGCAATCAAATTATATGTAAAAAAGTGAATAGTGATTAATAATATGGCAGCAAAGGATTTTATTGTAGCAATTGAACTCGGTTCGTCCAAAGTAACCGGAATCGCGGGTCAGAAGAATCTCGATGGCAGCATCAACGTGCTGGCCGTTGTCAAGGAGAATTCTTCATCATTCATCCGCAAAGGTGTGGTTTATAACATCGACAAGACCGCACAATGCCTTACTAGAATCATCAAGAAATTGGAAACTCAGCTCAAAACACAGATCACCCAGGTGTATGTTGGCGTTGGCGGACAATCAATCCGCAGCGTCAAGAACGTTGTAACCAAGGATCTGCCCGGCGAAACCATCATCACACAGGACATGGTGATTGAACTGATGGATGCTAACCGTAACATGACCTACCAAGACCAGGAGATCCTCGATGCTGCCGTACAGGAATATAAGGTGGGCACTCAGTTCCAGTTGGACCCTGTAGGCATTCAGGCCACCCATCTCGAAGGTAACTTCCTGAACATTCTTGAGCGTAAGGCTTTCTATCGCAACCTGAATAAGTGCTTCGAGACTGCTGGCATCAACGTTGCTGAAATGTACCTTGCTCCATTAGCACTGGCCGACATCGTGCTCACCGAGGTTGAGAAACGCTCTGGCTGCGCCCTTGTCGATCTTGGATCAGACACTACTACCGTATCTGTTTACTCAAAGAATATCCTGCGCCATCTGGCTGTCATACCTCTGGGCAGCAATAATATCACCAAGGATATCGCCACCCTCCAGATGGAGGAGAGTGATGCCGAGAAGATGAAATTGAAATATGGTTCGGCTTATACCGACAATAATGATATTGACAACGACTTAAAGTATTCTATCGATCCTGAACGACAGGTAGAGAGCCGTAAGTTTATCGAGATTGTCGAGGGACGCTTAGAGGAGATTATCGAGAATGTTTGGTACCAGATACCATCTGAATATTACGACAAGCTGTTAGGCGGTATCATCCTGACTGGTGGTGGCTCGAACATGAAGAACATCGAGAAGGCTTTCGTCAATCACACCCACGTGGATAAGATTCGTGTTGCCAAGTTTGTATCGCAAACCATTCAGACCAGCAATGACGACATTAAAGCCCACAACGGTACGATGAACACCGTATTAGGTTTGCTGGCCAAGGGCGATATCAATTGCGCAGGCGATGCATTCGATCCTAACGGCGATTTGTTTGCCAATCAGAGACCTCAGACACCTCATCCTACTAACGACCATCGCCCTGCCCGACAGGCAACAGACATCCCAGCAGGTGTTATCCGTACCGAGGCCGAGAAGCAGAAGGCCGAGGAGGAGCGCCGTCGCCAGCAGGAGGAGGAAGAGCGCGCACGCCTTGAAGAGGAGCGCCGCCAGCAGGAAGAAGAGGCCCGTATCCGCAAGGAGAACAGTCCCTGGAATAAGTTCAAGAAAGGGCTCCTGAACTTTGGTAAAAAGATTGTTGAAGAAGAAGATTAATAAGTGAAGAATTATGGAGAATAATATGAATATAGACATTCTGGACTTCGGAGCACCGGAGAAGGAGCACAGCATTATCAAAGTGATTGGTGTTGGCGGTGGTGGTGGCAATGCAGTCAACCACATGTATCGCGAAGGCATTCACGATGTTACATTCGTGCTTTGCAACACCGATAACCAGGCACTTAACGATTCGCCCGTACCCGTACATCTCCAGTTGGGTAAGGAGGGGCTTGGTGCAGGCAACAAGCCTGAGAAGGCTCGTCAGGCTGCCGAAGAGAGCATCGACGATATCCGCACCATGCTGAACGACGGCACCCGCATGGCATTCATCACCGCAGGTATGGGTGGTGGTACCGGTACTGGTGCAGCCCCTGTTATCGCTCGCGTTTCTAAGGAATTGGGAATCCTTACCGTAGGTATCGTCACCATTCCCTTCCGCTTTGAGGGCGACCGCAAGATCGACCAGGCTCTCGACGGTGTAGAAGAGATGTCGAAACATGTCGATGCCCTGTTGGTCATCAACAACGAGCGCCTGCGTGAGATTTATCCAGAACTGTCGGTTCTCGACGCCTTTGGTAAAGCAGATGACACACTGAGTGTTGCCGCTAAATCGATTGCCGAGATTATCACCGTTCACGGACTTATCAACCTCGACTTCAACGATGTGAAGACCGTACTGAAGGATGGTGGTGTAGCTATCATGAGTACAGGTTATGGTGAGGGCGAAGGCCGCGTAAAAAAGGCTATCGAGGATGCCCTCAACTCACCGCTGCTTAACGATAACGACATCTTCAACTCAAAGAAGATCCTGCTCTCTATCTCGTTTGCAGGTTCTAAGGATGGACAGTCATCACTCATGATGGAGGAGATGAACGATGTCAACGACTTCATGGCGAAGTTCGGTAACGACTTCGAGATTAAATGGGGATTGGCCACCGACCTTGAGCTGGGTAAGAAAGTCAAGGTTACAATTCTGGCCACAGGTTTCGGTATCGAGAATGTGGATGGCATGAACGGTCACCTGAAGAAGCACTCTCAGGAGGATATCAACCGCATAGCAGCCGAACAGGAGAAAGCAGCCGAGCGCCAGGACCGCCGCAACCGCTACTATGGCGGCGAGGGTGCCACCAAGCGCTACAAGCGTCGTCCCAATATCTACCTGTTCCGTCCAGAGGATCTGGATAACGACGACGTGATCTCAGCCGTTGAGCAGACACCAACCTATAAGCGCACTCGCGAGATTCTGGATAGCATCAACTCGCAAGCCAGCAATGTAGATGAGATTGTGAACATCGACGAGCCCGCCAACGAACCACAGGAACCTATTCAGGGTACTATCAAGTTTATGTAAATCAGCTACCTTATTGATATAAGGCTTGCAATACCTCTATCGACTTCATCTCTGGGAAATCCGGCAGATGGAGTCGATAATATTTTAAGGTCACATCCAACAAGCGGTTACGCTCTTGGTGCGACATACGGAACAGATGCATCGTGGGAAAATCCATACGCATCATCAACTGCACTTTCTGTGCTTCTTCAGGATGCAGAAAGTCGCGATGCACTGGTGGCACTGGCATAAACACACTCTCGCGCAAGTCGAAACAATCACCATCCATGTAATCGTCAAGATTCGGATAGAATCCTAAGAAACGCGTCAATCTCAACAAAAACACTAGATGAAAATTGGCATATCGTGCCTGCTGACCATCTAACCACAGAATACTATACTCCAAATAGTCATACAGCAACTCATTCTGCTGCTCCGACCGTAAGGCATAATACAGGAATTCGGCTACAAACAACGAGATGGCCAACTTATCGGGTTCAAACGGGATTGATGCAAAGGGGGCAGCCAACCTTACATCGTGCAGTTTCTGCAGTTGCTGCCTTGGTCGCAGGTCGGTTTCTATTTCCAAAATGGTGAGTGGCTGAAAGAACTGCTTCTTCACCTTGCCCTTAGGCGTCTTAGGTATGCTCACAATAAACGCCTGCCTACCAAATGTTTTGGTAAACATATCTACTATCAATCGGGTTTCGCCATATTTGATAGCATGCAGCACAATCGCCTGTGTTTTCGTCAACATACGGTGCAAAGGTACAAAAAATATCCGTAAAATGTTATTTTTTACTAAAAAAATTTGGTAGAATCGAAAAATAGTAGTACCTTTGCACCCGCATTTTACGCGATGGTCCCTTCGTCTATCGGTTAGGACGAGAGATTTTCATTCTCTAAAGAGGAGTTCGACTCTCCTAGGGACTACAAAATTTAAATCTGCCATCTGCACAGCCATGTGCTACCAGCTATCACAGATGGGATAAGGTGGCAGAGGGCTTGGAAAATTAAAGAATTGAAAGATTCCAAAATTGAAGAGCCCGCCCAGGGCAGCCTTTACGACGTAAGACCCATAAGCTTTATATTAACAATTTTAATTTCACAAAAGAAACATGGCAAATCACAAGTCATCAGTGAAGAGAATCCGTCAGGAGAAGAAAAGAGCACTTCACAATCACTACTACGCAAAGACAATGCGTAACGCAGTTCGCAAGCTCCGTGCTACAACAAACAAGGAAGAGGCAGTAGCTCTGTTCCCCAAGGTACAGAAGATGCTGGACAAGCTGGCTAAGACCAACGTTATCCACAAGAACAAGGCCGCAAACCTGAAGTCAAGCCTTGCACTGCACGTTAACAAGCTGGGATAATAATTACCCAACAATAAAGTACAAGCCGCACCCAATTGGGTTGCGGCTTTCTTTTTTCAGTTTTTTAGCAGATAAACTATGTTTATCTGAACTTTTTTTTGTACCTTTGCAACCAAAATGGTAAAAAAAAACGAGAATCGAAAAAATTGAATAATTAAAATAATGACAGAAGAACAACTGAACCAAGAACAAAACTACTCAGCGAGTAACATTCAGGTACTCGAGGGTTTGGAAGCTGTACGTAAGCGCCCTGCTATGTACATTGGCGATATCAGTGAGAAGGGTCTCCACCATCTGGTAAACGAAACCGTTGATAACTCTATCGACGAGGCCATGGCTGGCTACTGTACCCACATCGAGGTAACCATTAACGAGGACAACTCAATCACCGTTCAGGACAACGGACGTGGTATCCCAGTAGATGAGCACGAGAAGATGCACAAGAGCGCTCTCGAGGTGGTAATGACAGTGCTCCACGCCGGTGGTAAGTTCGATAAAGGCTCATACAAGGTATCAGGTGGTCTGCACGGTGTAGGTGTAAGCTGTGTAAACGCCCTCTCTACCCACATGATGTCGCAGGTATTCCGTAACGGTCATATCTACCAGCAGGAGTACGAGAAGGGTAAGCCCCTCTACGACGTTAAGATTGTAGGCGACACCGATAAGACCGGTACCCGCCAGCAGTTCTGGCCCGACGGCAGCATTTTCACTACTACCGAATTCAAGTACGACATCATCGCTAAGCGTATGCGCGAGCTGGCTTATCTGAATGCCGGTATCACCATCACACTTACCGACTTGCGTCCTGATGAGGAGGGCAATCTCCGTCAGCCCGAGGTATTCCATGCCAAGGAGGGACTCAAGGAGTTCGTTCGCTACGTCGATCGTCACCGCACCTCAATCATCGGCGATCCTATCTGCCTGAAGACTGAGAAAGATGGTGTGCCCATCGAGGTAGCCCTGCTGTACAACAGCGATTATTCAGAAAATATCCACTCTTACGTTAACAATATCAACACCATCGAGGGTGGTACCCACCTGACTGGTTTCCGCATCGCTCTGGCCCGCACTCTGAAGAAGTATGCCGACGAGGACGATCAGCTGCGCAAGCAGATCGAGAAGGCCAAGATCGAGGTAGCCCAGGACGACTTCCGCGAGGGTCTTACCGCCATCATCTCAGTTAAGGTTGCCGAGCCTCAGTTCGAGGGTCAGACCAAAACCAAGCTGGGTAACAGTGAGGTGAACGGAGCCGTACAGAAGGCCGTAGGCGAGGCGATGACCAACTACCTGGAGGAGAACCCCAAAGAGGCTCACACCATCTGCGAGAAGGTTATTCTGGCCGCTACAGCACGTATTGCAGCCCGCAAGGCCCGCGAGAGTGTACAGCGTAAGAATCCTATGACTGGTGGTGGTCTGCCTGGTAAGCTGGCCGACTGCTCAAACAAGGATCCTAAGGAGTGTGAGATTTTCCTCGTCGAGGGTGACTCGGCCGGTGGTTCTGCCAAGCAGGGTCGCGACCGTCACTTCCAGGCCATCCTGCCTCTGCGTGGTAAGATCCTGAATGTAGAAAAGGTACAGTGGCACCGTGTGTTCGAGGCCGAATCGGTTATGAACATCATCCAGAGTATCGGTGTACGCTTCGGCGTTGACGGCGAGGACTCAAAGGATGCCAATATCGATAAGCTGCGTTACGATAAGATTATCATCATGACCGACGCCGACGTCGATGGTTCTCACATCGACACACTGATCATGACACTCTTCTATCGCTTCATGCCACAGGTTATCCAGGGCGGTCACCTTTACATCGCTACCCCACCACTCTACAAGTGTACTTATAAGAAGACCTCAGAGTACTGCTACACCGAGCAGCAGCGCCAGGCATTCATCGATAAGTACGTGGCTGGTAACGGCGACGACAAGGGCTTGCACACTCAGCGCTACAAAGGTCTTGGTGAGATGAACCCAGAGCAGCTTTGGGAAACCACCATGAACCCCGAGAACCGCTTGCTCAAGCAGGTTACCATCGAGAATGCTGCCGAGGCTGACGAGATCTTCTCAATGCTGATGGGCGACGACGTAGAACCACGCCGCGAGTTCATCGAGAAGAACGCCACATACGCCAATATCGACGCATAAAAATACGTCAGACACAATAGCAAAACAACTTGTTTTGTAGCGTAAAAGATAGTCTTTTACTATTCAAGAAGCTATCTCTTACAAAGCGAAACAAGTTGTTTTGTTTTTATACATGTATCATATTAGAAGTGATACTTCCACCAAAAACATCACTGCATCTATCATTCTGTATTTCAATACATTATACCCCAAAGTGATACTTTACGTATTCTACCACATCATCATGCGAAGGGTGCGCTGGGCATCGGAACGCATTCCCTTTATCTTATCGTTGTACTCTTTGTTTTCGGTAGCCTCCAGGAATCGGTTAAAACAATCTTTGGCCTTGTCGCGTTGTTTTAGCTGGAAGTAACATTGTCCCATAAGGAACGTTAACTCGTTTACATCTTTCTCCTCAGCATAACGCATACATTCCTGTAGCTCCTCCAAACGGAAATCGGGCTCTAACTTTAGTTTAAAAGCCTCGGCCAATTCCTTGTGCAAACGGAATAGGGTCTGACGATCGGGCATCAGTAGCTTTTTAGCCTCATCGAGATACGACAAAGCCTCAGCACCAAGGCCTACCCTGTTGCTGACAATGCCCAACATAAACAGACAATAGGGATGATGGTCGTTCTTATCGTAGGCACGATACAGATAATCGTAGGCAGTAGAGTTATCGCCCATGCGCTGATAAGTTAAGCCTAAGGTATAGAGTGTTCCAAAACAGGTATCGCCAACAGCCTCGAGTTTCTTAAATTCCTGCAAGGCAAGGTCGTAATTGCCTATGTTATAATAGGCCTCGGCCAGTTGGCGGTTAATCAGAATATGAGTTGAATCGCGTTCAACGTACTTCTTGCAGATGTCGATAACCTTCATTGGGAAAGTTTTACGTCCCATATCGCCCTGCCAACCATTGTTCAGTCGAGGCGTATAATCTACAATCAACTGTGCATCGTAAGGATTGCTCTTCAGCATCTCATCAGCCCAATAGGCCAAGGAATCGTTCTGGCCAAGCTGAGAAAAATTGTTGTAGTAAAGGTGCATATCCTCTGCGTTAAGACTATCAACTGCTATCTGTCGCAGACAATCCAGACTTTTGTTAAAGTACCCACGCGATGCCAAGCGTACGGCATCAGCACGAAGAGTTGTTGGCGTTTGTGCAAAGGCAGACAGGCCAATGAATACGGCAAGAATTACGAGTGATATCTTTTTCATTGTTGTTTCTCTTTTTCTAATAATATTTTAAGTTTATCGATAGCCAGCGTGATGCTGATATTCTTAGCTATGATGCGACCAGAGCGATCAACCAGATAGTTATGGGGAATGGTTTGGATATCGAGAGCCTGATACTCGGGATACATTACTCTCTTCTTATCATCGTAGGCATAATAATTGTAAATCTTGTAGGGGCGATCGGTTTGGGTGGCATCTTTGTTGCGCAGATCTTTCTCCTTTACGGTGCTCCACCACTGTTTGCGATTCTCGTCTATACCTATCAGGCACACAGCCAAGTCATCGCTAAACTCCTGTGCAGCATAGCGGATATTGGGCATCTGAGCCATACAAGGCTGGCACCACGATGCCCAGAAATCTACCAAAACGTATTTCCCACGAAATTCATTAACGTTAGGCTTCGCTCCGTTATAAAGGCGCAAGTTCATGTAGTCGCCAACCTTCAAAGGTCTTACTTTTACTTCATCTTCTTCCTTCTGGAATCGCTCACTGTATGCACGTAGCTGCATACCAGCCCATATCTCAAAACTCTGTGCCGACATATATGTCCCCATCGTGCTATCGTTTACAAAGGCCTTCATAGGCGGATAATCAGGGAATCGCACTAACAGCGAGTTCATCATATCATCAACTTCCTTCTCGGTATAAGGATAAAGCGTTGGATTCCTGCGGAAAGAGTAGAATACATCACCTGCAGCCTCAATCACACTATACGGACTTTTACCAGTACAGGCATAATCCAGGATATAGCGTTCAAGCTTATCTTTCTCCTGTTTGGCTATGGCGCGGATAGAATCACGCTGGGCGTCGGAAAGGTTATAGAGCTGCGACATGTTATTCTGATTGAGATATACCTGACGAAGACTATCGTACCTACATTGATAATGCACCATTTCGAGTGTTGATGGTGAGCCCTGCACCTTATCGATATAGCGCAAACGGAAACCGTCGTCTTCATCGCCGATATGAATCGTTAAGCTGTCGCCACCCTTTACTACGATGGGCACGCACTGTGGACCACGACGCTGCAGTAGCAGGTTAACGTTATACTCGTAAGGCACAAAGCCATGCATGGTGCCCTCGCGATGCAACGAGTCGAAACTGATAGAGTCGTGCAGTTGCATCTCGCGTTCAATCATCGAGTACATATACATCTTTTGCGGTTCGCTGGCAATGGCCGAATCAATCTTCACCGTTACCGCAAACCTATTCTCTGGCACTCCCACCCACTTCTGGGCCGAAACGCCAATGGCCTCAATTGCCATCAATGTTACTAATGCAATCTTTTTCATACTTACACTTTGCAAAAATAATGATTTCTACTGATACAACAAAATATAATTGCTATATATTAAAGAATACTCTTGCCAGGAACTCGCGGGGGCGGAGTTGGTTGTTTACCACTATGTCGGTATAGCTGGTAGTATAGTGCCGATGGTAGTTGCGGGTGTTCAGGATGTTTGAACATTGTACACCAGCCTCGAAGGTCTTGGTGCGATACGATATAGACAGGTCGCTGAAATAGTTGGTAGATACAGAGTTGTCATTACTATGATACAACTCGTTGGCCCACTCTATCTGCCAATTGCCAGGTAATAGGAAAACCTTAAGTTGGTGGCTAAACGACTGTAGCGATCGTGTCATCGACTGACGGCTGTAGCGATAGGCTGATTCTTCTTCGATAGACAACCAACGGGTGGGTTTCATCGAGAATCGCAGAGTAGCTCTGCCATTGCGGGCATGCTGGCGACTCAGCACATTGCTAATCAGCAAATCATAACTGCTCCACGAATAGCTGCCACTCATCGAAACACTAAGCTTTGCCCAGAAGATTGACTTGCCCAGATTACCCGACACGCTATAGTACTCATTGTTTTGGCGATAATCGGTAGCCTGACGGGTATAGACGTTGCCCACCAATCTACTCTGGTAGATAATGGCATCGCGTGTATTGTTGTAACTCGAACTGATAGCACCAAACATACCCGTCGTCACATTGCGATAGTTCAATCCGATACCAGCCGAATGGCCTGTGGTGTGCTCAAACTCCTCAGAACCCTGTTGACAATAAAGATAGTTGGTATAATAAGGCATGCGAGTGATAGTGGCGATATCGCTGGGTGTCCATCGGTAACTGTAGTTGCCGCTGATATCGAGTTTCGAGGTGATGCTGTAGCGGACAAAGAGATGAGGTACTATCAGGGGCGTTTGACTGCGCTGCTCCTGATACTGGCGCAACAGCCAACTAACACGTCCGTTAAGGTTGATGCTCCAAGCCCCCTCACGATAGCTGAACGAAGGCTCAACATAGGGCTGATACTCGCTATAGCGATCGCGACTGCTTAATGTAAGCCATTGGTTCTTGGTCTCGAAACCAGCCTTCCAAGTAGCTTTAATCTGCTTAATACTGTGCTGATAGTAGGCATAAACGTTCCAATAAAGCATCTGCTGGGTAAGGTGCTGGGTAGTATCGCCAAGCAACAGCAGTTTGCCAGGCAGATAACTATAGTTGAACAGCGAGGCTATCGAGTAGCTTTTGCCGTTCTTCAGTTTGTTTATCAGCTCCAGATTATCTACGATGTAACGTTTGCGAGGCTCTACCCGCTGAGGTGTGGGTAGCCCATTAAGCATCGATAGTCCCTCACTCTTATTGAAATCGATATAGCCTTTCAGCGTGTTCGACAGATAGTGATTATCTCGATTGGCCTTGTAGAGCAGTTCGGCCTGCCATTCGCTGCGTGTGCTGTGCGCCGATTGCTCCTCGGTAATCAGGGCCGAATCGGCATCCAGATAGATAGTCTGCCTGTCCTGCTGCTGCCTACTGCGGTCGTATAATCCCGTCAGCTGCAGCTTCAGGTCGTCATCTTTCTTATTCTTAAACAGCCAGTTGGTTGCGGCAATATAGGTATCGTTGAACTTGCTGCGGCGCGCTTCTAGACTGGGCGCACCAAGACTGATATTGCTGAGAATACCCGACTCTGTAGGAGCTGATTTCTCGAATCGCGACAGATCTGTTACTTCGTGTTCGATATCCTTACCTGTATTGTTGGCTTTCACCATCGATATACTCTGCTTTTTGCGTCCGAACACCATCTCCAGCCATCGTGCATCGCGCAACCAGTTGTTGCCATAGCCAGTGGCCATATCCACCACGCCTTGCCACACGTTCTTGGCATCATCCTTCAGCACCAGATTGAGCGCAGCTTGCTCTGAGAATTGCACATTCTTTAGAGCTTTTACGGGTTGGTGGTTCTCGTAAACCTGAACGCTCTTTACCTTATCGGCTGACAGGTTCTCGCTGGCCATTGCATACTTGCCACCCAGCAAGTCCATCCCTTCGATATAGAACTTGTTGATTGTCTTGCCCTGATATTTGATGGAACCATTAGGCTGTACTTCGAGTCCAGGCATTTTTGCTATGACATCAGCTATTGAGCGATCCTGTTTCTGTTTGAATCCTGCTACGGAATAAGTCAATGTATCACCTTCTGCACGTATTCGCTGTGGCGTTACTTTCACCTCTTTCAGGGCTACAGCTTGTTCTTGCATCTTGATAGTCTGTCCGTTCTTATAATCCTTGAGTGGCATTACTACCTTACCAAAGCCCATCATCATTACCTCTATACTCTTGGCCTCTTTGCCTTGTGGAATAGTAAGCGAGAAACGGCCATCCTGCCCAGCCCTCGCAAAAGCCACCACAGAGCTGCCATCACCCTTTGCCACGACGGAGGCTGACACAAGTGGTTGCCCACCCTTGTCAGTCACCCGCCCAGCATATGTCTGCGCTTTAACAAAAAGAGAGACGAATAATAATATAAAAAAAGTAAGCAGCAGACGTTTCATTTTTTCTTCTTTATAGTTTTTTTCTTTTTGATATTAATCCCAGGAAACTTCTCGTATAAGATACGGGTTTGGGGGGAGATCTTGACTTCATTTCCCTGTGCATCCCACATTCTTGTAACCCTTGCCGCCATACCAGTTATTTGCGACAAATGAGCAGAACGATCCCAACATTCCAGCATCATGATTTCTGCCACGCGCTCTGGCATGAATGTTTCAATAAAACCAGATTTTGGCATTTTCATTTTAATTTCATGTCCATCACCCTTCTCTATGCCGATGCAGTTAAAACGGAACTTATCTTCCGAATCATATGCGTATAGCACCAAACCAGGCAAACCACAGAATTTCCAAGGCCCATCGCTATATGGTAAATCGAGTGTGTACCATACCGTCCATGTTCTGCCTCTGAATGTAGCGGTGGCCTTATGGCAGGGATAACTGCATACAATGGAGTCGCCATCCTGCAGTTGCCAGCTAAACATTCCTTCCATTTTTTCACGGCATGATACCCAGCCTGGCATATGGATAAACCGCATATATCCCTCATTAGGTGTATTCTTAAACACCTCATCATGTAGTGTAGCATAACCGGCGTAAGGATTCTTTATCCTCTTGGCCATAATGTCGTCTTTATGCTTGGAAACAAATTCAAGTTTCACACTCACATACTGCGATGAGTGCTCGCCAATATCCAATCGCATCAGGTCTTTTTCGCGTTTAGCCACCTCTTCAACTTTCTGATAATGTACCTCGTAGGTAACAGATAATTTGGTGATGTCTGACTGAGCATCAACACCAGACACACGCGCAATAAGCATCAATAACAATAGAAATATCATTCTCATTCTAACATGATTTTGGTTTATCCGGCGGCAAAGGTATATAAAAACTCCGATAGCCTGATGCTACCGGAGTTTGCAAATAGTTTGCATTTGGTGTTTAGAGGGTTCGGATGACCTCGTCCCAGTCTTTTGCACTAGCTTTTTTGCCAAATGTCTTTTCGTATAGACGACTGCGAACAGTAGAGATGGCAGCCTTGCTGCGGAGGGTGAGTGTGGCAATGCGAACGGGTTCAAAGCCTGCTTTGAGTAGCAGACTGACGTGCAGTTCATGAGTAGATGGATGACACAGATGCATCAAACGTCCTGTGAATCCATCATATACCTCATCGATGGCCTCCGACAGATTTATCCAGTCATCATCTGTTGGGTGCTCATTGTCTGACATTGTAGCCAGTCGTTGCCATATCTCTGTACTCTCAATCGTTTGTTCGGCTCGTTTTATCTCTTCAACGTCGGTCTTGGCATAGTTCTTTTTCAACTGTTGCAGGTGCTGGATACGCATCTCCATCAGTTCCTGGCGACGGCGATGACGCTGGATATAGGTAGCAAAGAGCACTACGATAATCACCACCACAGCAATACCTATTATAATAATAGACTGCTTAAAGTTGTTGTCGGCTTTCAGCTGTACGTTTTCTTCGGCCTGTTTCTGATTGTTGTAAAAAGCGTCGGCTTGGGCGATGGCCTCGTTGTTGGCAATAAAGTTCAGCTCATCGTTCAAATCCTTGTAACGTGTGAAATGGTCTTCGGCCTCGGCAGCTTTACCTTGTTTAATGGCTATATGAGCCAGAATCTCATGCACATCACGCTTACTTACCGAGTTGCCCTCTTCCATCACTCGCTGGCCAAAATAGAGTGCAGAATCAATCCTGTCAGTGTGGTAATATACACTTGCTAACAACGCATCAACCTTATGACGTCCGCCTTGCATATGCTTATCCTTCAAGGGTAGAGCCAATCCCTTGGCAGCATTATACTGCCCGCTTTCGCAGTAATAGGTAGCCATGTCGAGCCTCAGCTCGTCCTGCTCGTTAATCAACCCTGCTTTTGTAGCCAACACGTAGGCATCGTTCAGGTACGACATCATACCTCGTGGCACACGTTGTACCCTGAACGCCTGACTGATATAGCGCATGGCCTGTATCATGTTAAGCGTGTCACCCTGATTTTCAGCATAGTGCAGAATGTAATTGGCATAGCGATTGGCTACATCAGGCATATTCTGGCGTAACAACAGTTTCACCATCCTTTCGTATAAATCGATATGCTGAGGCGTGATTTCGGTTGGCAACAGCTCTTCAGCCTTATGATAATAGGCGATTGCCTTAGGACCATCGCTGCAGTTAGCTGCTACCGAACCAGCTATGATATAACTGCGTATCAGTTTTTTCTTATCGCCTACCTCCTCGTAATAATCCACTATTTCATCAGCAGTCTTGAAGTTGCGCTCGGGCGACAGCTCGTTGTTCATCTCAAGGGTCAACAGCATATAATAATGCTTCACATAGTCGGCACAATTATCCGTCTGTCCCTTCAGTTGGGCCAGTTCTTTTCGAGCTAAGTCGCGATTATGTCGATGATCAATCTTGTCGAGCTCGTGGTAATAATACTTGTTGCCGCTATAATGGCAACCCGATAAGAGCGTGATGGCAAACATTACCATCAATCCTTGAAAACATATCTTTTTCACTATTTTCTAATTTGTATTTGGGATGGTGAGGATGAAGCGGCAGCCGGCGTGGTAGGTGGGGTCGAGAACTACATCGCCGCCTAGGTTCTGGGCGTGGCGCTTGGCCAGAGGGAGGCCCAATCCGAGACCCTCGGAAAGGTCGTCGACTTTGGTGAAGAACTTAAACAGGTGTTCAATTTCGGACTCAGGAATGCCATTGCCCTGGTCCTGAACCACAAAGTTAACCATCGCCTCATCGGCAGATACTTGCAGTTCAATATGCTTACCGTCGGAATACTTGGCGGCGTTGTACACCAACTCTAACAGCGACCGCATAAAATAATTGCGATTGGTAATCAAGGCAAAATCGTCGGCCAATTGCGTATGGATGCTGATATCAACATCCGGATAGTGCTGGCGAATCACATCGGCGGCCTCCTGGGCAGCCTGCACACACAACAGCGTATCGGTTTTATCGCAATTCATCTCTTCGTTCAATCCTGAATCCGAACTGTCAAACAGCATCTGCACCATTCGCCTAAGCTGTGTGGCATTATGGTTCAAGGTATCGGTAACGTTCTTCAGATCGTCGTCCGACAGGTTACCATTACCAGCATCGCTCAGCACCTGGGCAAAGCCCATAATAATATTCAGCGGCGTGCGTATCTGGTGGGTAACGTTCTGTATAAAAGTGGTTTTCTGGCGGTCGGCTTCCTGTACCATACGGGTGGCCTGTAGCAGTTCCTCGTTGCGCAGCCGGGTCTGGTCGCTCACAAAGCGCACACTCTTCATGTGGTAGTTAAGCGACTGCAACATCTGTGCAAAGCTATTCTGCAATCGGCCTATCACATCGATGCGCGTGGTACGAGGGATTGTCACATCCATGTTGCCAGCTGCAATACTTTGGGATTTATCGAGCAACTGGTGCAGCGGACGAATGGTAAGGGCCATGACACGATGGCTGAGCAGAATGATGACCAACAAACCAATGAGCAGCAGCGATCCGACAATATACGTAGCCGATGGTAGCCCGCCATCACATCACTATCAGGACACACAATGGCCAGGCTCCACGAGGTGCCAGACAAGGGCTGATAGCACACGATACAATCAGCGCCTGCTATATTAGCCATCATATTACCTTGCTTGCCACGGGTCATCTCGTAGCCCAGCACAATCAGGTCGGCCTGCTGACGAGTATCGTCGCTACCAAAAATGGTTTGCTTAAAAAGGAGTGTAGAATCGGGATGCACAAGATATCTGCCCCCCTCATCTATCAGTATGAAATACGAATGAGGATAAGGACTCAGCTCCGCCATTTTGTGAGAGAGTTGCAACAACGAGAGGTCGGTAGAAATCACACCTACAAACGCGCTGTCGGCATTATAGAGCGGTTTGCAATACGAAGCCAACATGCCATCGAGTGTGAGCTGCAACGAATCGACCTCATCGTAATAAGCCACCCAGCAGGCGCCGTTTTGCTGATGTGGTGTTTTATACCACACCTTATTAAAATAGTCGTAGGGTTCTTCGATGACCGTGCTTACCGAGTCGGCCTTACGCACCGAGTAAGCCGAGAAATAGCGGCCGTACTTGGGGAACATATCAGGTTGGGCACTGATGGAGCAGCCATCGATATGGGGATTAAGACTAACGATACGGTTAGCGAAATACAACAGCGAGTCGGGCGTAAAAGTCTGTTCTACCTGCCACTGATAGGCATTAGTGGCCGTCTCGATTGTGAGGAGATGCCTATTAAGCTGCTGCATGGCGGCATTAAGCACGCTACTGGCATGCCCGATAGCCTCGTTACGAATCATCTTGCGCGACTGGGTAAAGAGCACGCCTATGGAGATGACAAAGATAGGAATGGCCAATATAAGGAGCGCCACACTGAGCTTGGTAGAGAACGACTTGCGGATATTAATCATGATCGGCCTCCTTTCTCATTTCATCATCCGACATCGAAATCAGATTCTTCAACAGTACAGTAATGGCTTTACCCTTCTTCTGAATATCACTCACCAACTGGGCTGTGTCATGATCAGCCAGACTACAGAGTTGTTGCACATCCTGCTCGATGGCATCGGCAGGTTCCATCATCTGATTGGTCATGTTATGCAGGAAGGATATTTTCATACGGTCGGCCTTCTTTGCCTGATCGTAGGCCCTTCGCAAGCCATCGCAACGCGAATACAGAGTATTCTTCAGGTTCTCTAACTCTTCAATCTGGGTGGCCAGCGAGCGCTGCATCAGCTGGAAATTATCCTGCAAGCGCCCCACTTCATCGATATGCCGACTATCAGGAATAGGCTCGTTGAAGTTGCCTGCAGCAATATGCTGTGTCTGGGCCGTAAGCATGATCAGCGGTTTCAGTCGGCTCTTGATAACCGCATGACTAAGCAGGAACATCAGCAACAGGCCGACAATCGTGATGACGAGCACATAGTATGTCAGGTTATTATAATCGCCAAAGATGTCGCGCTCTGGATAGATAATACCAGCGCTCCACCCCAGATGGCCGATGGCTCGTCCGCGCACGCTACTACGACTGAATGGTTTGAAGAACACATAGTAATCGGTGCCCCACAAATGGAACGAGCGATAATCCGTCTGTCCGGATATCATAGCCTGTACAGCCTCAGTCACATCAGAATCGGCATTAGCCTTTGATATCTCGATAGCCGACTGCTGCATCAGCTGCTCGGCATAGGGATGCACGATAAAATTGCCCACGCTATCGAGCAGCACACAGAACGAGTTTTCGGAAGGTTTGGCCTGTGCCACAATACGCGACAGCAAGCCCACCGACACATCGACACAGATAGAGCCGACGGGCTGACCTGCCACATTATGCACAGGCAGACTGAAACAGATGAGTGGGTCCTTGCCCTCCTGGGCTGGTTTCACAAACCATTTCGAGTCGGTAACCGAACTGTCGCCCAGTGTGATGGTGCAATCGGTAACATAGGGATTACTCTCTATCAGTTTGCGGCGATAGTACTCCATCGCATCAGGATTGTCGGTATGAGGAGCCAGACTGTAATACACGTTACCTGACGTTTGCTCAACACTCAGCAGGATATTATCGATATTCTGCACAGTGGCATCGAGGGTCAGGGTTGCGCGTGCCAAGGTTTCCTCCCTTACTTTCTTGCGCGAGTAAAACAGCATGACAAACAACGAGGCTATGAGCAGAACAGCCATAGCCGAGACAGCCATCAGACTGATTTTGACTGAGAGGCGGCCTTGGATTAACCTCGTTAGTTTAGTCATACTCACCATCGTTATTTTGTTTTACTTGTAATCCTTAGCTTTACGCTTACCACGCAACACGGCCAAGGCATTCAGGGCCAAGGCTTCCATCTCGTCCTCGCCAGGGAAACAGCGGATGGGTGCCAGAAAGCCTACACGCTCACGGATACGACTCACGATATATTCACTCCGGGCAAGGCCACCCGTCAGCAGGATGGCATCAATCTGTCCACAGAGCACAGCACTCTCGGCAGCGATGTTTTTAGCCACATGGTAGATCATCGCATCCAGAATCAGCTTGGCATGTTGGTCGCCATAGTCCTCGATACGGCGCAGCACCTCGCGCACATCGTTGGTGCCCAGGTGGGCATTCAGTCCGGCCTTGCCGGCAATGCGCTTCAGCAGTTGCTTCTCGTTATATTTCCCACTGAAACAAAGTCGGATCAAGTCGGAGGCAGGCAGCGAACCGGCACGTTCGGGCGAGAAAGGGCCCTCGCCATCCAAGGCATTGTTGGCATCAACAGCACGCCCCTTTTCGTGAGCAGCGATAGAGATGCCACCACCCATGTGGCAGATAATCAGATTCAGATCCTCGTACTCCTTACCTATCTCAGATGCATATCTGCGGGCGATGGCGCGCTGGTTCAGGGCATGCCAGATGCAGATACGGTTCATGAGTGGCGAGCCAGAGATACGGGCATAATCGTTCAACTCATCCACCACGCCAGGATCGGCTATAAACGAGCGGCAATGAGGGATAGCAGATGCTATCTCGTGCGCAATCAGGCAGCCTAAGTTACAGGCGTGGTTATGCAGAGCGATACCACTATGGGTATCACGTATCATCAAGTCATTAATCTCGTAAACACCACCTTCGAGCGGTTTCACCAGTCCGCCTCGCCCTATCACGGCATCAAACTCAACAGGAATGTCGGCCTGTCGCAACTCGTCGAGCACCAACTGCTTGCGAAAATCTTGCTGCTCGATAACGTCGTCGAAACGGGCCAGCTCATCGGCACTATGTGCGATGGTGCGGACCAGTATAGGCGATTCGTCGTCGAAAACGGCTATCTTCGTAGATGTCGAACCAGGATTGATGACCAAGATTTTCATAATTGATAATTGACAGTTATGATTAGATGGCGGCGAGAGCCAGACTATAGTACTTTGAGTCGGGACTATCGGCACGCGATGGGAGCACGCAACAGCACTGGGTGCCCTGCAGCACACCAGCCGTCTTGGCATAGCCAAAGAGGGTGATGGTCTTGTAGAACACGTTGCCCGCTACGATATCCGGGAATATCAAGGCATCAGCCTGTCCGTCAATCACGCTATGGATACCCTTTTCGCGCAGACTGACAGAATCGAGCGACGTCTTCAGGTCGAGCGGTCCATCGATGATGCATCTGCCGAACTTACCCGTCTGAGCTTCGGCAATAATCTCCAGGTAATCCACGGTATAGGGGAATGTCTTGGCACTCACTTTCTCGGCACAGTGGATGAGCGAGATGCGGGGTTCCTCGATGCCCAGAGCATGGCACACATAGTTCATATAGTGTATCTGCTGACGACGCTGCGCCTCAGTGGGCACTGGAATCACGGCAGCATCGGTAAAGAAAAGCAGCTTCTCGTACTTGGGAATCTCGGCCATTGCCACATGGGTGAGCACATGGCCTGGACGCAGAATACCATGCTCCTTATCAAGGATAGCCTTCAACAACACATCGGTGTTCACAAGGCCCTTCATCAGGATGTCGGCCTCGCCATTCTTGCACATCGTCACAGCACGTCGAGCACATTCCTCCTTATCCTCGCCATCCACATAGATAGGCTCTATAAATCCCATTTCCTTGCCTTTTTCAACGGCATAACGGGTACTTGCGTCGTTGGCACAAACCACGGCTACACGTTTCTTATCACCTCGCTGCTGGAGGAAGACAATCATATCGTTCAGGGTTCTAATAGACTGCATAGGTTTATCATTTTTATTGCTTCAATGCTGCAAATATACGAACTTTTTTGTATCTTTGCAAGCAGAATGCAATAAAAACAAGAAAATGAAGAGAAAATACCTACTTTTGTCGGCTTTTACCTGCCTGACAACCTTGGCTCAGCAGCAGGCACCCATGGTGCTAAAATACAACAAACCAGCGACCTATTTTGAAGAGTCGCTACCTATTGGTAACGGTAAGATGGGTGCACTCATCTATGGCGGCAGCGACGACAACGTGATTTATCTGAACGACATCACGCTGTGGACAGGCAAGCCTGTGGATCGCAATCTGGATGCCGATGCCCACAAGTGGATACCCGAGATACGCAAAGCGCTGTTTAATGAAGATTACAAGTTGGCCGACTCTCTGCAGCTGCACGTGCAGGGCCCTAATTCGCAGTACTACCAGCCATTGGGCACACTGCACATCAAGGACTTAGGTCTGGGCGAGATTAAAGATTACCAGCGCACGCTGAATATCGATTCGGCCATCGTGCGCGATAGCTACAAACGAGACGGGCGCCTCGTCAGCCGCGAATATTTCGCCTCGAATCCCGACAAACTGATAGCCATCCGCCTTCGTGGCGATATCAACTGCCAGATAGCGCTCACAGCCCAGGTGCCCCATCATGTGAAAAGCACCCTGGGACAGCTCACCATGACGGGCCATGCCACTGGCGACCCTCAGGAGAGCACACATTTCTGCACGATGCTGAGCGTGAAGACCGATGGCGAGATGGCTGCCAGCGACTCATCGTTCACCATCACCAAAGCGAAAGAGGCTATCATTTATATTGTGAACGAAACCAGTTTTAATGGTTTCGACAAGCATCCTGTTCGCCAGGGTGCCAACTATCTGGAGATGGCAGCCAACGACCTCTGGCATACGCAGAACATGACATACGATGAGTTCTATGCCCGCCATCTGGCTGACTATCAGGCTATCTACGACCGCGTAAAGCTGAGATTATCAGGCCCCGCTAATATCTCTAGCGGTTCTAGCCTGACCACCGACCAGCTACTGCTGGACTACACCAATGGCGGCAACCACTCCTCTTATCTCGAGGAACTATATTTCCAGTTTGGCCGCTATCTGCTGATTTCCTGCTCGCGCACCAAGAACGTACCTGCCAACCTGCAGGGTTTGTGGGCTCCGCAACTGTGGTCGCCCTGGCGTGGCAACTATACGGTGAACATCAACTTGGAGGAGAACTACTGGCCAGCCTTTGTGGCTAACATGGCCGAGATGGCTGAGCCATTAGACGGTTTTATTGCCGGACTGGCTGCCAACGGTAAGTTTACCGCCAAGAACTACTATAACATTCAAGAGGGCTGGTGCTCGAGTCATAACAGCGACATCTGGGCAATGACCAACCCCGTGGGCGAGAAAAACGAGAGTCCGGAATGGAGCAACTGGAACTTAGGCGGTGCCTGGTTGGTGAACACCTTGTGGGAGCGCTACCAGTTTACACAGGATAAGGCCTACCTGAAGAATATTGCCTATCCGCTGATGAAGGGCGCAGCCCAGTTCTGCCTGCGTTGGCTCATCGAGAATCCCAAGCAGCCAGGCGAGCTGATTACAGCTCCCAGCACCTCGCCCGAGAACGAGTATAAGACCGATAAGGGCTATCACGGCACCACCTGTTATGGCGGCACAGCCGATCTGGCCATCATCCGCGAACTGTTCACCAACACCATCGCCGCAGGCAAGGTGCTAGGACTGAGAAATAAGGAGATGGAGCAGGCCCTGGCCAAGCTGCACCCCTACACCATCGGACACATGGGCGACCTGAACGAGTGGTACTACGACTGGGACGATTGGGATTTCCAGCATCGCCACCAGAGCCATCTCATCGGTCTCTATCCTGGTAATCATATTGCCAGTGGACAGTTTACAGTTGAATTACTAAAGGCTTGCGAACGTTCGTTGGAGATTAAGGGCGACAAGACCACCGGCTGGAGCACCGGCTGGCGCATCAATCTGTGGGCCCGACTGCACAATGCCAAGCAGGCTTACCACATCTACCAGAAACTGCTCACGCCTATTGCCCCTCGCGGCTCGAAGAGTGCCGACTGGCAAGGCTGGCACAAAGGCGGTGGCACCTATCCCAACCTGTTTGATGCTCACCCACCCTTCCAGATCGACGGTAACTTTGGCGGAACAGCCGGTGTGTGCGAGATGCTGATGCAGAGTTCAATCGTTGATGGTCAATGCACCATCGAGCTGCTGCCAGCATGCCCAGAGCAGTGGCAGGAAGGCGCCATCAGCGGCCTGTGTGCACGCGGCGGTTACGAGGTTAGCTTCGAATGGAAGAAAGGCACGGTACGCAACTGTCGCATCAAGGCAAAAAAGGCCGGTATGCTCACCTTATTATATAATGGTCAGCAAAAGAAGGTTAAGCTGAAGGCTGGTGAAGAACAAAACATCAAGACATGGTAAAGAAACAAAAAACCGAAATACAAAATACCGACTGGGCCAAGGCCAAGAATTGGGAAGGATCGGTTTGTTTGGACGACGACCTACTATTATCCGACCAGATTAACAAGGCCCCCATGCCCAGCGAACCCAGAAAGATGAACTTTATCCTGATTGGCCTTTGCACCAAAGGTCAGATCAGCTATCGCATGGATACCGAAGAATTGGTAGTACATGCCGGCGAGATGCTAGTGGCTAGCGAGCGCCATGTGATTGATGGCTACCAGCCATCTGCAGATATGGAGGGACTCTGCATCATGATGAGTGTTGATTTCTTCCACGAAATCATTAAGAGTGTCCATGATGTCAGCTCGCTGTTTGTGTTTGCCCGTATGCAGCCTGTGATGAAGCTGGAGGCCAACGAAATCACTACCTTTGTGGAATATTTCCAGGTGATCAAACAAAAAATCAGCGACAATCACAACCACTTCCGTAAGGATTTGATTCGCACGCTGATGCTGGCGATGTTCTACGATGTGGGCAACGTGATCTACAGGGTGAAGAACTTCGACGAGTCGCTGCTGCGCTCCGAGAAGGTGTTTACACGATTCCTGAAGATGGTTGAGGAGAACTGCAAACGCGAACGCCGCGTTAGCTGGTATGCCCAGCAACTCAACATCACACCCAAATACCTATCCACAGCCGTGAAGCGCATTAGCGGTCGCACAGCAGTAGAGTGGATTGAGAACTACGTGACCATGGAATTGCGCGTGCTACTGAAAAACAGCACCAAATCCATCAAGGAGATAACCGAAGAGTTGAACTTCCCCAACCAGAGTTTCTTGGGCAAGTACTTTAAGGAACACGTGGGCATGACGCCCTCGGCCTATCGCAAATCATAGATAGCCCTGCTCCTTCAGCTCGCCCACGGTATCAAGCAACTCCTGATACCAGGCTTCGCCAAAACGGCGAATGAGCGGATCGCGCAGAAACTGATAGAGATACAGATGCTCCTGAATGCCCTTGGCAATGGCCATCTTGCAAACGCTCCAGCGATTGTAATTCAAGCCAACCAAACCGCCGCCAAGCTGCTTTTCGCGGATGGGATAAAGGGCACAGCTAATAGGCTTGCAGAAATGGGTTCGCCCGGCTCTGTAAGCCTTTTCTAATGCACACAGGCAACAGTTCTTAATGGGCAGATGGGTGTTCCAGTCCTCAATATCGCCGTAATAGGTAAACACGCAGTCCTTACCGCCTACGATACTGGTCACCAAGTCGCCTTCCTGGTCGGTATAGGCCACACCCTGCTTATCGATGACAGCTTGTGCCGATGCCGAGAGGTCGTCCCAGACATCATCTACACACGCTTCGATGGCCGCAATCTCGTCCATCGTCACAGGAGCGCCAGCGTCGCCTTCAACACAGCACTCGCCTTTGCAAACACTCAGGTCGCAACAAAACTTCTCCGTCAGGATTTCCGACGAGAGCAACACATCACCTACTTGTATAATTGGAGGAAGAGAATTCAATTAATTAAGAGTTAAGAATTAAGAGTTAAAACTGAGAACTGAGAGGTATGATTACCAGGTTATGGGAGTCATACCGTTTTGTTCGAGATAGGCATTGCAGCGGGAGAATTGGTGCTGACCGAACCAGCCGCCACGATTGGCACTCAGCGGCGATGGATGCACACTCTCGAGCACCAGATTATGCTGCTTGTCGATCATATAGGCTTTGCTGCGGGCATAACCGCCCCAGAGCATATACACCAGGTGCTGACGATGCTGCGCCAACGCCTGAATAGCGGCATCGGTAAACTTCTGCCACCCCAGCTGCGAATGACTGTTGGCCTGATGGGCACGCACCGTGAGCGAAGCATTGAGCAACAGCACGCCCTGCTCAGCCCAACGGGTGAGATTGCCCGATGTGGGGATAGGCGTACCAAGGTCGGCCTGTATCTCTTTAAAGATATTCTGCAGCGAGGGCGGAAACTGAATGCCGTCCTGCACCGAGAAACTCAGTCCATGGGCCTGTCCTGGCTCGTGATAGGGATCCTGACCGATAATCACCACCTTTACCTTGTCAAACGGACAGAGGTTGAAGGCATTGAAAATCAGCTTGCCTGGAGGATAGCAGGTATATTGCTGATACTCTGCACGAACAGAATTGGTGAGCCCGACAAAATAGTCTTTGTCGAACTCACCAAGTAAATGCAGCTTCCAGCTTTGTTCTATCTGAACATTCATTATTTATTAATCGCAAATCAGGTTCTCACCAGTCATGTCGGCAGGCTGCTCCAGACCCATGATGTGCAGGATTGAAGGAGCCACGTCGGCCAGACGACCGTCCTTAACTGTAGCCGAGTTGTTGTTGGTTACATAGATGAAAGGAACGGGGTTCAGCGAGTGAGCGGTATTTGGTGTGCCATCGGGATTGATAGCGTTGTCGGCATTACCGTGGTCGGCAATGATGATAGCCTCGTAGTCGTTGGCCTTAGCAGCCTCGATCACATCCTTCACGCAGTTGTCAACAGCCCAGACAGCCTTGGCAATTGCATTGTAAACACCTGTGTGACCCACCATGTCACCGTTAGCAAAGTTTACAACGATAAAGTCGTACTCCTGTGTATTGATAGCCCCCACCAGCTTGTCCTTCACCTCAAAGGCACTCATCTCAGGCTTCAGGTCGTAGGTAGCCACCTTTGGACTTGGAACCAGGATGCGGTCCTCACCCTCGTAAGGCTGCTCACGACCACCATTGAAGAAGAATGTCACGTGAGCATACTTCTCGGTCTCGGCAGTGTGCAACTGCTTCTTGCCCTGCTGAGAGAGATACTCACCCAGTGTGTTCTCTACGTTCTCCTTGGGGAATAGGATGTTTACACCAGTAAAGCTGGCATCGTATGGTGTCATGCAGTAGTACTGCAGTCCTGGAATCGTCTTCATGCCCTGCTCTGGCATATCCTGCTGTGTGAGCACGATAGTGAGCTCCTTGGCACGGTCGTTACGGAAGTTGATGAAGATCACCACGTCACC
Source organism: Xylanibacter ruminicola (assembly GCA_015060625.1). Classification (GTDB taxonomy): domain Bacteria; phylum Bacteroidota; class Bacteroidia; order Bacteroidales; family Bacteroidaceae; genus Prevotella; species Prevotella ruminicola_D. Next base: position 7,943 of record SUYC01000014.1, on the reverse strand, counting down.
CTCCTCAATACAGCCGTTCACGCTGCTATTGTGAATAGGCTTGATAAACTCATCGGTCACACCGTCGGCATAGCTCTCCTCAACAGCCTTCACCATATCGGTGGCCTGCTTGCCAGTACCGTTCACAATCAGATCATAACCTTCCTTCACGCGCTCCCAACGCTTGTCGCGGTCCATAGCATAGAAACGACCGATAATAGAGGCGATGGCAGCATCGTTGTCGGCACAAACCTTTGTCACCTGCTCGATGAAGCCCTTACCACTCTTGGGGTCGGTATCACGACCGTCCATGAAACAGTGTACGAAGGTCTGGTTCTTCAGACCATAGTGCTTACCCACCTCGATGAGTTTGAAGAGGTGGTCGAGGCTTGAGTGCACACCACCATCAGAGCAAAGACCCATCAGGTGCAGTTTCTTATTATTCTCCTTGGCATAGGTATAAGCAGCCTTTACCTGAGGATTCTCAACGATAGAACCGTCCTTGCAGGCACGGTTGATCTTTACGAGGTCCTGATAAACGATGCGTCCGGCACCGATATTCAGGTGACCCACCTCAGAGTTACCCATCTGTCCGTCGGGCAGACCAACATCTTCGCCAGATGCCTGGAGCTGAGAGTGAGCTGAAGTAGCTGTTAACAGATCGAGGTAAGGAGTTGGCGTGTTGAAAATCACATCACCCTTACCATGCTTACCGATTCCCCATCCATCGAGAATCATCAAAAGTGCTTTCTTTGCCATAATCTTATTACTAATTTAAACGTACGTTCTTAAAATCGCGTGCAAAGGTACGAAAAAAAATATGAAAACAAGAGAAAAGTGTGAAAAACAATGTAAACGTTTGGTATATTTAAAATAATATTATACCTTTGTGGCCGATTGAATTACTTGAAATAAAAGAGATTAACAAAAACAATGAATTTTACAACACAACAGATTTCAGGCTTGATGGGTCGTGTATGGCTCATCGCCATGTTTATGTATGGCTTTGCCGTCACATCATGTTCAAGTGACAACGATGCCAAGGAGCACGACGGCAAGTATATCGTCACCAACCCTATAACCACCGTCGGCGTGACCTATGCCGAACTCTCGGGCGAGTTTTATATTAGCAATCTGCCATCGGCCTATGCAAACGGACAGGCCATGCAGTTAGGTGTGGAGATGTCAACCTCCGAGCGTTTCGAGATCGACAACCGCCTGTCGGGCTATACAAACGAACTGCAGGGCGGCCATTTTGTAGCCACCGCCTTGGGACTGGAGCCAAGCACCAAATACTACGTTCGCACATTTGTAGAGGTAGGGCCCACGCGCCTTTATGGCGAAACACAGTCGTTCACCACCCAGCCGATGGAACTGATTGTGACAGCAGGCGATGCTGCCGAGGTGAGCTTCGACCAAGCCAGCGTAGAGGTGAATTTCACCGCCGCCCCACCCTCATCGCCACTAGAGCAGATCAACTACGGCGTGATATACTCAACCGACAAGAGCCGCTTCGACAAGCCTTCGGGCATGTTGGATCGCAATGATGTAGAAAACAACAACATACAGGTAGAAACAATAGCCTACCGAGGCCCTGTGAGCCAGCAGGTTGTGCTCAAGAAACTTGAGTCGAACACCACCTATTACTATTGCGCCTGTGCGCTGGCTGGCCAGTATTTCAGCTACCAGCTGGGGCCCGTGAAGAGCTTTACCACAGGCAGTCGCGACGAGTTGATGTCCATCGATGCCATCAACGTAGGCTTTGTAGTGGGTGAGTTCACCGGCACCACCAAGCTGTCGCCATCGCTGAAAGGAGTATCCTATAAACTGATGTATCAGCAGCTCGACACCGAATGGGATATCGTCTTCGATGCCCCGATGACCGTTAACGGCAATCAGTTATCGGCAGTACTGAATACATTGCACACAGGTCAGAGATACCTTTGCTGGATAACAGCCATGCAAAACAATCAGGTAATCGGCGAGAGTGAGAGGAAGGAGTTTAAGACAGGCGATCCTGCCGACTGCATTCTGCTCGACGAGGCCACCAACGTCACCGCTACTACCGCAACCATCACCTGCCGTTTAGATGCCGAAGGTTACGAGAGCAATACAAACTGTAGTATCTACTATGGCCGCGACAAGAATAATCTGATCAATTCGGATTTAGCCGTGAAAAAAGGCGACCATATGGAGATAACGCTCAAGAATCTGAAGCCCAACACCACCTATTACTATTGCGCTCAGGCCCTCTGCACACTGGCCATCGGCCGAGCCGACTGGTACAAATCACAGGTTAAGAGCTTCACCACATCACCAGAATAAAAAAATCCCCAATATTTCTGCACATTTAGGCATGAAATATTGGGGATACCAGCATCATAATCAATTATTCCAGCCAATCATCGTATTCGGGAGCTACAGGTGGTGTATTTCCTTTTGAATCGCTACCTACTAACAACGCACTCTGGTGGTGCAGTTCTATTACCTGCATAGATGGTTTGGTATATGTTTTCTTTTTCATAATTTTCAATTCTTCAATTCTTTAATTCTTGATTACAACTTTTTTACCATTATTGATATACAGTCCCTTCTGCGTGGGCTTGCCGCTGAGCTTATGTCCGCTCATGTCATACCAATCGCTAAAGTCAATCTCGCCCGTTTCAGTGTCGAGCGTACCGATGGCAGTGGTTTGCTCATCACCGCCACCGATAGAGCTTACCAGACGAACGGTGATGCGACTGGGCAGTTCTTCGTCAGAAGCACCACGGGTCCTAGTCGCATTCGGCGTATCGCTCCACAGTAGGTAGCAGGTCATCGGGCGAATCTTGGCGCCGCTCTTCACCTTCACAAAGTCGCCCACCTCAATATCATCCTTCTGTACTCCTGCAAATCCATAGACCCGACCAATCTCCGCGGCACGCTCGGCGTTGTAGTCCTTGTCGTTAGTATCATCAGTCCACTTCATATATTTATACGTTCCCTTGAACGTCCAGTGGCTGCCAGGGTCAGCTGTCACGCAGTTGCCACAGCCTTCCGTGCTGAGCGTCACACTCACATCAATATTGGGGAACGACATTCCTGTCGCTGTAGGCATAAACAGATATGGCGTGTTGGCAATCAGCGTGCCATTATTGTCCGTGCCAGTAGCCTGCATCGTAGCAACCCACTCATTGTTTTCTTTCTCTACGCCTACAAACTTATAGAACGTGCCACCCTCTTCGCCGTTGCATTCATAGTTGAATGGCAGCATCACCGTAGATGCCTTGCCCGGAGTGAATGTGCGGTTGCTGGTCACGTGATTCACGGTTATGTAATTATCAGAAGGAATATCGACTGACTCTACCGATGTGCCGTCTAATAACGCCGTTTGTCCGTTCTGGTCTTGATAAACGTATACTGCACCATATTGTCCTGCTAAGCGGGGTGTGATGGTAAACGTCGCCTCCTTAGAGCCAGTATAGTTGCCCGTGCCCGTGATGGCATAGGTATAGTTGCCAGAATCCTGGATTGGGCCACTCGGAGCAGTCACGGTGTAGTCGGCATTCAGAGTAAGCGTTGTCTCTCCGTCCTTCACGGTGATGACAGGTGTCAATTCGCTGCCCGTCCATGTCTGCGACGGAATGGTGACGGTGATGTTATCATTGGTCACGGCTTTTGGAGCGATGTTCACCTCGACAGAACCAGAAACATCGTTATGATTGGCATCGCCTACCACCTTATAATATACGGTATAAGTTCCAGCATTCGTTGCTGTTGGGATGTCCTCTGAATAATTATTGCCGTCGGTGCTGTAAAGTAAAGTACCGAAGTCGGTTGTTCCAGCGGCCACGAGATTCCGGCTCCCGCCTGTATATATCAGGTTTTCAACAGCCGCCGGAGCGGTGACAGTGGGTGTAGCCTTAACGATGGTGAATGTTTTTGATGTCGTTCCAGCATAATTCCCCTTTCCGGTAATAGTGATGGTTGCTGTACCTACTATCGTATTGTCGCTGTAAGTCACCTCATAATCCACATCCTTCACAAGTGCCGTTCCCTCATACGTAATCACCACAGCAGGCTCGAATGCAGAACCTGTATAGGTCTGGTCATCTATATTAGCGATGTCACAACTTCTGATGTCTCTCTTCAGCGTAGCCGTCAGGTCGAGGCCATCTTTTGGTCCGGATACGTCACTATGGAAGGAGAGTGTCATCTGCTTACCACTGCTGATGAGCGTACCGATGTCCTCTCCTGACTCACTACCATACTTGTCGCCAATCTTTGGTGCGGAGGTAGAGCCGCCATCATACACCATCAAGTAGTCACATAGATTTTGCCCCTGCACTTCCGCCGTCACCGTGCCGGTGAGCTGCAGAACGTGGTGCTCGGGAGCAATCAGAACGAGACCGCCATCATAAGAGTTGCTATATTTCGCCTTAGCTCCGCCATCATCATACACCTTAAACGAGCTTACGCCCTCGGGGATTTTGGCATCATCAATGCCGTTCTTTGGCATATTGATGTAGTCAACGCCATTGGCATCTTTCTTGAAGCCGATGGAAATAACCTCGAAGTCGATGGACTTCGAACCAGCGTACGAGCCCATACCATTGATGGTCAGCGTGTATCTGCCCCCTTCGGTGATATGGATGGTGGTCGATTCCTGCGATGTCGTACCGAGCGTGGCTGTGTAGTCAGTGCCCAGTGTGAGCGTATTCCCTTCGGCATCGCTCACGCTAAAGGGGATGTCGAGGTAGCTGCCCGTCAAATCGTACGAGGCGCTGATGCCCAAAATGGTGGCAACAGAAAGCTGGTATTGTTCACTGCCCTTAGGAATGAGTTCCACGCTCTCCAGGTTCTTGATATCCTTGATGGTTGCCTCACCACCACCTGAAATATTGAACATTTTGCCATAGGCGAAGCTGATGCTTTCAAGACGGTTGCTAAAGCCATAGACTACATTTAGGTTGGACTTCACGCCTGTGACCTTGATAAAATCCGTAGTGTTGGTCCAGCCGAGAACCAGCGAACCGCTGGTGTCTGCGGCGCCTTTGCCCGGACCTATACCAGGAGCATCGTCACCGCCGGTAGCAGTCACCTGTCCACCATTGATAACGATGGCACCGCAGCCGCCTTTGGCACCATAACTACAATTGCCACCACCAATACCAGCAGCCCCGGTACCACCCGTGGCGTTGACGATGCCACCGTTGATGGTGATGGTGCCGTTGCCGGTGAGTTCGCTATTAGAATCGCCACCGATACCAGCGCTCTGAGCACCACCTTTGACGTTGACGATACCGCCATTGATGGTGATATTGCCGTATTGGGTTGGATCTTTTTTAATACCGACCTTTTTATAGCCACCTCCGATACCGGCTCTACTAATTCCATTTTTTTCAATGGTCAGCGTACCAGTGCCGTTAGTGCCGCCTTCGATGGTCAGAGAGTTACCTACTCTCACCTCGATGCCATTCGGTGCAGTGAGGGTGTAGCCGTCGGTGAGGATGAGCGTCACGTTGCCCGTGACGGTAATACGATCTGCTATGGTCACGTCGCCGTTGGTCACATAAGTGTTGTTCTTCCACGACTTGGTGGATGATGTCAGCGGCACGTTGTCGGCCCACGTCGTAACGGCGGTGACTAGCATGAAGAGCAGGGTTAATAACAATCGTCCTTTATGGACGGTAGGATGGGCATTTTTGATAAAACGATTCATTGCCCGAGATGAATCATGGAATAGTTGAATAAAGTAATACATATAGTGATATATTAAAAAAAAAGATAATCAGCACGTTTTATTGGCAATCAGGGCGCGAATTTAGAAAAAAAATTTATAACAGAGGTTGGCAGGGCCCATATAAAGGTTGGCAGTGCCCCCATTTTTTTAAAAATACCACATTCATGGTATCAATTTGCCACAAAAAATACATGTCTTAGTCTAAATTCGAATCTGATTTGAGCGACTTTGCTGTCTGTCGCCTGCTTGAATGTTGCGCCAACAGGCGCGGATGAAGAGAAAAATTGGTTTATGGCGGCAAAAGTACGGAGATTATGCGGAATCGGCCATACCAAATTGTACAAACGCATTACAAATAAAGCGTAAGTTCATTACATATGAATGCAAAACACATTACAAATTGTACAAAACGTGTAAGAAACTATGTAAGAACCATCGCAAATACTTCATTTAGACCAAAAACTTTACCATTTGTATCATTTTGTCGTTTTGGGACTCAATCCTTCGTTTTCAAGTTTTTTCTTAGCGCGATAGTAGGCCGTGTATGACGAGAAGCCCGATGCAAGGGCAGCAGATTCCTTGGTTTCGTTAGGGTGTTGAGACAGATATTGCTCGTAGTGAGTCAGTCGTAGACTGTTCACATAGTTGGCGAATGAGCTGAAACGGCAACGGAAAGTAAGCGAGACATTGGTTCGGCCGAGATGTGTGTGAGCCACGACATCATCGAGCTTCAGGTGACTGTCAAGATAAGCACGCTGGCCTTTGACGTATTCCTCTATCTCGATAGCAGTTTGTTCTATCTGTTCATTCTTGTTATCATCAGTCGGTTCTTCGTGGCATTCGGTTATGTCGGTTTCCGATGACGAGAGAATGGCCTTGCGTCGCCAAGCAGGCATGACGTTGAGCAGCAATAGGATGTTGGATGCCGCCAAGAGCACGTTATCAATGGCCATCCACAATGGCGAGTCCCAAATGTAGGCGGGCCAAAGCAGCGGTGTGAAGAGTACAGGGGCGAGCCAGACACGACGGGCATAGTCAGCAGGAAAGTCATCAGGGTTGGAATAGTTCTGGTCGCGCGCCTCGTCCATCCAGTGTTTCACCTGCCACATGGCAAGCCCGGAATAGACCATCATGATGATGCTCTCAATGAGTACCACGTAGTTCCAGATGCGCAACCCTTGGGCATTGAGAATTCCTGAGGGAAGCCAGGCATCGAGGGCGGGTACGAGCATGGTGGCGACAACTATCAGCGCTGCTGCCCAACTTACGGTTTTCCACTGGTTCCATTGTTTCACCGTGCCGAAGAAACAGAGTAGCAGCACGCCACAGTAGAAATAGTAACAGGCCGGGAAGTATGATTTTTCCAGCATCCATGCCGACGGACTAGCCGGGTTGATGATGTATGGTAGAAGGATGGTGGCGCAAAGGTAGATAAGACACTGTAGTTTGCGGTCGGGCCAGATATATTGGTGGCGTTCCTTGGGGGCGCGACAGGTGTGGAACCATCGTACCGCAGAAAATGTCCAGCAAGTGGTCAGGTACATCAGTGCTGCCAATCCGTAGAAATAATATTCGCTCATTGTCGTCTCAAAAAGATTAGTGTTCTATGAACACGGATACAAAATTACAACAATTTTGGGAAATATCGTTATACTTTCGTCAGTTTAACGTAATTTTTGACAATTTTGTGGCATTTTGATATAAAAAACCGAGAAAAACATAGAATTAAGAAGCAAATCCGCCCTTATTTATTACTGACATTGTACTCCAAACATATAGTGCGTCCGAGGTACAATGACCTTGACCATTATAACCACCCATCTGGCGAATCTGCGGCAGCACCTCGCTGGTAACCCACCGCTTAAAGGCCTTGGCCTGTGGAAGCTTTGAAGAGAGAATCAGCGAGTACAGGCCAGACTCGTTGATGATGATGACGCTTCGAACTTGACCTGACAGAACGAATCGTTCGGTCAGCTTATCGTCGTCGTCAATATGGTCGCAACCGGTGGTCATGGTGGTCAAGGTCAAAGTGGTCATTTTCGATTTCGGAATGTGGTTATTTGCTCACTATATATAAATATTATTTATATATAGTGGGGTGATTTGACAGTTAATTTTTGATTTTGACCAAAATGACTTTGACAATCGTGACCGCGGCAGGAAAATGTACTACCCTAGAAAAAGTTGAATGGATTTTACCTTAACCCTGCCATAGGTTGAATGCTTGTTTGATACCTTAATC
>SUYC01000013.1 GCA_015060625.1 Xylanibacter ruminicola | reverse complement strand
CAAACTGAAAATTTTTAAAATAGTCATTCTCGTAACTTGTTGAAAAACAGGGGTACGCTAGAATGGTGGTTTACGAACGGAATGCTTTGACCCAGCTATTTATCCATTTACCAATTTATCTATTTTAGCCGCTTAAGCGGCAGTAGATACCACAAGGAGGGCGGCCCCGAAAGCCACGGCGCGGACGGCGCCGCCCTTTTCATTTAAAAAAGCTCACACGGGGCTTGTCCCCCTGTGAGCTTGTGAGTTTAGATTTTGTCAAGCGCCTGCTTGATGTCGTCCAGGATATCTTCTACGTCCTCGATACCTACCGAAAGACGAATCAAATCGGGGGCTACACCAGCCTCGCGCAACTGCTCGTCAGAGAGCTGGCGATGGGTGTGACTGGCAGGATGGAGCACGCAGGTGCGGGCATCTGCCACGTGTGTGACGATATTTATCATCTCCAGCGAGTCCATCCATTTGATGGCCGTCTCGCGCGTACCTTTTAGTCCGAAGGCTATCACACCGCAGCTACCGTTGGGCAGGTATTTCTGTCCCAGGGCATAAGCCTTGTCAGTGGGCAAACCGCAGTAGTGCACCCATGCCACCTTATCGTTGGCATTCAGGAATTCGGCCACCTTCTGAGCATTCTTGCAGTGCTGTGCCATGCGCAGGTGCAGCGTCTGCAAGCCCATGTTCAGCAGGAATGAGTTCTGCGGTGCAGGTATCGAGCCCAGGTCGCGCATCAGCTGAGCCACCAGCTTGGTGGTATAACCCATCTTGCCGAAGGCTTTCACATAGGTTAGTCCGTGGTAGCTCTCATCGGGTGTGCACAGTCCGGGGAACTTCTCGGCATGAGCCAGCCAGTCGAAGTTGCCGCTATCCACTACGCAACCGCCTACTTGAGTAGCCAGTCCGTCCATATACTTGGTGGTAGAGTGTGTCACGATGTCGGCTCCCCACTCAAATGGACGGCAGTTTACTGGAGTGGCAAAGGTGTTGTCCACAATCAGGGGAACACCGTTCTTGTGGGCTATACGTGCAAACTTCTCAATATCGAGAACGGCACAGCCGGGATTAGAGATAGTCTCGCCAAACAGCGCCTTGGTATTGGGGCGGAAGGCCTGCTGTATTTCCTCCTCGCTAGCCTCGGGGCTTACAAAGGTACACTCAATACCGAGTTTTTTCAATGTAACACCAAAAAGGTTAAAGGTGCCACCATATATTTCGTTAGAGGTGACAATATGGTCGCCAGCCTCGCAGATGTTGAATACTGCATAGAAGTTGGCAGCCTGACCTGATGAGGTGAGTACAGCGCCTACACCACCTTCGAGTGCAGCTATCTTAGCTGCCACAGCATCGTTGGTAGGGTTCTGCAAGCGTGTGTAGAAATAGCCCTCCTTCTCCAGATCAAACAACTTTGCCATCTCGTCAGAGTCATCATACTTGAATGTAGTGCTCTGGATGATGGGTAACTCAATTGGTTCTCCGTTCTTGGCTTTGTAGCCAGCCTGTACACAAAGCGTACCTTGTCTCATTTTCTTAGCCATTTTAATGTTTTGTTTTACAATTTGCCGACAAAAGTACAAAAAAGATGTCAATATGCCAAATTTTGTGCGCTTTTCTTTAATAGTATAGTGGTCAACTTTTATCTTTCATGTGGCAAATATACAAGATATTGGCGATGATAAGCGAGATTATGTTTTTTTTATTATCTATCACTTTTCTTTGTATCTTATTATAAGACAGGTTGTTAGGTAAGGTGATAGATATTACACATCTATCACTACTATCACTCATAGTAAAACAACTTGTTTTACTTTGTAAAGTCATACTTCTACGACATGTTTTACATATCTCCGACAAAGTAAAACAACTTGTTTTACTATTAAAGATGATATCGGGTGACTGCAAAAGTCTTATTTTCAGACTGTTAGACAGAGTGTAGCTAGGAGTGTATGTAAGTGATAGATATTGATTATCTATCACCATATATAATTACCTGAATAACAGCTTGTTACATAAAAGAGTGATATTTTTATGTATTTTTGAGTAATACAAGGGAGTACTAATGATTGCTTAGTGCGATTGTTTAGTATATTCGGATGGTGCTACGCCAACCATCTTCTTGAATACTTTCGAGAAGTAGTTCGGGTCGGCAAAGCCGCAGCTGTAGGCTGTCTCTGATACGTTGTGCCCGTCGGCTATCATCTGGCAGGCTTTCTGGATGCGCTTGTGCCGGATATAGTCGCCTGCCGAGGTGTTCATCAGATTCTTCATCTTAGTATGCAGCAGGCTGCGGCTCATGCCCAGTTCTGTTGTGATATCTGTAACCGAGAAGTTGGCGTTGCCGATGTTGCTATCCACAAGTGTTATCAGGCGTTGGATGAAGTCGCGGTCAAGCTGGGTCAGACTGTCGTTCTGTTCCACCTCTGTCTCGCCACCGTTGAATATCGACTTCTGGCGGGATTGTATCAGTTTGAGCAGATTGCTGATTTGTAACGAAAGTGCTTCGGGATCGAAAGGCTTCAGCACATAGGCGTCGGCACCATTGCGATATCCATCCTTAATATCCTCGGGGTCGCCCTTAGCTGTGAGCAGTATCACGGGGATATGGCTGGTGCTCATGTTGCCCTTTATCATGTTACACAGTTCGGCACCGGTCATTACAGGCATCATCACATCTGATACAACCAGGTTGATATCCGTTCGACTGATGGCGATATCCCAGGCTTGCCGACCATCTGACGCTGTAATAACGTTGTAATCGGCAGCAAACAGCTGCTCCAGGAACTTCAGCATATCCTCATTATCCTCAACAACCATCAAGGTTTGTTTATGTGTTGCTGGGGCAGTGGGGGTGATGTCGGCCGAAACGGTGCTCCCTGCAATAGTTACAGCTGTAGCATCTAGTTTGCTCAGGTAGCTGCTTACCGTTGCCTGTTCGTTATCACCGGCAATCTTGTTCTTGTCAGAGAATGCATTACCCGAGATGTTAAGTAGTACAGTAAATGTGCTGCCCTTGCCCAGTTCGCTCTCTACCGATACCGAACCTTTGTGTATTTCAACCAGTCGGCGGATGAGTGCCAGTCCGATACCCCATCCACTGCTGTTGGTGCTATAGCCGCGCTTGGTTTGATAAAAACGCTCAAAAATATTCTTCTGTTCATCTTTGATAATGCCTATACCGGTATCGGTTACTTGCATCTTCAGGAATAAGTCGGGCGAATCGTTCGTTTGAGTAATCTCTGCATGGATAGTGATGTTGCCGCCATTGCCTGTGAATTTGATGGCGTTCGACATCAGGTTGTTCAGGATATGCTCAATATACGATGGTGAAAACCAACCATCTTCACCGTTATCAATGCAATCAACCTTGAGATTTAAGCCCTTGGTTTGAATGGCTTCGTAAAAATTACTAGCCACCACGCCCACAAATTCCACCGGATTGCCCTGCTGCACATAAAATGGGAAATTATCCGATTCAATTTTATTGAAAGTTACCAGCTCGTTAATCAAGTGCTCCATCTTCGAACAGTTGCGAATGGCCAGGTTCAGCGATTCGCCTACCTCCTTATCCACCTGACTGGCGCTGATGCTTTTTAAAGGTGCGATAATGAGCGATAGTGGCGTTTTGAGTTCGTGCGACACCATGGTGAAAAAGTTGGATTTCATGCGGTCGATTTCCTCAATCTTGGCTTTTTCCATGTTGGCAAAACGCACTTTAGCCTGTTCTTTCATGCGGATGTTGTAAAGCGAGAGTCCGCCAACCACTAAGCCGACGATGCATATTATATATATAATGTACGCGAGAGTTGAAAGGTAGAATGGTGCTTTGATAACGATGGTAAGCGTGCGTTCGGGACTTTTGTCCCAATCGCTGTCGCAGGTGTTTGCCCTTACGTGTAGCTGATAGGTGCCTGGTTTGAGCAGATAACCATAGAACCGGTGTTCGGTACCCACACTGCGCCATTCCTTATCAATTCCATCCACTTTTATCTGATATTGTACGCCTTTCACATTCTCGGGCATCACCACACCATACTCGATGTGGAACGAATGCGATTCTTCGTAAGTGAGGGTGATGCTGTCGGTATAGTCGATCTGCGAACGAACCTGATCGTTTACAAACAGTTTCTTGAAATGCACATACATGTTCTTTGCCTCGGTGTGCATCTGTTTGGGCTGGAAGACTATCAGACCATCAAAGGTGCCCATCAGTACGCGTCCGTCTGAGGCCAGATAGGTTGATGTGAAATTAAACTGGTTGACGGGCAGTTCGGCGCCTGCCGAAAAACAGTGGGTGTGCCCATCACTCAGTCGGTGACTGAACAGTCCTTGGTCGGTGCCAATCCATAAACTACCGGCTTTGTCCTCCACAATGCTGCATACTGTGCATTGTCGAGGTATCCATGTTCCCGCTTGGAGCACCTTGCCGCTTTTGTTGTCTAACCAAAACAGTCCGTTATTGTTAGTGCCTATCCAAAGGCGACCATTCGAGTCCTCGAATGTCGAGATGATATAATTATCGGTTAGTCCGCTATTGTTGTCGCGGCTGTAACTCGTTACTTTACCATTGCTGATGCAGAACAAACCGCATGCCACCGTGCTGGCCCATAACTGGTTGTGGCGATCGACGAACAGCGAATAAATGAAAGTGCGGTCCAGCAGATCGTCGCCTATTGCGCAGAAGGTATCTGATTGCTCGTCATAGTAGCGCAAGCCCTCCATCGTGGCAACCCACAAGCGCTCGTTCTTGTCGCGGGTCAGGTAAAAAATACCTTCGGAAGTCAGTCCCTTATTGCGGTAGTACTGGGTGGTTTTATGGGTTTGAAGATTATAACGGTATAATCCCTTGAATCGTGTGCCAATCCAGATATCCGATGTCTTCGCATCGTAGTAGATACTGTGGGTGTTCGAGTCAAGATTGGAAATCTCGGTGAAAGGTTTGAACTGCCCTGTGATAGAGTTGTAGATATTTACGCCCTGATCCTCGCTGGCAATCCAGAATATGCCTGGCGAGGTTTCTGTTATCATGCGTGGTATGCGGGCCTTTAGTTCGTCTTTGGTTGCACTGGGCTCAAAGTGTCGGAATTGTGGTTTTTGACTCGACGTGTAATCGACTCCGCCAAAGTAGGAACCAATCCAGATGTTGTTATGGCGGTCGGACAGGATAGTATATACTGCATTGTCTGACAGACCGTCGCTGCCATAGTGCTTCTGAGTGAGTATGCTGCTGCCATCTGGATTTAATGTCAGAATACCATTCTCGGTACCGAACCAGATGCGGTGCTGCTTGTCCTCGATAATCACACGAATAATGCCGCCTGTTAGTTGGTTGGCAGTATAGCGTTGCTGGGCATGGCTCTTCAGGTCGTAGCAAATGGCACTACCATCGTTGCAACCTATCCATAGGCGTTGCCTTGAATCAACAAGCAGTGGCAAAATGGCATTATGACTAACAGGTTGTCCATCGTTAAGGTTGATGTTTAGAGGTAGTATCTTGGTGAGGTTGGCACTCATTGAGAAAATCATCTGACTGGCCGATACATAGATGTTGCCAGCACGGTCTTTTGCAAGCGAGGCAATCGTGCCTGCATTGAGTGATGGGATTACAACAAAAGCGTCGGTCTTTGCATCATAAGCATACAACTGGCCAGAACCAGTGAGTATTCGGCCATCGTTGGTTTCTACAAAACTGGTGCAGTAGCCACGCACGTTGAGATAATTGCGAAAATCATTCGTTTGGGGTCGATACATGCTCACACCGTTTTCGGTACTGATCCATAGGCGGTTTTTGCTATCTATAAACAACCCATGTACAAAGTTATGCACTAATGAGTGTGGCTGTCCCTCTACATGATAATAGGTCTCGACGTTATATCCATCGTATCTGGCCAGTCCGTTACGCGTACCTATCCATATATAGCCGTCGTCGTCCTGCACCATGCTCTCTACCTGCTGGTTAGGCAAACCGTACGAGGTGTTTAGATGCTGGAACTTAAAGTCGGCAGCATTTACCATGATACTTGCAAAGAGCCAAGTGATGAGCAACGTTATATATCTCATAGCTTTGTTTTTATCTGTGTGCAAATTTAGCGATTAATTCTGAGATGACCTTGATTTTTGTGCAGTAATTCTGTACTTTTGACGATATTACCCGCTTTGAGAACAATTTTACCCGTGCAAAATAATCCTTTTTATTACTTTTGCTGCCGAAAATCTTTCACCGACTATTAATATAACTAAGATGTTTAAGAAAACCAACTTGAGATTAACGATGACTATCATGGCCGTGATTTCTGTTTTGCCGTCATGCAGTTCGAGCGACACTGGCAGCGATATCGCCCCGGTGCCCGCAATTCCATCTGCGCCTGAGCAGGAAGTGCTGACCGAAGCCGACCCTACTATCTTCCTGGACAGCGATGGCACCTATTATTTATATGGTACAGGTAGCGACTCGGGGCAGGGGTTCTTGGTCTATCGTTCTGCTGATCTGAAAAACTGGCAGGGACCTGTTGGAAAAGTCAACGGTTTTTGTCTCACTGGTGCCACCTCTTTCGGCACTACGGGCTTCTGGGCACCTCAAGTGGTGAAGCGTGGCGACACCTATTATATGTTCTATACTGCCAACGAGCAGATTGCGGTGGCTACATCCACATCGCCGATGGGGCCTTTCGCTCAGGATGAGAAGCAGGCCATCGCCACCCCTGGTAAGGCCATCGATCCCTTCGTGCTGTTTGATGATGATGGTAAGGCTTATCTCTACCATGTGCGTTTGCAGGATGGCAACCGCATCTTTGTGGCTGAGATGACCGACGACCTGAAAGCCATCAAGGAAGAGACGGCAAGGGAGTGCGTGCATGCCACCGAGCAGTGGGAGAATACTGCCCAGGCCAGTTGGAGTGTGACGGAGGGACCCACAGTGCTGCATATCGCCGATACCTATTATATGTTTTATTCGGCCAATGATTTCCGTAATATCGACTATGCTGTTGGCGTAGCAACGGCCACGTCGCCCTTCGGTCCTTGGACCAAGTCGCAGCAGTCGCTTATCAACCGTGCCAACACGGGTTACTATGGTACGGGGCATGGCGATGTGTTCAAGAATACCCAAGGTAACTGGAATTACGTGCTGCACACCCACTATAGTTTTACCGAGGTGAGTCCTCGTAAGACGGCTGTGGTGGGCTTGTCGCTACAAGGCGCAACATTCAGCGTTGCGGATGGCACATTCCACTATCTTTATAAGGAAAAGTAAAATGGATTTCACAAAAGCTTTTATTATATGTTCAACAAAACTTATTTATTAACAGCCTTGGTGGCTTTTTCAATGACCGCATCTGCAATTAATATCAAAACGCAGATCAGTATCAAGCAGCCAGGCAATCCGGCTGCAGTCATCCAGTTGCAGTCGCAGGGCAGCGTGCTTAAAGCTGCCGATGGTCGTGCACTGCCTTTGCAGATAAGCGAACAGTGCGTTAACGATGGCGATGATCAGGTTTATACCATCACCATCAAAGCCGATGCTACCACCTATTATAATATAGGTGCAGCGCTTGCCACTGGCATCAAGTCGGCCGACAGCGAGTTCTATCTGCCAGGCTTCTGGTATCATCGCAACCTGCGTTCGCCTAAAGGCGCACCAGCCTTCCACACTTCCAAGAGCTGGAACTTCCGCGAGGACCGCTTGTCGTCGCCCATGACCAGTGTCTTCGACATGGCTAACGGTAAGTCGGTGGCCATCATGCGTTGTATCGATCGTCCACAGGAGTGCCTGACCACCCATCAGCAGGGCGAGATCATCCTGAGTGGCGAGACCTCTCTGGGCTATCTGGGTCTGGACTGCGATGAGCAGGAGGCCAAGCTCACCTTCGGCTATCCTTACATCGAGACACCCAAACGCTATATTCGTAAGCTCACCTTGGCAGCTCCTGTCTTTGCTTTCGCTAAGATAGAGAAAGGCGAGACCAAGACCCTGAAATGGCGCATCAGTCAGAGCGAGGCCAAGGATTTTGGCCAGCACGTCACCATGATGTGGCAGCGCTGCTTCGACTGCTTGAATCCTCAGCCATTGAAGGCGCGTTTCACGCCTGAGGAGATGAAGAAAGGTCTGACCAACTATTTCCGTCAGTCGTATGTAGGCAACTTCCCCTTGAAGTACCATTCTGGTCATACACTACTCACCAGCGACTGTAAGCCTTACCCCGAGGCACAGATCGGTTTCGTGGGCCGCGTATTGCTCAATGCCTTCAATGCCATCGAGTATGGCGAGCAGCATGGCGAGCAGGACCTCGTGACTACTGGTCAGGAGATTCTGGAGAGCTATCTGCAGCACGGACTCACCAGTGCAGGCTATTTCTATGACAATGTGAACTTTGAGCGCGGATTCCCTCTCGACGAGAAGGTGGTTCACTCTATCCGTCAGCAGTCGGAGGGTGTCTATGCCATCCTGCTGTATCTCAAGTATGAGAAGGCTCATGGTCGTAAGCATCCTGAGTGGGAGGCAAAGATCAAGGGTATCCTCGACGGTTTCCTGAAGCTGCAGAAAGCTGATGGCAGTTTCGCCCGTAAGTATAAGGACGACGGCAGTGATGTGGATGGCACTGGTGGCAGTACCCCATCGTCAACCTCTGCCCTTGTTATGGGTTACCGCTACTTTGGCAAGAAGCAGTATCTGGAGGCTGCCCGCCGCACGGTGAACTATCTGGAACAGAATATTATTTCAAAGAGCGATTATTTCTCATCAACCCTCGATGCCAACTGCGAGGACAAGGAGGCTGCCATTGCCGCCGTGACTGCAACCTATTATCTGGCTGCTGTAACCAAGGGCAAGGAGCGTCAGCATTATATCGACCTCTGTGAGAAGGCTGCCTATTTCGCTCTGTCATGGTATTATATGTGGGATGTGCCTTTTGCTCAGGGACAGATGCTGGGCGACTTAGGACTTAAAACCCGTGGCTGGAGTAACGTATCGGTAGAGAACAACCATATCGATGTGTTTGTATTCGAGTTACCTCATATTGTGAAGTGGCTTGGCGAACAGAAGGGGAATAGTCGTTTTCTGCAGATGCACGATGTCATCTTCAACTCTCTCAGTCAGCTGATGCCAACCACCGAGCGCCTTTGTGGTATCGCACTGCCAGGATTCTATCCGGAGGTGGTACAGCACACCACTTGGGATTATGGCATGAACGGCAAGGGCTTTTATAATAACCTCTTTGCCCCAGGGTGGACTGTTGCGTCGCTTTGGGAGATGTATTCACCAACACGAACTGATGATTTTCTTAAGAAATAAGTAAAACAATTAAACCTAAACATCAAAAATGGAAAAAAGATTAATTACCTCGTTGGTAGGCGCAGCCATGCTGATGGCTGCATCACCAACTCTTGCCGAACGAAATCTGGCTTTATCAGTCCGTTCCAGTCATGTGGCAGTTGCCCAACAGCAACGTACTGTTACTGGTAAAGTCGTAGATGCGCAGGGAGAACCACTGATTGGCGTTACTGTCAAGGAACAGGGTACGCAGAATGCTGCTGTGACCGATATGGACGGTCGTTTTAAGCTGCAGCTCAGTCATACCAATGCACAGCTTGTATTTAGCTACATCGGTTACGTGGATGTGACTGCTCGTGCTACCGACAACATGGTAGTAACTCTCAAGGAAGATCAGAACGAACTGAACGAGATTGTAGTTGTGGGTTATGGAACTCAGAAAAAAGTGAATCTCACAGGTTCGGTAGTATCTGTCAACCTTGAGAAGGAAACCAACTCGCGTCCGGTCACCACTGTAGCTCAGGCACTGCAGGGCATGGCTGCTGGTCTTGATATTCTGCAGGGGTCTGGTAAGCCTGGTGCCGAAAACTTCTCGGTCAACATCCGTGGCGTGGGTACGATGAACGATGCCAGTCCACTGGTGCTGGTGGATGGTATGGAGATGAGCCTTTCGGATGTGAATCCCATGGATATCGAGAGTATCTCAATCCTGAAGGATGCAGCCTCGTGTGCTATCTATGGTAACCGTGGTGCTAACGGTGTTATTCTGGTCACCACCAAGAGTGGTACCGAGGGTAAGGTGAGTGTAACCTATACCGGTCGCCTGTCTGTCAACAAGCCATCAAAGTTGGTGCGTTTCATGTCGAATTATGCCGACTATATGGAGATGGTGAATGAGGCCAGCGAGAATATCGGCACTGCCGGTAAGTATCCGCAGACCGTCATCGACCAGTGGCGTCAGGCTGAGGCTAACCCCAATGGTATTGCCGAGTCGGGCTATCCCAACTATGTGGCTTATCCTAACACCGACTGGTATGATGAGATCTACCAAACCAAGGTGATGCAGGAACATGCCATCTCGCTGTCGGGTAAGGACACCCGTACACGCTACAACCTCGGACTGACTTACCTCGACAATCCTGGTATGATTGTTCGTTCGGGCGAGCAGAAATACTCAGTCAACCTGAAGCTGATTTCTGATGTAACAAACTGGTTACAGTTGGGTGCTCAGGTATGGGGTACACATAGCGATCGCGATCGTAACAATGTTGATGCCCTGTCGAGCTGGGAGTTCCTGAAGACCGTTCCTGGTATCTATCCCTACTACGATGGAAAGTTTGGTGGTATCGAGACTTCGGTTGAGGATGGTGCCGCCCACAACCCCATGCAGTTGCTGAATGGTGATGGCGATAGCTATTATAAGACGACTCATGCTTATACCACAGCCTATGCGCAGGTTAAGTTCCTGAACGACTTCACCTTTAAGTCAACCTTTGGTTACGACTACTTCAATGCCCGTCATAAATATACCGATGGTCAGAACGAGAGCTATAGCTTTAGTCGTAACGAGGTGGTAGCATCTCCTGCTGCACTCGAGGCGCTCTCAAGTTATATGTACTACCACCACTATTATAACTGGAAGATTACCAACACCCTGAACTGGGCTCACACTTTTGCTCAGAAGCACGATGTTGGTGCGTTGGTTGGTTTCGAGGAAGGAAAGAATAGCGATGGCAATACCGATGTGAAGAAGATGGGTATGATTGATGCCACTCTGACCGACTTGAATACCCTGACCTCGGAGGAGTACACTCGTGGTAACTTCACTGGTTACACCTATCGCTCATGGTTCGGTCGCCTGAACTATGCGTTCGATTCACGCTACCTGTTGGAGGCTAACTTCCGTTACGATGGTTCTTCACGCTTCTCACCCGATAACCGTTGGGGTTTCTTCCCCTCTGCATCGGCTGGATGGCGCATCAGCGAGGAGGCTTTTGCCAAGAACTCTTTCCTGAGTGCATTCGATAATCTGAAGTTGCGTGCATCGTATGGTAAGCTGGGTAACTCATCAGTTGACAACTATGCCTACCAGTCATGGTACGAGACTGGCTACACCACTATGGGTGGTAAGAAGGTGCCTCGTTTCTACCTGCGCAACCTGCCTAACATGAACGTTACCTGGGAGACTACCAAGACCTTCAATATCGGTCTCGACTTCACCACTCTCGGTGGTCGCCTGTCGGGTGTCATCGACTATTACGACAAGCAAACCTCGGGTATCCTCTATCGCCCGTCTATCGGACTGATCTTCGGTGATAAGGTGGCTCCTCTGCAGAACCTGGCCGGTGTTAGCAACCGCGGTTTGGAGATGACCTTCCGTTGGGAGGATAAGATTGGTGATGTAACCTATGGTGTGGCTGTTAATGGCTCATTCAACAAGAACCGTGTCACCGACTATAAAGGCGGTATCATCGAAGGATGGGGCGCTGATCCTAACAACCCCGATCCTAACGTGTACTACTCAAACCTCGGTGAGGTCTCATCGGGTGGTACCCAGCGTCTGGTTGAGGGACATCAGATGAACGAGTTCTATGTTTATCCTATATATAATGGTACAGGTAAGTACTACGATGCCAATGGCGTTGTTGATCCTAATGGTGGTCCTCGCGATGGTATGATTCGCACCCCACAGGATTTGAAGTGGGTGCAGGATATGATAGCAGCAGGCTACTCGTTCGAGCCACAGCACGCTGTCACTCAGAACGCTATCTGGTATGGTGAGTATATCTATGCCGACAGCAATGGCGATAAGGTGTATGGTGGTAGTCACGACCAGCAGTTCATGGGCGAGTCGAATGTGCCTAAGTTCACCTTTGGTGTGCAGATGCATGCCGAGTGGAAGGGTATCGACCTCTCGATGAACTGGGGTGGAGCCACTGGCTTCTCAACCTACTGGCGCGAGATTGGTCAGAACTCATCTAACGTGGTATTTGGTCTGAGCATCCCACAGTGGATTGCCGATGATCACTACTTCTATGATCCTAACAATCCCAACGATCCTCGTACCAATATCACTTCGAAGAATCCTCGTATGTCGCTCGAGAATCCAAGTATGAGTGATGCTCTCGACAATACATTCCATCTCTATAGCTGCGATTACCTGAAGCTGCGTAACCTGACTATCGGTTATACATTGCCTAAGAACATCAGCAGAAAGATTTATGCCGAGAACCTGCGTGTTTACTTCTCTGGCGAGAATCTGTGGACTATCACCAGCTTCCCCGGACTGGATCCTGAGATGCGCTCTGGTGAGGGTTATGCTACTATGCGCCAACTCTCATTCGGACTGAATGTAACATTTTAACCATCAACAATGAATAACCAATATGGAAAAGAAAATAATCAATAAGATGTGCAGCAGTCTTGTTCTGGCTGCCTCGGGTATCGCACTCACGGCTTGTAATGCCGATTTTCTGGATACTCAACCTTCCGACCGTGTAGGTACCGACTTGGTATGGTCGACCTATAACATGGCTGATGCCGTGGTGAATGGTGCCTACGAACGTTTCTACTGGGAGCAGCAGGGCGAATGTCCCGACTGGCAGAACTTTGATGCCGCTACCGATGTATGCGACTTGGATGCCAACTGGGGAGGCTACGACTGGGCACGTGGCCGTTGTAATGCCAGTTACTGGGGATTCAACGACTGGTGGAAGCGTCTGTACGAGGAAATCTATCGTACCAGCAACGTTATCAACAATCTTGATAAGTGCGAGGCCATGTCGGCCAGCGAGCGTGCTCGTGATATCGCCGAGTGTAAATTCCTGCGTGCCTGGGCTTACTATCGTGCTAATGTGTTGTGGCGTGGTGTGCCTATCTACACCGAACCTGTTGAGTATGGTGAAGATACCAAGCCCCGTAACACTGCCGACGAGGTATGGCAGCAGATTATTACCGACTGTTCTGAGGCTATCAACGAGCCCAGTCTGCCTAACAAGTATGCTACCTCTGATAAGAACTACGGTCGTGTAACCAAGGCTTGTGCTTACTATCTGCGTGGTCAGGTCTATATGTGGCTGAAGGATTGGAGCAAGGCTGAGGCTGATTTTGCGGCTATCACCACCATGGGGTTCCAGCTGTTCCCTGATTATAAGAATATGTTCAAGGCTGCCAATGAGCGCAACGATGAGTATATCTTCCAGTATCAATATACCGATGAGGAGGGTATGGGCTCGCTGTTAGGTCGTACACACGGTAATCGTAATACTTATACCGCCGACGGTTTTGGTTGCTGGAACAACCTGATTCCTAATCCTTATTTTGTTGATTCATACGAGTATGCAGATGGTAAGCCATTTAATATGGACGAGGTATTCCCTGGTTACTCAAAGATGGATCCAAAGGCCCGTTCGGTTTATTTCCTGCGTGATGGTCTCGACCCCAATGCTGCCAGCGATAAGCTGAAAGCAGGTTATCAGCAGATGGTGAATTATGGTGCCGACATGAGTCAGTATGATAAGGATGGTAACGAGGCCCGCATTCTGGCTATTTATCAGGATCGCGACCCCCGTATGCTCATGAACTTTATCACTCCATACTCTACTTATAAGGGTGGTTCAACTGCCGACTGCTGGGACTACACCTTGCGTTGGCCTTATATTGGCTCCGATAATGCTGCTCCTTACGACTTGCGCACCGATACCAACGACCGTTTCTACTATCTGTGGCGTAAGTTTGTGCCCGAGGGTCGTGAAACCAAGAATGGTTTGAACAGCGATATCGATACCCCCATCTTCCGCTATGCCGGTGCACTCATCTCATTGGCTGAGGCTCTGAATGAGCAAGGAAAAACCGATGAGGCTGTGAAATACATCAACATGGTTCGTGCCCGTATCCCAGGTCTGGCTCTGCTCAATAGCAATGAGTACACCAAGGTTACAGGTCAGGACAATATGCGCGAGCGTATTCGTAATGAATATGGTTGGGAGCTTTGTGGCGAAGGTCAGCTTTACTGGAAGCAGCTGCGTTGGGATACATGGCTCGATCGCAAATTGGGCACCAATCGTACGCTGGTTAGCGATCCTTCACAGCTTAATGGTTCAAACGGTATGACTGAAATCTGGGGCACCAAGCGCTACACCAATAACTACATTGGTGAGCATGTCAAGCTGTTTGCTGTGCCTCAGGGAGAATTGGAACGTAATCCTAATCTCACACAAAATCCTGGTTGGTAATATGTTTGAAAAGAAAAAAAGAAGTTACATGTTTTCTATAGTTAGTATAATTGTTGGCTTAATGCCTATTCTGAGCTGCTCATCGTCGGACGACGGTGGGCACTCTCAGGATATTACGCCTACCCCCATCGTACAGAAGTATCGTAACCCCATCATCGCAACCTCGTTGCCTGATCCCTCTATCGTCAAGTCGCCCGATGGCGTGTTCTATCTCTTTGCGACCGAGGATATCCGCAATCTGCCCATCTATCGTTCTACCGATTTGCTCAAATGGCAGTATGTGGGCACGGCATTCACCAACGAGACTCGCCCTAAATGGAACCCTGGTGGTGGCATCTGGGCACCCGATATTAATTATGTCGATGGAAAGTATATGCTCTATTATTCTAAATCGACCTGGGGTGGCGAGTGGACTTGCGGATTGGGTGTAGCCTCGGCCACCCAGCCACAAGGTCCCTACACTGATCATGGTGCACTTTTCATTAGTCAGGACATTGGTATCCAAAACTGTATCGACCCCTTCTTCATCGAGGATGGTGGTAAGAAATACCTGTTCTGGGGCTCGTTCCATGGCATCTACGGTGTAGAGCTCAGTGCCGATGGCCTTACTCTTAAACCTGGTGCAAAACCTGTTCAGATAGCTGGCAACCAGATGGAGGCTACCTATATTCATCATCGTGATGGCTATTACTATCTCTTTGGCTCTAATGGCTCTTGCTGCGAGGGTAATAACAGTACTTATCAGGTGATTTACGGTCGCTCTGAGAATCTGTTCGGTCCGTATGTAACCAAGGATGGAAAACGTTTGCTTGATGGTGCTTTCGATGTGCTGTTGCATGGAAGTGCCAACGTGGCAGGCCCAGGTCATAATGCTGAGTTTGTCACCGATGATGCAGGTCAGGATTGGATGATATATCATGGTTATATGCGTACTGATCCCGATGCTGGTCGCCAGGTGCTGATGGACCATGTTGAGTGGGTTAACGGCTGGCCTTTAATTGCTGGTAACCAATCGTCGGTTGAAAGTCGCTATCCTACGTTTAATAAGTAATCGGATATTAAACAATAGATTATTGGTAGGCCCCACGTCGGTAAGATGTGGGGCTTTCTGGTTACAGAATATATAAAAATCGTCAAATTATGCATCACAAATAAAATAAATGCGTATCTTTGTACGCAGTATAAAACAAATAATAATCCGATTTTTAAGAAAATGAGTAACCTACATCTGATTTTAAATGCCAATCCTATCGTGGTGGCACTACAGAAACCAGCGGTCGAGTTTACTAAGGCCGACATTATTGATTACATCGTGTCGAACAATATTCGCATGGTTAACTTTATGTATCCAGGCGGCGACGGCAGATTAAAAACACTTAATTTTGTAATTAATGATCTGGCTTATCTTGATACTATCCTAACATGTGGTGAGCGTGTGGATGGTAGCAGCCTCTTCTCGTTTATACAGGCTAGTTCCAGCGACCTCTATGTGTTGCCTCGTTTCCGTACGGCTTTCGTCGATCCGTTTGCCGAGATTCCAACCGTGTCGATGCTCTGTTCTTTCTTTGATAAGGACGGTCATCCGCTTGAGTCATCTCCCGAGCATACGTTGCATAAGGCAGCCGAGGCTTTCCGTCAGGTGACGGGTATGGAGTTCCAGGCGATGGGCGAGTTGGAGTATTATGTGATTAGCAATGAAGAAGGTGCTTTTCCTGCTCAGGATCAGCGCGGCTACCATGAGTCGGCACCTTATGCCAAGGCCAACGAGTTCCGTACCCGTTGCATGCAGTATATCGCCCAGACAGGCGGACAGATTAAGTACGGTCATTCCGAGGTGGGTAATTTCTCGCTCAACGGTAAGAACTATGAGCAGAATGAGATCGAGTTCCTGCCGGTAGATGTGGAACAGGCAGCCGACCAGCTGATGATTGCTAAATGGGTGATTCGCAATTTGGGCTACCAGCTTGGCTATGATGTAACCTTTGCCCCCAAGATCACCACAGGTAAGGCTGGATCAGGTCTGCACATCCATATGCGTATGATGAAAGATGGTAAGAATCAGATGCTGTCTAATGGCGTGCTGAGTGATGCAGCCCGCAAGATGATTGCTGGTATGATGGTGCTTGCACCTTCGATTACGGCTTTTGGCAATAAAAATCCTACCAGTTATTTCCGTTTGGTACCTCACCAGGAGGCCCCCACAAATGTTTGCTGGGGCGACAGAAACCGCTCGGTGCTGGTGCGTGTACCGTTAGGATGGGCTGCCGATGTGGATATGTGCCGTGTGGCTAATCCTCAGGAACCACAGACCGACTATGATATGAGCAATAAGCAGACGGTAGAGTTGCGCTCGTCAGATGGCAGTGCCGATCTCTATCAGTTGCTGGCTGGTATCTGTGTGGCTTGCCGCTATGGATTTGAGTTAGACGGTGCTTTGAAGTTGGCCGAGAAAACCTACGTGAACGTGAATATACATGCAGAAGAGAATGCCGACCGCTTGGCGAATCTGGCACAGTTGCCCGACTCGTGTGTGGCTTCGGCCGACTGCTTGAATCGTCAGCGTAAAGCTTACGAGGAGTATGGCGTGTTCTCGCCAGCTATGATAGATGGTATCATCGCACAGCTTCGTGCCTATGATGATAAGAATCTGCGAAAGACCATTGAGGCCCATCCAGAGGAAATCCAGAAATTGGTAACTCAATACTTCCACTGTGGCTGATTTTAAGCCACGGGAAGTTTGAATATGAACCGGCTACCTTCTTTGTAGCTCTTGTCGAGTATCAAACTTCCACCTAAGGTTTCAGCATGACGTTTGGTGAGGGGCAGGCCCAGGCCTAAACCCTCACTAAAGTCATCAACCTTCGTAAAGAACTTGAATATATTCCCTTGATCGGCTTCGGCGATACCTTTTCCTGTGTCTTGTACGACGAAATGGATATACTCGCCAAAACGCTCCACATGCAGCGACACATGCTGCTGGTCGGAGTAGCGTACAGCATTGTTCAGCAACTCTTCCAAACTGAACTCCAAAAACTGGGTGTTGGTGTGAGTGCTGAAGTCGTCGGGCAAATTGGTCGTAAACTCTATGGGTACTTGGGGATAGTACTTATTGATAAACGAAATGGCTGCTCGGCACACCTCGTTACATACCACTAGTTCGCTCTTGTCGATTTTGGCTAGTTCGGCCTTGCCGGATTCTGAACTGTCGAACAGCATCATCACCATGCGGACGAGCAAACGGCTGTTATGGGTCATGGTGCCGGCAATACTTTTTATCTCTTCCTCACCCAAATCTGAGCTCAACGAAGTTTCGTCGTTAGGACTCCTAAGCACCTGAGCAAATCCCATGATGATATTCAGCGGGGTACGTATCTGATGGGTAACATTCTGAATAAACACCGTTTTTTGGTGTTCGGCCTCTAATACCAGTTGGGTGGTATGCTCCAACTCGCGGTTGTAACGCTTGGTCTGGTCGGTAGCAGTACGCACACTGTTGATATAATAGTTAAGCGACTCGAGCATGGTTGCGAAACTGTTTTGTAGTCCGCCAATAATGTCGGGGCGTTTAGTGTGGGGCAAGTCAACATCCAATTTGCCGTTGGAAACAGCTTGCGCCTTTTCAAGTAGCTGTTGTAGCGGCTGGAGTGAATAGGTTACTGCCTTATGGCAGTTGATGAAAATAAGTGCCAAACCGATGATGAGTAGTGCTATGACGATGTAAGTAAGACGGTTAAAGCCTTTCATGATGTCGCTCTCGGGACAGACAATGGCCAGGCTCCAGGGCGTACCTTCTACTGGCATGTAGCATACTAACGACTTGGCATGATTAATCATGACCGACATGTTACCTTTTTTGCCCTGAGTCATCTCATAGCCTAAAGCAATGAGGTCGGATTCATGTTTGGGATCGGCCACATTGAAGATGGTTTTTCCTGTTAGACGCGTGGAGTCGGGATGCCCCACATAGCTGCCGCGCTCATCAAGTAGCACATAGTAAGAATGCGGATATGGGCGCACTTCGGCCAGTATATTTGAGATGTGCTGTAACGAGAGCCATACTGAGATGATACCAACAAAGCGCTTGTTGGCATTGTATAGTGGACGCGGATAAGAGGCTATCATGACGTTGTCCTCCATGTCCAGATTGGTCTTCTTGTCGTTTGATACCACCCAAATGGATTTCTGCTGTGTACGTGGTATATTGTACCATCGCTCACGGAAGTAAACATGATCGGTTTCTATAAACGATTTGATGGTACCTTTGTCGTTAAACGATACACCCATAAAACCTTCGGGGTATTGTGGTATCACACCAGGTTCGGTGCTGATGGCACAACCATCGGTAAATGGATTGGTGATTGTGATGCGTTTGGTAAACGAGAGCAACGAATCGGCATTAAGCGATTGTTCAACCATCCAGGCGTTGGTGTTGGTGGCTGTTTCGGCTGTAATCAGATGCCGATTGATGCGGTGCATGGCACCGTTGAGCACACCTGTTGCTCTTTCAACGGCTTCGGCACGTATCAGTTTGTGCGATTGCCAGAACAGTACGCCTACCGATGCTAAGAACACGGGTACAGCTATCAGTAGTACCCAGAGAATCACTTTGGCTGAGAATGAACGACGAATAGCTATCATAACTCACCTCCTTTCTCCTGTTCCATCTCTTTTTCTGAGAGATTAATGAGGTTGTTCAATATCTGTGTGATGGTGTTACCGTTTTGTTGGATGTTATCTACAAGCTGATTGATAGTTTGGGGACTAGCTGACTCGTCGTAGTGACTCATTTTTTTTACATCCTCGCTGATGGCAAACGTGGGGGCAACCATCTGGTCGGTCATGTTATGCAGGAACACCGTTTTCATATGGTCGGCCTTTTTGGCTTTTTTGTATGCAATATGTAGTTCTTTACTGCGCTCTTGAATCGTATCTGTGAGTTCGTGCAACTCATTGATGTTGGCAGATACTGAGTGCTGCATGCGCTGGAAATGCCCTTGCAGCATGCCTATCTCATCTTCGTTCCGATGGCGAGAGGGTAGGGGCTCGTTGTAGTGTCCTTGGGCTATTCGTTCTGTTAGATGTGTGAGTTGTTCAAGGGGCTTTAACCGATGGCGAATGATGAGGCTTGTGTGCAGGTAGATGACACCCATACCAATGATGGCGATGATAAGCACAAAGTTAAACAGTGCATTATATTCGCCAAAGATATCGTCTTCCGAGAATACAACACCAATGCTCCAACCCAGATCATCTAATGAGCGGTAAGGAACATCGGCCAGTACAAATGGCTTATAGAAAAGATAAAAGTCATGGTCGTTTATCTCGAATGGCAGATAGCCCTTATCACCCGACATCATGCTCTTAACTGCCTGCTTGACTGATGCACCAGGTAGGTTCATTGCTTTTGTCTTAGACAGATAACCGCCTGTAGGGTCAACAATGAACGAACCGTAACGATCCAGCAGTGCACAGTAGGAATTGGGCGATGGCTTGGCCGATGCAATAACCTCCGAAAGTAAACTGGTTGATAAAAATGTACATATCACGCCTATGGGTTCGCCTTCGGCATCGGGGATAGGCGCGCTGACGGCAATGAGCGGTTCAATATCCGACTTCATACCAGCCAGCGGGTTCAGCCAAATGGTTTTGTTCATGGTCATGGTGCGTGTGTACCATATCTGCCGCGTGTATGATCTGATGCCGAAAGTGTCGGAATGGACAATGGGCGCATTGGCATAGTTCTGATGGGTGCTGTCTATACGGTGCGCATAGGCCATGAACTCATCGTGCCCTTTAAAGTAGCCGGGCTTAAAGGCAATGGCACATCCGGTAATGTAGGGATTGGTTTCTACAATCTTATAAGTATAGGTGTACATCCTTTCGGGCTTGTCATACTTCATGTTGAAATAAATGTTTCCAACGGTTTCCTCCACACTCAGCAGGATGTTGTCGATGTTGTTATTGGCTCTGTCTAATGCTGTTGTGGCTCTGCTCAGTGCATCTTCCTTGAGTGATTTGCGTGAATAGCGGAGCATAATAAGTAGCGTTACGGTAAGCAGTAACGACATGGCAAACACAATCATTAAACTGATACGTAACGGCAGGTCACGCTTTATCTTTTCTGTTAGTTTAGACATATCTTTGCACAAATGTTAATAGATTATTGACACTGTGCAAAGATATGAATAATAATTATTTAATCCAAGTTTTCTTATTATTTTTTGGATTTAATTAAGTATATATCACCACACCCGTCTGTTTCTTGCCATCCATCATAATCTTCAATGGCTTTTCAAAGCGTACGTGACGAACATATTGGGTTTCTTCTACAGCGGGCATCTGGTCGAGCAACTCCTTTTGGAACACCCCATCGCCTGTATAGGTGTTGATGGTGAAGTAGCCCACACCAAACGAGGTGAGATTCTGGAAGAAGTGTGTGCCCTGCGAAGGATCCACACGATAGTTCTTCAAACCAACCTCAACAATAACCCTTGCTGCCGATATGTGTGGCCATTTTACAGGTATGCCCAACCAGTAATCACTCGAACCCCAGCGGCCCGGACCAATCAGTACGTAGTTCTTGTCGCTTTGCAGGAACTTGCGGTTTATTTCCTCAATCTCGTTGGCAATGGTGGGATTGTTGACTGCAGTAAAGTCGTCGTCGGTCTTCACATATACCACATCCACTACATCCTCAGAGATGCCATGGCCCAGAGAGTTGTTCGAGCGCAGCAGGCAGTCGCTGTCGGGTATCTGTTGTAGGTCTTCGTCAAGAACCTGCTTGGCATCTACGATAGGACGTATCTGTAGCAGGTAGAACTCACCTGTGCGATCGTCGTTCAGATTGCAGGCAAACTCAATCTCTACAGGGCGTTTCATCTCGTCGGCACCTAACTTCTGTGCCATCTGCAACAGTTCGGGTAGTGGGAATACATCGTGCTGCAGCACGCCGCAGAACGAGATGACCTTACGACCACCTTCGTAGATACCGTCGCGGATAATGTTGTCGGTAGGATCATAGGTCGAGGCCAGATAGGTAAGTGCACCATCTTCGGCAGCCTGCTTTACGCGTACCTTTTTTATATTAAAGCCGTCGTCAACCTTAAAGTCATCACCAACATGGGCCATATCCAGC
Organism: Xylanibacter ruminicola; assembly: GCA_015060625.1. Lineage (GTDB taxonomy): Bacteria > Bacteroidota > Bacteroidia > Bacteroidales > Bacteroidaceae > Prevotella > Prevotella ruminicola_D. Next base: position 87,817 of record SUYC01000013.1, on the reverse strand, counting down.
GCATAGAATCGGGTTTGAGTTTCGCTAAGGGCTGTCTCCATCTCCGATGTCTGCAGTACCTGCTTGGGGTGATAAGGCGAAACGCGAAGGGTTTGACCGCCATCAACAATATATTTACCTAATCCTACTGCCAGCGATGCAATACCCTCTTCGGCAGTCTCGTCGCCGATGGGATAGTAGTTCAGCGAGCGCAGCACACCGCTGAAGTTGGGATAGTACAGGTCGCCATATTGCTTACCCACAACCTCCTGCAAAATCACAGCCATTTTCTCCTGGTCGATAACATTCTGCGTGGCCAGCATATAGGCTTTCGAATCCTTATAGTAAACCGATGCATACACACCCTTGATGGCACAGGCCAGCATGCGCAGCATCTCATACTTATCTTCCAGATAAGGTATCATATAGGTAGAGTAGATACCAGCAAAGGGCTGGTAGTGCGAATCTTCGAGCAGAGAACTTGAACGGATGGCGATAGGCGACTTTACTGCATCGAAGAAGGTGAAGAAATCGGCTATCAGCGAGTCGGGCAGCTGGGCACGCATAAAGTGCTGCAGTATTTCCTCGTCACTGGCATCGCTCAGCGCAATGGGGTAGAGGTTGTTCTTCTCCATAAACTCGTCGAAGAAGTCGGTACACAATACCACCGTTTTTGGTATCGATACCTTGGCCTGCTCAAACTGATTCAACTCTGGGTGGCGTTTGATGATGTTATCAAGGAATGCCAGACCGCGGCCTTTACCGCCTAACGAACCATCGCCGATACGGGCAAAATGGGCGTAGCGGTCAAACTTCAGTCGGTCGAACACAGCTACTACACCGATGTTCTTCATGCGGCGGTACTGCACGATGGCATCGAAGATAATCTGTCGGTGGGCATCCACATCCTGCAGTTTATGCCAGGTGACGTGCTTCAGAAAGGCCGAAACAGGGAAGATGGCACGTGCTGTAAGCCAACGACTCATGTGGTTGCGGCTTACGTGGTAGAGCATCGAGTCGTAGGGAATCTTGAAAATATTGTCCTGCAGTTCCTTTAGCGACGACACGCGGAACACCTCTTCTTTGGTCTTCGGGTCGCGGAATATAAAGTCGCCAAAACCCATGTGCTCTTCCATCAGATGGTGCAGATCGACATTCATCTTGGTGGAGTTCTTGTCGATAAAGTGGAAACCTTCTGCCTCGGCTTTGGCCTTGTTGGCAATTTCTGATGAATCGAGAATCAGAGGCACGTACTCGTCGCGGCGACGGATCTCCCTCAGCAGTTTCAAACCAGCCTCAGGATCGCCCTCTTCTACATGACTCAGTCGCCCCTCATGAACTTGCATCGGAAATCGAGTATCGCTAATCACACCTAAAGTGTTTTCGTGATATTTCTCGTACAGCTGCATAGCCTCTTCGTAGGTGGTGGCCAGTACCACTTTGGGGCGACCACGTTTGCGCTGGGCTGCAGCATGGGGGTTCAGAGCCTCGGTCGAGAAGCGTTTGCTCTGTGCCAGGATATAGTTATAAAGATTAGGCAGCACGCTTGAGTAGAATCGGATGTTATCCTCAACCAGCATAATCATCTGCACGCCAGCCTCTTGGATGTCGTGCTCGATGTTCATCTTGTCCTCAATCAGTTTGATGATACTCATGATGAGGTTGGTATTACCCAACCAACAGAAAACATAGTCGAACACCGACATGTCTTCATCTTGAATACGTTTGGTGATACCATGCGAGAAGGGGGTGAGCACCACGCATGGGATGTTGGGGTGCTCGGCCTTGATTTCGCGGGCTACGGTGAAAGCATCGTTGTCGGCATTACCTGGCATACAGATAACCAGATCGATATCGGTGCTATGCAGCACGCTGTTGGCCTCTTCGGTAGTCGATACCTGGGTGAACGTGGGTGGGTATCGCATCCCCAACTCCATATACTCGTCAAAGATTTTTTCATCCACACGACCATCATCCTCAAGCATAAAAGCATCGTAGGGGTTGGCCACAATCAGTACGTTAAAGATGCGTTTCGTCATCAGGTTAACGAACGACACATCCTTCAAGTAGAATTTGTTCCACTCTTGTGGTATCTTACTTACTTCTTCCATATTCGTGGGCAAAGATATAAAAAAATCCTTAAAGATTGTTGGCTTTCGCGTTTTTTTTGTATTTTTGCAGCCGTTAATTTATGATTTAAAAGTATATGAATACAACAGCTATTAAGCCTTATTACCGTCTGCTGGCCTATGCCGGAGGCGTTTTCGTGTTAATTCTCGTTTTGTTTGCCACCTGTTGCACGGTTGTGGATTCTGGTGAGGTGGGTATCCGTTTCCACAAATGGTCGCTCAATGAACAGGACTATGGCGGTGTAGAGGGAACATGTAAAGGTTGGGTATTCTACAACCCCATCACCACCAATGTGTTTACCTATCCAACGTTTACCCAGCGTAAGCAATATGAGACTTTTTCAGTGAATGCCAAAGATGCTTCGCTCTTCGAGATGGATCCTACTATTGCCTATCGTATCAATCCCGATAAGGCTTGTGATATATTTACCAAGTATCGTGTGGGAGTGAAGGATCTTGAAGAGGGCTACATTCGTACTTGTATCTATGAAGCCTACCGTACTTGCGCCAACCAGTACACCAGCGACTCACTGATGTCGAATCGTGCTAATTTTGAGCGTGACGTGCGTGCCCGTTTAGAGAAATCACTTATGAATGAGGGATTCCTGGTAGAGGAGTTTACCTCTAAGATTACCCCACCATCGTCACTGCTCTCAATGATTGATGCTAAGAATACCGCCATTCAGAGTGCACTGAAAGCTGAAAACGAGGTGAAGGAGGCCGAGGCTAATGCAAAGATTGCTGTAGCTAAAGCCGAGGGTAATGCCAAGGCCATGAAGATTAAAGCCGATGCCGAGGCTTATTATAATCGCACCATTGCGGCCTCTCTGTCGCCCATGATTGTTCAGGAGGATATGATTGAGAAATGGGATGGCAAGATGCCTCAAATCATGACCGGCAACGGCGGCATGATGATGGATATCTCGAAAGTTATCGGTGGCGGTGCTAAGAAATAGCACCCCTCCGACTCTTTATGATTTATTTGAATAGCGAATATTCTGGCACTTCCCAAGCCAAGGCGCTTGCTCCTAACACATCGCGCTCGGCATCGTCCAGGTCAGATTGTATGATGCGTACTTTGCCACGCATATTGCGGATGATGTGACTCTCGAAGGATTCGCGGGTGGGGTCTAACAACCAGTGCCCAGCACGCGACACACCACCTGTGATGATGATGGCCTCGGGATTAACAATCGCAGCATACGTTGCCAAACCACGTCCAAAAATATAACCGGTACGGCGATAGACTTCGATGGCCAGTTGGTCGCCTTCTTCGCATAGGCGGCTGATGTCGGGGGCCTCCAAAGGCTCTATATCACGCATCTTTGATGGCGTATCGCTCTCTGCCATCAACTCGTGGGCTGTCTTTACGATTCCTGCCGATGCAACATAAGCCTCCAAACAGCCTTTTAGTCCGCAGGCGCATGGGCGACCATTGTCTTCGATACACGTATGTCCGATCTCACCGGCATAGCCATCGGCACCATGATGCTCGTGACCATCGGAGAAGAAACAACTGCCCAGACCTACACCCAGGTTCAGTACGATAAAGTTTTTCATACCATGGGCACCACCATACATCTTTTCACCAAGGGCTGTGTTATGGGCGTCGTTACCCACAGCTACTGCCAGACCTAAACGGTCGCGTAGCATGGCGCCAAGTGGCACGATACCCTTCCAGGGTAGGTTAGCCGCATTTTCTATGCAACCGGAAAAGGCAGAGGCACTGGGACAGCTGACTCCAACAGAACGGATGGTCTCAAAGCCGCCATTTGACTCAGCCATGATGATAATAGATTCTGTGAGCTTTTCCACAAATCTGTTGATGTCTGGATAGTCGGTTGTTGGAAAAGATGAATGTGCTATCACATTGCCGCGAACATCCACAATGGCGTATGTCGTTTTTAGGTTGCCAATATCTACTCCAATAACGCGTTTTTTGATACTAGTTCGTTCCATAGGTTCTCTTTTAGTTATATTTTGGGGGCAAATATAGCTAAAAATATTGAAACAAGCAAAAAAAATGCCCAATTAATGAAAAAAACTTCCGTTAATATGTTGCTATCTTCCTGATATCATCCTCAAAAGATTCTTTATTCAGGGCTTTAGCTTTGAGTTTTGAGCGGTAGGTATAGATGGTGGTGATGCTGGAACGGAGGATATCGGCAATTTCTTGATTGTCGGTAATGTCCAGGCGAATAAGTGCCAGAATGCGCAACTCGGTTGTCAAGCGTTTGGCAAGCGCACCATCATCATCGGTAACAAACTGATTCTCGGGAGTGATCAACTTGTTAACCTCGCTGATAAAATGCGGGTAGATGTTGAGGAAGGCGGTGTCGAAATGTCTGTGGAAGGTACGGATACCAGTGTTTACAGGTTCCATCGTTTTGAGTTCGGCATAGAGTTCCTCCAGTTTCCTTTCTCGGGCCAGTCGGTTTAACTGTTTCATACGTTGTTCGGTGTTAGAGAGTAGCATGCTACTGAGTTCCAGAAAACGCCCGATATATTCTTCTTTAATGCGGTTGGCTTCTTTCATCTGTGTGTTGACAGTTTCAATCTCTTCGCTATGTTGAGCCAGAATTTTGTTCATCTCGATAATCTGCAAACCGGCGGCATGCTTTTTACGATATAGTCGGAGGGTATAGCCGATGATACCCACGAGTATCAGCGATATAAAGGAGATAATGGTCAGCAACAGATTGGTGCGCTGTTGTGTTTTGGTGCGTTCGGCATCGTACAGTTGCAGGATCTGCGGTGCCATGCGGCCTACCTGCATCATACGGATGCGACTGCCATAGAAACGGGCTTCGCTGATGGCTTGGTAAAGATAGCGGTAGGCATCATCGTTATTGCCACGGTTCATCAGTATCTCCGACAATCTGCGAAGTGAGTTGTTCTCACGAATGGCACAACGTTCATCGCTGATGGCGCTGAGTAACAGATAGCGTTCCTGCTGTTGATGCATCTCTTTGGTTTGGTAAAAGAAAGCCAACGTACTGGTAACAATGCTGTAGGCACGTGTTCCTTCTTCAAGTTTCAGCAGATAGTCTTCTAACATCTCTATGGCTTTGTTCGTGTCGCCTGCTTCGCAAATATAAGTGGCTTGATTAAAGATATAGTCGTAGCTGTCTTTGGGGGCAATCTGTATAACCAATTGCCGATAGTATTGTGCTCTTTGAATATAGTCGTAAAAGTATTCGGTGTTCTGAGCCATTTCCGAACGATACAGGTTCAGCTCGCTCTGTTGATTGTAATAGGCAATTTTCTGTTGGTCGTTAATCGAGTCGGCCGCTACTTCGTCCAGCAGTCGGCGAGCACGATCGAACAAACCTGTAACAGCCAGGATATGAGCCATACGAACAGCGCTGGCAGCAAAACGATTGTGGTCGCCCGATTTGCGCAGAGCTTTCACATTTTTATCTATATAATAGAACGCTGAGTCGAACTTATAGGCTACATATTCGTCGTAAAGTCGCTGATTCAGGTCGTATTGCTGTTCGGCAGTTAGGGTAATACCTTTAACGCCCTCTTTGATGGCAGCCACGCGGCCTTCTTTCTCTGCCGTTAACTGGTCGTACTGCTCAATCAAACTGTCGAGCGTTTGATAGAGCTGTCGGTTATCACCTTGTTGGGCCCAGCTTTCTGTGGCCAGAATCATCAGAATACTAATGACGCATTTTCGTATCATAAGTTAGCATTGTTTTTGTTATAATGTTGGGTACAAAGTTACGATTTCTTTCTGAAATAACCAAATAGTATGACCTGATTTGTGCCAAAAAGCGATTGATTTTATTTAGATTTTTATGATTATTGAAAATTGTAACATCTTTATTTACAGATGTTTGCGTTTTGAATGGTTTTGATATTTGTTTGTGGCGTTTGGAGACGTAGAACGATATCTTTATCTTTGCCGAAAAATTCTAAAATTATGCAATTACTGAGGTTTGTTAGATTTGTTATATTGGTTAGTTTGGTAATAAAAGGTGTTACGGTAAGTAATGCTGGAAACGTTAAGGTATCTTCGCCCGACGGTGCTGTGACGGTGATCGTCGGTGTGAAGAACCACCAATCTTTTTATATGGTGAACTACCACGACAAGACTCTTGTGACCCCCTCACATTTAGGTTACCTATTAAATGATGGAGAGTTGGGAGCCAAGACAAAGATGGGGAAAGTGATGCGTTCGCAGAAAGATGAAATCTGGACACAACCATGGGGTGAGAACGATACCACTCGTAATCATTATAATGAGTTGACGGTGAATTTCCGTGAGCATACAGGACTGTCGATGCAGGTGGTGTTCCGTGTGTTCAATGATGGTTTTGGTTTCCGTTATATCCTGCCTGATGATCGTCATGGTAAAGAGTTTCAGATAATGGACGAACTGACCGAGATGACTTTGGCACATGATGCCCAAGCCTGGTCGATACCCTCAAACCATACAGAATATTTCGAAGGCATCTATCATACCGATTTATTAAGTAAGAAAGATACCGTATGTACACCTCTTACTATCGAATATGAAAAAGATTTGTACTTAGCCATCCACGAGGCTGCCCTCGAGGATTATGCCAGCTTAAATCTGACGCCACGTCGTGGCAAGGGCGATACTGTATGTCTGCTTGCAGCCCTTACCCCGTGGCGTAGCGGCGTAAAGGTTTATGCCAAAGGTCAGCTGAAGAGTCCTTGGCGAACAATGATTATCAGTCCAACAGCAGGTGGCTTGATTACCTCTAACCTGATGCTGAACCTGAACGAACCATCACAAATTAAAGATACATCGTGGATAGAGCCAGGTCGTTATATCGGTATCTGGTGGAGTATTCACAAAAAGCAAAACACCTGGGAGATGGGCCCTTCGCATGGCGCTACTACTGAGAACGTGAAGCGTTATATGGATTTTGCAGCCTGTCATGGTTTCAGCGGTGTGCTGGCCGAGGGCTGGAATCCCGGTTGGGGACAGGGCGAGAAGATTAGCTATCTCGAGTCGTACCCCGATTTTGATATGGATGAGGTCACGCGTTATGGCTTGGAGAAGGGGGTGCGCTTCATCGGACATACGGAGACTTGGGGCAATGCAACCCTTTTGGAGAACCAAATGGAACAGGCTTTTAGTTGGTTCGAGCGTTTGGGCATTCGTGCCGTAAAGACTGGCTATGTAGGTCATTATTTTGATGGTAAGGAGTTGGCAAAATCACAGTATGGCATTCGTCACTACCGCAAGGTGATTGAGTGTGCTGCCAAGCACCATATCATGATTGATAATCACGAGCCTGCCATGCCCACTGGTATCCAGCGCACTTGGCCCAACCTGATGACTCAGGAAGGTGTACGCGGTCAAGAGTATAATGCCTGGGATCGTCGTGGTGGTAATCCGCCATCGCATACGGTCACACTGCCGTTTACCCGTGGGTTGGCTGGTCCAACCGATTTTACACCGGCTATCTTCAATTTCTCAGAGATTGTGCCTGGCACTCATCCGCATTCCACACTGGCCAAACAACTGGGTGAGTTCGTGGTTATCTATAGTCCGTTGCAGATGGCTGCCGATGCCATCGAGAACTACGAGGGACAGCCTGCACTCAGCTTTATTGAGAGTTGTCCCACCACATGGAGCCGCACTTTAGTGCCCAATGGTGAGATTGGGAAATATATCACTATTGCCCGCAAAGAGCGTGGTGGCGACCGGTGGTTTTTGGGTAGTATTACTAACGAAGAGGCACGTCAACTGGATGTGGCACTCGATTTCCTTGACGAGGGGGCTACCTATCAAGCTGTTATCTACGAGGATGGTCCTAAAGCCGACTTCGAGCATAATCCTTACGAGATGACGATACGTCGGATATCCGTAACCAAGGCCGATACGTTGCATCTGCGTCTGGCTTGTAGCGGTGGTGCCGCGGTGAGGGTGGAAAAATGTAAGAATTGAAACTATATTTCTATAACTCTAATTTTAACAAAAACCAAAGAAGATGAGAAGATTAAAGAATCTTTATTATCGCCTGCTGATGATGCTGGCGGTGATGTTTTTCGCCTTGGATGTTTCGGCACAGACCACCATCAACGGTCGTGTGAAGGACGAGATGGGCGAGGCCGTTATCGGTGCCTCGGTTGTTGTCAAAGGAACATCTAACGGCACAGTGACCGACTTCGACGGAAACTTCAGTCTGACCTGTAAGTCTGGAGCCACGTTGGTAATCTCTTACATTGGATTCAATCCTCAGGAACTGCCAGCCAAGAACGGCATGGAGATTACGCTGAAAGAGGACGTGGCGCAGCTGAACGAGGTCGTAGTGGTTGGTTATGGCTCGATGGCTAAGAAAGAGATTTCTAGCTCTGTGGTCCAGATCAACAAGGATCAGTTTAACCAGGGAGCAGCCAGCGACCCAATGGCGCTGATTGCTGGTAAGGTGGCAGGTTTGAATGTGGCTGCTACAGCTGATGCTAACCCTAATGCCATGACCGATATCCAGGTGCGTGGTGCAGGATCGCTCACAGCCAGCAATGGTCCTCTGGTAGTCATCGATGGTATTGCTGGTGGCGATCTGCGTAACATCGCTACACAGGATGTAGAGTCGATCACCGTACTGAAAGATGCCGGTTCGGCAGCCATCTATGGTACACGTGGTGCCAATGGTGTGATTCTGGTTACTACCAAGAAAGGTTCTGGCACTGCAGGTGTCACCAACGTGACTTATGACAGCTATATCGCACTGAATATTCAGAAACCTCGAGTAGAGATTCTTTCTACCGATGAGTTCCGTCGTTCGCGTCGTGGTCAAGACTATGGCGCCGACACCGATTGGTGGGATGAGATAACACGTCCTGTCAGCTACAGCTTGAACCAGTATCTCTCTGTTGATTCTTCAACTAAGAATGGTTATTTTGGACTCTCTGTCAATTATAAGAAAGGTAATGGCTTGGATATCGTGTCAGGCCGCGAAGAGTATGGTGGTCGTTTTGTAGGCGAACAGCGCGTGCTCAACAACCGCTTGCAGTTCAATTCATCGCTCTCAGCCCGTAAGGTGCATGAGAAGTGGGGCAATGACGGATTGTTTGATACGGCTCTGACCATGAACCCCACCATCCCTGTTAAGAACCCTGATGGCAGCTATTATCAGCCTAACTCACCTACGGATATCCACAACCCTGTGAACGATCTGCGTGAGAATGTGAGTCAGGGCGATCGTATCTATTTGTTGGGTAATGCCGACGTGAAACTGAATATCCTGCAGATGGAGCAGCACAACCTGAGCACCTCGTTGAGCTATGCCCTGCAGTACAACGACCTGAAGAATAACTTCTACACCCCTTCTACTTCGAGCGAGTCGTTCTGGAATGGCTATGCCGGTCGTGCCAATATCAACTACCAGAAGTGGTGGACCAACCGTTTGGAGTATCTCATTAACTATACCATGACGCTCAAGCAGCATCAGTTGAAAGCTGTGCTTGGCTACTCATGGGAGCGCAGCAAGTGGGAACAGAGTGGTAATGAGAATATGGGCTTTGTTTATGATGCACTCTCTTACCATGGCATTGGCAGTGGTACCTATCTGCGCGACGGCAAGGCCAACCTCTGGGCTGGTTCTTCTGAGTCCACACTGATTGGCTTCTTTGGCCGTTTGAATTATAATTTCAATGATATCATCTACGCCTCGGCTTCTATGCGCCGTGAGGGTAGCACCAAGTTCGGTGCCAATAAAAAGTGGGGTAGCTTCCCCTCTGCTTCGTTGGCTTGGGAAATCATCAACACTCCGTTTGCTCAGGGTTTGCAGCAGACATTCCAGAGCCTGAAACCTCGTGTCAGCTATGGTGTAACCGGTCGTTCTGACTTTAATGCTTATCAGAGTATTGCTACCTATAGCACCCGTGGCGCCTATCTGATTGACAATCAGTGGATCAATGGCTATGCACCATCGCTGAATGCCAACCCCGACCTGGCTTGGGAGAAATCTACCGCCTTTAACGTAGGTATAGATTTCGTAGCTCTTAACAGTCGTCTGCGTGGTAGTGTGGAGTATTTCGACCGTCGTTCGCAGGACCTGTTGTATAACTACACTGCTCCTCAGCCACCATTCATCTACAACACCATTCTGGTGAATGTAGGAACAACCAAGAATACGGGTATCGAGGTTTCGCTCGACTACGATGTGATTGCTAAGAAGGGCTTGAAATGGACCACCGGTATCAACTGGAGCATGGGTGATACCAAACTTACCAAACTTTCGAGTGATGCTTACCAGATGGCTTATCTGGATTTGTATCAGAAACCAGGTCCTGGCAGTAGCGAGTATTTCTTCCGTGTTGAGGAAGGTGGAAAGATTGGTCAGTTCTATGGCTACGAGCATGCTGGTGTAGATGAGAACGGACTGCTGCTTATCTACGATAACAATGGCAATGCCATCCCTGCAGCACAGGCCGATCCCGCTTATAAGCGTAATATCGGCAATGGTGCACCAAAGCACTTCCTGTCGTGGAGCAACTCTTTCAGCTACAAGAACTGGGATCTGAGCATGCTGTTCCGCAGCGCACTGGGCTATGATATCTTCAATATGCGTAAGTATGGCATGGGCTTGAAGGGATCAGGTACAGACAATGTTCTGCGTAAGGCCTATACCGATTATGCTGATGTTGAGTCGAGTGGTGGTATCATCACAAGCTATTTCTTGGAGAAGGGCGACTATGTGAAGTTGGATAACGTGACTTTGGGTTATACTTATTCGCCCAAGAACCGCCAGCTGATTGAGAGTTTCCGTGTTTACCTCACAGCTAAGAATGTGTTCACACTCACAGGCTACGATGGCAACGATCCTTCGATTGTCACCTCTACAGGCATCACACCTGGTATTGATTCTAACAGCGCCTATCCACAGGCCACTCAGGTTAGTCTGGGTGTAACACTGCGTTTTCACTAATTAATTGGAAATTGATAATTATGATCACATTAAAACATAAAATATTTGGCGCTGTCTGCCTCATGGCTGGACTCACCGCTTGTACCGACCTGGATGAAAAGGTGTATGACCGTATCGATGCCGGTGTCTATTATCAGAATGAAGCCAGTGTGAAGGGGGCTGTGGCTGCCATCTATGGACAGACATCACAGACCTTGGCTGGTGAGAATTTCTTCCACCTCTCAGAATATCCTGCTGACCAGATCACATGGCGTGTGTGGAACGGTGGCCTCTGGGGATGGGATGAGGCTATGAAGACGGTGCTCTCATGGCACAACTGGACGTCAGAGTCAACGATCATCAATAATGCCTGGAACGGCGCGTGGACTGCCATCGGTCTTTCAAACCTTCTGTTGAGCGACCTGGAGGGACTGAGTGCAGCCAGTCTCGGTATGACTGATGCTCAGTTGGCACAGTACGTTGCCGAGGTGCGCACCATTCGTGCTTGGAACTATTACTGCATCTTCGAACTTTGGGGTGGTGCTCTGCCACTCAATACTTCGGCCAGCAGTGAGGTGCCTGGTAGTGCCGATCCCGATTGGGACACATCGTGCAAGAAAATTTATGATTTTATTGCTACCGAACTCGACGAGACTGTTGGTGCATTGGCTAAGGACGATGAAAACCACTCGATGGTGAACCGTGCCAATCAGGCTATGAACCGTCTGCTCAAAGCTCGTTTGCTGCTTAATGCCGAAGTGTTTATCGGCGAGAATCACTACGACGAGTGCGAACAGCTCTCTAAGGATATCATCAGTGGCACTTATGGTAACTATGCTATCGACAGCAACTACCGTAACCTGTACTCTATAGATAATGTAAAGAGTCCTGAGGTCATCTTTGCTCTTGCTGCTGAAGATGGTCAGGGTGCTGCTAACGCCATCTCTAACGTACGTACCATGGTGGGAATGTGGTATGGTTATGCCGACTACTTCGGACAGAGCTACGATGGTATCGGTGCCTGGAACTGTGTCTGCCTGGTGCCTTCGTTCGATAACTCGGGTACTGTTCAGCCCACTGGCGGTTCTATTGGTGCTAAGTGTTTCTTGGACTATGGCGATAAGTTGGGCGCACCTTATGAGCGTTTTGACGATCGCGATATCCGTAAGCAGAACTATACTTACGATGCTACTACCAAAACTCACGGTCCTGGTATGTTCCTGAAGGGATTGGTACGTGCCGACTTTGGTAAGGGTGACGTGCTGAAGGCTGATGCCGATCGCGATGGTCAGGACCTGGTGTTTGTCGATCAGTTAGGTACCTTCCTGAATCAGGGTCGTAACCTTGAGACTGTGATGAGTCCTCGTTGGGGAGAGACTAACTCTGGTGTACGTCTGGTTAAGTATCCACTTTATCCTAACGATGAACAGGGTGGTTTCAAGAGTATCGACGATGTTCAGTTCCGTTTGGCCGAGGCTTATTATAACGTAGCTGAGTGCGAGATGCGTAAGGGCAATAGTGCCGAGGCTAAGAAATATGTTGATGCCGTGCGTCAGCGTTATTTCAAATCGTCAGATCGTAATGCAGCACTCAATGTACCAGGTCCTGGCTTCGATAATTTTGATATGGACTGGATGCTGTCGGAGTGGGGTAAGGAATATCTGGGTGAGGGCAACCGCCGTCGTACAGACTTGCGCCGTTTCGATAAGTTCACTCAGGGTCAGTGGTGGTTCTGGGGCCGTGCAACCGAGGATGGTATCAACCTCCCAGCAAAACGCGACCGCAAGTACGAGTGGTATCCATTGCCACAGACAGCCATCTCTGTAAATCCAGGTCTGGTTCAGAATCCCAACTACTAAAATTGAAGAATTGAAAAATTGAAGAATTTTAATTATGAAAAAGATATATAGTCTGATGCTGGCGCTATTCGCCTTGACAGGTGTGATGAGCAGTTGTTCAAGTAGCGACGAGCTCGTGTTTGATCACGAGCGCCAGCAGTTCGATACACGTACCGATCGTATCCTGTTGGAGTTTATTGCCCCCTTTGGCACTACTGCCGATGAGGAGATTTATATCACTGGTGCCTTTAATGGCGACGATGAGGCTATAGGTGATCCACAGTATTTGTTGACCAAAGCGCCAAACAGCAATGTAAAGTGGGGTATCTACCTCGATCCCAACAGCTTTGTAGCAGGTAAGTCGTTGGCCGATGGATTCAGCTTCTATTCTAAGAATCAGGGTAAGGAGTTTACTACCGCTGGCGAGGCCGCTATGCATACCGATAACCCAGGTATTGGCACCTTTACAAATGTTTGGGGACAGCGCTGGGAGAGCTACTACTGGAGTGGTGGCGAGGCACCCGAGCCTGAACACGACGGTTTCTGTGTTTATGTTGACGACCAGACAGGTTGGGATGCACTCACACTCTATATGTGGGGTGATATCAACAATATGAATGGCGACTGGCCTGGCATGCAGGTTACTGGCACCTGGAACCACGATGGCATCACCTGGAAATACTTTGATATGGGAGCTGCCAACACCGGACTGGTTGAGAACCTGATTTTTAATAATGGTGGTAACGGTGTACAGTTGGCCGACTTTAATTTCACCATCGATCGTGATATCTACCTCCGTCTTACACCTGATGGAGTAGAGGAGATTGGTGCCGAGCCAAAGGTTGAGCACGATGGTTATGCACTGTTTGTCCTGAACGAGTCGAGCCAGACCGATTTCGCCCTTTATGCTTGGGGTGATGCCGAGGCCTTTGGAGGTTGGCCTGGTATTCCTGTCACCGGCACTCAAACCATTGGAGGTGTTGATTACCTCTATTTCGATATGGGTGCGGCTAATAACGGTCTGAACCTGAACCTCATCCCCAATAATAACAATGGCGGTGTACAGTGGGAAGGTAGCGATTTGAACTTTACACTCGATCACGATATTTATATCCGCATATTTGATGGTGGCTATGAAGTATTGGAGTAGTCTTATTCTCACCGCAGTGCTGATGCTGTCAGCCTGCGGTGGGACTTCCAAAAGCCTTGTTGTAGATTGCACAAAACCTGTAAGCGATGCCAACCGCGTTATCTACCAGATGAATGTGGGGGCTTTCACAGGCGAAGGAACCTTCAAGGCTGCCACACAGCAACTGGATCGTCTCGATACGTTAGGAATCGACATCATCTGGCTCATGCCCATCTATCCGCGTGGAGCAAAGATGAACAGTCCTTATGCTGCTATGGATTATAAGGCTGTGAACCCCAAATATGGTACGATTCAGGATGTTAAGGCTTTTGTGGCTCGTGCCCACGAACTTGGCATGAAGGTATGGCTCGACTGGGTTCCTAATCATGTGGCTCAGGAGAATCCTTGGGTGCAGTCGCATCCCGACTATTTCACACGTGATGAGAAAGGTCAGATGATTCACCCTCATGGATGGGGCGATGTGTTGGAACTGAACTATCAGAATCCAGCTTTGGTGGCCGAAGTAAACAGTGCGTTGAAATTCTGGATCAACGAGTGCGACATTGATGGCTACCGCTGCGACTATGTGTCGAGTCCAACCATCCCTGTGTCCTACTGGCAGGACATCATCGCTCAACTGAAGACGCTGAAGCCTGGTAAGAAAATCGAGATGATGAGCGAGACGGATATTACCGATCGACATAACCAGCGCATCGACTCGTGCGGGTTCGATTATGACTATGCCTGGAGCTTCCAGGGACAGATGGCTCGCTTGTGCCGTCGTGGATTCAATACCGATTCATTGAAACAAATCTGTCTGCGATTCCTTGATAAGTCATCTCAGGTAAAGAATCGTCGTATGGTCTATCTTACCAATCACGATCAGAACTACAATGATGGTGGCAACACGCTGCGTAAGTTCTATGGCGAACATCGTTATGGACTCACTGTGTTGGAGTTTACCCTGCAGGGTATGCCACTCATCTATAACGGTCAGGAGATTGGCGATCCCGATACTCTGAACTATTTCACGGATGCAAAGGTTAAATGGGATCGGGTAGATCATAAAATGCTGAATACCATTCGCACGCTCATCGCCTTGCATCATCAACAACCGGCTTTGGCCGAGGCTGCTCCTGTGCAGTTTCTCGAAACCAGCGATGCTAACGTATTGGCATGGCAGCGTGATAATGTGGTGGTGGTAGTGAACTTTGGTGGCTACGATGTTGATGTTGTCATCCCGGCGCTTACAGCAGGTCACTATCAGCAGTGGCTTAACAGCCGCACCATTTTGGGTGGACCAAGTGTCACAGATTGCGAACTTACGTTATCGTCGCCTCTCAAATTAGAGGCAAATGGATATGTAATATATGTCAAACAGTAATCACCTGCTTCATCATTAAAAGGTATTACTGAATTGGAGTACTCTTGAAGGGGCTGACTGTTCTGTGAAGAACGGCCAGCCCCATTTTCTTAATTTCAGTTGGTTACGAATAAAAATTTAATTACGTAGTTAGATAATCTGCTCGTAAGGCAATCCGAATACATCGGCTACAGCCTTATAGGTCACCTTTCCTTCTACAATGTTCAGGCCCTTGGCCAGTGCCGGGTCGTCCTTACAAGCCTGCTGCCAGCCCTTATCGGCCAGTGCAATGGCATATCGCAACGTAGCATTGGTGAGGGCGAGGGTAGAGGTGTTAGGTACCGCACCAGGAATGTTGGCCACGCAATAGTGTACAATACCCTCCTCGGTATAAACGGGCTCGCTATGCGTGGTGGGGTGTGATGTCTCGAAACAGCCACCCTGATCGATGGCCACATCAACCAGCACTGTTCCAGGCTCCATCAGTTTCAGCATCTCGCGTGTAATCAGGTGTGGTGTCTTGTCGCCTGGTACTAACACGCTACCTATCACAATGTCAACCGTTGGCAACATCTGTCGGATGTTGTGTTCTGACGAATACAGGGTGTGCACGTTGGCAGGTGTCTCAATATCCAACTGGCGCAAACGTGGCAGCGAGATATCGGCGATAGTCACGTCGGCACCCAGTCCTGCGGCCATCAAGGCGGCAGCCTCGCCAACCACTCCGCCACCGAGCACCAGAACCTTAGCCGGACTCACCCCAGGCACACCACTAATCAGTTTACCCTTTCCACCTTTGGTTTTCTGCAGATAATACGCACCATTCAGTGTGGCCATGCGTCCGGCCACCTCACTCATAGGCTGTAACAGGGGGAGCGAACCATTAGGCAGTTGCACCGTTTCGTAAGCCAGACAAACAGCTTTACTCTTCAGCATGGCCTCTGTAAGCTCCTTTTCGCAGGCAAAGTGGAAATAGGTGAATAGCAACTGCCCCTCGCGCACCAGCTCATATTCGGGCTCGATAGGCTCTTTTACCTTCACAATCATGTCGCACTCACGATACACAGCCTCGATGGTAGGCAGAATGCGCGCACCAGCTTTCACATAGTCGTCGTCGCTGAATCCGCTACCTTCGCCAGCAGTATGCTGCACACTTACCTCATGACCGCGACGTGTAAGTTCGGCCACACCTGCAGGCGTCATACCTACACGGTTCTCATTGTTCTTAATCTCTTTTGGAATTCCTACTTTCATAAGCCTCAAGGTTTTTAGTAATACATACTTTTATGGTGCGAATATACAAAAAAAATTGTTAGGTGGTGCGGTCTTTCCAATTTTTTTGTTTTTTTGCAGCCGATATCAATCATTGTAACCTTTCTGCTCACTCGATATGCTTGTTACTGTTTTTTATCGTGGTCCTAAGTATGATGTCTTCAGGCCTCCCCAGTCGATGATGATTTTCTGAACAATCTGCTGTGGGTCAAGCGCTTTGAAGGTAATCTGGTGCTGCTGCTTGCGCTTGTCGATGGCAAAACGCATGTGCCCGGCTTTACCATTTCGCATCACCTGGTCTTTCCAGGAGCGACCGTACTCTTTGAATTTGTTTTCGAATATCTGAGGCATTCCGCCATCTACGCTCACGGCAATCCTGTTGCTCTTGCCTTTGTAGATAGGCCAGAACGGCACAACGTCGAATCTGACATCGATACTGTCTGCATCTATCTGTTGCATTTCATAGGTAGCTTCGCCTAACTGTATCGACTGCCAGTCGTAGCCGATGCCTTTCACCAATTTGGCATCACTCGATTTACTGATATACTTGCTGAGGTCTATAGCCTGACATCCATCCAACGTATATGCCTTTGGCGTGATATCAACAGCCTGTTCGCCTGCCCCTGCTGTATAGGTGACGTCAGGCTTGTTTTGGAATAGTGCACAGAAAGCAGGTGCCAGTGCCATCATGCCACGCCACTTGCCGTCAAGAAGTTCGTTGTAACGGTGGTTCAGTGCTTCGATACTATCGTAGGCTGCTTCCATCTGCTTGGCTGCCCAGTTGGCTTCGGCTTTGCGTCCTTGGGCCAGTAGCTCATGGTTTAACTGTGCCATCAGGAATTTACGGTTCATCTGGTAAGCACCCTGAATAGGGAACTGGAGCAGCTCGAAGAAAGCAGCACTACCATCCGACATTTTCTCAACCTGATCGCTTAAGCATTGGTAGTCGGCCAGGCGCTGTTGTGCCTCACTATAATGGTTGAACGAGAACTCTGTATCTTTAAGTCCCGTGTGCGCCTGGTCATCCCACTCATATTCCCAACCCATAAATTCAGGTTTTCTGCTCCAAGCCAAGCGTAGGTAGGTGTCAAGTATTTCTTGATAGTTGCCTTTGCCGAAGATACCTTCGAGCATGTTGGCCTGATGGCGGTTCACATTGTCAATATCGAAATGGTGGATGTTCCAGGCCATGTCCATAAAGGTCTGTATGCCTAACTCCATGGGTTTGATATCACCTACATTCAATAGCCAGTAGCGATCGGCACCATGGTCGTAGGCTTTCTTTAACTCTTCATACATCAGAACAGGTGGGGTACTATAAATCCACAGATAGTCGTGTGGTGCTCCTAAATAGGATATGTGATAATACACACCTGCCCCGCCAGGACGTTGTTGTTCTTCTGGGTTTGAAACACGCTTCATATAGCCGTAGTTGTCGTCAACCCAAACCAACGTGATGTCATCGGGCACTTTCAGTCCGTGCTCGTAGATATCCATCGTCTCTTTGTAGGGCACAAAAATCTGGGGAATCTCGGTGGCTTTCTTTCCGATGTGTCTTTCAAGCAGTTGGCGTTGGTCCTTGATTACCTGTGCAATGAGTGGTACCCGTTCCTCCAAGGGGAGATTGCCACGCAAACCAGCATCGTGTACACCACGCATGGCTGTGGTATATATATTCTCATACTGTGAGGCTTCAGCCAAACGGTCGTCCCATTTCTTGAGAATGGTTTGACTGTTGGTTTTATAGTTCCAGTCGCCATCGCGACTTTCCTCCCATTCGCTTGTGGCGGCATTGTTCAGCAGCAGAGGTTCGCAGTGTGAGGTGGTGATGATGATGCCAAAGGAGTCGCACACCACTTTACTTTCTGGATGACTATAGAAAGCACCTGTACAAGAGTGCATGGCTGGTGCCAGCATGTTGGCCTTCAGTCGCAGTAATAGTTCACACACTTTTCCGTAGGTCTTTGGACCAATATCACCCAGTTCCTTCTCAAAGTTGCTGGTAGCCCAAGGCTTTAATCCCCAGTCTTCGTCATTGATGAAGATACCGCGATATTTAACGGTAGGTTCGCCTGAGGCATAATATGTGCACTCAACTGCAGCTTCGGGATTCTTTTTTACAGGCACATCAGCCCACCAGTACCAAGGTGATACGCCAATTCGTTGCGAAACATCGTAGATACCATAGATGGTACCGCGCTTGTCGCTGCCAGCAATCACTAGTCGTGGCTTCTTTTCATTAGTAATGGTAATCACGTAACTCTCCCATTTGCCTTTCAGGTCTTGCTCGTTGATAATACCTTTGGCAATCAGTTTACTGATAGTCTTGCAACCATACGTTCCAACGATGATCTGAGACGTTCCTTTGCCGACAGAACCTGTTACCGTGGCTATGTCGTGCTTTAAATCACCAATAGCACGTACCACCTGATAGGATTCTTTTTCGTCGTAGTTGACCACAGCATGACGGACTTTGAATACATGTCCCTGTATGCCAAGTGGAAACAGTAGTAATAAATACAATAATTTTCTCATAAACTAAGTCTATATTTGGATGCAAAGATAATACATTTTTTTTGTTTTTGATTAAAAAGCCCAGACTTTCTCAAGCCTGGGCCCTCCTTTGTTATTACTAACTAATTAATTAACTCACTATTAAAAAAACTAATCAAACCAATGTAATGATTATCCCTTTTTTAATAACCAGGATTCTGTTCTAACACGCCATCCTTATTGGCTTGAATAGCCGATAGAGGGATGGGGAATAGATCAAAGTGTGCATCGTAATCCTTACCATCTGCACTGTGTGAAGCACTGAAGTAGGGATTGTACTTTTTGATGTATTCACTGAGTTTGCCAACACGAGCCAGAGTGAGACGGCGTTTCTCCTCACAGGTGAGCTCACGTAGGCGCTCATCCAGAATATAATCGATACTCATCTCTTCTGGTGAGCAAGGTGCAGCCTTTGCACGTTCATGCAGAACGTTGATGTCGGCGGCAGCTTCTGCTTTCTTACCAGTGTTGACATATGCTTCTGCACGTAGCAGATAGGCCTCAGCCAAGCGGAAGAAGTACTGATCGGTGTAGGTCTTTCCTGCTGTACCTGCCAACTGGTAAGTATTCTTGTTCTGATATTGTGCGTCAGGATAGTGGAATGGGGTTGTCATCTTGGTAGAGTAGCCGCACATGAAGCGGTTAGGCAACTGAGTGGTGGCATTGACACCTCCTCCGAAACCTGTTTCCATGGTGTAACCCTTTGGCAGTACGGTGTGCTCCAGGTCAAAGTAACCGTCGGGCATGGCAGCCTTCAGTTCTGGGTTGTCATTAAGTACATTGGTACGATGGATCTTAAAGCGGCGTGGCCAGTTGTACTCTGAGTTACGCATGTCGTTGAAATCGGCTGCCCAGATGCCGTTATATAGATGCTCGACGGCATAATGTGTTCCGATACCACGTCCACCAGTCATATCGCCGATAGGCCAGTTGAAGAGTTGAAGTCGAGTACCGTCAGGCTTGATGATCTGGAATTTGTCAACCTGTGGTGCAAAGAAACGCTCCCCCCAGAAGCTGCCTGGGTTCCAGAAAAAATGACTGGTATTGTTACCACCACCTTCAACATTTGTCTCAAATTGGATAACCCAGATACCTTCTGTATTTCCTGATGCACGATTCTGGTTGTTGGGGCGGAATAAATCATAGAATACATCTCCTTCTTCGTTAGCTTGCGAACCGAAACGCTGGGTCATGAGCTTTAGGTTGGGATTACTGATAACAGCAGTAGCAGCACTGATAGCTCTATCATTAGCACCTGTGGCCAGAGCAACCTCAGCCAATAGCATGTTGGCTGCAGGCTTACTGATTTCACCATCGTGTACCTGATTAATCTCTGGCAGGTTGATGGCGGCAAATTCCAAATCTTCAAGTACCTGTGCCAGTACTTTGTCTTTCGACTCACGTGCATAGTCGGTCTTGGGTTCTGTTACCTCTTCAAGCTGCAAGGGAACATCACCATAGAGATAGCTTAGTGTACGGTATCCCAAAGCACGGAAGAAACGGGCTTTGGCCTCATATTCCTTCTTCTGCTCGTCGGTCAGTCCTGTTGCGTTTCCTAAACGACTGATGACGGTATTGGCCTGTGCAATCAGTTTGTAGTTCTCATCCCAATAGAACTTGGCTATGGCCCCCGAAGGAGAGAGATCGGCTGTTATGTTCGACTGCAGAGGGTCGGCAGTTATCCACATATCAGCAAACTTCGACAAGTCGGTCGTGCGATCATAAGTGGTATAGAACTCCTCACGAGTCAGATAGTAGAGTTCTGTGATGGCAGCATCATAATCAGCTGCAGTGTTATAAGAGTTCGAAGCCGAGTTGAAGTCAAGGGCTTTCTCCTCAAGGAACTTATCCTCGTTACATCCAGTTAGCAGCATGGCTGCCACCATGGAGATTATATATATCTTTTTCATAAGTGTTTTAAAGATTGATGTTGATACCTAATGTCATACTCTTCATAACTGGGCGGTTATCGTAGCAGCTACCTGTTGTACGATTCTGACCATTGATGTCCTGGTAGGTCATGTTAGGCTCAGGATCCCAGCCGTGCCAGCCACTGATGGTCAGCAGGTTTTTGCAGCTCAGATATACATTAATGCCATCTACATGAATCTTCTGCATCCACTGTTTAGGCAGGTCGTATGAGAGAGTGATGTCCTGCAAACGCAAGAACGAACGGTTTTCGTAGCGGTAAGGGTTGATAGCTGGGTTGGCATTGTAAAGTGCATAGATTCCTCCTGGGTTACTTGGGGTCCAGAAGTTGTCAACCTGTTCTGTCAGACGGTTGTGGCGTAGCGTGTTATCGTTCACCAGTTCAGCGTACGAGTTCTTGCCTAGATAGCTCTTGCTATCACCGATTACGGCATTGAGGAAGAAACTCAGGGTGAAGTCCTTATACTTCAGGGTATTCAAAAGTCCCATACGTACTGATGGGTCGTTCTTACCGATGATACTGCGGTCGTTCTCGTCAATCTTGCCATCCTCATTGATATCCACAATACGGTAATTTCCTGGATGATAACCTTCGGGGATGTTGTCGCCTACCTGCCAGATACCATCGATGGTGTAGTCGTAGATGGCGGATAGCGACTCACCAATAAACAGTGATGAAGAGGTGAGATCATCTTCCTTACCGTCACCATTGGTATCGAGACCTGCTAACTTGGTAATCTTATTAGCATTGGTAGAGAGATTGAACATCGATGTCCATTCGAAGTCTTTAGTAACAATGTTACGTGAGTTGACGGTCAACTCGAAACCTTTATTCTGAATCTCTCCCACATTTGACATGATAGATGTAAAACCAGTGATAGAAGGGATGGATACTGCATAAAGCAGATCATTAGTCTTGGTTGTATAATATTCGATATTACCAGAGATGCGACTGTTGAACAGGGCAAAGTCGATACCGAAGTTGAAACCGGCTGTCTTCTCCCACTTCAGGTCGGAGTTCTGCATCGAAGCCAGTTCTTGGCGCATAGCTCCTGAGACACCATCACCGAAGATGTAGCCAATAGATGAGTTGACACGTGCCAATGAAGAGTAGCGTGAGGTCTGGTTACCGCTGACACCATAACCGGCGCGCAGTTTCAGATAGTCGAGCTGAGGCACCTTGAACCACTCTTCGTTGGTGAGTACCCAACCCAAAGCTACTGATGGGAACACAGCACTCTTATTGTTTGAAGAGAAACCTGAGTAACCATCGCGACGAACGGTAGCAGTCAGCATATAACGACTATCATAAGAATAGTTTACACGAGCCATCTGATAAAGCAAGGTCTCCATCCAGGCATCCGAGTTGGTGGTCTGAGTAGATGCTAACTCCAAAGAATTGTAACCCAGTGTCATGCGTGGAAAGAGTTTGGCATCTGCAGCCGTATAACTGTACTTGCGACGTGATGCTCCGTAAACCAAAGTGGCACCTACACTGTGCTTACCGAAATCATTCATGTAGTTCAGAATGTTATCGAGTGTATAGTCATAATAGGTAGAGTGGTGCTTGTAAGCCTGACCATTGTTGTTTTCGGCAAACTCACTGGCGTAATGGTGCTCGCCGATACGGTAATTGTTACCAAAATTTAGGCGATAGGTCAATCCCTTCAGTGGCAGTTGTACTTCACCATAGATATTTGCAAAGAATGAGTTGTTACGATCATAGTCGTCAACCAGTGAACCATGATAAGGATTCTCGCGTGCATCATGGGCTGGGTAATGAATCATGTCGCCATTCTCATCGTATGGCTTGGTTAGTGGACTGCACTCAATCAAGAATGGTAGATAGGTTTCTTGACCATCGCGATTCTCAAACGAACCGAATGCCTGTACACCGGCTTTCAGCCATTTTACAGGTTGGATATCGAGGTTTACACGGATAGTATTACGGCTATAGTCATCGTTCAACAGGTAGTTCTTCTGCTGGGTGTTACCAACAGAGATGAGGTACGACATGGCATCGCTACCTCCAGAGATATTTACCTTGCTTTCCCAGATAGAACCATTGCGTGTAAAATCGTTCCACCAATCGTAGTCGCCGGGGATGATATTACCCTGGTCGTCGGTCATCCAAGCATCTGGCATACGCTCAGAGAGTTTAAAGTTAGGATCCTGCTGAGTATATCCTGATGCTTCGGTCTTAGAATACTGCCATAAGCACTCGTTGTCGAATTTGAGCATTCTGTCGCGGTTCATGGTGTTCATCTTGTTGGTTGGGGTCTGCACACTATAGCTGCTTGAGAACGACACCTTAGCCTTACCTTTTGAACCTTTCTTACTGGTGATAAGCAGCACACCGTTGGCAGCCTGAGCACCATAAACGGCTGTTGCCGAAGCATCTTTCAGCACATCCACACTCTCGATATCTGCAGGGTTGATGCTTGAAAGGTTGCCTGTGTAGATGATACCATCAAGAATAATAAGTACGCTTGTGCTACCCGAGATAGTACTGGTACCACGAATAGAGAGTTCAGGACTTGCACCTGCCGAGCTGGCCTGACCAACGTTCAGACCTGGTACGGTACCCTGCAATGACTGCAGTAGGTTTGTATTGGTAGATTTCTCGAATGCTTGGATGTTAGCTCTGCTGACAGCACCGGTAACATCCGACTTTCTCATAGTACCATAACCTACAACCACTACTTCGTCAAGTAGCTTTTGGTCGGGTTGCATCGTAATCTCAACAAAGCTTTTGCCTTTAATCGCAACTTTCTGGGTTAGGAAACCTACGTAGGTTACCTGGAGTTCACCTTTTGTGACATTTCTTAATTCAAAGTTTCCGTTGAAGTCGGTCACTGCTCCGTTCGGTGTGCCTACTTCTCTAACAGTAGCTCCAATGACTGGCTCTCCACCGTCATCTTTTACAATACCTTTGATGGTGCTCTGTGCAAACAGTAGTATAGGACTGGTCAGCAGTACGAGCATCATGAGGATTTTTCTCATTGCTTTTTCTTTCATACAAAAATAATTTTAATTATTAGTTAAAGATAAATCTGCTGCAAAGGTATGCTAAAATATGGTTTTTGTTGCAAGAAAAATGTTTCATAGCTCTTCGATTATCTTGCAAATAAAATTGTTTCGACATTTTGCAACAAAAACGCAAAATGTCGAAACAATATCCCTGATAGCCTTATTGATTAGGCGTTTTCCTGATCTACATATTCCGAGGGCGACATGCCAAAATGTGTCTTAAATGCGGTTGAGAAATGTGCTTGGTCAGCATATCCCACTTTGTCTGCCACTTGAGCGATGTTAACCTTGCCCTCGCGTAGTAGTCGTGCTGCTTGGTCCATTCGCAGGTTGCGCAAGAACTTACCACTCGAAATACCTGTAATCTCTTTCATTCTGCGGTGAAGTTGAGCACGACTGATACCAACCTCACTTGCCAGGGCGTCGATGTTAAAGTCGGGATCCGACATATTGGTATTGATACATTTCATGACACGCTCCATCAGGGCATCATCGTTGCTTTTTATCTGAATGTTTTCAACACGTTTTTCTTGTTGGGCAGCACCGCTGAACTTACCACGTAGGCGTCGTACGTTATCTATCAGGTTGTCTATCTGGATATGTAGCTCTTCCATATTGAATGGTTTGGCAATGTAAGCATCAGCTCCAGACTTCAGACCCTCCAGTTTATGCTCAACCTCTGCTTTTGATGTGAGCATGATAACCGGTATTTGCGAAATCTGAACGTTGTCTTTGATGCGTTTCAGCATAGTTATGCCATCCATCTCGGGCATCATGACATCGCTGATAACCAGGTCGAATTGTCGTGAGAGGAGCATCTTGAGTGCTTCTTTTCCATTTGGAGCATGGTCGAACTTATAGTGACTGCCCAATTCACTGATGATGTAATTTGCTATTTCTGAATCGTCATCTACAACAAGGATGTGAAACTGTTTGAATGCTGTCTTTGGTAAAGCACCTGACGAGAGAACTTCTCGGGCAGGTGTATCGGTAAGAATCTGATCGGGTTTAAGATGTGCATGACCTTTTGGTAGCGTTACACAGAAACAGGCTCCGTGTACACCATCCTTGCGATTCATGGCTTTTATCTGTCCACCATGCATAAGTGTAATCGATTTACTAAGATTCAAACCGATGCCTGTTCCTTTCATCCCTAAGTCATCGGCGTTGCGACCTTGGAAGAATCGGTCAAACAATTTGTCTGCTTCTTCGTCCTTAATGCCTACACCCGAATCGGCAACTACAATCTCTATATCTTCTTCCCTCTCCCTGAGAATCACCTTCACCTCTCCGCCATCAAAGGTGTATTTGAAGGCATTTGAGAGCAAGTTCGAGATGACTTTATCGAAGTTGATACGATCTATCCATGCCAAGACATGTTTCTTGTCGTGTTCAAACAAGAAAGTAATATGGCGTTGGGTGGCATTATACTGGTACAGTTTGCAGATGCCACTGATGAACTCCACAAGATTTGTTTCTCGACAGTGTATGCGCATTTGTTTTTTGTCAATGCGTCGCTCGTCCAATATCTGGTTGACGAGTAACATCAGACGTTGGGCATTTCTGTCGATGGTGTCTATATATTCTTGTTGCTCACTATTGGTGGTGATCGATTTTAGTTTGGCCAATGGCCCCATGATGAGTGTCAGTGGCGATCGGATGTCGTGGGTGGCATTAATCAGGAATTTCATTTTTTCTTCGTCCATCTTCATGTGAGCTTTTCTGCGTAAACTCCAACCGATGCCAAGTATGAATGCAATAGCTGCTAAAAAGTAGAGAGTGTAGGCCCATGTTGACTGGTACCATGGAGGCGTAACCACCACAGTGATGGTTTTGATGGATGAATAAACGCCAGCCGATAAGGCTCTGGCTTCAATCTTATAGGTGCCGGGTTGTAGGTGACTCAGTTGAATGCTGTTCTCTCCTTCCGACTCTTGTATCCACTGGGTGCCATTAATCTTATACTCATAGATGATATTGTCAGGATTAGCAAAATCGAGCAGAGAGAATTCGAGCGTGATATTATTATCGAGATACGATACTTCGTAGGTGTCTGTCTCAATAACCGGTCCCTCTGTGATGGCATTTCCCGCAATGAAGAAACCTGTCAGCCTCAAGGGGGGAAGGGCCTGCAAACTAGCAGTAACTTTTGTAGAGTTGAAAACGGTCAGTCCATCGTTATTGGCAAAATAAATCATGTCGTCACTCGTGTGCATGCCAATACAGTTGATATACTCTTTTGTCGCAATACCGTTTCCTCTTACGTGCCCTATGAAGATTTTTCTTTGTAGGTCAAAATGCCATATTCCCATGGAGGTGGCGCACCAGATGTCACCATTATTGGCTTCTACAATTTTTCCGATTACTTTATTGGTAAGGGCATCGTCATATTTGAAGCGCTCTGCCTTTTGTGCGCCAGGATGGTATTCGTATAGTCCTTGATCCGTACCAATCAAGATATTGCCATTTTTCGTTTCGCAGAGTGAGTAACACATCATGCCATCTAATAAGTTGTCCCATCCGTATGGTCTGAAATAATCTTTCTGCGGGTCGAAACAGGTGATACCAGCCGATGTCGCCATCCATATATAGCCTTTGCTATCGGGCATCATGGCTAATATCCAGTTGTTATGCAATGCGCCTTTCTGCGGGTTATGCTGGGTCGAAAGGTAATGTTTGATACTATGATCTTTAGGATTGTAAATACAGAAACCACGTGAATAGGTTGAGATAAACAAACGACCATCACCAATCTCTGTGATATCGTTTAGCTTGTCGCAAACAAAAGAGATATGGTGTTGTGAGCGTCCCGTCACAGGGTCATAGGCATACAATGCCTTATCGCTGCCAATCCAGTAGCGACCTTGTTTGTCGCGATAGATAAATTCTGCTGATGGTGGCGAATCTGGATGTGCTACTATATGTCCACGCTGATCAAAACCATATACGCCATTACCTTGCACGATGGTCCAGATGATGCCGTGGTCGCCTTTACATATAGAGGTGATTGTTGAACTAAGGCGATAGCCCTGTGATGCGAAACTCCATGATGAGAACAGAGGCTGAATTTTGGGAATCATCACCAGTCCTTTTGATTGGCATCCTAGCCAGATGTTGCCCAGTTGGTCTTCGCTGATGGACCATATCTTGGCCGTGTTCAAGTCCAGACCACTTAGTTGACATTCTATCCGTTCTACTTTTTGACAGCCCTTCTTCAATACGAAAAGACCATCCCCTCGCGTACCTATATAAATATCGCCTTGTTTGCTTTGGTAAGCACTGCTGATGACCACATTGTCACCTCCAAGAGCTGATATGTCTATATCTGCTTTGGTGATTTTGCCTTGGTGATAACGGCTGATGCCATGCTGGCAGATGATGAGAATGTCGCCGTCAATTTCGGCAAATCGCGCCACGATGCCTTGGTTGATGAAAAATTGATGAACCTCCTTGTTGTCTTTCATGGTGATTTCTTCACCATAGCCGCATTTCCAAAACTGTCCCTTTTGATCCTCCATCATCTGATTGAAATACCAGTTTCCTGATTTTGTGGTATAGCCATCGGGAACCTTCTGAAACGTATTTCCTGCTAATCTGAATAAACCTCTTCCTGAGGTCCCAACCAGAAATTCACCGTTTTTTCGTTCTAAGAAGGTAATAACACGTGGCTTGATTTTTGTATCGAAGGCATAATTTATAAAACTGTCGCTCGTATAGTCATATCTTGACAAGCCGATTCTCGTTCCTACCCACAATTGGCCTTTCTTGTCGCAATAAAGCTTTGTTACGATGTTGCTGCCTAAAGTCGTAGAGTCGTCAGGGTGTGAAAGATAGGTAGTAAAGCGGTAGCCGTCAAACTTGTTGAGTCCGTTCTCTGTGGCTATCCATATATACCCATATTTATCTTGGCATATATCATTAATGAGTCCGCTCGAGAAACGGTCTGATGGGAAAAAGAACCCCGTTTGTCCGTAGGTTGTTAATGTAATAATCGCTAATAGTAATGAGAGTAATAGTTGTTTCATAAATGTTTTTGTTAGCAAATAGTAAGGCTAATTCGTGATCACTTCTACCACCGTCAGGATATTGTTAGCCACTTTGAAACGGATGTCGAGATGGAGAAACGGCATGCCGTAGATGCGGTTGGGATCGTTATGATAGCGTGGACGTGGGTCTTGTTCAAGGGTGGCGATGAGCGACGCTCTCTCTTCTTCAGGAACTTTTGTTGCCAGTTCGGGCGGTAGTTCCACTTTCAAGGGCTCCCACTCGGTGTTGTCCACAAAGCCGCTGCGGGCTTCGGGGTGGGCATCAGCATAGGCCACATAGGGCTTGATGTCGTAGATAGGGGTGTGGTGCATCAAGTCGGCACCTTTAACGTAGATGACAGGGCCGAGTTTGGCATCGTGCTCGATGCGGTCGATACGGGCACACGACAGTCCGAGATTGTTAGGACGGAAGGGTGAACGGGTGGCAAACACACCCATACGCTGGTTGCCGCCTAAACGGGGCGGACGAACAGTCAAGCTCTTTTCGGCATCGCGATTGGCTGAGAACTCCCAGATAATCCACAGGTAATCGAAGGCTTCAAGTCCGCGAACGGCCTCCATCTGTCGATACTCTGGTGCAAACACGATACGCCCCGTCAGGTCGGGCACCAACCCGCTCTGACGAGGAATACCAAACTTTGTGGGGAATGGTGATTCAAACCATGCTATGGGTTGTATCTCCATGTGTTACTCTGAGTATTGAAATGCGAAATCCAACAGGGTGCACAACGACTTCTGCTTGGTATTCGACTTAAACACAAAGTAGATGGCGTGCTTGCCTGAAAGCTTGGCCAGCTCAGGCACGTCGAAAACAGCTTCGGTTGCCTCCTGAGGCATGTCGGCCTTCAGTTCGAAACTGGCAAGGAGCTTGCCCTTTTGCGATGTCCAAGGACGATCGAGCATCAGCTGGATGGTACCATCGACACCTGCAGGGATGAGATTCAGCGACAACTTCAGATTCTGTTTACCTTTGCTCTCGTTGAGGTTAAAGTACTTATAGCCAACGATAGAACCATCGGTATTGTTAACCACACGGTTGGTATTGCAGGCCAGGGCATAAGGATTGTCGAAGTTCTTATCGTTACCATACGAAGCCTCGACATACGAGCCCGAGAACTTGTTGTTGGGCCACTCGTGAACGGCAGGAGTAGGACCAGTGAGCCAGCAAGCGATACCGGCTGAGTGACGCTCGAATGGATTCAAACCATCGAGTGCAAAGCCCTCTGAATTATATTCGCCTTCGGTAATCTCTACTTTGCCACCTTCGCCTTCCTCTACTGTCACTTGGATAGGAGCCACCATGGCTTGGCGTGCATACTCGTTGGTGCCTGTTTGGCGGTGATAGAACACATACCACTGTCCGTTAATCTCGCAGATACTGCCATGGGTGTTGCCATCTGGAACAGCCGATGCTATGGTGTCGCCTTTTTCGTTAATCTCGCGACCACGCGCATCGATAATGGTACCACCATAGGTCCAGGGACCCAGTGGCTTGTCGCTATAGGCATAGGCCAAATTATAGTTGCTGGTGGGTAGTCCAAACTCACCATCCTTGGTAAAGCGACTGTAGATAAACACATACTTATCCTTGATCTTACGGATGCTTGATGCCTCGAAGAAACTGAAGATACCCTCTTCGTTGCGGCCCGAGACCATACCATCAATCATCTCCGTGCCAGGTTTAACGGTACACATCGTGGCAGGATCAATCTCGGCTGCGTAGGAATGCTCAAAGCCCCAGTAGCCATAAACACGTCCATCGTCATCTACAAACACGGCGGGGTCGAAACCATAGATACCCTCAACCTGGTTGGGATTCTTGGCGCTCCAGTTGCAAACAGTGAATGGTCCGTCGGGACGGTCGCTCTTGGCAATCAGCGCATTGCGATAGCCTGTCTGGTCGTTGGGGAACAGATAATACGTTTTTTTGCCAGTGGTATCAGTAACAAATGTGATATCGGGTGCATACAGCACATCGGCAGTGCCTGCCGAGTCGAAAACTTCGCCTCGGGCATTTCTGTTGACGGTGAGAATAATGCCGTCGTAACGCCAATGACTCAAATTGTCGGTAGGAGCCGACCATACCACTTGGTCGCGACCACAATAGGCATCTTTCAGATTGTCGTGCGAACCATAGATATACACACGCTGCTTGCCTGGATTATCAGGGTCGTCGAACACATAGGGCTCGCCATCGGGGATATGCTCCCACAAGGGCAGATAGGGGTTACCAACGGTGTTAAGTGTTGTGAGTTCCTGACTTTCTACTACTGCTGCCTTTTGGGTGCACGATGCAGCCAGTCCCATGCAACAAACAGCTGCTAAACTGAGTTTAAGAACATTCGTCTTCATCTTGTTCGTATTGTTAGGTTTATTATCAGGCTGCAAATATACAAAAAAAATCCGAAAGCGTGATACTTTCGGACTTTTTTTATGATGTGATGCTTGGATTATCCGAGCTTGCCGTCTGAACCGAGTACGTTCACAATCTTGTGGATGTACATCTTCTTCATGTTCTCACGAGCGGGCTTCAGGTACTGGCGAGGATCGAAGTGATCTGGGTGCTCAGCCAGGTACTTACGGATAGCAGCAGTCATAGCCAGACGAGAGTCAGAGTCGATGTTGATCTTGCAAACAGCGCTCTTAGAAGCCTCGCGGAGCTGCTCCTCGGGGATACCTACAGCGTCGGGCAGGTTACCACCGTACTTGTTGATAGTGTCAACCTCGTCCTGAGGAACTGAAGAAGAACCGTGGAGAACGATGGGGAATCCAGGAAGTTTCTTCTCGATCTCGTGCAGAACGTCGAATGCGAGTGGGGGAGGAACGAGCTTGCCAGTCTTGGGGTCACGTGTGCACTGCTCAGGCTTGAACTTGTAAGCACCGTGTGAAGTACCGATAGAGATAGCCAGTGAGTCGCAACCTGTACGTGTAGCGAAGTCGATAACCTCCTCAGGCTTTGTGTAGTGGCTCTCCTCAGCTACTACCTCATCCTCAACACCAGCGAGAACGCCGAGCTCAGCCTCTACAGTTACGTCGAACTGATGAGCGTACTCAACAACCTTCTTTGTCAGGGCGATGTTATCCTCGTAAGGCAGTGAAGAACCGTCGATCATAACGCTTGAGAATCCCATATCGATACAGTCCTTACAGAGCTCGAAGCTGTCACCATGGTCGAGGTGGAGAACGATCTCAGGCTTCTCGCAACCCAACTCCTTGGCATAGGCTACTGCACCCTCAGCCATGTAACGCAGGATTGTAGCGTTAGCATAGTTACGAGCACCCTTTGAAACCTGCATGATAACAGGTGACTTTGTCTCAACGGCAGCCTGTACGATAGCCTGCATCTGCTCCATTGTGTTGAAGTTGAAAGCGGGGATAGCATAGCCACCAGCTACAGCCTTCTTGAACATCTCGCGAGTATTCACGAGTCCTAAATCCTTGTAATTAACCATAATATCTTTAAATTTAAATGAATAATTGTCGCTTTAACGCCTGCAAAGTTACAAAAAAAAGTAAAAAGGTAAAGAAGTAAAAAGGTAAAAGTTACTAATGAATTCCTATTTTATCACTTTTTTACTTTTCTACCCTTTTACTTTTTTACCTTTTGTAAAACGCAGTTTGCAATCTTACACCAGCGTATGCTCGTCGAAGTACCTTTGAACCTCTTCCTTATAGTTGTCGGAGATAGGAATCATCACGTCGTCGAACACAATGCGGAATTTATCTACCATTGGCGTTTTCTTCATGTGTACGATAAACGAACGGTGGGTGCGCAGGAACTCTGGTTTGGGCAGATATTCCTCCAGTTTCTTCATCGACATCAGCGACATAATCTTATCGCCGTTTTTCAGGTAGAAGCGTACGTAGTCTTTCAGTCCCTCGATATACAGGATGTCGTCGAGGTTAACGCGCTGCAGTTTGTAGTCGCTCTTCACGAACATAAAACGGTCGCGGCGATACACGTCCTGTCGTAAGGAAACGGTAAACCATTCAATGGCTTTGTCGGTAGCCTTAATGAAGTCGTCATACGAGATGGGCTTCAGCAGATAATCCAAGCCGTTTACTTTAAAGCCCTCGATAGCATACTGAGGGAATGCGGTGGTAAAAATCACCTTTGTGTCTTTTGGTAAAATTTTGGCAAACTCGATGCCTGACAGTTCAGGCATCTGAATGTCTAAGAATAATAGCTGTACGGGATTTTCACGAAGGTCTTTCATGGCCTGTACGGCACTGTTGTAAGTTCCCTGCAGACTCAGATAAGGAGTCTTTTTGGCGTAGCTCTCAAGCAGTCCTGCTGCCAGAGGCTCGTCGTCGATGATAGCACAAGTGATAATCATAAGTGGATATGTATTGTTGATGTGTAAATATTTCCTTCTTTATTAGTGCCCTTTTCCCAGATATAACGTCCGGGATAGGACAATTCTAAACGTCGCTGCACCTGACTGAGACCGATGCCATGACCGCTGCGATCGTCGTTCGATTTGGGATGGTTCGAGTTCTCAATCTGGCAGGTGATGTCGTGTTCTGTTGCGGTTATGCTGATATGCACAAAACTGGGTTCAACAGGACTCACGCCATGTTTAAAGGCATTCTCAATCAGCGAGATGAAGATGAGTGGTGCCACCTTAATACCAGGCAAGGCCACCTGTCGATGGAATGTGACATCGACGTTCTGCGACAAGCGGATCTTCATCAAGGCAATGTAGTTCTCGATAAACTGCATTTCATCTGCCAGTGTAACCTCGCGTTCCTGGTTGTCGTATAGCAGATGTCGTAGCATTTTCGAGAGCTGCTGTATGGCATTCTGAGCGCGTGTATGGTCGATGGCTGTCAGCGCATAGATATTGTTCAGCGTGTTTAGCAGGAAGTGGGGGTTAATCTGCGAGCGCAGGTTTTTCAGTTCGCTTTGAGCGCGAGCAGCCTCCGACTCCTGCAGCTTCTGTTCGGTTGTTACCCATTTGCGTGCCAATGCCAATGCGGTAGAACCACCGGCAAAGATAGCCAGGTTCAGACAGTCGCGCAAGATGTTGGTTACGTCGTTAATCGCATCATCAAAGCGTTGATGTACTCCGTACAACTCGTTGGTGTAGTCGTTCCAGTAGTGCAGGAAGAGCCCCAGGGCGGTAATCAGCACCAGATTGATGAGCAGGTCGTAGCGATGCCTGCCCGCCACGAAGAGTTTGGGAGCCAGATACAGATAGTTCAGATAGAACACTAGCATCAGCATGGCTGGTTGCATGCAGTACATCAGGTACTGTACAAACTTGATTCCCGTGCCTCGCCAGTAAGTCAGAGGCGACAGGAATAGAAATGCCCAAAGGGCCACATGGCAAAGGCCGGCTAAATGTTTATTCATGTCTTATAGCTTCTATTGGATCCATATTTGCAGCTTTCTGTGCCGGTATGTAACCAAACAGTACACCGATAAACACACATACCAGGAACGATACGTAGATACTCCAGGCAGGAATGCTTGAAGGCATGCCGAATGATGCTAAGAAGGTGCTAGCGCCTACGCCTACAATCACACCTATCAGTCCGCCTGTAAAGGATATCAGCACACTCTCTATCAGAAACTGTAACGATATAACAGGACCGGTAGCACCTACCGCCATGCGCAGTCCAATCTCCTTGGTGCGCTCGGTTACACTTACCAGCATAATGTTCATAATACCAATGCCCGCTACCAATAGCGAGAAGGCTGCTGCCACAACCAGAATGATAGTGACGGTGTCCATCGTACTCGACATGGTCTCCATCATTTCTGCCTGTGAGCGGATGGTGAAGTCGTCGTCGGCATCCTCCTTCAGCTTGTGGTTGTTGCGCAGTATCTGTGTGAGTTCCTCGATGGCAGCATCGCTCAGTTCCTCGGTTACAGCCGAGCAAACGATACTCGAGAAATAGGTCTGGGCAGCAATACGTTTCATCACGGTGGTGTAGGGGGCAATAATCACATTGTCCTGGTCCATGCCCCATGAGTTGTAGCCCTTCGACTTCAGTACACCCACAATACGCATGGGGATACTCTTGAAGCGGATGGTTTTGCCGATACACTCGGCACCCTCGCCAAACAGTTCTTTTACGATGGTGGCACCTACCACGCATACTTTCGAGGCTTTTTTGATGTCCTCCTCAGTAAAACATTCGCCTTCTTCGATAGTCCATAGTCGGATATCCAGATAGTCTATCGATTCGCCATACATCGAGGCGTTGGTGTTCTTACTGCCATAGATGGCCTGACCGCTGGCTGTCACCTCGGGCGATACCTTGGTAACAAAACGCTTCTCACGAACAATACGCTCGTAGTCGGCCATCTTCAGTGTCTGCATGCTCGACGGATCCTGTCGCACACCACCTCGCATATCGGCACCAGGACGGATGGTCAGCAGGTTGGTACCCATTGTTGAGAGTTCGGCACGAATGCTCTCCTTCGAGCCCTGACCGATGCTCATCATGATAATCACTGCTGCCACGCCGATGATGATACCCAGCATCGACAGGAACGAGCGCATCTTATTGTTCGCTACGGCCTTCAGACTAACTTTAAATAAATTGAGAATATTCATCTCTTTTTTTTTCTTAATTCTTAATTTTTAATCGTCCTGCGGAGCGGGTAACTGTGCCAGTGCCTCGGCTGCCGACTTGATATGAGTATTGATGGTATCCTCGCGAATCTTGCCATCGCGCAGATTGATATTACGACTCGAATACTCGGCTATCTCAGGGTTGTGGGTCACAAAGATAATCGTGTGACCTTGTTTGTAAAGTTCCTGAAACAGTACCAGCATCTCGAACGATGTACGGGTGTCGAGGTTACCTGTGGCCTCGTCGGCCAACAGCACTGCTGGATCGTTAACCAGCGCACGGGCAATGGCTACACGCTGCATCTGACCTCCCGACATCTGGTTCGACTTGTGATACATGCGGTCTTCCAGTCCCACGGCCTTCAGGGCTTCCATGGCTTTACGGCGACGCTCCGAGGCCGAAATCTCTGAGTTATACATCAGTGGCAGTTCCACATTCTCCAAAGCTGTGGTTTTGGCCAGCAGATTGTAATTCTGGAACACAAAGCCAATCTTGCGGTTGCGCAGTTTGGCACGCTGTGTCTTCGACATGGTGCGCACAGCAATACCATCCAGCAGGTATTCGCCGCTGGTAGGCGTGTCAAGACACCCCAACTGATTAAGCAGTGTACTCTTACCAGATCCCGATGTGCCTTGGATGGTAACGAACTCGCCCTCGTAAATCTTGAACGAGACGCCTCGCAAGGCTTTCACCGTCTCACTGCCCACTTGGAAGTAGCGCTTAACGTTCTGCAGTTCAATAACTACTCTCTTCTCTTCTTTCATAATTTTGGCACGGATTTCACGGATTCACACGGATTATTTTCTCTGCGGTGCATTTCCGCCGCCGTTTCCATTCTGTTTGTTATTATTTCTTGGGCGTGGCATGAATGGGTTGGCCTGCTGCTGCTCAGCGTCGGCAGTACCGCCGCTGATGTTAAAGTCGGTCAGAATCTCTGTACCAACCTTGATGCCGCCGGTAATCTCGGTCATGATACCATTGCTGGTACCAATCTCAACCTGATGAGCCTTGAATACAGTTCCTTCTTTGGTCCATAGTTTGTGGTCGCCCTCGCAATCCTCAATAGTCTCACCCTCCTGCAACAATGCCTCGTTGGGGTGGAATCGCAGTGCCTTGGCAGGTACGGCCAATACGTCGTTCTTCTCCAAAGTGAAGATGGTGACGTTGGCAGTCAAACCAGGTTTCAATTTCAAGTCGTTGTTGGGGGCCGAAATCACCACCTCGTAAGTCACTACGTTACTCTCGGTAGTGGCCTGCTGACGAACCTGTGTTACGCGACCTTCGAACTGGTCGTCGGGGAAGGCATCTACGGTAAAGCTCACGCGCTGTCCCTCCTTTACGCCACCTATGTCGGCTTCGTCGATGTCGGCAATCACACGCATGTCGGTCAGGTCTTGTGCAATCACAAACAGCTCTGGGGTGTTGAACGAGGCAGCTACAGTCTGACCTTCTTCAACAGATTTCGACAGGATGACACCATCGATAGGCGATGTGATGGTGGCATAACCCAGGTTTGTTTGTGCGCGTTGCAGACTCTCTTTCGAGGTGCTCACCTGCTCTTTGGCTTGCAGATACTGCAGTCGGGCACTCTCAAACTCATCGGCACTTACCAGTCCCTTATTGTACAGTTCCTTATACCTATTATAATTACTCAGCTGATAGTTCAACGAGCTTTGTGCACTGCTCAAGTTAGCCTTGGCGGTGTTCAGCTCACTTATCAGGTTGGTGCGGTCCAACTCGGCAATCACCTGTCCCTTCTTGACTACGCTGTTGTAATCTACATACAGATGACTCACGATACCACTCACCTGTGTACCAACGGTTACGCTGGTTACAGGCTCGATGGTGCCAGTAGCTGTAATGCTGGTCTGGATATTTGTTTTCTCTACCTTTGCGGTATCAAAGCTAATCTTCTCTTCTTTCTTGCCGCCAGTGCATTTTACCAGGGCAACAATCACGATAACGGCCACGATGCCGATACCAATCCATCCTTTCTTACCGATCTTTTTCATATCTCTCAATTCCTAATTATCTATTATCACATCTCTCCCGTTTCGTAGAACTTCAGCATCTGCTGGTTGTAGATGGTCTGATACTTCGACTGCAACTGGTTCTGCTGAGCCGAGAGCAGGTTGTCCTTACCAGTCATCAGTTCCACGATGTTCTTCAGTCCCAAACGGAACTGCTCCTGTAGCAGGTTGTAACTCAGTTGCTCGCTCTCAACAGTTGCGCTGGCGGCCTTGTACTTCTGCTGGTTGGTTTGAGCATTCAACCAGTACTCCTGAATAGTAGAGTAGAGCGTCTTTTGTTGATCTAACAGATCGAGCTGAGCCGACAACTGTTGAATCTTGGCCTTGTTCACCGAAGTCTTGGTAGATCTGCCATCATAGATGGGTACACTAACCGAAACACCTGCCATTGCATCAAAGTTGGTCTTCATCTGCTTGCCCCAGCCGTTCGAATTCAGTGAGTTGGTGCTGGTGCCAAAGCTACCTGTCATACTAACGGTGGGCAGCCAACCGGCTTTTGCTACCGAGAGGTTCACGTCGCTGCTCTTGATGGCTAACTTAGAACGCTCAATTTCAGGACGGTTCAGCAGTGCCTGCTCGTAAACACCCTGCAGGGTGGGCACCTCTTTCAATACCATCGTGTCGGAAATCTCTGGGATAGCCACGTCAAAGTCCGTTTCATCGGTAATCTCCAACAACTGTTTCAGTTGCAGTTTGTAGTTCAACAGCTGACTGCGCGTTTCTACAATATTATACTCGTCGGTGGCTCGCTGAGCACTCAACTGGGCCAGGTCGGCCTTGCTCATTTTACCTACGTTCACCATCTCCTGTCCGCGCTCCTCGTTTTTCTTGGCGGTTTCCAGCATCTGCTCGTTCACCTTTACGTTCTCGGCCAAATACAGAATCTGGGTGTATAGCTGGGCTATACGCTCCTGAATGCTGTTGGCTGTTTCCTTGCTTTGCAGTTCGGCTTCGTCTTCGCTTATCTTGTTCAGCTTGATGGTATTGGTGTTTCGGTTGCCGTTCCAAACAGTCCATTGAGCGTTAACAGCATACGAACCATTATAATAGGATTTGTCAACTTTGGTGTTTACCATACCGTTAGTAACAGTAGATACGCCCGAATCCTTCCAGGGCTGGTAGCCCACGCTCTGGTTGGTAGATGCGTTCAGAGTAGGCAGCAATGCAGCCTTCGAGCCCTTCAGGTCTTCGGTTGCACTCTGCTTCTGCAGTTTTGATTTCTGCAGAGTTATGTTGTTTGCCATGGCATAGTCGATACATTCTTGCATGGTCCATTTTTTCTGAGCTGATATCGTCAGCGTCAGCATCAACATACTTAATACAACTAATTTTTTCTTCATCCCAATCATAATTGATTTCGTCGGCAAAGGTAATAAGTTTATCGATAACTTCCAAATAAAATAGACAAAAAATTGACGGTTAGTAGAATTTAACCGCCAATTAGTGGATTATTTCAATTTTTTTATAATATTTTGTTAACTGTAAGATGCTATTGTATGTTACCTAACTGCTTGATACGTCGTTCGAAACTCTCGCGATTGTCAAGTGCGCCGTTTTTGATACGCGCACGATAATTATAGATGGTGTTGACACTGTAATGCAGGAATTCCGCAATCTTCGACGAGTCTTCGATGCCCAGTCGAATTAGGGCAAAAATTCTTATTTCTGTGGTCAGTCGGTTCTCCTCCTTGGGGTGTACCTGCATGTCGTCTTGCAGCAGGGCATTAAAGTCGTTCACAAAGTTGGGAAACAGGTGCAGAAACACTGAGTCGAAGTTCTGATACAACTCTTCCAGCTCTTTCTCTTTCAGCTCGGTAGATTTCGATATACGGAACAAATCCTCCAGCTCCTTGTTCTTCATCTTCTTGTTCACCATCTTGCGATAGTCGTCCAACTTGTCGATATACTGCGAGCACAGACTCATAAAGCGTCCGATATACTCCTCTTTTACGCGGTTACTCTCAGAAAGTTGAGAGTTGAGAGTTGAGAATTAAGCGTTGACAACTTTTCGGTTTGTGTGGCCAGTTGACTGTTAGCGGTGGCCAGCTCGTCGTTCTTCCCTTTCAGTGCCATTCGGGCAGCATCCAACTGCAGGTTGCGGCGGCGCAGGAAGAACAGTACGCCCAAGAGCAGCAACAGCAGCAGACTGATGGCTACCACCAGCATGCGCAATTGACTGGTGGTATGTTCGCTCTTAGCTTTGTAGTTCTTGGCGATGGTGGTCAGCAGTGGTGCTATCTGCCAGTTACGTTGGCGCGAGCCGTAGCGGTTGGCGCAGTCGCTGGTAAAACTGATGTAGCTCGATGCTTTATCAATATCGCCGTTCAGCATCAGTTCGTTGGCCAGTTCCCACATAGAACCTTGGTCCATAGCCGCATTACGGATGTCGGCCAGCACCGATTCCACCAGCCAGTGCATCATCTGGGGTTTGTTGCCCTGCAGCTTGTATTCAATGTAGCGGTATAGTGCCACCAGTGCATAGGGATGACTGCCTGGTTCTACCGTCTTGAGCCATTCGTCGTTGATTCTCATGGCCTCATCCAGTTTCCCTTCCACCTGAGCCTGCTGCTCCAGTCGCAAGAAGCGTGTCTCGTACGTAGGCGGCAGTATCTCCATCATCAGTTTCTTGTAATGGTCGGCTTTGGCTTGATAAGTCTGTCGCATGTGCTCCAGTCGGGTGTAGTAAGCCAACTCGCTATACACATTGTTGTAGGCCTCATAATAGATGCCTAATGAAAGGGTGTCTATGCCTGCTGGATTAATCGAGTCGAGCGTGTTGAGTGCTTCGTCATACATACCGATGTTCGAACATCTGATAGCCATCAGCGCACGACATTTCACTGAGCCCGATTTGTCGCCCAACTGGTCGGCCAACTTAATACACTCTGTCAGGTAGTACATGGCCGAGTCACTTACAAACGCTTTGTAGAGCTCATACAACTTGAAATTGATCTGGTATTTGTTTTTGGGTGATGTTTCGAAATCCAGTGCCCTTTTGGCTTCGCCGATTTTCTTTTCGTGTGCAGCCACATAGTCGGCCGAGTGTGCTATGGCATGGTCTATCTGTTGGCAGTACGCCTCCAGATTCAGTTTGTCGCAGGCTCGCATGGTGTTGATAATAGCCAGCAGTAAACATAGAAGTAGTAGTCTTTTCTTCATCTTTTAGTTAATTGTTTCGAGTGTGATTTTAAAATGGTACTAATCGAGCAAGCCTTTCTCTTCGCGGTGGACGCTGAGGCCGAAGCCGTAGAGAGCTACCACGATATAGCAGAGCAAGGGGATGATGAAGGGCACTACCATGTCGGTAGCATCGGCTATGATACCTACCAGCAGGAAGCCGCATCCGCCCACAGGCGTCATCATCAGAATGCTGGAAGCACTCTTGGTGAGTGAACCTAATCCACGAACAGCCAGCGAGAAAATGGTGGGAAACATAATGGCCTCGAACAGATAGTTGCCCAGCAGACCTATCAGCGACAGACGGCCGAAATTCATGAGCACTGCCATGATGCACAGCACGCAACCACAACCGCAGATAAGCAGCATGTGCTCGGCTGGCAGCCAGCGCATGATAAAACTGCCTACAAAACGGCCCACCATGAAGAATGCCAGAGCACCCGTCAGCACCATCGAGGCCGTGCGGTCGTCCATCCACCCCATGCCCGTAACATAGTTGATGAAATAGCTGTTGATAGAAATCTCGGCTACCTCGTAAGACAGTAAGGCGATGAGACCATAGACAAAATATTTATGACTCCAGATGCGCTTCAATGGCTCGCGACCATACTTGGCTTTCTCTTCCAATCCGTCGTTATGCTTGATTTCAGGCAGTTTTACACGCGCAAAAATGCAGGCTATCACTAACACCACTGCACCTAAGATGACATAGGGTATAGCAATGTTTCCGCCACCATTGCTGAACAGGAACTGGCCCACGGCAAAAGTGGCAAACAGGCAACCCAGACCATTGAACGACTGTGAGAGGTTTAATCTGCTGGAGGCCGTTTCCTTGCCGCCTAGTTCTGTGACGTAAGGGTTG
Source organism: Xylanibacter ruminicola (assembly GCA_015060625.1). Taxonomy (GTDB): domain Bacteria; phylum Bacteroidota; class Bacteroidia; order Bacteroidales; family Bacteroidaceae; genus Prevotella; species Prevotella ruminicola_D. The sequence continues at coordinate 47,001 of SUYC01000013.1, read as the reverse complement.
GCAGCAGTCTCCAGGAATACCAAGCCCACGCTGATGATGAACAGCGCAAACAGGTAGGCATCTAAGGTGCCTGCCTCGGTACAAGGCACAAACAACCATGAGCCCAAACCAAACAGTAGCAATCCGAATACTACGCCACGACGATAGCCGAAGCGGTTAATAAACAGTCCTGCAGGGATGGCCATCAGGAAGTAGCCCATGTAGGTGGTCACCTGGATGAGGCTCGACTGCGTGATGCTGATGTGCATCTCGTTCTGGAAATGCTTGTTGAGTACGTCTAGGATAGCTCTTGCAAATCCCCACAAAAAAAAGAGAGTTGTAATCAATACAAACGGCACCAAATAGTTGGCGCCGTTTGCCTTAAAAAGTCCGTTGTTTTGTTTCACTATAATCTTTAATCTTTTATTCTTTTATTTTTTAATGTCAATGAGTTTCCAGATGCCGGCAGCGCATGCACTACCTACGAATGGACCCACGATGAATATCCACAGATTAGTCAATGCCGAGCCACCCTCGAAGAAGGCAGGAGCGATAGAACGGGCAGGGTTAACTGATGTGCCCGTGTAGCGGATGCAAACCAGGTGAACCAAAACGAGCGCAAGACCGATAGCCAGTCCGGCAAAGTTGTTGGTAGCACCATTGGTCTTGGCGGTGGCACCTAATACCACGAGCACGAACACACAAGTGAAGATAATCTCAGCCAGCAGTCCGCCCAGCATGCTCACGTTGGCCTGCAGGTCGTTGGCACCAGTGCCCTCAAGGCCTGGCACATTCTCCGTGAGTATATACAATAGCAGAGAACCGATAAAGGCACCGATGACCTGGAACAGGATGTACATGCCGCAGTCTTTTCCGCTGATACGTCCGCTCAGATAGCATCCCATGGTGATGGCTGGATTGATGTGGCAACCGCTGATACCACCGATGGTATAAGCCATGGCCACTACTGAGAGGCCGAAGGCAAAAGCCGTGCCCACCACAGCGGGGATGTTGTTAACAGGATCACAACCCAGACTCACGGCTACACCGCAGCCCATCAACACGAGCACCATTGTGCCCACCATTTCTGCTAAATACTTTTTCATAATCCTACATTTAAAATGTTGATTGTTAATATGAAAATTTGCTTGCAAAGATACAAATAATTTTGTTTTGTGCAAATTTTTTGGCCGTAATTTTGTACTTTTGCACCATGATGGATTTATTTAAAGGAAAAAAAGTGATGTATGTGCACGGCTTTGGCTCGTCGGGTCAGAGTGGTACCGTCACCCGAATACGTGAGGTGTTGACCGAGGCCGAGGTGATAGCCCCCGACCTGCCTATCCACCCCGAAGAGGCGATGACCTTATTATATAATATGTGTGAAACCGAGAAGCCCGACCTGATTATCGGCACCTCCATGGGTGGCATGTATGCCGAGATGCTGCATGGCTATGACCGCATATTGGTGAACCCTGCCATGCAGATGGGCGACACCATGAAAGAGCACGGCATGATAGGTGCCCAGCATTTTCAGAACCCTCGTCAGGATGGTGTGCAGGACTTTATCGTCACCAAGGCCCTGGTCAAGGAGTATAAAGATATCACCGAGAAGTGTTTTGCCGATACCAGCGAAGCCGAGCAGCAGCATGTCTGGGGCCTCTTTGGCGACGAGGATACGACGGTGAACACCTACGACCTGTTTCGCAATCACTACCAGCAGGCCGTTCGTTTTCATGGCGAGCACCGTATGAACGACGGCTCGTTCATGCATTCGGTGGTGCCTGTCATCCGTTGGGTCAGCGATAAGCAAGAAGGCCGAGAGCGTCCCATCGTGTATATCAGCACCAGTTCGCTCATCGATCAGTATGGCAAACCGCGCAGCTCGTCGCAGAAAGCCATCCGTCAACTGCTCGAAACCTACCAGCTCTATTTCGTGGCTCCTGCTACAGTAGATGCCAAGGATTATGCCGATGTGAATGCCTGGCTCTATGAATATGTCAACGTGCCTGCCTACGGACATACCATTTTTACGAATCAGAAGCATCTGCTCTATGGTGATTATCTGATTGATACACACAAGGTTGATGGCATGGCCACGCTGATAGAGTTCGGCTCTGATACCTTCAAGACTTGGGATGACATCATCCCATACTTCGAACGCTTAGGGGGACAATAGTTCCCCTTTTAGCATATTTTAGAAGAAAACCTTTGGCGGTTACATAATTTCTTCATATTTTTGCAGAAAGTTTTAACGACTATACTCTACCAATATGAAATATATAGCCTTACCTACTAACAAAACCCGCCAGCTTTCTTTCTATCTGGCCATGGAGGAGTATGTGGCCAAGCATCTGAACGAGCCCGACTGCTTTTTTATGTGGCAGGTGGCACCCAGCGTGATTTTCGGACGTAACCAGGTGCTGGAGAATGAGGTGAACGTGGATTACTGTCGCCAGCACCATATAAATATGTACAGGCGTAAGAGTGGGGGCGGTTGCGTGTATGCTGATATGGACAATCTGATGCTATCCTATGTGAGCGATGGCGACCAGGTGGGCTACACCTTCAACAGGTTTGTGCAGATGATGCTGTTGGTGCTGCGCAAGATGGGTGTTGAGGCCACAGGCACCAGTCATAACGACATCATGATAGGCGAACGGAAGGTGTGCGGCACGGCTTATTATCAGTTGCCAGGCAGGGCTATCGTGCATAGCACCATGCTCTATGATACTGATATGACGCACATGCTCAATGCTATCACACCAGGCCCGGAGAAACTGGAGAAGAAAGGCATCCAGAGCGTGCGGCAGCGCATCACGCTCCTGAAAGATCATGTGAACCTGACGCTCGATGAGGTGAAGGCGCTGATACGCAGCACGCTCTGCGAAGGTGAACTGTTGCTCACCGATGAGCAAGTCAAGGAGATAGAGACGATAGAACAAGGCTACCTGAAATCTGAATTCATTCATTTGATACAATAACAATTCTAAAATAAACAATAATCTATGGCAATCAAACAAGAACTTGAAAAGAAAGAAAAGCGTACCTGCTTATACGACAAGCATCTGTCGTTGGGGGCTACGATGGTGACATTCGGCGGCTTCGATATGCCCTTGCTCTACCAGATGGCTGGTATCGCTCCTGAGCACATGGCTGTCAGAGAGCATGTGGGCCTCTTTGATGTGAGTCACATGGGTGAGGTAACCGTAAAGGGGCCTGATGCTGAGCGCTATGTGCAACATATCTTTACCAACGATGTGGCTGGTGCCCCTATAGGTAAGATTTACTATGGTATGATGTGCTACGAGAATGGTGGTACGGTAGATGACCTGCTGGTGTATAAGATGGGAGAGAACGATTTCTTCCTGGTTATCAACGCTGCCAATATCGATAAGGACTGGGCCTGGATGCTGGAGCATGCCGCAGGCTTTGATATCGACCTGCAGAACCGTTCCGACTATTATGGTCAGATAGCGGTGCAAGGTCCTGAAGCTGAGCATGCCGTTGAAACGGTATTGGGTCTGCCTTGTGCCGAACTCACTTTCTACACCTGCAAACAAATAACCATCACCCACCACCCATCACCCACCACCCAAGTTATCATCTCGCGTACAGGCTATACTGGGGAGGACGGCTTTGAAATCTATGCCTCGCACGACTATATCCGTGAATGTTGGGATAAGTTGATTGCTGCTGGTGTGCAGGCCTGCGGACTGGGATGTCGCGACACACTGCGCTTCGAGGTGGGACTGCCGCTCTATGGCGACGAACTCTCGGAGAATATCACACCTATCATGGCTGGTCTGGGCATGTTTGTAAAACTCGACAAAGCTGAGTTTATCGGTAAGGAGGCGCTGGCCAGACAGAAGGCTGAAGGGCCCGCCAAGAAACTGGTAGGCATCGAACTGGCCGATAAGGCTATCCCCCGTCATGGCTATACCGTGCTGAATATGGCAGGCGAACCTATCGGTGAGGTGACAACGGGTTATCACACCCTCTCTACTGATAAGAGCGTGTGCATGGCGCTGGTAGATGCAGAGTATGCTAAACTGGATACCGAAGTGCAGATTCAGATCCGTAAGAAGGTATTCCCTGGCAAAGTGGTAAAAAAGCAATTTTATAACAAGAGTTATAAGAAGAGTTGAAGAATTGAAAAATTAAAACTATAAAGATTATGGCAAAAGTAATTGAAGGACTCTACTACTCAGAGTCGCACGAATATGTAAGAGTAGAAGGTAATTTTGGTTTTATCGGTATCACCGACTATGCGCAGAACGCACTGGGTAATGTGGTGTATGTGGATATGCCTGATGTGGATGATGAGGTGGAAGCTGGTGAGGAGTTTGGCGCCGTAGAGAGCGTAAAGGCTGCCAGCGACCTGTATTCGCCTGTCAGCGGTACGGTGGTAGAGGTGAACGAAGCCCTCGACGACCAGCCCGAGCTGATCAATCAGGATGCTTTTGAGAACTGGATTATCAAAGTGGAACTCAGCGACAAGACCGAGCTCGACAACCTGATGTCGGCTGCTGATTACGCAGCCTTCTGCGAGAAGTAATCCGTGCCAAAAATATAAACTATGGATTATAAGTATTTTCCGCATACGACGGATGACTTGCAGGCGATGATGGAGAAGGTGGGGGTGAAAGACCTCGACGGACTCTATGCTCAGATACCAGACAGCATCCGCTTTAAGGGCGACTACCAGTTGCCCTCGGAGATGAGCGAACTCGAGGTGCGCGATACCTTCGCCAAGCTGGCATCGCAGAACCAGCAGCTCACCTGCTTCGCCGGCTATGGTGTCTATGACCACTATATGCCATCTGTGATACCCAGTCTGTTGCAGCGCTCAGAGTTTCTCACCTCGTACACCCCGTACCAGGCAGAGATCTCACAAGGTACCCTGCATTATATCTTTGAATACCAGAGTATGATGGCCGAACTGACAGGCATGGACATCTCGAATGCCTCGATGTACGACGGTACTACCGCCTGTGCCGAGGCGATGATGATGGCTGTGGCTGCTGGTAAAAAACAAAACAAGGTGCTGGTGTCGGCCGCTCTGAATCCCAAAACCCGCCGCGTGCTCGACACTTATGCCCTGCATAAAGGTATCGAATTGGAAACCATCCCAACAAAGGATGGCGTGACTGATCTCTCAACACTAAACACTCAACTCTCAACTGGCAATGTTGCCGGCGTCGTCGTTCAACAGCCCAACGTGTATGGTATCGTAGAGGACTTTACCGGTTTTGCTGAGGCTTGTCATGAGCATAAGGCACTCTTCATTATGGATAGTGTGGCTGCCGACTTGGCGGTGCTGAAGACACCTGGCGAGTGGGGGGCTGATATCGCAGTGGGCGATGGTCAGAGTTTAGGTATCCCCATGCAGTTTGGCGGTCCGTACGTGGGGTATATGTGTTGCACGGAAAAACTCATCAGAAAGATGCCAGGGCGTATTGTTGGTATGACTCAGGATAACCGGGGGCAGCGAGCTTTCGTGCTCACCCTGCAGGCCCGCGAACAGCATATCCGTCGCCAGAAGGCCACTTCGAATATCTGTTCTAACCAGAGTCTGATGGCACTCTTTGTGACTATCTATCTCTCGCTGATGGGAAAACAGGGCATGAAGGAGGCTGCCCAACTCTCTTATGCCGGTGCCCACTATCTGTGTGACGAACTACTGAAGACGGGGCGTTTCTCGTTGGCGTATGAAAAGCCTTTCTTCAATGAGTTCTTAGTGAAGTACGATGGTGATATCGACACTCTCTACCAGCGTTTCATTGATGCAGGGTTCTTGGGTGGTGTGAAGTGCGAAGATGGCATTCTGTTTGCCGTTACCGAGAAGCGTACCAAGGAAGAAATTGATAACCTCGTAAAGATTGCTGCCTTATGAATAACCGACTATATGGAAACTTGATCTTTGAACTCTCTAAGGAGGGGCGCAAAGGCTACAGTCTGCCAAAGAATCGCTTTGGCAATTACGAGATTCCTGCTGAGATACAGCGTGCCGAAGAGGCGCAGTTGCCTGAGTGCGACGAGCTCACCGTGGTGCGCCATTACACCAATCTCTCCAATAATAACTTTGGTGTGGATACGGGCTTCTACCCCTTGGGCTCTTGTACCATGAAGTACAATCCCAAAATCAACGAGGAGATGGCTGCCCTGCCACAGTTCCAGCATCTGCACCCAGAACAGCCTGCCGAAACGGTACGTGGTGCGCAGGCTTTGGTAACCCTGTTGGAAAAGTCGCTCTGCGCGCTGACGGGATTGGCTCACTTTACTTTTAAACCCTATGCCGGAGCGCATGGTGAACTGACGGGACTGATGACTATCGATAACTATCACCGCGGGCGTGGCGACTTGCAGCGCAAAAAGGTGATTGTGCCCGATAGTGCCCACGGCACCAACCCAGCTTCGGCTGCCGTTTGTGGCCTGGAAATCATTGAGGTGAAATCTAGCCCGAATGGGCTGGTCGATCTTGAAGATTTAGAGCGCCTTGTGGGCCAAGAAGGCCCCACTATCGCCGCCATGATGATGACCAATCCCAACACTTTGGGACTCTTTGAAACCAGCATTCCCGAGATTGCCCAACTTATCCACGGCTGTGGCGGACTGATGTATTATGATGGTGCTAATCTCAACCCGATGCTGGGTGCTTGTCGTCCTGGTGATATGGGCTTTGATGTGATGCATATCAATCTGCACAAGACATTCTCAACGCCTCATGGTGGTGGTGGTCCTGGCAGTGGTCCGGTGGGTGTCCGTGAGGGACTGCAGGATTGCTTCCCATTCGTGTCGCCCTATCAGGGCAACTATGCCGTGATGATGCGTGCCTATGCTTACATCCTCTCGTTGGGGCGTGAGCATGTCAAAGAGGTTGGGCCGCTGGCTGTGCTCAATGCCAACTACATCAAGGAATGCCTGAAGGATGCCTATGAGTTGCCTATCGATACCATCTGTTGTCATGAGTTCGTGTTCGACGGACTGAAGGATAAATCGACGGGTGTCACCACGATGGATGTGGCCAAGCGACTGCTGGATTATGGTTATCATGCACCCACCATCTATTTCCCGTTGCTCTTCCATGAGAGTCTGATGATAGAACCTACGGAGAACGAGAGTAAGGAGACACTGGATGGCTTTATTGCTGTGATGCGACAGATCGCCGAGGAGGCAAAGCTGAATCCTGAGTTGGTGAAGACAGCGCCTCACGATACCCCTATCGGACGTGTGGATGATGTCCTCGCCGCCAAACATCCAGTGACGACTTTCCGTCAATTAAAGACTGAGGCATAAAGTTCAAAGTTCAATGGATAAAGTGGATTTGATTATCATCGGTGCGGGCCCTGGTGGGTACCGCGCCGCTGAATATGCCGCCAAGCAGGGCCTGAAGGTGGTTATCTTCGAAGGCTCAGAGGTGGGTGGTACCTGTCTGAATGTGGGTTGTATTCCAACCAAAACTTACGTGCACAGTGCCTCGTTCGCTGAGGCCCGCGAACGTATGGCTACCGTGGTGCCGCAGTTGCGTCAAGGTGTGGAAACCATCCTCTCGCATCCGAACATCACACTGGTTCGCGAGAAAGCAAGTTTTGCAACAACTCCCCTCCTGTTAGAGGGGGTGGGGAAGGTTCCCATTATCATCGCCACTGGCTCTGAAACCAAATGGCTGCCGATAAAAGGAGTTGATACAGATCCTCGTGTGGTTGACTCTACAGGATTGTTGAATCTCGAAACCCTGCCCCAACGCCTCGCTATCATTGGTGCCGGTGTGATAGGTATGGAGTTCGCAAGTGTGTTCAACCGTTTCGGCTCGGAGGTGACGGTGATTGAATATTTGAAGGAGTGTCTGCCTGCCCTTGATAGCGATATCGCCAAGCGTCTGCGCAAGTATCTTGAGAAAGGCGGTATTACTTTCAAGATGAAGACTGCCGTTGAGGATATCGCTGATATCGATGCCGATGTTGTCCTGATGGCTACTGGTCGCAAGCCTCGTACCGAGGGCCTAGGTCTTGAGACGATAGGTGTAGAACTAGCTCCAAACGGTGCCATCCCTGTGGATGAAAACTATCAACTAACACCCACCATCCAACATCCATTGCCCATCTATACCATTGGCGATGTGAATGGCCGTCAGATGCTGGCTCATGCCGCTGAGATGCAGGCCGTCCATGTAGTGAACCAGATTATCGGTAAGCAAGACCATATCCGCTTTGATATCATGCCTGCCGCTATCTTTACAGAACCCGAGGCCGCTTGTGTTGGTCCTACCGAAGACCAGCTCAAGGCGCAGGGTATCGCCTACGAGTGTAAGAAATCGTTCTGGCGTGCTAATGGTAAAGCTATGGCGATGAACGAAACCGAAGGCATGCTGAAGTTATTTGTATCACCTGATGATGGTGCAATCTTAGGCTGTCACGCCTATGGTGCACATTCGGCAGATATCGTCCAAGAAGTCAGTGTACTGATGTGTAAAAACACCACCATCGCCGAACTGGCCGATATGGTGCACATCCATCCAACACTCTCTGAGATACTAAAAAACGCTGTAGATTAATCTCTACAGCGTTTTCAGTATTTCTTCGACGACCTTGGGGAAGTATTTCATTTCTAATAGGTGCTCTTTTTCGGCGATGTCATCGACGGTGTCTTCGGGCGAGAGGGCCACTTTGTATTGGGCGATAATCTCACCTGAATCGCATACGGGGGTTACCCAGTGTACGGTCATACCTGTCTCGGTCTCGCCAGCCTCTTTCACAGCCTCATGCACATGATGCCCCCACATGCCTTTGCCGCCATATTTGGGCAGAAGGGCAGGGTGGATATTGATGATGCGATGGGGATAGGCGTCGATCAAGAAGTTAGGCACTAAAGGCAGAAAACCTGCCAGTACGATAAAGTCGATGCTGTATTTCTTCAGCAAAGGCAGCATCACGTTAGGGTCGTTCAATTCAGCTTTAGGTGTTACAGCTGTTGGCACGCCTAGGCGCTCGGCACGGACCAGGGCGTAGGCATCAAACTTATTGCTGACTACGAGCGCGCAGTTTACACGCTCGGAGCCAGCAAAATATTTAATCAGGTTTTCGCAGTTTGTACCACTGCCAGAAACAAAAATCGCAATGTTCACTTCATAAAATAATATTCAACACAGAGATACAGAGGTACAGAGTCCTTATTATAATTCTTTGTGTCTTTGTACCTCTGTGTTTAAATTAAACTAAGTGTTCAATTAAATCGGCACGGTCACCAGGCAGCATGTCAATCACAGGAATCTCTACCATGGTGTAGCATCCTGGTTCAAGACGCATAGAAGCACGAGCCACATTAACCAGAACCTGACCGGTGAGGGCTGGGTTGTTGATGCTCATGTTGAACTCCAGACGCTGGTTCTGAGTCTTACCGCTCACACCCTTGCGTACCAAGTTTACACCATGTCCCATATCGCGTACATCATCAACGCTCTCTACCTGGAACACGTGTGTCTCGTCAGAAGCGAAGTAAGGATCGGCCTTGATAGCCTTGGTTACCTCTTCGAGCTTAGCGCCCTCTTCCAACTCTACATATACCATACGGCGGTGAATACCCTCGCCCAAGGGGATGGTCATGCTCAAGGCATTCTTCACACCCTCCTTAGAACGAACACATACACTGTGGCCCATCGACATACCAGGACCGAAGTTGGTGTAGCTCAGACCCTTTGGAGCCAAGCTCTGCATCAGGGTACGTACGATAGAATCAGAACCTGGGTCCCATCCTGCAGCAATCACACTAACGGTGTTAGTCTCCTTGTTCAACTTCATCAGGCGCTCACGATAGCCACGAATCTGTGTGTGGATGTCGAAAGAGTCAACAGTGTTGATGCCCAATGGCAGAATCTGGTTTGCATATTCCTCACAGCTACGTGTGGGGGTTGCAAGGATAGCTACATCTACATCTTTCAGGTCGCGGATATCCTTTACAACCTCATACTGTGCCAGCTCGGCGGGCTTGTTCTCTGCGCCATTGCGACGCACGATGCCTGCTACTTCAAAATCGGGAGCGGTCTCGAGAGCCTCAAGCGCATACTTACCGATATTGCCGTAACCAACTACGGCTGCTCTGATTTTTTTCATGTTTTATTTATTCTTTTGATGATTATTCCAATGTTTGCGGTTGCAAAAGTAATGCTTTTATCTTAAATCGCGTAACTATTTGACGTGAAAATTATCTAAAAACTTTCAATTTGTGACGAATTAAAACTTTCTTGCCTAAAAATACAATAAACTGTAAGGTTTCTCCGTTTAATTAAATGTATATATACAAAATAGTAAGTTATGATAGAATACATTAAGGGAGAATTGACCGAGTTAACCCCTGCTTTAGCCACTATCGAGGCAGCTGGTGTAGGTTACGGTCTGAACATATCGCTGAATACGTTTAGCAGTATTCAAGGAAAGAAAGAGGTGAAACTCTATGTGTATGAGGCTATTCGCGAGGATGCTCATGTGTTGTTTGGTTTTGTAAACAAGAAGGAACGCGAGATGTTCCTGTTGTTGATAACCGTGAGTGGGGTAGGTGCCAACACGGCACGTATGATGCTTTCGGGCATGAGTGTGGCCGAGCTTTGCAATGCCATATCAACAGGCAATGCCAAGTTGATACAGGGCATTAAGGGTATCGGTAAGATGACGGCCCAGCGTATTATCGTTGACCTGAGGGATAAGATTGTGACACTGGGTATCTCGGACGAGATTCCGGCAGGTGGACAGATAGCGGCACCGGTAAACAACCAGGTAAAGGACGAGGCTATTGCAGCACTCACCATGCTTGGTTTTGCCCCAGCCCCCACACAAAAAGTGGTGCTTCAAATCCTGCAGTCGCAACCCAATGCCCCTGTTGAGGAAGTCGTAAAACTCGCCCTTAAGCAAATCAAGTGATAAATATTGGCACGAATTACACGAATTTCACGAATTTATGTCGCGAATATAATTATTCGTGTTAATTCGTGTAATTCGTGCCAATTATCTTTGGATATGAAGCGGATTGTGGGATTGTTGATGGTGGCTTTGTTCGCGTGCGCGGGAGCGTATGCGCAGACGAAGAACTACCTGAAGATGCCCGACAATATCCGCGAAACGGTAGAGTATAACGACTCGCTGAATGTTTATTACATCGGACAGAAAATGGGCGATTCGTATCTGAATGTGCCTATCCTGATGACACCCGAGGAGTATCGGCAGTGGGTAGAGAAACGTGCCCTGCACGATTTCTTCTACAAGAAAAACGAAGAGAATACCCAGAACGCAGGTAAGGATAAGTTCGACCTGATGGATATGCACTTCGATCTGGGACCAGCCGAGAAGATTTTTGGGCCTGGTGGTGTGCGTATTAAAACCCAGGGAACCGCCGAACTGAAGATTGGTGGTAACATCAAGAAGATTGATAACCCTTCGTTGCCCATCCGTAACCGCAAGACCACCTCGTTTGATTTCGACGAGAAGGTGAACCTGAACCTGAACGGTAAGGTGGGCGACAAGGTGAACATGAATCTGAACTACAATACCGATGCTACATTCGACTTTGATGCCCAGAACCTGAAACTGAAATACGAGGGTAAGGAGGATGAGATTATCAAACTGGTTGAGGCTGGAAACATCAGTTTTCCGTCAAACAACTCGTTGGTGAAAGGCGCCAGCAGTCTGTTTGGTGTGCGTACCGATATGCAGTTCGGACGACTGAAACTCCAGACGGTACTCTCGCAGAAGAAGTCGTCGTCGAAGAGTGTCTCATCGAAAGGCGGTACGCAAACCACTGCCTTCGAGATGGATGTTGCCGACTACGAAGAGAACCGTCACTTCTTCCTGGCGCACTTTTTCCGTAACCGATACGATCAGGCCATGAGCACTCTGCCCAATCTTACCACTGGTATCGAGATTACTCGTGTGGAGATTTGGGTGACCAATAAAACGGGAACCACCTCGAACACCCGTAATATTGTGGCACTAACCGATTTGGGTGAGGACGGACAACGCGTGCCTGACAATGCGGCTAACACCCTGTATAACACCCTGACAAACCAGTATGCCGAGGCGCGTGATATCGATCAGACCAACAGTGTGCTGGCTGGCATTCTTGAGAGTGGGCGCGACTACGAGAAACTGTCGAGTGCCCGCTTGCTCACCCCATCCGAGTATTCGGTTAACAAGGCCTTGGGCTATGTCTCGCTGAAGAGCGGTCTTCAGACCGATCAGGTGCTGGCTGTGGCTTTCGAGTTTACTGCGGCTGGCGTGACCTACAAGGTGGGCGAGTTTGCTGCAGATGTCACCGAAACGACGAAAGCACTCTTTGTCAAGTCGTTGAAGAATACGTCGAACAATCCCTCGCAGACCAACTGGAAGCTGATGATGAAGAACGTGTATTATCTCGCTTCGAAGGTCGAGAAAACCAAGTTTCGTCTGGATATCAAGTACCAGAGCGATACGGCAGGTGTGTATCTCACTTATATTCCCGATCAGCGTGTGAAAAACACTACGCTCCTGAAGATGTTGGGTTGCGACCGATTGGATAACAATAACAAACTGCACGCCAATGGCTATTTCGACTTTGTTGAGGGCTATACCGTGAGCGATGGTCGCGTGTTCCTGCCATCTGTCGAACCCTTTGGCGATTACCTGCGCAAACAGTTGCAGAAGAATGGCTTACCGGCATCCGAGGCTGAGAAGTACGTGTTCAGCGAACTGTATGATTCGACCAAAACGGTGGCTAAACTGATAGCCGAGAAAGATAAGTACATGCTGGTAGGACAGTATAAAGGCTCGTCGGCCAATGTCATCTCGCTGGGATCCATGAACGTGCCCCACGGATCGGTGGTGGTCACGGCAGGTGGTGTGGTGCTGACTGAGGGCTCCGATTATTCGGTAGATTACTCAGCAGGCGAGGTAACAATTCTGAATCAGAGCATCATCGATGCGGGCACCAACGTGAACGTGTCGCTCGAGTCGGACACCGAGTATGGCATGCAGCGCAAAACCATGTTAGGCGTAAACTGGGAGTACGAACTCTCGAAGAGCTTAACCATTGGTGGTACGCTGATGCACCTGAGTGAACAGGCACTTACGTCGAAGGTGGCGATGGGTGAGGAACCCTTGAGTAACACCATCTGGGGCTTGAATGTCAACTGGAAACAGGAGTCGCAGTGGCTCACATCGATGCTTAATAAGATACCGTTCCTCCATGTCAAACAGCCCTCGCATATCTCTTTTACAGGTGAGTTCGCCCAGTTGATAGCCGGTCGTGCCCGTGGCACCCAGGACAATGCCTCGTATGTGGATGACTTCGAGAATACCAAGAGCTATCTGGATATGAGCAATCCCAAGGAGTGGACCCTCTCCAGTGTGCCATCGATGTTTATGGAGAGTGCTGATAAGACCGGCGTTTCGAGTGGTTATAACCGTGCCTTGTTGGCGTGGTATAATGTCGATCCCATTTTTACCCGTCGCAGTTCAACGCTCACACCAGCCCATATCAAGAGCGACCTGAACCAGTTGTCGAACCACTATGTGCGTGAGGTGTATGTCAAGGAACTGTATCCCAATCGCGACCAGAGTACCTACAATGGTGCCACCTCAACACTGCCTATTCTTAACTTGGCTTACTATCCGCAGGAACGTGGTCCTTACAACCTCACGTTGGGGTTGAATAGCGATGGTACGCTGCAACAGCCCGAAACCAAATGGGGTGGTATGATGCGTAAGATTGATACCAACGACTTTGAGCAGGCTAACATCGAGTATATCGAGTTCTGGTTGCTCGATCCGTTTATCTACACCCGCGAACAGGGCAGAGCCTCGGATTATGCGGGCGATCTGTATTTTAACTTAGGCGAGATTTCCGAGGATATCCTGCGCGATGGCAAGAAATTCTACGAGAGTGGCATGCCCGTGGATGACAGTAGTAATTTTACCACTACTCAGTGGGGAAAGATACCCGTACAGGCCACCCAGACCTATGCTTTTGCTACCACCACCGGCTCGCGAAAAAAGCAGGATGTGGGTTACAACGGATTGACGGATGAAGAGGAACAACAGTATGGTGCCTATCATGAGTGGTTGAATGCCGTGGGAGGCGTTGTGAACAACGACAGTACCCTGCAGGCTTGGCGAAACGACCCTGCTGGCGACGACTATCATTACTATCGTGGCTCTGATTTCGACAACGAGCGTAAGAGCATCCTGGAACGCTACAAGCGTATCAACAACCCACAAGGCAACTCGCCCGAAACCGAGGATCAGACAGAATCGTACGATACCAGCTATAAGAGCGGACCTGATGTAGAGGATATCAACCAGGATTACACCCTGAACGAGTATGAGCGCTACTACCAGTACAAGGTGCGCATCAGTCCTGAGATATTAGAGGCTTACCGCAATGGCGTGCCGCCTGCCGACTGTTTTATCACCGATATGCGCACCAGCAGTGTGAAGTTGCGTAACGGCGATACCACCAGTGTGAACTGGTATCAGTTCCGCATTCCGCTAACCGACTACGAGCGTAAGGTGGGTAGTATCAGCGATTTTACCAGTGTGCGCTTTATGCGTATGTTTATGACGGGGTTCCAGAAACCTATCGTACTGCGTTTCGGTTCGCTCGACTTGGTACGTGGCGAGTGGCGTGTGTATAAGCAGAATTTAGGTACTGGTGCCGAGGGTGGTACCATCGAGGTGAGTGCTGTGAATATCGAGGAAAACAACGATAAAACGCCTGTGAACTACGTGTTGCCTCCTGGCATCAGTCGTGTCACCGACCCTTCACAGCCCCAGCTGGTGGAGAACAACGAGCAGTCGCTCGATATGGTGGTGAAGAATCTGCAACACGGTGAGTCGAAGGCTGTTTATCGTAACATGAACCTCGACCTGCGCCAGTACAAGCACATGCAGATGTTTGTGCATGCCAATCACCTGGTGCCAGATGCCACCCAGTTGCAGAATGGTCAGTTGGCGGTGTTTGTACGTATGGGTAGCGACTACAAGAATAACTACTACGAGTACGAGATACCCCTCTCGCTCACCCCCGACCGCAGCGATTATAGCAAGTACGGCACAGCCGACCGTCGTGCAGTATGGCCCGAAGAAAACATGCTCGATATCAACATGGATGTGTTTACCAACCTGAAGAAAGCCCGTAACCAGGCCAAGGCGCAGGGCATTGGTAGCTTTAATCAGGTGTATTCCGAACCCGACCCGCGAAAACCTAACAACACGGTACGCGTGCAGGGTAATCCAACTTTGGGCGAAGTGAAGGTGATGATGATTGGTGTGCGTAACATCTCCGACCAGGTGAAGTCGGGTGAGGTGTGGGTGAACGAGTTGCGCCTGATGGATGCCAATAATAATGGCGGTTGGGCTGCCTCGGGCAATATGAACGTGCAACTGTCAGATTTTGGTACCGTAAACCTCTCTGGACGTTATATCAGCGATGGCTTTGGCGGACTGGAGGAGAGTGTGATGCAGCGCTCTACCGACACCCAGAAGGAATACTCGTTTACTACCCAGTTGGAACTGGGAAAGTTCTTCCCCGATAAGGCTAAGGTCAGCGCGCCGCTCTATTACTCAGTCAGTCACGAAGAGGTGCGCCCACGTTATAATCCGCTCGATTCGGATATGCGCCTGAGCGATGCCTTGGAGAGTGCTGCCAACCAGCACGAGCGCGATAGCATCGAGAGTATCGCTGTGACCAAAACGCGTAACACCAACTTCGCACTGTCTAACCTGCGCTGGGGACTGAAAACCAAGCGCCATCCTATGCCTTACGATCCTGCCAACTTCTCGTTCTCGTATAGTCATGCCCATCGTAACACCTCGGGAAAGACCACCGTTTATGAGAAAGAAGACCAGTGGCGTGGCGCCCTGAACTACACCTACTCACCAGTCTATAAGACTTGGGAGCCGTTTAAGAAACTCAAGGGCAAGTCGAAGTGGCTCAATTTCCCCAAGTCGATAGGCCTGAACTATCTGCCACAGAGCATCTCGTTCAACACCGAGATGACGCGTAACTACTACGAGCTACAAGAGCGCGATCTGGAGAGTCTGGAAAATCAGAACCTGCCGCTTACCTTCTCGGAGCAGTTCCTGTGGAATCGTGATTTCTCGTTGCGATGGGATTTCACTAAGAACCTGCATTTCACCTTCCAGTCGGCCACCCGTGCAGAGATTGAGGAACCCTATACGCCAATCAACAAGGACCTGTACCCCGATCAGTATATGGCTTGGAAAGACTCGGTGAAACAGAGTATCCGCAACTGGGGTACACCGCTCGACTACCAGCAGCAGGTAACCGCTTCGTACCAGTTGCCACTCAACAAACTGCCTATCTTCGATTGGGTGAATGCCGATGCTTCTTATACGGGGCGCTATACATGGGTGCGTGGTACCGAGTTGGAGGATGGTACCAGTCTGGGCAACACCATCACCAGCAATCGTCAGGTAAACATGAACGTGGCGCTGAATTTCGTGACGCTGTATAATCACATACCCGCCCTGCAAAAGGCCAACAAGAGCAACAAAGGTGCCCTGCGAGTACTGATGATGCTGCGCAGTATGAACATCAGTTATCGTACCCAGTATTCGATGCTGTTGCCTGGCTTTATGCCTAACGTCGGCGATATGTTAGGACAGAAACGTACCGATGGATTGATGGCACCGGGATTAGACTTCGCCTTTGGACTGATGGGCGATGGCTATATTGATAAGGCGCTCGATCGCGGCTGGTTGTTGCAGAACGATAATGTATCAACATCAGCTAATATCAACACCAGTAAGGACCTGCAGATAAAGGCAGTGCTTGAGCCTATCCGCGACCTGAAGATTGATCTGACAGCCTCGCGTACTGATACCCGTGCTAAGAGTGTGCAGTATATGTATGCCGGCATGCCTACTACCCTGAGTGGTACTTTTAACATCACCACCATCTCGTTGCGAGGCGCCTTGGCGGGCATGGGTAATGCTAATAATGGCTACCGTTCGGCTGCCTTCGACCATTTCCGTGAACTCATCCCCGAGTTCCAACAACGGGTGGGACAGGAATACTCGGCTGAGGTGTTGATTCCGGCCTTCCTGTCGGCCTATACCTCAGGGGCAGGTAAGTCGCTGGCCATCTTCCCCTCACTCACACGTTTGTTGCCCAACTGGAGCGTGCGTTATGGCGGTCTGTCGAAACTCGCCTGGGTAAAGGAGCATCTGAAGAGTTTGAACCTGACCCATGCGTATAAGAGTGTGTATAGTGTGGGTAGCTACATCAATACCAGTTACTCTACCGTGAGCATCAACGAGGCCTTCTCGCCCTTGTTGGGTATCGATGCCACTTTCCAGAATAATCTCACGGCCAAAGTGGAATATCGCACCACCCGTGTGCTTAACCTCTCGATGACCAGTGTTCAGCTTAACGAATCGCTCAGTAAGGACTGGGTTGTGGGACTGGCTTATAAAATTCGCGATTTTAGCCCTAACCGGGCTAGAAGAACTAGCCATTCTAGCCAATCTAGCTCGGCTAGAACTACTAGCCCGGCTAGTAAGGCTAGCCTTGCTAGAAAAACCGCCGTTAACCACGATTTAAACCTGCGCCTTGATATCTCGCTGCGCAAACAGGCAGCTATCACCCGTGATATCGCCACAGGTGTGTCATCAGCATCCAGCGGTAACTCGGCTTTTAAACTCTCGTTTATGGCTGATTACACACTCTCGCGCCTGCTCACCCTGACGGCTTATTACGATACACAAACAAATACGCCGTTGTTGGCAAGCAATAGCTATCCTACAACGACGCACGATTTTGGCTTATCGATGAAGTTCTCGTTAACCCGATAAACTTTCTTACGGTTTCATAAATACAAAATACACGGCCATCACCAGACAGAGTGCTGCGGCGGCATGGTTCCAGTGCAGTTGCTCGTGCTGAAAACAGAAGTTGGCAATCACGGCAAACACAACCAGCGAGATGCACTCCTGGATCACTTTCAGTTGTACGAGGTTGAACGGACCGCCATTGTCGATAAATCCGATGCGGTTGGCTGGTACCTGACAGCAATACTCGAAAAAGGCAATCATCCATGAAAAGGCGATAACCAGATAAAGTGGCCAGTTACTTGATATGCCCGACTGCTGCAGGCGCAGATGACCATACCAGGCGAAGGTCATAAACACATTGCTCAGAATGAGCAGTAAGATGGTATATATTCCGTTTGTCATGATAGATGCAATGATTTAGAATGCTTTCAGTTTGAAACCGAAAACAAAGTAGGCATGCTCTGAACTTGGGTTTACACTTACCTGACCGAACACGGGGATGCTGAACGAGTCGGTAATCTTGATGTCGCGGTCGGCGCGGAGCGATACATTATTTATTATAAAGCCATCGGCATCATAATAGTCGGTGTTGAATGGGACGGCACCCAATGTGGCCAGCCAGTTGCAACCTCCTAGCTTGAAGGGCACGTTCGCCTCTACATAACTACTGTAGGCACGTTTGTCTTTGCGTGTCAGTCCGTCGTTGCCGGCAAAGTTAGTGTACCACTGTAGTGACAGCGGTCCGAAATCGTAGCCGATGTTTGCCTCGAACACATGGTTGGTGGAATGGGCATTATAGCGCAGATAGCGGTTCTCGGGGTCCAGACCACCGGTCACCCAGTAGTCAGTGATGCTGATGTTCAGTCCGCTTATGGTATATCCGAGTGTCAGGTCAATCTCACGAGGGTCATTGGCATTCGTCAGTCCCACACTGCTCCATGCACTCAGTGATAACCCTTTGTAGCTTATGCCCAGAGTGGGTTGCAGCGATGTCTGTCCCAAGTCCAGTCCACGCCATACATACTGACTAACCACGTCAGTCTCAACAGTTGTTTCAACTTCATCTTGAGCGTGTGTTGCTGTTGCGCCAAGAAGGCATGCAAAAGCAAGAAATATGCACTTTTTCATCATATTATTTACATTTTTGGGTGCAAATTTACAACATTTTGCATAATAAAGCAACTTTTTGTAGGTTTTTAATTGCACAATTTGCTTGATTTGTGCACATTTGGAGTATTTTTGTGCATTTTATTTGGCTGTATGCTCAAAAAAGTGTATTTTTGCAGCCGATTTTGAAATTTCATTCACATTATTAATAAATATGGCTTTAAAGATTGTTGTGCTGGCCAAGCAAGTGCCAGACACCCGAAATGTGGGTAAGGACGCAATGACTGCCGAAGGCACCGTAAACCGTGCTGCCCTGCCCGCCATCTTCAATCCAGAAGATTTGAATGCCCTGGAGCAGGCCCTTCGCCTGAAGGAGCAGAACCCAGGCTCAACAGTAGGAATCCTCACGATGGGTCCTCCACGTGCAGGTGAGATTATCCGTCAGGGACTTTATCGTGGCGCTGATACTGGTTGGTTGCTGACCGACCGTCTCTTCGCTGGTGCTGATACCCTCGCTACTTCTTACGCATTGGCTACTGCCATCAAGAAGATTGGCGATGTTGATATCGTGATTGGTGGTCGTCAGGCTATCGATGGTGATACCGCTCAGGTTGGTCCTCAGGTGGCTCAGAAACTGGGCCTGAATCAGGTGACATACGCTGAGGAGGTTCTCAGCGTAAAGGATGGTAAGGCAACTATCAAGCGTGTCATCGACGGTGGTGTAGAGACTGTAGAGGCTCCTCTGCCAGTTGTTATCACTGTTAACGGAAGTGCCGCTCCTTGTCGTCCCCAGAACGCTAAGCTGGTGATGAAGTACAAGCGTGCTACCTGTCCTATGGAGCGTCCTGCAGAGGGCACACCATACGACTATCTGTACGAGCAGCGCCCTGAGTTGACACTGAACCAGTGGAGCGTAGCTGATGTTGACGGCGATGTTAACCAGTGTGGTTTGAGTGGTTCACCTACCAAGGTAAAGGCCATCAAGAACATCGTGTTCCAGGCTAAGGAGTCGAAGACTTTGACGGCTTCTGATGCTGATATCGAGGGAATGATCAAAGAGTTACTGGAGGAAAAGATTATTGGATAAATTAAAACACAGAGATACTGAGACGCAGAGACTCACAGATATAATCTCTGTAACTCTGTGACTTTGTGTTGAAAAAAGGATAAGATTATGAACAATGTATTTGTATATTGCGAAATAGAAGGCACACAAGTGCAAGAAGTTTCCCAGGAACTCCTGACCAAGGGTCGCAAGCTCGCCAATGAACTCGGCGTAGAGCTCCACGCTATTGTTGCCGGTACTGGCATCAAGGGTAAGGTTGAGGATCAGATTCTGCCTTATGGTGTTGACAAGCTGTTTGTTTTCGACGCTAAGGACCTGTTCCCTTACACCTCAGCTCCACACACAGATATTCTGGTAAACCTCTTCAAGGAGGAGCAGCCACAGATTTGCCTGATGGGTGCTACCGTTATCGGTCGCGACCTCGGTCCTCGTGTGTCGTCATCTCTGACCTCTGGTCTGACTGCCGACTGCACCGAGCTGGAGATTGGTCCTTTCGAGGATAAGAAGGCTGGTAAGACCTACGAGAATCTGCTCTATCAGATTCGTCCTGCTTTCGGTGGTAACATCGTGGCTACCATCGTGAACCCCGACCACCGTCCTCAGATGGCTACAGTACGTTCTGGCGTAATGCAGAAGGCTCTGTACGAGGGTGAGTGCAAGAAGGAGGTTGTTTATCCAGAGGTAAGCAAGTATGTTAGCCCTGAGGCTTTTGTTGTGAAGGTGCTCGACCACCACGTAGAGGCTGCCAAGCACAACCTGAAGGGTGCGCCTATCGTTGTTGCTGGTGGTTATGGTGTTGGCTCTAAGGAGAACTTCGACATGCTGTTCGAGCTTGCTAAGGTGCTCCATGGTGAGGTAGGTGGTAGCCGTGCTGCTGTAGATGCAGGCTGGTTGGACCACGACCGTCAGATTGGTCAGACAGGTGTCACCGTTCATCCGAAGGTATATATTGCCTGTGGTATCTCTGGACAGATTCAGCACATCGCTGGTATGCAGGATTCTGGTATCATCATCTCAGTGAACAGCGATCCCGATGCACCTATCAACCGCATCGCCGACTACGTGATTGTTGGTACTGTTGAAGAGGTAGTTCCAAAGCTGATTAAGTACTACAAGCAGAACTCAAAGTAATGGAAAAGAGAAAGGTGTGGCGAATAGCCAATGGTTTAGTAGCACTAGCAGCACTTGCATTCAGCATTTTCAGCTTTTGCAATAATCAGCTAAAAACAGGCATTGCTTATGCACTACTTACTGTAACGTGTTCTATAAACTACATCTTATCAAAAAAGATTGAAAACAACAAAGAATAATTATGGCAAACTATTATAGTGATCACCCAGAGATTGGATTCTATCTGAACCATCCTCTGATGAAGCGCATCGTTGAGCTCAAGGAGCGCAACTTCGAAGATGCCAAGAAGTATGACTACGCTCCCGTTGACCTGGGCGATGCCATCGAGAACTACAAGCAGATTCTCGACATCACTGGCGACGTGGCTGCCAATATCATCGAGCCAAACTCTGAGAGCGTTGACCTCGAAGGTCCACACCTCGAGAATGGCCGTATGATCTACGCCTCTAAGACTTACGAGAACCTCGACGCCACCCGCAAGGCTGGTCTGTGGGGTGTTTCTATGCCTCGTCGTTACGGCGGTCTGAATCTGCCTAACACCGTGTTCTCAATGCTGTCTGAGATGATTTCTTCAGCTGACGCTGGTTTCCAGAACATCTGGAGCTTGCAGAGCTGTATCGATACCCTCTATGAGTTCGGTAGCGAGGAGCAGCGCCAGAAGTATATCCCCCGCGTTTGCGCTGGTGAG
This sequence comes from Xylanibacter ruminicola, assembly GCA_015060625.1. GTDB lineage: Bacteria > Bacteroidota > Bacteroidia > Bacteroidales > Bacteroidaceae > Prevotella > Prevotella ruminicola_D. The sequence goes on along the minus strand of SUYC01000013.1, from coordinate 25,211 downwards.
GGTATGTCTATGGACCTGACTGAGCCTGATGCTGGTTCTGACCTGCAGCGCGTGATGCTGAAGGCCACCTTCGACGAGAAGGAGAACTGCTGGCGTCTGAATGGTGTGAAGCGTTTTATCACCAATGGTGATAGCGACATCCACCTCGTGCTGGCTCGTTCTGAGGAGGGCACCAAGGACGGACGTGGTCTGTCAATGTTCATCTATGACAAGCGCCAGGGCGGTGTTGACGTTCGTCACATCGAGCACAAGCTGGGTATCCACGGCTCACCTACCTGTGAGCTTACTTATAAGAACGCTAAGGCAGAGCTCTGCGGTAGCACTCGTCTGGGTCTGATCAAGTACGTGATGGCTCTGATGAACGGTGCCCGTCTGGGTATCGCTGCACAGAGTGTAGGTGTTGAGCAGGAGGCTTACAACGAGGGTCTGGCTTACGCCAAGGAGCGTCAGCAGTTTGGGGAGGCTATCATCAACTTCCCCGCTGTCTATGATATGCTCTCTCGCATGAAGGCTAAGCTCGATGCTGGTCGTTCACTGCTGTACGAGACAGCCGCTTATGTGGATATCTACAAGTGCCTCGAGGATATCGAGCGCGACCGTAAACTCACACCAGAGGAGAAGCAGGAGCTCAAGAAGTATCAGCGTCTGGCTGATGCCTTCACGCCACTGGCTAAGGGTATGAACTCTGAGTATGCCAACCAGAACGCTTACGATGCTATCAGCATCCACGGTGGTTCAGGTTTCATCATGGAGTACAAGAGCCAGCGCCTGTTCCGCGATGCCCGTATCTTCTCTATCTACGAGGGTACCACTCAGTTGCAGGTTGTAGCTGCTATCCGCTATATCACCAACGGCACCATGCTTAACAACATCAAGGAGATGGCTGCTAACCTCGAGTGCTGTGATTGCGTAGCAGGTCTGAAGGCTCGTGTTGAGAAACTCATCCCTGTTTACGAGGAGGCTCTCGCTGCCGTGAAAGCCCTCGACAATCAGGATGCTCACGACTTCCTGGCTCGTCGTCTGTATGATATGACTGCCGAGTTGGTAATGAGTCTGCTCATCATCCGTGATGCCAGCAAGGCTCCTGAGCTCTTCAAGAAGAGTGCCAACGTATATGTTCGCATGACCGAGGAGGATGTACTTGGTAAGGCTGCTTACATCAAGAACTTCCAGGTAGAGGATTTGGATAGTTTTAAGGCTGTTGAGTCTGAGGCTGAATAAGCATTTTATATCTATGATAATTGGAGCATCCTGCACAAGGGTGCTCCTTTTTATTTGTTAATCTTCATTAACTATCGCTTGTCGCATTTTACTTTTTGTTCTTTCGGGTGTCAAACAAGAAAATAATAAACCTAACAATTGTTATAACATAACTTATGAAGAAAACTATTTTATTAATGGCAGCCTTCGTGGCTGTTTCGGCAAGCGCCCAAGTAACTGAAGACTTTAAGCCTGCAAGTACTAATCAAGAGGGAAAACAGTATCCCATGGTCAATTCACAGCGCATGGTTCGTGCACAGATCTCGGCCCCCGAGGCTAACAGCGTCAAGCTCGACATCGGTGGTGTGAAGTACGAGATGAAGAAAGATGCTAACGGTGTGTGGACTGGTGAGTCGGCTCCTCAGGATGAGGGCTTCCACTACTACCAGCTCAATATCGATGGTGCTTCGGTGCCCGATCCAGGTAGCAAATACTATTATGGAGCCAGCCGTTGGGGTAGTGGTATCGACATCCCTGCTGCCGACGAGGACTTCTACACGGTAAAGAACGTGCCACAGGGATCTGTCAACGAGGTTTACTACTATTCATCAGTCACCCAGCAGATGCGTCATGGTTACATCTATCTGCCTGCTGAGTATTATGCTAACCCCACCAAGAAATTCCCTGTACTCTACCTGCAGCATGGTATGGGTGAGAACGAGACTGGTTGGAGTGCACAGGGTAAGACTGGTATCATCATGGACAACCTCATTGCCGCTGGCAAGGCTAAACCTTTCATCATCTTTATGGACAACGGTTTGAATGCACGCAAGCCAGGTGAGCAGCCTATGGGCTTTGGTGGTCCACGTCCAGGCGGTCAGCGTCCACAGGGTGGAGCACGTCCAGCAGGTGGTCAGCGCCCCCGCTTGAGCGGAGCCGACTTTGCTAAGATGGCCCGTCGCATGGGTGGTGCATTCGAAGAGGTGTTGATTAAGGATATCATCCCCATGGTTGAGAAGAACTATCGTGTGATTGCCGATGCCGATCATCGCGCTATGGCAGGTTTGTCGATGGGTGGCATGCAGACCCACGGCATCACCCTCAACAATCCTAAGACCTTTGCTTACGTTGGTATCTTCAGTGGTGGTTCTATTAGTGCAGATGAACTGACTGATGTGCCCGATTTCAAGGCAACCAACAAGGTGCTCTTTATGAGTGCCGGTGGCAAGGAGAAGGGCATGGCCGAAGGTGAGGGTAGCGTCATCAACGCCGCCGAGGGTCTGAAGAAGATTGGCATCAACGCCCACTCATACATCTCACCTGAGACCGCTCACGAGTGGCAAACCTGGCGCCGCAGCCTCTACCAGTTCGCCCAGTTGCTGTTTAAATAATTTTCAATATGTTTGAAAAGAGCTTTCAGAACCCCTCAGAAACCTTGAGCTAATTCAAAAAGGGTAATGAATTAACTTAATGCCCCTTTTGAGTTAACTCAATGCATAAAATGAGTTCAAACAAAAAATCGCAGCAGATTCCATTCTGTCGCGATTTTTTGTTGTATTGATTTTGCTTCGTAAGTAACTTACTTTTTGGTAATAATAAAGTTGATTTTTGTACAAAAACAAGTTACTTTTCGGGCACAATTAAGTTGTTTTCTCGCGTGGAGCCGTTTGTTAGGGGGGAGGGTACCACCAGAGATTGGCGTGTACCCCTCTTAGGCCCCTTGTCCGGGGCCATCCCCGGGGGTACTATCTCCGGTGGTACCCTCCCCCCTAACAAACGGCGCTGCTTCGACAACGCAGTTGCAAAATTACGAAACTCAAAAACCAAATTGACCAGTTATGACAAATTATCTCTATAGTATTTACAGTATATTAACATAATTAACGGCTATACAGAATAACTCAATCCGCTCTCTCTTTCTTTTCCACAAGCCTTGTGAATTAAACTTTTTTATTTTAAATCCGTTTATGTTTCAGAAAAAGTTGTATCTTTGCACTATCTTAAACATATGAATATGCCTACTAAAAATATCTTTGCTGGAATTGGAGTAAGATCAGAGTTCGTGAACCTAATATACACCGAGTTGATGAAGCGTGATTTCGTCAGTTATGCTGACATATTAGCGTTGTATTGTGGCAGACCAAAAGGATACTACAATAAGATTGCATGCAATAGCGAACCTGGTTATGGAGAGTTGAAGAAAGCTTTTCCTGAAGTTTTAAAGGCTTTGAATAATAAAATGCCAGGATGCATAGTGGATAATGGACTTAGCAAGGGCAGGGCATATAGATATATTGGCAAAAGTGATGATCCGTTATCAGAAGAACGCAAGGCTGTAGTACAGAAATCTTTAGAAGACTATGTGACGTTCTGTAAAGCTTCTGTTGGTATCATGCCTACAAGTTGGTTCTCTTCCTTTTTCGAGAACACTCAACTTTTGTTGGATACAAACCGAGAAGAAGAAAGTGGAAACGGACTTATTCGTTCGAGTTTAGAACAAAACCTGACAAACATCCATCTCCTTCCTGCTTTCTATAAAGCAATTACAGATAAGCAGGTCCTGCAATTCTCCTATCAGCGATTTGGGCAAGAGCCATTTACTATAACTTTCCACCCTCAATTCCTTAAGGAGTATAATGGCAGATGGTTTGTGTTTGGTGAAGCAGATAGAGAACCATATAAGGCTTATAATGTACCTTTGGACAGAATCGTAGGTGAGGTTAGTGATGTGGATAATGTGGAATACATCTCTGCTCCCAAAGGTTTCTATCAGGATTTCTTTAAAGATATTGTAGGTGTTACACATGAAAAAGGTGCCAAGGTCGAAGAAGTTGTTATTCGTACGAAGACAGAATACCAGCACGGCCTTTTGCTTACAAAGCCATTACATCATTCACAAAAAGAGTCGCTACCTTATGGAGAGCATGATGGCCAAAGGTATGGTGAAATCAAATTGATGATAGAACCTAATCGCGAACTGCGAGGCCGTATCCTCCTCTATGGTGAGAACCTTGAAGTGATCAGCCCTCTGTCTTTGCGAGAGCAAATTAAGGAGATCCTAAGAAGGCAAATGCAGCAATATTCTGAAAATAAATAGCAAATTTTCCTTCAAAACTACTGCACTTTCAAAAAAATGCAGTATATTTGCAGCATTATTTCTAATGAAAGATGAATATCAAGGAGTACATCAGCCAGAACGGAGGATATATATCCTCCGCAGAAGCAAAGGAGAAATCCCTTTACAACCAACTATTGTACGAGGTTGAAAAGGGAACTATTGTTCGCGTTCGACAAGGCATCTATGCGCTCAATGAAGGATTAGCGAAACCAATGGTTGATGTGGAACGACTTGTTCCTGGTGGCATATTGTGTGCGTATTCTGCATGGTCACACTATGGACTGACTACCCAGATTCCCCTTTCTTATTGTATCGCTATTGAGCGAAGCCGAAAGGTTACCTTGCCTGAATACCCACCCATTGAACTATTCTTTTTGAGTAAGAGCGTTTTCGAACTTGGAGTTTCAGAAACCGTCATCGAGGGCTTTCAAGTTAAGATATATGATATGGAAAAATCCGTCTGCGATGCCGTCAAGTATCGTAACAGGATTGGAATAGATGTCAGTTCTGAGATTCTGCGCAACTATCTTTCACGAAAAGATAGTGACATCACACGTCTTTATGCCTACGCCAAAGATATGCGATTGGGCAAGCGTATGGACGAACTAGTAAAATATATGATCTAATGGTATGGCAAAAACGATCAAAAACTACGGAAGGTCAGTAAAGGAGCGCCTGCTTAATATCTCTCGTGCAGAGAAATACAGTTCGCAGTTGCTTATCTCACGCTATTTTCAAGAGCGACTATTGTACAGACTTTCTGTTAGCGACTATAAGGACAAGTTTTTTTTGAAGGGTGGTGCATTGCTCTATGCTCACGATGGTTTTCAGGCACGTCCAACATTGGATATTGATTTCATGGCGAAGAATGTCAGCAACGATATGTCGAACATCAAGAAGATATTCCAAGAGATTTGTCAGATTGAATGTAAAGAGGATGGTGTAGTGTTTGACGTCGATACGTTAGAAACCAGTGAGATAGCCGTTACCAAGGATTATCATGGTGTGCGTCTTTCTCTTTTGGCGCATCTTGACACTGCCCAACAGAATATCTCCATGGATATAGGCTTTGGTGATGTCATCACCCCTTCTCCCCAACAGTTGGCATTTCCAGCTTTGATTGGCACAGCCCCAGGTGCAAATATCTTGGCCTACTCGTTGGAGACTGTTGTCGCAGAGAAGTTTCAGGCCATGATTTCACTATCGCTTGGAAACAGTCGTATGAAAGACTTCTTTGACGTGTACCAGATTCTGTTAAAGCAGACATTAGATCCTGATACCCTTTCGGAAGCTATCAAAGCTACTTTTGCCAATCGTGGTACTGATTATATAGAGAATCACCCACTATTCAGCGAGGACTTTTTTACTGAAAATAATCGTTCACAGTATTGGAAAGGATTCCTCAAACGAATCAAGTACAGCACGCCATTATCTTTTACTGATGTTGGCGCTCTTATTCGCACTCATTTACAGCCGTATTGGGATCAATTGTGTCCCAAGAATACAAGTAATAATAAAGTGTAGTACTGTCAAAATAGAAAGGATATGCCAATACCGAATGTTATAATGGTTCGTTTTTTTGTTTTGTCGCATATTTCGACAATATTTGCGACAGAAATCATAGTGCGTGCCTTTGTAATTAATTGAAATAAAGATACTTAATAGAGTATAGCAATGCGGGAGGGGTGATCTACTCGGATTTCACTGCAATCCATTGCATTTCCATTCGACATCTCTGGCACATTTCCCCACCTCATTAGATTTAGGCATGGTGTATGTCAAAAAGATTTATAAGAGTTTGATTATATTTTCTAAAGATTGCTGTTGCTGATTATACAACTGCTCCAATACATCAGCACCCTTCTTTGCGGCATCCAACCTCCTGCACAAGTCATCTGCCATATCTTGTTTATAACGGTTGCGAACTTGCCTTTTTAGACTCTCAACATACATTTCTTTCTCTGCATCACTCATATAATAATACCTTTCTAAATTCTTTGTATTTGTTCAAATGAGCACCTTTGCCCACTTCATTTTATTGATAGTGGCTCAATGGCTCGCTTCTGCAATCAATAAAACTGTTGCAAAGGTAAGCAATGTTTTCCAGAAATCAGCTCAGGATTGGCTTAAAAAGTGTTATAAAAATCTCAACTTAATAAATAATGTGTACCTTTGCAACAAATCTGAATGAAATGATGATTATAGCAATAGGGGAACACCTCTTCCCATTCCGAACAGAGAAGTTAAGCCTATTCACGCCAATGGTACTGTAATAAAATGCGGGAGAGTAGGAAGTTGTCATTATCAGAACGGACAAGTAACCCCTCTGAAGGTTTGTCCGGTGGCCTTTGGATACAAAAAGAAAGAAAGTTATGATGCAGAAGAATTTCTCATTGTAGTAGACTGAATTGAGGATTCAGTCTACTTTGAAGAAAGCACTATACGTGCTGATTCTCATACTCGATTTACACTTTGTACAAGCTGATTTTCGAAATTAGTTCGATACTCAAAATACATTAGCCCAAACTGAGGTTTATACAAATCTTATGGGAGCATATTTAGATGTTGAGCAAATGAGGGAGGAAGCTTTCAAAAATGTCGAGTACAGATTATGAATCCCAATTGGGGTGGAGAGGATGCTTCAAGTGTCCTCTTTTTATTAGCAAAAAGAAAGACTATAGATGCCGCAAAAATAATCAATCTTCCCTAATCCAACAAGCAAAAAACAATAACCAGCCTTGTGAAAGAGTAATTTTTCTTCAATTTATACGATAATTCAGGAAAAAGTTGTATTTTTGCACAAGAAACTATAAATATCGAAAGATATGACTGTTGACGAATTAATAGCAATTGAGAGAAAATATAAAGAAGAGCATAAGACTATTCGTCTTGTAAGAGTTAACGGAGAATCTATGCCTGATAATCTAAATGATGATATCAGGTTCCTTAACGAGGGCTATTTTGAAAAGCATCATAAGATAAAGCCTGAACGGAAAAAGAAATTGGCTCAAAAAGGGTTGACTGAATTCGAGATGGTTATGCTTAACAGTTTTCTTGGAGGTTTGTCTTATGCATTTAAATGGTCTTCCTATGATGATAAAGATAGTCCTATTCCAGAAATGTGCGATGGGCTAGATTCTGTGTTGGATAAAAGTCCAATTTATGACGAAGGTGGGAAACTATATCGTTTCTGTACCAGAGATGACACATTAAATTTTGAAGTGGATAAAGAATACACCTTCCCTCATTATTTAACCACAACCAAAGATAATAATTGGAGAGATGAAAATCATATGTATATCATAACGCCTAAAAACGAAAGCACAAATGCTAGAAGTATTTATAAGCTCCAAAATCACGGAAATGAAAATCAGGTGACTTTCAAACGAGACACCTGCTTCAAAATAACCAAAGTTGAATCATACAAGACAAAATACGAAGAGTATAAACGCATTTATATGGAAGAATTATAATTCATAAGATGATATTATCAAATAGAAATCATATCTGATGGTTTAATTAAATAGTAGAAAAATATGACTAATCTTGAAGCAATTAAAGAAGATTATAAAATAGGTGACCCAATTCGAATAACATGCCGTCTGGGGGTTAAAGTGGGTTATATAATGGACATATCAGAATCACGTATTAAATTACGCCCATTTGAAGAAGGGCTAAAACCGATATCAATTTCTGATGAAAGTATTTCTGATTTTGAAGAATATAATCCTAAACAGAATATAAAGGCAGATCCCCCCAAAACTTTAACGAGTAAAAATCCCTTTAAGTCTGCATTAAGGGAACAGCCAATTGCATATGTTTCAGCTTCTAATAAAGACCGAATTGAAATGTATAAATTGGTTGAAGATAACCAGAATGTCGTTAAAGCTGTAGGCTTTATTAAAGCAATAAAGAATAATCATGGGTGGATTTGGGATCAGGACTTACGAGAGGACGTTTTCTTTTCCTCATTTGATATATGTGATGACTGCTTAAAGAACGAAAAGAATCTTATAGGATTACATGTTGTTTATTCAAAAGCAATAACAAATTCAAAAAAAGGAAGTGACTCCAAACAATTGTATCCAAAAGCAGTAGGAATATGTTTGCCACACCCCATCTATGAGTTGCTTGCTATGGCTCATAAACTTCAAGAAAATGTTCGAACACAGCAACAAGCATTTGATATATTAGAAGATGTCTTAGAACAATACCCAGATAATGAAGAGGCTAAATTGCTATCTAAATCTCTCATTGTAAATGTAAAAACAAGAATTAAGCATTCTTTCGGTACTGTTTTAAATATTGAAAACATTAGAGAACTGGCATCTACCTATCATAACAAGGAAAAGTCTATTTCACTAAAGAAAACAAGAGAGAATTCCCTATCTATTATTAAATCAAAAGCACCTCGCAAACCGTTAATTGTTACAGATAAAGCTACCTTAGAAGCCCTACCTTTGAAGAAAAAACAATTATCCGAATCAGAGTGTCGTGATATTGAGAAAGAATTGGATGGATTGATTCGAAATGGCGAGAGAGAACAATGTTTAAAACGCTCATATGAAGTATTAGCAAATAGTTGCCCTACTCCCAAATACTTGCGTAGCTATTTAGACCGAATGGTCAATACAGAAATCGCTTTAGGCAATAATGAAGCGGCAATGAATTGCTTAGCTCAACTAATCGCCTATAACGAGAAATTAAATGATACAAAACCAAACACGATAAGCCATTTGTATTTAACTCTTGCGAGGGTTATGATTAAATTATCTTTATTAGAGGAAGCTCTTCAAGCACTTGATTGCGCAGAATGGATGAAGCCAGGCAACAGAGTTGTGCAAAATATGCGAAACCAAATTCTTGAGTCAAAAAACAACAATACTGAGGGGGGAGATAATAGTAATAAAAAAGAGTCTACTGAAGATGATTTGATAATTAAGAGCTCTTCCGTTAGCAAATTATTGTTACAAGATATAGATGAAAGACTTAGACTGTCTGATTCTTTAGAATTTCAAGATCCTCTTGCTATTTATAAACGTGCCGTTAAATCTATTAGTGATGAAAAAGAGACATATTATTCAAGAGCTCAGTACTTTTTAGAGTCCGCAGTTGCATATAAGTTATCAAACCAACTAGATTCTAAAGAATACTGGCTATCTATAGCTAACTATGCATCAATGCGAGGAAATGCTATGTTTAACCGTGTTTCTGAATTATTGCATAATTATCCAGAAACGCAAGACGAATTAGTGGCATCTTGTGATAGCGCAAAGAGTTATTTTGTTGAAGCCTTAGGCATTTATAATGACCTTAGTGAGAAACATTATTTACAAGATCATTTTCTTAAATACTTAAAACTAGAAAATATGATATCCATGATTGAAGGTGGAAAGACGCCTGATATAGAGTGGAATTCTGGTAATTTAAAAGAAATGCTAAGAAATTGTTTGCAAAAAGACAATTCAGAAGCTCAGAAAGTACTGTATAAGGTATGTATTATTATTGGGTCGACTGCACCAGGTGCATGGTTTACTTTGGCTGCCGACAAGGATGGTACAGGTCCTATGACCGGAAAATTTGTTAATGACGAGTTCCGTAAAAGTGCATTTAATTTGTTTAATGAAATAGAGCAAGCAGATATTGATGTTAATTTGAAGTACTATAACTTTCTATCATCAATTTTCAAACACCGTCGATCAAGGCTTAGGCAATTTGACAAATTCTTGAACGAGTGTTTGGAATGGAAATTTAGCCAACATGATATTGCTGAATTTGCTGATAAGTGGAAGCAAATAAGCGAGTTTGAAGATTTGCTGCTACCTACTGATAAAAGAGCCTGTAATGATATCAATAGTGTCGTTAAAATACTGGAACCATATGCAAACCTTGGTGATAAGGAAAGAGGTAATTTGTTAAATACATCTCAACAAACTTTGCGTAATTGCATAAAAATAATTAGTGAAACAACAACTTATTATGGTGGAACTTTTTTCTATCATCTTGCCCAAAATTGGCTAACAGAGATTGATAAGCAAATCGCAAATCGTATAGCAACAACTTATCCAAAACTAATGGTTAATGCAGATTCATGTTTTATTAAAGAAAAGTCTGGGAAAAAATACATCAATTATATTGTATCCAATTATGGTGAATCTACAGCTACATCTTTTATCGTCAAAATAGGAACAGCAGCGAATTCATCCGAGGTGTTTTCCGATGAAGCATTGCCTGCAGGGGATTTCAGAGCCTTATCATGGGATTTGCCCACGGAGATGTATTCTATGAAAGTTTTTGATGTTAAATTTGAAGTAATTCCAAAGTATCAAGGGCGAGACTTACCTTCCTCTACATATGGAATAACGTTTGAAGAAGATAATGGTAATCCTATCGATATCAAAGATATTCCTTGGAATATTAATGAAACGCCAGCAAAGCACATATTTAAAGGTCGTGAAGGGCTCTTGAACGATTTGTTAAAACACTATTTGTCCATTGAAAGAGCAACTACAATTATACTATATGGCCTTACTCGAACAGGAAAAACATCTATATTAAAATATTTAAGAGACAAGATATCAGGTAAACCACTAGATGATAAACCTAGTATGAAAGTATTACCCATTAGTTGGGATTTGAAAGCCGTTGCTTATAAGAAAGGCCAAGAAGCAGATTTTTGGGAGAATCTAGTTGGAACAAATATGTACGAAGCATTTTCAAAAGAAATTAAAACGAAAATAGATAATTCATATAAAACAGGATGCATTCCCGATGATTTGAGTCAGAACGATTTCATTAAAATTGTAGATGTATTAAATAACATAGGCTATTTCCCTTTTATAACAATAGACGAATTTTCATACGTCAAGAATTCTATGGATGAAGGGTTGCTTAATGCTTCTTTCTTGTCAATTATACGCGATATGTCACTTAATGGAAAAGCTGCATTTGTTTACGCTGGTACATATGACATTAAGGAATTGCCACGAGATCCCAAATATGGCATAACAGGTCAGTTGGTAAATACAAAAGTATTGCCCGTGATTGAAATTGATAACGATGCAGCAAATGAGCTTATTGATGCATGGGTTCCTACACTTAATTTTACAGACGATGCAAAATTACATATACGAAGATTGTCAGGGTGTGTTCCTTATTGGATTCAGTGGATCTGTAGATCGTGTGGTAAGTATGTTGCAAAGTTGGATAATAAAAAGCATTGGTTGGGATATTTTGATGTCGAAGAAGTTATTAAATTGATGATTGGAGAAAAAGATTCAGATACTTTTGCGTCTAATATAATCGATGAAAATAATTTTCAAAATAACCAATATACACCAGATGCAATTGCAGAACATGCAGTAATTACATGTATTTCATATATAAATAGAGAAGTAGAACGTAATGCTCGTGGTGTGGGAATTCCTGAATTGCAGAACTTATGGAAAAAGTATAATGTTACAAATGACTTTATTAGGCAGATGGTAAATGCTATAACAAAATTAGAAGAAAAAAGAATTATTACTCCGTACACAGACGAATCAAGGCAAGTATATAGACTCAATGTTGATTTGTTCCGACGTTGGTGGTATGTACATCATAAAGACTTAAATTTAGTATTAACTCATTAAAAATTGTTTATATGAAACCTTTCAATACAGATATTATAGACGACTTAGCCTTAATCTGTGGTCGAGATAAAGTTATTAAAGATCTAAAAGATTATGCTGAAAGTGCAGAAAACGCAGGTATTATTGGCTCTAGAAGATTTGGAAAAACTTGCCTATTGAAGTCTATAGAGAAATACCTAAAGAGTAGTTCGTCAAAAGCATACCCTTTATATTTTGATGCCAAACATGAAGGAATTATCAATAATACAGACAAAGTATATAGTAGAATAACTGCACTGTTAGCCAGTAACATGTGTAAAGAAGGATTGTTGGAAGAAAGAGAATATAGGTTTGGCCGTAATTTTGTCGTATATCTATCTAGTGACAAAAATGATATAGAAGAACAATTTGAACGTTATAGCTCAGAAAGACAGCGAGGAGCATTATTAACGATGTCAAAGGTATTGGCAAAAAAAGGATTATATTTACTTCTTTTAATTGACGAAATAGAATTTTTGTTTTTAAATTCCTTATCTAAACCTGCTGATTTTTATAAGATTCGAACTTGGGCTACTACAGGAGAACCTATGAGTATGAAGTTTTGGATAGCAGGAATTGCAAGTTGGAATGACATTACGACAGGAGTTGGCTCTTCTGAATTGAGTGGTGGTCTTGAAAAAATATCGTTAAAGCCGCTACTTTTCAAAGACTTTAATATATTATGGGAGAATGAATGTAAGTTGATAGACAATATAGAAAAAAGGAAGTGCATAATGAATAGAGTAAAAGAAGTTTTTGACGTTTCAGGTGGAGTCCCTTTCTATGCAAAAACAATAGGAAAAGAGTTGCTTAAGACGGATTATCCATATGAACTACCATCTTCTTCTTATGCGGTTTTGCGTGATCATTTTGCAAAAATAATGGATAATCAATTCCTTAAAGAAAGTGAGCGCAATTATTTGATGAAATTAGCAAAAGGTCCCATAGTGTTTAACGAAGTTGTCCCAGACGAAATAGAAAGTTTAAAAGAAAAGGGGTTGGTAGTTGAAGAAAGTGGTTCATTTGTTATACCGATAAGGTTCTTGCGCGAATATATACTTTCATCAATAGTTGAGGCGGAAGACGAATCGAATAATATAAAAGAAGAAATACCAATTATTGTCGATGAAATATTTAGATTACGCGATAGTATTTGTAAAGTCTGGTCAAAGCATGAACTAGGGAAAACTCTCCGACCAGATGGAAAATGGTTCCCCCCATTTGTCTCATCATATGAAGATTACAAAGAAATAAATGCACTAAAGGATATATGCAACGACGAATCTAATTATGGGGCTTTTGCAGGTGCTTTATATCGAGTGTATTATGAAGGTAGTAAGAAAAGTCTGAATCTTCCTGAAGGATTTGGCCCTTGGGAAAGATATTGGTTGTTTCCAGGTGAAAGTGTGTCAGAGTTTGCAATGATGGTAAATGTAAATAGACATATGTTCTTACATCGCGAGTATGAACCTAGCGAGAACATTTCAATGAGTGATGAAGACTTCCTGAAAATTATTAACAATGGGAAGAGACCTGAAACTCCAAAAGATTTTATGCTAATGCAATATCATTTGTTGCTAAAATGTAAGGAAGAACTGCATAGAATGTTGGATTTTATTGAAGAAGCTAAAAAGTAGCTTGTTTTTTGATATGGCAAAATATAAAAAGACGTTGATGCGAGATGGGCAGGACAAATTTGCACGTCTCATGCGGTTAGACCAATTACTCCGTATGCCAGATGGCTGCACGTTAAAAGAGATCCTAACAGACCCACAAGTAGACATTATTAGCGAGCGTTTGCTTCGTGATAATTTGAAAGAGTTAGAGGAGAAATATGGTGCTGTTTTTGAAACCTGCATGTATAGAGGGAGGGAGCGATTGTGGAGATATAAAGACACAGGATTCTCCATTATGCAGCAAGCATCAAAGGACATGGAGATTATACGCCACTCTCTTGAGAATTTGAATCTCTTTAAGGGTGATCCTCGCTATGATATGATAAGATTCTACCTGATGGGGCTACAGAAAGGTTTTTCTGAAACTGGTCTCAGCTTCATGACGTTTGATAACAATAATGAAGTCGTCGGTCTTGACCATGTGGAACCTATCCTTGAAGCCATCACCCATAAATATCCTCTAAAAATGAGTTACAAGCCGTTCAACAAGGATGAATTCGCTGTCAATATTCACCCATATCATCTTCGACAATATAATAGAAGGTGGTATGTATTTGCATACTCTGAGGATAAAAAGGAAATACAGAATTATCCTCTTGACAGAATTACCAAGTTAGAACATCTGGGTAAGCCGTATATTGAGACTGATGTGGATTTCGAAGAATATTTTGATGACATTGTTGGTGTTACTAACTACAAAAATAGCAGTATAGAGAGAGTTGTGCTGAAAGTTAGTAATAAAAGTATTGACTATATTAGAACAAAACCGCTTCATGGGACACAAACAGAACTTAAAGAGTTAGGGACTATGGACCAAACCTTTATCCAATTGAAACTCAAGATCAACATAGAACTTGAGATGCTATTGCTTTCCTATGGTGATGCCATTGAGATAATAGAACCATCATGGTTAAGAGTTAAATTCGCAGAAATAACAAAAAAAATGAGTGATAATTACAAAGTATGAAGTAATTCTGCATACTTATGTGATTCTTTCATAGTAATTTTGCAGCGTCAATCTTCGATACGTCTCGAGGTTGATGCTGCAAAAGCTGATTGACGGTAACTAAAATCTGAACAACTATGAAGAATCAGATCAACCACACAAACGAAGGGGCCCAGGCCCAAGTGAATAACCTCCCATACGCCATGCAGATGGCGGAGCTCGAAACTCAGATGGAGCAGGAGACCATTGAGGAGCAGATGCTTATGGCAGACCTCGAGTGTCAGGCTGAGCAGGATGCCGTTCTAGACCAGATGTTGTTGGACGAGTTGGCTTACGAGGCAGAACAGAATGCTATCGCAGATGCATTCTATTTGGCTGAACTGGCAGCGGAAGCAGAGGAGGATGCTATCGCAGACGCGATGTTCATGGCGGATCTCGCTTGTCAGGATGCAATGGCAATGCCTTTCTGACAACGAGCCCCTCAGAAGTTGGCACCCATCTCTAATGCCACCACGGGATGGGTACTACCAAGAAAGACGATGGTGGTAACCTAAAAACAATAAGACCATGAAGTATTATCAGACAACAACCTATAGTGTGACTAACGCAGAAATAAATGTGAATGACTGCAAGTTCATCAATCTGAGCATGAAGAGTCAGGTTAAGCCTGCTAGTGTGCAAAACCGCATCCTTCGCAGAATACTTGAGAAGCGTCAGGCTCAGGCAAAGCACAGAATGAATAAGGTAATAGTTCCTAAGGATTTGGAACCATTAAAGTGGGAAAAAGACTTGGATGATTACCAAAAAGTATATAATTTTGCATCGTGAATCAAAAACAATAAGTTTAACCCTTAAAACTGAAAGCTATGAACAATACAGCAATTCAGACCATCGTGGCGAAAAGCCTTCCGGCCCTCTCGGGCGAGTCATTAACCTACAATGCTGCCAAGAACGTGTACCTCACGCTCGGCTACACCAGTGCCGCTGGCAACATGTACTACAAAGCCATCCGTTTCTCGGAGAAGCTGGCCGTGTTCTACCACATCGGACAAGGTTACGCACGTACCTTTCTTAATGGTATCACGCTATTCTGCTGGGACGGAACTAAAGCCAAGATCATTGGCCAGAAGTTCTGGGGAGGCTACGATTGGCGAGACTTCTCCGAGTACTTCGCCAAGGAACAGAGCATCCTGATGCTGAGGGACTTCCTTACCTCGCAGGCAAAACTGCAAGGTGCTTGCGTCAGCGACCAAGACGTGATGGCGTACTCACGCACTCTCATCGAAGAGACTCAACGCAAGCAGTTAGCCTAAGGGCTACTGCCTGCGACATAGATAACAAGATGTATAACCATTAAAACGATAAGACTATGGCAACATTATCCAAAGCAATCAACAAGAACCTGTTTGACAGCATTCTGCCGTCATTTGGTAATCCGCGAGTTCATATTCCCGTCTGGGATGACAGTCAGAAGATGTTCATCTGCGACGAGTTCGAGAGCAATGGCGGACATCGTTACTATCGAGGCATTCGATTCTGCGATCGTATCGTCATTCTGGAGAAGGTAGGGCTGTATCACAGCTGGACCTACATCGACAGCATCGAGCTCTATGCCTTCAACGGGCAGAAGATGGAACTGATCCAAAAGCGAGACTACGACAAGGTGTTCCGCAACGAGGCGTTTATCCGTCAGGAGTCGGAGCAGATGGTAAAGGACTATCTGACTGGCGTGATGAAAACTCAGCGCATCTGTGCTCCTGTGGAGCAGATTGCTGCCCAGGCCTCTGAACTGATCAATGGGTGCTATAAAAGCTTCCTTGATCCGGACTTCAACACACGCTTAATTCAAATACTTCCTAAACTAGAACAGAGATAATTATGGAGCACATGATCGACAAAGAGAACAAGCAGCAGATGCAGGCTTATGACCTGATTGCGAACACAAACAGTAGTTTCTTCCTGACTGGACGTGCAGGAACAGGTAAGACAACCTTCTTGCGCAATGTGCAGAAGATGGTGGATAAGCAGTTTATCACACTGGCACCGACCGGTGTGGCTGCAATCCTGGCGGGTGGTGATACTATCCACTCTTTCTTCGGACTGCCTATGGATGTCTGCACACCTGGCACGATGGGAAAGATGAGCGAGACGAGAATCCTCACACTGATCCATACAGACGCCATCATTATAGATGAGGTATCGATGGTGCGTTGCGATATCATTGATGCCATCGACTATACGATGCGGAAGACGCTGCGCTCTTCACTGCCATTTGGTGGTAAGCAGATAATCTTCGTGGGGGATATGTTTCAGTTGCCACCAGTGCTGAAGAAAGGTGCTGAAAGCGATCTGATGCGTGACCTCTATCATACGGATGATTGCTTCTTCTACAAAGCTGACGTCATCAAGCGTATGCGGATGGTTAAGATTGAGTTCCAGAAGGTGTATCGCCAGGAAGATGATGCTTTCCTCAAAATCCTTGAGAGCGTTCGCTTGAACAAGACGACACCAGAGATTCTGATGCATCTGAATGAGCGTGTATGCCAACCTACGAAAGAGGATGGGGCAGTGATTACGCTGGCCTCTCTCAATAGGACTGCTGATACTATCAATCAGCAGCGACTGGCCGAGATTGAGGCTGAGGAGTACACCTACGAGGGAACCGTGACAGGCAAGTTCGAGGAGAAACGCTTTCCAGTGGATAAAACCATGAAACTGAAAGTTGGGGCTCAGGTGATGTTTACTCGCAACGACCCAAAGAAACGTTGGGTAAATGGTACCATCGGTACTGTAGCCAAGCTGACAAAGGACGAGATAAAGGTAGCAGTGGATGGTGGAGAGACGTACGTGGTTCCAAACTGTTCATGGGAATCGTACAGTTACGAGTACGACAAGGAAGAGCGCAAGATGAAGAAGGAACTGATGGGCACTTTTACCCAGTATCCATTGCGATTGGCCTGGGCTATCACAGTACACAAGAGTCAGGGAATGACCTTTGATAAGCTCTATCTTGATTTGAGTAGGGGTATGTTCGCAGCAGGCCAGCTTTATGTGGCTCTGAGTCGTGTTCGCTCGTTGGGTGGATTGTATCTCTCTCGTAGCATCATTCCACAGTATGCACACACAAGCCGCGAGGTGTTGGCATATGCTAGCAATTACAACGACGAAAGGGTTATCAATAGTGAGATTGAGAGCGGAAAAGCTGTGTATCAGTTGTTGGCTCGTCATAACTACGATGAGGCAGGTAAACAGTACTTGATGCTGGTGCATAAAAAAGCTACTGATGGCGACATTAAAGAGGCTATGCAGCAGGCTAAGCGATTCCTTGATACCATTATCTGTGATGAGGAACTCTTTGGTTGCATAGATGAAGTGCCATCTGAGTTGGCAACCTCTGAGCATTGGGCATCTAAGTTCTTGGTTGCTTTACTGAGTCTTTATGCCGGAAAGTATGAGCAGGCTTTGGCGTATGCAGATAGCGTGTTGGCACAGCATCAGTGCCAGGAGGCGTTTTATGTGAAGTCTCGTTGTTTGGCTAAGCTCGAACGCTATGAGGAGGCTGACGCTGTGAACGTGCTGATGGGCGATGTCTTCGATATGTCAACGCCTGACTGCAAGGTGCTCTACATGATTGCTATGCTCAACGAACTACATATCGGAGATCCTGGTCTGAACTTGATGCAGCAACTTATCAAAGCCCGTCCGAAGTACGACAAAGGTATTCTTTCGCTTCGTTACCTGATGAAGAGAAAGGCTCTGGTACTCGTAAAAACGACAGACGAGCCCCGTGAGTTGGTGGATGACTTCAACTCAGAAATTTCTGAGGAGGAGTTTGCTCAGAAGTTGGCAACAGCTCGCGAGAAAGCACCTAAAGCAGTAGAATACTTGCTTCGACTCATCAGGAAGCAGGTGTTCACTGACGAGCTCGTTGCTGTATAGCAAACAAATTATTGTTAAACCTTAAAACACACAAAGCTATGACAAACACTACAAACGATGAGTTGAAAACCTTTTATTCGGCATTTCTTATTAAAGAAATAAAGGATAAAGTGCAAATACTTAGAGAGTATGGCATGAATGAAGTAGAGATTATTTCGAAGCTATTCCAGAGTCCATCGCTCCCCCAACTGTTTATTAGCAGGAATTATAGGATTTTCCTTGGTGAAGAGCATGAAGAGGTACATCTGGAACCTTTGGTTAAAGCTGTTTTTCTGCTCTTCTTGAAGCATCCGGAAGGAATCAACTTTAAGGATTTGCCTGATTATCGTGAGGAATTGACTAGGATCTACGATAAGATCAGACCATGGGGGCTTACTGATAGAGCTCTGCAAAGTATTGAGGATGTAACTAATCCGATGCTCAACTCCATCAACGAGAAATGTGCCAGGATTAGAAAAACATTCGTTACCATGCTAGATAGTAGCATTGCTGAATACTATTGTATAAAAGGTAAACGCGGTCAAACCAAGAGGATTGCTCTTCCACCAGAGTTGATCCTCTGGGAATAAAATGCATTTTCCACAAGCCTTGTGAAATCAACTTTTTTCTTTTAAATCCTTCTATGTATCAGAAAAAGTTGTATCTTTGCACTATTGATAACTAAGGGCTTATGAAGAATTATCTGATTAGCGAGGCTATAGGCGATATTGCGGGTAGTGCTTACGAAGGTAGATCACACCGCATAAAGGATTATGATAAGGTGAAGTTGTTCAGTTCGAGGGCACACTTCACCGATGATACCGTGCTTACCTTTGCTTGTGCTGAAGCCTTTATCGATAACCTAGATATGACGATGAATCTTTGGAAATGTGCCAACGAACATCGTCATGCTGGATTTGGTAGCAAGTTCAAACTCTGGATGGCTAGTCATAAACCACAGCCTTATCGTAGCCTTGGTAACGGTTCTGCCATGCGATGCTCGTCAGTAGGTTGGCTTGCTAAAACAGAAGAAGAATGCATTAAGATGGCAACGGAAACAGCCGCTCCAACTCATAATCATCCTGAAGGTATAAAAGGTGCAGTAGCTACGGCTCTTACCATTTTCCACCTTAAGAATGGTAAGGAAAAAGATTTTGTTCGCGAGCATCTGTTGAACGAGTATTATCCCGATTGGGCCAATCAGAAGTATGCAGATTTCCACGATGGATACACCTTCAACTCCACCTGTGCTGGTACCGTTGGCCCCGCTATGATCTGTTTCCTGGAATCCAAGGATTATGTCGACTGTATTAAACTCGTCATCTCTTTAGGAGGTGATTCCGATACCCTCGCCGCTATTGCAGGCCCCATGGCCTATGCCTATTACAAAAAAATGCCCGATGCTTTGGTATATCAGGCATTGAAGAAACTTCCAGATTGGATGGTAGAGGTAAGCGAGAGATTTGATGATATAGTAAATGAAATTGCAAAAAAAAATCTGAAGAACCAAGTGTATGAGCGGAGTATGAAATAAGATTTCTGCATATTTTTCTGATAATATCTTGCAAAGTTCAAGAATTCTTCTTATTTTTGCAAGCGAATAAATTTTATAACGATGTTAGAACTTCAAGATTGCATCAACAAGTTAGCAGGTTTCAAAAGTGCATTCGCACAGAAATTTGGCATTACAAAACTCGGTATTTTTGGTTCTGTAGCCAGAAAAGAGAATACCGAGGATAGCGATATTGACATCGTTGTTGAAGTACAGAAGCCATCCTTGCAGTTGATGTATGAACTTAAAGAAGCCTTGAAACAACTGTTCAATTGCGAGGTTGATCTTGTAAGATTCCGCGATTCACTACGTCCCCTTATCAAGTCTAACATCCAAAAAGATGTAATTTATGTCTGATAATCTCTTAACGATACACGATAGACTCGAAGACATCTTGGACTCCATCAATCTTATCCAAGAATGGAGCAATGGTCGTACAAATGTAAATGACTTCATGGAGTCATCAACGGGAGTTATGGCATTTAATGCATGCGTCATGAGATTCCAAGTTATTGGCGAACATGTAGGCAAACTCTTAAAGAGCGAAAAGAAACCATTAGACACCTTCCCATCTATCCCTTGGAACGCTATTTATGGATTACGTAACATCATATCTCACGAATATGCAAACATTGACGAAGAATTAATTGTGTCCGTAATCAATGACGACCTGCAACCATTGAAGGATGCCATAGAGGCTCTGCTAAAAAAATATTGAGACTGTAGAAATTGTTGGTACAACCATCAGTTAGTTTGGCCAAAATCTTTATTTGCTTGCGATCTTTGCCTTAGTTGGCGAAGCAATAACACTTGCCATGAGGACTACACGGCTGAAATAATTAATTCTTCGCAAGGCTTGCGAGGGGTGGAAGGGTTGATTGTTTCGAGGATTATTTGTATCTTTGCAGCAGTAATAATTTGAGGTATGGGTGAAGAGCTTATCAATTTTGGTCCCGTTGAGGATAAGATGCAAGGCATCATCAAGGTGATTGGTGTTGGTGGAGGTGGTTGCAATGCCGTTAGGAATATGTATAACGAGGGCGTTGAGGGGGTGACTTATGCGGTTTGTAATACGGATAGTCAGTCGCTGTCGCGTTCGCCAGTGCCTGTGAAAATCATGCTGGGAGAGAGTGGTCTGGGAGCGGGTGCCAATCCCGAACTTGGTAAGAAAGAGGCTGAGGCTAACATCAATGACATTATGAAGCTACTGAGCGATGGTACCAAGATGGTGTTCGTGACCGCTGGCATGGGTGGTGGCACTGGTACTGGTGCGGCCCCTGTGGTGGCTGGAGTGGCCAAGGAAATGGGCCTGCTTACGGTGGGCGTGGTAACCATCCCTTTCTACTTCGAGAAAAAACGCAAGATTATCAAGGCACTGAAGGGTGTTGATGAGCTGCGTAAGAATGTGGACGCTTTGCTGATTGTGAACAACGAACGCCTATGTGATGTGTATGCCGATTCGGAATTGTCGGTAAAAGAGGCTTTTCAACGAGCAGATAACATCCTGATGGATGCGGTGAAAGGTATCTCGGAACTGATTACCATGCCGAGTGATGGGGGGATAAAGAGTGACTTCCGTGATGTGGAAACAACGATGCGTAATGGTGGCGGTGCCATTATGGCGATGGGACGTGCGCGTGGCGAACATCGTGTAGAAAAGGCTATCGTAGATGCGCTCGATTCTCCCTTGCTTTATGGCAACGATATCGGTAAGGCCAAGCGTATTCTTTTTAATATCTATGCCAGCGATGAGTATCCGATTTTTGTGCGCGAACTACAGGAGATAGACGACTTTTTTGACCAGTTGGATCCTAATATTGATGTGATATGGGGTACGGCAACTGATGATACCTTAGGCGAAGATGCCAAGGTGACGATATTGGCTACGGGACTGGAGGACGACCTGAGCAACGAGGTAAAGAAAGAGGTGCACCATGATGAGAATGACTATTATGAAGATTTGATTCCGAAGCTATATAAGCCCCAAAAGCCCACCACTATGGCGGAAAGAATCATACAGACAGAAATAAAGTTCGACGTGGAACCTGCGCCAGCCCCCGAGCCACCAGTAGTAGAACCCGAGCCCCCTGTAGTAGTTGAGCCTGTGGTGGAAGAGGAGATTGTGCCAAAGGAGTCTACCACGGTAATGAAACTGAAGGCTTGGTTGGATAAAGTGATGAAGAGCGTAGTCGAATGAACAACGAGTCACCAAATACGGTAGAGAATATTGCTGAGCAGGTGGCTACGTTGGTAAAGCAATTGCATGCAGCAGGTCGAAAGGATCTGTTGCTAAAGGCTATTGGTGCGCCATTATTGGAGGAGCTTCGCATAGAGGCTGCTAAGGCCAAATTGAGCCGGCTTATTATCACGGAAGATTATCGCTTTATCTTGGCTGATTATCAGAAGGAGATAGAACTGCAACCCGTGCATAAGGCGGTGTATCTGCTGTTCTTGGCGCATCCAGAGGGTATCGAATTTAAACGATTGGCCGACTATCGCGAAGAGCTAACAAAGTTCTATACGGCTACGGCCAAAGGCTTGGATAGCGATAAAATTATGGAGGGTGTAGATCATTTGGTAAATCCTCTTGATAATGCCATTAATGAAAAATGTTCGCGCATAAAAAAGACTATTCTCAGTATGATTGACGAATACACGGCCAGCTACTACATTATCAGTAGCCATACTCAGAAACACTTCGAAGGTTCAAACCGTATTTGGTACGAACGCCTGAAAATTATCACCTTGCCCAGGGAATTAGTTGTACTTTTACATAATTAACTGATATTTGTTTTGCGTATTGCGTGATTTGTTGTATCTTTGCAGCGATGTTTGAAGACGAGATCAAAGAATACGAGAGCATCCGAAAGGAGTATCAACAGAAGATAGCCGACAGGATGGGTAAGAAACAGTGGATGGAATATAACGAGATTCTGTTCTCTGCGCATTCTTGTGCTATTGAGGGAAACTCGTTTACGGTTGATGATACTCGCATTCTGCGCGAACAGGGTATGGCCATGATTCCTGTTGGTCGCTCGTTGTTGGAGTGTACTGAAATGGCAGATCACTTCCGTGCATTCGACTACATGGTTGAAAACCTGGAGCATCCTTTTGACGAAGCCCTACTGAAGGAGGTTAATCGTTTGGTAACCGAGCACACCATTGCTTATCGTGCTCAGGGTGCCATGGCTGGCGAATATACTACCGAGGATATGGCGGCAGGCGACACGGTATTTGGCGACCACGAAACGCTGATAGCACGAGTGCCTAGTTTGATGGCATCTACCCAAAAGGCTATCAATGATAATCAGCATCCGATGATAGTTGCAGCGAAGTTTCATGGCTATTACGAATATCTGCATCCTTTCCGCGATGGCAATGGGCGTACTGGCCGTTTGTTATCAAACTTCATTTTGCTTCGTGCAGGTCATCCCTTGTTGATTGTAAAGCTTGAGGATCGTTCAGCGTATATCTCTGCATTAAAGAAAATCCGTACAGAGGGAACTGACGAGTTTTTGGTATCGTTCTTCTTCCAAACCGCTATCAAGCGTATGAAAGACGAACTTGCCCAAAAACGCAAAAATAGCATCCCAACCATGTTTTTCTAATTCCCCCCCCAAAAAGGACAAATTTGGGGCACTCGAGTGAATTGATTTAATCACTCGGGTGAATTGATTGTTTGAGCCGGGTTAAACGATTCATTCACTCGAGTGCTTTTTTTAGGCTATTCATTTTGATTCTTTGAGTTTTTGTATTATCTTTGCAATGTGATAACTAAAAACAAAATAATATGGAAGTGCAATTCTCAAATAACGAAGGCCATGTGATCATAACACTTTGTGGACGACTCGACACGTCGTGCTCAATGCAGACTAAAACAGACATTGAACAATATCTAGCATCCCATGCGCCTATCCATAGCGTTACGATTGATGCTGCACAACTGGAGTACGTATCAAGCTCGGGCTTGCGCATCCTGCTAACGTTGACGAAACAATATCCTGACTTCAAACTCATAGAAGTGAATGCCGAGGTGTATGATGTGCTGAATATGACAGGCTTCGTCAAGATCATGAAAGTGGAGCGGGCACTACGCCAGATGAGTGTGGATGGTTGTCAGATCATCGGTGTTGGCGGCGTGGGGACGGTTTATCGTATTAACGATGATACGATCATAAAGGTGTTCCGACCTGGCACTACCATCAACGAGGTGCGTAAGGAGATAACGATGTCGAAGGAGGCCTTTGTGATGGGTATGCCAACAGCCATATCGTTTGATATCGTGAAAGTGGGCACCCAGTACGGATTGGTTTACGAGTTGCTCAATGCCGACACGCTGAGTTCGCGCATCATGCACCAACCGGAACGCATCGACGAGTTTGCCCGCATGTATGCCAACCTGTTCCGCCAACTGCATGCCATCGAGGTTCCAGCTGATAGTGGTGTGCCCAACGCCTTGGAACACGAACGCCAACAGGTGATACACATTCGCCGATACTTCGCACAGGAGGACATAGACTTGCTTCTCCAGATTCTTGATAATGTGCCTGCTGGTAACAGTTTGCTGCATCTTGACTTGCAGGCAAAGAATGCGATGGTGCAGGGCGACGAACTCATGTTGATTGACATGGGTGAGGTGGGCTACGGTCACCCTGTGCTCGACCTGGCTCATGCTTACTCGGCGATGATTCTGTTCGTAGGCGATTATGAAGCTACACTCGGACTGTCGCGCGCGTTAGGTGAGCAGCTATGGAACCTTGCCATCGAATACTATTTTGAAGGTCTGCCTGCAGATATAGTAGCACTACGAAAGGAGCAGATAGCAGCTGTGGCATGCGTACGCAACTATAGTTGGCTTGCTATCAGCGACTCGTTTCCCGAGGAAGTCATCAAACAATGTCAGAGCCTTTTCAAGGAACGTGTATCAGCCCGCCGCGAGCACCTTCTTAACATCTGCAGCACGCTGAAGGATTGGAAATAAAAAAATCGCGACAGAATGGAATCTGCTGCGATTTTTTTTATTGTATTCAGGAATATCCTAAAGAGACAATCTTCTTGATTTTTGCAAAATCAAAATGTAAACCACCATTCTAGCGTACCCCTGTTTTTCAACAAGTTACGAGAATGACTATTTTAAAAATTTTCAGTTTGG
>SUYC01000001.1 GCA_015060625.1 Xylanibacter ruminicola | reverse complement strand
CCTTGGCTCATCACCTTAAAAGCAAAATAGCCGAAAGAGGCAGCGCATAAAGCCCCGCCACATTCGGCTATCATCAATAAGCAGGAGTGAATCAAATTCACCCCTGCCTCTTTTTTTACCGCACATTCGTGCGCACCCCGCCCACAATCCCCTACGTGCTTTCATATCTTAGATATGCTTTTTGTATGCCTGAGGTGGGCTAGCCACTTGTTACATGACACTCTGGAGAGCGAAGGTGCTGCTAATGCGGCATACGGCAACGCTTCAAAATAGAGAGAATGTGCAAGCACATACACACTGTTTTGCCACAAGTGGACAGCGATTGCTGTATGTCGCGCAGCACCTACGCACTCCTGCCGTTTTCATTCCACAAATGGCTTACAGCTCACCACAGGCACACAAAAATCTGTACTTAAAAGTCCAGCAAGCACTTGCCAACACTAAGCCTACGGCTCACTCTAATCAAACATTTCCTTCAAAACATTTGTTCATTCCGAATAAAATCCATACCTTTGCAGCAGATAATTGCATCAAGAGTGGCACAATTTGCCCACCAACCGGCCAACTGTCGTAGGCATCGGTGGTAAAATGATGTGAGTGAGATTGTTTAACCCACTAAAAATTTACGATGATGGAAATCAGAAAGATTGAAAAAAGTGATTTAGTATTGTTCCCACGCCTCCAGAGGCCTGGGCTGAAGCCAAAGTATGTTGCCTTCGAGTCCTTCAAGGCAGAGTTGAAACACATTGAAGGACATGGTTCCTATTGGCTCCTGTACCAGCAGGACAAGCCGCACCTTGTCGTGCACGTGCAGTTGCCAAAAAGCGAAGCCGAGTTTGATAACATCCTCGGCTGGTGTCTTGGCCAGAACAAATGGTGTGATTACATCGAGGGCGACCTCTCTTTCATCTGTGTCATTGCAGGTTACAATGCAGAAGAGCTAACACCAAAGTATCCAGACTTCTTCAAAGAGCGTGTTTACGCACTCTACGATTCTGTTTACTGGTGGTACAAGTACGGCAAAGCCCTGCTTAAGCAGTAGTTCCAGCCGAAAGAGGCAGCGCATAAAGCCCTGCCACATTCGGCTCTGGAGGCAAGCAGGAGAGAACAGCCAACAGAAAAGTCAGGGGCACGTTAAGGCTCTAGTGAGCCAACACTCTGCCTCTGATTTTCTTTATGTCTGTTCACCCCTGCCAAGTACCACACATCCGTGCGCCAGGGCGGACACACATCGGCTATGATTTCAATCAAAGATTGAGGTCAAGCCGAAGAGTGTCTGATTCGCCCATTCCACAAGTACGCCACGCAACCCTTTGCCAGGTCAAAGGGATTTCGTGTCGCACCCGTGGCTCTTTACCGCCCATTCGGGCGAAGCGGCTGCAAGTATCTGCTATTCGGTGGATAGTCCTGCATTTCAAAGAGACCTTTTGGTCGTTCGGTGGATATTTCTGCACTTCAAAGAGACCTTTTGGTCGTTCGGTGGATATTTCTGCACTTCAAAGAGGCTTTTGAGCCATTGGGAGACTTCAAGGCTTCTTTTAACAAATGAGACGGCAAAAGACCTTTTCATTAACATACGTTTACATATTCCGCTTCTGTAGAGCATCCGAAGAGTAAGGCGAGGGCAGGGCGCGTGGGGGGTGTCTATCCCGACGGGTTAAGGGCACCGCCCTTAACAATCCCGTAAGTCATTGATTATCAGCAACCGAAAGGGTTATTAACTTAACTATTTTCGGTTTTAACAAAGAAAGCACGCTTTTTTGTAGGGATAATCAATGGAAAGTGCCCGATGTCGGCCCCATACCTTCACCCAGTCAAGTCTCAGGCATGGGCATCAGACACGTCTTTTCATACACACACGCACGAAACTAAATTTGCACTTGTAAATCCATATTTAAACTTGTAAATCATGTCATCAATCAACACAAATGCAACTGTCACCCTGACTGTCAACGGCAAACAGGCGCAGGATATGCTAGACAACCTCAAAAAGAAATCGCAAGACCTCGAACACGCCATTGAAAATGCAGCCAAAGCGGGTAACAAAGTAGAACTCAAACGACTTCAGAAAGAACTGAAGCAAACCAACCGCCAGATAGCTCAGATAGAGAGTGCAACTGCCGGTGTGGAGAAGGTTCTGAAGAACCTCGACAGGGCAACACCCAAGGAACTGAACAAGACGCTAACCACCCTGAAGAAGCAGCTCAATGGTATCGAACGCGGTACAGAGGAATGGCACCGACAGGCGGAGGCCATCAAGCGGGTGAAAGCGGAACTCGCCAAGGTCAACACGGAGCTGACCGTTGGCGAGGGTTTCTGGGACCGCTTCAACCGCAAAATGAACGACTGGCAGACCACACTCATGGGCATGATAGCTGCTGCAACAGGTATCATCATGGCTGGCCGTTCCGCTGTGAAAGCCTATGCGGACATCGACGCAGAGATGGCTAATGTCCGCAAGTTCACGGGCATGGCCAAGGAACAGGTCGAGGACCTGAACGAGGAATTCAAGAAGATGGACACACGCTCCAGCCGTGAACAGCTGAACATCCTTGCAGAGGAAGCGGGTAAACTGGGCAAGCAGTCGAAAGAGGATATCATGGGATTCGTGAAAGCGGCTGACCAGATCAACGTCGCACTCGACGAACTCGGCGACGGGGCCACGCTCACACTCTCCAAGCTCACGAACATCTTCGGCGACGAAGAGCGCTTAGGTACGGAGAAAGCGCTACTGTCTGTTGGTTCTGTCATCAACGAGCTCTCACAGAACTGCACGGCTGCAGCACCTTACCTGGCCAACTTCGCCAAACGTATGGCTGGCGTAGGGGCCCAGGCTGATATGACCATCCCACAAATCATGGGACTGGCCGCCGTGCTCGACTCTCAGGGACAGGCCGTAGAGATGTCAGCCACAGCTGTCTCGAAACTGATCATGGACATGTTCAAGCAGCAGGATAAGATTATTAAGGCTACGGGCATGAACGCTGAGAAGTTCAAGGAGACGCTGGCCAAGGGAACAAACGAGGGACTGCTGATGCTCCTCGAAACACTGGACAAATTGGGTAATATCGATGTCTTGGCACCCATTTTCAAGGATATGGGTGAGAACGGCGCCCGTGTCGCTCAGGTGATTTCGGCTCTGGCTGGTAATCTGGACATGGTGAGATGGGAACAGGCTGAAGCAGCAAAGGCTTTCAAGGAAGCGACATCGGTCACCAAAGAATACAACGTACAGAACACGACAGTTCAGGCCGGACTGGACAAGGCTCGTAAACGGGTCAAGGAGATGGCCATCGAGCTGGGTGAAAAGCTGCAGCCCGTCATGCGTCACGTTCTGAGCAGCACAACACTCATGCTAAAAGTCCTCTCAACGCTGGTGGACTTTATCCTGAAATACAAAGGTACACTCATCACACTGACTGCTGCTGTGGTGAGCTACTATACAGCCGTCAAACTACAACATCTATGGTCGCTCAGATACATTGCCGTTGCCAAACTGAAGGCCGCTGCAGTTGCCATCGAAAACACGGCATTGGCAGCTTCTATCCTCAAACACAAGGTGCTCAGAGGGGAAATCACAGCAGCTGCAGCAGCGCAGACGTTCTTTAATAAGGTGCTGAAGATGAACCCGATGGGAGTCGCCATCACCACGCTGACACTCCTGATTGGGCTATACGTGAAGTTCGCCAAATCATCCACCGATGCCGTTGCAGCTCAAAAGCGCCTGAAGGACATCAACGAGGAAGCCGACCGAAACACACGTGAGGAAATCAAGCGCATAGAGCAACTCAAAAATACGATAGAAAACGAGTCTTTATCGGTCAACAACCGCCGCAAGGCTATCGAGGAGCTGCAGCAGATTATCCCCAACTACCACGCGAGCATCAGCGAGGAGGGCCAGCTATACGGGCATAACATCAAGATCCTGAAAAACTACACGGAGCAGCTGAAGAACTCGGCAAAAATCAAAGCAGCACTCGAGAAACTGCCCGACGCTGAGCATCAGCGTGACGTGCATTTCAACGAGGCTCCTCATAACATCCAGAACGCCTATTTCAACGAAAAGCAGGGCCAAAATGAAACAGATGCAATACGCAGCGCGAACGTAAGCCCAACAGCCTACAGGGCATGGAAGCTGCAACAGTCAAAGTTGGATAAAGCGGTGACGCAGTACAACAACATCATCGACTCCCTGACAGCGGACAATCAGCGTCTATCCGACGAAGCAGAGAAGTTGGCAAAGACCGAAGAACCAAAGAATACCCCAACACCACCTCCCACAGACGACACTAAAAAACAAGAGCGCTTCAAGAAGGAAAAGGATTGGAAAACCAAAGAGGAAACGTTCAACCGCATTAGTTATGCCACCGGTCAGCAGAACTACGAGCAGTACCAGAAGCGTATCCTGGAAATCGAAATCGAATACCAGACGAAGATCCTGAAGCATAACGACCTCACGGAAATAGAAAAACTGGAGGCACAGGCCGCATACGCAGAAGCGGAAAAGAAGCAGACAGAACAGCATACGAAAATCACTGTGGAACAGGAGACGCAGCTTTACAACGAAGCAATGTCTATCCAGAAGCAACGCTATATCGATGGTCAAATAGACCAGGAGATTTATCAGCAGTCGCTGGAACTCTTGGAGTTGAACCACCTGAAGCGTATGACGACCATCTACGAAGAGGGCACGACCGAATACACGCAAGCATATACTCGTTATCAAGATAAGCTGATTGCCGACCAGAAGCATCGCCAACAGGAGACAGAGGCTGCCGAGAAGAAGCATGCCGACCAACTGAAGAAAATCAAAGAGGAATATTTCGGGGACAACCGCTCTGAACGGACGAATAAGTATCTGACTGACTTGGAAGCACTCAAAATAGTCTATGACCTGGAGATACAAGCAGCCGACAACAACGCCCAAGAGAAACTGCGTATCGAAGAGGACTACCTGAAAGCGAAAAAGGCCCTGCGAAAGAAGTACGGCATCGATGAACTGGATGATAACAAGTCATTCCTCGAAGAATGGACCAGCGCCACTCAGGAGTGGCTGCCATCAAGAAGCAGCAGGAAGCATCTGCAGCTCAGGGTTATGCCAAAGGTGGTTTTACCGGTGAAGGTGGTAAATATGAGGTGGCCGGCATCGTACATAAAGGGGAGTGGGTGGCCAGTCAGGAATTACTGCAGTCGCCCGTTGCCCGCCCGATGATTGAGGCTTTGGACTATGCCCAGCGAACGAACACCATCGGTTCATTACGCTCGGATGACGTTTCACGAAGTATCGTGGCTCCGAGCGTGTACGCACAGTCCGCACCATCATCGCCGACAGTCATCCTGCAGCCCACAAGAGAGGATGCCGAGCCTGCCACAAAGGTCATGAAGGAATACGCCGATATCATGCGCCAGCTAAGACAACGTTTGGATGAGCCTTTCGTGACAGTCAACACCGTCACGGGCGACACCGGCATTAAACAGGCCCAGGACGAATACGCACAACTCATAAGAAATAAGTCCCCCAAAAGCCGCCGGAAATAAAACTTCAATTTTTCAACTCTTCAATTCTTCAAAATGGAAATTCTCATCAACAACCGCCCTGCATATCTTAAAAAGAATACCTCGTTCGAGTATATAGCCGAGAACCCGCTGTTCACCGGTTCCGACGGCTATACACTCACCATCACCTTCCCGCTGAAAGACTGCCCTGAGAACATCGCTATCTTTGGGCATCTGCATCGGCAAGACGTCGTAAAATCCAAGGTCGTTTTCGACTGTGAGATCCGCGATAGGCAGTTTTATAAGGCTGGCTGCATCACCATCACCCAGATTTCTGAGGTGGAGGTGAAGACACAGTTCCTGGAGGGGCGCTCTGAACAGAACTTCAACGATACGTTTGACAATATCTACCTCAACGAGTTGGACCTGGGTACGCCGGCCAATACGAATCCGGCAAACATCAGCTTATCATCGGCATGGCAAAGTGACTACCCGGCAGTTGACTACTTGGCACTACCATGGGTGAACAATACATCGGGCAACCTGCAGAATGCCGTCACAAAGAACACCAGCGGACAGTTCGTTTGGGATAGCAATCTGACTAATCTCTCGTTTCAGCCATACCTATTATATATATTAAAGAAGATCTGTAGCGCAGTCCGTTACTCAGGTAGCTTTGCGGACATCAGCAATAGCGACTGGAAACATCTGATTATCTGTAACACACTCCCTGCAGCTTGGTCGCTGTCTAACTTTGCCGACGCCATGCCGCATTGGTCGCTCACGGAGTTCTTCGAACAGTTAGAGCTTCTGCTAGGAGGGGAATTCACCATCAACCACAAAGCACGTACCATCCGGTTCAACTTCTCGCACAAGATAGCACAACAGGCGAAATCCGTGAAAATCGACCGCGTCATCAATAAATATGCGGTGGACGTGGCGCAGGAGGATAAATCGGATTACATCGCCTCGAAAAACATAGCTTATGCGGATAACGACAACCGGCTTTGGTCTTATCGGTCATGCCAGTGGTACATTGCCCAAAACAAGGATAGCGCCAGCAAATACAACAGTCTGTCACAACTGCTGGTATATGCCCAGACGCTCAAGGAAAGCGGGATATATATCACAGATGGAGGGAGGCATAAAAAGTATTCCAGAGGCTACCCGGCAGGTTCGGATGGTAACAAACTCTTCTACGCCCGCGACGTGGACACCTATTTTATTATGTACTGCTACAAGTCGGAGCTTTACGAAACGACACACATCGGTGGTCAGGATTATCATTGGTATAAATACTATAACCGCTTGATGCCGGTAAACCAGTTCGGGAAATGGTTCGTGGGTAAGGATGCTGAAGAGGTGGAACTACAGATAGTGCCAGCATGGATTGATGATACAGAGGAAACGTTAGGCCCGTGCTTATTCCTGGAGTGTGGAGATATGGGAAACGCTACAACTTGGAACGAGGACACCACCGGAGGTGGTTCTGTCTCAAACGGCGATGGTAGCCGGATGGGAGGACAACGCACACGCAGCATAGGCGAGTATAGCAGACAAGGCGACACCGAAGCGGAATACGGTGACGGAGCTTTGGCACAGGGCAAGGCAGGAAAGACCATCGAACAAGGGGATCAGCAGATGGCTGACGCATACTTCGAGAAGTTATACGTGGCCTTCTGGGACGGCATCATCCGTAAAGCCGGAAAACTGCCGCGACCTATCGTAGATAAGGTAGAAATTGACGATGACTTTACCGCCACAAAGCCCCCATACTCCCTGCGTTTGGAGCCCAAGAAAGGTCTCGACGCGCAGAACATCCCATACAGCTATACCTACAACATCGACAACAGGAAGAAATACACCTTCTCCTTCCTGGCCGATGAGATTCCCAACCCACGGTCTGTATTCTACATCGAGGGCAGCCGTTATGTCTGTGAGAAAATAACAGCGACCTTCCATGAATCAACAGGAAGGTCGCAGTTACTCAAAGGTACTTTTTACCGAATTATCTGATGGCTGATACAATTTGTTCAGTATGCTGGAACATTGGCTTCTTTAAGATCTTGGCATATATCTGAGTGGTCTTGATATCCATATGACCAAGTGCTCGGGCTACTTTATCTATAGGAAAATCGTAGGTCAGCAGCAAGGTCGCAAAAGAATGTCTGGCTACATGACAGGTTATGGGCTTGTTGATGTCAAGCTTCTCCTGAATAACATGCAGATAGTCGTTAAGCTTCTGGTTCGAGATAATGGGTAGCTGATAGTTGTACTTCTTAAGTACAGCCTGGGCTGGAGGTAGGATAGGGGTGAAGAACTTAGAACCAGTCTTCACACGAGCACCGTCAATGTAGAAAACTTTTCCTTTCTTCTCAGTCATTGTCATGAAATCGAAGCTGCACATATCCACATACGATAGGCCTGTGTATGCCATAAATATGAATAGGTCACGTACGCGCGCGAGCTTATCAGATAATTTTGCATTGCGGATTTTGATAAGTTCATCCTCATTGAGTGGTCTGCGCTCTTTGTTCTTACCGCGTTTAAGTTGTACATGATCATACGGGTTATTTGGAATCATCTGGTCACGCCAAAGAATACGAGTGTATTTCTTCAGTCTTTTATGGTAGCCCCAGATAGTTACCAAAGTCTTGTCATTTTGAGCATGAAGATAATCGTCATACTTAATGATGTTTGCAGGAGTAAGGTCATAGAAAGTCTGAAGCATGTGGGACTTTTTCAGGCTTTCAACCACCACTTTTACATGTCTGCTTGTACCTTCACTCAGCCCTTCCTTCTCCAAGTACTCCATGATGAAGTCAGGAAAACTTTGGCGTTGGTCATGTCCCATGAACATGTACTTATTGTCAGGAGTCTCGACATCCTTTACCTCTGCCCCGTAAACATGCCTATTGAAATTATCGATAGACAAGTCCTCACCAAGTACTAACATTGCATTAATAATTTGCTCGTAGTGCTTGATTTTTGCTACTACGCTCTTGTCCTGGGCTGCAACTTCCCATTCATCTGGAGTTGCAGTCCCCACTGTTTCGTACTTACGTTCGCCAGCCTGGAAGTAAATACACAACTCAATTTTTCCATACCCAGTTCTTGCTACTGAGCCTTTGCGGTCAAATACCACTTTAACTCTTTTCTTCATAACTGTTTTTTTTTGCGCAGAGAAAGTGGACTCTTTGTAAAATCTGTGGCAGATAGGCTAATATTTAATATTTTTTAACTTCCAGAGGTCACAATAACGTGTATCTGGTAGCAAAATTCTGAGAAGTGGTAGCAAAAATCTGAGAGGCGGTAGCAAAAATGGTAGCAAAAATAGGTATTCCAAACCATTCTATCCAGTTCCACTTCAGTCCAAATGTGTCCAAATCTACTGCTTTGTTCAACAATACTTAAAATTGCTAAGAACTGGATAAAATCTAGTGTTTTAGAACGCTTTTTGCTTGTTTTTTAATGAAAATAGACAGGCTTCATAGCCTGTCCACTTTTTCTCCTCAGTGATTCGGTTGGGGCTCGAACCCAAGACCTACTGCTTAGAAGGCAGTTGCTCTATCCAGCTGAGCTACCGAACCAGCCTTGTTGACTCCTTTTTTAAGAAATCGGCTGCAAAGGTAGTTATTTTTTTCGAACTTACCAAACTTTTCCTTGAAATCTTTGCAAAGTTTATTTGGATGTTACTTCTTTGCAGGCTTCCAGTTGCCGAAGATAATGCGGCCGTAAGGCGAATTCTTAGCCAGCTGGACGCCCACATAACATGAGAATCCACCAACATAAAAGTCTTGATAATGATAGTTGATGCTGTCGATTTCAACACTCTTACAGCTGTCTTTGCCGATCTCCCTGGCCTTCTCAATCGTTTTGGCACGCTCTTCGAACGAGCTGAAAACAGAGTCGGGGATACCTTTGTAGAAGAATACAATCAGTGTATCGCGAAACTGTCCGCCTTCGAGATATTCGCCTGGCTTATGCTCCTTGATGAGGAACTCAGGTATCTTTAATCCAGTGTCTCTACTTACCTTGGCAGCGGTATCATAGATACCTCTGCGATTTTCAGGATTTGCCATATGATTTCGCGCTCCTTTCGCACCTGCTATCGATGTAACAGTGATGGCTAATAGAATGATAATAATGCAGATGGCAACGACTGCATAACCCCATAATAGATATTTCTTCTTCATGACCCCAAAAAGGTTATTAGTTGATAAAATACGCTGCAAATATACTAAAAAATCTGTAGTTTGCAAACTTTTTAAGCATTTTTTTATACCTTTGCAGTCGCTTATATATATAATAAGGTAAAGATTGAATGAAAAGATTGATGATAATGGCCATCAGCTGCGTAATCATGAGTGTGCCTACGAGCGCTCAGCGCAAGCAGATTGGCGAAGCACGAACGATACTGAAAAGTGGAAAAAATTTAGAGCAGGCAGAGAAGCTGATGACCGATTTGCTGAAAGATTCAGCCAACCAGCAGAATGTGCGTATTTACGATATCTGGTTGCAGGCTGTAGAGAAGCAGTATCTGGCTCTTAATGAGAAGATGTATATCAAGCAAAAGGTTGATACAGCAGCATTTTTTAACCTGGCCAAGCGCATGTTTGTTGTGGCCGAGAAGTTAGATTCTATCGATGCCAAGCCCGACAAGAATGGTAAGTCGCATCCCGAGTATCGCAAGGATAACGCAGCTAAGATGAATACCTATCGCCCCAATATCTATTATGGTGGAGCCCACCATCTGAAGAAGGGCGACTTTAAATCGGCTTTAGATTTTTTTGAGATGTATCTGGACTGTGACCGTCAACCACTGTTTACAGGATATGACTATATGTACAAGGACCCCAAGATGGGCGAGGTGGCTTACTGGGCTACGTATTGTGGCTATCGGTTAAACGACCCCGTACTGGTTCTGCGCCATGCCGCCACAGCCCAACGCGACGAGCAGAAGTTGGAGTACACCCTGCAGTATATGGCCGAAGCCTGGGATAAACTCGACGACGACTCGATGCATATCGCTACCTTGTGGCAGGGATTTAAGAAGTATCCCCAATCAAACTATTTCTTTCCCCGACTGATGGATATCTATAACAGTCGTGGCAACTTCCAGATGGCCGATAGTGTGGTTAATATGGCATTGGCTAACGACTCGGTGAACGAGTTGTATCTCTTTGCCAAGAGCACCGTGATGCTGAACATGAAGAAGTATAGCGACTGTTTGCGTTATTGCGATCAGCTGATTGAGGTTAATCCCGAGCAGCCCGACGTGTATTATACAGCAGGCATAGCTTGTTTGAACATTGCACAGAACATGGACCCTCGAAAGAACAAGAAACAGATTCTGAAGATGTACGACAAGGCACGCCCTTATATGGAAAAATATCGCGAGTTGGCTCCTCAAGAACTTGATAAATGGGCGACTGCCTTATATCGCATCTATTTCAATCTGAACATGGGTAAGCAGTTCGACGAAATCGATAAACTGTTGAAGAAGCAAGAGGCAACCAAGAAATAAGTTAAGGAATTATAAAACGAGAGATGATTTGAGTCATTTCTCGTTTTATTTTTGTAACTTCGCAAAATAGAATTTTTTATATAATCTACAAAGATAATATATTAAGATTATGGCAGACAATACACAACTGATTGCTCAGTGCGAGGCACGGGCTAAGGAATGGCTTTCTCCAGCCTTTGATGAGGAGACACGTAAGGAAGTACAGGCAATGCTCGACAATGCCGACAAAACAGCGCTGATTGATGCTTTCTATCAGAATCTTGAGTTTGGTACAGGTGGACTCCGTGGTATTATGGGGGCTGGTACCAACCGTATGAACAAATACATCGTAGGCATGGCCACACAGGGTTTTGCCAACTATATCTTGAAGGCATTCCCAGGCAAGCAGAGCTCGGTTGTTGTTGGTCACGACTGCCGCAACAACGGTCGTATGTTTGCAGAGACAGTGGCTGATATCTTCTCGGCCAACGGTATTAAGGTATATCTGTTTGAGAGCCTTCGCCCCACACCAGAGATATCGTTCGCCATCCGTCAGCTTGGCTGTCAGGCCGGTGTTAACGTAACTGCTTCACACAACCCTCGCGAGTATAATGGCTACAAGGCTTACTGGGACGATGGTGCTCAGGTGCTGGCTCCACACGATAAGGGTATCATCGACGAGGTGAACAAGGTGAAGATTGAGGACGTGAAGTTTGAAGGCAACAAGGAGCTTATCGATATCATCGGTGGTGAGATGGACTGGGACTACCTGCAGGCTGTGAAAGAGGCTATGGTGGATCAGGACGTCATCCTGCGCCAGAAGGACTTGAACATTGTTTACAGTCCTATGCATGGAACAGGTCGTGTGATTATTCCAGAGGCACTGCGTTCTTGGGGCTTCCAGAACATTCACGTGGTTCCCGAGCAGATGGTGATCGACGGTAACTTCCCCACAGTGGTTAGTCCTAACCCAGAGAATGCCGAGGCTATGACACTGGGCATGAAGCTGGGTACACGCCTGAATGCCGACCTGGTGATTGCTTCTGACCCTGACGCCGACCGCTTGGCTATCGTTTGCCGCAATGCCAAGGGCGAGTGGGAGATTCTGAATGGTAACCAGACCTGTATGATGTTCTCGTGGTATATCATTGCCAACAAGAAGAAGCTTGGCCAGCTGAAGGGCAACGAGTTCCTGGTGAAGACCATTGTTACAACCGAGGTTATTGCCGAGATTGCCAAGAAGAATGGCGTGGAGTATCGCGACTGCTACACAGGCTTTAAGTGGATTGCTAACGAGATTCGCATCTCTGAGGGCGTTAAGAAGTTTATCGGTGGTGGTGAGGAGAGCTTCGGCTTCCTGCCATTCGACAAGGTGCGCGATAAGGACTCTCCAGCATCAATCTGCTTGATTTGTGAGATTGCTGCATGGGCTCGTGATAACGGTATGACCCTCTACGATCTGCTGATGAACATCTACAAGGAGTACGGTTTCTCTAAGGAGGTGACCATCAACGTGGTTCGTCCTGGTAAGACTGGTGCCGACGAGATTAAGCAGATGATGGCCGACTTCCGTGCTAATCCTCCAAAGGAGCTGGGCGGTAGCAAGGTTTGCTTGTGGAAGGACTATCAGACTCTGGAGGCTAAGAAGGCCGACGGAAGTGTTGAGAAGTTGAATATGCCTGACACCAGCAACGTGCTGCAGTGGTTCTGCGAGGATGGTACAAAGGTATCAGTTCGTCCTTCAGGTACAGAGCCAAAGATTAAGTTCTATACCGAGGTGAAGGATCCCAGCTTCAAGTGTGCAGGCTGCTACGAGCGCTGCACCAAGGCTGCCGAGGAGAAGATCGAGGCTATCAAGAAGAGTCTGAATCTCTAAGCATATAAAAAAAAGTAACCCCCGCTAAGTTTTTTAGCGGGGGCTATTTTTTTATAGGGGGTTAGTAGAACAGCATTGCAAGGGCGTAAGCCACTATCGTAGAGACGATTACGCTGATGAGTCCTGGCATCATGAACGAGTGGTTCAGCAGGTATTTGCCTATCACCGTAGTGCCCGAGCGGTCGAAGTTGACCGTAGCGATATCGCTGGGGTAGTTGGGGATGAAGAAGTAGCCGTAAACCGCAGGTAGCACACCCAGCAGTACAGGACCAGGAATACCCAACTTATATGCCAGAGGCAACATGGCTACCACTACTGCACCCTGTGAGTTGATGAGTACTGAAACCATGAAGAATACAAAGGCGATACTCCAAGGATATTCTTTGACGATATTGGCAAGCATATCCTGCATCTCGGTCATATAGTTAGAGAAATATGTGTCGGCCAGCCACGCGATGCCATAGATGGCTACTACGGCCACCATACCCGACTGCCATACAGGTCCGGCCACGGCTTTCTTGGGCTGCGCCTTGCAGAAGATGATCATGAGTGCGGCAGCAGAAATCATGACAATCTGGATGACCAGATTCATCTTGAGGTCCACCATGCCGTTCTCGGTGAATCCTTCGGCCACGACACCAGCCTTGGCCAGTGCTGATGCCGAGATGGTAACACCACTTACGAGCGTCAGGTCACCTGCATCCTTGACCGCCTTGACGGTGGGGTATGAAGGCAGCAGGTCGGGTAGGGCTGCAAACAGTACGATGACGGCCAGAGCACCCAGGAAGATGAATACGGCATTCTTGGCCGACTGAGGAATCTCCTTGTCGAGCGTGGTGGCATTGGAGCCATAGATATATTCGCGCTGAGCAGGGTCGGCGATTTTTTTCTGGAACTCAGGATCCTTGTCCAGGTCAAGTCCGCGATGGTATGAAGCGGCGGCAGCAGCAATCAGTCCGCAAAGACAAGCAGGAATGCTGATCATGAGTACACGAGGAATGGTGATGTCGAAGTGGTTGGCATTAGAAATGGTGACGAAGGCCACCACAGCCGCAGCAATAGGCGAACAGGTGATACCCACCTGCGAGGCAATAGAGGCAACACCACACGGGCGCTCCGGACGGATACCTTTCTTAAGCGCGATGTCGCAGATGATAGGCATCAGCG
This sequence comes from Xylanibacter ruminicola, assembly GCA_015060625.1. GTDB lineage: Bacteria > Bacteroidota > Bacteroidia > Bacteroidales > Bacteroidaceae > Prevotella > Prevotella ruminicola_D. The sequence goes on along the minus strand of SUYC01000001.1, from coordinate 390,737 downwards.
TGTAAACCACGTGACCTGTTCCTACCAGCACCGTCAGGAAGAATGTGCACAGCGGTGCAAAAAACGTGATGTGGTCAGGATGCTTGCGCAGCAGCTTTTCGGCTATCTGTATCAGCCAATCCATACCGCCCGAAGCCTGCATGATTCCTGCACACGTTACAGCAGCAATGATGATGTAAATTACGTCTGTTGGTGGCGTTCCTGGTTTAAGTCCGAAGCCAAACACCAGAATAGCCAATCCAATTCCCGAAATAGCTCCCAAGGCCAGACTGCCATAACGGGAACCAACCCACAGTGCACCAAGAACGATACAAAGCTGTAGAATCATTGAAAATGTAATCATACGTTAAAAATCGATCGTTTTAAGTTGTTATTATTGGAATTATGACGGCAAATTTAGGCAAATTATTTGAATATACGAAATTTTTGCGCATTTTTTCGCGGATAAATCTTAAAATTATTTATTTCTTTGGTCAGGTCAGATAAAATCACTACCTTTGCACGCTAAATAATAAAGGTTAAAATATAGAAGCTAAAAAAGTAGGATATGGCAAAGAAGTTTGCAGAACATAACGGCTTGAATCTGACCCAGGTTAACAATGATATCCTGGAGATGTGGCGCGAGAAAAACGTATTCTGGCGTTCGGTCGACGAACGTGAGGGATGTCCACAGTTTGTATTCTTCGAGGGTCCTCCCTCGGCTAACGGTCATCCAGGTATTCACCACGTGCTGGCTCGTACCATCAAGGATACCTTCAACCGTTATAAGACCATGAAGGGTTATCAGGTAAAGCGTAAGGCTGGTTGGGATACTCACGGACTGCCTGTAGAGTTGGGCGTTGAGAAAGAGTTGGGTATTACCAAGGCTGATATTGATAACAAAGCATCCGACAAGTATATCTCTACTGAGGATTACAATAAGAAGTGCCGCGAGAATGTGATGATGTTCACACAGGAGTGGCGCGACCTCACCGAGAAGATGGGTTACTTTGTGGATTTGGATAACCCCTATATCACCTACGACAACAAGTATATCGAAACTCTGTGGTGGCTCCTGCAGCAGTTCTACAAGAAGGGCTTGCTCTACAAGGGCTACACCATTCAGCCATATTCGCCAGCTGCCGGTACTGGTCTGAGCTCGCACGAGCTGAACCAGCCTGGTTGCTATCGCGATGTAAAGGACACCACTGTAACAGCACTGTTCAAGGCCCTCAATCCTAAGGAAGAGTGGACCAAGTGGGGCGAGGCTTACTTTGTAGCCTGGACCACCACACCTTGGACCTTGCCTTCGAACACGGCACTCTGTGTTGGTCCGAAGATTGATTATGTGGCTGTTCAGACCTATAATGCCTATAATGGCGAGAAGATAACCATCGTGTTGGCCGAGAGCCGACTGAATGCCTATCTCTCACCAGAGGGTAACATCACTGATGGCGAGGAGATGCCTGAGTACCACAAGGGCGAGAAATTCGTGCCTTACCGCATTGTTGGCCGTTACACCGGTCAGGAGTTGGTAGGTATGAAGTATCAGCAGCTGATGCCTTGGGTGAAGCCATCGGCTAAGCTCGACCAGAACGCTGCCGACTATGTGAAGGCCTACGCTGCCGCTCATCCCGAGAAGGTGTTTGCCAGCGAGAATGGCAAGGATCAGTTTGTGGAGATGGAGAGCGAAGCTTTCCGCGTGATTCCTGGCGACTACGTGACTACCGAGGATGGTGCCGGTATTGTGCATATTGCGCCTACTTTCGGTGCCGACGACGCCAAGGTGGCAAAGGATGCCTGCATCCCAAGCCTGTTCCTTATTAATAAGAAAGGTGAAACTCGTCCTATGGTTGACCTGGAGGGTAAGTACTATGTGATGGACGAGCTCGACAATAACTTTGTTGAGAAGTGCGTAGATGCAAAGGCCTACGGTCACCATGCTGGCGACTACGTGAAGAACGCCTACGCCCCCGAGTTCAACAAGGATGGCAAGTACGACGAGCAGGCAGCAGCCAAGGCTGAGGATCTGAACATCGTGATTTGTATGGAGATGAAGCAGGAGGGTACTGCACTCAAGATCGAGAAGCACGTGCACAACTATCCTCACTGCTGGCGTACAGATAAGCCCGTGCTTTATTATCCACTCGACTCTTGGTTTATCCGTTCTACTGCCAAGAAGGATCGTATGGTCGAACTGAACAAGACCATCAACTGGCAGCCCGAGAGCACTGGTACAGGCCGTTTCGGAAACTGGCTGGAGAACCTGAACGACTGGAACCTGTCGCGTTCACGCTTCTGGGGAACTCCATTGCCTATCTGGCGCGACGAGGACGGCAAGGAAATCTGCATTGGTTCGGTTGAGGAACTCTATAACGAGATCGAAAAGGCTGTAAAGGCAGGCTTTATGACTTCGAACCCACTGAAGGATAATGGTTTCGTGCCTGGTGATATGTCGAAGGAGAACTACGACAAGATCGACCTGCACCGTCCATACGTTGACAATATCGTGCTCGTTTCAGAGAGCGGTAAGCCTATGAAGCGCGAAACCGACCTGATTGACGTTTGGTTCGACTCTGGTTCGATGCCTTATGCTCAGATCCACTATCCATTTGAGAATAAGGAACTGATCGACAAGCATATCGCCTTCCCATGCGACTTTATCAACGAGGGTGTTGACCAGACCCGTGGTTGGTTCTTTACCTTGCACGCTATCGCTACCATGATTTTCGACTCAGTAGCCTTCAAGAATGTGATTTCTTCAGGTCTGGTGCTCGATGCCAAGGGCAACAAGATGTCGAAGCACGTGGGTAACGTGGTGAACCCATTTGATATGATCGACAAGTATGGCTCGGATGCCGTACGTTTGTATATGATGACCAACTCTGAGCCTTGGGACAACCTGAAGTTCGACCCAGAGGGCGTAGATGAGGTTCGTCGCAAGTTCTTCGGAACACTTTATAACACCTATAGTTTCTTCGCCCTCTATGCTAACGTGGATGGTTTCGACCCCGCAACTGCACAGGTGGCATTCGAGAAGCGCCCTGAGATCGACCGCTGGATCCTCTCTTGTCTGAATACCCTCATCAAGGGTGTCGAAACCGAGTTGGATGGTTACGACCCAACCCGTGCTGGCCGACTGATCGACGCCTTCGTGAACGACGATCTGAGTAACTGGTTCGTTCGTTTGAACCGCAAACGTTTCTGGGGTAAGGAGATGAGCGAGGATAAGCTCTCGGCTTACCAGACACTCTATACCTGCTTGATGACAGTAGCCAAGCTGCTGGCTCCATTTGCACCATTCTATGCCGACCAGCTGTATAAGGACCTGGGTGGCGAGCTCGACTCAGTACACCTGGACAAATTCCCTGTAGCCGACGAGGCACAGATTGACAAGGATCTGGAGGCACGCATGCAGATGGCCCAGAAGATTACATCGATGGTTCTGGCTCTGCGCCGCAAGGTCAACATCAAGGTGCGCCAGCCACTGCAGGCCATCATGATTCCTGCTGTTGACGAGACACAGAAGAAGCACATCGAGGCTGTGAAGGACCTGATTATGAACGAGGTGAACGTCAAGGAGCTTCGCTTTGTTGAGGGTGCCGGCGTGCTGGTTAAGAAGGTGAAGTGCAACTTCCGCACCATGGGTAAGAAGTTCGGTAAGCTCATGAAGAGTGTGGCTGCCGCAATGGATGCCCTTTCGCAGGATCAGATTGCCGAGCTCGAGAAGCAGGGCACCATCGGTATTACTGTCGAGGATCAGGCTATCACTGTCGAGGCTGCCGATGTTGAAATCATCAGCGAGGATATCCCAGGCTGGTTGGTAGCCAACGAGGGTAACCTGACTGTAGCACTCGAGGTAGAGCTCACCGAGGAGCTGAAGAACGAGGGTATGGCTCGCGAGCTGATCAACCGCATCCAGAACATCCGTAAGGAGAGCGGCTTTGAGATTACCGACCGCATCTGTGTGGTGCTGGCTCCAAATGCCGAGGTTGAGAAGGCTGTAAGCAGCTTTGCCGACTACATCAAGACTCAGGTACTGGCCGATAATATTACTCTACAACCTAATGACGGTCAGGAAGTTGAGTTTGATGACTTCAAGTTGAATATAACAGTTACTAAGAATTAAAAATAATCAATAACTAAACATTAAGTATTATGGCAGAGAAGACTCGCTATACTGATGAAGAGCTCGAAGAGTTCCGTCAGATTATCAATGAGAAGATGGCTTTGGCCAAACGTGATTATGATCAGATGATGCGCGTACTGACCAACGAGGACAGCAACGACGTCGACGACACATCGCCCACCTACAAGGCATTGGAGGAGGGTAGTGCTACCCAGTCGAAGGAGGAGCTGATTTCGATGGCAGCCCGCCAGCAGAAGTTTATCCAGGGCCTGAAGGCTGCATTGATTCGTATCGAGAACAAGACCTATGGTATCGACCGTATTACCGGCAAACTGATACCTAAGGAGCGTTTGCGTGCCGTTCCACATGCAACCCTGAGTGTAGAGTCTAAGCTGAACCAGAAGAAGTGACGCACGGACCTCTGATAACAAAAGGTAGATTGGCGACATTAATTATAGTCGCCATTCTCCTTATTGACCAGGCTATCAAGATCTGGGTAAAGACGTCGATGACGCTCCACGAGAGTATCCACGTCACCGATTGGTTTTATATCACGTTTATCGAGAACATGGGCATGGCTTTTGGCATGCAGTTAGGCAGCAAAATCGTGTTGTCGTTGTTCCGCGTGGTAGCTATCAGTGTGCTTGGCTATTACATCTGGCAGCAAGTCAAGAGCAATGCTCGCACAGGCTATATCGTGTGCCTCTCGATGGTGCTGGCCGGTGCAGCAGGCAATCTCATCGATTGCATGTTCTATGGCATGATATTTAACGAGTCGTCGCCCTATTATCTGTCTTACTTCGTTGATTTTGGTACGGGTTATGCACCTTTCCTGATGGGTAAGGTGGTAGATATGTTCTACTTCCCGTTGATTGAGACCGAGTGGCCCACATGGATGCCTTTTGTGGGCGGACAGCATTTTGTGTTCTTTAGTCCGGTATTTAATTTTGCCGATGCCAGCATCAGTGTCAGCGTAGTGCTTCTGCTGCTGTTTTATCGCGAAGAAATAAGTAAGATTTCACTTAAGAAAGATACGAATAACGTTGAAGAGTAAGGCAATACATATTGTTTTGGTGGCCACAGCCGCAATGATGCTGAGCTGTAAGCCCACGGTGCCATCGGAGTATATCCAGCCCGACGATATGGAGGATTTGATTTACGACTATCATCTGGCGCAAGGCATCGCCTCGCAGCAGGATGGTAATCCCGAATATAATCGCCGTTTAACATTCGAATTAGTGCTGAAGAAGCACGGACTTACCCAAGCCCAGTTCGATTCGTCGTTGGTTTATTACTATACCCGTGCCGACCGATTCCAAGAGATATACAAGCATGTGCAGGAACGCCTGAATACCGAAGCCGAGAAATATGGCGCTGCTGTCAGTCAGGGGCTGATAACCACAGCTTCGCTGAGTGGCGATACCGCCGATGTATGGAAAGGCAATCGGGCACTGCTGCTGTTCAACGACCGTCCGTATCATCTTTACCAGTTCAGTCAAAAAGCCGACACCTCATATCATGCAGGCGACAGCTTTATGCTGAGCATGAACACCACATGGCTTATGCAGCAAGGCAATCGTCAGGCTGCGGTGTATATGGCCATTACCTATGCCAACGATAGTACTGTCAAGCAGTATTCTACCGTTTCGTCGTCGGGCATCACCACCCTTCGTTTCCCTTACTGCAAGGATCGCGTGAAAGAGATCAAGGGTTTTGTGATGTGCGGCATGCGTCCATCAACCGACGATACCAACAATCTATGTCTGCTGTTGGCTAACAACATCCAGCTGTTCCGATTCCACAATAAGATCATCGATCAGCCCGCTGTACCACAACCACAGCCCGACAGCATCTCTGAACTGCAGCTTGATACGGCTCAGTACGAATCGCAACGCGGCCCAGGGCATCATATTGCCGGACGACCATTAACCATTGGCGATATTCAGAAGATGCGCAAGATGGAACAAAAACAAGTAAAACCAGTATCTAAGTAATAATTATGAATCTGAAATTCCGTTTAGCATTGATGAACTTCCTGGAGTTCGCAGTTTGGGGAGCTTATCTCACCTGTATGGGTAATTATCTCGGAGTGGCCGGACTGGGTGATAAGATTTCCTGGTTCTATGCTATTCAGGGCATTGTAAGTATCTTTATGCCCACACTGATGGGTATTGTAGCCGATAAATATGTTCAGCCACAGCGCTTGTTGGGTTTATGCCACTTGTTAGCAGGTGGTTTTATGCTGGGCTGCTGGTGGCAGGGCTATCAGGCAGGCTTTGGCAACGAGCTCGCCGATAAGTCGCTGTTCATCACACTCTACACCTTGAGCGTGGCATTCTTCATGCCCACCATCGCCTTGTCGAACACAGCCGCTTTCACCATTCTGAAAAATAACGGTCTCGATACCGTCAAGGATTTCCCACCCATCCGCGTGCTTGGCACCGTGGGCTTCATCGTCACCATGTGGTTTGTCAACTGTGCCGTATGGCAGGATGGCAGTTTCTCGATGACACTTGCCGACAGCGCCTATAAGTTCCAATACACCTACATGCAGTTCTTTGTATCAGGCATTCTCAGCATTGTGCTTTGTTTATATTGCTTCACATTGCCCGAGTGCAAGATTGTAATGAAAGAAAAGGTTTCGCTGATGGAGACACTTGGTTTGAACGCCTTCAAGCTGTTCAAGAGTCGTCAGATGGCGCTGTTCTTTATCTTCTCGGCCCTGCTGGGCATGTGCCTGCAGGTAACCAATGGCTATGCCGGACCGTTTATTACCAGTTTCAAGGGTAGTACCGATGCCGTTATTGCCAGCTCATTTGCAGCCAACAATGCCACACTGCTCACCAGTATCTCGCAGATTAGCGAGGCACTGTGCATCCTCATGATACCCTTCTTCCTGAAGCGTTATGGCATCAAGATTGTGATGCTCATGTCGATGTTTGCCTGGGTGTTCCGCTTCGGTTTCTTTGGTGTGGGCAATCCAGCCATGCCTGGTGTTATCATGTTCATCCTCTCTTGTATCGTATATGGTGTAGCCTTCGACTTCTTTAATGTGTCGGGCGGTATCTTTGTCGATCAGGAGTGCGAGCCCAGCATCAAGGCTTCGGCCCAGGGCTTGTTTATGATGATGACCAATGGCGTTGGTGCTACCGTAGGTACACTGGCCGCTGGTGAGATTGTGAACCATTACTGCTATTGGGAAAATGGATTCCTGCAGGGCAATTGGACCACATGCTGGTTCATCTTTGCCGCCTTTGCGCTAGTGGTAGGCGTATCGTTTGCATTGGTATTCCACCCGGAAAAGAAATAATGCAATATTATAAGTATAGAATATGAAGGAATCAAGATATTTTTTTGTACCTGATGCTGAGAATCAGACAGAGCTGCCTACCGACGAAGCAATGCACGCCATGCGCGTGTTGCGCCTGAAGAGTGGCGACGAACTGTTCTTGATGGATGGAGTAGGTAACTATTTTCGCGCAAAGGTAACGGTTGCAGCCACACACCATTGCTACTACGAAATCTTGGAAAAGTTGCCCCAGCAGCCCCAGTGGAAGGGTCATCTGCACCTGGGCATCGCACCCACCAAGATGATGGACCGCATGGAGTGGATGATGGAGAAAGCCACCGAGGTGGGTATCGACGAGGTATCATTCCTGAACTGTAAGTTCTCAGAGCGCCGACTGGTTAAGCTGGTTCGCCTCGACAAGATTGTGACTGCCGCCGTGAAGCAGAGCCATAAAGCCTGGAAACCACAGGTCAACGAGATGGTGCACTTCCATCATTTCCTTGAGCAGCCCATCCAAGGCCGCAAGTACATTGCCCACTGCTACGAGGAGGTGCCCCGTATAGAACTGTTCGACGAACTGCGCAAGCCAGCCGAGAGCGACGATGTCACCGTGCTGGTAGGTCCCGAAGGCGATTTCTCGATCGACGAGGTGAAAGCTGCCGTAGCTGCTGGTTGGGTGTCGGTGAGCTTAGGCTCCAGCCGTTTGCGCACCGAAACAGCAGGTTTGGCAGCGGTGATGATGATGCAACTGGCACAGAAGTAAAATTAAAAAATAATAAATCCGATAAACCAAATAAACTATAAGATATGACTGACGAGAAGATTATGGCTACCATCAAACCCGATGGTGAATACTGGCAGCCCGAACTCGAGACTATGCCACGTGAGCAGCTCCAGCAGTTGCAAGTTAAGAAACTAAAGGACACGATCAACGTTTGTCTGAAGTCGCCTTTCTACAAAAAGCGTTTGGGCGATCTGGGTATCACAGCTGACTCTATCAACAGCCTCGAAGACCTGCGCAAGATTCCTTTCACAACCAAGCAGGATTTGCGCGACAACTATCCCTTCGGACTCGTTGGTGGCAATATCGACGATGCCGTACGTATCCACTCCACCAGTGGTACCACAGGCAATCCCTGTGTGGTGATCTACTCCGAGCACGACATCTGTTCGTGGGCCAATATGATTGCCCGCAACCTGTATATGGTGGGCTGCCGCAAGAGTGATGTGTTCCAGAATTCATCGGGTTATGGTATGTTCACTGGCGGACTCGGATTCCAGTATGGTGCCGAGTGGTTGGGTGCCATGACGGTTCCTGCCGCAGCCGGAAATTCTAAGCGCCAGATCAAATTTATCAAGGATTTCGGCACCACCTGTCTGCACGCCATTCCATCCTATGCCATCCGCTTGGCCGAGGTATTTAAGGAAGAGGGCGTCGATCCTGCCAGCACCAAACTGCGCACCCTTTGCATTGGAGCCGAACCCCACACCGAAGAGCAGCGCCGCCGTATCGAGCGCATGCTGGGTGTGAAAGCCTACAACTCGTTTGGCATGACCGAGATGAACGGTCCTGGTGTTGCCTTCGAGTGCAAGTATCAGGAAGGCATGCACCTGTGGGAAGATAACTATATCGTTGAGATTGTGGATCCCGACACCCTCGAACCCGTGCCCGATGGCGAGATGGGCGAGATGGTGCTCACCACGCTCGATCGCAACATGATGCCCATCCTGCGTTACCGCACGCGCGACCTCACCCGCATCATCGCCGAGCCTTGTAAGTGCGGACGCACCCACCGTCGTATCGACCGTATCAAGGGCCGTACCGACGATATGTTCATCATCAAGGGCGTGAACGTGTTCCCCATGCAGGTCGAGAAGATTCTCGTGCAGTATCCTGGTTTGGGTAGCAACTATCTCATCACCCTCGAAACCATCGACGATAACGATGTGATGACCGTTGAAGTAGAACTCGACAGCCTGGAGACCGAGATCTATCCCGAGATGCAGAAGATGATGAAAGACATCCAGCGTGCACTCAAGGACGAGATTCTGCTCACTCCAGTAGTAAAACTTGTAAAGAAGGGCTCGTTGCCACAAAGCGAGGGCAAGGCCGTTCGTGTAAAAGATTTAAGACCCAGTCGCGGATGAAGAAATTTGTGATGGCCCTTTTGTTGGCCACAACCCTCAATCAGGCATCAGCCCAGAGCGTCACCATTCGTGATGTGTTCAGGCAGATGCCCGATTCACTCATGCCTTATCTCTCGAAGAATAATCGACTTGATTTTATCGATTTTATGGATTCGGGAATGAAGGCCGAAGTTAAAAACCAGTTAGGCGGAACCAGCCAGATGATTGCGCTGGGCGATGATAGTCTCACTATCCGCATGAATCCGTCGCTGCGTACCGATATGCTGCTGATGGACAGCACCGTGGTGATGATCGAAACTTTTACGGTTGATTCGATCTACGGACAGAGTAGCGTACACTACTTTGATACTGCTTGGAACCCCATTGCAGCACCCGTTTTGAGCGAGGCACAGCAACAAAGAATTAATCGTTTTAAAATGCAAAATATCCTAAAGAAGGATGATGATTTGCTAAACAAACGTTAAATTATTGAAGTTTTATATTACATGAATACCCACTTTCAAAAGAATTAAGTTACCTTTGCAAGTGTGTTTTTCATGGTATTAGATTATTAAGGTTAATTAGAAATAGATTTATCGTGAGGTAAGTGATATTTCGACCTCCATAAAGTAATGTTTGAAACATATTTTTTTAGAATATTAGTTTATGGTTAAAAAAAGAGGAACCTGAGAAGGTTCCTCTTTTACTTTATGTCAATTGTTCGCTTGGCTCAGCCAATTAATAAGAGCGAGCGATAATCACGCGAGCCTTAGCTGGCTTACCAGTTACCATATCCACACCAGGTGTCTGCTCCACGCCGAAAGGCACGCAGCGGATAGTGGCCTGTGTCTCCTCCTTGATCTTAGCCTCAGTCTCGGCAGTGCCGTCCCAGTGGCACAGGAAGAATCCGCCGTCCTTCACCTTCTCCTTAAACTCCTCGTAGTTCTCGCACTCGTAGATGTGAGCATCACGATAAGCCTTTGCCTTCTCGAAGATATTCTTCTGGATATCCTCCAGCAGCTGCTCCACATACTCGGTGATACCCTCGATGGGGCGTGTCTCCTTCTCCAGAGTATCACGGCGCATCACCTCGATAGTGCCGTTCTCCAAGTCGCGAGCACCCAGAACCAAACGTACGGGAACACCCTTCAGCTCGTAGTCGGCAAACTTAAATCCGGGACGCTTGTTGTCGGCATCGTCGAACTTCACGGTGATACCCTTAGCACGCAGGGCCTCGATGATAGGTGTCACCTCCTTATTAACCTGCTCCATCTGCTCAGGCTTGCTGGCGATAGGAATAATCACCACCTGGATAGGAGCCAGACGTGGAGGCAGAACCAGTCCGTTATCGTCAGAGTGAGTCATGATGAGCGCACCAATCAGTCGGGTAGAAACACCCCATGATGTAGCCCAAACATACTCAGGCTTGTTTTCCTTATTCAGATAAGTCACCTCGAATGCCTTGGCGAAGTTCTGCCCCAGGAAGTGGCTGGTACCACTCTGCAGAGCCTTACCGTCCTGCATCATAGCCTCGATGGTGTAAGTGTCCAGTGCACCGGCAAAACGCTCAGTCTCACTCTTCACACCCTGTACCACAGGCACAGCCATCCACTCCTCGGCAAACTTGGCATAAACCTTCAGCATCTTCTGTGCCTCAGCCTCAGCCTCCTCGCGGGTAGCATGAGCAGTGTGTCCCTCCTGCCAGAGGAACTCGCTGGTGCGCAGGAATGGGCGAGTACGCATCTCCCAGCGCATCACATTACACCACTGATTGCACATCAGTGGCAGATCGCGCCATGAGTGAATCCAGTTCTTATAGGTATTCCAAATGATAGTCTCCGAAGTAGGACGAACAATCAGTTCCTCCTCGAGCTTAGCTGTTGGGTCAACCTCAACACCGCTCTTATCCTCCTTGGCACGCAGGCGGTAGTGAGTCACCACAGCACACTCCTTAGCAAAACCCTCAACATGCTCAGCCTCCTTCGAAAGGAACGACTTTGGAATGAGCAAGGGGAAATATGCATTCTGAGCACCAGTTTCCTTAAACATCTTGTCGAGCTGCTGCTGCATCTTCTCCCAGATAGCGTAACCATAAGGCTTAATCACCATACAGCCGCGCACAGCACTCTGCTCTGCCAGGTCGGCCTTAACTACCAGGTCGTTAAACCACTGACTGTAGTTATCGGCTCTTTTCGTTAATTCTTTTAATTCTTTTGCCATATTTTTCTTCTATGTTTTCTATTTTGCCTGCAAAGGTACTGAAAATCGAGCGAAATACAAAATAAAATACTAAAAAAATCGCAACGGCATCACTCCGTCACGACTTTTTCTTAATTCTTGATTTTTATTTTTTTAATCTTTTATTTTTATATTCTTCACAAGCCTCCCATACAACTAGTGGTTCCCAGTGCCGTCACAATCGCTGTCGCAATCGATGCAATCATCTGCACAATAAATTTCAAAGTTTCCTTCTTGCTCATAACTCAATTTTTCAATTTTAAAATTCTTCAATTCTTCCATTTTAAATTGGGCGGGGCCTTAGCCCCAACCCTTAGTCGCCGTTAGGGCCGTCGTAGCCACCGTTGTTCTGGTTGCCGCCGTTACCGCCTGATGGGGTGGGGTCGGTGCTGCCACCGTTCTCAGGATCCTCCACCGTGCCTGGGTCGGTGCTCGTTACGCGCTTCACCTCCTTACCGTCGCGGTCGTAGCAGGTAATCTGGATGGCTGTGCCTGCCAGCTCCTCCTTCAGATCCACCGCAGGGGTGAAGATGATGCGGCGACTGGTTACGAGGCCCGCCTTCACCTCATCTACCTTGGCCACACTCTTGGCGCGCAAGCCAAATCGCATGGTTCCCAGTCCGGGCAGCGCAACCGAGTGGCCCTCAGTGGCCCATGCCTTAATCACCTCGCCAGCAGCATCCCAGCAGGCCTGCATGATGCCTTTACTAACTCCGCTGCGAAGGGCAGCCTCCTTGATCACCTTGTCCTGCGAGAGTGAGGTGTACAACTCCGGCATCATGATGTAGCGATAAGTGCCCTCATACTTGCCAATCTTCTGCAACTTTTCCTGTGCTTTAACTTTCAATGCCATAATTCTAATTTTGTTTTTGTGTTGTTGTAAAAATAATTTTTAATATTTAATCTTTAATGTTTAATGTCTCAACTCCGATGTCGTTTTGCGCTCACGTGAGGGAGATTTTCTTAGTGCACGTGGGAGAATCTTTTTCCTCGTGTGGGAGCCTCATCTCCATCTTCATCTTGACAATGCAAAGGTACGAAATTTTCGTCATACTATAAAATATCAACTGTTAATGAATTGTTAATTATTTACTTGATGGCATATCGATTTCAGTATTTCAGTTTCAGTTTCTTTTATGTGCTGTTAAAAACTCAATACAAAGATTAACTATTATATATATTATAATATATATAATAGTTATATTAAATAGGTTGATTTTTTGCAAATATACATCTTGCTCACTAACAAAACTGAAACTGAAATTACTGAAATTTTTCTTTCTTGAAGTGATTATTTTTCTTGCTCAGTTCTTCTTTGTTTCATTTTTTATTTGTATCTTTGCATATGAATTTGCAATCGATGATTAATTGAAATAATAAATGACAGATATAGAACTCAAAACGTTAAAAGATAATCTTTGGCACTCGGCTGATATGCTGCGTGCCGGGGCGCATTTGGCGGCCAACAAATATGGTCAACCTATTTTGGGATTAATATTCCTGCGCTATGCAGATATTCTTTTTAAACAACATAAAGCAGAGATTGACGCTGAATACCAGCAGTATAAAGGCACTCGTATGGAGAAGGATTATAAGGATATTGCCATCGAGAAGTGCGGCTTCTTCCTTCCTGAATGTGCCTATTACGATAACATCAACGATGCACCAGATGATGCTCATAAGGCAGTGCTGGTGAAGAAGGCGATGGAAACCATCGAGCAGGAGAACCCCAAAATGGAAGGTGTGCTGCCTAAGGAGGTTTATGGTCAGCTGGTCCCCGAAGAGGAGCCAGAGCTGTTGAGCCGTATCGTCCGCGTGTTTAAAGATATTCCCGAGGATATCAGTATCGATCTCTTCGGTCAGATTTATGAATATTTCCTTGGCAATTTTGCTTTGGCCGAAGGTCAGGGTGGAGGAGCCTTCTATACACCAGCCAGCGTAGTACAGTATATGGTTGAGGTGCTTCAGCCTAAGACTGGTGATAAGAAATTCCTGGACCCTGCTTGTGGATCAGGTGGTATGTTTGTACAGGCTGCACGCTATATGCACAAGCATAATGCCAGCAGCGACGACATGATGCGTTTCCGCTGCTATGGTGTTGAGAAAGAGCCCGATACCGTAAAACTGGCAAAGATGAATCTGCTGCTGAACAATGTTCGTGGCGATATTACTGAGGCTAACTCTTTCTATAGCGACCCATACGATGCTTTCGAGAAGTTTGATTATGTGATGGCCAATCCACCATTTAATGTGGACGAGGTGGTGCTGGATAGAGTGATTGACGACAAGCGCTTTAATACCTATGGTGTACCACGCAACAAAACAAAATCAGCCAAGAAGGGTAGTGATAAGAAGGAAACGGTGCCCAATGCCAACTATCTTTGGATAGGCTATTTTGCAACAGCACTTAACGATAATGGTAAGGCTGCTCTGGTAATGGCAAACTCTGCCAGCGATGCAGGTGGTTCGGAGTTAGAAATCCGTAAGAAGATGATCGAGGATGGTATCATCAGTCAGATGGTAACATTGCCAAGCAATATGTTCTCTACTGTTACGCTGCCTGCCACATTGTGGTTCTTTAACAAGCAGCGTACCAATAAGGACGAAATACTGTTTATCGATGCTCGTAATATCTTTACCCAGGTGGATCGTGCACATCGTAAGTTCTCTGATGAGCAGATTAAGAACTTAGGCATCATCAGCCGCCTTTATGAGGGCGACTCAGATAGTTTCTGGGCACTGATAGATGAGTATAAGGCTGCAGGCCAGCAGGACCAGGTTGACTGGCTGTTGGAGCGTTGGCCTGAGGGAAAATATCAGGATGTGATAGGTCTTTGCAAGGTGGCTAAACTCGATGGTGAAGACGGTATCAAAGACCAGGACTATTCGCTGAATGCAGGTCGATATGTGGGTGTTGTCATCGAGGATGATGGTATGACTGAAGCTGAGTTTGCTGAAACCATGCGAGGTCTGCACTCAGAGTTCTCACAACTCAATGCCGAAGCCCTGAAGTTGCAGGAAGAGATTGATAAGAACATGAAGGAACTGTTTGGGGAGGACTGAGTGATATAAAATAATAGTTTGTGACAATGAGCGAAATAAAATATATAGAACCGCAACAAGAGGCCACATTATATGGCTCTGTGTGGGGGGCTGAGATACAAAAACATTATGTACGCAATGCGTACACTTTCCCAGAAGAAAAAATTATCTCCGCAACGCAGAGACAAATGAAAAGGGGGAGGAGTAGAGTATGACAGGTCAAGCATATAGATTAAAAGATATATGTAGTATAAAAAGTGGTAAAAGGATACCATTAGGTATGGATTTTACTACAGAAATAACAAATTATCCTTATATTAGAGCAAGAGATATAAAAGGAGGAAAGATACAAACGGATGATTTGATTTATATCGACGAAATAGTATTTAATAAAATAAAAAAGTATATTATTAAATCAGGGGATATAGCTATAACAATTGTTGGAGCTTCTGTTGGTGATGTCGCATATGCGCAAGAAGAAATAGATGGATTCAATCTTACGGAGAATGCGGTAAGGCTTACTGAATTTAATAGTATTGTTGATGGAAAGTATTTATTTTATGTACTTAATCAAGAACAATATCATGAATATATGCAAACTGTTGCAGGTGGAGCTGCTCAGCCCAAACTCGGAATCTATAAAGTTGAAAGAATTAAGGTGTTTTTACCACCGTTAAATATACAGAAGGAAATTGCTTCTGTTCTTACAGCTTACGATAATCTGATAGAGAACAACAACAAACGTATTCGTCTGTTGGAGCAAATGGCAGAGAATCTTTATAAGGAGTGGTTTGTCCGCTTCCGTTTCCCTGGTCATGAAAAAGTCGAGTTTGATAATGGTTTGCCTAAGGGATGGGTGATAGACAGAATTGGTAATGTTTGCGAAACTTTAGGGGGTGGTACTCCATCAACTTCAAAAGCTGAGTATTGGAATGGCAATATTAAATGGGTTACTCCAACAGATATAACTTCAAAAAATAGCTTACCATTATTAAATGTTGAAGGCCGTATAACAGAAGAAGGATTAAAGAAGAGTTCCGCTAAACTACTACCTCCTTATACAATCCTAATGACAAGCCGTGCAAGTATTGGTTTCTTTGGTGTTGCTCCATTTGAAGTGTGTACAAATCAAGGATTTATTTCGATTATACCTCAAAAAGAAAACCTTCGTATGTACATGCTTTACACGCTTAAGTTGAAAAAAGATGAGATAATTGCGAACGCTAATGGATCTACATTCTTAGAGATTAGTAAAGGACGGTTTCGCAAAATGAAAATGGTGGTACCTATAGACTCGATTCTTGATTTATTCGAGAATAAGACAAGAGTCATTTTTGATGAAATATTGAAGATTGAGCAACAGAGTGAGAATCTCGCTCGCCAGCGAGACTTGTTACTCCCTCGCTTGATGTCTGGAAAACTCGAAGTGAACGTATAATATAGAATAACTTAAATCGATATAGATATGGCAGCAGCAAATATAAATGTAAACAAGCAGACGGTGCTCCAACTACTAACTAGTGGACAGGAGGTGCCATTTGTGATTCCAGAATACCAGCGTCCTTATTCGTGGAGTGATGACGAGATTTGTACCTTGTTTGATGATATTTGGGGATTCTCCATCGATCGCACACAACCCAATGGTGCCAATAGTTACTTCTTGGGATGTGTGGTGTCATATACAGAAAATGGTGAAAAGCAAATTATTGATGGTCAACAGCGTATAACATCACTGGTTTTGCTACTAAGGGCTGTCTTTGCCATGTTGGAGAATGAAGAAACTAAGTCTGACGAGGTTCAAAATTTCATCAGAGAGATTACGCCTGCGATATGGAAGAAGGACGAAATGACAGGTAAGGTAAACCGCAAGCAGATGTTGCTAAGGTCTGAAGTGGTTACAGATTCCGGCAATGAACTGTTACGCAATATCCTTGAAACAGGAAAAGCAGATCCTAAAGCAACAGATAACTATTCGAAGAACTTCAATAAATTCATTGAACTATATACAGATAAGGCGCAGAATAGTCCTCACCAGATATTCCAATTTATTTTGGCTCTGCTGAAATATACCATACTGCTGCCTATTGATGCAGATGACCAAGAAACAGCATTGACAATATTCAACACTCTGAATAATAGAGGTCTGCCTCTATCTGATGCGGATATATTTAAATCTCATATATATAAGAGTCTTGATGAGGCTGGTAAAAAGGACTTTATAAATAAATGGAAGAAACTGGAAAATGATTCAGCGAAAGTGTCTGAAAGCATCCAGTCGTTGTTCTATTACCACATGTTCTATCTCAGAGCCAAGGATAATGATGTGAAGACTACAACGCCTGGTGTTAGAAAGTATTATCAGGAGAAAGGCAAGAATCGTCTCTCTGTAAAGATTATTGATGAACTGGCAGATAGCTTGCATCTTTGGGAGGTGGTTAATGGTCGTGAATCTATTAATACTGAGGTCTGGAGTCAGAATATGGATATCAGGAAGATACTCGATTGTTTGTCTTCATACTCTAACGAATTCTGGAAATATCCTGTATCCATCTTCTATATGCAATATAAGGATAGAGAAGATTTTGAGGAGATATTCTTAAAATTCCTCAGAAAACTTTATGTGATGCTGCTAATACGTTTCCTTGAAGCACCAACCATCAGTGCTGTTAAAGGCGATATCCTGAAGTTGAATGCGCAGATAATCAACACTTCCCATCCCGTGTTTGCAGCTGGTTTTGAAGAAAAGAAAACAGAAGACGAATACGAATTGCAGGCAGAAAAGGTTAGGACAGATAATCTGCTGATTAAGCCAAATAGGAAGGTGGAAAGAATGATCCTGAAGCTCTTGGCTTATAAGGAAGAGAAACAAGAGGATATGCTACCGAGTTATTGGGAAATAGAACACATATTCCCTCAAACTTGGGATTCGAAGTATTATACCTTTGATGAAGATGAAGCCAACGAAAAGTTAGAGCATATAGGCAATAAACTTCCTTTGGAGAAGAAGCTGAATATTTCTGCCAGCAACAATTACTTCGACAAGAAGAAAGGAAAGTATAAAGAGTCTACAATTGCTATCTGTAAAAAGTTGGGTAATTCCTCACTTGGAGAATGGGATCTTGCCAATATTGTCACTAATGATGAGAAGATCTGTACTCATCTGAAGAACCTTTTCAAAAAGTGGGTTGGCGAATATGATCAGGTAGAGGTAACGCCAGATGCCAGCCCAGTGCCAACGGCAGAAGAGCAGGCAATGATAGATATGCTTCGAAGCAAGGGGTTAATAAAATAGAGTATAGTTATGTATATACCACCATTTACGATAACGTCTGAAATCATGCGATTAGTGTCGGAGATATCCGAACTGGTAGGCATTGTCACAACAGTATTGGGTGATAATGTGCCCTCGCCAATGCTGCGCAAAGCCAATCGCATTAAGACGATCCACTCATCGTTGGCGATAGAACACAATACACTGTCATTGAAGCAGGTGACAGATATTATTGACGGCAAACATGTGTTAGGTGCTCCTAATGAGATACAGGAGGTTAAGAATGCACTACAAGCCTATCAGTTGATGTCGCAGTTGGATGCTTTCAAGGAAAAAGATCTGTTACGAGCACATGAGTTGATGATGCTGGCTTTGGTTGACAACGCTGGTTGTTATCGTCATGCAGGCGTAGGTGTATTTGATGGTGACAAATGTATCCATATGGCTCCTCCTGCCGATCGTGTACCAGCATTAATGGCCGACCTCTTTGAATGGGTAAAAAAGACCGATGTGCATCCGCTTGTAAGTTCTTGCGTATTCCACTACGAGTTTGAGTTTATCCACCCCTTCATAGATGGTAATGGACGTATGGGGCGCTACTGGCAGACGATGTTGCTAAGTAAATGGAAGGGTATTTTTTCATGGATTCCTGTTGAAACCATTGTTAAGGAACATCAGCAAGAGTACTATGATATAATAGCTATGTGTGACGCTGCAGGTAGCAGCACAGTTTTCATAGAGTTTATGTTGCGCTGCTTGCTTGATGCTATGAAACGTATTGAGGAAGAACCCGAAGAAGTTCCTAATAAACTTCCTAATAAAGTTCCTAATAAACTCAGACTTCAATACCCCGATTTGTCGGATGCAGTATGGGATGTATATCAGGAATTAATGGAAGATGGACATGCTTCGGCAGCGACCGTTGGTAGCCATTTAGGCATCAGCGACAGAATGGTTCGTAAACATATCTCCGTGCTTCGTGATGCTGGCATCATAGAACGTATAGGAGGTAATAAAACTGGTTATTGGAAATTATTGAAAAAGTAGTGCCTATGAAATCCTTTATCAGCGAAGACGATATAGAGCAGGCGATATGTAACCGCTTATCGCAGCCAGAATACGGTTGGACTCGCATAGAATGCGACCCAAGCGTAGAGAAACAGGACGATGTTAGCGTTACTGGTCGTAACAGTGTGAAGGAATGTATACTACCAGAAGTGTTCCGCAATGCACTCAAGCGCATTAACCCAAACGTAAGCGAGGATATCATCGACAGTATAGTAAACGACTACCGTAGAGACTTTAGCAGTCAGGATATGGTAGATGTGAACTACCGACTGTATAACCAACTGCGTAACGGACTGAGGGTTGACACACGTACGGCTAAAGGCGATGACTTTGAGATAGTTAAGCTGATAGACTTTGACAACATAGAGAACAACGACTTCCACTGCGTTAATCAGATGTGGATAAAGGGCCATTATCGTTATCGCCGCCCTGATGTGCTGCTGTTTGTAAACGGACTGCCTGTAGTATTTATCGAACTGAAGAACTCTACCGTAAAAGTAGAGGAATCGTATAATAAGAATCTGGTTTCGTATCGCGAGGATATACCCAATATCTTTGCCTTGAATCAGATTTGTGTGCTTTCGAACGGACTGCAAACCAAGATAGGTGCATGGAATGCTGGCTACGAATACTTTTTTGAGTGGCTGCGTGTTGACGACGAGAAGGAAAAACTGGATAGGGATCAGATAGCAGAACATGGCCTGTCTATACAATACCTGATAGACGGCCTGTTTAAGAAAGAACGACTGATTGACTATATCGAGAACTTTATATTCTTCGACAACAAGCGCGTAAAGATTATTGCAAAGAACCACCAGTTTCTGGGCGTAAATAACCTGATGAAGAGTGTGGAACGTCGCGAGGAACTTAATGGAAAGTTAGGTGTATTCTGGCACACCCAAGGCTCAGGTAAAAGCTACTCGATGGTGATGTTTGTAAGGAAGGTTAGACGTAAGTTGCATGGAAACTTTACGTTCCTGATAGTAACCGACCGCGACGACCTTGACACCCAGATACACAAGACGTTTGTACGCTCGGAGGTGATAGGCGAAAAGGAGGAATGCCAGCCAAAGAACTCAGCACAGCTACGCGAATATCTGATGAGCAACAAGCCCATGCTGTTTACGCTGATACATAAATTCCAATACGACAAACAGAAGAAATACCCCATACTGTCTGAGCGTAACGATATCTTTGTACTGGTAGATGAGGCTCATCGCACACAGTATAAGCAGCTGGCCGAGAATATGCATACAGGCCTGCCAAACGCCAACTATATTGCCTTTACAGGTACACCGTTGCTTGGCGCAAAGCGCCTTACTAACCAGTGGTTTGGCGATTATGTATCAGAGTATAACTTTGCCGAAGCTATTGCCGACGGTTCAACTGTGCCATTGTTCTATAGCCGAAGAGTGCCCGAAGTGGGACTTACCAACGACTGGCTGGATACCGATGTGGCTGAAATCGTAGAAGAGGAGAATCTGAACGAGCGCGAACAGGAACTGCTAGAAAACAGCTCGTCACGAATTCTTGAGGTTATTAAGCGTGACGATCGATTGAATAAGATAGCCCAGGATATAGCACACCATTTCCCTCGTAGAGGATTCCTAGGAAAGGGTATGGTGGTAAGTGTAGATAAGTACACGGCTGTTAAGATGTACGACAAGGTTCAGCACTACTGGGCTGAGGAACAGAAAGAACTGATAAAACAGCGAAATAAAGCCAAGACAGAAGAGGAACGCGAAAAAATAAACCGTATATTGGGCTATATGGACCGCGTTGAGATGGCTGTGGTAATCAGCGAGGAGGCTGACGAGAAAGAGAAATTCATGAAGCAGGGGCTTGATATCACCAAGCATAGAGAGCTGATGAATAGGATTACCACCGATGGCAAGGATATCGAAGACCGGTTTAAGGATAAGGACGACCGCTTAAGTCTGGTATTTGTATGTGCCATGTGGCTTACAGGCTTTGATGTGCCATCGCTATCTACGCTATATCTCGACAAGCCGATGAAGAGTCATACGCTGATGCAGGCCATTGCACGTGCAAATCGTGTATTCCCAGGCAAAACATGTGGTATCATCGTCGACTACGTAAACGTGTTTAAATATATGCAGGAGGCCCTAAGTGATTATGCATCAAGAGGCGATGAGGATGGCGATTATCCTGCCAAGAACATTGAGCAGCTTATTACCAATATCGACAACTGCATACTTGAGTGCGATGCCTTCCTGTTGACGCTAAGCATTAACTTAGACGAGATAATTGCAGAAACTAATACGTTGGATAGGTTAGAGATGCTGCGACAGGCATTTGATAGGATATTGCAGAAAGACGAGTGGAAAGACCGCTTCAAGGTGCTCAGCAATCTGCTGATGAATCTCTACGATGCCAGCAAGCCAGAGATATTCGAACGTGGTTGGCATAATAACAAGTTTGCACCTATCAGCTATCTCAACGGATTGTTCTGTAATCAGATTGACGATGAGAAACTGCAACGTGCCAAGGCCAGATTGGCAGAGAAACTGGATCAGAGCGTGACATCTACTAATCAGGTATGCGATAATGCCGACTATGTAATACATCAAGGCAAGGTGATCGACCTGAGCAAGATAAATGTGGATGATTTACGCAAGGAAATCAGTCTTACCCCATATAAGGCATTAGAGATTGACGACCTGCGCATCTTTATAGAACAACTGTTGCAGCAGATGATAAATAAGAACTGCATGCGCATATCATTCTCTGAGCGTTATAAGAGTATCATCAATCGCTATAATGCAGGAGGAAGTGAGAACGAGGATTATTACGAGAAGCTGCTGCAGCTGATAGAAGAATTGAAGAAAGAACAAGGACGCTCTACTGACCTTGGTCTGGAGGAAGAGGAACTTGAAATATACGATTTGCTGATTCAAGGTAAGAAACTTACAAAGGCCGAAGAGCAGAAAGTAATCCTAGCAGCAAAGAACCTCTATCAAAAGCTAAAGGCCGAGAAGGACAACTTCATGGTGGTTGACTGGTATAAGGACGAACAGCCCCGAAAAAAAGTGTTCTCACTCATACAGGTATCTCTGAATAACGACCTACCAGAAAGCTACGATAGAGTATCGTTTGTAGAGAAAACAAACCTGATTATGAACCATTTTGTCGATATGGCCATCCAAGGCTACGGCTGGGTTACGGCATAAAATATATAAACAGAAATGAAAACGAGGAGCGAACATCACTGTTGGCTCCTCGCGTTTGAATTAATCAATTATAAACTTTTAAAATCTTATTTCGGTGCAAATATAATACATGTCCGATAAAAGTGGAAATGCCCCTCAAAATAAGACGAATGACTCCCAAAAGTAATTCTTCCGTTACCCTGAAAAATAAGGGTAAGCAGCTAAACCGGGCGCTTCATTTGAAGGATAGTGCACAGTCAAAAGTGATATCGCACACCAAAACTATTACTTCTCTGCCATCAAACAAAGGTTTAAAGGCTGCAGTTGTCGATTACAAAAAGGCCGAAGCTGTGGTTAATATGATAAGTGAACTGATGTATGGAAAATGCACACCAATGGATGTGATGATGCCAACAACAGCTGCCATAGCTGCGGGGCAGATGAGAGAACCAAAATGGAAAGAATACCATAATACCTATCCTGACGTAGTTGTTTCGGAAAAATCGTTCTATCGCTTAAGGAAGATAAATAATAAGTCATATCAAAATTCTGAGGCATTCAGAAAAATGGTGGCAGATTTTAGCAAACTATAAACCAAATTACTTAGAGTTTAAAAGAATATGTGAGGGTTTGTGAGATATATCGCAAACTCTCACATTATTTTTGTGTTTATGCTCGTACATTCTCTATATTTGCATTCGGATTTCCAATAAAAAAATAATGTCTAACCAGAAACATGTATGGGCCCATTCTGTTTCGCAAACGTGAAGCAAGAATGAAACAAATTGTGATTGAAATTGAGGATGATGCTTACGAGCCTTTTATGGGAATGTTGCGTATTTGTCCTGCTGCAAAGGTGGTGGGTACGAACAGCTATGCTGAAACACGCGATGTGATTGATCGGTGTTTTGCTGAAGCTATTAGGGAGTTGCAAGCCGATAAAAAGGTGTATAAGCGTCCCAGCGACCTGGCATACATCATGATAGGTGTAAACGATGGTGCTATTAATGGTGTGGATTATTATCTAACGCCTGATGATTTTACTGGCTATCTATCACAGATTGGTATTGAGCGGCTGCCTAAACGATCAACAATCTATAATAAGGTGAATGACACCGTGGGTAAGTTCCCTGATTGGAGCTTTGTTCATGATGTGAAACCTAAAGAAAAGATAAGGAGAAAAAATCTGTTTTTGCGTTTTTCGAGTGCTTTCGGAAGGGCTAAACGCCAAAAGTTGGACGGATTTATGGACAAGTAACCGAAAGCTGGACAAGTTTCTGGACAATCGAAAAAACGGCCATTGTCGGCTCGGAAACTTGCTATACCTTTGCCGACGTGATTCAAAAATCAATCGTTCTTTGAGGCTACGCCTCGAACATCGGCCGCGCCTCAGCAAAGCCCAAGCAAGCTTAGCTCTGCGTTCGGCTTGCACGATCTTTGACATGCTGGTACAACATTCACCTTCCGAATGGCGGAGGGCGATATAATTGCGTAAATATACGCACATGTGCGCACAGAGGCGCACGTACATTTTTAAACAATAACAATTTAAAATTTTAAAGATTATGAATACAATTACAATTTCAAAAACAACTTCAAGTTTAACAACCCGCATGCATACCCAGTTTAAACAACAGACGGCGTACATGACGTCGCTGGAGATTGCTGAGATTTGCGGGAAACCCCACAACGACATACTAAAAGCCATCAGAAAGATGGAGCCTGCGTGGGAAAGGGTATCATTGGGAAAATTTTCCCAGTCATCCCGAAAAGTGATACAACCTAACGGTGGTGTTCGTGAATTCCCCTGTTACGAACTCACCAAAACCGAAACGCTGTACATTGCCACCAAGTTCCGCGACGAAGAACGTGCTAAGCTAGTGCTGCGATGGGAACAGTTGGAAATGGAACGACTGACACAACACCAGTCGATGCGATTGCTTACCACCAAGCAAGAGGTGCTGCACGAGTCGGAAGAGATAGTAGGCGAGCAGCTGGATGAGGTGAACGAGGAGAGCGACGGCTGCTTGACGGTTTCGGAGATTGCTGCCGTTTACAACATGACAGCGCACGACCTGAACTCGTTTCTGGTTGACATGAAGATTCAACGATGGCGATGCGGACAGTACCGACTACTACCCAAGTACGAAGGGTTAGGGCTGACGGCCGATCGATTGAATGTGAGTTACTCGCTGAAAGGCAAGCTGAAATACGAAACCTATCTGGTTTGGACAGAGAAAGGTCGCGATTTTATTACTAACCTGATTGAAAACGGTCATGGCTGGGATTAAACGTAAAGAATATCTGCTGTATCTGGCCAATGTGAGAGCCGAGGAGCAGCAAGCTTACGATCGCGGATATCGCATTACTCGAAAAAGCATCGAGGAGATAAGAGAGGAGTTCCAAGCTAAATACGGAAGTATTTATTACATTAAAGATTAAAGATTAAACATTATGAACACAATGATTTTAAGAGTGAAAAAGTGCGGGGTAATGACTACCGTACAGAGTGAGAAAAGTGAGAATGGTGTGCTGAATAAGCGAACCTTAGTGTTACAGGAACTTGGTGGCAAATATGCTAACAGCTATGTGGTTACAACACTTGGTAACCTGGCCACCATAGACTTTGCTGAAAACGAGCTGGTGGTTGCTGATTTGCGATTCCAAACTCGCGAGTACAATGGACAAGCGTTTATGGACGTGATTGCAAATGAGATTTGCAAGATTAAACATTAAACATTCCTTTAAGCATAATTTTGAGTTGAGGTGAGGAGGATATTCTCGAGTAAATGGCCAAGGAATCCGAAACTTCTTCTCGCTTTAAAGCTCAAAAACAAAATGAAAACAAATAACAAATTAAACAAGACCGTGACTGTTAACGGCATGATGGCCGTTACAAAGAGTGATTTAGAAATGGATTATGTGCAGTTCCTGCCAGATAATCCGAGTATAGGACAAGTGGAAGCTTTTCGTGGCAAGGGCTTAGGACAGCTGTTAAGAAATGGCTCGTTTGAGTTTGTGCGTACTAAACGCCTGCGCCATAAGCCTGAATTTAAAGGTGGTTACGCCAGTTTGTCGTTTGGCGCAGATGGCAACGATCGCGTAACATTTGTGGTACCTAACGAACTGCGCGCACAGCTACCCACCATCCTGCGAAAGGGTATTTGTCCCATCATTAAACACCTACAAAAGAAAGGATATAGTAAATGATTTACCGCATAGTTAATAAGGGTAAGAAGTTTGCTTATCTGGTAAAGAATCGTGAGGATTTCTTGGCGCTCAGAAACACCAAGGAGAATCTGGACAATCTGAATAAAGCCCGCAAAGGCGACGTGAAAGCCAAGGCGCAATTGGAGCAGTTTGCCTATAATATCGGTGTGCTGAAGAGCTCGGCTTTGGCTGGTTGCAAGAGTATAGGCAGCTACTTTTTCCACGATGTGGATTGCTACGATGCCGAACAGAGTGCGGCAATGGCGCAGCAGATACTGGCCAAGAAAGATGAGATTGGTTTGATGCTGCTGGAGAAGAGCGCAAGCGGAGGATATCATCTGGTTTGTAAGCGTCAGCCTGGCACTACCATCTTAGAGAATCAAGTGCGCATTTCTACTATCCTTCAGATTGAAATGGACACTAATGTGCATGATTTACAAAGGGTTTCGTTCAGTTCGAGTGGTAATGAAAATGATTTACTTTATCTTGACGACGAGCTGTTTAGTGAACCCATGACGGTTGAGGAGTGCGAGGCGGAATATGCTAGATTGAAAGAGCGCGAGCGTAAAGGTGAAGAGCAGGTGCCGCCAGGAGCCAAGAAGGCGCGGAAGCATTATAAACCGTGGTTAGAAGAATTAGGCACGGACTCGGCTTTCTTGCCTTGCAAGCGACCACAGGTCGAGCGGCCGCTTGGCTCGTCCAAGAATCCGTGCCAAAATAACCCCATCGATGAGCGGGTGAGGTTTGTGATGGAGGCGGTGTTGAAGGCTAAGGGACTGGAGAAGTCGGACTTTACGGATATTGGCGGTAGGCATAATGCGGTGAAGATTTTCCTGAGTGGTGCTAACCAATTGCTGAGTAAGGAGGAGGCAAACGGAGCTTTGGCGGAGCTGATGCCCGAACACTGGGCTGATGAGAACATCCAGGCGTGTGTGGCTGACTTTTATGATAAGTATTATAATCCTTCACGTAAGCTGAATAAGGACGAGGAGGCAATATTTACAAAGAGTAGGAGACTGGGGGATGAAAAAGAAACAGATGTGAGTGATCACACAACTCCTCTGCCACCTGAGATGCCAACGAAGTTGCCAAAACTGATTAAACTACTTACCAAGAATACCCCCAACCAATACAAAGCTGCGGTGGCGCATGCGGTGTTTCCATCGCTTGGCACACATCTGAAAGAAGTAGAGTTTGAGTACACTGATCACGTGAAGCATGAGGCCACGCTGATGAACTGTCTGATGGCGCATACGGGCGCAGGTAAAGGTTGTATCGACGAGCCTATCCGTCATATTATGGCCGATATCAAAGCCCGCGATGCTGAGAACACCCGAAGAGAGGCCGAGTGGAAAAAGGATTGCCAAAAGAAGGGTGCCAATAAGGATAAGCAGGTGCGACCCGAAGGACTGGTGATACAAGAGATTGATCCTGATATGACCAAGCCTGCATTGGTTACCCGCATGGACGAAGCCGAAGGGCACTTTGTATATGTAAAGCTGAACGAGATTGATTTGTTTGAGCAGCTGAAAGGACAGACTGGTAAGCAGCATTTCCAGCTGATGTGCTTGGCTTTCGACCCAGGTGCTGAGTTCGGTCAGACACGTATCGGTACACAGAGTGTAACAGCCAGACCAAAGTGTAGATTCAACTGGAACGCTTGTACTACCATTCAGAAAGGTCGTCGCTTTTTCAGTCGTGTACTCACCGATGGTCCTATCAGCCGTATCAACTTCTGTACCATCCCAGAGATGGAGATTGGAGCAGAGCAGCCCATCTACGGCAAGTACGACGAGGCGTTTGATGCTGAGCTGAAAACGTATATCGACAACCTCGTGTCGGCTCATGGCGTAGTTGACTGTCCGCAGGCTTTCAAGCTGGCTAAAAAGCTACAGGAGGAGTGCGCAGAATTTGCCCGATTGTCGCAGAACGAAACCTACTGGAACCTGTCGCATCGTGCCATTGTGATAGCCTGGTTAAAGGCTTGTGTGCTGTATGTAGCCAATGGCTGCCAATGGGAAAAGACAATTGAAGATTTTGTCCGTTGGAGTCTGCAGTACGATCTCTGGTGCAAGATGCAGTTCTTTGGTGAAGACATCGAAAAGGCCAACCAAGAAGGCGAGCGCATAGGTACCCGCGGTCCTCGCAACCTCTTAGAGCTGCTGCCCGATGAGTTTACATTAGACGATGCCAAACGCATGCGCCAAAAGCAAGGCATGGATGCAAGTAGGGCCATCAAAATGATAAGAATCTGGAAAAGTAGAAAGTATGTGTTTCAGATTTCAGATTTCAGTTTTGTTAAGAGCGAAAAATACAAGGGAAAATGTAATAATTAAAAAATGAGAAAATGTAAATATGGAAATAGTACAGTTAAATAATAATGTAAACCTCTCCGAGCACTTCTTGCTCGGGGAGTTCACGAGGAGCAAGTATCCTGAAGTGTATAACATCCCAAGTCATGAGGCGATTGCTAATCTTAAGCGATTGTGTGTTTGGCTGGAAGAGTTAAGGAAGCGATATAATAATAAATATGGAGTAGGCGAGGAGCCCATCCGCATAAACTCTGGGTATCGCAGTCCGCAATTGAATAAAAAGGTTGGTGGCGTAGCTGGCAGTAACCACCTTACGGGTTGCGCCGTTGATATCCGGGTGTTGGGTGCTGAGCAATTAATACGCTATGCCACGATACTACTGGATTACGCGGATGAGACTCATCAGGATTTCGACGAGCTACTGATTGAGAAAAACAGCTATGGTGCCATCTGGCTGCACTTTGCAGTAAGGCCGTTTAGTAACCGACGCAAAGTGAACTTTATTAATGCATAAAAATCATTAATCGGAACAAAAATACAAAAAAATATCGATTTAATGATATTCGCTTTAAAAAAATGTACTATCTTTGCACGCAGAAACAATAGTAAACGATTAATTAACAAATTTAGAATGATTATGAAAAGTATGAAATCAATCGCTGTTGCACTGTGCGCTTCGATAGTGTTGGCAGGATGTAACATGAGTAACACAGCTAAGGGAACTATGATTGGTGCTGGTGGCGGTGCTGCCCTGGGTGCTATCATTGGTAAGATTGCTGGTAACACAGCTGTTGGTGCTGCTATCGGTGGTGCTGTAGGTGCTGGTACTGGTGCTATCATCGGTAAGAAGATGGACAAGGCCAAGAAGGAGGCCGAGGCTGTGAAGAACGCTCAGGTTGAGACGATTACCGACGCTAACGGTCTGGAGGCTGTGAAGGTGACATTCGACTCTGGTATCCTGTTTGCTACCAATAAGGCTGATCTGAATGCCGCTTCGAAGAACTCGCTGCAGCAGTTTGCTAACGTGCTGAAGAACAACGACCAGTGTGATATCGCCATCTACGGACACACCGACAATACTGGTAGCGACGCTATCAACAATCCTCTGTCGGTGAACCGTGCCAAGAGCGTGTCTAACTATCTGAAGTCGCTGGGCGTTTCTGCTTCACAGATTAAGATGGTTGACGGTCAGGGTTCAACCAATCCTGTTGCCGACAACAGCACTGCCGAGGGTCGTAAGCAGAACCGTCGTGTAGAGGTTTACATGTATGCTTCGGAGCAGATGATTAAGGAGGCTAACGCAGAAGCGAACAAGTAAAAAAAAGTGAAGAATTGAAAGATTAGAAAATTGAAGATTCTTAAGAATACTCTGAAATGGATAGTGGTGGCATTTTTTGCCTCCACTATTCTTGCTGTTGTGGCATTACGTTTTGTGCCTGTTTACTTCACGCCACTGATGTTTATACGCTGTTCGCAGCAGATAAGCGAGGGCAAGGACCTGAAGTTGAAACACCACTGGGTGGCGCTGGATAAGATATCACCATCGTTGCCCACGGCAGTAATGGCCAGCGAGGATGCCAAATTCTTGCAGCATCACGGCTTTGACTTCAAAGCTATCGAAAAGGCTGCCAAACGCAACAGCAAGCACCCTGAGAAACGCAAACTGGGGGCATCTACCATCTCGCAGCAAACGGCTAAGAATGTGTTTCTGTGGCCGGGACGCTCGTGGGTGCGTAAAGGGTTCGAGGTGTATTTCACAGCACTGATCGAACTGATGTGGAGCAAGGAGCGCATCATGGAGGTGTATCTGAACTCGATTGAGATGGGGGATGGTATCTATGGTGCACAGGCCGTGGCCGAGGAGCACTTTAATACCGATGCATTGAACCTTTCGAAAGCACAATGCGCCCTGATTGCAGCTACACTGCCCAATCCACGTAAATTCTCGAGCAAGAATCCTTCGGGCTATATGTATAAGCGCCAGGCAAGGATTATGCGCGAGATGAAATACGTAGAAAAACTTTCGGATAAATAATCACTTACTTTCTGAGTTCCCAGAAAGCTACCGCCGCTGCCGCTGCCACATTGAGTGAATCTACTTGATGCGACATCGGTATGCGCACGGTGAAATCGGCGTTGGTGATGGTTTGCTGGGGCAGACCGTCACCCTCGGTGCCCATGATAAATGCCAAGCGTTGCTGCTGCTTCAGAACGGGATCGTCGAGGGATATCGACTGGTTAGTGAGTGCCATAGCGGCTGTGCGATAGTCTAACGAGCGCAGGGTGTCGTAAGAGTCGAGCCATGTCCAGGGAACCAGGAATACCGATCCCATCGACACACGAACGGCACGACGGTTGAGTGGGTCGCAGCTGTTGCGGGTGAGCAGCACGGCATCGATGCCCAAAGCGGCTGCACTGCGGAAGATGGCTCCGATATTAGTGGTATCTACAACGCCATCGATCACCACGATGCGATGTTTCTGATGGTCGGGAAGACTGCCCAGCACATCTTGTACACTGCGTTCGGGTTTGCGACGCATGGCACAGAGCACGCCTCGGGTGAGGGTATAGCCGGTGAGCTGGGCCAGCAGTTCGCGCTCGCCAGTATAAATAGGTATATCGCCACAAGCGGCAATAATATCGGCTGCATCGCCTGTGATGTGGCGACGCTCGCACAACAGGGCCTGAGGCTCGTAGCCAGCCTGCAGCGCCACACGGATGACTTTCGGACTTTCGGCTATAAACAAGCCTCGCTCGGCATCGAGCTTATTGCGAAGCTGTGCTTCGGTGAGTGTTCCAAATACCTCAATGCCAGGCTGTTGTAAAGAATGTATTTCAGTAATCATTTAGTATAAAAATCAATTAAACGTTGCAATGCCTGCTGACACACGAGACAGAATTCGGGCTCCTCGTTGGTGCGCATGCGACAGTTTTCGAAACCACGCCAAACGCCCTTCGACAAGTAACCACCGCCTTCGATCAAACCGGCTTTTTTCTCCTTAACCAGATTCTCCCATTTGCCGTTGAAATCGTGCTTTGTAGTAAGATTAGGCTCCCAGGGCTCGGTATCGGCAAAATACATCGGGTCGTCGTCGCCATAAGGATACTCATCGCCCAAGCCACCAAACGAATGACCGAACTCGTGGACCACGACGGGGCGGAACTGCGGACCGTGGGCATAGGTGAGGTTATACGAGTTGTAGATGCCGCCACCACCGTAGCGCTCGGTATTTACCAATACGATGATATGCTCGTAGGCAGTGCCAGCCAGCACGTCGTGCAGCTTCTTGAGGTGCAGGGTGGTGAGATAGCGATCGCTGTAGAAGGTGTCGAAATGCGAACCCAGCGGGGTGTTCTTCCAAATGCCTTTATTGGGCTCGCTAGTGCCGCTCTCGACGGATGGTGGCATCACGGCCACAATATTAAAGCGGTTCTGATTCTGCTTGAATGGTTCGTGCTTGAATAGCGATTCCATCGCTATGCGACAATCATTCAGAAACACGTTCATCTCCTGTTGCTGATAGCCCTCGGCCACAAAGGCCACATGAATGCAGCGTGTGGTGTCGGCAGCCTGTTGCAGGGTGATATTGGGCGTAACACGGTGTTCGCCTGCCTTTCGAATCAGAATATCATGGGGATCAACCTGGTGGGCAAAGCTGCAAACCACGCGATCGTGATAATCAAACAGTTCGACACGGATTTCGACGGGCGATTTGGGATAGGGAACCAGAAACACATTCTCGAACGATTTCTGGGTGCGCTTGGCTTCGGCTGTGGCCAACCACTCCTGGAACAAACTGGAGAACGAATGGCGATAAATAACGGTTCCATCGGTGAGCGAGCGGACAGTAATTTGTCCGTTGCCCTTGAGTGGCAACTCGGCCAGGCGCTGCTTGCGACCGTACCAGCGGGGCAGACTCACCAGCTCGTCAACATATATCTGCTGACGGGTGACATCGCCTGCAAAAGTATAGTCGAGGCGCAGGGTTTTATCTTCGAAATAATCTTCGAAACGTTGGGCTTGTGCGCTAATAAAAGACACGAGTAACGCACTGATAATAAATATCTTTCTCATAATTCGTTAATTAAATTCTTTACGTAGTCGCGATCCCAGTCGCGCAGGTGATAACGCTCGTTGTCGTAGGCCAGCAAATCCATATCGATGGCCACAATACCATCCTCGTTATGGGTTCGGCCCAGGCGCTTCTCGATTTCTTTCAGCACCTCGTTGAGCAGGTTCATGCCTAAGGCTGTGGTGCCCTCGCAGAGCTGGTTGAGATAGGGTTCCTGGCGGAGCGAGTGTACAGGCTTGGTGTAGATGGCACGGGTGAAATGCGCCTCGGTGAGCAGCTGGTTGAGCTGGGTGCGGGCAGCCTCTAAGTTGGCCTCGTGATTGATATTCGAAGCCAGACTGATGATTATATGATGTTCTTTCTGTATCATAACGATTGCAAAGATAGCTATTTTAAGGCACGAATTACACGAATTTCACGAATTTTAAAGAATTAATAATTATTTTCGTGTTAATTCGCGTAATTCGTGCCAAATATTCAGTACCTTTGCAACGTCATAATATATAATAAGGTGTAGCAATCTATCAAAAGCGGCAGAAAAATGCTATACTGAGTTGACAAAATGAAAGAAAAACGGGAAATATTGTGAATTTCTGCTTAAATATTTGGTGGATTGAAATAAAAAGTGTAATTTCGCAGCGTTTTTTCGAAGACAATAGAATATAAACCATTTAATAAATAAACAATCAAATGAAGAAGTACAACTTTAACGCCGGTCCCTCGATGCTTCCTCGCGAGGTGATTGAGAAGACCGCACAGCAGTGTCTTGATTTCAACGGCTCAGGTCTTTCTCTGATGGAGATCAGCCATCGTGCAAAGGATTTTCAGCCTGTAGTTGACGAGGCTGTAGCTCTTGTAAAGGAACTCCTTAACATTCCTGAGGGTTACTCCGTGATTTTCCTTGGTGGTGGTGCCAGTCTGGAGTTCTGTATGATTCCTTATAACTTCCTGATTAAGAAGGCTGCTTACCTGAACACCGGTGTTTGGGCTAAGAAGGCTATGAAGGAAGCTAAGCTTTTCGGTGAGGTAGTAGAGGTGGCTTCTTCGGCTGATGCCAACTATACCTTCATCCCTAAGGATTGGACTGTTCCTGCTGATGCTGACTATCTGCACATCACAACCAATAATACTATCTATGGTACTGAGATTCGTAAGGACCTCGACGTACCCGTTCGTCTGATTGCCGATATGTCGTCGGATATCTTCAGCCGTCCTGTTGACGTGGCTAAGTATGATGCCATCTATGCTGGTGCTCAGAAGAACCTGGCTATGGCTGGTGTAACTATCGTGATTGTAAAGGACGACGCTCTGGGCAAGGCTCCTCGTGAGATTCCTACCATGCTCGACTATCGCACACACGTGGATAAGGGTTCGATGTTCAACACTCCTCCAGTAGTGCCCATCTACAGCGCTCTCGAGAACCTGCGCTGGATCAAGGCTCAGGGTGGTGTAGAGGCTATGGACAAGCTGGCTCAGCAGCGTGCTGAGATTGTTTACGGCGAGATCGACCGCAACAAGATGTTCAAGGGTACTGCTGTTGCTGAGGACCGTTCGCTCATGAACATCTGTTTCGTGATGGCCGACGAGTACAAGGAGCTGGAGAAGGACTTCCTCGACTTCGCTACTTCGAAGGGTATGGTTGGTGTGAAGGGTCACCGCTCGGTTGGTGGTTTCCGCGCATCTTGCTACAATGCTCAGACTATCGAAGGTGTTAACGCTCTCGTAGCTTGCATGAAGGAGTTTGAAGCAAATCATTAATTAAGTAATAGTCAACACAGAGATACAAAGGCACAGAGATTTAAATTTTGAGATAATAAATAAAAACTCTGTAACTCTGTATCTTTGTGTTTAAATATAAACAATTATGAAAGTATTAGTTGCAACAGAGAAGCCATTCGCAGCAGCTGCTGTTAATGGTATCAAGGCAG
This sequence comes from Xylanibacter ruminicola, assembly GCA_015060625.1. Taxonomy (GTDB): domain Bacteria; phylum Bacteroidota; class Bacteroidia; order Bacteroidales; family Bacteroidaceae; genus Prevotella; species Prevotella ruminicola_D. The sequence goes on along the minus strand of SUYC01000001.1, from coordinate 356,901 downwards.
AGATTGAGGCAGCCGGCAACGAGCTGGTGCTGCTTGAGAAATATACAGAGAAGGCTCAGCTGCTGGATGCAGTAAAGGATGCCGACGCACTCATTATCCGTAGTGATAAGGTTGATGCTGAGGTATTGGACGCTGCTAAGCAGCTGAAGATTGTGGTTCGTGCAGGTGCCGGTTACGACAACATCGACCTGGCAGCTGCTACTGCTCACAACGTGGTGGCCGAGAACACTCCTGGTCAGAACTCAAACGCTGTAGCCGAGTTGGTATTCGGACTGTTGGTAATGGCCGTTCGTGGTTTCTACAACGGCAAGAGCGGTTCTGAGCTGCTGGGCAAGAAGCTGGGTATCCTGGCTTTCGGTAATGTAGGTCGCAATGTGGCTCGCATCGCCAAGGGCTTCGGTATGGACGTATATGCTTACGATGCTTACTGCCCTGCAGAGGTGATCGAGGCTGCTGGCGTGCATGCTGTTTGCTGCCAGGAGAAACTGTTCGAGACTTGTGATGTTGTTTCACTCCACATCCCTGCTACTCCTGAGACCAAGCAGAGCATCAATGCCGAGCTGGTTGGCAAGATGAAGAAGGGTGGCGTGCTGGTGAACACAGCCCGTAAGGAGGTGATCAACGAGCCTGAGCTCATCAAGCTGATGACTGAGCGCGAGGATCTGAAGTTCGTCACAGACATCATGCCAGATGCTAACGACGAGTTCCTGAAGTTCGAGGGTCGCTATTTCTCTACTCCTAAGAAGATGGGTGCTCAGACAGCCGAGGCCAACATCAACGCTGGTATCGCTGCTGCCAAGCAGATCAACGCTTTCTTCAAAGATGGCGACACTAAGTTCCAGGTGAATAAGTAATTTACCGACATATCAGGTGCACAGGAGGGTTCAGAAGCCCTACTTGTGCACTTTTGTATTTTCCTAAAACCTATTTTAATTATGCAAAGTGATCCAAAACAGTGCTTGTATTGCACGAATAATCAAACGCTTCACGACCTGATGATTGAGTTTGCTCAACTATCGGTGTCGCGAGCTTTTCTTTTTAAGGAGCAAACCTATCGTGGTCGCTGCCTGGTGGCATATAAGGACCACGTGAATGATCTGAACGAGTTGAGCGACGAAGATCGCAATGCCTTTATGGCCGATGTGGCCAAGGTGACTCGTGCCATGCAGAAAGCATTCAATCCCGAGAAAATCAATTATGGTGCCTATAGCGACAAACTGTCGCATTTGCACTTCCATCTGGCACCCAAATATGTGGATGGTCCCGACTACGGCGGCGTGTTCCAGATGAACCCCGGCAAGGTGTATCTCACCGATGCCGAATACACAGAAATGATTGAGAAAATTAAACAATACTTATAATAACTTATGGCTATCATCAAACCATTCAAAGGTATTCGCCCACCAAAAGAACTTGTAGAGCAAGTAGAGAGCCGTCCGTACGACGTGCTCGACAGCGAAGAGGCGAGGGCAGAGGCTGGCGACAACGAGAAGAGCCTCTATCATATCATCAAACCAGAGATTGATTTCCCTGTAGGCACATCGGAGTACGACCCTCGTGTGTACGAGAAGGCTGCCGAGAACTTCCAGAAGTTCCAGGATAAGGGTTGGCTGGTTCAGGATGCCGACGACCACTATTACATCTACGCGCAGACCATGAATGGAAAAACGCAGTACGGGCTGGTGGTTGGCGCTTATGTGGATGACTACATGAAGGGCAACATTAAGAAGCACGAGTTGACCCGTCGCGATAAGGAGGAGGACCGCATGAAGCATGTGCGTGTGAACAATGCTAACATCGAGCCCGTATTCTTTGCTTATCCCGACAACGCTGTGCTGAACGAGCTGATTATGCGTTATGCTGCTACCGAGCCCGAGTACGATTTCGTAGCTCCTATCGACGGATTCCGTCATCAGTTCTGGGTGATTAGCGACGCTAAGGATATGCAGACCATTACTGAGCAGTTTGCCAAGATGCCATCGCTCTATATCGCTGATGGTCACCACCGTTCGGCTGCTGCAGCTCTGGTTGGTGCCGAGAAGCAGAAGCAGAACCCCAACCACAATGGTACCGAGGAGTATAACTACTTTATGGCAGTTTGCTTCCAGGCATCGCAGCTCACTATCCTCGACTACAACCGCGTGGTGAAGGACCTGAACGGTCTGTCGTCGGAAGAGTTCCTGGCTGCCCTACAGGTAAACTTCGAGGTTGAGGATAAGGGTACCGAGATTTACAAGCCCCAGCAGCTGCACGAGTTCTCGCTCTATCTGGATGAGCACTGGTACAGTCTGAAGGCCAAGGAGGGTACTTACGACAATACCGACCCAATCGGCGTGCTGGATGTAGATATCTCGAGCCGCCTGATTCTGGACGAGATTCTGAACATCGGCGACCTGCGCTCATCACAGCGCATCGACTTTGTAGGCGGACTGCGCGGACTGAAAGAGCTGAAGCGCCGTGTTGACTCAGGCGAGATGCGTGCTGCGCTGGCTCTCTATCCCGTATCAATGCAGCAGATTATGGATATTGCCGACAGTGGTAAGATTATGCCACCAAAGGCTACCTGGTTCGAGCCAAAGTTGCGTTCAGGACTGGTAATTCACAAGTTGAGCTAAGCCGATGAAGACTAAGCATATACAGTACGAAACTCAGGGCACATGTTCGAAACTGATCGACGTGACTGCCGATGAGAACAACGTGATACAGCAGGTGTTTTTCCTTGGAGGTTGCAACGGCAACCTTCAGGGAATAAGCCAGTTGGTGCGCGGACAGAAGATTGACGATGTGATACCCAAGATTAACGGCATTCGTTGTGGTGCCAAAGGTACATCGTGCCCCGATCAGTTATGCCGGGCACTTGAGAAACTCAAAGATGCTCCATTAGAGGGATAATAAAGAAATAAGGCTCCGGAAATTCCGAAGCCTTATTCTTTTCTTTGCGGAGAGTGAGGGATTCAAACCCCCGATACCCGAAAGGGGTATACCGGATTTCGAGTCCAGCGCGATCGATCACTCTGCCAACTCTCCAATCAAGCTTAAGCAAATCGATGTACTCGTTTTATATTTGCGAGTGCAAAGGTAATGCTTTTTTAGGAAACCACCAAACATTTTTTGCGGAAAATTCGATTTTTATTCGAATGACAGCTTCGAAAGGCGATTACGCAGTTGTTCGGCCTCTGATTTGCGGATGCTGAGCTTGATTTCGCAGGTGTTATCGTAGGTTTGCGAAACAATCCGTGGCTGCATCTCTTTCACAATACGCATCACATCATTCATCATGGGATAGGCAAAAGAGTAGGTGACAATCTCTTCTACCTGACGCGTCTCTATCTCAGAGTGAGCGATGGCGTCGGCAGCCGCTTCGCGATAGGCCACAATCAGTCCTGAGGTGCCCAAGTTCACACCACCATAATAACGCACCACCACAATCAGAATGTCGGTCAGCTCGTTGCTATTAATCTGTCCCAGAATAGGTTTGCCGGCTGTGCTCGATGGTTCGCCATCATCGTTGGCACGAAACTCCAAGCGCTCGGCACCTAACATATAGGCATAACAAACATGACGGGCATCGTAGTACTTCTTACGATATCCGGCTAATAATTCCTTGATTTCGTCAAGGGTTTCTACATGATGAGCGAAGGCGAGGAACTTGCTACGCTTTTCAGTATAGTAGCCCTCGCCTTCGGTCTTTAGAGTCTTATATTCGTCTATCAATTGTCAATTATCAATTAATTATTGTACTCCTGCCAGCTCTTAATCTTCACATCATCAATGCTCATAGCAGTAAAGGCCTCGATAAATGCCTTGGCCAAACGCACATTGGTCATCAATGGAATGTTGTGATCGATGGCACCACGACGAATCTTGTAGCCATTAGTGAGCTCGCGACTGGTATGGTTCTTTGGTACATTGATTACCAAACCAACCTTGTGCTGACTGATGAGGTCCATCACGTTGTTATCGCCATCCTCGTCGGGCCATGCCACTGCAATAGCCTTTACGCCATTGTCGTTGAAGAACTTAGCTGTTCCAGCTGTGGCATAGATGGTGTAACCCTTCTGGGCCAACTGCTGTGCTGGCTCAAGGAGTGAAACCTTACCCTTGGCACCACCAGAGCTGATGAGTACGGCATCCTTTGGAATAGAATAGCCTGTGGCAATCAGCGAGTTGAGCAGTGCCTCGTTCAGGTCGTCGCCCAAACAACCAACCTCACCAGTAGAGCTCATGTCAACACCCAGAACAGGGTCGGCATTCTGCAAACGAGCAAACGAGAACTGGCTGGCCTTGACACCAATGCGGTCGATATCAAACTCGCTCTTGTCAGGCTTCTGATAAGGAGCATCGAGCATGATCTTGGTAGCTGTTTCGATGAAATTACGCTTCAGAATCTTTGACACGAATGGGAACGAACGACTGGCACGCAGGTTACACTCAATCACCTTAACCTCGCGGTTCTTGGCCAGGAACTGGATGTTGAACGGACCAGAAATGTTCAATTCGGCTGCAATCTTATGTGCAATTTTCTTGATCTGACGGATGGTAGAGAAATAGATGTTCTGAGCAGGGAATACCATCGTGGCATCGCCTGAGTGAACACCTGCATACTCTACATGCTCAGAGATGGCATACTCGATCACCTCGCCCTTATCGGCTACAGCATCGAACTCAATCTCCTTAGTCTCGGTCATGAACTTAGAAACTACTACAGGGAACTCTTTCGACACTTCGGTGGCCATATTCAGGAAGCGATGCAGCTCCTCTTCGTCGTAGCACACATTCATGGCAGCACCTGAGAGCACGTAAGAAGGACGAACCAGAACGGGGTAGCCCACCTTGGCCACGAAATCCTTCACATCGTCGAAACTGGTGAGTGCCTGCCATGCAGGCTGGTCGATGCCAAGCTTGTCGAGCATAGCCGAGAACTTGTCGCGGTTCTCTGCACGGTCGATGTCAACTGGCGAGGTTCCAAGCACGGGAACTCCCTGTCGATGCAGCTTCATAGCCAGGTTGTTAGGTATCTGACCACCTACTGAAACGATAACACCACGTGGCGACTCGAGATCGATCACGTCAAGCACGCGCTCCAGCGACAGTTCATCGAAATACAAACGGTCACACATGTCGTAGTCGGTCGAAACCGTCTCGGGGTTATAGTTAATCATGATAGATTTGTAACCCAGCTTGCGAGCAGTGTTGATAGCGTTGACCGAACACCAGTCGAACTCTACCGACGAACCGATGCGGTAAGCACCCGAACCGAGAACAACAACCGATTTCTCATTATTATAATAATTGATATCGTGAGCAGGTGCATATTTCTCACCATCGGTATTACCAAATGCAGGTACGTGAGTATAGGTGAAGTAGAGGTAGTTGGTAAGCTCGGGATGCTCAGAGGCAACCGTTGGGATGCGCTTTACTGATGGCATGATGCCACGCTGCTTACGATATTTACGAACCTCGAGGTTCTCCTTCTCCATATTGGTGGATTTCGGCTTCAGCACAAAGCGGGCAATCTGGAAATCGCTGAATCCGCAGCGCTTAGCCTCCAACAGCAATGCATCGGGCAGTTCCTCAAGCTTGTTGTACTTCAGCAACTCGTGCTTCAGGTCAACAATATGCTTCAGGCGCTCCAAGAACCAAACATCAATCTTGGTCAGTTCCTCGATACGCTCGATGGTGTAACCCTCCTCAAGAGCCTGAGCGATGGCGAAGATACGCAGATCGGTGGGGTTAGCCAGTTCCTCGTCGAGGTTGTCGAACTTCGTGTGGTCGTTGCCTACGAATCCGTGCATGCCCTGACCAATCATACGCAAGCCCTTCTGAATCATCTCCTCGAACGAACGGCCGATACTCATAATCTCACCAACCGACTTCATCGACGAACCAATCTGACGACTTACACCAGCAAACTTGGTGAGGTCCCAACGAGGAATCTTACAAATCATATAATCAAGACTTGGTGCAACGTAAGCACTTGATGTTGTGCCCATTTCACCAATTTGGTCAAGTGTATATCCAAGGGCAATCTTGGCAGCTACGAAGGCGAGGGGATAGCCTGTAGCCTTTGATGCCAATGCCGAAGAACGGCTCAAACGAGCATTAATCTCGATGATACGATAGTCGTTAGTTTCTGCGTTGAATGCGAACTGAATATTGCACTCACCCACAATGCCTAAGTGCTTAACACACTTGATAGTGATGTCCTGCAGCATCTTTACCTGCTCCTCACGCAGTGAACATGTAGGAGCTACTACGATACTCTCGCCAGTGTGGATGCCTAGAGGGTCGAAGTTCTCCATCGAGGCTACGGTGAAGCAGCGGTCGTTGGCATCGCGGATGCACTCAAACTCGATTTCCTTCCAACCTTTCAGACTCTCCTCAACCAGAATCTGGGGAGCGAAAGTAAAGGCCGACTCTGCCAGCTCGATAAACTTCTTTTCATCGGGACAGATACCTGAACCCAGACCACCCAGAGCATAAGCCGAACGGATCATGATAGGGAATCCAATCTCGTGGGCTGCCTTCAAGGCATCTTCCATCGATTCTACTGCATGGCTCACAGGAACCTTCAGATCAACCTCGCCCAGTTTCTTTACAAACAGGTCGCGGTCTTCGGTGTTCATAATCGCCTCTACACTTGTGCCAAGTACCTCAACGCCATACTCTTTCAGAGTTCCGTTCAAGTAAAGCTCGGTACCACAGTTAAGTGCTGTCTGACCACCAAATGCCAAGAGGATGCCATCAGGGCGCTCCTTCTTGATAATCTCGGTTACGAAGTGTGTATTTACCGGCTGGAAATACACCTTGTCTGCAATACCCTCACTAGTCTGGATAGTGGCGATGTTAGGGTTTACGAGTACACTCTTGATGCCTTCCTCGCGAAGTGCCTTTAGAGCCTGAGAGCCTGAATAGTCAAACTCTCCTGCTTGTCCGATTTTCAGGGCACCCGATCCGAGTACCAACACCTTTTTAAGTTCTTTTTTCATATCACGTATTGGGTTTTTATTGAAGATTGCATTAAATCGCCTGCAAAGATACGAAGTTTTATTTAAACTTCCAAAAAGAGCGCCTTGTAAAGTGTTAAAAAAAGGACTCAACTTCGTAAAAAGTGAGCCCTTTTGATATAAACCTAATGTTTATGCGTTTTACTCGTAATAAGTGATGGTGCGAGTAACCTCCATTTCCTGTCCCATCATACTCATCTTGCGACTAATCCAGTTGCCCTTGTCGTCGAACTTATAATCGGTGAAAGGAACCTCGATGTCCTGACCCATCATGTTCATCTTCTGAGCTTTTACCTGACCGTTCTCGTCGTAAACAAGAGCCTGAACAATCTCCTGGCCCATGGCATTGATGGTTTGTTTTACCAGTCGGCCATTCTCCCAAGCAAACTTCACTTCGGCTTCCTGACCCTGCATACTCATCTTGGCACTCTGAATATAGCCGTTTTCATCGTACTTGGCATCGGTAAGGCCGTCCTGCTGCATTTTGCCATCCTGAGTAAAGTTGGTGTTACGTGGCATACCCATCATGGTCATGCTGATTGATTTTACGGCGCCTTTGGCTTCGTTGGCTTCAACGTCGTGGAACTTTGTTTGCGCCTGCATGGACATGGCCATTGCCAAGGCTGCAATCATCATTGTCAGTTTCTTCATTTCTGAAAATTTTAATAGGTTTTACATTAGTTGATAATAAATTATCGCCGACAAAGATAAAGCATTTTTAGCGAACCGCCAAAAGTTTTCGCGATTTTCTGCGTTTTTTGGAAATAAAAAAAGGCGAGCATTCACTGCTAGCCTTTTCAGATCTTAAAAAACTAAATTAATCAACCATAAACCTTAACCATTAAAATCGCATGCAAAGGTACTGATTATAATTGTAACCACCAAACGTTTCGGTGTGTTGTTAACAATATTTATATTATATGCATACTAATGCATCAGTACCATGCATGCCCAATCGTGGTCGGTGGCTTTTGATACCAACTTCAGACCGATGGAATGGGCTTTTTCCTCCAAAATTTCGCAATCACCTAAGTAAAAGCCACTTAGAATCAATAGCGACCCTTCGTGCATCTTGGTTGCGAACTTTGGCATGTCGGCTAATAGGATATTTCTATTGATATTTGCCAATACTATATCGAAAACTCCATCTATGGTGTCGAGTATTCTGGCATCACCCAAAAGCGAGGTGAATCTGTCGTCAACACGATTAATCACTGCGTTATGACGGGCATTATCCACGCTCCATTCGTCGATATCATAACCCACAGCCTCGGCAGCGCCTAATTTCAAGGCACAAATGGAGAGAATGCCAGTGCCAGTACCACAGTCGAGAACTCTTTTAATTGAGAGGTGAGAGGTCTCGCCTAGCGAGCGACCAGAGGTCGAGCGGAGAGGTGAGAGGTATGATATGAGTTGCTGACAGATCATGCGAGTGGTTTCATGGGTGCCTGTGCCGAAGGCAAGTTTGGCATCAATCTCAATTTGAATCTCGCTCTCAATCTCCGGCAGATGACGTCCGTCATGTATCACAATCGTTGGCGCATTCTCTTCCGTCGAAATAACAATCGGTTCGAAGCCTTCCTGCTCCCATTGTTCATTCCAGTCGCGATCTTCAGCTTCGCGTACATTATATATAATAGAGGTGCCCTCGAAAGGAAACTCCTCGATACACTCGCGCAGCGCATCTTCATCAAAAAGCGACTGCTGAACATAACCCTTCAAGCCCGTTTCGGTTTCCTCGAAAGTTTCGAAACCAGCCTCGCCAGCAAACGAGGCAAACAGGTCGGCAGCATCGGCCGAATAGGGTGAAATGGTGAATTCTACCTCAAAATACTTCATATAATCGTTAATTTTTGACGCAAAATTACAAAAATTAGGGAAAATCCTATCATAAGTTAGGGTTTTTCCCTATTTTTGCACCAAAATTCGTTGTATTTTTGCAACGTGAATCATTAAATAGTAGAAGAATATGAAGAAACTGTTACTAATTTCAATGCTGATCGGAGCCATGCCTTTGGCAATGATGGCTCAAGACGATGACCTCTACTTCGTACCTAAAAAGAAGAAGGCGCAGGTAGAGAAGGTTAAGGATATCACCCCCGTGGTGGCTCCACAGCCAAAAGCCAAGAGCAGCTACGAGGTGATTGACGGTGATACAACCAAGTTAGATGTAATCGACTTTACCGAAGGTAAAGGCATCTATCCCGCTGATACACTTGAGACAGAAGACTTTGCTCTGACCAAGAACATGGTGCGTTTCGACGATTATGATGTGAGTGACAATGATGCCTTCTGGGCGGGTTATCGTGCTGGTCGCGACACTTGGATGTGGCACTCGCCTTGGTATTATGGCCGTTATGGCTGGTACGATCCTTGGTATTACGGCTCGTGGTACAGCTATAGCCGTTGGTATAGTCCTTACTATTACAGTTGGTATGATCCTTGGTTCTATGGTTGGTATGACCCCTGGTATGGACCTTACTATAGTTATTATGGCTACTATGGCTGGCCCTATTATCGCTACGGATATGCCTACTATGGTGGTGGCGGAAATCGTCATTACTACGGTCGTACAGGTAATGCCGGAACCATCGACATTAAAGGCAGCACCGGTCATCGTGCATCCTATCGCAACACCGTAACCACAAATGGAGCTCGTATGAGCAGTCTGAGAGAGCGTGCCTCTCGTATGGGTGGCAACCGCGTTTACACCAGTGGTAACACGCAGCGCAGCGCATCGGGTAACTTCAGTGGTCGCCGTGGTGGTAACAACAACTCTAACTATAATTACTCATCACCAACACGCTCTTCGAATAGCAGCTATAGCAGCGGCAGCTTTGGCGGTTCTCGCAGCAGCGGTAGCGGCAGCTTTGGCGGTTCGCGCAGCTCTGGTGGCGGCGGCGGTAGCCGTATGGGAGGACGTAGATAATTGATAATTGACAATTGATAATTGATAATTGATTATGAAGAAGATTTTATTGGCAGCGATAGCTATGGGCATGGTTTTGCCAGCTGCTGCACAGGATACATACGAGAGCGCCCGCTTGCTGGGCAGCGATCTGAACGGAACAGCCCGCTATGTGGGTATGGGTGGAGCCATGGAAGCTCTGGGAGCTGATATCTCTACCATGGGCACGAACCCTGCTGGTATCGGACTCTTCCGCCACTCAACAGCCAGTTTGAGTTTCGGTTTGGTTTCACAGGCTGATGCCCAAAAGTTCGACGGACTGGGGAAGACCAACATGAGTTTCGACCAGGTGGGTTTTGTTTACTCGGCTCGCATCAGTCCTTCGTCGATTGTTAATGTGGGATTCAACTACCACAAGAGTAAGAACTTCAACCAGATTCTGTCGGCAGCCAACTCTTTGCGAGGATGTTCACAGAACGGACTGACCTACGAAAAGGCTAACCGAGGATTCTACGAGCTTGATGAGAACAAGCAGAACGAAATAATAGGCTGGGAGGGCGACTATCGCTCGTATCGCTTTAACGAGGCCGACTATATGAATGCCAACGTGCTGATTTTGGATCCTGACGACAACCAGTTCTATTATTACGATGCCGATGGCTACACTTTCGATCGTGCCCACCGTGGTTGGATTGCCGATTACGACTTTAACCTGAGTGGAAACTACAACGACCGTTTCTTCTGGGGTTTGACTGTCGGCATACAGGATGTACACTATAAAGGCTATTCTGAATATGCTGAGAGCTTGGTAGATAGTAAAGGTGCCTGCGGCTCGGTTGCTTATGGCGATGAGCGCAAGATAACAGGTACTGGTGTCAACCTGAAGTTTGGTATTATCTTCCGCCCCGTTGAGGAGTCACCTTTCCGCGTTGGAGCCTACATTCACACACCAACCTGGTACGAACTGACATCGAGCAACTCGAGCGTGATGCTGAACAATTCAGACTATGGTTCATGGAATGAGGGCCAGAGTCAGCAGAGCTACGACTTTGCTTACCACACACCTTGGAAGTTTGGTTTGAGCCTGGGAACCACCATTGGTACCGAGTTTGCCTTAGGTGCAGGTTACGAATATACCGACTTCAGCGCCAGTCAGAACCGCATCATCGATGGATATGATTATTACGACAATGCCGAGACCTCGAAGGATAACGCCATGAAGTTAAATACCGAGCGTTCGCTCAAGGGTGTATCAACCTTTAAGTTGGGTGGTGAGTACAAGCCCGTTCCCAATGTAGCCTTCAGATTAGGTTACAACTACATCACCAGTGGTTACAACATGGATGGTGTTCGCGATATGACTGTGAACAGCCCTGGCACCATGTACGCTTCGACTACCGACTATGTTAACTGGAAGGACACTCAGCGCCTGACCTGCGGTGTTGGTTTCAAGGTTGGCAAGATGAACATCGACCTGGCTTACCAGCTGAGCAAGACCGATGGCGAGTTCCACCCATTCCAGAATTATTCAAGTCCTGTATCATCTGCCATTTTCGACAGTGGTGTTACAAAAGTAACTAATAAGCGCAGCCAAGGCTTGCTAACTATCGGTTATACCTTCTAAAAAATGTAAAAATTGAAAGTTTGAAGTATAAAAATACGGCTTATGCAAATTAAGCCGTATTTTTTTGGCTGTTTGCGCAAAAAGTGTTACCTTTGCCCACAGTGAAACTGTAAATAGTAAGAATCTAAATAAATATTCAATTAGTCAGATGAAAAAGCTTTTATTGGGAGACGAGGCTATTGCTCAGGGGGCTATCGATGCAGGACTGAGTGGTGTATATGCCTATCCCGGCACTCCATCAACGGAGATTACCGAGTATATCCAGGAGTCGCCTATTGCTAAAGAGCGTAACATCCACCGCCGTTGGAGCACCAACGAGAAGACGGCTATGGAGGCTGCACTCGGTATGTCGTATATGGGCAAGAGGGCTCTGGTTTGTATGAAACATGTGGGATTGAACGTTTGCGCCGATCCGTTTGTCAACTCAGCTATGACGGGTACTAACGGCGGTGTTGTGGTGCTCGTAGCCGATGACCCTTCGATGCACTCTTCGCAGGACGAGCAGGACTCACGTTTCTACGCTAAGTTCGCCATGATTCCTACATTGGAGCCCAGCTCGCAGCAGGAGGCCTACGATATGATGCAAGAGGCTTTCGACCTTTCGGAGCAGTTGCATCTGCCCATCCTGATGCGTGTCACCACCCGTATGGCCCACAGTCGTGCGGTAGTAGAGATTAAGGACGAACCACGCCAGCAGAACGAGCTTAACTACGATGCGCAGGCCTCCAACTGGGTGCTGCTGCCCGCCTTTGCACGTAAGCGTAATGTAGTAGTAACCGGACAGCAGCCTTTGCTGGAGCAGATGGCCGTGGATAGTAAATATAATCAGTATATCGATGGCGCCGACCACAAGTTGGGTATCATTGCCAGCGGTATTGCTTACAACTACCTGATGGAGTGTTTCCCAGAAGGTTGTCCTTTCCCCGTGCTGAAGATTTCGCAGTATCCTATCCCCAAGAAACTGATTCGCCGTATGACCGACGATTGCGAGCAGGTGCTGATAGCCGAAGAGGGTCAGCCCTTCATCGAGGATCAGGTGCGTGGCGTGATGCCTGGTAATGCTGTCATCAAGGGACGTCTGACAGGAGAACTGCCTCGTACAGGTGAGCTCAATCCCGACTTCCTGAAGAGAGCACTTGGCATTGAGAGCAGCGAGAGCTACGCCCCCTGCGAGGATGTAACTCCACGCCCACCTGCACTGTGTCAGGGTTGCGGTCACCGTGATGTTTACACCGCTTTGAACGAGGTTCTCAAAGAATATCCCAACGCCCGCGTGTTTGGTGATATCGGATGCTATACACTCGGATTCCTGCCTCCCTACAAAGCCATCCATAGCTGTGTAGATATGGGTGCTTCGATTACGATGGCCAAGGGTGCCAGCGATGCTGGTCAGTGGCCTGCAGTAGCTATTATCGGCGACTCAACCTTTACCCATAGCGGTATGACCGGACTGCTGGATGCTATCAACGAGAATGCCGACATCACCGTGATTATCAGCGACAACCTGACTACGGCCATGACTGGCGGACAGGACTCGGCTGGTACCAACAAGTTCGAGGCTATCTGTAAAGGTCTGGGACTCTCAGAGGATCATCTGAAGGTGGTGAACCCCATCCCCAAGAATATGCCAGAGATCACCAAGGCTATTCGCGACGAAATCAACTATCACGGTGTGAGTGTGATTATTCCTCGTCGTGAGTGCATGCAGACTCTGCAGCGCCATCTCAAGCAGAAAAAGGCTGCAGAGAAAAAGTAAAAGGGTAAAAAGGTAAAAAAGTAGAAAAATGAAAACAGATATTATACTTTGTGGAGTAGGAGGTCAGGGAATCTTGTCGATTGCCACCATCATTGGCGAGGCAGCCATGAAGGAGAACCTCTATATCAAGCAAGCCGAGGTGCACGGTATGAGTCAGCGTGGTGGCGACGTTCAGTCGAATCTGCGCATCTCAAGCAACCCCATTCAGAGTGATCTGATTCCCCTGGGTGGTGCCGATGTAATCATCTCGATGGAGCCTATGGAGGCGCTGCGCTATCTGCCATTCCTGGCTAAAGATGGTTGGATTATCACCTCGAGTGCTCCATTCGTGAATATTCCCAACTATCCTGATATCGAAAAAATCAAGCAGGATTTGGAGGGCGTAAAGAATGTGATTGTATTGGATATCGAGCAGGCAGCCAAGGATAATGGTGTGCCCCGTTCGGCTAACGTGATTTTGCTGGGTGCTGCCCAGAAGGCACTGGGCATCGAGTACGATAAGTTGGAGGATGCCATCCGTCGTGTCTTCGCTCGTAAAGGCGACGCCATCGTAGAGGCCAACATCAAGGCCCTCGCCATCGGCCGCGCCGCTCAGAAGTAATGAATTAAAACACAGAGGTACAGAGATACAGAGGATGATTAATATAAGCTCTGTACCTTTGTGTCTCTGTGTTGAAAAATAATGTATAATCAATGGAAACTCCGATTAAAAGAGAAATAGTTGATTCGCTGATTGCTGATCTTGGCATCGAAGATTTCGCCAAGGCCACCATCCGCGAGGTAAAGCAGGTGGCAGCCAAAGCCGAGAAAGCGAGTGGGGTAGAGTTTATCAAGATGGAGATGGGTATCCCCGGATTGCCAGCTGCCCAGGTGGGCGTTGATGCCCAAATCAAGGCCCTCGAAAGCGGCATCGCCCATTCGTATCCTGATATTCAGGGAGCACCCGTTCTGAAAGAGGCTGCTTCGCAGTTTGTGAAGGCCTTTATTGGTATCGATATTAAGCCCGAGGGGTGTGTGCCTGTCACAGGTTCGATGCAAGGCACTTTCGCCTCGTTTCTAACCTGCTCACAGTGCGACAAGCAAAAAGACACCGTGCTGTTTATCGATCCAGGATTCCCTGTACAGAAGATGCAGTTACAGGTGATGGGCGTGAAGTACGAGACATTTGATGTTTACGATTATCGTGGTGACAAGTTGCGTGGCAAACTCGAGAGTTACATGAGTCGTGGTAACATCTGTGCCATCGTATATTCAAACCCCAATAACCCATCGTGGATTTGTTTGCGCGAAGAGGAGTTGCAGATTATCGGCGAACTGGCCACCAAGTACGATGCTATCGTGATGGAAGATTTGGCTTACTTTGCGATGGACTTCCGTAAGGACCTCTCGAAACCATTCGAGGCTCCTTATCAGGCCACTGTAGCACGCTATACCGATAATTACATGCTGCTCATCTCTGGTTCAAAGGCTTTCAGCTATGCTGGTGAGCGTATCGGTGTGGTTTGTATCAGCGATGCGCTGTTCCATCGTCATTTCGATGATTTGGCAGCTCGCTATCAGGGTTTGCCTTTCGGTCCGGTTTTCTCAACCCGCATGCTATATGCGTTGAGTTCAGGTACCAGTCACAGTGCCCAGTATGCGCTGGCTGCGATGCTCAAAGCTGCTTACGAGGGGAAATACGATTTTCGCAAAGAGATAAGCGTGTATGGCGAACGAGCCAAGAAACTGAAGGAGATCTTCTGTCGCCACAAATTCTATGTGGTTTATGATAAGGATCTTGACGAACCTATAGCTGATGGATTCTACTTTACCATTGGTTATCCTGGTATGACTTCAGGCCAGTTGGCTAAGGAACTGATGTACTATGGAGTTTCGGCCATCTGCTTGATTACCTGCGGTTCCGAACAGGAAGGCTTGCGAGTATGCACCTCGTTTATCGAGGATCATCAATACGCCCAACTTGAAGAGCGCATGAAGATTTTCGAGATCAACAATCCCCGCTGATTTACCCTAACACAAACCCCGCTCTAGTGTCATACTAAAGCGGGGTTAATATAAGGGGGAAATAAAAATCTATTCGTTGCTCATGTCAACAGCGCTGAATTTAAAATCGCTGTCGGCGATATTACGCACATCGTAGGGTTTCTTACTCTTAACCAAGTACTTATTCTTCATCTTAATGTACTTCTTCTCCACCTTTTTTCTGTCGGTATTAGCAACCACCACACAAGTGCGGTTGGGCATATTCCGCTTCTGTGCGAAGAATTCGCGCAACTGGTAGCTGTAGTTATTGCGGCCAGCCAGCATTTTCTTCTTCTTGGTGACCCAAACACTGTCAACCTGTTGAATATTAGTGAAATAAACCGTAGAATCGTTGAATGATGCTACGAATCCGAACATATACGCATGTGGAACTTTTACATTTTGTGCCTGCACGTTGGTGGCGCCGGCAGCCATCATGGCGATGGCAAGTGTAAGTTGTTTAATCAATTTCATTATCCTAAATATGTCTTTAAAAATTTATTCGCTTTGCTGTTTCTTAGCTTGCGGATAGCCTTTTCTTTTATCTGACGTACGCGTTCGCGGGTTAATCCAAACTTGGTGCCAATCTCCTCGAGTGTTAACTCGGGCTGGTTAATACCATAAGATGCCTCAACCACATTGCGCTCGCGCTCGTTTAGCGCATTCAGAGCATTTCGTATCTCTGATCTGAGTGATTCCTCAACCAACTCATTATCTGCTAATGGCGCATCGCTGTTGGGCATCACGTCGAGCAGACTATTGTCTTCGCCTTCAACAAATGGTGCATCCACGCTTATCTGGTGACCATTGATAGCCAGCGCCTCGTCAATCTTTTCGTGGGGCAAATCCACTTGCTCGGCAATCTCATCTACCGAAGGGCGGCGCTCGTTAATCTGCTCAAAACGATTTATCTCACGATTGATTTTATTAACCGATCCCACCTGGTTCAATGGCAGACGTACGATACGACTCTGCTCTGAGATGGCCTGAAGAATGCTCTGACGAATCCACCACACGGCATACGAGATAAACTTGAAGCCGCGTGTCTCGTCGAAACGTTCAGCCGCTTTCAGCAATCCTAAATTGCCTTCGTTAATCAGATCGGGCAGCGACAGTCCCTGATTCTGATATTGTTTGGCCACAGATACCACGAAACGAAGGTTTGCCTTCGTCAGACGTTCCAGCGCTTTTTGGTCGCCCTTTTTGATGCGCTGTGCCAGTTCAACCTCTTCCTCAGCCGAGATCATGGTTTCTTTACTAATTTCTTGTAGATACTTCTCCAGAGCCGCACTTTCTCGGTTGGTTATAGATTTAGTGATCTTTAGTTGTCTCATCGTGGTAATATTATTTCAAGTTGACCGCAAAAGTAAGACTTTTTCCTGAAACAACCAAAAAAAAGCCACGAATTTTAATCATTCGTGGCTCTTTTTTATCAATTTGGGCTTATTCGTCCTCCAAAGGAACTGCAAAATAGCCTTTTTTGCCTGTTGGATAGATACCCTGAATATAGAGAACAGGCTCCTTAGACTTCGAGGCTTCCTTCACAACATCCTGCAAATCATTGATACTCTTCACGCTCTGGTCGTTAACATGCTGAATGATGAAGCCCTGAGGAACACCAGCCGACTTGAGACGACCACCACTCACCTTGAGCACTTGCAGTCCGTAGTCGATGTTGAGCTGTTCTTTCTGAGAGTCGGTGATGGCACGGAACTGACCGCCGAGCACGTCGATATCTGCATCCTTCACTACCTTCGTGTTGCCCTTTTCGTTCTTCAGGGTCAGTGTGGCAGTCTTCTTTGACTTGTTACGCAGATAAGTTACGCTCACCTTGTCGCCAGGACGCTTCTGAGCGATGATGGCCTGCAGGTCGCCCATGGTCTTCACTTTCTTGCCGTCAATTTCTGTGATCACATCTTCGGCCTGGAGATGAGCTTCTTCGGCAGCACCATCTTCCACAACCTTGTCGATACGAACACCTTCCATTGTGCCATAATCCTTCACATCCTTGTCCTGATCCTTCATAGCATCGATATAGTCCTTCAAACTGCCGCCCTGAATACCAATCATAGCACGCTGGTAAGAACCGTAGTTCTTGAAGTCTTCCACCGCTTTGTTCATGATGGCTGTAGGAATGGCAAAACCATATCCGATGTTCGATCCTGTCTGCGACCAAAGCATGGCGTTGATACCAATCAGTTCGCCACGTGTGTTAACGAGTGCACCACCAGAGTTACCCTGATTGATGGCAGCATCGGTCTGAATCATCGACGAAACACCCTGCCCCATGGAGCGTGCCTTAGCCGACACGATACCTGCGGTAACAGTATTGTTCAATCCGAGCGGGTTACCCACAGCCAGCACCCATTCTCCCACGCGAACGTTGTCGCTGTTGGCAATAACGATGGCAGGCAGATTTTTTGCGTCAATCTTGATAAGTGCCAGGTCGGTAGATTTGTCGGCACCAACCACACGTGCAGAGTATTCTTTTGAATTCTCATTGAGCGTTACAGTCAGCTCGTCGGCACCATCCACCACGTGGTTGTTGGTTACGATATAACCATCAGCCGAAATGATGACACCCGAACCAGCAGCAGCGCGCTTAGGTGTCTGTACCTGGCGCTGGCGGCGTCCGCCGTTGCCCTGACCGAAGAATCCTCCGAATGGGTCTGAGAAGAAATCCTCGAAAGGATCACTATATTCTACAGTCTGCACCTTTGAATTCTGTACCGACTTGATGTAAACTACCGATGGCAGCGCTTTCTCGGCTGCATAGGTAAGGTCGACAGGCTGACCAGCTGGTGCTGCTGGAGCCGATGTAACGATAGGAGCTGGAGCAGTAGCTGCGTTTGTTTTAGCGAATGCTACTACTGAAAGAGTCAAAGCAACAGCGCATACAGCTGGAGTTGCAACATTTACGATCTTTTTCATATTCTCATTCATTTTTTTAATGTTTAAAATTCTACAATCCATGTTTCCTTTCACAATTTGATGGTGCAAAAATAAGTGCATTATTTTAAATACTGACAATTTGACGCAAAGATTTGTCCCAATTTAACAATTCGCCATAAATGCTTAACGAGCATTTGCGATTAACACTTAAAATCTTAAATTACTGACAAATTTAAGTATTTATTATAATTTTAATTGCTTATTTTTAATTATGAGTATAATTTCGTGCATAATATTCTTGATTTATGAAATTTATTGGTATCTTTGCACGCAGAAAACGCACTGCAACGGTTTGTCGCTGGCGCTTCTGAAAGGTCGCGCGAGAGGAAAGTCCGGGCAGCATAGGGTGCTCCACTTCTGAAAGTAGAAGCTATTGGTGACAGTAGGTGCCGGCAGAAGAGAATGACCGCCCTCCGCTTTGACGTCAGTCAGAGTAATGACCACAGGTCGGGAGGGTAAGGGTGAGAAGGTGGTGTAAGAGACCACCAGCCAGCGGGTGATCGTTGGGCTGTGTCGACTGGAGGCTGCAAGTTCATGTAAACCATCGTCTGAGGGTTGCCCGCCCAACGACGCAAGTCACGATGGAGGGTAGAACGCTTGAGCCATGAGGTGACTTATGGACTAGATAAATGACAAACGCCATGCCAGCGTGGTACAGAACCCGGCTTATAGGTGCAGTGCTTTTTTTTGATCATTATGGCACTCAGAAAAATATATCGTACACTTGTTCTCACCATTCGTTTCTTCACTACGAAACGAGTGATGACACAGGCGTCGGCACTTACTTACAGTACGCTGCTGGCCATCGTACCCATCCTGGCTGTTATCTTCGCCATCGCACGTGGCTTCGGTTATAATAAGTATATCGAGATATGGTTTCGCGATGCACTCTCATCGCAGCCGCAGGTAGCAGATATTCTGACCGACTTTGTAAACAGCTACCTCATCCACACACAGAGTGGTATCTTTCTGGGTGTAGGCTTACTGTTTATGCTTTACACGGTGCTGATGCTGGTAAACAATGTTGAGGAGACGTTTAACGAGATTTGGCAGGTGAGCAATGCGCGACCTCTCATGCGATCACTTACCAACTATATGGCGATGTTTTTCGTTTTCCCCATCATTATTGTGGTGTCGATGGGTCTTTCTATCTTCATGGCAACCGTTGCCAAGCATACCGACGGCGTGCTGATATTAGGCCCTGCAGTACGCTCACTGCTCGATTTTTCGCCCTACCTGTTACTCTCGCTGCTGTTTATAGGGCTTTACGTATATATGCCCAACACCGATGTAAAACTCAAGAGCGCCATCGTGCCTGGCATCCTGTCGGGTATAGCCATGCAGCTGTTGCAGTTGTTCTATATCCACTCGCAGATTTGGGTAACGGGTTATAACGCCATCTACGGTTCGTTTGCAGCACTGCCTTTATTCATGCTGTGGTTGCAGATATCATGGACTATCTGCCTGTTTGGTGCACAGCTGACGTTTACCAACCAAAATTTGGACCGTATCGGTATCAATCTCGACGAAATCAACATGCATCCGCTGGTTGATATGACAGACGACGAAACAAACGAAGCGGCCAGAGAATTATACTCCGACCGCCTCGATTCGCTCTAATCAATTAATCTTTATTGCTTCAGCAAGTATGCCTTGAAGTCGGCAAAATCCTTACTCATAGCAACGCTCTGCTTCTCGCCACGCATAAAGGCAGCCAAGCGCTCTGGGATAGCTACGTCGATACCCAGAATCTCATCTACCTTCTCCTTAAACTTTGCAGGGTGGGCTGTTTCGCAAAACACACCTACCTCGCCTGGCTGCAGACCGTCAACCAGTGCCTGATAGCCACAAGCACCATGAGGATCGAGAATGTAGCCCGAAGCCTTATAGCACTCACGCATCGTCTCACGAATCTGCTCGTCGGTATAGGTAGCGCCGCTGATGAGCGATGTAATCTTCTCATGACTCTTGCCATACAGGTCGTAGATACGTGCAAAGTTCGAAGGATCGCCTACGTCCATCGCATTAGCCAGTGTCTGCTTCGATGGTTTGGGCTCGTATTTACCCGTCTGCAGATACTTGTAGAAGATGTCGTTGGCATTGTTGGCAGCAATGAATCGCTTGATAGGCAGCCCCATCTCATGACCGAACAGGGCAGCACAGATATTACCGAAGTTGCCCGATGGCACACACATCACTAACTGAGAACTCTTCAACTTTTCCTTCAGGCGTGCGTAGGCATTGAAGTAGTAGAAAGCCTGGGGAAGGAAACGGGCCACATTGATACTATTGGCCGATGTCAGCTTCATGTGCTCGTTCAGCTCGGCATCCATAAAGGCATTTTTAACCAATGCCTGGCAATCGTCGAACACACCATCCACCTCGATAGCGGTAATGTTCTTGCCAAGTGTGGTAAAC
Organism: Xylanibacter ruminicola; assembly: GCA_015060625.1. Taxonomy (GTDB): domain Bacteria; phylum Bacteroidota; class Bacteroidia; order Bacteroidales; family Bacteroidaceae; genus Prevotella; species Prevotella ruminicola_D. The sequence continues at coordinate 336,214 of SUYC01000001.1, read as the reverse complement.
TGGCACTCTTGAATAGGACTTACTTTTCCTTTTGGATAAAGCACATACACATGAATGCCCTCAACACCCAAGAAGCCATTAGCCACAGCCGAACCCGTATCGCCACTGGTAGCCACCAGTACGTTCACTTCGTTGTGGTTATTCTCTTTTTTGATGAAGTACTGCAGCAGTCGCGCCATAAAGCGTGCACCAACATCTTTAAAGGCGAGGGTAGGACCGTGGAACAGCTCCAGGGTATAAATATCATCTTTTACGTTCACCACAGGACAGTCGAACTGCAGTGTGTCATATACGATATCGTGCAGGGCATCAGGATCTACATCTTCGCCAAAGAAAGCGTTGGCTACGGTGTAGGCAATCTCCTGAAAACTCATTTTCTCAATGTTGTCGAAAAACTCTTGGGGCAGCTTGTTGATATGCTCAGGCATATACAGTCCGCGATCTTCAGCCAGTCCCTTAACAACTGCTTTGTGCAGGTCGGCAATAGGTGCCTGATTATTCGTACTATAGTAATTCATATTCTTAATGTAACAATTGTTTAATTTTTACATTGAAATCTTCATGAATTCAGTCATGAATTCTTGAAGTTTCAATAAGCCGTAACTGCCTGATACGCAGCTCACTTCGTCGTACTGCTGAACCTCGTCAGGGGTGATACCTTTGTACCAGAATAGGAATGGTACGGGTTTTCCCACATGGATACGCAATTCTACAGGCGTCAGATGGTCGGGAAGTACAGCTATACATACCGGCTCTTTCATCTGCATGATGTGCTGATAGATAGGTGTTATCAGACGACGATCCAAATTCTCGATGGTTTTCAACTTCAGTTCCAGGTCGCCATCATGTCCGGCTTCGTCGCTAGCTTCTACGTGCAGGAACACAAAGTCGTCGTGCTCAAGTGCCTCGATAGCTGCCTGCGCCTTGCCCTCGTAATTGGTGTCGGCAAGACCGGTAGCACCTTCCACCTCAACAATTTTCAGACCGGCATAGTGACCGATGCCGCGAATCAAATCTACTGCAGATATCACCGTGCCCGATTTGATGTCGGGATACTGCTGCATCAGGGTCTCCATCGAGGGACGATAGCCACCACTCCAAGGCCAGATGCTATTAGCCTGGCGCTCACCCTTTGCAGCCTTAGCCTGATTATATGGGTGCTTAGGCAACAGCTCCTGCGACTTCAAGATGAGTTCATTCAGCAGCTCTGCAGTTTCCTCGGGGGTAAGGGTAGCATGCGCCCCATGGCCGAGCGCGTCATTACTCGAAACTTCAGGTTTCACCAGTAGCTGGCGCCACTCCTCGTTAGGATGATCGTGGGGTGGGGCACAAGTCACATGCTTGTTACCACCTTTGATCACCAACAGATGGCGATACTGTATGCCCGTGATAAACTTCACCTGTTCGAAACCCACTCGTTCGTTGATTGGCTTTGCCAGTGTCTCGTTCAGATAGTCTATCAGCAAACGCGCGTCTTCTGTCTCCAGATTACCGCCGTTGTGCGTGATGATTTTTCCGTCTTGCAGATTGATGATGTTACAGCGCAGAGCCAGGTCGTCGTCTGCCATTTCGTAGCCGATAGAGGCAGCCTCCAACGGTCCACGACCCTCATATACCTTATTCAGGTCATAACCCAGAATGGCTGTATTAGCCACCTCACTACCAGGTTGGAACCCTTCAGGAATCGTGATTAAACGTCCGCAACGCCCCTCCTTAGCCAACTGGTCCATCATCGGCTTCGATGCATATTGTAGTAGCGTTTTTCCCCCCAGTCGCTCCACTGGCAGGTCGGCCATACCGTCTCCAAGTATAATAATGTGTTTCATAAATAAATCCGTGTAATCCGTGCCAAAAATTAAATATTAGCGATTGACATGATGTTTGCGAAGACTCCGGCTGCAGTTACTGAGGCACCAGCGCCGTAGCCTTGAATCTGCATCGGATACTCCTTATATCGCTCGGTGGTGAGCAGCACAATGTTGTTAGAGCCTTCCAGACGGTAGAACGGATGATTGATGTCAACCTCCTTCAGCGCCACATTCGTCTTGCCGTTCTCCATGGTAGCCACAAAGCGCCAACGCTTACCCTCAGCCTCCAATTTCTGTCGGCGTGTCTCAAAATCAGCGTCCAACTCAGGCAGCTTCTTCCAGAAATCATCCACGCTACCCTCAAAGTAGTCGTTAGGCACAAACAGATGTTTCTCCACGTCGGCCTGATCTACCTGGTAGCCAGCCTCACGTGTCAGAATCACCAGCTTGCGAACCACATCCGTACCACTCAGGTCGATACGTGGGTCGGGCTCGCTGTAGCCCTGCTCTTTGGCACGTCGTACCGTTTCCGAGAAAGGCACGTCGGCAGCAATCTCATTAAAGATAAAGTTGAGCGTACCACTCAGCACGGCCTCGATTTTCAGGATTTTATCGCCCGAGTTACACAGGTCATTAATGGTACCAATGATTGGCAGACCAGCACCTACGTTGGTTTCGTAACGGAACCACACGCCACGGTCGCGAGCGGTCTTTTTCAGTTTCATATAGTTGGCGTAATCGCTTGATGCCGCAATTTTGTTGGCAGCAATCACGCTGATATTATGTTCTAAGAACGACTGGTAAAGCGCAGCGATATCCTTGCTGGCAGTACAATCTACAAACACGCTATTAAAGATGTTCATACCAATCACCTCATCGCGCAAGCTCTTGCCCTGCACCTCGGGGGCTTTCAGCAGTTCACGGTAGTTTTCCAAGTCAATGCCGTCGCGGTTGTAGATACCCGCCTTCGACGAGGCAATACCTACCACATTCAGCTTCAGTCCGTTGCGCTGCATCAGTGTTTCGTACTGACTGCGAATCTGCTCAATCAGCTTACCACCTACAGTGCCAACACCGCAGATAAACAGGTTGAGCACCTTGTATTCCGACAGGAAGAATGAGTCGTGCAGCACGTTGAGCGACTTGCGCAGGAACTTGCCATCCACCACAAACGAGATATTGGTTTCTGAAGCTCCCTGGGCACAAGCTATCACGCTGATACCGCTACGTCCCAAAGTGCCAAACAGTTTTCCGGCAATACCTGGTGTGTGCTTCATGTTCTCACCTACGATGGCAATGGTGGCCAATCCACTCTCGGCATGCATGGGGAACATAGCACCAGTCTCAATCTCCTTGGCAAACTCGGCGTTCAGTACCTCCACAGCATCATTGGCATCCTCGTCGCGCACACCGATAGAGGTAGAGTTCTCTGATGAAGCCTGCGATACCATGAACACGCTGATACCCTTGTTGGCCAGTGTGGTAAAGATGCGACGATTCACACCAATCACACCCACCATCGAGAGTCCGGTGACGGTAATCAGCGTCGTACCCTTAATACTACTGATACCCTTAATAGGCTTCTGATCGTTCTCAATATGATCTTTAATCAGCGTGCCCGGATGTTCGGGATTGAATGTATTTTTAACCTTAATGGGGATATTTTTTACACAAACGGGGTAGATGGTAGGGGGATAGATAACTTTGGCTCCAAAGTTACACAACTCCATCGCCTCGATATAACTCAATTCGTTGATGGTGTAAGCCGTTTTAATCACACGTGGGTCGGCAGTCATAAATCCATCCACATCGGTCCAAATCTCCAGAACCTCGGCATCCAGTGCTGCAGCAATGATGGCTGCTGTATAATCGCTACCGCCACGCCCCAAGTTAGTGGTCTCGCTAGTATCCTTATCGCGACTGATAAAGCCAGGCACCACAGCAACGTCGGGCATATCCTTGAATGCATCGCGAACCAGCTGGTTGGTCAAATCGGCCACCAATCTGTGCTTACCATTTTTCTTTTCAGTACGAATAAAATCGCGACTATTCATGCGTCGGCCACCCTTAATCAGCGTTGCCACAATGTTCGACGAGAGACGCTCGCCATAACTTACGATCGCATCTTCGGTTTTATTCGACAAGTCGTGAATCAGATACACGCCATAATAGATACTCTTCAACTGTTCGAAGAGCTGATCCACCTTGTTGAATAAATCTACACGTTTTTTGTCATCGGTGATGATGGTGTCGATCATTTGGTGATGCCGTGTCACCATCGCGTCGAATTCTTCGCGCCACTTATCATCACCCTTCAGGGCCAACTGCGATGTGGCAATCAACTTATCGGTGATACCGCCCAGCGCACTAACTACTACTACGACAGGTTGCGTCCGAGCCTCTGTCTCAACGATTTTTTTCAAGCTAAGAATGCTTTTTACGGAACCTACGGACGTTCCGCCGAATTTCAATACTTTCATATTCCTATGCAATTTATCTTGCCTTTAGCGGTACCCTTAAACAAGCAGGGCTTCATCCACCGGCGCTGCAAAGGTAAGTGTTTTTCAGTAAACAACCAAATTTCTGAAAGATTTTTTGGTCATTTACTTTCATTTTATCATAATTCCCGTATAAATTCTACCACTTTTAATACCCAAGCGTCGAGCCGAGAAAAATTGGTCGTAGTGCTCATAGGTACAAACAGCGGCTGTTTCAATGTGTTTTTCGGCTACACCCATCGCCAGCAAATCAAGTGCGTTGGCCTGCCAAAGGTCGATATGCCACTTACCATTACGCTTAAAGGCAATGCGGTTCATATCAAATCCGGCTGCATCAAAGGCGTCGTAAACCTCGTCGCCCACCTCAAAAGCATCAGGACCGATGCTGGGGCCGATGGCTATCTTCAGGTTTTCTGGTTTCGAATCGTATCTCTGTTGCATGGCAGCAATCGTTTTACAGCCAATATGCGCCACGGTACCTCGCCAACCGGCATGGGCTACAGCTATCGCGCGCGTGTACGAATCATAAATAAGTATAGGCACACAGTCGGCTGTAGAAATGCCAATACACGTGCGGGGCAGGGTAGTGATGAGTGCATCGACACCCTCAAACCGGTCGCCGATATTATCGGCAGTCACCTCTGCCACCTTCGTGTCGTGTACCTGACGTGGCAGTACCAGATGCTGGTCGTCGATTCCCAGCATCTGGCACATGTCGCGTCGACAGTCGGCTATATGTTGTGCGTCGTCGTCGGTGTACCAAGTGATGTTAAAACCATCATACGGCGCATCCATATCCACCAAACCGCGTTCGGTCGAGAAAGCGATGATATCTTGTTCTTTCTGCAAATGAAGCATGCCGATATATTTACTCGCCAAAAATCTCCTTCAGTTTATTCTGAAGCCCCTCAGCACGCAGGCCGCGAGCAACTATCTTGCCCTGTGGATCGATGAGCAGATTGTCGGGGATGCTGTTCACGCCGTAGATTCCCGAAGCAACAGTTTTCCAACCCTTCAGGTCCGACAGGTGTACCCAAGGCATCTGCAGATCGGTGATGGCCTTAACCCAAGGTTCTTTCTTGTTATCGAACGACAGTCCAACGATATCAAAGCCTTTGGCGTGATATTTCTCGTAAGCCTTCACAACGTTAGGCATCTCAGCGCGACAAGGTCCACACCACGAAGCCCAGAAGTCAACCAGCACCCATTTTCCTTTGCCCACAAACTCGCTCAGCTTGTGCATCTTGCCGTCGGTGTCGGCCTCCTCCAAGTCGGTAAACTGCTTACCGATAACAGCATTCTTTTTCATCATCTCGGCATACGCATCGACTGCCTCTTTCACATTAGGATGATTAGCCCAGACAGGCTTGGTATCCAAAATCTTTTGCAACTTCTCCATGCCGAAGTGCTCCAGATACTCCTCTACAAAGGCTGTAGGTATCATTGTGTTCACCTCATCGGTAAAAATTTTCTCCAGTCCCTGTTTCAAGTCCAGTTTCTGAGTGGCATGCATATCCAGATCGTAGCGCACCAGTCGCTCATTCTGTGCTGAGCCCTTCAGCGTGCTGTCGTTCAAATTCACCGTCACAGGTGTGCCGTCGTTCACAAACGGAGTCATCCACTGCAGATTTTCACTCTTCACATTCAGCAATGCGTTCTTCTCAGCTGTGCCACTGATGCTGAATTTGCCGTTCTCTACTTTACCGGTCAGCATCTTACGTGTCTGAAAATCAATCAGCATCACGGTAGAACCGTTATCGTTGCTCACGCCATTCACAGTGAAGTTCACCTGTTGGGCCTGAGCCCCTACAGCCATCATCAAGGCTGCTGCAATCATTATTTTTTTCATACTATATTGATATTAATATCTATTATCGCCTGCAAAGATACAAAAAAAATCGTAACGGCATTATTTTGCAGAAAAAAGTATAATTATTTTTTGTAATTCATAATAAAAACCGACATCCTTTTTGGGGTTTTCGTCGCCTTATCTTTTAATGCTATCATCTGCGATCTTAGCCTTGTAAAAATATTTTTAGTCACCAACCATTAACTACCATTTCTCATTTTTCACTTGTCAATTAAGACCGAAGTATTTCTCTCGTGTGGGAGATTTTTTTTGTGCACGTGGGAGAATCTTTTTCCTCGTGTGAGAGCATCATCTCCATCTTCATCTTGATAATGCAAAGGTACGAAATTTTCGTCATACCATGAAATATCAACTGTTAATGAATTGTTAATTTTTTACTTGATGGCATATCGATTTCAGTATTTCAGTTTCAGTTTCTTTTATTTGCAGTTAAAAAACTCAGTACAAAGATTAACTATTATATATATTATAATATATATAATAGTTATATTTAACGGGTTGATTTTTTGCAAATATGCATCTTGCTCACTAACAAAACTGAAACTGAAATTACTGAAATTTTTCTAAGTACACTTTGTTTTTGGCAAATTCGAAAAAAGTTAGTACCTTTGCACCCAAATACATTATATAATGATTAACGAATATCAGATAAGAGTAACACCCGAGGTGGCAGCACAGGAGGATAGACTGAAAGCGTATCTGGGTGACGAGTATGGACTGGCCCCCGATAGCATTAAGGGGGTGAGGATATTAAAACGCAGTATCGACGCCCGACAGCGACAAATATATGTGAACCTGAAAGTGCGCACATATGTGAACGAGCTGCCTACGGATGACGAATACCAGCACACGGAATACCCAAACGTTGAGGGTAAACCACAGGTAATCGTGGTGGGAGCAGGGCCTGGCGGACTGTTTGCAGCCCTGCGCCTGATAGAACTAGGATTGCGCCCGATAGTACTGGAGCGCGGCAAGAACGTACACGATCGCAAAAAGGATTTGGCAGCCATCAGTCGCACACAGCAGGTGGACGGCGAGAGTAATTATTGCTTTGGCGAGGGTGGTGCTGGCGCTTATAGCGACGGAAAACTATACACACGCAGCAAAAAGCGTGGTAACATTGAGAAGATTCTGAATGTATTCTGTCAGCATGGCGCTTCGACAGCAATCCTGGCCGACGCACATCCACATATTGGTACCGACCGATTACCTAAAGTGATCGAAGCGATGCGCAACACCATCATTCGTTGTGGTGGAGAGGTGCACTTCCAGACAAAGATGACGCGACTGATTCTGGGTGATGACAATCAGGTGATAGGTGTTGAAGCTATTAGCCAACACCCAACACCAAACACCCAACACCAATATGACGGTCCCGTTATCCTGGCTACAGGTCACTCAGCCAGAGACGTTTACCGCTATCTGGCCGAAGCTAAAATCGAGATCGAAGCCAAGGGAATTGCCGTAGGCGTACGACTGGAGCACCCAAGCATGCTGATCGACCAGATACAATACCATAATAAACAAGGTAGAGGCCGATGGTTACCTGCTGCCGAATATTCCATGGTAACACAGGTAGATGGACGAGGGGTTTACTCGTTCTGTATGTGTCCTGGTGGATTTGTGATTCCTGCAGCTACCGACAAAGAGCAGATTGTGGTAAACGGCATGAGCCCTGCCAACCGAGGCACAGCCTGGAGTAATAGCGGCATGGTGGTAGAAGTGCGCCCGGAGGACCTGGACAATGCAAAAATTGAAAAATGCAACCATGTAGAGTCTGCGCTCAAGGTTATGGCGTTCCAAGAAGAACTTGAACGCATGTGCTGGCAACAGGGCAATATGAAGCAGACCGCACCTGCACAGCGCATGGCCGACTTTGTGAATGGCAAGCTGAGTTACGACCTTCCCAAATCATCGTATGCGCCAGGACTTATATCCAGTCCTTTACACTTCTGGTTGCCCAAAATGATTTCGCACCGTTTGCAGCAGGGTTTTAAGACTTTCGGACGCTCGGCTCACGGATTTTTGACCAACGAGGCTGTGATGATAGCTGTAGAAACACGCACATCGAGCCCAGTGCGTATTGTTCGCGATAGGGAAACGCTGCAACACGTTCACGTTCAGGGACTTTTCCCATGTGGCGAGGGTGCTGGGTATGCCGGTGGCATTGTGAGTGCCGGCGTGGATGGCGAACGATGCGCCGAAGCAGCTGCTCAATACATTGAGCAATGCAAAAAATAGAAATTGTGAAAATGCTAAAAATTATAAGAAAAAGGTTTGGTGATTCCAAATCTTTTTTTTATATTTGCAGCATCAATATAAAATATGCTATTAACTAAAAATTTGGAACGATATGAATAGGAAAGAAAAATTTGTAATTACGATCAGTCGCCAGTTTGGTACCGGCGGACACGAGATCGGAGCTGAGATTGCCCGTAGATTAGGTGTTAAACTGCTCGACAAACAGATTCTGAACGAAGTAGCAAAACGCACCCAAGCAGTTGAGGATGCCATGGAAAAGATTGAAGCACGCAACCCTTTGTGGCGCGATGATTTCACCAACTTTTATCGTAACTACATGGCTAAAGCAGAGTATGACGGAGCTGAGCAGGACCAGACCAGTCATGAACTGTTCGAGGCCCAATGCCAAGCCATCAAGATGATAGCACAGAAGGAGAGTTGCGTAATCGTCGGTCGCTGCGGTTTCTACATCTTCAAGGATCACCCCAATGCACTAAAAATATTTGTGCACAGCACAGAGGAATGCCGCAAGCGTCGCATAGCCGAAAAATACGGACTAGACCTTCGCGATGCTGCTGCTATGGTAGTGGATAACGACTACAGCAGAGAGTTATATACTAAGACATTTACGGGCTGTGAATGGTTCGATGCTCGCAACTACGATGTATCGCTGGATGTACGAAAATTCGGCATAAATGGTGCTGTGGATTTTTTAATGAACTGTATTGAGTAGATTTTGCAGGAAAAATTTGTGTAAATACCATTTTTTTACTACCTTTGCACCTTGAAATTTCAAAGATAGTAATTACTAAAGAATTGGTATAATGAATATTTCCTACAAATGGTTGAAGGAATACGTTGATTTCGACCTGACTGCACAGCAGGTGGCCGATGCATTGACATCGACAGGTTTGGAAGTCGACGCATTGGAAGAAGTACAGAGTATTAAAGGTGGTCTGAAGGGCCTCTATGTGGGTAAGGTTCTTACCTGCGAGGCTCATCCTAACTCCGACCACCTGCATGTAACAACGGTTGACCTGGGCAAGGGCGAACCATCGCAGATTGTGTGCGGTGCGCCTAATGTAGCCGCTGGTCAGAAGGTAATCGTAGCTGATTTGGGCTGTGTGCTCTACGATGGCGACAAGGAGTTTGTGATCAAGAAGAGCAAGCTGCGCGGCGTAGAGAGTAATGGTATGATTTGTGCCGAGGACGAGATTGGTATCGGTAACGACCATGCAGGAATTATCGTGCTGCCCGAGGATGCTGTAGTGGGAACACCTGCTGCAGAGTACTATCATCTGGAGAGTGACTGGCTGATTGAGGTTGACATTACAGCCAACCGTGCCGACGGTCTGAGTCACTGGGGTGTAGCACGCGACTTGTATGCCTGGTTGAAGAGCAACGGCTACGAAACCAAGATGCATCGCCCCGACTGCTCGAAGTTTACAGTTGACAATCACGATCTGCCCATTGAGGTAAAAATAGAAAACACCGAGGCTTGTAAGCGCTATGCTTGTGTAAGCGTAAGCGACTGTGAGGTAAAAGAAAGTCCCGAATGGTTGAAGAACAAACTGAACACCATCGGATTGCGCCCCATCAACAATATCGTTGATATCACCAACTACGTGATGATGGCTTACGGACAGCCTCTGCACTGTTTTGACGCCGACATGGTGAAGGGTCATCAGATTGTTGTTAAGACCATGCCCGAAGGCACTCCTTTCCAGACACTGGATGGCGAAGAGCACAAGCTGAGCGATCGCGATCTGGCCATCTGCAATGCCGAGGAGCCTATGTGTATCGCTGGTGTATTCGGCGGTAAGGGTAGCGGTACTTACGAAACTACCAAGAACGTTGTATTGGAGAGTGCATATTTCCACCCAACATGGATTCGAAAGAGCGCACGCCGTCACGGACTGAGCACCGATGCCAGCTTCCGTTTTGAGCGTGGTGTAGATCCCAATGGCACTATCTATGCCCTGCAGCAGGCTGCTATTCTGTGCAAGGAATTAGCTGGCGGAAAGGTCAGCATGGAGATTGTCGACGTTTATCCTGAGAAGATGGAGAATGCCGTTGTAGATCTGCAGTATAGCTATGTGCACGGTTTGGTTGGTAAAGAGATTCCTACCGATAAAATCAAGGCCATCTGCGAAAGTCTTGAGATGAAGGTGCTTGAGGAGACCGCCGAGGGACTGAAGCTGGAGATTCCTGCATATCGTGTTGACGTTACCCGTCCTTGCGATGTTGTAGAGGATATCCTGCGCATCTACGGATATAATAATGTAGAGATTCCAACCCAGCTGAAGAGTAGCCTGGTTATTAAGGGCGACGAAGACCAGAAGCACAAGCTGGCCAATCTGGTTAGCGAGCAGCTGGTAGGCGAGGGCTTTAACGAAATACTTAACAACTCGCTCACTAAGGGTGCTTACTACGAGGGGCATAATGCCTACGTTGCCGAGAACTGCGTGAAGATTATGAACCCACTGAGTACCGACTTGAACGTCATGCGCCAGACACTGCTGTTTGGCGGATTGGAGAGCGTACAGCACAACGTGAACCGCAAGCGCAGTAATCTGCGTTTCTTCGAGTTCGGTAACGTATATACCTTCGATCCAGAGAAGGCTAACCTCGACGACCCCATGCAGGCTTACAAGGAGCAATATCATGCAGCACTGTGGATTACAGGTAAGCGCGTTGAGGGCAGTTGGGCTCACGCCAACGAGGAAAGCAGTTTCTATGAGCTGAGCGCCTACGTTGAGAACATTCTGCGCCGTATCGGTGTGAAACCTGGTATGATTGTTCGCAAGAAGAGCGAGAATGATATCTTCTCAGCAGGTCTCACCATCGAGAACCGTGGTGGCAAGAAACTCATCGAGATGGGTATCATCACCAAGAAGCTGCTGAAGCAGTTCGGACTGGATGCCCCCGTATTCTATGCCGAATTGAATTGGACAGCCCTGATGAAGGTGATTAAGAAGAACGAGGTGCTTTACACAGAGGTACCCAAGTTCCCTGCAGTTAGTCGCGACCTGGCCCTGTTGGTTGATAATAGCATTGAGTTTGCCCAGATTGAACAGATTGCCCGTGCTACCGAAAAGAAACTGTTGAAGAAGGTTGAGCTGTTTGACGTTTACGAGGGCGACAAACTGCCCGCCGGCAAGAAGAGTTACGCTGTAAACTTCATTCTGCAGGACGAGGAGAAGACAATGGGCGACAAGCAGATTGAGGCTATCATGAACAAGCTGATTGCCCAACTCAAGAAACAGCTCAATGCTGAGCTCCGCTAATTGTTACATTTTTAAATTTTTGAATTTTTAAATTATAAGAATATATGGGAAGAGCATTTGAATATCGTAAAGCTACAAAGCTGAAGCGATGGGGCCACATGGCCAAGACATTTACAAAGATTGGTAAGCAGATTGCCATTGCCGTAAAGGCAGGCGGTCCAGAGCCTGAGAACAATCCCGCATTGCGTGCTATCATTGCCAATGCAAAGCGCGAGAACATGCCGAAGGATAACATCGAGCGTGCCATCAAGAACGCTATGGGTAAGGACCAGAGCGATTACAAGGAAGTAACTTACGAGGGATACGGACCTCACGGAATCGCTATTTTCGTTGAGACACTGACCGACAACACCACACGTACCGTGGGCGACGTTCGTTCGGTATTCAACAAGTTTAATGGTAACCTCGGTACTCAGGGTTCACTCTCATTCCTGTTCGACCACAAGAGCGTATTCACCTTCAAGAAAAAGGACGGTCTGGATATGGACGAGATGATTCTCGACCTGATCGATTACGGTGTAGAGGACGAGTACGATGAGGACGAGGAAGAGAACAGCATCACCATCTATGCCGATCCTTCAAGCTTCAGCGCCGTGCAGAAGCACCTCGAGGAGAACGGTTTCGAAGTTACTGGTGCCGAGTTCACACGTATTCCTAACGACCTGAAGGACGTTACTCCCGAACAGCGTGAGACCATCGATAAGATGATTGAAAAGCTGGAGGACTTTGACGACGTTCAGACAGTTTACACAAACATGAAACCCGAAGAGGTCGCTGAATAAAAGAGTTTTCCCTCGCCAATTGGCGGGGGAAATTCTTTTTAATAATCTTTTTCTGTGAAAACCACGTCAAGCAGAATCTTATTTGGCTCCTTGCTCGAACGGTAAGTGTAAGCAAAACGATACTTAGCATCTTTATACACCTTCACTGCAGTAGCATTCTTCAGCCCCTGCTTAAGCACGTTAGCAGCATCAATCTCTTTCAGAGCCCGCTCTTCATCTGCCACACCCGTCAGCTTATAATAATAATGTATCGTATGCGTAGCGCGCTCAAAAACAAGACTGTCGATAACGGTATTCTGATCAATAGCCGTGGGGCAATGCTTGCGCGTGTATTCCTTAGCATCACGCTCACAGCGGTCTTCCAAACTCTCCTGACATGCACTAAATAACAGGGCGACAACACCCAATATCCAATACTTTTTCATAATGAATGCAATTTTTTGCCTGCAAAGTTACGCAGAAATATTAAATTTCATCGTCGAAACTCCAAAAAAAAGCAAAATTATGCTATTTCTGAGAGTTTTTTTGTAATTTTGCACAATAAAGCATAGAATCTACGATGAATCATATAAGAAATTTCTGCATCATTGCCCACATCGATCACGGCAAATCAACTCTGGCAGACCGACTGTTGGAGTACACAAAGACTATACAGGTGACCGAAGGACAGATGCTCGACGATATGGATCTGGAGCGTGAACGTGGTATTACGATAAAAAGCCACGCCATCCAGATGGAATATACTTATAAAGGAGAGAAATACATTCTGAACTTGATTGACACCCCGGGACATGTCGACTTTTCGTACGAGGTGAGCCGCTCTATCGCAGCCTGCGAGGGCGCGCTGCTGGTAGTTGATGCCACACAGGGTGTACAAGCACAGACCATTTCGAATCTCTATATGGCTATCGACCATAATCTGGAGATTATCCCTGTTATTAATAAGATTGATATGCCCAGCGCCATGCCCGATGAAGTGGAAGACGAGATTATCGACCTGATTGGTTGCGATCGCGAGGATATTATCCGTGCTTCGGGCAAAACCGGCGAGGGTGTCGAAGAAATACTGAACGCAGTTATTGAGAAGATTCCTCACCCAGTGGGCGACGAGAAAGCTCCGTTGCAGGCACTGATCTTCGACTCGGTATTCAACTCGTTCCGCGGTATCATCGCTTACTTCAAAATCGTTAACGGCTCTATCAAGAGCGGCGACCACGTGAAGTTCTTTAATACCGGTATGGAGTATGATGCCGACGAGATTGGCGTACTGAAGATGGATATGATTCCCCGCAAAGAACTGAAGACAGGCGATGTGGGTTACATCATCAGCGGTATCAAAAACTCAAAAGAGGTAAAGGTGGGTGATACCATCACCCATGTGGCTACTCCTTGCGAGAAAGCCATCGAGGGTTTCCAGGAGGTTAAACCCATGGTGTTTGCTGGTGTTTATCCTATCGATCCTACCGACTATGAGAACCTGCGTGCATCGCTCGAAAAGTTGCAGCTTAACGATGCATCGCTCACCTTCATGCCCGAGAGTTCGGTTGCCCTTGGATTTGGTTTCCGTTGCGGATTCTTGGGACTGTTGCACATGGAGATTATTCAGGAGCGACTGGACCGTGAGTTTGATATGGATGTGATTACCACTGTGCCCAACGTAAGCTATATGTGTTACACCAAGCAGGGTGAGGTGAAAGAGGTACACAACCCAAGCGGACTGCCCGATCAGACAATGATCGACCACATCGAGGAGCCCTATATCCGAGCATCCATCATCACAGCTGCCGATTATATCGGTCCTATCATGACGCTGTGCCTGGATAAGCGTGGTGAGCTGCTGGATCAGCAGTACGTGAGTGGCAACCGCATTGAGTTGCACTTTATGCTGCCGCTGGGCGAAATTGTAATTGACTTCTACGACAAACTAAAATCAGTATCGAAGGGATACGCCTCGTTCGATTACCACATTGACGGTTTCCGTCCATCGAAACTGGCTAAACTCGATATTCTGTTGAATGGTGAACCTGTGGATGCCTTGAGCACACTGACACACCAGGACAACGCCGTTACCTTTGGTCGCCGTATGTGCGAAAAGCTGAAGGAACTGATTCCACGTCAGCAGTTCGACATCGCCATCCAAGCAGCCATCGGTGCAAAGATTATTGCCCGCGAAACAGTGAAGCAGGTACGTAAGGATGTTACCGCCAAGTGTTATGGTGGTGACGTGAGCCGTAAGCGCAAACTGCTAGAAAAGCAGAAGAGAGGTAAGAAACGTATGAAACAAATTGGTAATGTGGAAGTGCCACAGAAGGCCTTCCTCGCTGTATTGAAGTTAGACTAAAAACAACAATAATCTATGGCAAATGTTAGCTTAACAACCCGTGACGTGGCAAGAGAATTGGCCCGCCGGTACAGTACAATGACGCACGATGAACTCGACTTGCTCGAGAGTATCCTCGTACCTATGAAGTTCGCCAAGAATGAGATGATACTGAAAGAGGGTGAGGTTTGTACCAATATTTACTGGGTGGTACGTGGACTGGTGCGCCAGTTTTATTTCAAGAACGACAAGGAACTAACTGAGTATATGGCCACCGAGAACTCGATTGTGATGTGTATCGAGAGTTTGTTCCGCGAGCAGCCTTCGCAATTGCAGATTAAGGCCTTGGAACCAACCATTCTGATTGCGCTGCCAAAGGCCGACCTGGAAGCAGTGGCTATGAAGAGTGTGAACATTCAAATTCTGTATCGTAAGATTCTGGAAGAGAGTCTTATTCTGAGTCAGCACCACGCTGATATGCTGCGCTTTGAAAGCGCACAGGATCGCTACCAGAAGTTGGTCAAGAACCAACCCCAGCTGGTATTGCGTGCACCGCTGGTTTACATTGCCAGCTACCTGCAGATGACACCAGAGACACTGTCGCGTGTGCGAACAGCAGCTCTGATGGAGAAGTAAATCAAGGGTTTTATTGCCTTTTCAAATACAATGAGTTATCAATACATTTTGGTAACTCATTTTCGTAATGTGTTACGTAGATAAGCGTACGCTCGGGATTCTCGAACATATAACGATCCACAATAGTCTTAACCAGGTTGCTGTTGCACAAATCCAAGCCATGCAATGGTTCATCCAAAATAAGCAAATCAGGACTCTTCACAAAAGCACGTGCCAACAGCACCAGACGCTGTTCGCCACTCGACATCTCAAGGAACTTGCGGTCGGCCAGGTGCTTAATTCCAAACAAATTCATCCACTCAATACACAAATCCTTCTCCTGTTGTGAAGGACGTGTGTACAAGCCTACGGTGTCTTTCAAACCACTTGCAACAATCTGTATAGCGGGAATATTCTGCTTATAGCTACGGTGCATCTCGGGAGAAACATAACCGATGTGTTTTTTGATGTCCCAGATGCTCTCGCCACTGCCACGCTTATGACCGAAGAGCGAAATGTCGTTGGCATATGCCTGTGGGTTGTCGGCGCATACCAGCGATAGTAGGGTAGATTTGCCAGCCCCGTTCTGTCCCGATAACGACCAATGCTCGCCTTTAAGAACCACCCAGTTTAAATCCTTCAGGATAGTGCGCTCGCCATAACGGATGGTTACCTGATTAAAACGGATAACATCCTGTGGCAACGGAGGTATATTTTGTTCGGGGCGGGTTTCGAGGATAGGATGCGGACATTTCTCGATGGGGAAACTGGTCTTGACATGAATATCCTGCACAAAACGCAGACCATCGAGTTTCACTACTCGAGTTATAAATTCGGGAATTTCATCGATTCTCGAGAGAACCAGTATAATCTGGATATCCTCTTCGGCTGACAGTGTGGTAAGCAACTGTTTTACCTGACTGCGTGTTTCTGCATCAAGTCCGATGAACGGATTCTCGATAATCAATACATTTGGCATGGTAAACAGGTTCGAAGCCAATTTGAACTTACGCAGTTCACCACTACTCAGCAGAATAATATATTTGTCAAGCAGGTCGTTAAGACCAAACAAATCATACAAATGTTTCTGGAAGGCACGACGCTCAGGTGTGTCGGGCCCCGACATCAGGAAAGCCTCTTCAAGCTTGCTGCCAACGGTAGGCGTATCCTCGTCGATCTCCATCTGGTTCCAGCGCTGCTGCAAAAAGTATGTACGATCATTGTCGCCGCCATAAGTATCACGAAATGTGATATGTTTTAAGTTGTTATACGGCTCATCAAAAGAATAGCTTATCTGGTCAGGAAATACGGGATGCTTGCCAGTAATCATATCAACCAGCATGCTCTTTCCGCCACCATTACGACCTACGATAGCCACGTGTTCGCCCTTGTCGAGATGGAAATTAACGGGTTCGGCCAATCTCCATTCCGGCTTACGTGCGCTTGCATTCTTTAGTTCGATTGTTTTCATGAATTCGATTTCCTCTTTGACACTTTATTTTGGTTCTTATTAACAAAGTCCTTCCAGCCACGATATTTCACATCGCTCTCCGGGCGTCCCATCTGAAGGTAATGACAATAGGCAGCAGCGAGCGCATCTGTGGCGTCCATATACTTACCCATCTCGTCGTTAGGTATCTTGAGCAGGCGCTGCAACATGCCTGCCACCTGTTCCTTCGAGGCACTACCAATACCGGTAAGCGCCATTTTTATCTTCATAGGAGCATACTCATGAATAGGAACGCCATGATGCACAGCAGCAGCTATCGCAGTGCCCTGTGCACGTCCCAGCTTCAGCATCGACTGAACATTCTTACCGAAGAAAGGAGCCTCGATAGCCATCTCATCGGGTAGAAAACCGTCGATAATGCCAGTAACACGTTCAAAGATATGACCCAACTTCAGATAGGCATCAGGAAACTTACGCAAATCGATAACACCCATCGTCATCATCTGCGCTTTGCCGTCCACCACCTTCAGTAATCCGTAACCCATCAGATTGGTTCCAGGGTCAATCCCAAGTATTATCTTTTCCATTTCTGCTGCAAAGTTAAGTAAAAATGCGATAAAAAGGGCGTTTTTAACGAAAAAAAGTGTACCTTTGCGGGCAAAAAAAAGCAAAATAGTAAGTATTTCACATGAAAAAGACATATATCATACCTTTCGTGATGCTAACAGCAATGTTGGCATCGTGTCGGTTTGGAAGAGGCGACGATAAGATAGAACTAACACCCGAACAAATCCGACTGGAGCAAATCAGCCATCTCGACACCACTTCGCTGCGAACTGTACTGAATCCTGATTCAATCGTGGGACGCACAAAACTGGATTCGCTTACTGCCGATGCGTGGATGCTGGTTGACGACTCGACAGGCATCGTTATCAGCGAAAAACATGGTTACGAGCGTCGCTATATGGCGTCGATTACCAAGATGATGACCGCTCTGATTGCATTAGAGAAAGGCAATCTGAGCGATAGTATCGATATCACCAGTGATGTGTATATCAACAGGGATTCGCGCGTACGACTTGGCGATGGCTATGTGATGCACGACCTGATATACGAGATGATGATGATTAGCGATAACGACGCAGCCTACGCGATAGCCCAACATGTGGGTGGCGACACGTTGCGATTCTACGATCTGATGAACCAGAAAGCACAGTACTTAGGAATGGACAGTACGCACTTTGCCAACCCTAACGGCATGCCAAACGACAACAACTTTAGTAGTGCAGCCGACTTGATAAAGCTGGCTCGCTATGCCATGCGCGACACGATGTTTGCAGGCATCGTGGGTACTGCTGAACGGGATATTCCATTAACCGACGGACGCCATTTGGCATGCAGGAATTCGAATGCCCTGCTGCATACGTACGAGGGCTGTATAGGCATTAAAACGGGCTTTACCAATCAGGCTGGCTACTGTCTGGCTTCGGCAGCTACAAGAAATGGACACACACTGATGCTGGTACTATTGCATAGCAAAAAACATGCGACACGATTCACCGAATCGGCCGCATTGCTTGATTATGGGTTCCGTGTGATGGATACTTACCGTCAGCGTGTTAACGCCCAGTAAACTCAAAATGCTGGTAATCTTTCAGGCTACGCCAGGCACCTCCCCAGCTAAAGCCATATTTGGTAAACAGCTTATAGCACAGATCATTACGGGTAATCTTATAAGGAAAATCAGCCTTTCGGTTGGCATACTTCTTGGCAGTGGCAGGTTCGACAATCTGACTGCCATTCTTTTTGCTGTAACGTACGTATGGATTATACAGCGTGTTAATATCTACCGCCAATCCACGGGCATGTTTCGACAGATTCTTCTGACCTGAGATGTTACGATAGCAAAAGCAGCTGGTGTTGTTAGCACGCATCTGACGTTCATCGTCGGCATCGTACACATCAGGCAGGCGCATCTGTTGGATAGGGTAGTGGGCCTGATACAATTCGCGGAATATCGCCAACAGTTTCTCAGCTATCAGTTTGTTACAAACCATCTCGCCCACATGGGTACGACCCTCAAGATCGTAATGCGAAATCCTAAGGTAACGCAGGTCGCTACGCTTGATATAAGGATTATCATGCCAAGATTTGCCCTGCATGGTTTGCCACACGCTATCGGGAATAGATGTAGAGGTAAAAATCTGGCTTTGTGCACCTAATGTGCAACAAAGCCAGAGGATGAATGTAGTAAGTAGTTGCTTCATTATCATAAATTACATAAATGCTACGGTGAGACCCGCCATCACGATGCTGACCATCGACATCAGCTTAATCAGAATGTTGAGCGACGGGCCTGAGGTATCCTTGAAGGGATCGCCAACGGTATCGCCTACGATGCAGGCCTTATGAGCAAACGAACCCTTACCGCCAAAGGCTCCCTCTTCGATATTCTTCTTAGCATTATCCCAAGCGCCACCGGCATTAGCCATAAACACAGCTAAAGTAAAGCCGCCAGCCAGTCCACCTACCAGCAGTCCGAGCACGCCGGCAACACCCAGCACGCAACCAACAATGATAGGAATAAGAATGGCCAGAACAGATGGGATAATCATTTCGTGCTGAGCAGCACGGGTAGAGATTTCAACACAACGACCATAATCGGGCGTACCTGTACCTTCGAGAATGCCTGCTATCTCGCGGAACTGTCGACGAACCTCCTGCACCATCTTCTCGGCAGCACGTCCAACAGCTTCCATCGTCATACCACAGAACAGGAAGGCAGCCATCGCACCAACAAAGGCACCAACAATCACTTTAGGATTCATCAGGTTCACCTGGAAGAAGTTCATGAAGTCGAGGATACTGGCATCAGCAGCCGAAATCAATTCGCCTTTCACGTTCTCCATCATCACGCCAGCACGTGTCATAGCAATCTTAATCTCTTCGATATAAGAAGCTAACAGCGCTAAAGCAGTGAGTGCAGCCGAACCGATAGCAAAACCCTTACCGGTTGCAGCAGTGGTGTTGCCAAGGGCATCAAGGGCATCGGTTCGATGACGAACCTCTTCACCCAGACTCGACATCTCAGCATTACCGCCTGCATTATCAGCTATAGGTCCGTAAGCGTCGGTAGCCAAGGTAATACCTAAAGTCGAGAGCATACCTACAGCAGCAATACCGACACCATAAAGACCGTGAGCCAGTGAAGTGGATGACATCGAAAGGTCGAAACCGTTAGCACACAGATAGCTAAGCATGATGGCTACACCAATGGTAATAACGGGGATACAGGTAGAAATCATACCAGTACCGATACCTTTGATGATGACTGTTGCAGCACCTGTCTGACCTGCCTCCGAAATCTTCTGGGTAGGCTTATAGCTATGCGACGTGTAATACTCAGTAGCCTGACCGATGATAACGCCAGCTGCCAAACCTGAGATAACCGAGAACGAGAGTCCCAGCCAATTCTGAATATCAAGCAGATACAAGATGCAGAAGGTAGCGGCAGCAATCAGGATGGCACTTACATTGGTACCTACCGAGAGTGAACGCAGAAGATCCTTCATGGTAGCGCCTTCCTTGGTACGAACCAGGAAGATGCCAAGCAACGAAAGGAACACGCCAACAGCGGCAATCAGCATGGGGGCGATAACAGCTTTGAGCTGAATCTCGAGCCCAGCTACACCAAAGGCTGCTGCACCAAGTGCGGCTGTAGATAATACCGAGCCACAATAGCTCTCGTACAAGTCAGCACCCATACCAGCCACGTCGCCTACATTATCGCCTACGTTATCAGCAATGGTAGCGGGGTTACGCGGATCGTCCTCTGGTATATCAGCCTCAACCTTACCAACGATATCGGCACCAACGTCGGCTGCCTTAGTATAGATACCACCACCCACACGCGCAAACAGCGCCTGAGTTGAAGCACCCATGCCAAAGGTAAGCATCGTTGTGGTAATAGAAATTAAGCCATCGCCATCGAAGTGATTAAGCACTACGAACCAGATGGCAATATCAAGCAAACCAAGACCTACTACAGTGAGTCCCATAACAGCTCCCGAACGGAAAGCAATCTTCAAGCCAGCATCCAAACTCTCACGGGCGGCATTAGCTGTACGCGCCGAAGCATAGGTAGCTGTCTTCATGCCAAAGAAACCTGCCAGTCCCGAGAAGAAACCGCCCGTCAGGAAGGCAAACGGCACCCAGGGATTCTGAACATTTAAGCCGTAGGCCATAAAGGCAAACAGCACGCAGAGTACCGCAAACACAATGCCAACTACTTTGTACTGCTGCTTTAAATAGGCCATAGCACCTTTGCGCACATAGAGCGCAATTTCTTTCATTCGCGGCGTACCCTCATCGGCTTTCATCATCTGAGTGAAGAAATAGTACGCCATACCTAATGCCACGATCGATGCGATGGGCACCAGCCAGAATACTTGAGGAATCATCATAATAGGTTTTAGTTTTATTGGGTTGTTGTTTAGTGAACGCGCACTTTATTCCTCTGCGAAGTCGATGATCTCAGAGTTTTCCTCGTCAGATTCGTCGCCAAGGTCCATCATTGTCGAGTAGTTATCCTCGGTGATATCCTCATCGTTTGGTCCATCTACCTCCTCATCTTCCTCATCATGTGAGCTGTAGTTGTCTTCAACGATTACATCAGAGTCGTCGTCCTCATCAAAATCTTCATCTTCGCCATTGCGAACTTGCATACGCAGTTTGATCTCCTCGGGCTTCAGTTTAGCAAAGATAGCCTCAACCCAGCCACCTTTGGCTACCTCCAGAACCTCGTAACCATCCTCTACCTTCTTCTCGTACATACCGCCTTTCTTGTGCAAACGGTCCTTAGGAAGGGTAGTGGTAGAGATATCGAAACCACTCTGGATTATGTCTTGAATCGACTGTGAGAGTGAATCCCAGCCACCACCAAAGTTACGATCGATAACCTCGAGCAACTGTGTAGCTGAGATATGACGAATATTCTCGTAAGTTAAATCGGTGACACGACTGATAGGACGCTTCTTGATGGCCCAGATGAATTTCATGTTGTCGTCGAACTTAATAGTGGCTACTTTATAACCACGAGCTTCGTAACTCTTGCGGATAGGAGCAGAATCGTCGCGAAGATCCTCGATAAAGAAAGCGCTCTTGAAAACTTGTATGTAGTGCTTTACGTTTTCCTTTACTTCGGCATCCTTGCAAGCAGCCTCCCACATACGGAAGACATCATTCTCCTGAATGTCCCAAACACTACTCTTTGTTACAGACTTAATTGATAACGACGGATTACTTTCCGGTTGTTGTTGTTTTGTTCTTGCCATATTATTCTACTAAATTTTGTGCAAATGTAACCACTTTATTTTTTATTCGCAAGTTTTTAGCCATTATTTTTTGTAATTTTCGCAATTTAGCGTAACTTTGTGCCCGAATTATGGCACAACCTTTAGCTGAAAGACTGCGTCCACGCACTTTAGATGAGTATATCGGACAAGAACATCTGGTGGGTGAGGGAGCTGTTCTGCGTAAGATGATTGACGCAGGACGCATACCTTCGTTTATCCTTTGGGGACCTCCAGGAGTGGGAAAAACCACCCTGGCTCAGATTATCGCCCACAAGTTAGAAACGCCCTTCTACACACTCTCGGCTGTTACGAGTGGAGTGAAGGATGTGCGCGAAGTCATTGAACGGGCACAAAAGGGCAGATTCTTTAACGAGGCATCACCTATTTTATTTATTGACGAGATACACCGATTCTCAAAGTCGCAACAGGACTCGCTGTTAGGAGCTGTTGAGAAGGGTATTGTGACTCTGATTGGCGCCACTACCGAAAATCCATCGTTCGAGGTGATACGTCCGTTACTGTCGCGTTGTCAACTCTATGTGCTTAAATCGCTACAGAAGGATGATCTGCTGAAACTGCTTGAGCGTGCTATCCATACCGATGCCATTCTGAAGGAGCGAAATATCGTTCTTCAGGAAACAAGCGCGATGTTAAGATACAGTGGAGGCGACGCACGTAAGCTTCTGAATATCTTAGAGTTAGTCGTTGAAGCCGAAGCCGACAACGAAGTGGTTATAACCGATGAAAAAGTTGTGAATCGCCTGCAGCAGAACCCATTAGCTTATGACAAGGATGGCGAAATGCACTACGATATCATATCGGCCTTTATCAAAAGTATCCGAGGTTCTGACCCTGATGCCGCACTTTATTGGCTGGCACGTATGATTGAAGGTGGTGAAGACCCACAGTTCATAGCCCGCCGATTAGTTATCAGCGCTTCGGAGGATATCGGACTAGCCAATCCCAATGCCTTGCTTTTAGCCAATGCTGCATTCGATGCTGTGATGAAGATTGGTTGGCCCGAAGGTAGGATTCCTTTAGCCGAGGCTACTGTTTATCTGGCCACATCGCCAAAGAGCAACAGCGCCTACTTAGGCGTTGATGCAGCACTCGACTTGGTACGCCGTACAGGTAATCAGCCAGTGCCGCTACCCATCCGTAATGCGCCTACACAGTTGATGAAAGATTTAGGATATCACGACGGCTATAAGTATCCGCACGACTATGCAGGACATTTCACGCCGCAGCAGTATATGCCCGATGCTCTGAAAGACGAACGCATCTGGCACGGGCAGCATAATCCTACCGAAGAGAAATTATACCAACGCATGGTGAACTATTGGGGAAAAAGATACGAAGACTAAAATGAATATGGATCAGGAATTGATTATCAAGTTAATAGAGTTATTAGGCACATTTGCCTTTGCAATATCCGGCATCAGGCATGCTGCTGCTAAGCGCTTCGACTGGTTTGGCGGTTATGTGTGTGGTGTGGCTGTGGCTATTGGTGGAGGTACCATCCGCGATGTCATGTTAGGCACCACACCATTCTGGATGACCAACGCTATCTATCTGATTTGTACGGCAGTGGCATTGCTCACTGTAGTACTTTTCGGCAAATGGATGGAGCCATTGAAGAATGCATGGTTTGTGTTCGACACCTTGGGCCTGGCACTCTTCACCATAGCTGGTATCCAGAAGAGTTTAGCTTTCGACCAACCATTCTGGGTAGCTATTATCATGGGCTGTATCACCGGTTCGGCAGGTGGTGTGATTCGTGATGTATTACTGAACAACGAGCCTGTGATATTCCATAAGGAGATATACGCCATGGCGTGTGTGGTAGGTGGCGTGGCCTATTGGGGCCTCCACGAACTGGGTGTAGCAGCCGAGATTAGTGCTGTGGTGAGTTTTATTGCAACCTGTTTAATTCGCTTCCTGGCAGTACGTTATCACCTCTCACTCCCTGTATTGAAAGAAAAATAAGTAATAAATATGGCAGAACAAACAAATAATAGACGAAGAAAAAGTAATAGCCAGCTTGTAGATCCTACCTATGGCCATCTTCAGCCACAGGCATTAGAGATTGAAAAGGCTGTGTTGGGAGCTCTGATGATTGATAAGGATGCTTACGCAGTAGTATGTGAGATTTTGCGTCCTGAAAGTTTCTATGAGCCTCGCAATCAGATGGTTTATGCCGCCATACGCGACTTGAGTATGGAGGAGAAACCGGTGGATATCCTGACCGTTACCGAACAATTGGCCAAGTCGGGAAATCTGGAGCAGGTAGGTGGTCCTGGTTATGTGGCCGAACTGAGCTCGAACGTTGTCTCTTCAGCCAATATCGAGTATCATGCCAACATCATCGCGCAGAAGTCGCTGGCACGTCAGCTCATCTCGTTTGCAAGCATGATTCAAACCAAAGCCTTCGACGAGACAATAGATGTAGAAGACCTGATGCAGGAGGCCGAAGGTTCGCTCTTTGAGTTGTCGCAGCACAACATGAAGAAGGACTATACATCCATCGACCCAGTTATCTCACTGGCCGTAAAGGGTATTCAGGATGCAGCTAAGAATACCGATGGTTTAACGGGTGTATCAACGGGTTACTTTAAACTCGACGACCTGACCAGTGGTTGGCAGGCTTCCGACCTGGTGATTATCGCCGGACGTCCTGCGATGGGTAAAACTTCATTTGCCCTCTCAATGGCTAAGAACATTGCTGCCGACCTCCGAACACCAATGGCCTTCTTCTCGTTAGAAATGTCGAACGTTCAGCTGGTAAACCGATTAATCTCTAACGCCTGTGAGATTCAGGGTTCGAAGATTCTGAACGGTCAGTTGCAACGTGACGAGTGGGAGCGATTGGATAAGAATATCAATCAATTGCTGGGAGCACCATTATATATCGACGATACCCCAGGTCTTTCGGTCTTCGAACTGCGCACCAAGGCACGTCGTCTGGTTCGCGAACATGGTGTAAAGCTGATTATGATTGACTATCTGCAGCTGATGAACGCCAACGGTATGCGATTCAGCAGCCGTCAGGAAGAGGTATCGACGATTTCTCGATCGTTGAAGGGACTGGCTAAGGAGTTGAATATTCCTATCCTGGCCTTGAGTCAGCTGAACCGTGGTGTTGAGAGCCGTGAGGGACTGGAAGGAAAGCGCCCGCAGTTGAGCGACCTTCGTGAGTCGGGAGCTATCGAGCAGGATGCCGACATGGTATTGTTTGTACACCGTCCTGAGTATTATCATATTTATCAGGATGATAACGGGCGCGACCTGCACGGCATGGCACAGATTATTATTGCTAAACACCGTAAGGGTGCCACAGGCGATGTGCTGCTCACTTTCCGTGGAGAGTTCACACGTTTCGAGAATCCTGAGGATAAAGCCATCGAGAACCGTGCCCCATTGGGAGGCGGCGAGATTCTGGGATCAAAAATAAACGGAGACAACCCACCGTTGCCTCCGTCAGATCCAAACGAACCGTTACCTTTCTAACGGTTATTTGTATTTCTCGATTAAGTTATCTGCCTGCAGATTGCCCATTTCCTTGGCTTTCTGCAGGTTTTGTATGCCCTCTTTCTTGTTGCCTTTCAGGCATTGAGCCACACCTAAGAACAAATAGCCGTCGCTGTCGTTAGCATCAACGCTCAAGCTCTCCTTAGCCGTTGCTATCGCATTGTCGTAAAGTCCCACACGGATTTCCAGCGAAGCCTTCTCGGCATAATAGTAAGTCTCCTTAGGATTCATCACGATAGCACGTGTGATATCGTTGAGTGCCTGCTGATACAAACGTCCCTCTATTTCGGCCTGATGACGGATGTGGTAGAAATTATCGTTCACATTGGCCTTCATCAACTCCTCATAGTCGTTCATGTCGGCAATAGCCTCACGGAATTTCTTGGCCTGCAGACGGGCTTGGGCACGCGACCACAGGTAGGGAGCAGCCTCCTTCAGATAAGGCTTGCTGAACATATTCATGGCGCTATCCATCAGGGCTAACATCGAGGTGGTATCCTGCAGCATCTCCTTACAACGAGCAGCGCTAAAGTACAACTCGGCACTCTTCAGGTTGGTGTTAGAGAGTTCGTTGAAGATATCGTAAGCTTCGGCATATTTCTTCTGTGCAAACAGGATGTTACCCTCTGTCTGACGATACATCGGCTGTGGATTAAAGCTGTTGGCCATACGCACCTCTTCGAGCGCCTTATCCAGTGTCCATTTGTCGTATGCAGCATCTGCCTGGAAAATATTCTTGTTGTAAATCAAACGGGCATAATTGTAATGGGCATCATCCTTCTGGGTAGCGTTCTTGATAGCTATCTCCATATCTCTGTCGGCTGCCGCAAAATTGTTAGCACCAGCTTCAAGCTGCGCACGATACATATAGCCATCGGCAGCATTAGGGAATTTCTGGATGAAGTCCTCGATCAGGGCAACATAAGCTGCAGAATCCTGACGTGTCTGTGCCATATAGAGCGCCAGAACAGCCTCCTTGATATTATCAGGGAGTTCCTTCTTAATCTTGGTTTCCAACAAGGTAGATTCATTCATACCAAAACCAGAGATCTTCAGCGAATCGGCAAAGCGAGCACTCACAGCATAGTTAAGTGTATCCTTGTCGGTAGCAGATTGCTGCATCAAACCGATTACTTCGCCCTGCTGATTTAACAGCGGACAGCTAACGGTGTTAGCGGGCATCGTCAGCGCAACAGTATAATAATTGTATTCACCTTGGAATGTCTCAGCTTTGCGAACTGTTCCTGCAGGAACATTCTTCACTTCGTGATAAGGCAAGAGCCAAGCCTGACTGCCAACAGTGGCCGTAGCACTACTGATGGCCAGAGGCTGTGTTTTGCCGTTTACACGGAACTTAGCCACATCGTACATATCGTTCACACCCACGATGCTTACTACAGGCAGTTCCTTTCCCGCAGCATCGATAACTACAGCTCGCGATGCTCCCTTGAATGGCGTATAATTACTAACGGCATCGCCATTGGCACTGGTAAAGAATCCATTACTGCTACCTATAAGCGAGCCATCCTCGGCAAACGTCTTTAGGGTGAATACCGACTTGGTTGCTTTCTTTACCCAGCCTGGCTGGGCTTCAGCTAATAAAGGCATAAACGAATAAGCGAATACAAGTAATACCTTTATGCATTTGATGATAAACTTCTTATCAATTCTGATTGTAATTTCTATTGGTTTCATTTTTGTTATTATTTCTTGAGTAACTCTTTAGCATTCTGTATGGCGGCCTCCGATACATCGCTTCCACTCAGCATCTGGGCTATCTCACGAACACGTTCTTCGGCATCAAGCTGTCGCATCTTACTGGTTGTTCCATTGGCTGTTTCATTTTTCTCAACCTTATAATGTACCGAACCTAAGGCTGCTATCTGGGGCAGGTGCGTGATACTGATAACCTGGCGCCCATGGCCGCCCATCTCTTTCATAATCTGCGCCATCATTTCGGCAGTCTTGCCACTCACACCAGTATCAATCTCATCGAAGATGATGGTAGGCAGCTTAACGGCACCGCTAATCATTGCCTTGAGCGACAACATTACACGGGCGATTTCACCGCCCGAAGCCACCTGAGAAACAGGCTGGAGTGGGGTAGAAGTGTTGGCACTGAACAAGAACGACACCCTGTCGGAACCATTCAGGCCTAACTCAACAGCCGTCAACTGAATGCTGAAACGCACATGCGGCATACCTAATGGTACCAGGCGTTTCTGCATCTCGTCCTCAATCTTCTTGGCTGCTTTGGTACGCAATTTGGTAAGTACTTCGGCCTCCTTGCGGGCTTGTGCTTCCAACTTAACAAGGCGTGTCTTTACCTCGTCGAGCGACTCATCACCATTTTCGATAGCCTGCAACTGCTGATGCAGGTTGTCGCGTTTCTCTATCAGAGCTTCGATAGTATCAACATGATACTTCTTCTCTAACTCGTAGATACGATCAAGGCGATTGTTCACCTGATCCAGTTCGGCAGGATCGAAATCAACCGACTCTAACAATCTGTTGATTTCATGAGCCACATCCTTCAAATCGATATAACTGCTGTCGATACGCTGAATCAAATCGCCAACCTCGGGATAAACCGATTCGATGCCGCGCAAGGCCGAAAGCGAAGCACGCATCTGTTCTATCACGCCGTTCTGATCGGCCGACAAGGCGTTGTCAGTAGTATATAGAGCACTCTTAATATCCTCGGAGTGTTCCATCGTATCGCTGCGCATTTCCAGTTCCTCTTGCTCACCGTCAACCAGATGTGCATTCTCCAGTTCCTCGTATTGGAACTGCAGGAAATCACGGTTTTCGCGGTTACGCTCGATAGTAGCCTGCAGCTCATCAAGCTCTTTCTCGGCTGCCTGATAAGCGGTGTATGTCTGTTGGTATTTGGCCAACTGAGTGGCATCATCGGCGATAATGTCAACCACTTCCAGTTGGAAATCCTGTTTGTTCAGCAACAGATTCTGGTGCTGCGAGTGAACATCCATCAGCTGGTCGCCTAACTCTTTGAGCATCGAGAGAGCAACAGGTGTATCGTTGATAAACGCCCGACTTTTTCCGGCAGCCGTCAGTTCTCGACGAATGATGCAATCGTCGGCATCATACTCAATATCATTCTCATCGAAGAATGCCTTCATCTCGTAACGCGACAAATCGAAATGTGCTTCAATCACACATTTCTCAGCACCCTGTTTGATGGTCTTTGAGTCAGCACGCTGTCCTAATAGTAGCGCGATGGCTCCCAGGATAATACTCTTACCAGCTCCGGTCTCACCTGTAATCACCGAAAAGCCCTCGTAGAGCGAGATATCCAGCTCGTCTATCAGCGTAAAATTCTTGATATATAAATGCTTAAGCATAGTAACTCTATTTGGTAATTAGTTCCCAACTATTATTCTGTGAGGCATTTAGGCCCATCAGCAAGTCGAATATGCGTTGTTTCTCCTTTTGTGTACCTTTACCTTTATAGATATTAGCCAACTCATCCTTCTTGTAGTCGGTCCATATCTGTGGCAGCAAACTCAGCGGTTTGTTTTCGTGCGCCTGTTGCAGGTCGTTCTCAAGGGCAGCCGATATCTCTGTCCGGCCTCGTTCGGCGTTATTGGACATCTCGTCGAGTCCCTTACGATAGTAATCGTACTGCAACTGTCGGAAAGGTTTCATGCCTTCGTCCAGGTAATCGTTGATAACGGCAAAGCGGTTACGGTTATCCTCAAATGATTTCCACCCCGTAAAACCCAGGTTCTGCGCGTTGTTTACCAGCACCAAACAGCGCTGCAGCACATCTGTACCGCCCATCGGTGCAAAGCTGTCGAGATCCAAGCCAATCATCAGCAAGGCGTAGTAGGCTAGGAGAGCGGTCAGCTGGTTGTCGATATTCTCTTCGGCAAAGTTCAGTTGGTCGAACTGCTGGAACACAAAGTTAAAGTTGGCATCCCTATTATTATATAATGTGGTGGTGTAGGCCGCATTAAAAACAGGGCGGTTAGCTTGTATAAGGGCAGTACACTCAAAGCGGTTCTCATCGCGAAGATACTTGTTTACAGTCAGGTTCAGGTTGCACTGTATGCGTTCGTTTTTCTGAAACTGCAGGTCGGTCCACGCTCGCTCGTTCATAAACTGCTCGATGGTTTGTTGCAGGTTCTCAAACACGCTGGCATCGGTGCCTTGTATCTGACTATGGTTCACACTAACCTTAACTTGCAGCTCTTGGGCATGAATTCCAAGAACTGCAAGTAGTGTCAGTATGGTTAAACAAGTATTTCTGATCATCCGTTAAGTTTTGACTCGCGAAGACGAATTCTTGTAAGTACTTGCTTAGTGTTATACGTAAAGTCGCCCGACAGAATCCAGCTATAGTAACCTGGGTCGATATGCAGTACGTCGGCAACAGGAATGCCCTTGTGTTTACCAAAGTTGAACACCTCGGTGAGGCGTGGGTTGCCTTGGTCATCGAGTAGGGTATTACCGTTTTTGTCCTTCATCTCAGCCCAAACAATACGTCCGGCAAAATCTACGTTATTGTTCGATCGTGAGAATTCGGCCAACTTATTCATATCATTCTCAAGCACCTTGTCAGGATCCTCGTTAGCACCTGGTGCATACTTATCAAGCTCACCCATCAGTACGCGGTAGGTAGCTTCGGTATCCTGGTCGGCACGGTGTGCTTCGAAGTCTTCCTCCATTTTGCGCCCGCAGTAGAATTTGTAAGCAGCAGCCAGATTGCGACGCTCCATCTTATGAAAGATAGTTTGTGCATCAATCATCTTGCATTTGCTGAAATCAAAATCTACACCAGCACGCAGAAATTCCTCAGCGAGTAGGGGAATATCGAAGTGGTTTGAGTTAAAGCCAGCAAAGTCGCAGCCAATAAACTTCTCAGCCAATGAGGCACCCAACTGCTTGAATGTGGGCTTATCCTTCACATCCTCATTCGAGATACCCGTCAGCTGGGTAATAATCGGTTCGATGGGTTTTTCGGGGTTTACCAACTCATTGCCACGCTCTTCGTGTCCGTCGGGATAAACTTTTATATACGAAATCTGGATGATACGGTCCTTCACTAAGTCAAGGCCCGTAGTCTCCAAATCAAATATTACCAGCGGTTTAGTTAAATTCAGTTTCACTTTACTTCCCCCGCTTTTTAATCGTTAATAAGCATAGGCATCATCAGCATCACGATCTCCTGATTCTCAGGCTGCTCTGAAGGCAGAACCAAACCGGCACGACTTGAGTCGGCCAACTGGATAATAACATCGGGACACTCGATATTGCTCAGAATCTCAATAAAGGCATTACCCTTGAATCCAATGGTCAGAGGCACACCGTTATACTCACAGGTCATGCGCTCTGTGGCAGTCTTTGCAAAATCGTAATCCTCGGCATCCAGTTGGAAGGTTGTACCCTCAACGTGGAAGCGCACCAGATTACTCGAGTCGTTAGCAAATGGCTGTACACGGCGCAGGGCAGCCAACAGCGACAGACGGTCGAGACGAACCTCGTTAGGATTATTCTGTGGGATGACAGAGTTATAGTTGGGGTAGCGGCCCTCGATCAGGCGGCACAGCAGTACGCCGTCGCCGTAGTTGATCTCGGCATTGCGCTCGTCGAAACGGATGGTTACGTCGCCACCATCTTTACCCAGCAGGTTCTTCAGCAGGTTGGCGGGCTTCTTAGGCAGGATAAATGCCGATGGCTCTTCGCTCTTTATGCTGAATATCTTGTTACGAACCAGTTTGTGTCCGTCTGAAGCAACTACAGCCAGATGATCAGGAGTAAGATCAAAGTAGATACCATTCATTACAGGGCGAAGCTCATCCTGAGCAGTAGCAAAAATACTACGGTTGATGTTCTCTGCCAATATAGCATTCTGCAGAACGATGGTCTTAGCGAAATCGCTAACGGGCTGTGCCACAGGGAATTCGTCGGCATTGTCGATAGGCAGTGAGAACAAACCATTCTGATAGGTAATCTTCACCAGGTTCTCATCCAGGTTCACATCGAATGTGATGGGCTGCTCAGAGAAGCCTTTCACGGCCTCAAGCAAGTCGTGGTTACCGATTGCAAAGCGGAAGTCGCCATCGCTTTCAATCAGCTCCAGCTGGGTTTTCATCACATTTTCTGAATCCGATGCTGTCAGATGCAGAACATTGTTTTCGATCTCAAATAAAAAGTCACCCAGAATGGGTAGAGCATTTTTACTGTTAATCACTCTTGAGAGTGCAACGAGCTTAGAGCTCAATGCTGTGCTTGATAATGTAAAACGCATAGTTTTTTATAGTTATTTTATTATTCTACATATTATATTATTGGTTACAAAATTACAAAAAAAAGTTGTAATGAGCAAAAAAAAGAGCAGAAATGTGCGTTATTCAAACTATTTTTAGTAATTTCGCACTCTGAAAACGATAAATTCAACAAAATAAAACAAAAAAGATAATGGAATTAACAGGTAAAATCATCGCGGTGATGGAAGCCCGCGGAGGCGTTTCGGCGCGTACAGGTAACTCGTGGAAGACTCAGGAATACGTTTTGGAGGTTCCTGGTCAGTATCCTAAGCGTTGCCTTTTCAACGTATTTGGAGAAGACAGAATCAACCAGTTCAATATCCAGAATGGTGACGAGCTTACCATCCAGTTTGATATTGATGCTCGCGAATATAACGGTCGTTGGTACAACGATATTCGTGCCTACAACGTTATTCGTGGTCAGCAGCCTGTAGCAGGTGCTCCCGTAGCAGCTGCCGCACCATCAGCCGCCACATCGCCATTCCCACCAGCACAGGAGCCTGCTAGCGAGGGATCTGCTGACGATCTGCCATTCTAAGAAAATTATTCCAAGAAATAAGGTTATAGTCCTCACATTTGTGAGGACTATCTTTTTTACGAGAATCAGCATTATGATAAATTGGAGAAGTTAAAGGAAAGTTATATTGGAAGTTAAAGGGAAATTTAAGGAAAATTTAAGGGAATGCACTAACCTATAGCATAACTGTTAGATTATTTGATATAGAAATCTTTGGTAAGATGATGATACCAATCGCTACGCTGACCAGGACTGCTTTCCAATATTTGTTCTTCGAAACTAACACGTTCTACAGGTTGTTTTCTAAACTCAACCAAATGACGTTTAGGCAACTTATTAGGCGTGGTTTTAATCAAGCAGATTCTATGTAAGAACAATCCCTCAAAAGCAGCTGCAGACTCTACATGATTCTGGTTATCAGCAGGAATAACCAACGACAGAACACCATTCGTTTTAAGCAGCTTACTGGCAGCATGCATCAAACTCTCGTAAGTGAGACTTACAGCATGACGGGCCAGCGTGCGCTGATCTTGAGGACAAAGAAGAGAATCCACAAAATATGGCGGATTACACACAATAGCATCATACCCTTCTTTGTCATCCATTTTTGTAGCATTTTCTCTATTTATCATAATCCTGTCAAAAAATGGAGAAGCCACTACATTCTCCTGTGCCTGTTGGACTGCATCAGCATCGATATCAATGCCAACGACTTGTGCCTCAGGAAAGCGCTGTGCCATCATGAGCGCCACCAGTCCGGTTCCCGTTCCAATATCCAAAATACGTGCAGCAGCCACAGGAGCATTAGCCCATGCCCCAAGCAATGTGCCATCAGTCCCCACCTTCATGGCGCATTGGTCCTGATATATAGTGAATTGTTTGAATTGAAAGCTGTTTTTTGCCATAATCGCCACAAAGTTACTAATAAATTGTTAATTCTTGGCCTTTTCCTACGTAATTCTTAATTTTTATTAGTAACTTTGCCCCCCGATTTAATAAATTTGAAAGATGGATAATCATAATAACAATACAGCATTCCAGATGATTGCTGATGTAGAAGGAGATTTGAAGGATTTCTTGAACTTTGAGAAGCCTGATCGCGTGCCTATCCTAGCTTTGCGCAATCAGGTTCTGTTTCCTGGTGTGGTCACACCGATTCTTATCGGTCGCCAATCCAGCAGAGCCTTAGTAGAGAAAGCCGAGAATAAGAATTTAATTATCGGTGTTGTGGCCCAGCTCGACCCAGAAGTCGATTATCCTTACAAGAACGACCTTTATGAGGTGGGTGTTTATGCAAAGGTGATGAAGCTTCTTAGTCTGCCTAATGGCAATATCACCGCCATTATTCAGGGCTTAGGTCGCATGCAACTGAACCAGATTGGATCCACTGTACCCTTCTTTATGGGCAAAGTCACACCATTTGAAGAAGAGTTGCCCGACCAGAAGGATTCCGAGTTTAACACCGCAGTAGCAGATTTGGGCGAATTGGTAAGAAACTACATTTCGATAAGCGAAGATATTCCCGACGAGGCCAACTATGCTATCAAGAATATCTCGAACAAGGTGATGCTTCTTAACTTTGTGTGCAATAACATGCCGTTCAGCTACAAGGAGAAACAGCAGCTGCTGGAAACGACTGAAGTTAAGGAGCGTTTGTTCAAGGTCATGAAGATTTTGAATCGCGAGATTACTCTGCAGCAGTTGAAGGCAGAAATCCGTAACAAGACTCGTGAGGATATTGATGAGCAGCAGCGTAACTACTTCCTGCAGCAGCAGATTAAGAACATTCAGGCTGAGATTGGTAACGGCGAGTCGCAGGAGAAACGCGAGCTGATGAAGAAAGCGCGCGACAAGAAATGGGGATACGAAATGCATAGATTATTCCACAAGGAGTGCGACAAGCTGGACAACCTGAACCCACAGAGTCCGGAGTATAACGTACAGCTTACTTATCTGCAGACGTTGGTTTCCTTGCCTTGGTACGATTATACCAAAGACGACCTGAACCTGAAGCGTGCTCAGAAGATTCTGGATAAGGAGCACTACGGTATGCAGAAGGTGAAAGAGCGTATTCTGGAGTATCTGGCAGTACTGGCTCTGCGCTCCGATCTGAAGTCGCCTATCCTTTGTCTCTACGGTCCTCCAGGAGTTGGTAAGACATCGCTCGGAAAGAGTATTGCCGAGGCGATGAAGCGCAATTATGTTCGTATATCGCTTGGTGGACTGCACGATGAAGCAGAGATACGCGGTCACCGCCGCACCTATATCGGTGCCATGCCAGGCCGTATCATCAAGAGCATCCAGAAAGCAGGTTCGAGCAATCCTGTGTTTATCCTCGACGAGATCGACAAGGTAACGCAGAACACTCACAACGGCGACCCTGCATCAGCATTGCTGGAGGTGCTCGATCCAGAGCAGAATACTGCTTTCCACGACAACTACCTGGATGTGGACTACGACCTTTCAAAGGTGCTGTTCATAGCCACAGCCAACAACCTCAGCACCATCCCTCGTCCCCTACTCGACCGTATGGAGATTATCGACGTAAGTGGCTATATTACAGAGGAAAAAGTAGAAATAGCCAAGCGTCACTTAATACCACGCGAATTGGAGAATACAGGATTGAAGAATCGTGGTATGAAACCAACATTCAATAAGGCAGCCATCGAGATGATTATTGAGCGCTATACCCGTGAGAGCGGTGTTCGCCAGTTGGAGAAGCAGATTAATAAGGCCCTGCGTAAGATCGCCTTTAACCTGCAGCTTGATGAAGCCAAGGCCTACAAGAAGATCACTCCCAATGAGTTGGAGGACCTGCTCGGCAAGCCCCCCTTCTACCGTGATATCTATCAGGGCAACGATTATGCCGGTGTAGTAACCGGTCTGGCCTGGACTTCGGTAGGCGGCGAGATTCTGTTTATCGAGACCTCGCTTTCGAAGGGCAAGGGTTCTAAGCTCACACTGACAGGTAACCTGGGTGATGTGATGAAGGAGTCGGCTATCCTGGCTGTTGAGTATGTCAAGGCCCATGCCGATAAGCTGAACCTCGACTACCGTATTTTCGACAACTGGAACATTCATATCCACGTGCCTGAGGGAGCCACACCAAAGGATGGTCCTTCGGCCGGTATCACCATAGCCACCTCGATAGCCTCTGCCCTCACCCAGCGCAAGGTTCGTAAGAACACCGCCATGACCGGCGAGATTACCCTTCGCGGAAAAGTGTTGCCTGTGGGTGGTATCAAGGAGAAGATTCTGGCTGCTAAGCGTGCCGGCATTACCGATATCGTGATGTGCAAGGAGAACGAGAAGGGTATTCTGGAGATTCCCGACATGTATCTCGAGGGCGTTACCTTCCACTATGTGGAGAACGTTCAGGATGTATGGGATTTTGCCCTGACCGATGAGGTAGTGAAGAATCCTATCGATTTAACTATTCCCGAAGAAAACGACAAGAAGTAAATGACATTTGAAGTACAACATACCGATGCAGCCAGCGATGCCCGTGCGGGACTAATAACCACCGACCACGGACAGATCCAGACACCTATATTCATGCCTGTGGGCACTGTGGGTAGTGTGAAAGGAGTGCACTTTAGCGAACTGCGCGAGCAGGTAAAGGCACAGATCATCCTTGGCAACACCTATCATCTGTATCTGCGTCCAGGTCTTGACATTCTTCGTCAGGCAGGCGGCTTGCATAAGTTTAACACTTGGGATCGCCCTATCCTTACCGATTCGGGCGGTTTCCAGGTTTTCTCGTTGACAGGCATCCGTAAGCTTCGCGAGGAAGGTTGCGAGTTCCGTAGTCATATCGATGGTTCAAAGCATATTTTCACGCCCGAGAATGTGATGGACACCGAGCGTGTGATTGGTGCCGATATCATGATGGCATTCGACGAGTGCCCTCCGGGCCAGAGCGATTATAAGTATGCCGAGAACAGTCTGCGCCTCACCCAGCGGTGGTTGGAGCGCTGCGTGAAGCGATTTAACGAAACCGAGCCCCTGTACGGCTACAACCAGACGTTGTTCCCTATTGTCCAGGGCTGTACCTATAAGGACCTGCGCCAGGATGCTGCCAAGCACGTGTGCGATGTGCTGGCCAAGCTGAACGACGGCGGTGGTGCCTCGATTGGCGGACTGGCCGTAGGTGAACCTACAGAAGTGATGTACGAGATGATTGAGGTGGTGAACGAGATTCTGCCAAA
The DNA here is from genome assembly GCA_015060625.1 of Xylanibacter ruminicola. Taxonomy (GTDB): domain Bacteria; phylum Bacteroidota; class Bacteroidia; order Bacteroidales; family Bacteroidaceae; genus Prevotella; species Prevotella ruminicola_D. Next base: position 299,446 of record SUYC01000001.1, on the reverse strand, counting down.
GTCGCGCCCACGTTACCTGATGGGTGTTGGTACACCACAGAACATTCTGGAGGGTATTGAGCGCGGTGTTGACATGTTCGACTGCGTGATGCCTACCCGTAACGGTCGTAACGCCATGCTGTTTACCTACGAGGGTACGATGAACATGCGCAACAAGAAATGGGAGAACGACTTCTCGCCCATCGACCCCGATGGCTGCGAGATCGACCGCATCCATAGCAAGGCCTACCTGCACCACCTGTTCAAGGCTCAGGAGCTGTTGGCCATGCAGATAGCCTCGATCCACAATCTGGCATTCTATCTGCGCCTGGTGGGCGATGCTCGTCAGCACATCATAGCAGGCGACTTTGTACAGTGGAAGCGTTCGGTTATCGATCAATTAGGAAGAAGACGATGAAAGAAGCATTACGCAAGATAAGACATTGGCTGCGATGGTTAAAATACCTGAAGTGCCTAAAGGTGCTGAATCCGTTCAGATACCTTAAAAGGCTGGATCGCTACATCATAGCCAAGTTTATTGGTACTTACATCTTCTCGATTATTCTCATCATATCTATCTCGATTGTGTTTGATGTGAACGAGAATCTGGCTAAGTTCACCACTTATAACGCCCCACTCAAGGCGATCGTGTTTGACTACTATGCCAACTTTGTGCCCTACTTTGCAAACCTCTTCTCACCGTTGTTTGTGTTTATTGCCGTCATCTTCTTTACCAGTAAGCTGGCAGGCAATAGCGAGATTATCGCCATGCTGGCAGCAGGTGTTAGCTTTAAGCGCTTGCTGCGCCCTTATATGATATCGGCGGCACTCATTGCTGCCGTTAACTTTTATCTGGGCGGCTATGTCATCCCCAAGGGCAACCAGGTTAAGATGGATTTCGAAACCAAGTACAAGAACAAGGACCGCAACCTGTCGGCGAACAACGTGCAGCTGATGGTTCAGCCGGGTGTGATTGCCTATCTGCAGCAATACGACGATCTGACCAAGACTGGTTACGGATTCTCGCTCGACAAGTTCGAGAACAAGAAGCTGGTGAGCCACATGACGGCTTCGGTTATCCGCTACGACAGTATCAGCGACAGCCGTTACCACTGGAAGGCCCAGAACTACAAGATACGCACGCTGAAAGGACTGCGCGAAGAGATTGAATCGGGTGCCGTTATCGATACCTTGATACAAATGGAGCCTATGGACCTAGTGTTCTCGAAGGGACAGCAGGAAACGCTCACCTCTACCGAGCTGAGCAACTATATCTCGAAACAGGTGGAGCGTGGCTCGGTTAACGTGGTGCAGTACGAGGTTGAGTATTACAAGCGCATAGCCACCTCGTTTGCATCGTTCATCCTTACGATAATTGGTGTGTCGCTGTCGAGCCGCAAGCGCAAGGGCGGCATGGGTATGTACTTAGGCATCGGTCTGGCCCTGTCGTTCGGCTACATCCTGCTGCAAACCATCAGTGCCACCTTCGCCATCAATGCCGACACGCCTGCGCTGCTGGCAGCTTGGATACCTAACTTATTATATATTGTCATAGCATACTTCTGCTATCGACAAGCGCCGAATTAGAATTGAAGAATTAAAGAATTGAAGAATTGAAGTGAAATTTGAAGAGACATATTTGAATGATAATATCCTGGATGCACTTTATGACATGCATTTCGAGGATATGACGCCCATCCAGGAGCAATGCATCCCTGAGATTCTGGATGGCTACGACGTGCTGGGTGTGGCCCAGACGGGTACTGGAAAAACAGCAGCCTATCTACTGCCTATCCTTTCCGAACTAGATGATGGCGACTATCCCAAGGATGCCATCAACGCTGTTATCATGTCGCCTACACGCGAACTGGCACAACAGATCGACCAGGCCATGCAGGGCTTTGGCTACTATCTGGATGATGTGAGCAGCGTGGCTGTCTATGGCGGTAACGATGGTAACCGCTACGATCAGGAGTTGCGCTCTATGCGTATGGGTGCCGATGTGCTGATAGCCACACCAGGCCGACTGCTCAGTCACCTGAAGGTGGGAAATCTCGATCTCTCCCGCTGCTCGTTCTTTGTGCTCGATGAGGCCGACCGCATGCTCGACATGGGCTTTATCGAGGATATCATGAAGATTGTGAAGGAGCTGCCCGCCAGTTGCCAGCGCATCATGTTCTCGGCCACCATGCCAAAGAAGATTCGCGAACTGGCCGTACAGCTGTTGCATAACCCTGTTGAGATACAGATTGCCGTATCAAAGCCCGCCGAGAAGATTCATCAGATGGCCTACGTGTGCTACGAGCCACAGAAGCTGAAGATTATACAGGACATCTTTAAGAAGGGCGACCTGCAGCGCGTGATTATCTTCTCGGGTAAGAAAGAGCGTGTGAAGGATGTTACCCGCAAACTGAAGTCGATGCATATCAACTGCGACCAGATGCACTCCGACCTGTCGCAGGCCGAGCGCGACGAGGCGATGTACCGCTTTAAGGCCGGACAGACCGATGTGCTGGTAGCTACCGATATCGTGGCTCGTGGTATTGATATCGACGATATCCGTCTGGTTATCAACTACGATGTGCCTACCGACAGCGAAGACTACGTACACCGTATCGGTCGTACAGCCCGTGCCGATCGCGATGGCGAGGCTATCACCTTTGTGAGCGACGATGACATGTACCGCTTCCAGAGTATCGAGCACTTCCTGGGCAAGGAGGTTGAAAAGCTGCCTCTGCCCGCAGGCTTGGGCGATGCTCCCGAATACAAGAAACGCGAAAAGAAAGCTACCAGTCGCCGCAACGGTCGCTGGCACTCTAAGGGTCATGGTGGCCATGGTGGTGGCAAAGGCCACGGAAACGGCAAAGGCAAGGGCCAAAACGTTAATAAAAACAAACACAGAGATACAAAGGCACAGAGTGATAAATAAAAACCTCTGTAGCTCTGTACCTCTGTGTTGATATAAAAATATAAGTATGATAGTATTTCCTATAGCAAAGATCAATCTGGGTTTGAACGTTGTCGAGAAGCGCGCCGATGGTTACCACAACCTGCAGACGGTGTTCTTCCCCGTGCCCATCAAGGATGCACTCGAGGTGCAGGAGATGGCCCGCGAGTTCCCCTCGCCATACGATTGCGACCTGAAGGTATCTAACATCCATATCGACGGCGACGAGCAACGCAACTTGGTGGTGCGTGCCTACAATCTGCTGAAACAGGATTTTCCTGACATGCCTCGCGTGCACGCACATCTGTATAAAGGTATTCCCACGCAGGCTGGCATGGGCGGCGGATCGAGCGATTGCGGCTTTATGATTACACTGCTTAACAAGATGTGCCACTTAGGTTTGAGCGACGAACAGATGATACAGTATGCCGCCCGTCTGGGTGCCGACTGCGCATTCTTCATCCTCAACAAGCCTTGTTATGCCGAGGGAATCGGTGAAAAACTGAAGCCCATAAAACTTTCATTATCAGGCTGGTATTTATCTTTGGTTCGACCAGACATTCCGGTATCAACCCGCGAGGCCTTTGCACTGATAAAGCCCCACTACCCCGAGCTTAACTGTCAGGACGTGGTACAGTTGCCCGTCGAAGAGTGGCGTGGCAAGCTAACCAACGATTTCGAGGACAGCGTGTTTGCTGTGCATCCCGAGTTAGGCGCCGTTAAGGACCGCCTTTACCAGTTGGGTGCCACCTATGCTGCCATGTCGGGTTCGGGCTCTACCCTGTTTGCACTCTCGCGCCAACCACTCCATCTCGAAGAGTTTAATCAAAAGGGAACATTTATTACAACTATATCAATATAATTCAAAACATTATGAAACAGACAATCCTTGTTACTGGTGGAACCGGTTTTATCGGCAGTCACACCACTGTAGAGCTGCAGGAAGCAGGCTACGAAGTTGTTATCATCGACAACCTGTCGAACTCAAACGCTAATGTCGTTGACGGTATCGAGAAGATTACTGGCATTCGTCCAGCCTTTGAGAAAGTTGACTGCTGCGACATGGAGGCTCTCGAAGGCGTGTTTAAGAAGTACCCCAAGATTGAGGGTATCATCCACTTTGCCGCTTCAAAGGCTGTGGGCGAGAGTGTTGAGAAGCCACTGCTTTACTATCGCAACAACCTGACATCGCTCATCAACCTGCTTGAGCTCATGCCCAAGTACAACGTCAAGGGTATCATCTTCTCAAGTAGCTGCACCGTTTACGGTCAGCCTTCACCCGAGAACCTGCCTGTTACCGAGAACGCTCCAATCCAGAAGGCAATGAGTCCTTACGGCAACACCAAGCAGGTGAACGAAGAGATTATCCAGGATTATATCCACTCTGGTGCACCTATCAAGAGTATCATCCTGCGCTATTTCAACCCCATCGGTGCTCACCCATCAGCACTCATCGGCGAGTTGCCTAACGGTGTGCCCATGAACCTCATTCCTTTCGTTACACAGACTGCCATGGGCATCCGCAAGCAGCTGAAGATTTTCGGTAACGACTACAACACACCTGATAAAACCTGTATCCGCGACTATATCTATATAGTGGATCTGGCTAAGGCTCACGTAAAGGCTATGGAGCGTGTGCTCGATAAACCAGAGTGCGAGGCAGTCGAGATATTCAATATCGGTACCGGTAAGGGTCTTTCAACCCTCGAGGTTGTTGAGGGCTTCGAGAAGGCCACTGGCGTAAAGGTTAACTGGACCTATGCTCCACGTCGCGAGGGCGATATCGAGCAGGTTTGGGGTAACGTTGATAAGGCCAACAAGGTGCTGGGCTGGAAGGCCGAGACACCAACCGAGGAGATTCTGCGCACCGCTTGGCGCTGGCAGGAGAAGCTCCGCGAGCGCGGCATACAGTAACTTCACAACCACCCAACCCTCCTTATTCTAAGGAGGGCCTCAAACCACTCCCCAAACCCCTCGCCAATCTTTGGCAAGGGGTTTAACCGCTCCTCCTGTCGCTCTTTCATTAAGGTACGCTCAGGGCATCAAAGCCCTGGCGTGATTGTTTTTTAATAGGGGCTCTGCCCCTAAAACCCCACTCGATTATGGCGGTAGCGTGAGCAAAGCGAGCAGAGCAATATAAAAAAAATACCATAAATTTTCATTATATTTAAAATTATTTATATATTTGCAGCAAAATATATAAGTATTACCGATGAAACGATTTATCTATACCTTACTGCTAAGCCTTATTGGCACTTGTAGCCTACATGCACAATCACAATTGGTGTTCACACCTGCGTGGACAGCACAGGCGCAGTTTGCCGGGTTCTACGTGGCTGATGCCCTGGGATTTTTCAAAGAGGAAGGACTGAACGTGATTATCAAACATCCGTCGGCCTCGAACACGAGTCTAAACCGTCTGAAGAGCGGCGAGAGCCAGTATGTGGCCCTGCACCTGGTGTCGGCCCTCGACATGATTAATAATGGCGACGAACTGATTAACGTGATGCAGTGCTTTCAGCAAAGCGGCGAGATGATTGTATCACACAAGCCTCTGCGAGGTCTGAAGAGTCTCGATCGCAAGCGTGTGGGCTGCTTTAAGTCGGGCATCTCCAAGCTGCCCATTGCCCTGGCACGCCGCGAGAAGGTTAACATCGAGTGGATACCGTTTATCTCTCACACCAACCTGTATGTCTCGGGGGCCATCGATGCTACGCTGGCCATGAACTACAACGAGTATTACCAGCTGATTATGGCCGGACAGCGCCTGAAGAGAAATCAGATTATCTACATGCGCGACATCGGTTGCAACGTGCCTGAGGACGGTGTCTATGTCACCAAGGAGTACTTCACCAAGCACAAGGCCGAAGTAGATAAGTTTGTGAAGGCCTCGAAGCGCGGTTGGGAGTATGCCGTCACGCACCCCAAGGAAACAATGGATATCGTGATGCTATACATGCGACAGGCAGGTGTGTCGGCCAATGAAGACGCACAGAAGTGGATGCTGAGAGAGTGCCTGCGACTGCTGGTAAGTCCTAGAACCGGCAAGCGCACCTACAAGCTTGAGCCCGAAGGTCTGAACCTGGCCAACAGCATCATGTTGCAAGGCGGCGAGATAACTAAACCTATCACTTACAAACAAATCACCGAACCATGAAGTACAACAGTTATATCAAACCTTTCCGAACACTCTATGCCCGCATCACCATGTGGATCATGTTAACGGTGCTGGTGGTGTTCATCATCATCACCTATCTGGTGAGCTACTTTAGTGCCAAGGGTGTACTGTTAGGCTCTACCGAGAATGCCAAGAGCCGTATGGAGATTACCAACCAGCGCATCAACACCGTGATGCATGCTGTAGAAGTGGCCGTTTACAACACCATCCCCGAGGTGGAGCTATCGCTGAACAAACCCGACGATATGTATCGCATCGTGCGCCGACTGCTCGAAATCAATCCTTATATCGTGGGCTCAACAGTGGCGTTCGAACCCTACTACTACAAGGAGAAGGGCGAGCAGTTCTCGCCTTATGCCTACAGGAGCGTCGACAACAATATCCAAACCAAACAGCTGGGTACGTCCGACTACGAGTACCACTATATGGACTGGTATCAGATACCCAAACTGCTGAAGAAGAACTACTGGAGCGAGCCTTACTACGATCGCGGTGGCGGCGAGCAGATGATGACCACCTTCTCGCACCCGCTCTACGACAAGAAGGGCACCCTGTATGCCATCATCACGGCCGACATATCGCTTGAGTGGGTTTCCGACCTGCTCCGTAAGAGCGATATCGATTTCAACAATAAAGCCCTGGAGCTGAATATCAATAGCGATGCTGAACTGCAGGCCGAATTGGAGAACGACAGCGATTTCTTCTATCACTACGCCTACTCGTATATCATCGGCAAGGGTGGCACCTATATCGCCCACCCCATGCGCGAACGCATTCTGAACGATACGTATTTCAACCACTCGATGAAATACAACGACAGTATCGACAACCTGATAGGCTACGAGATGATCGACGGTAAGAGCGGCATGCGCACCATCAATCGCGACGGCACCGATTTCATCGTCAGCTACAGTCCGATAGAACGTACAGGCTGGTCGATGGCTACGGTCATCCCCAACAACCTGATTACCAACCGTTCCATCAAGTATGCCACTATCATCGTGGGCGTCATGCTGCTTGGTTTACTGGTGCTGTTCATCATCTGTCGCAGCATCCTCAAGCGTGCTACCCGTCCGCTGGCCTTGTTTGCACACTCGGCCGACAATATCGCCAAGGGTAACCTGAACGCCTCGCTGCCGGTGATACGCACACACGACGAGATGAGGCAGCTGCACGACTCGTTTGCCATGATGCAGACGTCGCTGAAACAGCAGATCGAGGAGTTGAAGACGGTGAACGCACAGAAGGGTCGTATCGAAGGCGAGCTGAAGGTAGCGAGCGACATCCAGATGTCGATGCTGCCCAAGATATATCCGCCTTATCCCGACCGCCAGGATATCGACATCTTCGGCAGTCTGACCCCCGCCAAGGCCGTGGGCGGCGACCTGTTCGATTTCTATATCCGTGACGAGAAGCTGTTCTTTGTCATCGGCGACGTGTCGGGCAAGGGTGTGCCGGCATCGCTGGTAATGGCGGTATCGCGCACGCTGTTCCGCATCGTGTCGTCGCACCTCGACGAGCCTAGTGAGATTATGGAACAGATGAACGAGGCGCTGTCCGACCAGAACGACTCGAACATGTTCGTCACCCTGTTCATCGGTTCGCTCGATTTGAGTAACGGTCATTTGCGCTACTGTAATGGCGGTCACGATTCGCCTTTACTGATAGATATGAAACAGAAGCAATGTCAGCTGCTGAACTGCAAGTCGAACCTGCCAGTGGGTGTGATCTCCGGTTTCAAGTTCGAACCACAGGAGACAGATATCGACACCGACACGCTGATATTCCTTTATACCGACGGTCTGACCGAGGCCGAGAACATCCAGCAACAGCTGTTTTCCGAGGCTCGCATCTTCGAGGTGGCGCAGCAGTTGTTGGCCCAAGATTCGGTTACGGCCCATCACATTGTGGAGGTTATGGCAAGGGCGGTTAAAGATTATGTCGGCGATGCCGAACAAAGTGATGATCTCACCATGTTGGCAATCAAAAGGAAGAACATTTGATGTTCTTCCTTTTTTAATCCTTTTCCCAATTTTCCTTCAATAACCATCACCTTCTTCACAACCACCCAACCCTCCTTATCCTAAGGAGGGCCTCAAACCACTCCCCAAACCCCTCGCCAATCTTTGGCAAGGGGCTTAACCGCTCCTCCTGTCGCTCTTTCATTAAGGTACGCTCAGGGCATCAAAGCCCTGGCGTGATTGTTTTTTAATAGGGGCTCTGCCCCTAAACCCCCACTCGATTATGGCGGTAGCGTGAGCGAAGCGAGCAGAGCAATATATGGCGAACCCAGAATTGGGTCGACGAAGTCAACCTGTAAGGGTGACGTAGTCAACCCAATTCTGGGCAAAGGCTCGAGAGCCATACCAAAACTTTGACGGAGAGGGTTTTCCCTCGGAGTCAACTACATCCCCTCCATATAGGGAGGGGCTTGGGGAGGGTGGATGTTTCTTTTAGTTCTTTTCTTTGCGCCAAAGAAAAGGACAGACAGGTGGCTGGGAGGGTTGTGAAACAAAAAAAACCTCCTTAAGACTAAGGAGGGTAAGGGTGGATTTGAAAAAAAATTATTGACTATTTCTTCTAGCTTTCTTGAACTTCGCCATGTACCCGTAAGTATATGACAGGATGATATACGATATCAATCCTGTCAGGATTCCGTCACAGATACTACCCGTTATCACCATGAGCAGGATGGTGAGGAAGGCGGGCATGGCCTCGAGGTTGTAGGTGAGTTTGATGTGTCTTACGACACCAAACATAAAGAATCCTGCCACTACCATGGCAGGCGCTGTAGCTGCCGTGGGGATGGCAAGGAAGATGGGCGAGAATACCAGACTGAGAGCAAAGCACAGTGCCGTGACGAGCGCCGACACACCGGTGCGACCGCCCTCGGCAAAACCTGTTGAGCTCTCAACAAAGGTGGTGACGGGACTGCAGCCCAGACAGGCGCCTGATACCGTGGCCAACGCATCGCTCAGAATGATGCTACGCATGTGCGGGATACGACCGTTCTTACGGATGATGCCGACACTGGCCATCACACCCACCACGGTGCCCAAGGTGTCGAACAAGTCGAAAAACAGCATGGTGGTGACGCATACCCAGAAGTCGGGCCACAAGATATAGTCGAACGAGAACTGAAAGAGCAATGGCGCCGGCGAGGCGGGTATCTCAATCAGATTGTCGGGTATCACAGTCACGCCAAGAGGCAGTCCGCACAGCGTTACTATCGTGATGCCAATCAGCAGTCCGCCTTTGATGCGCATCACGGTAAACAGTCCTGTGAGCAGTACTCCCAACAGGAACAGCAGCGACGAGGGTGTGGTGAGCGTCTCCATGTGGTTGAATATGGTGCCTTCGGCCAGTATGCCACTGTTCTTGAATCCTATCATGGCCACAAAAAATCCGATGCCGGCGGCAAAGGCATATTTCAGTGTGGTGGGCACCATCTCGAATATCACCTGGCGCAGGTTACTCACGCAGATGAGCACAAACAGCAGTCCCTCTACCAGTACCACAGTCAGTGCAAACTGCCAGGGGTAGCCCATCGCAAGGCATATTGTTTCAACAAAAAAGGTGTTCAAGGTTAGTCCGGGAGCCAGCGCAAAGGGGCGCTTGGCGATGAATGCCATCAGCACCGTGCCGATGATGCACGAGAGGGCTGTGGCGGTGAACAGCGATTCGATGGGGAATCCATGCTCGCTCAGCGGTGAGAATATCGCCGGCATCAGTGCCAGGATATACACCATACTAACAAATGTTGTTATGCCCGATATGATTTCGGTTTTCAAACTGTCGCGCTGTAGCGAGAATCCAAGTAGGGATAATAGTTTTTCTTTCATGCTTTAGGAATGTATGGAATCACAAGGTCGAACTTAGCGCCCTTGGTGTAAGTGGTATCGAGAGTGAGCGTGCCGCCCAGGTGCTGGGCCACCATGCGGGCAATAGACAGCCCCAGTCCGGCGCCCTGACTAAAGCTGTCGAGCTTGGCAAAACGTTCAAATATCAGTTCGCTCTTGTCGGCAGGAATACCGCAGCCGGTGTCGGTTACGGCAAAGTGCAGTGTGTCGCCCTCGTGGTCGAGGCTCAGCATGATACTGCCTTGCTTGGTGAACTTCACGGCATTATCCAGCAGTTTGGCTATCACGATGCCAACCAGTCGTGGGTGGCACATCACGCGTTCTTCGGCAGGTATGTTGCACTGACTATCAACTTTTACACCAGGATTGACACGAGGAGCCACGGCCTCGATGGCACCGGCCATCGTGAGCAGCGGCATGCACTCCTCGGCGGGTGGCATCTCTGTGTCGCCCTCCATGTGTGATATCAATATCAGGTCGTCGAGAATATTTGTCAACTGTCGGGTGTTCTCCTGAATGCGTGCGCTGTAGTCCAGTCGGTCTTTCTCAGTTAGATCCATGCCGGGCATGGTGAGTATCTGCGTAAAACCGTTGATGGCGTTCAGTGGTGTACGAATCTCGTGTGTCATGCTTTGCAGAAAGGCCGTTTTGGCTTTCGATGCTGCCTCGGCACGGTCGCGCTCGATGGAGAGCTGTTTGTTTTGTGCCACCACCACATTACGTTCGCGCTCCAGCTGTCGGTTTTTCACCTCCAGGGTGTGTCGCCAACGGTTGTTGGTGCTGATGAAAATCAGCAAACCCACGATGCCCAGAATCATCACCACACCCCCCGATGTGAATCGAGATCGCTGTTGCAGCTGTTGGTTCTGTCGGCGCATCTCCTCCATCTGTTCCTGCGTACTCTGCTCGGTTTGCGATGTTTTTTGTATGTTGCCGACAGACGTCTTGGTGTTCAACTCACTGGTTTGCGGTTGGGCATCAGGTGTGTGATGCTCAACATTACACGCCGATAAGGCGATGATTATCAACAGCATAGCTATCATTGCCTTTGTAGCTGTTTGTAATTTTTTAAGTAATAGTATCATTAGAACTCTTATTTTCGAGTGCAAAGATACAAAAAATCCGCCACCAACCAAGCGATTAGGGCGGATTTTTTTGAGATTTTTTCGGGAGGCTAGCGCCGTTCCTGACAGAGTGTGAATCCTCGGAGCATGGCGATGGGATCGATGGCGGTGGTGCCGTTCTCGTGGATGGCCATGGCGGCAGCTACAGTCAACCAGCGGATGGGCTGTTCTGCCGGGTCGCCGATACACTCCAGGGGGCCGATGCCTGCCAACTGCGCCACGTGGTCGATATACGCCCGTGTGTTGTTCTCGGTGGCAGGTGCCCACTTGTAGATGATGTCGCGGATAGTGTACAATCTATATTTATGATAGTACGTGCGCGTGAGCAGCCAGAAGGCCGCCCTCCACCCCCACTCCATGGCTTCGAACTGACAGAAGTCAGCATCGGTTTGCCTGGCCTTCATACCTTTCCACTTGTCGCTGGTCAGTCGGATGTTCAGTGGGTTGCAATTCCGTAGTCCTCGTGGTGTGCTCATGATTGTAACTGTTTTCGGATGATGTTCACATAGTGGTTAAGTCCGAAGATCGACGCGGCAAACAGGAATGCCTGAGCCACATAGATAAGCAGTCCGCCTGCCACGTCGTTCAGTTTAACCACCTGATACGTCACCAGCGCAATGCTGCTCACGATGAGCAGCACGGCACTGGCATACTGAGAAATTTTAAACTGTGTGTTCTCCATGGTACGTAGATTTTAAATTGTTTACATCAGCTGTGGACCGGCAGCACCCAGCAGCGCAGCAATCACATACCCTACAACTTTAAGAAGTGTTCTAACTGTTTTGTTCATAATTCTGTGTGTTTAATGAGTATCTTTTTACGTTACAAAGATACGAAAAATATTCGAAATTACCAAAAATTTCGGATAAAAAATATCAAATAATTCTTCCGTATTTAACGATTATTTACTACCTTTGCACATGTCATTACTTAAAAGCTAAACTAGTTAAGATGGCAATAATTCTCCAACTGCCTTATAATGAGGCAAACAAACAAATAGCTCAAGGCATGGCTGAAGCCCTAGGGGGCAAATTTATGATAGGCGATGGCATGCCGCCGCTACCTTTAGCGGATTTAGCGATGCGAAATGCCATTCTTCAGTTGCAGAGCGATGCGAGAAAAAGAGAATTCACACTGCATAAATACGACTATATTTGGCTGATGAAGTATATTAACGAAGAGCCCAAGGGCATCACACTACCGGGAATCTTCACGGCTATAGAAACTTTTAGGGATTATCTGGCTAATCAACTAGGAATCAATGGCATAGGATCAATTTCTTTATTGTATAATTACAGCAAATTCCAGTTCGGAAAGTTCCCCGAATGGACATTCACCGACACCAAAGATGCAGGCATACGACTGCAAAGGGTAAACATCGTAAGAAGATTTATTCACATCTATCGTCAAGAATACTATAAAATTGCCACTCGATTGTAAGGATTGTTAGGAAAATGCAAGTCAACTGTAGAGATTCTTGGAATTTGCGTTTTTAAGGCGTAGGTCAATTCGCGTTTTCTTTGTATATTTGCAAATAAACAAAAAACTGAAAAAAAATGGAATTATGAAAGATCAATTAGTCAATCATTTTTCGGTATTCGGCTATGGATACCGTAATCGCAAAGGAAAGGCTGTGCTGCCCGTAAAGCCCGACGGCACAGCCACAGTGTTCGGCATCTATCAGTATATCATCTCCGACAGAGCCCGCCATGCCACCCTCACGCTGCGCCAGATGGTTCAACAGGGAGCCGATCGCTCGGCACTCAGCGACTACAAGAAGCTGTCGTTCAGGATTGCCACTTTTTCGGGCGAGTTCAGTTATCGCAATGCCAAGAGTCTGGTGTCACGGTCGCCTTATCTGGTGATTGATATCGACGACCTGGCATCCGAATCCGATGCCCGCCAGCTGATTCAGCGCTTTGTAGGCGATACTTTTCTGGAAACCGAGCTGTGTTTCGTCAGTCCAAAAGGTTGTGGTGTCAAGTGGATCTTTACGCTACCCCAACAATGGCTGTCGCTCACCGTCAAGCAGCAGTTCGAGGCAGCCCGCATGCACATCATCTTTCACTATGGCGTGGAGGTAGATGTGTCGGGTTCCGACGTGTGCCGTGCCTGCTTCCTGCCTTATGATCCCCAATGCTATATCAATCCCAAACATTTAAAATAAATACGATTATGAAAACGCAACAGAATGTATTTTCCGACTTAGACCACCTGAAGCTTGTGGCTCAGCGCATAGCCGACAGTGGTACCGACCTTACCAGTGATTATAATTCCTGGATTGCCGTAACCTTTGCCTGTGCCTCGCTTGGCGAGAATGCGCGCGACAGTTATCACCTCATCTGCAGTCAGTATCCTGGCTACAAGTACGACGAGTGTAATGAGAAGTTCGACAACTGTCTGGATAAGGCTAATGGCTCGATCACCCTGGGCACCCTGATGCAGCTGGCCGCCGATGCCGGTATCGACATCTCCAAGCCCCGAGGCCGACGCCCACGCGCCACCAGTAAGACGCCCCAGCAGCAGGAGAGCAAGATGAATGATGCCTATGACATGCTGCGCACGATGGCCGAATGGCGATTCAACGTGTGGCTGAACCGTGCCGAAATCAAGGAGCCTGAACAGGAGTGGCGCTCGGTGGTGAACCGCGACCTCTCAACCTACTACTGCCGACTGAAGCAGAATGGCATCAAGGTGAGTGCCAACGATCTGGACCATATCATCAGCAACCGTGATTTTGCAGCCGACTACGATCCGTTTGAGGATTACTTGCAGTCGCTGCCCGAGTGGCATGAGGGCGACACCGACTATATCCATGATTTCTTTGTGGGCCACATGGAGTTTGGCGACCCCGAGAGTACCGAACTCTACGACATGATGTTTCGTAAGTGGTTCTTGGGTATGGTTGACCTTTGGCGCGGCAAGTCGGAGGAAAATCCGATTATGCCTGTGCTCTACGGCATGCAACATATCGGTAAGACCTATTTCGTGCGCCACATACTGCCACCGCAGCTAGCATCCTATATCTTTCCGGTCAACCCATCCACGCGCGTGGATAAGGATTTCGAGATAGCCATGAGCGAAACGCCGCTGATGTTTCTCGATGAGTTTAGTGTGAGCAATCTGCAGAAGTCCGAGGCCTATAAGTATGCCATCACGGCCAGCAAGTCGTATCTGCGCGACAGCTACGATCACTTCCGCGAGATGCGCACAAGAAAGGCCTCGCTCATCGCCGCCACCAACAACGAGCATTTTATCCGCGAAGCTGAGGGCGACCGCCGCTATCTGGCCGTAAACCTTATTGGCACCGTGAATCTCAACGCCCACCCCCTTCCCTACGATGGTGCCTATGCCCAGGCCCTGTGGTTGCTCGATCATGGCCACAGCGCCAAGCCCACCCATGAGGAGAGCCAGCTGATAAGTCGGCACAACCAGCAATATCTGATGCCCGATGATGTGGAGGAGGCGCTGCGCACCTTCGTTCGCAAGCCCGAACCAACCGATAATCCCGAGGCCTACACGGCTGGCGACCTGATGAATGTGCTTTATGTCATGGGGTTCCGAGGTTCGAAATACACCACCCAAGCCATTGGCAGGGCCATGAAAGCTATGGGTTTCGAATGCGTCAAGCGCCATGGTCTTAATAAATATATTGTGGTGATAGCCGATGCAGGGCGCCAGCAGCAAGAGCGAAAAAGCGATGTTGACGATGTAGTTCCCTTCTGAATGTGAAATTTTTGGGGGGATTGGGGGGATGCAGGTAGGGGAATTTCTTAGAGTACGCGAAAAAAAATCCCTAAATCCCCAAGTGTAAAAAAATACAATCCTGTGATTTAGGGATTTATTTTTCATCAATCATAGTATCATCCCCACCTGCATCCCCCCAATCCCCCCTTTCAGTGCCTCCGCGCATCCCTTCTACCCTAACACTAACCCCACTCTACTATCATAGTAAAGCGGGGTTAGTGTGATTGGGCGGGAGTTTTAGATATTCTCAGCAGCACGACGGATACGATTAGACAGATCTATAAGTGCCCCGCGCATCTGCTCGGCTTCCTCTTCGTTAAAGCCTCCCTGTCCACCATTGCCATCAATACCATCCATCTTGTGATAGAACCACGATGACGAACGCTGAAAATAAGTATTAGCAAACTCACGCCAAGAGATAGCCATCAATACATCACTCAGTTTCTTCTTCATATCGGTTACGATAACCGGATTCTCCATTACTTCTACATTTTCCATAACGATTCATTTTTTGAACTACAAATGTTAATAATATGGCTGCCGAATTATATTATCGAACAGCTCTTGAGCGTACCATAGCAGCTGAGGATAACCATCTGGAAAAGATTTATTATAGTTCCTGATAGCTGCTAGGAGTTCCGACTCTTCTTCGGATACTTCCATAATGAGCGTTTGTTGATTCATAAATGTGTTGATAATTAAAACATTGCAAAGATACTACAAAAATTTGTATTACCAAAATATTTACTACATTTTTTTGTAGTAACAATATGTTTTTAACAAATACTCATAAAATCACACTAACCCCGCTCTACTATCATAGTAAAGCGGGGTTAGTGTGATTGGGCGGGGAGTCATCGCCTGGGAGGCGATGGCTGAGTGATTAGGGCACCTTGGGGGTAAGCGTCCAGGTAAGGTTGTCGCCACCAGTGCTTGAGCTGGCGAAATTCAGGCCTGTCATACCTGCGCCATCCCAATCATTGCTGGTTACGGTTACAAGAAAGTTCGTTACAACCAAAAATATTGAACAAAAAGTTTGGAAAATTCGATATTTTTTTGTATCTTTGCAATGGTAATAATACCACAAAACACATTTAATAAAAACACACAATTATGGCAACAAACGAAATTAAGTTGGGCATCAACTTGCGCCAGAACAAGAATGCCCGCAATGCGGGGTACGGTAAGTACTACCCCGAGATCGACACGCAAACCACTCTCTCGCTGCGAGGCTTTGCCAAGCACATGAGCGACCATGGTTCGATCTACTCGCTCGACATCATCGAGGGCGTGCTCAAGAAAATCACCCAGTGCCTGCCCGAACTCATCAGTCAGGGCGTGCCAGTACGCATGGAGCCCCTGGGCACCTTCGTACCCACCTGCGATGTAGAGAAGCCCATCCTGAACATCGCCGCTATGGAGAATGCCGACCCCAACGAGGTGGTGAAGGGCGTGCACATCCGATTCCTGCCCTACGGCGTGGAAGACGACAACATCACCTCGCGCCGATTCAAGCAGGAATTCTGCTCGCTCGAGTTCCGCAACATCGTGGATACGGTTAAGGTTACCGTTGACGGCAAGGAGAAGAAGGTGACCACCCTGAAACCTATCGCTACAGCCGTGGCCGAGTATAAGTCGGGACAGGGAACCTCGGCAGGAACCTCCCCCAGCCCATCCCAGGGAGGTGGGAATAATCCAGGCGGCACCGGTGGCGGTAGCAATGTGCCAAGCGACGGACCTAACGGGGATTAAACAAAGTAAAGGCCGAGGGTCATCACGACTCCCGGCCTTCAATAATAAAACTTTAAAATTATAATAAATGTACTGATAATCTGGAATTAGAAGAACAGGTAGCGATTATCTACCACACCTGCCTTTTTGTAAAGCTCCTGCATGAAGATGCGAGCAGCCTGTGTGGCCTGCATCTGGAGCTGAGCCTCGGTCTGTGCGGCGTCGAACTTAACACCGGCGCGGTTGTGCTTCTTAACAACCTTGAACAGGTAAGCACCACCGTTACCCTTAACCACGTGCTTGCTGAACTCGCCAGCCTTAGCAGCTGCAACGGCACCAGCCAGAGCAGGCTCTGAAGCACCTGTGGCCTGTACGAATACAGGAGCCGAGAATGTGATCTGATTAACCGAGTCGATACGTGCACCCTTAGCCTTAGCAGCAGCCAGGTCGTTAACACCTGCCAACTTAGCCTTGATCTGCTCGAACTTCTTGTCGCGCAGCACCTCGGCCTTCAGCATATCCTTCAGGCTGTTCATATCGCGGTAGCCCACAGGGTTGATCTTAGTGAGGGCTACTACCAGCAGGTGGTCGTTGTTACCGCACTCGTACAGTGGGCTAACCTCACCTGGCTTAGCGTCGAAGATCCACTTCATGGTCTCACGGGTAGAACGCAGGTTAGCTACGTTGTGCTCGTAGTTGAACAGATCCTGACGTGGAGTAACCTTGAAGCCGAACTTGCCGGCATTCTTCTCCATATCTTCGATAGTCTTGTTCTCACTTACAAACTGGCTGAACTTATTGTAAGCCTCAGAATAGGTCTGCTTTGAGAAATCGATGGTGTGCTTGATCACAGCAGCATCATACTTCTCTACCATAGCCTTGCGGGCTGTAACCTGCAGCACGATGTTACCCTGAGCAAACTCCAGGTTCTTCACATCGTTAACAGCCAGGTTGTTGATAGCAGCGAGGTAGTTCTTCGACTCCTCGTCGATAGTGTTGCTATTCTCGTACATAGCTGATGTGAGCCACTGCTTGGCACCTGTCTGACCGTACTTCTGAGCCAACTGCTCGAAATCAGCGCCAGCCTTCAGAGCTGTGTAGATGCTGTCGGCAGTCTTCTTAGCGGCCTCGACGGTAGCACCGCCAACCTGAATCTGGCGATACTCGATTGAGTCGGGAGCCTGAGTCTTAGCAATCAGCTTCACTACATTCAGTGTGTTATCGAAAGCGGTCTCGAACACAGCTGAGGTCTGACCTACAGCCATTGAGTCGAGCTTAGCAGCGATGTCTGAAGGATAAGCGCGCTTGGTAGCAGCCATGCCAGTGTAGGCAAACTGCGACTGGGCCTTGCGAACCACCTCGGCAGCGTTAGCACCGCTCTGCAGCTTCTGGGCTGCGTCGGTCATAGTCTTCATCAGATTCTTGCGGTCGGCGGCTGAAGCTACTATCTGGAAGTCAACATACTTGATATCGCGGCTCTCAACGTCCTGCTTGAACATCTCCTTCTCCTCGTCATACTTAGCCTTCAGGTCCTTGTCGTCAACCTTCACATCGTTGTCGTTGATGCTTGAGTAAGCAATCGAAGCCAACTGGATGTCGCTCTCAATGTTCTGACCCTCGAAAGCCATCTTTGCTGAGATGGGGTTAGAGAGCAGACAGCCAGAAAGCAGTGCCTGGTACTTCTGAGCCAGGGTGTTGCTGCGGAGCTGCTTCTCGATAAACTGCCAGTACTTGTAGATGGTCTGGTAGCTTTCTGCCAGCTGGGGGTTAGAAGCTGACTTCTTGTAGTCGTCGAGGAACTTGGTGAGCATGGTCACGTCGAAACGACCAGTCTGCTGATTCACGAATGGGCTCTGCAGCAACATGGGGTTGGTACCCTCTTTCATGATGTTCTGCAGCTCCTCGTCGGTAACGGTCAGACCGAGCTTCTCAGCCTCGTCGGCAATAATCTGCTCGTTAACATACTGACTCCATACCTGATCCTTAATCTGGTTCAGTTCTTCCTCGGTGAAGTTCTCGCGGTTCTGAGTAATCTTCAGAACGTCCTGATACTCATCAACCAGGGCCTGGAAGTCCTGAACATTGATTTTTTTTCCTAACACTTCGCCAATCTGCTGTCGCTGCTGGTTCTTGGTTGCTTCGCAAGAACGGAAAGCTTCCTCAGCAATGAAGGCGAAAAGGCCTAAGCCGATAATGCAAACGAGGGCTACGCCTCTTTTACGGATTTTTCCTAATGCTGCCATAATGTATTTAAATTTTTAATTATTATTCATAAAACGGGTGCAAAATTAATAAATTTGTTCGAAACGACCTAATTTTTTCGTATAAATTTTGGCTATTCGGTAATGATTAATCGCACCAATTCGATTTTTGTGGCTGTATTCTTAACGATTTTAAACTCGTAACGGCCCATTTTAACCACCTCGTTAAGCTTCGGAAACGACTGATACTCATGCAGAATCAGGCCTCCCAGCGTCATATATTCGTCGCTTTCGGGCAGGTCGAGGTCGAACATCTCGTTAATCTTCGCGATCTCCAGTCGAGCAGCCAGCATATATTCGTGGTCGTTCAGCTGTTTGGCCACAAGGTTAGTATTGTCGTGCTCGTCTTCAATCTCACCGGTAATCTCCTCCATGATATCCTCGAGCGATACCAGTCCGCTGGTGCCGCCAAACTCATCCACCACCACTGCCAGCGAGCGTTTCTGCTGCATCAGCTGTGCCATCAGCTTCGAAGCCAGCATCGTCTCGGGCACAAAAGAAATCTCACGAACCAGTTGACAATTGATAATGGATAATTGATATTGATCCTTATTGAGTCGGAACATATCGCTGGAGTGCACATAACCGATGATATGGTCGATATCCTCGTGATACACCAGTATCTTGGAGTGACCGCTCTCGATAAACACCTGGCGCAACTGCTCGATGGTGTCGGTATCCTCCACGGCATCAATCTCCGTGCGGGGCAACATGCAGTCGCGAATCTTCGTCTCCGAAAAGTCGAGTGCATTCTGGAAAATCTTTACTTCTTCCTCGATTTCATCGTCGTTATCGGCATTGTCGATACTGGTCTGAACCAGGTAGTCGAGATCTACTTTCGTAAACTCCTTCTCCTCGCCGCTGCTCTTCGTGCGGATGCCCACCAAGCGCAGCAGCCCCTTCGACAGCAGCGTGGCAAAACGCGAGATGGGATAAAGCACCACATAGCACACCCAGGCGGGCACGGCAAACACCGTGAGCAGGGTATTGGGATTGTTCTTAAAAATGGATTTAGGCAGGAATTCGCCGGTAAACAGCACCACCAGCGTTGACAGCAGCGTGTCGGCCGTCACCCGCATCCCGTCGCTCAGCGGCGCAAACAGCGTGGCATCAAACAGTTGGGCAAACAGGATGCCGTAGATAACCAGCGCGATATTGTTGCCCACCAGCATGGTAGATACAAAATTGTTGGGATGCTGGTAGAACACATGGATGATGCGCTGCGAAAAACGATTCTTTTCGCGATCCATCTCGGCACGCAGTCGGTTCGACGACACAAAGGCAATCTCCATACCCGAGAAAAAGGCCGAGAACAGCATCGAAACCAGTAGCCAGACAATCGTAGTGGTCATTTTCCGTTCCTCCTATGTTTCTGCAACTGTGGGCGCAGCGATGGCTGTACCTGCGTGGTATCGGGCTTGGCACCGGGGTTCTGCGTAGTGGTGTCGGTTTGCTCGCCAGTCATATCCTCGCGGGTAAACGCGCCCTTCGAATTGCTCACCGTATAGTGCGACATATGCTCGTCCGACAGGAAATAAGTGCCCTCCATGCTGCGTTCGGGAGTGGTCACCTTCGAATACACGTTCGAGTAGAGTTCGTGGCGCATACCGTCCCAAAACAGCTCTTCGCTCTGGAACAGCAAACCATTGATATTACGTATGCGTACGCGTCCGCGCAGGTGCCACAGCTTCTTCTGGTCGTAATATTTCGCCGAATCGGCCTGGATATAAGCCACTACGTGGAATTTCTCGTCGAACTGCTCGAAGAACACGCCTTTCTCGAACAACCAGTACGAGGGGTTCTTAACCGTGTTCACATCCCAGCGTTCGGTCACAATCTTGTATTTGATAACGCCACTGTCGCTAATCAGCGTATTAACACCATACGACGTCATCACCGACACCGAATCGCGGTCGTGAATGGCCGCTGCCGTGTGCTCGTGCACCTCGGTACAGCTGCCTAACACCAATGCCACCACAGCAGCAATGGCTATTAATCTACCTTCCACTTTGCGAACCATCTCTCGTTGAATGTCAGACCGATGTTCAGGCGGAACATCGTTTCCTTAATCATATTATCAGCCGAACGGTTCACAACCTGTCCGCTGATATTCAGATACGAACGGCCATTGTAACCATTCATGATGGGAATACCGAAACCAAGACTGGCCGAGAACTCTTTGGGGCCTTCCTTGCCGTTAATATAATAATAAGGTGTGGCCATTCCTACACCCGCACGATAGCGCACGCGCTGCAGGAATCGACGGCCCATGGGACGTGGTGTCCACTCGCCACCCAGGTTCAAGCGATAGCCGTCTTTCAGCAGGCCCGACTTCATGGTATAGGTCTTGGACTGTGAGTCGAACGAAGGATAATCCACACTACCCCACTTCTGCATACTGAAGTCGGCACCCACGCGCACCTGTTCTCCGTGGTTGTAGGCCACACCGAAACCAAAACTGGTGGGAATGCTCAGGGCATTGGCAAGCTTGTAAGAGGTGGTGTCCGACTTGCTGATGGTAGAGTTGCTATTGATCACCGAGCAGGCAGCATCGGCCTTCAGCGAGTGACCTGGTGTCCAGGTGGCACCCAGCGTCAGGTTATCCAGCTTGTTCAGAGGCAGTTCCAGCTGCATACCCAAGTCGAGCTTGTAGCTGCTGATATCGGCTGTGTACAGCATCTGCAGCGCACTCACATTGGTGGCATTGCTGCTGCTGGTGACAGTACGGCTATAGTCGCCCCAGAAATACGACAGGTTGGCACCCACGCTCAGAGGCTTGAAAAGCTTGATACCGGTACCGATAAACAGCTGGTGCACACCGCCGTCGCCCTTATTGGTAGTACTCATCCTGGTGTTATCGACATCGTTCAGAAGCTCCACCTGCGAGTAGTTATAACCTATATTAGAGTAAGGCAGCATACCGAATGATACCCCCACGCCCTTGAAAGCACGGAACAGGCCGACCACGTAGTCGAATCCGCCACTCTTACCATTCATCTTCTTACCGTTTTCCTTATAATTGGTAATCTGACCCGAAAGACCGGCATCAAACAGCATGGTGAGCGAATCACATGCCGAATACGAAGCGGGGTTCATAGGATTCACCTCGTTACCACGGCGCATGGCCAGACCAACGCCGTTCATACCTTTGTTAAATCCTACACTCTGATCTGTCAGATCACCCAAGCCAAACTGGCTATAGGGAGAATTAGTGCTGCTCTGCGCAAAAGCCGATGTCGTCATGGTTGCTAAGACGAAACTGGCGAGAATTTTATTCATATTTTATATTTTAATTCAGTTGAAAAACATTTCAGCGTGCAAAATTATCAAAAAAAAACGAAGAAATGGCTTTTTCTTCGAAAATATAAGTTATTTTTGCATCGTGAAACATTTAAAAATGAAAATTAAGAGCCTGCTAACCACAGCTATCCTGCTGAGTTTCAGCTACATAACGTCAATTGATGCGCATTCGGCACCAAATACCGAAAATGGCGCATTTGTGTCGGTTGAGTCGAATATCGACCCAATGGACTCGGTTGAAGTGAGTTTACTGACCTGTTCGCCCCATGAAGAGATATACAGTTTGTATGGTCACTCAGCCATCAGATGGCATCAGGGCGACATCGATCTGGTGTTTAACTGGGGCATGTTCAGCTTCAGCAAGCCCTACTTTGCCCTGCGGTTTGTTTTCGGGCTCACCGATTACGAGCTGGCAGCCTACCCCTACGAGCGATTCTGGCCCTACTACCAGCAATGGGGCAGCAGCGTGACCGAACAGGTGCTGAACCTGACCAACGACGAGAAGCGAACCCTGCAGCATCTGCTGAGCGAAAACCTGAAGGAAGAGAACCGCGTGTATCGCTACAACTTCTTCTACAACAACTGTTCAACCAAACCTAGAGATGTTATCGAGAAAAGCATTGAAGGTCAGGTGGTTTACGAAGACAAAAACGACTTCCAGCCCACCTTCCGCGAGATGGTGCGCGAATGCAACCGCAACCACCGCTGGTCGAAGTTCGGCAACGACATGCTGCTGGGTGTAAAAGCCGACTTGGCCACCACCCGACAGGAGCAGGAATTCCTGCCCATGAACCTGATGACCGACTTTGCTCACGCACAGATATACAAAGACGGTGTGTACCGTCGGCTGGTGAAAGAGCAGCGCCTGCTGGTAGCACCGGGCGTACAGGTCATCGAACAGGACTTTTTCCTCACACCCACCGAAATAGCCGTTCTGCTGCTCATCATATCCGTATGTATTGCCCTCTACGAGTGGAAAAGCAGTCGCGTCGTGAAATGGTGGGATGTAGCGCTGATGACCGTTCAGGGGCTTGTTGGTATTGTGCTCACGGTGATGATATTCTCGCAGCACCCCACCACCTCGCTCAACCTGAACCTGCTGCTGTTCAACCCACTGCCGCTACTGTTCATCCCAGCCGTTATCAAAGGCAAGCGCAGCCTGTGGACCAAGCTGCATCTGATGATGATCATACTCTATGCACTGGGTGGCATCTTGCAGAGCTATCCCGAGAGCATGTGGATTGTGGCATTATGTTTGCTGATACGTTGTAAGAAATGAAGAATAGATATCTATACGTCACGCTGCTTTCGATACTGGCACTCAGCTCGCAAGCGCAGCAACAGAAGGGAGTCAGCCCCCGGCTGGTGGTAAATATTACCATCGACCAGCTGCTGTCCGACTATCCCGCACTGTTCGACGATGGATTAATCTACGAGCAAGGATTCTATCCCTATAGTCAAGTTGACCTGGCGTCTGCCATTTCGTCAGTCGTCACAGGCACATCGCCATTCTATCACACCATCACAGCCGACAAATGGCTCGACCGCCAGTCGCTGCAAACCGTTCCGGCCACACCCGATGAAATCGCCGTTTCTACCCTGGCCGACGAGCTGAAGCTGGCCACCAAGGGCGCCGGAAAGGTATGCGCCGTAGCACCCCGGAAAGAGACAGCCGAGCTGCTGTCGGGGCACAATACCGACCGCGTGGCATGGAACGACGATAAGCGCAAGTATGGCGATGCTACCAGTCTGACTGTTAAAGCCTTACAGTTGGTTGTTGAAGAAAATCTTGGGCAAGACACCATCCCCGATCTGCTGTTCCTGCAGTACGAGAAAGGCGACTATCAATCGGCCCTGCAAAAGCTGGTCACCGAGATACAGCGCCTGGTGGGTAAAGAGCATGCCCTGTTTGTGCTCACCTCGACCGGCTACACCGACATCAACACCGATGAATACGCCAAATATCACATCCCAACGGGTGTATATTATACCAACCGCACAGCCAACCTGCTGAACATGTACTTAGGCGCCCTGTGGGGCCAAGGCAAGTATGTAGAGGGCACCTATCGCAACCAGCTGTATCTGAACCACCAGCTGTTGGAACAAAAGCGCATCGCCCTATCCGACGCCACTCAGAAGGCCAAGGAATTCCTGCTGCAGATGACTGGCGTGAAGCGCGTACACACACATCTCTACGAGGCCCACATGGGCGACTTGGTGGTAGAATTGGCACCTGGCTGGCAGATGCAGAACGACGACACCCACGAGCAACTGAAAACCAAGCAGCCACTGGCCTGCTTCCCCATCATATTCTATGGTGCCAACATCCCCGCACAGAAGGTGATGGCACCCGTTAGCATCGAGCGTATTGCCCCCACAATTTCGAAGGCAATCCGCATCCGTGCCCCCAATGCATGTATGGCTACACCTCTTTTTTAATAAAAAGGCTTGGTTGTTACAATTTTTTTTTGTAATTTTGCCGCCGTTTTAAAACGTCATACATCAACAATAAGTAAAAAAATAAAATTAAGATATGAATTTCAACAAACTTTTGAAGTCGCTGTTTGGTGACAAATCCAGCCGCGACATGAAGCTTATCCAGCCACTCGTTGAGCAGGTAAAGGCTGTTTACCCCGAGGTACAGAAGCTGGATAACGACGCACTGCGCCAGCGCACAAAAACACTGCAACAGCAAGTACAGAACTCTGCCAACGAGCAGAAAAAGCGTATCGAAGAACTGAAAGCCACTATCGAGAACACTCCTATCGATGAGCGTGCCGACATCTTTGCTCAGATCGACAAGATTGAGAAAGAGGTTCTGGAAATCTACGAGGGAGCACTCAACGAGGTGATGCCCGAGGTGTTTGCCATCGTCAAGGAAACAGCACGACGCTTTGCCGAGAACGAGGAGACAGTGGTTACAGCTACCGATTTCGACCGTGAACTGGCTGCCGATCCCAAGAAAGACTTTATTACCATCGATGGCGACAAAGCTATCTACCACAACCACTGGACTGCTGGTGGCAACGACCTGAAGTGGGAAATGGTACACTACGACGTACAGCTCTTCGGTGGTGTGGTTCTGCACCAGGGAAAGATTGCCGAGATGGCTACTGGTGAGGGTAAGACCCTGGTGGCTACCCTGCCTGTATTCCTGAACGCATTGACCGGTAACGGTGTACACGTAGTAACCGTGAACGACTATCTGGCTAAGCGTGACTCAGAGTGGATGGGTCCTCTTTATATGTTCCATGGCTTGAGCGTGGATTGTATCGATAAGCATCAGCCTAACTCTGAGGCCCGTCGTAAGGCTTATCAGGCTGATATCACCTTCGGTACCAACAACGAGTTCGGTTTCGACTATCTGCGTGATAACATGGCCGTATCGCCTGCCGATCTGGTACAGCGCGCACATAACTACGCCATCGTCGATGAGGTCGACTCAGTGTTGATCGACGATGCCCGTACACCTCTGATTATCTCTGGTCCTATCCCCAAGGGCGACGACCAGATGTTCGAGGAGTATCAGCCACTGGTTGAGAAACTGGTAGGTGTTCAGCGCCAGTTGGCCACCCAGTATCTGGCAGAGGCCAAGGCCCTGATTACCGAGGGTAACAAGCTGATGGAGGCTGGTAACAAGAAAGAGGCACAGGAGAAGCTGGATGCCGGTTTTCTGTCGCTCTACCGTTCGCACAAGGCCATGCCTAAGAACAAGCCATTGATCAAGTTCCTCTCAGAGGAAGGTATCAAGGCCGGTATGCAGAATACCGAGAATATCTACATGGAGAACAATAACCGCCGCATGCCTGAGTGTGTGGAGCCTCTGTACTTCGTGGTAGATGAGAAGATGAATAGCTGCGACCTGACCGATAAGGGTACTGCCTGGCTGGCTAAGGAGGTGAACGACACCGAGCTGTTTGTGCTGCCCGATATCACTACCGAGCTGTCGGCTCTCGAGGCTGAGACCGGACTCACCGATCAGGAGCGTCTGGATAAGAAAGATGAGCTGATGAGCCACTACGCTGTACAGAGTGAGCGTGTGCACACCCTGCAGCAGCTGCTGAAGGCTTACTGCATGTTTAATAAGGACGACGAGTATGTGGTGATCGACGGCGAGGTGAAGATCGTTGACGAGCAGACTGGTCGTATCATGGAGGGTCGTCGCTGGAGCGACGGACTGCACCAGGCTGTAGAGGCCAAGGAGCACGTAAAGGTAGAGGCTGCCACACAGACATTCGCTACCATCACCCTGCAGAACTACTTCCGTATGTATCACAAGCTGGCGGGTATGACCGGTACCGCTTCTACCGAGGCTGGTGAGTTCTGGGATATCTACAAGCTGGATGTGGTTGAGATTCCTACCAACCGCCCAGTAATCCGTAACGACCAGGACGACCGCGTTTACAAGACCGCTCGCGAGAAGTACAAGGCTGTTATCGAGGAAGTAGTAAAGATGAGAAATCAGGGCCGTCCAACACTGATTGGTACCACATCGGTGGAGATTTCAGAGTTGCTGAGCCGTATGCTTGATATGTATGTGAACCCTGAGACCGGTAAGCGCGAGGGTATCCCCCACCAGGTGCTGAATGCTAAGCTGCACCAGAAGGAGGCCGACATCGTAGCATTGGCCGGACAGAGCACTAACGGTAAGGGTGCCGTTACCATTGCCACCAACATGGCCGGTCGTGGTACCGATATTAAGCTTTCGCCTGAGGTAAAGGCCGCTGGTGGTTTGGCCATCATCGGTACCGAGCGCCACGAGAGCCGCCGTGTTGACCGTCAGCTACGTGGTCGTGCCGGACGTCAGGGCGACCCAGGTTCATCTGTATTCTATGTATCACTCGAGGATAAGCTGATGCGACTGTTCGCCTCTGAACGCATTGCATCGGTCATGGACCGTCTGGGATTCAAGGATGGCGAGATGATCGAGAGTCCGATGATCTCTAAGAGCATCGAGCGCGCCCAGAAGAAGGTTGAGGAGAACAACTTCGGTATCCGTAAGCGTCTGATTGAGTACGATGATGTGATGAACAAGCAGCGTACCGTGATCTACGAGAAGCGCCGCCACGCCCTGATGGGTGAGCGTATCGGTATGGATATCGCCAACATCATCTGGGACCGTGTGGTCAACATCATCGAGAACTCTACCGACTACCAGAGCTGTAAGGAGGAATTCCTGCACATCCTCTCAATGGAGGTGCCCTTCAGCAGCGAAGAGTATATGAACCAGCCTCGCGAGATTCTTTACGAGAATGCCTTCCAGGCTGCCATCGGTAACTTCAACCGCAAAACCGAGCGTATCCAGACTGTTGCCCAGCCTATCATCAAGCAGGTGTACGAGGCTCAGGGACAGATCTACGAGCGTATCATGGTGCCCATCACCGACGGTCGTAAGATGTACAACATCCCTTGCAACCTGAAGGAGGCTTACGAGAGCGACTGCAAGAGCATTGTGAAGGAGTTTGAGAAGAGCATCCTGCTGCATATCATCGACGACAGCTGGAAGGAGAACCTCCGCCAGCTCGACGAACTGAAGCACTCGGTACAGAATGCCAGCTACGAGCAGAAGGATCCACTGCTGATCTTCAAGCTTGAGAGTGCCAAGGTTTGGGACGAGATGATTAACGATATGTACAACCGTATCTGCTCGATCCTTACACGCAGCGGTATCCCCGAGATGCAGCAGCAGGTACAGGAGGCAGCTCCTGAGCAGCCCACACAGCGCCAGCAGTACGTGGAGAGCAAGCAGAATATCAGCGAGGAGCAGTTGGTTGACCGCAACCAGCAGGCCGCTGCGCAGCACGACACACGTGCCCAGCAGAGCCACGAGCCCATCGTCAAGGATAAGTTGCCCGGACGCAATGATCCATGTCCCTGTGGCTCTGGCAAGAAGTTCAAGAACTGCCACGGCAAAGGCATTGTGTAGGTGATAGTTAAGAGTTAAGAGTTAAGAATTAAAAGTTAAGAGTTATGATAACCATAAGCAATTTGAAGAAGGCGTTCGGCAACACAGTTGCCTGCGACATTGAAGATTTCAAAATCAACGATGGCGACATTCTCGGCCTCGTAGGTAATAACGGAGCAGGTAAGACCACGCTCTTCCGCATGCTGCTCGACCTGCTGAAACCCGATGAGGGTGAAGTGGCACTCGACGGCATCAACCCCGCCCAGAGCGAGGATTGGAAGGCCGCTACAGGCTCGTATATCGACGAGGGATTCCTGATTGATTTCCTCACACCCGAGGAGTACTTCGCATTTATCGGTAAGATTACTGATAAGACGCAGGAAGAGGTTGACGAACGACTGAAGGACTTTGAGAAGCTGGCTGGCGGCGAGATTTTCGGACAGAAGAAACTGATTCGTAACCTCTCGGCTGGTAATAAGCAGAAGGTAGGCATCATCTCTGCCCTGTTTAACAACCCCAAGCTGGTGATTCTCGACGAGCCATTCAATTTCCTTGACCCTTCGAGCCAGAACACGCTGAAACATGTGCTCACCGAGTACAACCAGCGCACTGGCGCCACGATTCTGGTTTCGAGTCATAACCTCGCACACACCATCGACATCTCTACACGCATCGCGCTGCTGGAGAAGGGGCACATCGTTAGCGATCTCTCGAATGCCGATGGAAGTGCACGTGCTGAACTCGAGAAATACTTTGAGACTGAATAACCTATCATCATTTTTAGGTATTTTATAAAACTTGCGACTCGATGCAACCGAGTTGCAAGTTTTTTTTCGTATCTTTGCACTCAAAATAAATAAGGTATGAAACTTTCGGAACTGAAAACAGGTGATAAAGGTATTATTGTAAAGGTGCTGGGACACGGCGGATTCCGTAAACGCATCATCGAAATGGGCTTTATTCGTGGCCAGGAGGTTGAGGTATTGCTTAACGCACCGCTACAGGACCCCGTAAAGTACAAACTGATGGGCTACGAAGTGAGTCTGCGCCATCAGGAGGCTGACAATATCGAGGTGGTATCAACCGATACACCGTTCGAGGCAACATCCTTTAACCTGGCTACCGATAGTCATCGCCACGAGGACGATTATATCCACCACGAGGCCATGAAAGAGCGCCGTACCATCAATGTAGCGCTGGTGGGTAATCCTAACTGCGGTAAGACATCCCTGTTCAACTATGCATCGGGCGCCCACGGGCATGTGGGAAACTACAGCGGTGTGACCGTAGATGCTACCGAAGCGCATGCATCGATGTTCGGTTACGAGTTTAACCTCACCGACCTGCCTGGCACGTATTCGCTGTCGTGCTACTCGCCCGAGGAACTGTATGTACGCGAGCATCTGACCGAGAAAATGCCTGATGTGGTCATCAACGTCATCGACTCGTCGAACCTGGAGCGCAACCTGTATCTCACCACACAGCTGGTGGATATGAACCTACGTATGGTGTGCGCACTCAATATGTACGACGAGTTCGAGCACCGTGGCGACCAGATTAACCTCGACACACTGAGCACCCTGTTTGGTATGCCAATGATTCCCACATCGTTTAAGAGCGGACAAGGCGTGAAAGACCTGTTCCGCGCCGTCATCCAGGTCTATGAGGGCACCAGCAAGTTCTCGCGCCACCTGCACATCAACTACGGGCACGAGATCGAGGACGGCATCGCACACATTCAGAAATACCTGAAGGCCGATGAACATATCACCCAGCACTACTCTACCCGATACCTGTCGCTGAAACTCCTGGAGCACGACAGTCAGGTGTTAGATTACCTGGGCAACCACATGGCTGGCGAACAGCGTATAGAAGATTTCCGCCATCTCACAACCGAGCGCGACAAGGCTTCGGCACGTGTGAAGGAAGAGACTGGCAGCGACAGCGAAACGGCCATCATGGACGCCAAATACGGTTTTATTAATGGTGCCCTGAAAGAGGCTGGCTATAAGACAGGCCATAAGAAGGACACCTATAAGACGACACATACCATCGACAATATCCTGTCACATAAGTACTTTGGATTCCCCATCTTCTTCCTCTTGCTCTATGTGATGTTCCAGACCACCTTTACACTGGGACAGTACCCCATGGACTGGATTGAGGCTGGTGTAGCCTGGTTAGGCGAAAAAATCAGCGAAGGCATGACCGACGGACCGCTGAAAGCGATGCTTGTGGATGGTGTTATCGGCGGTGTGGGCAGTGTGATTGTATTCCTGCCACAAATCCTGATTCTCTATTTCTTCATCTCACTGATGGAGGATTCGGGCTATATGGCACGTGCCGCCTTTATCATGGACAAACTGATGCACAAGATGGGACTGCACGGCAAATCGTTTATACCACTCATCATGGGCTTTGGCTGTAACGTGCCGGCCATCATGGCTACACGCACCATCGAGAGCCGTCGCTCACGTATCATCACTATGATGATTCTGCCGTTTATGAGTTGCTCAGCTCGTCTGCCCATCTATATCATGATAGCCGGTACCTTCTTCTCGCTGCAGTACCGCTCGTGGGTGTTATTGTCGCTCTATGCTATCGGCATCGCCGTGTCGGTACTGGTCAGCAAAATCTTCTCATCGCTCGTTATCAAGGGCGAGGACACCCCATTTGTGATGGAGCTGCCACCTTATCGCTGGCCAACACCAAAGGCCATCTGGCGCCATACCTGGGAGAAAGGTAAGGAATACCTGAAAAAGATGGGAGGCATCATCCTGGTGGCCAGCATCATCGTTTGGGCATTGGGCTACTTCCCACACAACGAAGAACTATCGCGTGAACAACAGCAGGAGCAGAGCTATATCGGACGTATGGGTAAGACCATCGAACCCATCTTCACCCCACAGGGCTTTAACTGGAAACTGGATGTATCGCTGTTGGCTGGTGCTGGTGCCAAGGAGATTGTGGCTTCGACCATCGGCGTACTCTACAGTGGCGACGACTCATTCGCCGACGACGACAGCTTTAGCGACGACAACGAGAAATATACCCGCTTGCGCCAGATGATGCTGAACGATGGCATCACCCCACTGGCAGCCTATGCCTACCTGATTTTTGTATTGCTCTACTTCCCCTGTATTGCCACAATCGCCGCCATCAAGCACGAAACAGGCTCGTGGCGATGGGCTGGATTTGCAGCCTTCTATACCACTGCTGTGGCTTGGCTGGTAAGTATGCTGGTGTTCCAGATAGGCAGTTGGCTGATATAAACGAATAAATTTGGTAGTCTCGATAATTATTTGTATCTTTGTCGCCGTTAAAACAATTTTACTAACGATGAAGAAAAGATTACAATGGTTATTGGCAGCTCTCCTGCTGGGCACACCAAGCATCAGCTATGCCCAGAAAGGAAATCTGCAGAAAGGTGATTATGGCTTCCTGTATTGTCACATGAACGATCATGGACGTGCATGGACAGCCTACGCACTGAGTCGAGATGGTTTTCATTACAAGGACCTGCTGAAGGGCGACTCTATCTTCAGCGATGCTGAGCATGCTCGCATCGAAGGTGCCACACGCGATGCTTACATCTGTCGTAAGCACGATGGCAAAGGCTACCTGATGGTTTGTACGGATATGAACGTGGGGGCCCGCGACCGTCTGGGCAAGGTGGAAACCTGGGATAACTACGGTATCGACCTGCTGCGCAGCGACGACCTGATTCACTGGCAGTCGGTAACATTCGACTACCGCAAGGGCACACAGATATTCTCCAACCCTGACGCGCCCAGCGTATATAAGAACTGGAGCACCATCAACCGCGTATGGGCACCACAGATCGTATGGGACGAGGATTATGTATGGCCTAACGGCAAGAAGGGTGGCTATATGGTGTACTACTCGATGCGCAACCGCGGCGAGGACAAGTACGACCGCATGTACTACTCGTATGCCGACGAGACTTTCACCACCCTCACACAGCCTCAACTGCTGTTCGACTGGGGCTATGCCACCATCGATGCTGATATCAACTGGGTTGAGGCCGACCAGAAGTGGCACATGATGATTAAGAAAGAAGGTGGTAAGGCTGGTTTGTTTACCGCTACCGCACCAAAGCTGACTGGTCCTTGGAGCGAGCCGGTAGAGGACGATTACGTGAACTTCGAGGGCAACAAGGCTTGTGAGGGTGTGAGCGCCTTCCAGCTGCCTGGACAGAAAACCTGGGTGATTGCCTACATCGAATACTCGTCGCACCCCCGCAACTACCGTCTGTGCCTGGCCGACGAATACATGCGCAACTTCCACTCTCCCCGCAATATCGAGGGTGTGAAAGCTCCTCAGCACGGTTCGTTTATGCGACTCACCAAGAAGGAGTATAAACGACTGGAGAAACTGCTAAAGTAAGAGCGGCACTATCCAAATACAAATCGCAACGAGGCGTAGAACTGGATAGCAAAGATATAGATGATAATCAGGTAACTTCCCTGACGCAAACCATAGGAGAGGATGTCAATCACATCTTCTCCTTTTTGTTTGTTACCTGAGATGATGCCATAAACCACCGAGAACAATGTGACACCAAAGCAGATAATGGGCACCAGTCCACGACTGAATGCCGATGGGAACAAATGACCACTGAACGATAACAGAATGGCATGTGGCATTAACGTGAGCATGGAGATGACCAGCACGTAGAGGACCAAAAATGCACTGGCAACACGCAGCGCCAGACGGTTGCGGAAAGGCACCTCGCTCTTGAACGAGAAATGCTGAAGCACCCCACTCTGCTGCAAGCTACCGCCAGCAATCAATGCCAACAGTAGCCAAGCAAGCAGCTGATTGGAAATGATATGAGAGAAACCGCCAAAGAACCAGCGTATGCCCTCGGACGAGAGCATAGAGCGCACACCCTCGATACGGGCTGCTGACAGCAGCCACGATACGATGACCAGCACACACTCTGACACCAACAGGCCCAGGCACACACGACTACTCTTCATCGGCTTCGAGATTATCGATATCAAGAATACGCAGCTCAAGGGCACGTACCACCAAGCGGGTGGCATTGATACCGCTGGTGCCCTCGGGGAACAGCTTCTGGATGAGTTCATTCTGGCGCTTTTCCAGACTCTTCACGCCAAAAGGCATGCCACGCAGATTGGTAATCTGCTCTTTGGTATAACCTAAAGCCAGGTGGCGCAGGAATCGCTCATCATACTCGTCAATCTCGTAGTTTACCAGCGCTTCCTGCTTAACCAGCTCGCCACTCACGGCATGCTTAAAGCGCTCAACAATCTTCTCGAGGATAGGCTCATTAAACACCAGTTGCTTGCCATCCATCACAGCCGAAACATCACGGCGGGTCAACAGCTCGCCTGTCTTCAGGATAATACCATCGGCACCGGCATCAAGCACATCTACCCACAGTTTCTCGTTCAGTATCTCGCCTGTAAAAATCAGCACTTTCACATCGGGATGCACCTCCTTGGTGTGACGGCATATCTCTACACCCACGGTAGTAGAGCCACCCAATCCCAGATCCAGCAGCACCAGATCGGGTTTCTGCTGCTTAATCAGGCGCCAATAAGCCTGCTCGTTCTCAGCTGTTCCTATCACTTCGGCCTCGGGAATATCACTCTTCACGATGCCAAGGGTACCCTTTAGCTCCAGGGGCACATCTTCTACTATTATCACTTTGAAGTTTTCCATACGCTTGGTAATGTTATAATCATATTTGTTGTATTATCTTGGATAGTGGCATAGATACCGCAGCCACGGCGGTTGGTGGCCTCGCCCAGTTCGCGAACAATCTGACGGCACAACAGGTAAGGCAGATGATCCTTTGAAGGTGTGAACAGATTGGCTGCCTGACTCTCAGTGAGCTTGAGCTGAGGCATGGGCACACGCACCTCGATATAGCCGCCATCGCGTGGTGCATATTCGGGCTGAAGCTTGGCACCAGCCTGCTTACGCAGGATATCAAAGAGATAGCGTACCAAAGTCTCATCGCCCAATATTTGATGGTGCAGTGGCTTCAGATGCAAACGGGTACGCTCGGTTTGGCGCAAGGCTTGCTGCGAGAGTACACCATACAGTTCGCGGTAGAAAGTAGTTACCTCGCCCAACGATTCCATATCACCTGTATCAAGCAATTGCTGGATGCGTGAGGGGTAATACATGGTTTCGTGCTTCAGAGCCGACAGGCAGTTGTCAAGTACGGCATTGGATACATGCAGGTTACTGTCCTCAAGCTCAGCCCGACGCAGCTCGTCGTCGAGCAGTTCCAGATCGGTGATACGCTGCTGCTCGCGCACAAACCGGTCGTATAATCGGTGACGGTAATACAGCAGGTAATAGGCAGGCACGATGGATATCAGCAGCAGTATCAGCAGAATGATGGCTATCGTCTTGTTGGTTTGCGACTGCTGCATATTTCGACAGTAATCGCCCAACGTATTATCAGCCGACATCTCCTTAAACAACTGCGTATAAATACGGTTGTTGTAGCTATAAAGTTGCCATTCGTGCAGTGCCAGAGCGGCCACAGCACTCTCGTTACGAATATCAAGAATAATATGATAGTTGGTTTTCACACTATCATGGAACCACTTGATTTCGGGAGGCATCAGCGATGGATTACCCATCCGTCGCATCAGGTATCTGCCGTGGGGCACTTGCTGCTGATAATGCAGGTTCAGATAGTATCTGCAGGTATCAGCAAAGCGCAACGTGCGCTCGTAGTCGCCATTGATATTACTGAAATAGGCCGAATCAGAATAGATACTGGCCATGCCAAGGGCGTCGATGGGTGATGGGTGTTGGGTGTTGGGTGATGGGTGTTGGGGGGTGGCTGATGCAAGGGTGGCAACAAATAAGCCAACACCTAATAACAAACACCTGACACCCCTGAATACTCCCTTAGGAAGGCGGAAGAACAGGCGTGAGCCCTTGCCTAAGCTGCTGGTAGCACCAATCTGGCACACAGAGAATATCTGACTGATCTTGCGGTATTTCTCGATAATACCCTTACAGTTAAGCAGACCGAAGCCATGACCTTCGACAATCTTATGGTCAAAAAGGTGATCAAGCTGCTCCTGAGTCATACCTGCACCTGTATCCTCGACGACAATCTCTACGTAGTCGTCGGTCTGCGCAGCCGATACATTCACCCTACCCTCGCGATCGGTAAACTTACGGGCATTGTCGGCCAGAGTGTTCAGCATAAACAGAGTCAGCACACGGTCGGCCTTTACCACGGCTTCAGTAGGCTCTACATGCAGCTCTACGCCCTTCATCTGGAACGAGGTTCGTCCCTTCAGCAGCACGTCGAACAAAGGCTGTAACGGGAAGCTCTCGATGTGCAGGCTCAGCTCGCCCTGACGTAACTGAATCCAATACGTCAGCACATCGTTATAAGAGTTAATCTGATTGATGAGCTCACGGATATAGGTCAACCGTTCCTCGCGGTTAGAACTGTCAGTTTCAAGCCTTGAAACCTCGTGAATGATGCGATCGATAAACGGTGTGGTATTGCACACCAGCGACACCTTGGCACGCTGTTCCAGGTTGCGCCGTTCGTTATTCTCAACTTGCAACAGCTGGGCTGCCAGTTGCTCATTCTTCTGCTCCAAAAGGTTATCTGGCTCATCTGTATGCGTTTTCTTTTTGTTCAGGTAGTTAAACAACCACAGCGAGAACAACAGCAGGATAATGGCTGCCACAACAAGTATCAGCATCAGATTAAGCTGTGTGAGCTGTCGCTCATACTGGTAAGCACGGGCCTCAAGCTGACGATCCTGACGGGTAGTCTCCTGCAGGTCGAGATACATATTGCGGTTCTCATCGCTCTGCTGTTTGTCATCGATGGCAGCATAAGCCACACTGAGTTGTTCACGGATGGATGCCACCAGGTCGGGAGCCTGATTGATAATAGAATCCGACAAAGCCTGCTCCAGATTGAAGAGTGCCGATCGGTAGTCGCCTATCTGACGCGAACATGATGCCAACGTGCGGTAAGCACCAGCTATCTGATACACATCACCATATCGCTCGAAGATGTTCAAGGCATTCTCGGCCAGGAAACTGGGCAGAACCTCTTCGTCAACCCCCAAGGGGTTAATGAATTTAAAGGCTGGCAGATTATCGTCAATCAGTTGGCGACGATAATAAGGATCCATCAGATGCTCTGAAAGGGCCTCAAGGGCATTAGCGGCAAAATAGGGATAGTCACCTTTACGAGCCGTCAGGAAGCAGCGCATCAACTTGTCAAACTCCTCTTGGTTAATCTCCTGTTGACTGCCTTGCGTGATAATGCCACCGGCACCGATATTATAGAGATAGTTGAGGTATTGCGCCGTATCTCGCTGAATAACTTCGGGATCGATAGCATGAAGCGCATCAATCGACTGCTGCTCAAGACCTACATAATAATAATAGGTAGAGTTGACAATTGCATACTCGGTTTCGGCATACAGCATCAAACGTTCATCGCGCTCGGTGAGCTGATGGCGCTCTTCGTTGATACGTCGTATCGTGCGGTCGGCCATCTCACGGTACTCGTGAAAAGCACGGTTGTTGGAACGACGCTGACAAAGGCGCATCTGTTGAACATAAGCAACCAGATGCTGCAACTGGTTATCAGTAATCTCGATAACTTCGTTGAGCTGCTGTTCGGCATCATTGTAACGCATACGCACAATGTTGACGAATGCCATATGATTGAGAGCCTCAGCACGACCAGCAGGATAGCTGGATGCCTGATCATAGGCACGGCGTGCAATGGCTTCGGTAGAGTCTATATTACGATAATGATAGGCATAGGACTGAGAATTCAACTTGTCAACCGCTTGCCTATCAGGGCGTGAACAAGCTGAGAAAAAGATGGTTATGAGAATGAGTAGTTGATATTTCATAAATATATGGAAAAGAAAGGAAGTTAAAGGGAAATCCCTTTCACTTCCTTTTAAATTTCCTTTAACTTCTTGCCTTGGCGATGTAACCGAGTGCTTCGCGGCACTTATCAGTAACATACTGCCAGTCGCCGGCCTTAACCTTATCGCTTGGGAAGAGCTTAGAACCCATACCAACGCAGTAAACACCGGCCTTGAACCACTTCTGCAGGTTCTCCTCCTCAGGAGCAACACCACCAGTAACCATGATCTTCGACCAAGGCATTGGAGCCTTCAAGCCCTTTACCATGTTAGGACCTACTACATCGCCAGGGAACACCTTGGTGAGGTCGCAACCCAACTCCTGAGCCTTACCAATCTCGCTAACGGTCATACAGCCTGGGCAGTATGGAACCAAACGACGATTACATACAGGAGCAATCTCGGGGTTAAACAGAGGACCTACAACGAAGCAGGCACCCAGCTGCAGGTACATAGCTGCTGTAGGAGCATCAACAACCGAACCGATACCCAGAGCCAACTCAGGGCACTCTTTGTCGGCCCACTTCACCAGTTCACCAAATACCTCCTGAGCAAAGTCGCCACGGTTAGTAAACTCGAAAGCACGAACGCCACCCTCGTAGCAAGCCTTCACTACATTCTTACAAGTCTCAATATCCTTGTTATAGAAGACGGGAACCATACCGGTATCACCAATCTTCTGCATCACTGCTATCTTATCAAATTTTGCCATAATAGTCAATTATGAATTTTCAAATGCCTTAACGCTGTACACGTCCATTAGCGTTACCACCAGCCAGACTCTCAACTTCATCAACAGATACCAGGTTGAAGTCGCCATTGATGGTATGCTTGAGAGCTGATGCTGCAACAGCAAACTCGAGAGCCTCGCCCTGAGTAGCCTTGGTGAGCAGACCATGAATCAAACCACCAGAGAATGAGTCGCCACCACCTACACGGTCGATGATAGGATTAATCTCGTAGCGCTTTGACTGGTAGAACTCCTTACCATCGTAGATAAGAGCCTTCCAGCCATTAAAGGTAGCACTGTAGCTCTCGCGGAGTGTAGAAACAACATACTTGAAACCAAACTCCTTCATCATCTGCTTGAAGATGCCCTCGTAACCGGCAGCATCGGTCTGACCACCCTCTACATCAGCATCGGGCTTGAAACCAAGACAAAGCTCGGCATCCTCTTCGTTACCAATACATACATCTACATATTTCATCAATGGACGCATGATTGAAATAGCCTTCTCACTGGTCCACAGCTTCTTACGGAAGTTCAGGTCAACCGATACTGTCACACCATGACGCTTTGCAGCCTCACAAGCCAACTTAGTAAGCTCGGCAGCCTTGTCGCTGATAGCGGGGGTGATACCACTCCAGTGGAACCAAGCAGCTCCCTCCATGATGGCATCGAAATCGAAATCTGAAGGATCGGCCTCAGCAATTGATGAATGAGCACGGTCGTAAATAACCTTTGATGGGCGCATAGAAGCACCTGTTTCGGCATAATACAAACCAACACGGTCGCCACCACGAGCAACAAACTGAGTATTCACACCATAACGACGAAGTGCGTTAACTGCAATTTGTCCGATTTCGTGCTTGGGCAACTTAGATACGAAATAAGCCTCATGACCATAGTTGGCCACTGAGATTGCCACGTTAGCCTCACCACCACCAGGGATGATGCGGAATGATTCACTCTGAATGAAACGGTCGTTGCCCTGAGGCGAGAGGCGAAGCATAATCTCGCCCAAAGTTACAATTTTTGCCATTGCTTTGTTTGATTTTTTTGATATATTTTCAACTTATTTTGTTCGTTTGTGAGGCAAAGATAGGAAGTTTTTTTGAGCCACGCAAATTTTTAGCAGGTTTTGTGCTAAAAAACTTACGGAAACGATTTCGAAGCAAATAAATGACTAAGAAATTTGGAAAATCAGAAATTATTTGTACCTTTGCACAAAAATCTGAGATTATGGCAAAGGAGAATATTACGATTAAGGATATTGCTGCACGCGCAGGAGTTTCGACGGGTACCGTTGACCGTGTGCTTCACAATCGTCCTAATGTGTCTAAAGCAGCATTGGAAAAAGTAAACAAAGCCCTGGAGGAAATGGACTACCGTCCAAATATGTATGCCTCGGCTTTGGCATATAATAAGGAATATACCTTCTATTGTGTTTTACCCAAGCACGAGCAGGAAGCTTACTGGGATGAGATCGAGGAAGGTGCAATGGCTTGTACCGAATTCCGTCGCGACTTTGGTATCAAGCTCAAGTTCATTTATTATGAGCGATTCAATCCACCTGCATTCACCAAGATGGTTCGCGAATTATTTACCGCCAAGATCGATGGCGTGATTATCGTACCAGCCACATTGGAGCAGACTGCCCGTTTCACCGAGAAACTGATTGAAAGAAATATTCCTTATGTGCTGCTCGACTCGTATATGCCTGATTTGAAACCATTGTCATTCTTTGGTCAGGATTCGTTTGCCAGTGGCTACTTTGCTGCAAAGATGCTTATGCTGATTGCTAATAAGGAAAAGGAAATAGCTCTGATGAAGCAGACACGTGATGGTATCGTGGGTTCAAAGCAGCAGGCTAACCGTGAGACGGGATTCCGCCATTATATGGTCGATCACTTCCCTAAGATTAAGATTACCGAAGTGGATCTGCCTCTGGATGAGGATCACAAGGATTATGATGGCATTCTCGAGAAGTTCTTCTCTACCCACCCTCACGTACACCATTGCATTACATTCAACTCAAAAGCCCATATCGTGGGTGAGTTCCTGCAGAAGAGCAACCGCCGCAATGTACAGATTATGGGATATGATATGGTGGCCAAGAACGAGGAGTGCATCCGCAAGGGAAGTATTTCGTTCCTGATAGCCCAGCATGCTTACCAGCAGGGCTACGCAAGCGTTGATGCCCTGTTTAACGCTATCGTCATGAAGCGCGCTGTGAACCCCGTGAATTACATGCCTATCGAAATTCTGACCAAGGAAAACGTAGATTTCTATCGTAGAACAGCAATTTAAACTAAAACAAATATTTAAAGTAAAATGGAACAAGCTACATTTTTAAAAATTAACCCTGCCGATTCGGTAGTGGTTTGCTTACAGCCCAAAAAGAAAGGAGAGATAATCGAGGTTGATGGTAAACTGATTACCATCAATCAGGATACACCAGCTGGTCATAAGGTACTGATAAAAGACGTTGCTGCTGGTGATAACATTATTAAATACGGCTATCCTATCGGACATGCCATGCAGGATATGAAAGCCGGCGATTGGGTGAACGAGAATAATCTGAAGACCAATCTGGCAGGAACTCTCGAATACACATATAATCCTGTAAACGAGCAACTTAACATCAAGAAAGAGAACCGTAGCTTTAAAGGCTACGTTCGCAAAAATGGCGACGTGGGTATTCGCAACGAAATATGGGTTGTGCCCACTGTTGGCTGCGTAAACGGTATTGCAGAGCGACTGGTTAAAGAGTTGAAGAAAGAAACCAACGAGCAGGGAGTGGATGCCATTTATGCCTGGCACCATAACTATGGTTGTTCGCAGCTTTCGGAGGATCACGAGAACACCCGTAAGGTGCTGCGCGACATCTGTCTGCACCCCAATGCTGGCGCCGTATTGGTACTGAGCTTAGGTTGTGAGAATAATCAGCCCGACGATTTTATGAAGATGCTGGGCGATTACGATAAGGATCGCATCAAACTGCTGGTAACGCAGCGTGTTGAAGATGAGATGGAGTCAGGTATGGAAATGCTGCGCGATCTGTATGAGCTGGCTAGTAAGGATGTACGCACAGAGGTGCCCGTGAGCAAACTGCGCGTAGGTTTGAAGTGTGGAGGCTCTGACGGTTTCTCTGGTATTACTGCCAACCCACTGGTAGGCGAATTCTCCGACTGGCTGGTGGCTCAGGGTGGCACATCGGTATTGACCGAGGTTCCTGAGATGTTTGGTGCCGAAACCATTCTGATGAACCGCTGCACCACAGAAGAACTGTTCGACCAGACAGTATCTATGATTAATAACTTCAAGAACTATTTCCTGTCACATGGTGAGCCTGTTGGCGAGAATCCTAGTCCAGGTAACAAGGCCGGCGGTATCTCAACCCTCGAAGACAAGGCGTTGGGATGCACACAGAAGTGTGGTAAAGCACCTGTAAGTGGCGTCATGGAATATGGCGACAGACTGCAGAATCCAGGTCTGAATTTGCTTTCGGCTCCTGGCAACGATCTGGTAGCCGCTACTGCCCTCGCCTCTTGCGGCTGTCATCTGGTTTTGTTTACGACTGGTCGTGGCACACCTTTCGGTACGTTTGTACCAACCATGAAGATTGCTACAAATCCTGATCTGGCTTCACGCAAGAAGAACTGGATTGATTTCTCTGCCGGTCAGCTGATCGAGGGACGCACCATGACGGAGTTAGTGCCTGAGTTTATCGATAAGGTATTGGCTGTAGCCAGTGGCGAGAAAGCCAAAAACGAAGAGAACGATTATCGCGAAATATCAATCTTTAAAAACGGTGTAACACTGTGAAGAAAGGAATCATCGCATTATCACCCATCGTGGTGTTTATCTTATTCTACTTAGTCACCAGCATCATTGCTGGTGACTTTTACAAGATTCCCATTACTGTAGCCTTTATGGTTTCGAGCATCTACGCCATTGCTGTATTTACCGGTAGGCCACTGATGCACCGAATCAACAGCTATAGTCGTGGAGCCACCACCGAACAGATGATGCTGATGATTTGGATTTTTGTTTTAGCAGGTGCCTTTGCCCATTCGGCCAAACAGATGGGCAGTATCGATGCCACTGTTAATCTGGCATTAAGTCTGCTTCCACCTCAAATGATATTTGCAGGCATGTTTCTGGCTGCGTGCTTTATATCGCTCTCAATAGGCACCAGCGTGGGCACTATAGCAGCCTTAACACCCATCGCCGTGGGATTAGCACAAGAAATGGACATCGACCTGGCTATGATGACTGCCATCATTGTTGGCGGTTCGTTTTTTGGCGATAACCTATCGTTCATCTCCGACACCACCATTATGGCTACCCAAACGCAAGGATGCCGACTGAGCGATAAGTTCAGGGTAAATGCGTTTATAGTGATGCCTGCCGCCCTGGTCATACTACTTGTATATTATTTTCTTGGGCAGGACACCATAGCACCCAAGCAGATACCTGCCGTTGAGTGGGTAAAGGTGATACCCTACTTAACAGTGCTTGTAACAGCCGTATTCGGCATGAACGTGATGGCAGTATTAACAATAGGTATTGCGCTGTGCGGAATCATTGGCATATTATCAGGCTCTATGGACGTTTACGGATGGTTTGGCGCCATGGGCGATGGCATCCTGTCGATGGGTGAACTGATTATCGTTACGATGATGGCTGGCGGTATGCTTGAACTGATTAAACAACAAGGCGGTATCGACTTCATCATCAATCTGCTTACGCGTCGTGTCAACAGTAAGCGCGGTGCCGAGTTAAGCATTGCCACCTTGGTTTCGCTGGTGGATGTTTGTACGGCTAATAATACGGTTGCCATATTAACGGTTGGAGGTATCGCCAAGCAAATTGGCGACCGCTATGGAGTTGATAATAAGAAATGCGCCTCTATCTTAGATACCTTCTCATGTACAATTCAGGGAATGATACCTTATGGCGCTCAGTTACTGATTGCTGCTGGGTTGGCATCCATTAACCCTGTTGCCATCCTGCCCTATCTCTACTACCCATTTGCATTGGGTGTAGTGGCGATTTTATCTATACTATTGCGTTATCCTAAAAGATACTCATGAATATTATTCAGCGAAACTTTTTCAGACTACTCCGATGCGGAGCATTCCAGACCACCGAGATTCTGGAACCGATGTCGGTGCATAAATGGAGCAAGCTATATCAGCTTGCCACTGTGCATAACGTACAATCATACGTATATCAAGGATTGAAGAATTGTACGAACCAGTTCAATCTTAAACTAACCGACACGCAATGGAAGCAATGGCTAACAGCCAAAGCAAAAGAAGAAGATAATGACGAGGACGAATTGCTGCGCCCAGACAAGCTGACCAATCCGTTACTG
Organism: Xylanibacter ruminicola; assembly: GCA_015060625.1. GTDB lineage: Bacteria > Bacteroidota > Bacteroidia > Bacteroidales > Bacteroidaceae > Prevotella > Prevotella ruminicola_D. The sequence goes on along the minus strand of SUYC01000001.1, from coordinate 256,377 downwards.
AACCGACAGTTGCAGAATATCCTCGACGACGAACAGTCGGACCTCAATACACGCAGAATGCTAATCCGCATTATCAGTATTGCACGAAGAATACTGAACGAAGGATTGCCATTAAAATTACTGATTGAATTGGGGTTGACACTTCGCGATAAAAACAATCAGGCCGACTACGAAGTATTAGCCGGTTGGCTGAAGAAACTGCATTTTGAACAGATGGCACAACTTGAGGCTACGCTGCTATCGGATTTGTTTGGTTTGGAGCCTAACAGCATCCCCTTTGCCGAGAGTGATGCCGATCACAAAACAATCATCGTCGCAAAAGAATTAGCAGAATATACGAATATCCGCCAGGACTTTTATTTCTCTCAAGGATCTGACAGCATATTTGTACACACCAGCAATAGCGGGGCTCTCATTAATCATATCAAGCGCTCTGCCAGATACATGCGCTTCATTCCATCTGAGGCATTTACCAATTTCTTTGCATCATTTGCCCACTCCCTTACGCACATCGAAGAATGACACATTCTTGCCTACATGACGTATGTGATTAAACCTGATTTCGCGCAATCCGTGATTGCCCATAAATCGGCTTTTATCCACACTGCCACGGATACCTACGATACGTCCATGACTGGTGTATTGCCACATGGTGATATCGCGACCGTCGGCCAATACAGGCTCTTCTTCGGTGTACATCGCAATCATCAGCTTGTAATCGTTTATCTGACCAACCAAATGCCGGTTATAGAAATTTCGGAACGTATATATCAGTGGCTGCTGATGATATGCCTCTTCAATCAAACCAAGAAAAGCATGCAGCGAATCGCAGAATGCCTCTGACGACAAGCCACCTGTGGTCTCAACATCAATCATAGGAATCAAGTCCTGCTCTCCAGGACGACATTGGGTCATAAAGTTCTCGAGCTGAGTGATGACAGGCGTCTTAGGTCGGAAGAAATGATAGGAACCCACTTTCAGTCCGTGACGATGAGCCAATTCGATATTGCGCTCATATTGTGCATCGATACGATCGCCACCTTCGGTAGCTTTCAGATACACATAAGCCATCTTGGTATTCTCGCCCACTGTCTCCCAGAACACCTCACCTTGGTAGTGCGACAAATCAATGCCATGCACATGATTGCATGTATCTTCACATTGTAGGAATGGGTCGAAATTAGGATCGGTAAGCAAGCGTGGATCGGGACGGTATTGGGCAACCGCACGTTTCTTTGTTTTCTTACTCTTCTTGCGCTTACTCACAACCCTATGCGTACGGTGCTTAGAGTGGTTTTTGTTATATCTTGAGCGCTGAGCGTATCCATCGTTGGTGCCGAGCATTAACATGCATAATGTCAGCAATATATATAATTTCTTCATTATATTTCTTGTTTTGCGATGCAAAGATACTAAAAAAACAAATAAAAATGTAGGATATTACATATTTCTTTGTAACTTTGCCGCAAAATTTGATTTTATGCATAAGATTATTATAGGACTTTTAGGGATAGCGTTACTATGCTCGTGTAATAAAAAAGACGATCCGGAACCTACACCTGAACCAACGGTTTACGACCGAACTGTACTTGTATATATGTCAGGCGAGAACGACCTGACAACAAGCGGCTTTATGGCTGATGATTTGCTGGAGATGGACGAGGGCTCGTATCAGTTGAACGATAACCAGCATCTGATTGTATTTATCGATTCGGTAGGAACAACCAATCCGCCACATATTATTGAGATTGCAAAAGGTAAAAGAAAGGTGCTGTATCAATATAACAACGAATTTGCTGCCAGCGATCCCAGTAAATTCCGTGAAGTTATACAATGGACGATAGATAACTATCCGTCGAAGGATTATGGCTTGGTACTCTGGGGCCATGCTACAGGATGGGCAGTAGATGCCGATTCTGTTGCCAATGTTCAGCGAACCAGAGCCTATGGTTACGATTACGGAAATGATTCGTATATCGGTAGAAAGGCCATGAATATTACGCAGATGGCTAAAGCGCTCGAGGATATGCCAAAGTTTAAGTATATCTTTGCCGACTGCTGTTGCTTTATGTGTGTAGAGAGTGCCTACGAACTCCGTAATGCAGCTGATTATCTGATTGGTTCGCCTGCCGAGATTCCTGGCGCTGGTGCACCATATGATAGGATCATGTCGTCGCTTTTCTCTAACTCAAATTCTTTCTATCAGAATATCTGCGATATATATTACGATTTCTATCTTGATGCTTATAATTCAAGTACTTATGATGACTTGAACTTAGATGGATACAGTGTACCTATGTCGGCAGTAAAACTCTCAGAGATGGAATCATTGGCTCAGGCCACAAATCAGATCCTGGCTACCATTTCTTCGGAAATAACCAGTCCTGCGGTATTAGACCTCTCTAAGTTGCCATTCTACTTTGCAAGTACTACTTACACCGATATGAAGGTGATGTACGATATGTCGTCGGTATTCTACAAATATGCTTCAGTAAGTGATTATACCCAATGGTTGACGACATATAATAAGGCTGTGCCCTACTCTCTCGTATCAACCAAATGGCAAACAGTTTATAATACTCTTTATAATAGCTTTGATAGTTTTCCTGATAACAACGCTATGTGGGGAGGCCTGAGCATGTACTTCCCTCAGCTGAGATACGATAATTATAACTACAAATTCAATTCACATATCAAAAACTACCAATGGTATTATAGCGTGAACTGGAACAATTACGGTTGGTAATTATTCCAGTTCATAATTATTATGCTACGTGATTAATCAGCTACGTGGATGACGACCTTAATCTTTGAGATACGGTGACCATCTAACTCCGACACCTCAAAGGTAAAGTTCTTGTAGTCCAAACGCTCATGCAACTCGGGGAAATCGCCTTTGATCTCAAGCAGCAGTCCTGCCAGTGAATCAGCATCGCCCTCAACATCTTCGAAAGTCTCGTCGTCGAGGTCGAGAATCTTATAGAAATCGCTGAGCAATGTCTTACCCTCAAAAATATAGGTATTGGCATTGATACGTGTGTACGACTTCTCTTCTTCGTCGTACTCATCATTGATCTCACCAACAATCTCTTCAAGGATATCTTCGAGCGTGATAATACCGCTGGTACCGCCAAACTCATCCACAACGATGGCGATATGCACCTTGTTCTCCTGAAAATCGCGTAGTAAGTCGTCGATTTTCTTGGTCTCAGGCACGAAATATGGTGGACGAATCAAAGACTGCCAACGGAAAGTGGCAGGCTTTGACAGATGCGGCAACAAATCCTTGATATAAAGAATTCCGCGGATATTATCAATGGTATCCTGGTAAACAGGGATACGCGAATAGTTATTCTCAACAATACATTTCAGCACCTCGGGGAAAGGCAGACTGAAATCAAGGTCAACCACATCCTGGCGACTGGTCATGACCTCTTTGGCTGTCTCGTCACCAAAGCGGACAATACCTTCAAGCATGTTCTTTTCATTCTTCAGCTCCTCCTTATCGGTAAGTTCCAAAGCTTGCTCCAAGTCATCAACACTCAACGCATGATTCTCTTTCTGCACCACCTTCTCGGCAATAATGCCCGAACGGATAAGTACCGACGATAGTGGATAGAAGATCTTTCGCAGCACCATAATGCCACCCGCCACCCTACGACAGAACGACAAGGCACGCTGACCGGCATATACCTTTGGCATAATTTCGCCAAACAGCAACAACAGAAACGTCAGCAATACGGTGATGACTACGAACTGCAGCCAATAGGCAGCACCGAAATCCACTACGTGTGCAAAGAAATAGTTGCAGAGCATGATAATGGTTACGTTTACCAGATTATTGGTAATCAGTATCGTAGCCAGTGTACGCTCCGAATCCTCGCGTAATTGAAGAATATGTTTATCCGAATCGTTCTTCTCGTCGTTCAGTTCATTTAAATCATTAGGCGAAAGAGAGAAGAAGGCAATCTCAGAACCTGAGGCAAAGCCGGAAAATAAAAGGAGTAAAGCTGCTATAATAATAGCTATCACAGCACCCACGGATGGTGCTGTGACAGTTACTTCACTCAGGATTTGTTGAAGATAGTCCATTGTCTGATTTTGGTGAAAGCATTTCCATATTATCCGCCCATATCTCAGTAGCGTAACGACGCTGTCCCTGTTTATCATCGTACGTAGTATAGCGGATACGTCCCTCTATATAAAGCTTATCTCCCTTATGTACGTATTTCTCTACGATCTCAGCCAGTCGGCGCCAAAGAATCACATTATGCCAATCAGTATGATCGGGCACCTGCGTACCGTTCTGCAGCGTATAACCACGTTCGGTTGTTGCCAATCTGATACGAGCAACAGCTACACCCTGATCAACATATCTCACTTCGGGTTCTTGGCCAACATTGCCAATAAGCATTACCTTATTCATAATAGGAGCGTTTATATAGATGATTACTTAGCTTTGCCGAGGAAACGGAACTTAAAGTTCTTTCCTTTAGGAGATGGGAACTGACTACGCGAATCCACACGATCACGCAGATAGTCAATCATGCGCTCATAGCACTCCATACCCGAGAAGGCCTTAACACGAGCCCCAAACTGGGTATCGCGATACTGGAACTTACCAGTACCAGGTACCAAAAGAACGCGCTTAAAATCCAAATATCCTTCGTACCAACCCTCATTAATCTCATTCAAACGAATCAAGGCAGGAGTAACCTTAGCTGGTTGTTCGTTCGATTCTGTGGAATGAACAGCCTTTTTATCCTTAAAGTCCTGCATGGTTGCAGCCTCAGTCTTAATAATGATGAAATAAACACGAGGATGAACTTTATATCTTTTGGGATAGAACACGTCACTTGATGCATACTCACGAATATCTGCTTCAAGAAGCGGATTCATCTCAATCTCGTCTATTGAACTTAAAAATTCTATAGCCTCGTCTACGGTTGGAACGAGAGTTTCTCGATCAAAATATCTTAAGTATAAATTCATGTTTGTTGTGAAAAAGATGTTGTTTTCCTTATAAAAAGAGCGGAAAACGGGACTCGGACCCGCGACCCCAACCTTGGCAAGGTTGTGCTCTACCAACTGAGCTATTTCCGCAAGAATGTCAATTTAAAAATGGTGAAGAGGAGGAGACTCGAACTCCCACGTCGCAATTGACACTACCCCCTCAAAGTAGCGCGTCTACCAATTCCGCCACCTCTCCAACATACGCTGAATAAAAAAGAGTGCCCAGAACAGGACTCGAACCTGCACGCCTTGCGGCACACGCACCTGAAACGTGCGCGTCTACCAATTCCGCCACCTGGGCATTTTGTCATTAAGGCCATTCCTTAACGTCTCTTTTTTGTTCAACAAGTGAGCGGAAAACGGGACTCGGACCCGCGACCCCAACCTTGGCAAGGTTGTGCTCTACCAACTGAGCTATTTCCGCGTTGTTCTCTTTATCAGAGGCATCTCTCTTGATTGCGGGTGCAAAGGTACAGCTTTTTTTTGAACTGACAAACTTTTTGGGATTTTTTTTTCGAAAAAAGTGCTTTTTTATCGATTTGTTTACAGAATCGACACTAATCCATGCGATTTCGGTAATCTTCGTACCCAAAACGCCGTAAAATCTCCAATTCACCGTTTGCATGTAACATACCTATAGCTGGATGTGAAATTCCGTTAAAAGTACAAGTTTTCACGGTTGTATAGTGAATCATATCCTCGAAAATAATTTCTTCACCTATATTTAATTCGTGATCAAAATGCCATGAACCCATAAAATCGCCACTTAAACAACTGTTACCTCCCAAACGATAAGTCATTGGTTCGGTAGCTTTTTCCATTTCAACAATCTCTGCACCTCTCACTTCGGGCATATAAGGCATCTCCAAACAGTCGGGCATGTGACAGGTGAAACTCACATCAAGGATGGCTGTCTTAATACCTTTGTCTTCTACGATATCTACTACGTGCGATACCAGCGGACCGGTTTGCCATGCAAACGCACTACCTGGTTCAAGTATAATCTTCAGCCAAGGATAGCGTTTCTTGAAATCCTGCATGAGCTTTACCAGCAATTCTACATCATAGTCCTTACGTGTCATCAGATGACCGCCACCAAAATTAATCCACTTGAGCTGAGGGAACCATTTTGCAAACTTCTCCTCGATGTGTACCAATGAACGCTGAAATACATCTGCCCCACTCTCGCAGTGACAATGACAATGGAAACCATCGACATCGGCAGGCAACTGCTCGGGCAGTTTATCGGCCGTAATACCGAAACGGGTTCCTGGTGCGCACGGATTATATAATAAGGTACCCACTTCGGAGTATTCAGGGTTAACACGCAACCCTATTGATACTGATGAGGCCTGCTCATGAAATCGCTCGTACTGCAACAGCGAGTTGAATGTGATATGCGACGAGCACTTCACAATCTCCGGAAACTCTTCTTCGGTATAAGCAGGCGAGTAAGTATGAGCTGGTGCCTTAAACTCCTCGAATGCCAGTCGAGCTTCGGATAGAGAGCTCGCTGTGGTGCTGTTAATATACTCACGGAAAATGGGGAACGTCTTCCAAAGAGCAAAAGCCTTGAAAGCAAGTATAACCTCAATATCGGCTTTCGCCGCAACTTCAGCAATCAAACTGAGGTTACGGCGAAGCTTTGTTTCTTCTATAATATAAATAGGTGTATTCATTATTTCTTTAGTGGAACAGTAAAACTAAAAGTACTACCTTGACCTTCGATGGACTCTACGTAACAATCACCTCCATTTTTTCGGGCGAAGTCCTGACAGAGCTGGAGTCCAAGTCCCGAGCCTTCCTCACCGCCGGTTCCATAGGTAGTGTCGCCTTTGCGGAAAATAGAGCCGATTCGATCAGCTGCGATACCCACACCGTGGTCGGTTACGCTGATCTTGGCAAAGTCACCTTCGGGCACCATTGAAATTTCGATAGTAGAATTTTCTGGCGAGAACTTGATGGCATTCGAGAGGAAGTTGCGCAACACCGTTTTCAGCATATCGTTATCTGCAGTAACAACCAGATTACCTGCAGTTGGCTGCAAATCCAGCTTGATATGCTTGGTTTGTGCAATCATTTCGAATATCTCTACGACGCCAGGAATAATATCGTTCAAATCAAGATCCTGGACGACAACATTCAAACGACCAGTCTGACTCTTGGTCCATTTCAACAGATTATCCAAAAGGTCATGCACATCTTCCGACTCACGATTAGCCTTATCAAGCAGTTCATAGAGTTCGGGACCAACAGTTTCAGGCGATGTTGATGCCACCACCAGATTCAGCACCATACGAATACTGGCCATTGGAGAACGCAAATCGTGGGCAATCACCGAATACATCTTGTCGCGGTTAGCCAATGTAGCACGAAGGTCGTTGTTCTGCTGCTCAATAATACGCTTAGCAGCAACCAGCGAAATCTGCTGCATCACACGCATCACCAACTCTTCCTTATTAAACGGCTTGGTCAGGAAGTCGTTAGCTCCAACTTGGAATCCACGTACCAGATCCTGAGGGGTGTTCAATGCTGTAAGGAAGATAATAGGGATATCCTTTGTTTCTTCGTCCTTTTTCAGGATCACCGCAGTATCAAAACCGCTGATGTCTGGCATCATCACATCAAGCAGAATCAGGTCGGGATGCTCCTTCTTTGCCTGCTCAATACATGTGGTACCGTTGTTGGCGGTACATACCTGAAATTTCTCATTCGTAAGCAATATCTTCAACAATAAGACATTACTTACAACATCGTCAACAATAAGTACTTTGTACTCACTGCGGTTTATTTTGGATTCAAGTGTATCTGCTACGTCCATGCCTATAGGGTCAGTATTTATTGATATTAACTTTGCAAAAATAGTGCAATAATTTGAAATAACCAAATTATTACACCATTTTTTTGCGTTTTCGGGCTATTATAGGCCTTTTAGGCCATTAATTTACCTATATTCCGACCATGATTTGATACCAATTTCATTCAGTTTAATGCTACAGAAGGCATGAATGAATGCACTTGCCAATCGGCTGTTGGTAATCAGGGGTACATTCAAATCGATGGCTGCACGACGTATTTTATAACCATTGGTCAACTCATGGCTGGTAAGATCCTTGGGGATGTTCACAACCATATCAATCTTATGCTCATGCAACAAGTCGAGTGCCTGTGGCTGTGCTTTCTCTGATGGCCAGTAAACCAATGTGTTGTCAATGCCGTTGTCGGTAAGATACTTCGATGTTCCGCCTGTGGCATACAACTCGTAGCCATTTTCCACCAACTGTCGAGCCGCATCAAGCATTTCTGCCTTCTGCTTTGCCGAACCAGTTGAGAGCAGTACCGTTTTCTTTGGAATGCGATGACCTACGCTGAGCATGGCCTTCAGCAGTGCGGTATTGGTATTATCGCCAATACAGCCCACCTCACCGGTAGATGCCATATCTACACCCAGCACAGGGTCGGCTTTCTGCAGACGGTTAAAGCTGAACTGCGATGCCTTGATACCCACATAGTCGAGGTCGAACAGGTTCTTGTTGGGCTTTTCTACAGGCAGACCGAGCATAACCTTGGTAGCCAGGTCGATCAGGTTCAGCTTGAGCACCTTACTTACGAATGGGAAACTACGCGATGCACGCAGGTTACACTCGATAACCAGGATATCGTTCTCGCGCGCCATATACTGAATATTGAACGGACCATTGATGTGCAGTGCCTTAGCAATCTGGCGCGAGATGCGCTTAATGCGACGAACGGTCTCGACATACAGTTTCTGAGGCGGGAACTGGATGGTTGCATCACCAGAGTGTACACCGGCAAACTCAATATGTTCGCTGATGGCGTAGGCCATAATCTCACCATCCTTGGCTACGGCATCCATCTCAATCTCCTTGGCATTCTCGATGAATTTCGAAACTACCACAGGGTGATCCTCCGACACGTTGGCTGCCAACTGCAGGAACTTCTCAAGCTCTTCCTTGTTAGAGCAAACGTTCATGGCTGCACCAGAGAGTACATATGATGGACGAACCAATACAGGGAATCCCACACGGTCAACGAAGTTGTCGATATCTTCCATCGATGTGAGGGCACTCCACTCTGGTTGGTTCACACCAATCTCGTTCAGCATCTGCGAGAACTTGGCACGGTCTTCAGCACCATCGATATCAACGGCCTGTGTACCAAGAATGTTCACATGCTGCTCATCCAGATATACAGCCAGATTATTAGGAATCTGACCACCGGTAGATACAATCACACCGTGAGGCTGCTCCATATCGATGATGTCCAACACACGTTCGAATGTAAGCTCATCGAAGTACAGACGATCACACATATCATAATCGGTCGATACCGTCTCAGGGTTATAGTTAATCATCACACTACGCCAGCCTTCCTTGCGAATGGTATTCAGCGCCTGAACACCACACCAGTCGAACTCTACCGACGAACCGATGCGATAAGCACCCGAACCCAGTACGATGATGCTCTTCTTGTCGTTCTCGAACTGAATATCGCTGGCCACACCACTGTAGGTTACGTACAGATAATTTGTCTGAGCGGGATACTCGGCAGCCAACGTATCAATCTGCTTTACTACAGGAAGGATACCGAACTGCTTACGACGGTTGCGCACAAGCAACAAGGCTTCGTGCATGTTGCGGCACTCACCCTCCAAACCAATGGCACGGGCTATCTGGAAATCGGTAAATCCATATACCTTAGCCTGGCGTAGCAGATCCTTTTCAAGGGTGTTGATATTTTGTTTCTTCAGTTGCTCATCGATGTCGATAATGTGCTTGAGTTTCTGCAGGAACCACTTATCAATCTTGGTCAACTCATGAATACGGTCGATGTCGTATTGCTGGTCGTGCATGGCCTTAGAGATGACGAAGATACGCTTATCAGTTGGCTCGCGCAGGGCAGCATCGATATCATTAATCTTCAGCTCCTTGTTCTCTACAAATCCGTGCATGCCCTGACCAATCATGCGCAAACCCTTCTGGATGGCCTCCTCAAAGTTGCGACCGATGGCCATTACCTCGCCAACCGACTTCATCGACGAGCCCAGTTCCTTATCTACACCGTGGAACTTAGAGAGGTCCCAACGTGGAATCTTACAAACCACATAATCGAGAGCAGGCTCAAAGAAGGCGCTGGTGGTCTTGGTAACCGAGTTCTTCAGTTCAAACAAGCCATAGCCCATGCCCAACTTGGCAGCAACGAAAGCCAAGGGATAACCTGTGGCCTTTGATGCCAAAGCCGACGAACGACTCAATCGGGCATTTACCTCAATCACACGATAATCTTCCGACTGTGGGTCGAAAGCGTACTGCACGTTACACTCACCTACGATACCGATGTGACGGATAATCTTGATGGCCAGTGCACGCAGCTTATGATATTCAGAGTTGGTCAGCGTCTGCGAAGGAGCGATAACGATCGACTCACCGGTATGGATACCCAGTGGGTCGAAGTTCTCCATGTTACATACGGTAATACAATTGTCGTATCTGTCGCGTACCACTTCGTACTCAATTTCCTTCCATCCCTTCAGCGACTTCTCAACCAGAACCTGTGGTGAGAAAGCGAAGGCCTTCTCGGCCAGTTTGTCGAGTTCCTCTTCATTGTCGCAGAAGCCAGAACCCAGACCGCCGAGTGCGTATGCTGCACGCAGGATAACGGGATAGCCCAGTGTCTTAGCAGCTTTGCGAGCGCTCTCGATATCCGAACAAGCCTCGCTCTTGATGGTCTTCACACCGATTTCGTCGAGTTTCTTCACAAACAGCTCGCGGTCCTCGGTATCCATGATAGCCTGCACGGGTGTACCCAGCACCTTAACGCCGTATTTCTCCAACACGCCGCTCTGGTAAAGCTCAACACCGCAGTTCAATGCAGTCTGTCCACCGAAAGCCAACAGGATACCATCGGGACGCTCCTTTTCGATCACTCGCTCTACGAAATAAGGCTGAACAGGCAGGAAGTAAATTTCGTCGGCCACACCCTCTGAGGTCTGCACAGTAGCAATGTTCGGGTTAATCAACACCGTTTTCACACCCTCTTCGCGCAGTGCTTTCAGAGCCTGTGAACCACTGTAGTCAAACTCTCCGGCCTCGCCAATCTTTAATGCGCCGCTACCCAGCAACAGCACTTTCTTTATACTATTATCTTTCATTTTCTTAATTCTAAACTCTTAATTCTTAATTTGTTAGAGTGTTTCTATGAAACGATCGAACATGAATTCTGTGTCAACGGGGCCCGAGCAAGCTTCGGGATGGAACTGGCTCGAGAACCAGGGCAATGAGAGATGACGGATACCCTCGTTCGAACCGTCGTTCATATTCACAAACAACTCGCGCCAGTCATTACCCAGCGTGGCAGCATCTACAGCGTAGCCGTGGTTCTGCGATGTCACGTAGCAACGGTTGGTGCCCACCTCGCGAACAGGCTGGTTGTGCGAACGGTGTCCGTACTTCAGCTTGTAGATCGTAGCACCGCCTGCCTTGGCCAGCAACTGGTTACCCATGCAGATACCACAGATAGGCTTGCGTGAGGCCGACATCTGCTTTTTCAGTATCTCAACTGCATCTACACACATGTCGGGGTCGCCAGGACCGTTAGCCAGGAACAGTCCGTCGAACTCCATGTTGGTGTAGTCGTAGTTCCAGGGGACGCGGATTACCTCAACGCCGCGGTTAACCAGGCAGCGGATAATATTGTTCTTTACACCGCAATCCACCAGCACCACCTTGCGGCCAGCGCCTTCGTTGTAGCGGATAATGTCTTTGCAGCTTACTTTGTCTACCCAGTTGATGCCCTCGTACTCGGCTGTAGGGATGTTGTCGGGCTCATCGTCAAAAATAATCTGTCCCATCATCACACCGTGCTCACGCAGCACTTTGGTAAGTTCACGTGTGTCGATGCCAGTAATGCCGGGCACTCCTTCGCGCTTCAGCCAGTCGGCCAAGCTCTCGGTAGCATTCCAGTGTGAGTACTGTTCGCTGTAGTCGCTCACAATAATGGCCGATGCATAAATCTTATCGCTTTCCATAAAGGTTGCCAGTCCATTCTTTTCAATGCAGAATGGTGGCACACCATAGTTACCTACCAGCGGATAGGTAAGTGTCATCAACTGTCCGGCATAGCTGGGGTCGGTAAGGCTCTCGGGATAACCCATCATAGCCGTATTAAATACCACCTCGCCAGCTACAGGTTTCTCGCTACCGAAACTCTTGCCGTGAAATTTAGTTCCGTCCGAAAGGACCAGTGTTACATCTCTCATATTCTTTCCTTATAATTCCTATATATATTCTTTACAAAAAAGGCGAAACGTTTAAAAACGAATCGCCTTATATATCATTCAACAGTTACCGATTTTGCTAAGTTTCTGGGCTGATCAACATTCTTACCTTTGCAAACAGCAACGTGATAAGCCAACAACTGGAGAGGAATCGTGGCAACCAACGGTTCCAAACACTCAAGCACATCGGGAAGTTCAATCACCTCGTCGGCTATTTTCGCAATAGTGTCGTCGCCTTTCGATACGAGCGCAATCACCCTACCCTGTCGGGCTTTTATCTCCTGAATGTTCGACAACACCTTCTCGTACATCGCATTATGAGTAGCGATAACAACAACTGGCATATCCGAATCAATCAGGGCGATAGGACCATGTTTCATCTCGGCTGCGGGATAGCCCTCAGCGTGAATGTACGAAATTTCTTTCAGTTTCAAAGCGCCTTCGAGCGCTACGGGGTACGAGAATCCGCGACCCAGATACAGGAAGTTGTGCGCATAGGTAAACGTACGCGCCAAGTCGGCCACCTTCTCGTTTGTCTGCAGCACCTCGCGAATCTTCATGGGTATCTCGCTCAAGCCTTTAACAATCTTCAGATATTCGTCGCGGTTGATGGTGCCTTTAGCCTCACCCATTGCCAAGGCAATCATGGTAAGTACTGTTACCTGTCCGGTAAATGCCTTGGTTGATGCCACACCAATTTCGGGACCTACGTGGATGTAGGTACCTGTATCGGTGGCACGGGGAATTGACGAACCGATGGCGTTACATACACCATATATAAATGCGCCCTTCTCCTTTGCCAATTGCACGGCAGCCAGCGTGTCGGCTGTCTCACCGCTCTGACTGATGGCAATAACCACGTCGCCTTTGCCAACTACTGGGTTGCGATAGCGGAACTCTGAGGCGTACTCCACTTCGACAGGAATACGGCACAAACTCTCGATAATCTGCTTACCAATCAGTCCGGCATGCCATGAGGTTCCGCAAGCTACGATAACCACGCGCTTGGCATCGAGCAACTGGCGACGGTAGTCGATGAGTGCCGACAGGGTTACATGGTCGGCCTCCACGTTTACACGTCCGCGCATGCAGTTAGTCAAGCATTCTGGCTGCTCAAAAATCTCTTTCAGCATGAAGTGTGGGTAGCCACCCTTCTCAATCTGTCCCAGGTCGATATCTACCGTCTTTACCGTCAGATTCTGATCTTCGCCGTGGATATCCACCACGTGCAAGTCCTCGCCACGACGTATGACAGCGATATTACCATCTTCGAGATAAACCACCTTATCGGTATATTCTACGATAGGACTGGCATCAGATCCGAGGAAGAACTCATCATCGCCGATACCTACTACCAGCGGACTCTGCTTGCGGGCGCAGATAATCTGATTGGCATCGCGCTTGTCCAGCACAGCGATGGCATAGGCACCAATCACCTGGTAGAGGGCCACCTGAACAGCTGTGAGCAGGTCAAGATTCTTATGTTCCTTAATATATTCTATCAACTGAACCAGCACCTCGGTATCGGTATCCGATACAAAGTGTACGCCTTTCTGCTGCAGTTTCTCCTTCAGCTCGGCATAGTTCTCGATAATACCGTTGTGGATGATGGCCAAATTCTTACTTTCTGAATAATGTGGGTGTGCGTTACGCGATGATGGCTCGCCATGGGTGGCCCAACGCGTGTGCGCAATACCTATAGTACCACTCACATTCTTGTCGTTGCAATATTCACAAAGATTGTCAACTTTTCCTTTCGACTTGTAAACATTCAAGTCGCCATTGTCATTAATCAAAGCTACCCCTGCACTATCGTAACCACGATATTCCAAGCGGCGCAAACCTTTAATGAGTATGGGATAAGCTTCCTTATTCCCGATGTATCCTACGATTCCACACATATACTGTTTTGTCGTTTTGTCGTCTTTGATTCAATTTCGGCTGCAAAATTACAACAAAAATCTGAATCTACAAACATTTTGCTTAAAAATCTTTTCAAAAACTTACATAAAACAAAAATCCACCAAGATTCACATCTTGATGGATCTCTGCGGTGCGTACGAGATTCGAACTCGTGACCTCCTGCGTGACAGGCAGGCATTCTAACCTACTGAACTAACGCACCATTACTATGGAACGAATGAAAAAAAACTTTTTGCGGTGCGTACGAGATTCGAACTCGTGACCTCCTGCGTGACAGGCAGGCATTCTAACCTACTGAACTAACGCACCAAAGAACGCTTTTTCTTATTTGCGGGTGCAAAGGTAGTGATATTTTTGGAACTACCAAAACTTTTTGGCGATTTTTTTGCGATTTAATCGTATTTTTTCCGAAATACGTACTGAATTAGCACCGAATCGCGATATTTAGCCCCATCAAACAGCCAATCGCCAATTTTTGCGCCTATCTGATAACCTGCCTTTTCGAACAGGCTCAGGGATGCTTTATTCTCGCAATCCACGTAGGCGTATAACTGATGAAGATGCAAAATGCGCTGGGCATAATCGGCCAAAGCATGCAGTATGGCGGTGCCATATCCCTGTCGGCGATAGCTGCTAAGTACGATTAGTCCCACCTCGGCACGACGGTTGGCAGGGTCGAAATTCACCAGATCTGCCACTCCAACCACCTCGCCAGCCTGATTTTCTACCATCATTCGTACCTGGCGGTCGGTATAGATATCGTTTTTGCAGTTGGCCACATAGTCGTGCAGCAGATAGCGCGAGTATGGCACGTTCGAAGTGCTCACGTTCCAAAGCTCCACATCGTTTTCGATACGATACAGCAAATCCAGATCTTCGGGCTCAATGGCACGCAGTGTTATCTTTTTCATCCTAAATGCAGTTTTTTACGAACAATATCAATTAATGCCAGCGAGGCACGAAAGTAGATGGCCACTTTAACTGGCAGCGAGAAAAAGAAGCTGAGGTGACTGTAGTGCTTACGAAAGAATATCAGCATGGCCTGATAGAACACATGCACATAGCGGAAATCCGACTTACTGGTAGATTGTCCTTTGTAATGCACAATATCGTAAGGCAGATACCAGTTTTGCCAACCGCCTTGAAGCAGGCGATACGACAGGTCGATATCCTCGCCATACATAAAAAAATCCTCGTCAAGCAGTCCTACCTCGAGAATAGCTTTGCGGCGCAGCAGCATAAATGCACCACTCACCACCTCGATCTGTGCAGGTGCATCCCACGACAGATAGCTCATGTAATAGCGCTTGGTAAAACCTAACATTTTGCGGGCAGCCACAAAGGGCGTTGGTATGGCACGCCTACTTTCGGGCGCCAACGTGCCATCGGCATTGTGCATTCTCACACCAGCCCCACCCGCTTCAGGGTGCTGATCCATAAATCCTACGGCGTTTTTCAACGTATCCTCGGCCACAACGGTGTCGGGATTCAGCAGCAGGATGTATTCACCTTTAGCCTGGCGTATGGCTATATTATTAGCCTTCGAGAACCCCAAGTTCTCTCTATTATTAATAAGGTGTACCCACGCATAGTCGCGGCCAACCACCTCTACACTGTCATCATCGCTATGGTTATCTACCACAAAAACCTCGCTCTCGACACCATCGAGGGCACGCTGCACGCTGTCCAAACAGGCTGTCAGGTACGGGCGCACATTATAGTTTACGATAATAACCGATAGTTTCATGCGTAAGCTATTGCTTATCGTCTTCGACTTCAGCCTGACAACGGCTCATTGTTGGGAACACGAATGGCAGGCACAGCAAACCGATAATAGCCATGTAGCCAAAGGTGGTATTCATATATATATAATATAAATAGGTATTAAACACCATAGGCGCCAACAGCATAAACAGTCGCAAAGTTCCCCACTTGGCCAAAGCCACATGCTTTTTGCTTACCAGTTCGGCATGTATCTTTTCGAACTTAAACAGGCGCAAGCCAAGAAACACGCAACCCAGCGTGAGCAGCTCCATAAATGCAGTGCAAACAAACTCTGTTTGTGCATCACCAGCAGACATACCCGCCTGCATCGTGTCGGTTTCGAACAATATCACAATGCCCAGTGCGAACACTACGGCAAAAACCAAGATGGTCATCAAATGATTTCTTGTTTCCTTCATATCTTGCTATTTTTCTTCAAACAATGTTCGGTTAGTAATCGAGCGACCCAGTGTCACCTCGTCGGCATATTCCAACTCGTTACCCACGGCTATGCCCCGGGCAATCACACTTACCTTAACGCCTGCAGGAGCCAGTTTGCGGTAGATGTAAAAGTTGGTTGTGTCGCCCTCCATCGTTGGACTCAGGGCCAGAATCACCTCCTGTACCGTGCCCTCGGCCACGCGCTGTATCAGCGAGTCGATCTCGATATCGGCAGGCCCCATGCCGTCCATAGGTGATATCACACCGCCCAGCACATGATATAAACCGTGGAACTGCTGGGTGTTCTCGATGGCCATCACATCCTGTATATTTTCAACCACACACACAGTTGACTGGTCGCGGCGCTGGTCGGCACAGATGGGGCAGATGTCGGTATCGCTGATATTGTGGCACACCTTACAGTATTTCACACCACTCTTCAGCTCGTTTACTGCGGTAGTAAACTGTGCCACGTCGCTATCGTCTTGGCGCAGCATCCAGAGCACCAGGCGCAGGGCCGTTTTCCGACCAATGCCAGGCAGTTTCGAAAACTCCTGCACAGCCTTTTCAAGCAGCTGTGACGGGTATTGTTGTTGTATCATAAATTCTTAATTGTCAATTCTCAACCTCCGAAAGCTCCAGCCAGCGCATACTCTTCTCATCGAGTTCGTTGTTAAGCACAGGCAGGCGCTTGCTCATCGTTGTTATCTCTTCAACCGAGGTGGTACCGCCGCAAAGGGCTTCTTCTATCTGTTTCTTTTCGGCTTCGAGTGCCTCGATATCCTTTTCCAGCTGCTCCAGTTCGCGTTTCTCCTTGTAGGTAAGCTTTCGCTTACCGCTGCTGGCGACATCGCCAGCTGTGGAGCTAGAGGAACTAGCAGGGCTAGAACTTCTAGCTTCCCTGGAATCTTTTCCAGCGCCCGATCGGGCGCTGGTACTAGCGGGGGCATCGGGTTGCAGCTTTTCCCATTCGCGATACTGCGTGTAGTTGCCGGGGAAATCCTTGATATTTCCATTACCCTTGAACACCAGCAGATGGTCAACCACCTTATCCATAAAGTAGCGGTCGTGACTAACCACAATCACGCAACCGGGGAAATCCTGCAGGTACTCTTCCAGAATCTGCAAAGTCACGATATCAAGATCGTTCGTAGGCTCGTCGAGTACCAGGAAATTGGGGTTCTTCATCAGCACCGTACAGAGGTATAGTTTGCGACGCTCACCACCGCTCAGTTTATACACGTAGTTATGCTGCTGCTCGGGTGTGAACATAAAATGCTGCAGGAACTGTGAGGCCGTCAGATGCTTGCCGCCGCCCATATCGATATAGTCGGCTATATCTTTCACCACGTCGATAACCTTCTGTGTATCATCAAAATGCAAGCCTTCCTGCGAGAAATAGCCGAAGCGCACGGTATCACCGATATCAAACTTGCCGCTATCGGGTGCCACTTGGCCCAGCAGCATTTTAATGAAGGTAGATTTGCCTGTGCCGTTG
This sequence comes from Xylanibacter ruminicola, assembly GCA_015060625.1. Taxonomy (GTDB): domain Bacteria; phylum Bacteroidota; class Bacteroidia; order Bacteroidales; family Bacteroidaceae; genus Prevotella; species Prevotella ruminicola_D. Next base: position 238,441 of record SUYC01000001.1, on the reverse strand, counting down.
TTGCCCACAATACCCATCTTCTCGAATCGCGAGAAGTTGTAATAGAAGTCCTTGAGTATCGTTAATGGCTCGGCATCGGGGCGCTCAAAGGCTTTCGAGACATACTGGCACTCAAAGATTTTAGAGCCGATATATACGTTGCGCGATTTCAGTCGCACCTGTCGTTCCTCTATGCGCTGCTTGGCAACCTTCTCCAGTTCGTAGAAAGCCTCTTCGCGGTAGCGGGCTTTATGCCCACGGGCCTGAGGCATGCGACGCATCCACTCCAGCTCGGTGCGATACAGGTTGTTGGCGCGCGCAATCTCAGCACGACGATTATCGATACGCTCCTGACGTTTCTCCAAATAGTAGCTGTAATTGCCACGATAGGAATAGATGGTCTGGTCGTCGAGTTCGAGGATAACCGAGCACACACGATCCAGGAAGAATCGGTCGTGGGTTACCATCAGCAGCGTTTTGTTGCCACGGTTCAGATAGCCCTCCAGCCATTCAATCATCTCCAAATCCAAGTGGTTGGTAGGCTCGTCCAGAATCAGCAAGTCGGGATCGGTAATCAGCACGTTGGCCAGCGCCACGCGCTTCTGCTGACCTCCACTCAGTTGGCGCATAGGCTGCTCCAGGTCGCGAATCTTCAGCTGTGTCAGCACCTGCTTGGCCTTGAGCACCTTTTCCGGGTTACCCTCGTGATTCTCGCCTTGCGAGCGAACAGAGTTCGAGCGGAAGCACGCATCCAGCACGCTCTCGTTAGGGTCGAATGCCGGGCTCTGTTCCAGCATGCCCACACGCAGGTCGCGACGGAAGATAATATCACCCTCGTCGTAACCCTCCTTACCGCTCAAGATGGATAACAGCGTACTTTTACCCGTACCATTCTTGGCTATCAAACCAACCTTCTGTCCTTCGGCTATCGAAAAGCTTAAATCACGAAACAACACCAACGAGCCAAACGACTTAGTGAGGTGCTGCACGTCTAAGTATGGATTTTCTTTAGCCATTATCCTTCAACTCCTTATTAATCTGTTCAATATAATCCAGAACTTCGTCGCGACCTTGTTTCTTTTCCGACGAGGTAACAAATATCGGAGGCAGTTCCTCCCATGTTTCGCTCAGCACCTTCTTGTAGGCATTCTGGTTCTGCAGCACCTTGCTGGCGCTCAGCTTGTCGGCCTTGGTAAATATAATGGCAAAGGGCACACTGCTGGTACCCAGCCACTCGATAAACTCCAGGTCAATTTTCTGTGCCTCCAGACGTATATCGATCAGCAGAAACACGTTTACCAGTTGTTCGCGCTGCAGAATATAGCCGTTAATCATCTGCTCCAGTTTCTGCACCTCTTTCTTGGAACGCTTGGCAAATCCGTAGCCTGGCAAATCCACCAGATACCACTCGTTATTAATAATAAAGTGGTTGATGAGCAGCGTTTTACCGGGTGTAGCACTGGTCTTGGCCAGATTCTTCTTGCCGGTGAGCATATTTATCAGGCTCGATTTGCCTACGTTCGAACGACCAATAAAGGCGTACTCGGGCTTGGTATCCTTCGGACACATCGACTCCATCGGAGCGCTTAATGTAAATTCTGCTTTCTTAATTTCCATAAGTTATATCAATTTTGGGTGCAAAGATACGAAAAGTCGAGTGCAATACAAAATTTTTTCGAAATTATTTGGCAGTTAGCAAAAATATGCTTACCTTTGCATCGATTTTTCTAATCAGTGCTTCCGTTCGCGAAGCATTTCCACAAAATCTTTTCAGAATCAAAAAAGTAATTTAAGTACATATTATATGTATACAAAAGAAGAATTAGAATCTATGGATATACCCCAGCTTGTGGGTATTGCCGACGAGCTTGGTATTAAGGTTTCGCCCGACGACCAGCTTACTGACGTGGTGTATGCCATACTCGACAAGGCAGCCGAACAGAGCGCTACAGTTGCCGAGGATTCGCCAAAGCGCAAGCGTACACGTATTGCAAAGAAAGATACAAGCAAGGTTTATACCGTAAATGGTGAGGATGGCGAGAATCTCGACTCAAAGAGTAATCGCACCCGCAAAAAGGCCGAGCAGCCACAGCTGTTTGCCGATATGCCTGCTGCCCCTGAGGCTGCAGCTCCTGAAGAGGCGCCCAAACCCAAGAAGCGCGGTCGTAAGAGCAAAGCCGAGAAAGAGGCCGAAGAAGCTGCTGCACGCGCTGCCATGGAGGCTGCTGCCGCCAAAGCCGCTGCCGAGACCGAGGAGTTTGTAGTGCCCGAAGCAGCGCAGTTTGCCGTTGGTGCCGATAATGCCGACGACGAGGTGGCTCCCAACGCTATCGAGCAGCTGCGCGAAAAGATGGCTGCCACAAAGGTTGCAGCGCCAGAACCAGAGCCAGAGTATGAGCCCGAAGCAGAACCTATGACCAACGAGGCCCTGCCCGACCCTCTGACCGACGAAGTTGACGAGAACGGTGTTTGGATGGGCGACCCAGGTGATGGTACTGACTTTATCACCATACTGGATATCCCCATCGAGGACCAGAGTGCCATTCCAACACTCGACATGTTCGATCGCCCAGTAACACCCGTTACTACCGAACAGCCCATTGTCAATCGCAATGCCGTACCAAGTTCGCAGCCACGCTACGACTTTGCCGACCTGATTGATGCCAACGGCGTGCTCGAGATACTTACCGACGGCTACGGTTTCCTGCGTTCGAGCGATTACAACTACCTGTCGTCGCCCGACGATGTGTATGTATCGCCCCAGCAGATTAAGCGCTACGGTTTGAAGACCGGCGACGTGGTAGAGTGCAGCGTTCGCCCACCACACGAGGGCGAGAAGTTCTTTGCCATGACTGATGTAAAGAGCATCAATGGTCGCCATCCCGACGAGGTGCGCAACCGCGTGGCCTTCGAACACCTCACACCTCTGTTCCCCGAGGAGAAGTTCACCCTTTGCGGCGATCGTGCCACCACCAACCCATCGGTTCGTATTGTCGATCTCTTCTCACCAATCGGTAAAGGTCAGCGTGCCCTGATTGTGGCTCAGCCTAAGACCGGTAAAACCGTTCTGATGAAGGATATCGCCAACGCCATTGCCGCCAACCACCCCGAGGCTTATATCATGATGCTGCTCATCGACGAGCGCCCTGAGGAGGTTACCGATATGGCACGCACCGTTAATGCCGAGGTGATAGCCTCAACCTTCGACGAGCCAGCCGAGCGCCACGTGAAGATTGCCGGTATCGTACTCGAAAAGGCCAAGCGCATGGTAGAGTGCGGTCACGACGTAGTCATCTTCCTTGACTCAATCACCCGATTGGCTCGTGCTTACAACACTGTAGCACCTACCTCAGGTAAAATTCTTACCGGTGGTGTGGATAGTAATGCCCTGCAGAAGCCTAAGCGTTTCTTCGGTGCTGCCCGTAACATCGAGGGTGGCGGTTCGCTCACCATTATTGCCACTGCTCTGGTTGATACCGGTTCGAAGATGGACGAGGTTATCTTCGAGGAGTTCAAGGGTACAGGTAACTCTGAAATCCAGCTCAACCGTTCGCTGGCCAACAAGCGCATCTTCCCAGCTATCGACATCGTGCTGTCATCTACTCGCCGCGACGATCTGCTGCTTGATGACACCACACTCAACCGCATGTGGATTATGCGTAAGTTCATAGCCGATATGAATCCTATCGAAGCCATGAGCACCGTTCGCGACCGATTAGTAACCACTCGTACCAACGAGGAGTTCCTCCTATCGATGAACGGCTAAAATATAACGGATGCCTCTCGTAACTGAGAGGCATTCTTCTTTTTCCTATTATAGATGACGCAATGAAGAAAATATTATTTGTTTGCCACGGCAACATTTGTCGCAGTCCGATGGCAGAATACGTGATGAAATATCTGGTGCACGAGGCAGGCAAGGATCAGCAGTATGCGATAGCCTCAGCAGCCACCTCTACCGAGGAGATTGGCAATCCCGTCTATCCCCCAGCCCGCCGCAAGCTGGCCGAGCACGGCATTGGCTGCCAGGGCCATGCTGCCCGCCAGATGACGCGCGCCGATTATCAGCGTTACGACCTGCTGATAGGTATGGACTCGGCCAACATCCGCAATATGACCCGCATCTGTGGTGGCGATCCCGAAGGCAAGATTGTGAAGCTACTCGACCTCATCGCTCCCAGTTCCAACCGCTATGGTGAAGATGTGAGCGACCCATGGTACACCGGCGATTTCGAAGCCACCTGGCAGGATGTTATCGAAGGCTGCCAGGCGTTGCTTGAGGAATAAAATCACCAAACTAATTCGGAATTATAGTAGTACACTATCGATAGTCGGTAGTGTGCTTTGTTTTCTTTAGCGACACAGGTCAGACTTTGACTGGCATCAAAAAATTGCAGTTGTTTCATAAACAGCATATTGCGTGTTGTTTCTCTAACCCAGAATGTGGCCTCGGTATCGATATGCATCGAAATCGATTCGAATACATTTAATAGCTCTGGGTTATGGCGGATAATACTGAGCACCTCTTCTATCTCGATGGCTTTAGCAAAAGGATAACTATAATAAGTGACATTATCAAACATTTGATCAACGCCATCTTTTGCAAAAGGTCTATCTTCAATAATCTCTAATGAGCTATCAGGCGCTTTGCCGAGCACTTTCACCAATATGCCTCGCTCACCCTTAGATGCTTCACGAACACATACGTAGTGCGAATTTACAAACTCCTTAAAAAATGAATTATCTGTAGTTTTCAGCGTCTTTTCAGCACGCTGAAGAGTAACGATGTCACCGGTTTTCCAGTTTGATGTTATTGGTTCCATATGAGTATCTTTACATCAATGTTTTTTGTTCAACTTTTCAGCCAGCGCTCAAATCTGAACAGAAAAAAGCGTAGCTTCCATCCAATTCTCTACCTGGCCTTCCACAACCATACACATCCTTGGAGGAGTCTACGCTTAAGCGCAGCTCTTCGGATGTGTTATATGCTCTTTTCTTTGTCGAGGTGGAAGTTCGGTAGAGAATTTGAGCAATAATATCATTTAGCTCTCATACAAGAGCGTTGCAAAGATACGAATTATATTTGTAACTCCAAAACAAATTCGTGAATTAATAATAAAAGATTGAGTTTTTTCTTGCCAGCCCTCGGGATAAGGATATCGAACCACGTAAACCTTATTCAGGTACTACGGTCCTCCACGCGGATAAAAATCTTGGATTTGGGGTTGGTCACATTCTCCACATACTCTTGCAGAGCTGTCAGAGCCTCGCATGGGTTCCACTGCGAAAAATACTTCTTCTCAGCCTCACTGCCCTCCACAGCATCATTCTCGTTCGAGCAAGATACAAAGTTCCAAAATCGCAGCAAATATAAAGAAAGTAAATAATATACCCCCTCAATTTCGAGGGGATATATTATTTACTTTAATGCGCTTGACTCGTGGGCGTAGTTGGCATAGTTACCAAGAATTTGCTCAATATGGATAACTTCTGGGCATGAATCCCATGTAACACCACCCCCCATCAAATACCATTTATTACGTTCTTTCGTAGGAACCTTTTTGAGTGAGGGAAATGCAGAAATAGGCATCACCACCGAACGGCCATCCTGAAGATCGACCTGAAACTTGCCTCGTTTGGGGAACGAGAGACTTCTGATCTTTGGTTTTACATCCCAATAACCTTCTTTCTTATACATATGCTATTTCTTTTTTCTTACAGTTATTATTTTAATACGCTTACCCTCTTTAAAGAGACTCCACTGATGGAGTAATTTCTCACGATACTCTTTTGCAATTTCAAGCACTCTCCCCCCCGCGCCAGAAAAATATAAGATTTCATCTATTTCCTTTTGCTCTGTTATGAGTTTTGCAGAGCATTTGACAGTTACTAAGATCAGTAGCCCCACCTTTACTCCATGCTGTCACATGGTCGGCATCCATGTCTTTCAAGTCCCAGATCTTGGTATGATTTGCATCGTGACCAATAGCACAAAGCGGACAGTTGCTCTCCCCTTTTTCTTTAGCAGCTTTCGTCTGCTGAGCATATACAGCTTTTTTCGTTGGTTCGTCGAATACTCGCACGTTCAGCAGTTTGGTGTTTTGGCAACCATCAAGCACATACTCATAGATGCCTTTCTTGTCTTTCACATAAAAACTCTCGTAGAGTTCCTTTACCTTTGCAGCAATCATAGTTGGATTGTAGGCGGTTTTATGGAAACGTTCATAAAGTTCGCCCCATTTCAAACCACACATTTCCTTTTCTGGAGTGAAATCGAAAACGGATGTGATCCAATCGATAACTGACGTAAAATAGGCTTTGAGCTCTATTATATTTGTGTCGTAACGATGAGCCGACATGTAATCTTCTACATGACCACGACTCACCCATTCGAGTGCAGCTGCGAGATAGTCCTGGCGTTTAGCCGTGCCTGGAATAAAACAGCTCCATTTGTTAATGCTCGTATTATTCGAATTGCTAAATTCTTCCTTTGCCAAGGTTACAAACGGACCGCTATACACAGCGTTGAGCGTCTCTTGCTGATTCAGCGGAATACCCACGATGTTGATAGTGCGGAACCAGTCTTTGATTTCCTTCTCCGTACCCTCGCAAACATAGATTAGAAGTTTGGTATTTAAGAACTTCGTTTGTTCCTCTGGATTCAACGAAGTAAAGTACCAAGGCCGTCCGTCGGCATCTATCCAAGCAAACTTCTCTGTGATAAAACGGCCTAATGATGTAATGCGTTGCTGGCCGTCAAGTACTTCGTAACGATCATCGCCTACTTTTGAGAAATATATCAATCCTAAGGGATATCCATTGCGTACTGACTGGATGACATCAACTTCCTTTTTGCCACCATTTTCAGCATAGAGGTAATGGCGCTGAAACTCAGGCTGAATAGTCAGTCTGCCCGAAAGGCCATAAAGGCCCTTTCCTTCATATTCGTTGTACTGGAATCCTATGCAAATGTCACCAATGGTCCAATCTGTAATAAGTGTAGGTTTCATATCTGTTATTGTTTTTTGCGGATTAATATTCTTGAATAGGGACATGAAGGTTTGTTTGTTAGAGGGTCGGTAAAGGCCAAATCAGAACGTCCCCGATAATTTTTGGTAATACCAATTTCTTTAGCAAGGTCGCCTGCTCCAAGTCCGATAATCTCAAATTGTTCAGGACAGTACTTTTCCAAAATGGAATCAGGGACTCCCATATCACCTTGATAATCGGAGGGAATACATTCTATTGAAGGAATGTCAATAGCATCATAGTTATCGTAGTGTACATATCCCCGTTCCCTCAGTGTTTTATTTTTTCCGTAGCGAAGATTATCTTTCATCGTCATTAGCCTCAATGGTTCATGACGTCGGCCATGGTCAAGATTAGTAAACCATCTTACTCCATTCACCCTCCAAAGAAATTGTCCGTTTTGAAAAAAAGCGTTTTTCTGATTCGACATTTTGCTAGGGTCATATAAGGAGGCGTCAGCTATAAAGAATGCAGCTCCACCATTAAAATACGAACTTCCCAGCCACATCTTATTATCTCTAATCAGGGGAAAAATATCTTTATAATGTGTTGCATTGATATTCCCAATTATGAGATACTGTTTTCCTGCATCGACAATCCATGTCACAAACTCTCTAAACAGCGAGAATGGCGGATTTGTGACGATGATGTCCGCCTCATCTCTCAACTTGCAAACCTCTTTGCTGCGGAAGTCACCATCTCCCTCAAGATAGTGCCATTCCAGGTCGTCAATATCTATTCGTCCATTCTGATTGGTATCATGCGTCAACTCGAATATTTTTCCCTTGATTCGAGTCTTGTCAATATCAAACATCGGGCTCTCTGTCTCAAAAAGCGATGGTTGATAGTTCTTATACTTCTTACTTTCCACAGCATAGCTGGTACTGATGAGTCGTTTCAACCCCAGCCGCTCAAAGTTCTGTGCAAAAAAGCGGGTGAAGTTACTCCATTCCGGATCATCGCAGGGCAGTAAGACAGTTTTGTTCCGAAATGTATCAGGATTGTATTCCAGATAGGCATTAATCTCCTTCTGAATATCCGCATACTGCGTGTAAAATTCATCATTTTTAGCAGCCTTGGCTGCACCCAAATTGCTATTATTTGCCATTGTTCGATTGATAGTTTCTTAGTCATTACTGGCATCTGACTATCAATCGCTTTTACGCATAAAGAAAGCGTGATGCCTCTTATGCGTTAAGCTGGGGTATGCCTAGGAATTGGGCCCCATCCTCACCTATAAGAATGCACCACGCCTATTGGCGTGAATACATTGCTATATCGATGAGGAATGGGCATGCACTTTCCTGCACCCCACAAAGTCTATTACTTCTGTACGTTTCTTATCCCAATTTGTTTCCTAGGCATATTGGCTTAACGCGAAATAATAGCAAATGCTTCTTTACTGGCCCGGTATTTCTCCTCCGGACCGTGGGCAAAGGTACAAAATTAATTGGAATTAGTTATGTTTTAGGAAGAAAAAAATGAAAATATAATGATTTTCGATATCCCGACAACAGTCTTTATAGCATATTCAACATTTTTTAATATGGGAAACATTTGGCTGATTCAATTATTATCAGTACCTTTGCAATCAATTAAACTATAATTTTTACCAACAATTTATTATGATATTAGACAACCATATAGAAAAGACTGAAGATTCTCTACAGATGCTTGACCAATCCCTTCCTCAGGCATCTGCAGATAGTTTTGTTTACGGTTTGCAGCAGCGTAAGTGGACGGATTGGGATATTTTACAGTTTAAGCTCAATATCCGCAACAGCCACAACTTTGCGATGATGGAGAATATGCGCTTAAGAAAATGGGGCGTGTCGTTCAACGAAGAATATGCCACTGACCATAATACATATTTCACCACTGCCGAACGCACGATGAACCGCATCCATTGTACGCTCAGCGGTATCAGAAGGGCAGTTACAAAGCTATGCTACTCGTCGAGGAAGCAATTGCCTACTGATACTAAGACACCTTCGGTATTTGAACGCTCGCCATTACTAAACGGAACATACTCGCCAGATTTATTTGGACTGGACTCATACGGACAGAATGTACAAGAGCTTTATAAAGAGCTTGTTGCTTACCTAAAAACTGCCGAGGAGAACATAGCACTATGTATAGAGGTTATAAACCGTGAGAATGACATCAGACAAAATCCTGGTGAATGTATGGAGTTGCACGATAAGTGTTACGATATTACGTTCCAACATTCCAAGCGCATAATCGACCGCCTGAAAGATTCTAATGCCAACATTGATAACGACATCATGAATGGCATTATGACAGCAGAGAATGCTCAGGAAACCATTGTAGAATTGTTCCACATGCTGAATGTTGACCAATGGACGGATTATGTTATTTGCCGTGCCACTGTTGAAGCGAAAGCAACTGGACTAAGCACCACTGAACTTAGGTTATGGGGAAGAGAGAACAAAGCCCAAGTTATGAAAGTAAGAAAACTTCTTGCTCACATAGACGCACTGGAAATTGATAAGATTAAGCGCCGGAATGCATTAAGTGGTTATTTCGTAATGCGTTTAATGTACTGGTGTAACATTAAAGATAATAGCATGCATTCCTTGCTTTTAGATTATATCACGTCAAACTATAAAGGACAAATTGTGAAAATGGGTGCTATAAAAGCAGAGAAACACAAACTGGCGCATATAGATAACTCAGAAAATAAGGCTCAACAAACTGATTTCAACCAGAAAATCGAGAATTTCTTGGCAAGTTTTTGACTTTGTGATACCTAAAAATATTAACAACAGGCCAGTTCCCGAGGGGACTGGCCTTTATTATTGACCTCAATTTTCACTTGAAAAGTCAATAACAGCCTTTTTATTAACCTGTGAAAGTAAAAGCAGGTCAATTAAAAGCATTGTTTTGACGCTTTCCCTATCTTTTGTGCTAAAAATCTGCCCACAGCAGGTCAATCCCCCGCCGAAAACCGTCAATAAACCGGCATTCACCTATTTACACGAAGTCAACACATTTTTTGCCTGTATCAGAAAAACATCGTAATTTCGCACTCAGATATCGACACCTGGGGCATCAACCGAGCACGGGCTCTGGGGACGGATAAGGTGAACACGTAACCACTATACCGAAGTCCGTTTGTGCGAGTGGGTAAACCTCATACATAAAATTACAAGAATAGTATGAAGGATCATAAAAACACCCCACAATCCGCCAGCAGCTGGAATGCTGCCGAAGCACGGATGAGCTTCTTTATGAAGCCGATTACAAACAAGTGGCCGACTGCCGAGCCGGTTTCATTGTTCCAAGTTTATCAGTATGTGCATACCCGCAGATACTTGCCTGAGACTCGCGACTTGAGAGCCATCGACGATGACGACAAGGCACGACAGTACAAGGGGCAGCACCTTGACTACATTACGCCAAGTGGCATATTCAGCTATTGCAGCGACACATCGCTCGTGTGCCATTCGAGCATACTGTGCATGGATCTCGACTACCTCGGAGAGAGAGTGGAGAAACTGTTCGAGTTGCTTATCCACGACCCAATGTTCGAAACATTGCTACTCTTCCGTTCGCCACGTGGACAAGGACTGAAATGGTTCATCCATATCGACCTTTCGCGCTGCGACCATCGCACATGGTTCCAGGCTGTACGCAACTATCTGATGCACACCTATCACCTGACTGACAAGCAGGTAGATAAGATGTGCGGTAATCCATCAAGAGCATGTTTTCTGTGCTACGACCCTGATGCGTATCTCGCACCAAATCTTTATGAGTATTATTAATCAATAAAATAAATATGGAAAATAAATTTGACCCCATGGCTTGGGCTGCTGCAGGCGATGAACCCAAGGCCAACATTGTGAGCAACGAGCCATGCGCTGAGTTTGAAAAGGCGAAAGCCACCGTAGAAGAGCTGCTCAGAATAGGTGCCAACATAGCCGAGAGCTACGACGACTACCTGCTACTGGGCTTTGCACTAGCCGACGGTCTGGGTGCCGACGGCCGTAACTTATATCACCAGCTCTGCGCCCAAAGCAGTAAGTACCGTGCCCAGGACTGCGATAAGAAATGGCAGGAATGCCTCGCCAAGCACGATGGCCGAACCTCTATCGCAAGTTTTTACAAAATGGCGCAGCAGGCAGGTGTCGATCTCAGCGCCATCGGCCGACAGTTTCCCTCAAATGCCTCAAGCCCTCACGTTGCTGTAGAAAACTCGGCTAATGGTAGTAATAACGTTTATTCTAATAATTCTGTAAATTTCTCAAATCCCCTCAATCGTGAGGGGAATGAGGGATTTGAGGGAAACAGCATGGAGTGTAGTGCGGCCAGCGCTGCGCAATACACCGAAACTTTTTCTGACAAACTTGACCATAGCAAGCTGCCCACCCTACTCCGTGTGCCTGTAGAAACACAAACCGAGATTGAAGGCCGCGACAAAGTGATACTCGCAGCCCTTACACTCTACTCTGGAGCCATGCCTGGCATTTTCGGCATCTATGACGGTAAGCGTGTGTATCCCCCGTTCTATACGCTCATCGATGCACCATCGGGAGCCGACAAAGGTATTATATCCGACTGCCGACAACTGTTGATGCCGATTGAACGTGAAATACGCCAACAGTATGAGGCCAAGCAGGACAACTACAAACAGAATCTGGCCAAATGGAATGCACTTGATAAAAAAATGCGTGCCAACCAGCAGGAACCCGAAAAACCGGTTTATCAGTCGGTGTTCATCCCTGCCAACTCATCGGCCACCGCTGCCTATCAGGCGCTGGCCGATAACGACGAATGGGGCATCATCTTCGAAACCGAGGCCGACACGCTGACACAGGCCTTGAAACAAGACTATGGTGACTATAGCGACGGACTGCGCAAGGCATTCCATCACGAAGCCATCAGCTACAACAGACGTAAAGACGATGAGCACGTGAACTTGAACTGTCCGCGATTGGCTGCACTCCTGACCTGTACACCCGGCCAGATACCACAGCTGTTATCGCCCCAGCAGGTAGAGAACGGACTGGCCAACCGATTTCTGTTCTACAATCTGCGCAGCAAGCATGAGTGGCGAAACGTGTTTGCCAAGTGTGACGAACCTATATCCGACCAGCTATACAAAGTGGGACAGCGATATCATGAGCTTTATCACGAACTGGAGAAGCAGAAGATGCATGCGCTGCAGTTCGTACTCAGCATTGAGCAACAACAGCGTTTTAATGATTACTTCGCCAATCTGCTGCTGGAGCAGATTGGACTCTACGGCGAGCAGCTCGATGCGTTTGTGAAGCGACTGGGACTGGCCACATTCCGCCTGGCCATGGTGCTTACCGTGCTGCGTTGCGACGACCACCAGCCAAAGCTTGAGCCACTGTCGCAGACACTCGTATGCGCCGAAGATGATTTCTGTACCGCCATGACTATAGCCAACTGCCTGATTAACCACACCACACATGTGTATGCCAACCTGCTACCACATGATGATACGAAAAGCCTGGTTACCGGCATCACGTTGTCGGCAGCCGAACAGTCGCTTTACCATGCGCTCGCTACCGATTTTACTACCCAAGACTGCAAACAGGCAGCCACCAGCCTGGGCATTGCCTGGAAATCAGCCGAAAGATATATAGGCAAGTTCGTCAGCACCTATCATATCGTAGATCGTATCAAAAACGGACACTATCGCAAAAAGAGTGCGTAACTACATCTCAATCGTTACAAGCCGTAACCTCGTCGAGCATGAGGTTACGGCTCGTTTTTCTTTACAGTCAATCACCATTTAACCCCTATTCCACGTTAACATTATTTATCTAAAGAAATTCTTTAAAACACTTGCATAATTCAATTATTTTTAGTACCTTTGTAAACAAGAAAGGCAGGATAATCCTGACCTCGATAATGTTTCACTTAATAATCTTATACCATGAGTAAAATTCTTTATGAAGTTTATCAGAATGACATCAAAGATTCAGAGTCGGCGATGTACGGGAAGTGGTACGCCCGACTGAAGAGTACCGAAACCATGACCCTGACAAAGATGGCTAAGCACATCGCTGAACACGGGTCAGTATTCACCGAGGACGTGGTAGAAGGCGTCATCAAGAAGTTCAAGAACTGTCTGCTTGAATTGCTTCTCGACTCGAAGAAGGTAAAGGTGGCCGGACTTGGTACTTTCTATCTGACATGTGAGTGTGCTAAAGGTGGCGCCGACAAAGCCGAAGATTTCAACGTAAATCAGCACCTGTCGGCACTTCACATCCGATTCTTGCCCGACCAGACCGCAGAAGACAACCTGTCGAGCCGCGAGTTCATCAAAAAGGCTGAGTTTGTAAACATCAAGAACCTGTTTTCAGGTAATACAGACAACACCAACGATGACGACGAGCAGCAAGAAAATGGCAGCGGCAACACTGGCGGCAATACCGGTGGTAACACTGGTGGCGGCGGCAATGATCCAGGCGACGGTCCTAACGGTGATTAACACACACAAGACAGAAAAAAGAGGTCTGCATCAAGTGCAGGCCTCATTTTTTATGCTTTCAATCCGCTATTCTTTCAGTCTTTGTGCAGAAAATCCAAGGGATTAATTTCTTCGAGTTTACTTTTGATAAGCTGGCGGGCTTGATCCTCGTCGAGGGTGTAAACGTGGTTAAAGATACCTAATGACACCATCACAAACTCGCCATTGTAATCCACAAAGCCCAGACTATAAAAACGATGGTCGCGCACCAGAAAACTGGTGTTCAGAAACTGATCGATGGCTGTGGTGGCAGCAACCGAGGCTATCGAACCCAACGGACCATCGATATGGTTATCGCGCAGCTCGGCACTAACAGCACCCTTAACCACCGATTTAATCGTATCTACATGCTGCTGACGATCGGGCGTGGTGACCATCAATCCCAAGGCAATGGCGCCAATAATTACTAAAAAAGCAACTAACTTTTTCATGTCCAGTTTATTTGGTAATTGATATACGTAATACTTGAGTGGTTTCATCGCCTACACGGAAGCGATTGTCGGTGCGACGACCTACCAGCCACACAATGGCACCTGAAGCATCAACAACAGCCAGCTGGCGACGCTTCTCAAAGATAGTGAGTTTTTGGTCGGTCAGAAAGTCGCTTACCAATTTGCTGCCTTTCATGCCGAACGGTACGAAGCGATCACCCTGCTGCACTGGGCGCAAAGTGAGCGGAAACTGCACTTTGTCGGCATCAACCGTAGCCACATCGGCAGTGCGCGACGGACTGAGCTCGTCGGTCATCTCAAACCTAAAAGCCTTTGAGTCGTCGTAGCGATAAGTGCCCCACTCAGGAATCTTGAGCGTTTTGCATGGCTGGGCATGACGTTCAACAATCAGCTGCTGGCGATCTACCACCAATATATGTGTGGCCGAATGAAATTCGCGGCCTGTCTCGGTCAAGCTGCTCAGTATCTGTTCGGTCTGTGTAGAGTTGAACCCCATCGGCGTGAGCCACTCGTGCAGAAACGAGGATGGCGATGAGCTCTGCAGCAGCTCATCGATACCAACGCTACTGTCATGATGCAGGCATGCCTGCCTCTCTGACTCAAATCCGCGATTATACATCTTCTCAGCCTCGCCTAAGAAAAGGGCGCTTTTACCGATATTTTCGGCTGCGCCAGGGGCGATTTCTTCGAGAAGTGGTAACACCTTGAGGCGTATCTTATTACGCAGCACGTCGGGCTCAAGATTGCTTGAGTCGGTAACGTAAAGTTGCCCGATGGAATCAAGATATTGTAGGATTTCCTCTCGATTAATACACAATAATGGGCGGCGAACGATATCGTTCTTGGGACGGATACCCGTCAGTCCATGTATGCCAGCACCACGCAGCAGGTTCATGAGCAACGTTTCAACAGCATCGTTGCGATGGTGAGCAATGCATATATCTGCGGCTCCGATATCCTGACACAGCTGACGGAAATAACCGTAGCGCAAATCGCGCGCCGCCATCTCAATGCTTACTTGATGCAATGCAGCATATTCTCTTGTCTCAAAATGAATTACGTGCAGCGGAATATCATGCTGCTTACAAAGACTGCGCACAAACTGCTCGTCGCGATCGCTCTCTTCGCCACGTAAACGAAAATTACAATGCGCAGCCTCAATCCTATAGCCCAACTCCTTTAAAATCAGGAGCAGTGCCACCGAATCGGCTCCCCCGCTCAGTCCTACCAAATGCAAATCGGAGCTATTGAGAAGGTCGTTGCGATCGATGAATGCCTTGATTCGGTTCAGCATAATATCCTACTCTACAAACAGTACTAAACCCTTCAGATACTCGCCCTCAGGGTGATAGATATTAATAGGATGATCGGCAGGCTGGTGCAGCTGGTGCAGGATGCGCACCTTGCGGCCTGCCTGGGCTGCTGCGGTGAACACGGCATTGCGGAAGTGGTCTTTCGTAACCACCTGCGAACAACTGAACGTGAACAGGATACCGCCTGGCTGAATCTTCTGGAAAGCCTTATTGTTCAAGCGGGTATAACCCTTCAACGCATTATGCAGGGCACCACGGTGCTTGGCAAATGCGGGCGGGTCGAGAATAATCAAGTCGTAATTATTGCCTGCCTGCTCCAGATACTTGAAAGCATCTTCGCAGAAAGCCTTGTGGCGCTGGTCGCCCTCAAAATTCAGAGCTACATTGCGGTTGGTGAGCTCGATAGCCTTAGCGCTACTGTCAACCGAGTGCACCAGTTTGGCACCACCACGCATGGCATAAACCGAGAATCCACCGGTATAACAGAACATATTGAGCACGCTCTTGCCAGCCGAATAGCGCTCCAGCAGAGAGCGATTGTCGCGCTGATCCACGAAGAAACCGGTCTTCTGTCCGCGAAGCCAATCGACATAGAATTTCAGACCGTTCTCAAGTGCCACATTATCATCTGAGCCGCCATATACGAAGCCGTTTTCCATATCATCCATGAACGGCAGCGTAGTCTCGCTCTTATAATATACATTATCAATACGACTGCCCATCACCTTAACCAGCTGCTCGGCAATCTGCTTGCGCTGCAGGTGCATGCCAATGCTGTGGGCCTGCATCACAGCCGTACGGTCGTAAACGTCGATAATCAGTCCGGGCAGGTTGTCGCCTTCGCCATGAACCAGTCGATAGGTATTGTTCTGCGGATTATCGGCAATACCGATGGATTGGCGCACTTTGAGTGCCGAGGCCAGTCGCGACGCCCAGAAATCGGCATCGATATCCACATCACGGAACGAGAGTACACGTACGGCGATAGACCCCATCTGAAAGTGACCCACAGCGATGAAATCGCCATGATTCGTTAACACACGCACCAAATCACCATCTTTCAAATCATCATCAGCCTGCGCAATGGCGCCTGAGAACACCCATGGATGGAAACGCAGCAAGCTCTCTTCCTTGCCTCGCTTAAGATATAGTTTCTTCATTATTCTTAGTTGATATTTCTGGCACTATAACCAGTTGATAATCATTATTTTCAATCATTCTTTTAAATTCATTATAAAGCATCACGCAGGCCCATGCATCGGTAGCTGCATAACGCTTCTGATGCTCGTCGAGCACATCGCGCTCCCAATTGGTAAGCTGCTCGCGCTTGCTGATACGCTCGCCAAACACATTGGCATAGAGCTTGGCCAGACTCTGGTCCTCGATACCAATCTTTCGGGCCATATCCTGCAAATCCACAAACTCGCCCATCTCGAACTCACCCAACTGGTGCAACCCCAGCGCATCGTTTCGCCACGCCAGTCCCACCTTGGTGACGGTGTTATCGGCCAGCAAACGCTTAACGGCAGGGCACAACCCGATATGATTCAGACGGAACAGAAAACAGCATTCGGCTGTTGAAACCTGCAGCAACGAACACTTGTGGTGCACCCCCTTCTTAAAACTGGGGCGCGTTTCGGTATCAAAACCCAGCACGGGATGAGACAGCAGGTAATCAACTGCCCGCTCGGCTTCGGATTGCGATACCACCACAACTATTCTTCCGTCGAAATATGCACGCGGAAATTGTGAAATAGCCTTCTTATCTACCTTGTTTTGTATCAACTTTTTCATTTCTGCGTGCAAAATTATAAAAAAAATCCCGATTTATGATGAAATATGAACGATTTTAGCTACTTTTGCACGAAAATAGCATAAAACTACATGAAGAAAGTAAAGAAAAAGAACTCGAACAACGATAATAAAGAGCGCCTGAGTTTCATTCTCGGTGCCATTCTGTTTGGAATATCCATTTATCTGTGTTTTGCATTCGTGTCGTACTTCGCGACAGGATCGGCCGACCAGACTCTGATAGAGGAACCGCGAGATGGCGAGGTGATGAACGAACACCATGAGTTTGCCAACACCTGCGGATCGCTGGGTGCCTATGCGTCGTGGTTCTTTATCAAGCGATGCTTTGGCTTGCCGGCATTTCTGCTGCCACTACTGCTGTTTGTTATGGCCATTCACCTGATGAAGGCCTACCGCGTGAATTTGCTCAAGTGGGCACTTTCGTCGATGCTGCTCATGATTTGGGCATCGGTAACAATGGCCACATTCCTTGAGCCACTGTTTGTCAACACCTGCTTCAACCCTGGCGGCGACCATGGCATGTATATCAGCAACTATATAGGTAACCTAGTGGGAGCACCCGGACTCACGGCCATCCTGATACTGGTGGCAGTGGCATTCCTCACCTACTTTAGCGCCGCCACGGTCATCTTTATCCGTAAGCTGCTTAATCCCGCTATCTACTATAACAAAGTGAAGTTTACTGTCAACAAGGGTGGCGACACTACAGATACTGACGATAACGAGGAGTCGGAGACATTGGTATTCGACGATCCAGCCAAGCAGGAGGTGATTTTCGACGATAACGGTGGCGCCGTAGTCATCGACGAGGGCTATCAGAACGAAGATATCAGTTATAAGGAAGGTCCGCTGCCCAAGCCTGCCAAGCCTGCCAAGACCGAGACTAAGCCGGCCGATGCTACAGGCGATATAGAGATGGTGGTGGAAGAAGCCAAGGGCGATACTGAGACAGCCAATGCCAAGACCGTGGCCGACACCGAGGACAGCATGGAGCCTTACGACCCCAAGCGCGATCTGGAGCACTATAAGTACCCCACCCTCGACCTGTTGAAGAAATACGACAACGATGGTAAACCCTATATCGATATGACCGAGCAGAATGCCAACAAGAACCGTATCGTGGATGTGCTGCGCACCTTTGGTGTAGAGATTTCAAGCATTAAGGCCACCGTAGGTCCTACCATCACTCTCTACGAGATTACCCTGGCACAAGGCGTACGTATCCAGAAGGTAAAAAACCTTGAGGATGATATCGCCCTGAGCCTGGCAGCACTCGGCATCCGTATCATCGCTCCTATGCCTGGTAAGGGTACAGTAGGTATCGAGGTGCCAAACGCCAAGCCATCAACCGTATCCATGGAGTCAATCCTGAACTCAAAGAAGTTCCAGGAGTCGAAGATGGAACTGCCATGCGCTATCGGTAAGACCATCACCAACGAGGTATTTATGTTCGATCTGGCCAAAGCGCCCCACCTGCTGGTGGCCGGTGCTACCGGTCAAGGTAAATCAGTTGGTTTGAACGCCATCATCACCTCTTTATTATATAAGAAGCATCCTGCCGAGCTGAAGATTGTTCTGGTTGACCCAAAGAAGGTGGAGTTCAGTTTCTACGAGCCCATCTGCAACCACTTCCTGGCACAGGTGCCCGACGAAGAGGCCGACCCGATTATTACCGACGTCACCAAGGTGGTACGCACACTCAACTCGCTGTGTAAGGAGATGGACACACGCTACGACCTGCTGAAGATTGCCCGTGCACATAACATCAAGGAGTACAACCAGAAGTTTACAAACCGCCAGTTGAACCCCAACAACGGTCACCGTTTCCTGCCATATATCGTGGTGGTCATCGACGAGTTCGGCGACCTGATTATGACTGCCGGCAAGGAAGTTGAGCTGCCTATCGCACGTATCGCCCAGCTGGCACGTGCCGTAGGTATCCACATGATTATCGCTACACAGCGTCCTACCACCAATATCATCACCGGTACCATCAAAGCCAACTTCCCAAGCCGTATCGCTTTCAAGGTTTCGGCAGGTATCGACTCTAAGACCATCCTCGACCGTACAGGTGCCCAGCAGCTCATCGGTCGTGGTGATATGCTGGCACTGGTGGGCGGCTCAGAGCCCGAGCGCGTACAGTGCGCCTTTGTTGACACCCCCGAGGTGGAACGCATCAACGAGTATATCAGCGAGCAGCAGAGCTACGGCGCTCCATTCGAACTGCCCGAGCCCGACATGCCCGAATCCGATATGGGCGACGGTGCTGGCAAGGATGTAGATATGCAGCACCTCGACCCACTGTTTGAGGATGCCGCCCGCCTGATTGTTCGCGACCAGAGCGGTTCAACATCGCTCATACAGCGTAAGTTTGCCATCGGCTACAACCGTGCCGGACGCCTGATGGACCAGTTGGAAAAAGCCGGTATCGTAGGTTCGGCCATGGGTTCGAAACCACGCGAGGTAATGATTCAGGACGAGAATAGTTTGAATAACTTATTAAATAATTTACGATAAAATGAAACGATTAAGCATTGTAAGAGTGGCTGCGATAGCACTTTTCGCCTTCCACTCTTCACTCCTCTCTACTTATGCGCAATCAGCAAAGAGCGTATTGGATAAGGCCGCTGCCACCATCACCGCCCCACAGGGCATAAAGGCCAACTTCAAGATGAGCACCACCACCGGCAGCACCAGCGGCTCCATCGCCATCAAAGGCAAGAAATTCTATGCCACCACGCCTCAGGCTACGGTATGGTTCGACGGCAAAACGCAGTGGACCTATATGAAGAATAACGACGAGGTAAACGTCAGCATTCCCACCGAGGCACAGTTGCAGGCCATCAATCCCTACAACTTTATACATCTTTATAAGCGTGGGTATAAATACACGATAAACACCGCCGGAAAGGATCATGTAGTGCACCTGCAGGCCAATAGCACCGAGCGCAAAATCAAGGAGCTGTTTATCACTATCGACAAGAAGAGCTATCAGCCCAAGCAGGTAAAAATGCTGCAGGGCAAGAAGTGGACCACCTTCGATATCAGCAATATCAAGAAGGAAAAACTGGCCGACGGTCAGTTCCGCTTCAACTCAAAAGATTTTCCCAAAGCCGAAATCATCGATCTTAGATAAAAAAAATCACAAACAATGAATAAATTTCAACTGTACCGACTGCTTCGCAAGAACACCAACCTGAGTTACAAACGTAGTCCTGCCTTCGAGCAGAACAAGTGGGCCAAGCTACTGATTTATCTCGGTGGCGGCATATTTGCTTTATACCTTATCATGTATGGCTGCCTGGCTGGCATGGGAGCCGAGGGCGAAGCCGGACTGATGCTGGCTTTTGCCCCCATCTACATGGCCATCGATTTTCTGCTGCGTTTCATCGTGCAAACCACACCTGGCATGATGGTAAAACCCTACATTCTGCAACCCATATCGCGCTATACTGCCATCGAGTGTTTCTTGATCGGCGAACACGTGAGTGGCTATAACTGGCTATGGCTTTGCATGTTCGTGCCCTACTCCATCATCCTTTTGTTTGCCGGCGAGAGCTTTGCACTGGCACTACTCGAACTGGTTACCTGCGAGCTGCTCATCATACTCAACAGTCAGATCTATCTGTTCTTCCGCACACTCATCAACCGCACCGTGCTCTGGCTCATACCCGGCCTGGCGTTCTATGCCCTGCCCTTCCTGCCAGTCATGCTGTCGCCCAAGGCAAGCACCTTTGAGAAGATGACCGAGAGTCTGGTACACATCGGCCTGTCGTGGTACTTCCTGCCACTGCTGCTGGCAGTTATCTGCGCACTGTTCTTCGTCAATCGCCACATGCAGTTCATCTTCGTCTATGAAGAGATCTCGAAGAAGACCGAGCGCGCCCTCAAGCACGTCTCTGAGTTTGCCTTCTTCAATCGATTCGGAATCGTCGGCGAATATCTCAAGATAGAACTCAAATCCAACATCCGCAACAAGACCATGCGCACACGTTGCATCTACAGTCTGGTAGCGGTTATCGCCTTCTCGCTACTTGTGGCCTATACCTCCATTTACGACAGCGAGTTGATGCAGAACTTTTGGTGCCTGTACTGCTTTGCACTTTATGGCATTACCGCCCTTATCAAGATCATGGGCCAGGAAGGCAACTATATCGAACTGCTGATAATGCACCGCGAGAACATCATCGCCCTGCTGCGCGCCAAATTCATCTTCTATAGCGCCGTACTCATCATCCCCTTCGTCATCATGTTGCCTGCAGTATTCACAGGTAAGTACACACTACTGATGCTGTTTGCCTACATGCTGCTCACTGCAGGATTCCTGCATTTCATCATCTTCCAGCTGGCAGTTTACAATAAACAAACCTTGCCTTTGCAGCTCAAGGTTACGGCCAAGGGCAACTTCGAAAATGGTATGCAGTTGTTCATCGAACTCTTTGCACTTATTGGTCCAGTGCTCATCACCGGTCTCGGATACCTGTTAGTGGGTCTTACCTATACCTATATATTTATGTGCGTAATAGGTCTTGCATTCATTTTTACCCACCCCATTTGGATTCGCAATATTTACAGCCGAATGATGAAAAGAAGGTATGAAAACCTCGATGGATTCATGAATTCGAGAGATTTTTAGCCAAATTTCTACTTTTTTCGACTTTTTCGAAAGAAAATCGCGAAAAAGTTTGGTGGTTTCAAAAAATAGTCGTACCTTTGCACCCGCAATTCAGCAAGAGAGCTGATACAAAGCAAAAAATGATGCACCCGTAGCTCAGTTGGTAGAGCACCTGACTCTTAATCAGGGTGTCCAGAGTTCGAGCCTCTGCGGGTGTACTTTTTGCAAGAAAAAGGCCCTAAAAAGCCACCAGATTTGATGCACCCGTAGCTCAGTTGGTAGAGCACCTGACTCTTAATCAGGGTGTCCAGAGTTCGAGCCTCTGCGGGTGTACAAAAAATTAAAAAGCAGCAGATTTTTGAAATCTGTTGCTTTTGTTTTTTAGATATGATATGGGTAATACAACAATTAGAAATATTGCATTTGATTTGGGGGGCGTGGTTATAGCTTTGAGCTATGAACAGGCTGTTAAGCGATTCGAAGAAATTGGTCTTTGCGATGCCAGGAAACATCTGGATGCTTTTTGTCAGAAAGGCATTTTTGGTGATTTGGAGAAAGGTATGATATCACCAGAAGAATTCCGTGCTGAGCTGAGCCAGCTTGTGGGTCACAAACTGTCTCACGAAGAGTGCAGATATGCCTGGCATGGTTATGTTGAGGCAGTACCGCAAAAGAATCTGCAGATGCTGTTGAGATTACGCAAACTTGGATACAAGGTGTGTCTGCTCTCAAACACTAATCCCTATATGATGCAGTGGGCCATGAGTAGCGAGTTTGATGGCAATGGCCACTCTATCGAATACTACTTCGACCATCTCTATCTGAGTTACGAGTGTAAACAGATGAAACCATCGGCTGAAATCTTCAGGATGATGCTTGATGGGCAGCAATCTACAGCCGAAGAAACGCTCTTTATTGATGATGGACAAAAGAATATCGAAGCAGCGAAAGCACTTGGTATTCATACGCTCTTTCCTGAGAATAACGAAGATTGGACAGAGCCACTCGAAAGATTATTAGGTATAGATAGATAACAGCTGTGAAATTTTGCAAATTATATATATGTCAATTATAAATATCGAGAAAAATCTTATGTACGTGTATTAAAACGTTCAAAATACGACAAAAAGTGTTCAATATAAGACAAATAGCAGTTTTGAAACAAAAATTAACAAAAACAATTTGGAATAACTCAGAATTTCTCATTATATTTGCAGCAGAAAAAGATTTATGGTTAAGGTTTATGGTTGATTAATTTAGTTTTTTAAGTAATTTTTTGGAGGAAAAGGTTCGTTGGGAAACGGGCCTTTTTTTCATTATGTAACCTCAGTACCAGGACAAGATGCTACAGACGGGCGAATCTGGTATCCTTCACATGAAAAACGAACATAAAGAACACCCCAATTTAGAATGTAAATTATTGCAAATCCAACTTTAATTCACTACAAACATCAGAAAAATAGCTAACTTTATCCGTTAAAACGTTTAATTTTCGATAAAAAGCGTTTAATTTGCGACAAATCTCAATATCTAAACAAAAATTAACTAATAAAGTATTGTCAGTTCGCAAATAATCTCTATCTTTGCAACAGAAAAAGATTTTAATGGTTAAGGTTTATGGTTGATTAATTTAGTTTTTTAAGTAATTTTTTGGAGAAAAAGGTTCGTTGGGAAACGAGCCTTTTTTTCTTGTCATTCATTAAAATCCACCCTTTAAGCTTAGATTTTCAAAACAAAGCACAAATAATTGCGCAGATTTTACTACTTTTGCAGAAGAAAATGACATCATCATGAAAATAGTTATTGCAATCGACTC
The DNA here is from genome assembly GCA_015060625.1 of Xylanibacter ruminicola. Taxonomy (GTDB): domain Bacteria; phylum Bacteroidota; class Bacteroidia; order Bacteroidales; family Bacteroidaceae; genus Prevotella; species Prevotella ruminicola_D. The sequence continues at coordinate 214,899 of SUYC01000001.1, read as the reverse complement.
GTTTAAAGGATGCCTGAGTTCAGCAGTTGCCAATCAAGCTGCTGCTGATGGAGCAAGACATATTTATCCGGATGCCGACATCGTTCAGATTCCAGTTAGTGATGGTGGCGAAGGTTTTATCGAGGCCTTTCACGCTGCAATAGGAGGCACACTACAAGAAGTGGTGGTTCGCGATCCTATGATGCGGTTTATTACAGCAAAGTATCTGTTACACGATCAAGAAGCTGTCATCGAAATCGCTCAGGCCAGTGGACTGACGCTTCTTACCGAAGAAGAACGCAATCCGATGGTAGCCACCAGCTATGGTACAGGACAGCTGATTGCCGATGCTATTAAAAAGGGTGCCAAACGGATTATCGTTGGACTGGGCGGAAGTGCCACCAGCGACGCAGGCATCGGGATGCTTAAAGCCCTGATCGACACTTTTGCCAAGCACGGTCAGTTCGATGATATCACCGAACTCAAACACGTTCACTTCACCATTGCTTCGGATGTTAAGAATCCCCTTTGTGGAAAGAATGGTGCTGCTCATACCTTTGCACCACAAAAGGGTGCCTCCCCAGAGATGGTACTACAGCTGGACGAACGAGCACAGAAATTTGCAGAAATTTCAGCAAAGCATTTCGGATACGACTGTGCAAACGAAGAAGGTGCAGGTGCAGCAGGCGGATTAGGCTATGCTTTTCTTCAATATATGCATGCCTCGTGCAAGCCTGGCATAGAGGTACTGCTTGAAGCTGTTCATTTTAATGAAGTTGTAAGAGATGCCGACCTTGTTATTACAGGTGAAGGATCGGCCGACCGGCAAACCCTGATGGGCAAGTTGCCGATAGGCATTCTGCAACAATCAGGAAACGTACCGGTATATCTGATTGCCGGTCGCATCGGTGACAGAGAAACACTTCTGAAAGCCGGTTTCTCAGAAATAAGATGCATCAACCCCGACGGCATTTCCAATAAAGAAGCCATGCGCCAGGAAGTTGCCCGAAAAAACATATCCGACACCATTAGTCATTTATTGCATCAGTATCGTTTGAAAACAAAATAAGATAGTATATATATGGATTACCTGCCGAAAGACCCAGCCATACTGGTTTCGAGCGTGAATATGCTCCTAAGAGACGAAGAATTCGACACATTGGATTCGCTATGTTATAATTTTGGAACAGAACCAACAGATATTAAAAATTACTTGTTGGAACACGGATACGTGTATAGCGAAGAGCAACGCCAATTCCGACCAATAGGATATAACTCTGAACAGGATGATAACAAAAGATAGTATTGAGACCGCCTACAGTTTTCTGCATCAAAAACAGCGCATCTATGTGCACTCCACACTCGACTGGCAGAAAGACGACATTGAGATGGCCATTGCTGCCTATGCTGATGGCATGAGTACCGAATTGTATGATGCCATCAGCAGTGGCAGACCTGACTTTTTACGCAATCACCAACAGTTTCAGGAAGATATTACCAAAGCGGTAGAGATTCTTGAAACAATGCTGTGAACGTGCTACTTGCAGATTTCCTCTATATTCTTGCGTTTCTTTTCCTTTGGCTCGTCGGCTGCGTAGCCAATGGGAATCAGAACCGCAGGCTCCTCATTATCAGCAAAAGCAAAGAGCTGCTTGCACTTCTCGGCATCAAAATTACATACCCAGCAGGTGGCAAGACCTTGTTCTGTTGCCGCCAAGCACAGATGCTCGACACCAATGGCTATGTCGATATCGCCATGATGCTTGCCATCCTTACGCACCCACTCCTCATCGTGCAATATACTACAAATAATATACATTGGAGCCGTATAAAACCACTCGCGGCTATAGCACTCCTGCAATTTCACTTTATCGGTCTCATTCTTTACAACACGAAACATCCATGGCTGCTTGTTTACAGCCGATGGAGCAAAGCGTACACACTCCATCACATAGTCAAGCTTTTCTTGCTCTACACTCTTTTCCTGATAGCTTCTACAGCTATATCTCTGTTTCACTAAATCTAAAAAATTCATATTCCTTATATTTATATATTACTCATTCTTTGGGCAGCGGAGCCGATTTACGGTATCCCATCCCTGTAACATGACAAATCATGATGCCATTCTGGTTTATAACACGAACTTCAACGGCTGGTATTTTGTGGTGATCGGCCACAAAACTGGCCTCAGCCCGAAGATAGTCACCCTCTCTGGCACTTGCCACAAACATGATGTTGTTTGAAATGCCGAAGGTTAGTTCGCCGTGCTGATTCATCAATGCAGCGATAGCAAGATCGGCCAAAGTGAAAAGAGCACCACCTTGGCACACATGCCCACCATTGAGATGCTGAGACGTCACAGTCATCTCAGCCACTGCATGATGTTCATCTACTTCGACAATCTTGCAACCGGTGCCTGCAGCGAAGTGATCGGTTGTATTTAATAACTCTCTGATATCCATTGCTTTCTTAAAGATATGTAAACTTGGGCACAAAAGTAGAAAAAATTGCAGAAAAATAAATACCTTTGCATCAAGATTTAATAAGTTTTAGTATGAACATTGAGATTAAACCAGAATTACATAAGAAAACGTTTCAGGATCTCTCAACCGATGAGCTATATGAATTACTAAGAGTTCGCAGCGAAGTATTTGTAGTTGAGCAAAACTGCGTCTATCAAGACCTGGATGGCGATGACCAGCAGTCAATCCACTTGTGGCTCACCATAGCCGACAAGGTTATTGCACTAGCTCGTATTTGTCCTGCCGGCACCCACATGCAGAATATATCAATAGGCAGGGTTATCACCACCGTTCGAGGAAAAGGCTATGGCAAACAGATCATGCTTGATGCCATCGATGCTGCCGTTGAACATTTCGGCGCAACAACCATAGATATTGAGGCACAGGAGTATGCAAAAGGATTCTACGAAGGTGTTGGATTTAAACAGTCATCCGCCAGTTTCATGCTCGACGGCATTCCTCATATCAAAATGACATGGACTAAATAAAATAATAATTATGGGATATATGGATAAATACACGAAGTCGGAAGACTTTCGTCGCGAAGAGTTGATACGAATTATCGAACACTCCGTAGAAAATTTAACTCTACAGGAACTGGAAGCATTATATTATGATATGACTACCAAGAATTTTATTAATGACAAATGAATGGGGCGTTCCTGCAAGAACGCCCCATAACAGACTAACCAATTACTAACTAAAAACAAATATGAATTCTTACTTTATAAGTCCACGATTTTTGATGGTAGCATTGAGAATGGCCATGTACTTACTCATCTGCTCGTCGTTAAGTACGTAGCTCATATGCTTCACATCAGTATCAATAGCACGCTTAACCATTACCTCGCGCTCGCTATTGCAATACTGTGCTGCATAACTCATCTCAGTATTAAACATGTTGTAGATGTTCTCAACAGCCTCTTTCTGATCGTTTGTCAGATTCAGAGCGTCGGTGAGCTTATTGATATTGATGTTCAAATCATAAGCTGCAACGTTAGTTGACTCAGGGGCTGCTGCCTCATTCTTTGCAAAAGCTGTAGTCATGCACAGCAAAGCAACCATTGTCAAAAATATCTTTTTCATCTTTTTACCTTTCTTTTCTTTACTCAGAACGACCACTGTTGCCGCCCTACTTTATTAATGTTATCCTTTATGTCTTTTTGACCTTGCAAAGGTACGACGATTTTCGATATAATGGTTACAGTTTGACCGTTTTGTGTGCGAACACAATCTTTTATTGATAAAAATCAAATGATTGTATTTCAGAATCACCTATAAAAATAGGTATATATTAAAATATTATTAGTATCTTTGCAACCGCAATATTGCAAAAAAACTGAAAAAAGAATGTTTTTCCCTACCCACACGCCTCTGTGCGGTGGAAGCTTTTAGATTATGGTTTATTGTATCTCAAAGAAAATGGATGTGGCTGGAAGCCACAAATTATCGCTGCCTTACGACAGCAAGTGTAGTAGTTTACACGGGCATAACTGGACCATTACCGTATTTTTGGCCTCGACAGAGACTAACGAAAGTGGGATGGTAGCCGATTATGGCCATATTAAGAAAGCCATTCATGGCTATCTGGATCATGGAAATCTTAACGAGCTGTTACCCTTCAATCCCACAGCGGAGAATATTGCAGCATGGGTAGTGAAGCAGTTTCCCATGTGCTACAAGGCCATCGTCGAAGAGTCGTTTGGCAATGTGGCTCAAGCCTACGACGACCAGTTCCCTATCGATGCAAAATTCCTGCTTTAATGTACAGAATTAACGAGATCTTTTATTCTCTGCAGGGCGAAGGGCGCCATACAGGCCGCCCTGCGGTATTTGTGCGTTTTAGCGGTTGCAACCTGAAGTGCCCATTCTGCGATACCGACTTTAGTGCAGCCACCCTCATGTCGGCCGATGACATTATTCAGGCCATCAGCCCATGGCAAACATGTGGATTTGTGGTGATTACAGGTGGCGAACCATCGTTGCAGATTGACGACGCACTGGTGGAGCGTTTACATCAGGAAGGCTATTATGTAGCCATCGAGACAAATGGTACCCATGCCCTCCCCGCCTCTATTGATTGGATAACATGGTCGCCTAAGGATCAGTTCGCCCCCAACGTACCCCCTTTGGCATTAGCTCGAATAAATGAGGTTAAGGTAGTGTTTGATGGCAAGCACAATGCTGAGCAATATGTGAGTATGGCTGCCGATGCTTATCTATGCCTGCAGCCATGCGATACAGGCGACATGGCGCATAACCAGCAGATTATCCAGCAATGTGTAGATTATATTCTGCAGCACCCGCATTGGCATCTGTCGCTGCAAACACATAAGTTCCTGAACATACGATGAAAAGAAAAGTAGCCTATTTGGCTACTTTTTCTTTTTTATGGAATTTCTTTCTGTCGGCCTGATAATTCTTGTATTGCTCGTCGGTCATAATCTTTTTCAACTCAGCATCGTAGGCCTTCATTGTTTTCTCCATCTGCTGCCTGTGCTCCTTCATCTTTGCACCATCCTTAGGTGGTTCAGGACGTTTGCCCTTTTCATCCTTGGGAGGCATCGACGGCCTGCCTGCACCTGGACGACCGTGATGATGGGGACGATGAAAACCGCGAGGCCCCATCTTATCGGCATACTTTGTGTTCAGTTCCAGTAGCTGCTTAGCCTGCTTGTCGCTGAGTTTATAGCGGCTCACTGTTTCATCAGTTCGGTGCTTCACCATTTCTGTTTTGTCAAACTTGCGTGGTTCACGCTTTTCATTTTTCTCTTCTTGTGCCATCACCGATGAACCGATCAGTACAGCGGCGAGCATTGTCATCATCATTCTTTTCATTTTCTCTTTTGTTTAATTATTACTGTATTCAAGTTCGTTGTTTGTTACTTGTTGTAACTGCTTTTTTGACGTATGGATTCTCCTCTGGTTTAAACTGATTCTGGCTGCTTTCAGCCAACACCACAATTGCATCAACCAACCAGCCGAATCGGTCAACGAACCAAAAAATAACGTTTTATACGAAAAAAAGAGGCGTAAAATTTGCAGGTACCAAATAAAAATATTACTTTTGCACCCGCTAAAGGAGACCTGCCGATATGGCTCAGTTGGTAGAGCAACGCATTCGTAATGCGTGGGTCGCCGGTTCGAGTCCGGCTATCGGCTCTCCTGGGTAAAAGTATCAGAGATCTTATTCAGACTGCGGAATTAGCACATCGGTAGTGCACGGGCTTCCCAAGCCTGGGAGGCGGGTTCGATTCCCGTATTCCGCTCATGGTTATAGAGGGCATTAAGCCCCCTATTTTTTATCTCAAGCGGAGACCATCTCCCACCCTAATCTGGTATTCAGGCGACAGATGATTCATCTTATACAGATTCTTCAGACGAATACCATACATCTGAGCGATAGAATACATTGATTCGCCTTCGCGCACATAGTGTAAGCGGCCTTTGTAGTCTTTAGGTGCTTTGCGTTGTTTCTTCTTCAACCAAACAACTTCGCCTTCCTGTAGTTGGTCTTTACGATGACGCTCGTTATACTTAGCTATCTTGCGGTAGCTGATACCAACTTCCTTGCCGATAGATTTATAGGTATCGCCCCGACGAGCTATCAGGTAATAGTTCTTATTAAATATCTTGATAGAGTGCAAGGCTGCACCATCCATCTCGTGCACCTTTGTGCGTTGTGCCATAAAGTGGTCGTAACCTTTGGCATTGTCGTATTGATATAGTTTGTATAACTGGATAATTTCTATCAGTTTTTCGGCATATATTGGATTGGTAGCATAGCCGGCTGCCTTCAAACCTTTTGCCCATCCCCGATAGTCGGTAGTTTTCAAATTAAACAGAGAACGATAGCGCTGATTGCTTGCCAGAAATTTAGAGTGATCCTCGTATGACTCAAATGCATTATCGTACACGCGGAAACAATCGTTACGCATATCATCATCATGGTAAGTACGACGTCCCGTCCAACCATTATTACATTTGATTCCAAAATGATTATTACTATTACGTGTTAATTCGCTACGTCCGGCTCCACTCTCTAATAGTCCTTGGGCCAGCGTTATCGAGGCTGGTATGCGATAGCGCTGCATCTGTTCAATAGCAATATCCTTATATTTATCTACATATTGTTGATAAGCCTGATTCCATTTCGCCTGCGAAAAAGCAGAAACCGACATCAATAAGGCTATAAAAACGACAAATTTCCTCATATATTATTATTTATTTGTGCAAAATTAATGATTTCTCTTGAATTATTTGTATATTTGCAGAAAAATATAGTATTTTATGAGAGAATTGGAGCTAAAGTCGGTTATTAAAGTGTATGCCTTGGAAGAGCTAAGTGCCGAGGAACGCCACCTGGTAGAGCTTGCAATCGAGGCCACAAGCCGTAGTTATGCCCCCTACTCTAAGTTTTGTGTAGGAGCCGCAGTACGTTTGGATAATGGAGTTGAAATAATAGGTTGTAATCAGGAGAATGCAGCTTATCCATCTGGCTTATGTGCCGAGCGAACAGCTTTATTTGCAGCGGGCGCTCAGTATCCCGATCAGCCCGTACGTATGTTGGCTATTGCCGCTCGCGGAACCCACGGCGACCTGGAAGATGAGCCTGTTGGTCCATGTGGTTCGTGCCGTCAGGTTATTATCGAATCTGAGACTCGTGCAAAAGCACCTATTCGAATTCTGTTATACGGCAAGAAGTACGTGTATGTGATTGATGGCATTAGAGAGTTGATGCCACTCACATTCTCTAAATTCTAACGATAACATCCTAATCCTGCTGCCGGCGATACGGCATCAAGGTGGAAATCATAGTCAAGATTGTCTTCATCAATCTTGATAAAATGTGCTTTTCCTTGAATCTCATCGTCGGGCGACTCCCAGATGATATCGTTGAAATGGATTGAATCTTCAATCTTTGGAGTGCGCAGCAAACAGTTAGCGAACATATAGTTGAACGCTGTGCCATTTGCGGCTTGCTCGCCTATCAGCACATCATCATCGTAACCAGTCACAATGGTTTCTTCGCATGTCAAACTATATAATGGCGAAGTGTAATTGGTAAAGCGTAAGGCAGCCCCACGTCCACCAGTAAATGGGTAGAACTGAGCTAAGGTGCAATTCACGATTTCGACCATTCCACCGTTTAAATTCAGACAGTCGCCCATCGCATTCGATAGCTGGCAATTCTCAAAACGCACATGTGCATTAGATAATTTTATACCATCGCCCTGACAGTTATGTACCACACACTGCCGCATTTTTAAGCGATAACTCGTACTATCGAAGGCTGCTGAATCACATACCAAACCTAAAGAAGAATTTCGTATTTGCGTGGTATTCAACGTGTTATTATTTGATGCAGCATGCAATCGAACACCTCGCCATTGCCCAGAAACGCGGTCGTAAGGCAAATAAGTGAACATGCGGTCTAAACGGTCACCCCGCATAGTACAGTTATCTGTATGCAATGTGCCATATACTTCCATCCCTGCGTTGGCATGGAAATAAAGTGTAGTATTGCGGATAGTTAGATGTGCTCCTTCTTTTACGATGAAATCACCAAAAATCACCAAAGGTTTTTCTGATTCTATCACCGAATCGCGCTCAATAACAGGTTGTTCACACTTGATAGCATCCCAAGCCCACGCTTGCAAACATATGCTCTGCTCAGTACCGCTTTCCATCAAAAACACCAATTGATCGGTAATCTCTGCAGGCGTAGTTTGATAGGTTTCATGTGGTGTTATCTCAACAAATACCAAGATACTGTCGTTTTGACGTATCTCTATATCGTTGGTTTGCGAACCATTCGTGTTATCCAGATAGATACCATCTACGTTCACGCGGAATCCCGTCTGATTGCCACGCTTCAATCGAACGCTTTGCAACTTTAGCCCCTTGTTATTACGGTTATGAACCCAGAACGTATAGGTAGAAGATGCGGTTCGACTAAATACAGTATCAAGCTTGATAGTATCCGTTGGAAAAACAAGTTTCAAACCCGTATTGGCCGAGAACGAATCGTCGTCGGCGCAGGCCACAAAGCCAATTATCAACAATATAAAAAAGAAAATCCGTTTCATCATCTTAATGATAAAACGGATTATTCGTGATTTTATTGTGCAGACTACTTACCAAAATAGCGTTTCAGCAATCCAGCAAAGCCTGCTCCATGACGTGCCTCGTCCTTAGCCATCTCGTGAACAGTGTCGTGGATAGCATCGAAACCAGCAGCCTTAGCATTCTTGGCGATACGGAACTTATCCTCGCAAGCACCAGCCTCGGCAGCGGCGCGCTTCTCCAGATTGGTCTTGGTATCCCATACGCACTCGCCCAGCAGCTCTGCAAAACGTGAAGCATGATCAGCCTCCTCAAAAGCATAGCGCTTAAATGCCTCAGCAATCTCAGGATAACCCTCGCGATCGGCCTGACGAGCCATTGCCAGATACATACCCACCTCGCCACACTCACCATTAAAGTGAGCACGCAGATCGTTAATCATCTCTTCAGATACGCCTTCGGGCTTGCCATCACCAATGCGATGCACGGTAGCATAAGTTACGTCGCCGTCATCCTTCAACTCAGAGAACTTAGAGGCAGGAGCCTTACAGATTGGACACTTTTCGGGAGGATTCTCGCCTTCGTAAATGTAGCCACATACAGCACAAATAAATTTCTTTGTCATAATCGTAATTTGTTTAGTTATTAATACATGATATTATCTTTCGTATTTTTAATACTTGCGCTGCAAATATAAGCATAAAAAATTAATCCCACAAATATTTTGCAGGATTTATTTTAATAATGTTGCGTAATTGCGTTATTTGCGATATCTACTCAGCACAGGAATCTCTTTGCAGAGCGCATCGGCCAACAGGTTAGCAACTACTTTGGCACCATATATATTATAATGTGTATTGTCCTGCTTACCTTTGGGTTCCGACGGTTCCTCGCCTGGACGATACCACATGTGTAACTTCTTCGATGCCTCGGTTCCCAGGCCTTGCTCCAAGTTGTGGGTAATGGTGTTGGCATCCACAAAGTGGCAGTTCATTCGGATTGCCACATCTCTTGGTGCCACACGATACAAACCATGAGTATCGTAAAGTGTGTCGCCCTCAATCATTTTCACACCATTCTTAAAAGTTGACGTACGCAGCTTCTCGTCGTCATCATTCTGGGGGGCTACCACAAAAAAATTGCGACGCACCACTGGATTCATCAGTACGGGAATGCCACCATGTTCGCGGGTTTCGCGCACATACTTAGCCAAATTATAATCGAACGTCGAACCCGGATCGGTATGGCGATCAGCTTTGGGTTTCTCGTCATTATGTCCGAACTGGATAATCACATAATCGCCGGGCTTGATACGCTCCAGCACCTTATCCCATCTCCCCTCGTCGATAAAACTCTTCGAACTACGGCCGTTCACAGCATGGTTATCTACTACGATATAATCGCCATCAAAGCAATCCTGAAGCATCATGCCCCACCCGCGTTCCTGTTTGCCGCCAGTAGTATCTTTGTTGGCAGCTGTCGAGTCGCCAATCACAAAAATAGTGGTGTGCTTGTCGGGAGTCATCGCTGTAAAGAGCAACAAGCCACCCAAAAGGAGTGAAAATGTTATTTTCTTCATTGTTTTAATTGTTTTAGTAGAAATCCCCCTCCATCATCGGAGGGGGATTGGATAGTTATACCAACGATTACGAAAGAATCGTTTTAATAATTTCTTCGATAGTGATTAGGCTTTGCTCACCAGTCTCCATATTCTTCAGTGTCAGTTTGCCAGCAGCCATCTCATTCTCACCAGCCAAAGCTACAAATGGAATCTGCTTGGCGTTGGCATACGACATCTGTTTTTTCATCTTAGTAGAATCAGGGAATATCTCTGTTCGGATGCCAGCCTCGCGAGCCTTAGCTACGAATGGCAGACAATAAGCAGTCTCCTTATCACCAAAGTTGATAAACAGCAACTGGGTGCCGTTGGTAGCATCTTTTGGATAGCAGTCGAGTGCATTCAGTACATCGAAAATGCGGTCCACACCAAAGCTGATACCTACGCCCGAGATGCCAGGCATACCAAAGATACCAGTCAGGTTGTCGTAACGACCACCACCTGTAATCGAACCAATCTGTACGTCGAGAGCCTTTACCTCGAAGATGGCACCAGTATAGTAGTTCAAACCACGAGCCAGTGTCAGGTCAAGCTGTATCTCGTTCTTCAGTCCGAGTGTCTTCAGCGTATCAAGGATAAAGCGCGTTTCCTCAACACCCTTTAAACCTGTCTCGCTGGCGGCCAATACTTCAGCAATGGTATTCAGCTTCTCATCGTTGGTTCCTTCAAGCGAGATGATGGGCTGCAACTTCTCAATCTGATCGTCGGTCAGTCCGTCCTCACGCAGTTCCTGATTCACATTGTCGAGCCCAATCTTATCTAACTTATCGATAGCTACGGTAATATCCACAATTTTCTCGGCAGCGCCGATTACCTCGGCGATACCTGTCAGGATCTTGCGGTTGTTGATCTTTATCTGCACACGAACGCCGAAACGACTGAACACAGTATCTACAATCTGCATCAGTTCTACCTCGTTCAGCAACGAGTCGGAACCAACAATGTCGCCATCAAACTGCCAGAACTCGCGGTAACGACCCTTCTGTGGGCGGTCGGCACGCCATACTGGCTGCATCTGATAGCGCTTAAAAGGCAACTGCAGTTCGTCGCGATGCATCACCACATAACGGGCAAAAGGTACGGTCAGGTCGTAGCGCAACCCCTTTTCGCAGAGTTTGGCTGCCAGACGCAGCGAGTTACGCTCGGCAAGTTCCTCAGGCGTTACCTTTGAAAGGTAATCACCAGAGTTCAGCACCTTAAACAGCAGTTTGTCGCCTTCTTCGCCATACTTTCCCATCAGCGTGCCGAGGGTTTCCATGGCAGGCGTCTCTATCTGCTGAAAGCCATAGAGCTGATACACCTGTTTGATAGTATCAAAAATATAATTGCGCTTCGCCATCTCCATGGGCGAAAAATCGCGTGTTCCTTTGGGTATACTTGGTTTCTGTGCCATTTATTACTTCTTTCTTACAATTGTTTGATCACGGTCGGGGCCAATAGAAATGATAGAGATAGGTGTCTCCAACTGTGCCTCGAGGAATTGAATGTAATCGTTGAACTCCTTGGGGAACTGTTCTTCGTTGGTAAACTTGGTCATATCAGTCTTCCAGCCTGGCAGCTCCTGATATACAGGTTCAATGCCATCCTCAATATTGTATGGGAAGTAGTCGATCTCCTGCCCATTCTGCTTATAAGCCACGCAAGCCTTGATGGTATCAAAACCGTCCAGTACATCACTCTTCATCATAATCAACTGTGTAACACCGTTCACCATGATAGAGTACTTCAGGGCAACCAGATCAATCCATCCACAACGGCGCTCACGGCCAGTAACAGCACCATACTCATGACCCAAATCGCGAATCTTCTTTCCAGTCTCGTCGAATAGCTCTGTTGGGAATGGGCCTGCACCAACACGTGTACAATAAGCCTTCATGATACCGTAAACGTCACCAATTTTGTTAGGACCGATACCCAGACCTGTACAAGCGCCTGCACAGATTGTGTTAGATGATGTAACAAAAGGATACGAACCAAAGTCGACATCGAGCATAGTACCCTGTGCGCCCTCACACAGAACACTCTTACCGCCCTTCAACAGGTTGTTGATTTCGTGTTCTGAATCAACGATGGGAAACTGGCGCAAATACTCGATACCCTCCAGCCACTTCTTCTCCACCTCAGTGATATCGTACTCAAAGTTGAGCGACTTCAGGATAGCCTCGTGGCGAGCCTTTGCCTTAGCGTACTTCTCCTCAAAGTTTTCAAGGATATCACCAACGCGCAAACCAGTACGACTTACCTTATCGGTATAAGTAGGGCCGATACCTTTACCGGTAGTACCAACCTTATTCTTACCCTTTTGAGCCTCGTATGCAGCATCCAGCACACGATGAGTAGGCATGATAAGATGGGCTTTCTTTGAGATGTGCAGACGGCTACGCAGTTCATGACCACTTGCCTCGAGTGCCTTGGCCTCTTCCATAAACAAGTCGGGAGCCAGCACTACACCATTACCGATAATGTTCACCTTGTCACCCTGGAAAATACCCGACGGAATTGAGCGGAGTACATATTTCTGTCCCTCAAACTCCAGTGTATGACCAGCGTTAGGACCACCCTGAAAACGGGCAACCACATCGTACTTAGGGGTCAGCACATCGACCACCTTACCTTTTCCTTCGTCGCCCCACTGCAATCCCAGCAGGACATCAACTTTACCTTTGTTCATTTTTCAGTTTTATTCTTGTTGTTACTCTTCTTTATGACAGTTGTTGTCTTCTTTCGCTTTGTCATCTTTGTCTGGCAACTACTACACACGCCATAAACATACAGTGTAAAGCCGTCTTTTCTGAATCGCTTCAGATGCATATTCTCCACTGCAGCAATAATCTCAGGCGATTTCACCTCAGTTACCTTACCGCATATGGTACATATCTGATGACAATGACTTTGGTTATCGTAGCAGGCCTCATACTTAGTAGTACCTTGGAAACGGTGCCTTACTACAAGTCGAAGCGACATAAACAGATTCAGTGTGTTATATAAGGTAGCCCTACTTACAGGAAAATCCATCTCCTGTGCAAGCCGGGCTTTCAGTTCCTCAAGTGTGAAGTGCCCATTCATGCTGTAGATGGCCCTGAGAATAGTATAACGCTCAGGCGTCTTGCGATGATTATTCATCTCAAGATAGTTATCCAAAAGGCGCTCTACGGCCACAATTACACTTTCTTTCATCTAAATCTATCAAGAAAACCGCACAAAGGTACGCATTTTCGGGCAGATAAAAGAAACTTTATTTAAAAAAATTCTAAATTAGCTCTTTTTAATGCACTTTTTGCAAGACGTTCGTATACTAATCCAAGTTCTGCAAATCTATTCATGGCATTCATAGCAGCTTTTTTCACCATTAAGCTGTCACCTTGTAGCGCCGCTAATGCCTGATCGACAAACTCGTTAATACCACGTTCGTTTGGCTCTTGTCCATTCATAAACAGTCGCGACAGGATATGGAATCCACAAAGCTGATATAGTTCCTTATCCGAAGCCATCCAGGTGTAAGCCTTTTCGGCAGCGTAAGGCAGATACTGATACAAGTTAAACGAAGCCTGTTCTGCTATTTCTTGAGAATCTGTTTGTTCCATCCAAATATCCACCACTTCCGGCAGCATCTTATCGGCTGGCATCAGCATAGTGGCCAATATTTTGCATTCGCGCACATTCTCCTTCCAGAGAGCAATCGCCAAATCGTAGTTCTGCCCAATTTCTTCGGCCTTAGCCTTCAGTCGAGGCAGCGTGGCTCCCCAATTCAGTTTATAGTCAACACCTTTATTGCGCATAGAAGCAGCAACCATTCCGTCCATCATCAAACGGAATGATTGCTTAATTTCCTTTATCTGTTGGTTTAGATCCATTTCTAAAAACTTATATTAATGTACCGTACTCAGCGCTGTAACGCAGCATCTGGTGGGCATACCCCTCGCTATAGCTTACTTCTATATCACAGATATTACCCTTTTCATCATAAACTGGCAACAGTTGTGGATTAATAAAACCTTTATAAGGCGCCAGATTCAGTTTTTTGTATCTTTCAAGTACCTCCGCATGCAGTTCAGCATCTACCTTTACGGCATAACGTTCCACCAGGGAACGAGCTGCCTCATAGTCGCCTTCACTCTTTATACGCTGTATCTCCGACAGCAAGCGGGCTATCAATGTACGTAATGCAACATAATCACTAATTTCGACGTAGGTTTTACCTTCACGTTTCACCAGTTTAATTACATCACCGTTCTCGTAACACCAACGAGCTATAAGTGCACGGTTGCGCATATGCGCCTCCTCCAACTGGTTACCAGGAGTAATACGAATCAGCTGCGTCATCAAACCATTCATCATATAGGTATAATACTGCGATTTATACGCCTCCTCATCGGGCACCAAGCCCAACTCCACCAGTTTTTTATCGGCTATATAATACAACCCAAACAAGTCGGCTCTAGCCTCTTCAATCGTGCTACTGTAAGCCTTCAATGCATCAGGGTCAACACCAGGCAACAATTGTCCGCTACCATGCCCCAAGCATTCGTGCAAATCTGTATGCAAATCATCACAAACATCGCCATATTTATCTATAAGGCGTAGTGTTTCCTCGTCGCTCACAAATTCCTCTTTAAAACCATTACCCTTCGACGCCTTATTGTACGCATCGGTAATATTGCTGATGGTGATACTCTTGCTACCATACCGAGCTCTAATCCAGTCGGCATTTGGCAGATTAATTCCAATTGCTGTAGCGGGATATTCATCACCTCCCAGCATAGCTGCGCATATCACATTGGCCGACACGCCTTTTACAACTGGTTTGCGGAAACGAGGATCTACTGGCGAGTGATTCTCAAACCATTGAGCATTTTTACTAATGGTCTGCGTACGATGGGTGGCTTCTTCATCGATATACTCTACCAACCCCTCCCAAGAGCCTTTCAGACCTAATGGGTCGCCATACACTTCAATGAATCCATTAATAAAGTCGATTGACGAATCATGCTCCTTCAGCCATTCAATACTATATTTATTAAATGCGCGCAAATCACCTGATTGATAATATGTTATCAATTCAGTAATCACCTTCTTCTGTTGCTCGTTTTCGGCCACCTCAGAAGCTTTTTCCAACCAGTATATAATATGACGGATGGCATTAGAATACTTACCACCGACTTTCCAAACCAGCTCCTTCACTTCACCATTTTCCTTCACCAACGTCGAATTCAAACCATACGAAGGCGGTGTGTCGGGGTTCATCTCCGCTTGCTTCTGCTGTTCATAGTAAGCTTCAGCTTCGGCTTGAGTCACTCCATCATAGAAGTTGCAGGCCGATGTCATGAGTAAATCCTCGCCGTCGGCTTGATTTACACGTTTAGCCATCAACTGCTCGTCAAAAATCACAGGGAAGAGTTCATCACACATCTCATCGACGGTTTCACCCGATTTCAACGGCAACTTACACGCTTCCACCTGGTGGAGCGCCTGACGCAGATAGTCGGCTGAGAAACCTGGCTTAAACTTTTCGCAACCATAGTGATGATGAATACCACTCGAAAACCACACGCGTTTAAGATAAACTTCAAGCTCCTTGAATTCAGCTGTATCGTGCGGCATATTCATATCAACATACACAACCTCCAACATCTTGCGGATGCGGAGGTTGTATTTTCCAAACTGGTCAAATGTTATATCTCGCCCGAACAACGTTGCTTTTGAAAGGTAATAAACCAACTTTTTTTGTTGCAACGACAGTTTTTCAAAACCATTCAGACGATAACGAAGCATTTGCAAATCAGCGAAACGCTCGTCCTGATAATTAAATCCCACGTTTACTTGGCATTTTTGGGTTTACGACCACGTTTAACGCTGGTAGCCTTCATTGTTGGATGCTGCTCCAGGTGCTGCAGGCGATACTCGCGTGGCGTCATGCCCATCACGCGATAGAACGAAGCGTAGAACGACTGACGATTGGCAAAACCAACCATATCACTCACTTCCTCCATGCGCAACTCCTGATAGCGCTTATCAACCAAAATACTCATTGCTTCATCAATTCTATACTTATTTACAAACGAAGTATAGTTCATGTGAAAACGAACGTTTACAACAGCCGAGATGTAACGTGTGTTTGTACCTAAATCTTCAGCAAGTTTCTTTGCAGAATAATCCTTGTCGCGATACTTCTTCTGCATAACGATGATGTTCATGATTTTTTCCTGCATCTCATCCATCATTTTGGGACTTACCAAACTTCTGTATGCAGCTGCCTTCTCTTTCTTTTCAATAATGTTGTACTTTGCCATTTGCTTTTTTGACCTTTATTTTTAACGATGTGCAAAGATAAAAAGTTTTTTTCATTTAGCAAAGATAAAATCCGAAAAATTACAAAAAAAGTATTACCTTTGCCGAAAATTTGAAATTTTATGGATATTTTTATCATTCTACGACAATATTTCGGCTATTCTTCCTTCCGCCAGAATCAAGAAGAAATCATCCGCCATGTAATTGCAGGAAACGACGCATTAGTGCTCATGCCTACAGGAGGTGGTAAAAGTATTTGCTACCAGATTCCCGCTTTAGCCTTGCCTGGCATTACTATTGTCATCTCACCACTAATCAGCCTGATGAAAGATCAGGTAGAAACACTCCGATCTAACGGTATCGAAGCCGAAGCTCTGAACAGTGGAAACGATCCAACTACCGACACCGTTATTCGTCGCAAATGCCTAACAGGACAGATAAAATTGTTATATATATCCCCCGAAAAGCTGCTTTCCGAGATGGATTATTTCATGCAGCATCTGCAAATATCACTTTTTGCTATTGACGAGGCTCATTGCATTAGCCAGTGGGGGCATGATTTCCGCCCTGAATACACTCAACTTGGCGTGCTTCGCAACAAGTTTCCACACGTCCCCATCATGGCACTAACGGCAACTGCCGATAAAATCACCCGTCAGGACATTCTTAAACAATTACAAATAAGTAACGCGCGCGAGTTCGTATCAAGTTTCGATCGCCCCAATCTAAGTTTGTCAGTAAAAAGAGGATACAAATCGGCAGAAAAGTTACACTTCATTCTCAACTTCATTAAGGCACGCCCTAACGATGCAGGCATCATATACTGTTTAAGTCGAAAAAGCACTGAAAAAGTAGCTGCCGACCTACGCAAAAAAGGCATCAACGCCGCCGCTTATCATGCAGGATTATCCTCGTTAGAGCGCAGTCAAACTCAAGAACAGTTCAAAAACGACCAGCTGCTGGTGGTTTGCGCCACTATCGCCTTCGGTATGGGCATCGATAAGAGCAACGTACGTTGGGTAATCCATTATAACATGCCCAAAAGCATCGAGAGTTTCTATCAGGAAATTGGTCGAGCCGGTCGAGATGGTGCCCCAGCCGATACGGTACTTTTCTATTCGCTAGCCGACATCATACAGCTCACCGAATTTGCCCGCCAAAGCGGACAGCAGGACGTGAATATGGACAAGCTGAAACGCATGCAGGAATATGCAGAATCGAACGTTTGTCGCCGCCGCATACTTCTGAACTACTTTAGCGAGCAGACAGACCACGACTGTGGCAACTGCGACGTGTGCGATAACCCACCCAAACGTTTCGACGGCACCCGCTACGTACAGATGGCACTGAGCGCAGCCAAACGCGCCAACGAAGATATTCGTGTTTCAACTATTATCGAGATACTGAAAGGCATGCGTTCACCCACGGTGATGCGCCAGGGATACGACAGAATGAAAACCTTCGGTGTGGGACGCGATCTGAGTTTGACCGACTGGCAGGACTATCTATTGCAGATGCTGCAAATGGGTTATATAGAGATTGCTTACAATGAAGACAACAAGGTAAAGGTTACTGCTATAGGTGACGATGTGCTATACGGTCGAAAAACCGCTCAACTGTGTGTGGTTGACCATAGCGCCAAGGAAGCCCCCAAAAAGAAGCCCAAGTTGCGTTTAGAGATTCCAACCATCACCATCCCAGGCCTGCCACCAACTACAGGAATCGAAGATCCAAAACTATTCGAAGCTCTTCGTCAACTCCGCAAACAATGCGCCGAAGAAGAAGGATTCCCACCATACATTGTTTTCAGCGACAAGGTATTGCATGCCTTAGCCACCATCAAGCCCACCTCACTGGCTCAGTTTGGCAACATACAGGGCATCGGCGAACATAAAAAAGGCAAGTATGGCGAACGATTTGTAGCACTAATCCAAAGGTTCGTTTAAGGTCATTTTCACACCATTTTTTAAAAAAAACCGAATAATAAACCCAAAAAACGACCTCAAAGTGCCTAATTTTTGCTAAAAACGAGCACATATTGACGACTTTGTGCAAAATAATTAGTACCTTTGCGTGGTAAAATCATCCAAAGATGGCTAAAAAGAAGATACTATTTATCAATCAGGAGATCACTCCTTACGTCCCCGACAATGCATTGTCACTCATGGGAAAGAACCTTCCAAAGGTTATGCAGGAACGCAATCACGAGATTCGCACTTTCATGCCAAAGTGGGGTAATATTAATGAGCGTCGTGGTCAGTTACACGAAGTCATCCGACTTTCGGGTATGAACCTTATCATTAACGATACCGACCACCCTCTTATCATTAAGGTAGCCTCCATCCAATCGGCTCGCGTTCAGGTGTATTTCATCGATAACGACGACTACTTTGGTAAGCGTCTGATAGAGCGTGACGAACAGGGTGTAGAGTACGACGATAATGGTGAGCGTGCCATTTTCTTTGCACGCGGCGTTCTCGAAACAGTTAAGAAGTTGCGCTGGGTGCCTGACATCATCCACTGTCAGGGATGGATGGCTGGTGTAGTGCCTTTCTACGTAAAGACCGCCTATCGCGACGAGCCTTCATTTGCCGAAACTAAGGTAGTAACATCGCTCTATAACAAAAGCATCGAGAAGGATTTCGGTTCTGAATTTAAACAGTTCATGGAATTCCGCGATGCAAAGCCCCAGTTGCTTACCGATTATAAGGACCAGTTCGACTTCGACGAGTTAGGCAAGTTAGCTATCGACTATAGCGATGGTGTTATCCAGGCTGTGCCCGATGCCAGTCAGGTGCTTAGCGATTACGCGATTGCCAAGAATAAGCCACTGCTCGGTTATCAGGAAGACTTTGGCGATGCCTACGAGACATTCTATGAGTCGCTCTATGCCGACGAGGCTAAATAAGAGAAATAAAGTCCAAAACAACGATACATGAAACTTAGATTGTTTACAGCGATTGCTATCACCGCGATGGCGATGATATCTTGTAGCGAAGACACCGAAACGATCGGCTCATCGATTACCAACGAGAGCGATAAGATGGTGTTCTCTACCGGTTTGTACCAGGCCACATCAAGATCTATCATGGCCGATTCGGTGTATTCTAAAAACTTTGATTGCTATTTCGGAAAGGTAAAAGACCCTGAAACGAACTCGTATGTCAAGAACGAGTTTATGGCTCAGTTTAATATGCTCGAAGGCTTTAATCTGCCCGACAAAAGTACCATTCTTGGTGAGAGCGATGGTGATATCGCTGCCGACTCATGCGAAATTTGGCTTATTTTTAACCGTTCAAAATGTTATGGCGACTCACTTACACCAATTAAGATAAAAGTGAAAGAATTGGATAAGCCTGTAGAAGACGGTTCGTACTATAGTAATTTCAACCCAGCTATCGAGGGCTATGTACGAAAGAGCGGTATTGCAAAGAGTTCGTCGTTTGCTCTCTCAAACCTGCATTTCTCCGATAGTCTTCGAAAAACATCTGGTTACACCAAGTTTGCCAGCATTTCGCTCAACGATCCTTATACTGATAAGGACGGAAACACCTATAACAACTATGGTACCTTCCTGATGCGCCAGTATTATAAGAATCCCGAACAGTTCAAGAATGCCTACACCTTTATACATACATTGGTACCAGGCTTTAACTTCGAGGTTTCCGACGGACTGGGTGTAATGGCTAACATCGCACAGATTGACCTGGTTACACAATACAGATACAAAACCGATACGACTCACACGGCTACAATTTATCTGTCGTCAACCCCTGAGGTTTTGCAAACTTCACATATCGAGAACGATAAGGCAGCTCTTACCCGCTTGATTGCCGACAACAGCTGTACTTACATCAAGTCGCCTGCTGGCATCTTTACCGAGGTAACACTGCCAGTAGATGATATTTCACAAGCTCATGCTAACGACTCACTGCTGTCGGTAAGCATTAGTTTCGAACGTCAGAACAGCGGTGTACAGAACGCCCAGTTCCCCATCAGCACACCCGATAACATTCTGATGGTACAGAAAGATAGCCTATACTCGTTCTTCGAGAACAAAACCATGTACGATTATACCACATCGTTTATGGCCACTCTTGCTACCAATGCTTACACTTTTAGTAATATTGGCAACTTGATTACGCAGATGGCACGCCAAAAGGCAGAAGGCATGAAGAACGATGCAGCTTGGGAAGCTAAGCATCCTGATTGGAACAAGGTAGTACTTGTACCTGTAGCTATAAGCTCCAAGACTTCGTACGACAGCTATGGTAATAGCACATCTACCATTTCGGGCATTCACAATCAGCTAGGACTTTCAAGCACCAAGCTTGTTGGCGGCGCCAACTCACCTATCCAGGTAAAGGTAATTTATGCTCGATTTAAACAGTAAACAGTTATGGCTGACGGATTTTTAGAAAAGCATCATGAGGATTACGAAGCCCGGAAAGCGGCTTGGATTCGTAAGAAAAAGCATCTGCCGAAAGCTAAACCCAGAAATATAGAGCGCCCCGATGATGAGGCGCTCTAATTTTTTATCCTAAAACCTTAAACTTAGCGAATTTAAGTAGTAGCTGTTTGGTACCAGCATTGGTAAATTCGACCGTAGCCTTGGTGTTCTCACCCGTTCCCTCAATACGTACCACTGTACCCACACCAAAACGCATGTGCTCTATACGCACACCTTCGTGCAATTCACTAGCACTCGGATCTGTGGCCATCGGTCTTGGTGCCACCGCATTATACACACGTTTAAAGTTACTGCCAAATGGATCAACAGGTTTTTCAGGCTTTCGTGGCGCCACCGCTCTGGGCTTAGGGTCGGCCTTAAACTGCGTAGCCACAGGACGTGGATTCTGCATCCACTCAGGACCTTCACTCTCGAAACGGCTACTACGACTATATCCACCTGTCGTACCCGTGCCGTACGCCCCGCCATCATAGCGGTTGTAAGCCTTACGCTGGACTGCACCATAGCCATCTTCCCCACCCGCTTCGCTGTGGATTTGCAACAGTTCGGGATCGATATCACGAATAAAACGCGATGGCGTATCATACTCCATACGCCCGTAGCGGAATCGATTTTGCGCACACGTCAGTATGCAATGTTTTTCAGCACGTGTAATGGCCACATACAGTAGGCGACGTTCCTCTTCAAGTTCACGCAATGAGTTGGTGCACATAGGCGATGGAAAAATATTCTCTTCTAGTCCCACTACAAACACTGTGGGGAATTCCAGTCCTTTGGCTGCGTGTACTGTCATCAGTACCACCTTATCGTTTGAGTCGCCATCATCACTGTCAAGGTCAGTTAGCAGAGCTACCTCCTGCAAGAAATCGGGCAAATATACTTCATCACCCATATCCTCCTCACGCCGACTTTCCACAAAGTCCTGCATACCGCCCAAGAACTCCTCCAAGTTCTCCTGTCGCGAAATATCCTCAGGATTGCGTCCACCGTAAATGTCTTTGCTAATACCTGAGTTCATGATAATGTCGTGACCTAACGTATAAGCATCCTCCGTTTGTAATCGCTCTATCCAGCCCTCTATCAGCTGACGAAAGTTCTGTATTTTGGTCATCGTGCCCTTACTCACATCCATAGGGAATAAAACGGGCTGCTTAATAACCTGCCACAAGCTCACACCGTAAGCCTGCGCTGTTTGTATAATTTTTCCTACTGTCGTATCACCTATGCCACGCGCCGGGTAGTTGATGATTCGCTTAAAAGCCTCCTCATCATCCGGGTTAGCTATCAAACGGAAGTAAGCAATCACATCCTTAATCTCCTTACGCTGATAGAAACTAAGTCCACCATAGATACGATACGGTATTCCATCTTTTCGCATCTGCTCCTCAAAACTACGGCTCTGCGAGTTTGTACGGTACAATATCGCAAAATCACTCCAGTTGCAACTATCCTGTCGTTTCAGGCGTTTAATATCCTGCGTTACTATCAGCGCCTCTTCGCGGTCACTGTAGGCAGGCTTCAGCTGCAGTTTCTCACCATGTTCGTTTTTCGAGAACACGTTCTTCGGTATCTGCCGCTCATTGCGTCGTATGAGCGAGTTTGCAGCCTGCACTATCAGCTGCGTTGAGCGATAGTTCTGCTCCAACTTAAACAGTTTGGCATTGTTATACAGACTTTGGAAATTCAGGATATTATCGATATTGGCACCACGAAAGCTGTAGATACTCTGGGCATCGTCGCCCACCACACATACTTTCTGGCGTTCTTTGGTTAACTGATACACAATCGACTGCTGCGCAAAGTTCGTGTCCTGATACTCATCCACTAATACAAAGTTGAATTTCTCAACATATTTCTGTCGTACCTCCTCATGATTTTGAAAAAGCACCCACGTCTGTACCAACAAGTCATCAAAATCCATTGCATTAGCCTGGCGACATCTCTCAGCATACCTTATATATATATTAGCCAACTGCGGACGTTTTTGTGTTACGTCATCAGCCGCCCAGGCACTCTGTTGATATGCCTGCGGAAGTAGTAAATGGTTTTTCGCCAACGAAATACGATCGGCAACCGAAGATGGCTTATACACCTTATCATCAAGCCCCATCTCTTTAATAATGGTTTTAACCAGCGATCGTGCATCCGTCTGATCGTAGATAGTAAAGTTAGCATTATAGCCAATCTTATCTGCCTCAGCCCTCAATATACGCGCAAACACACTGTGAAAAGTGCCCATCTGCAGGTAGCGTGCTTGCTCTTCGCCCACAAGTCGCCCTATGCGTTCTTTCATTTCGCGGGCCGCCTTGTTTGTAAATGTCAGAGCCAATATCTGCCAAGGTTTCATCCCCAGCTCCAATAGCCAGGCAATCTTATACGTAAGCACACGAGTTTTGCCCGATCCAGCACCAGCAATCACCAAACTTGCGCCGTCGCAATACTCCACTGCAACGCGCTGACTATCATTTAGTTCGCGTAGTATATCGATGTTCATTCTTATCTATTCTTGTATTTCAGATGCAAAGATACGAAAAAGTAAGATTAGAACAAAAGATTTTCTATCTTTTTCTCTCCTCAGACTTCACATGCCCCCACGTTATCAATTTGTAACGATAACCGTGGGGTAATTGCCAGGGGTGAAGGTGTAGTTGAATTTAGTACCTTTGAAAGAGTTCTCTTTATACCATTCGTTTAGAATTGAATTCAAGTTGTTAACAAAGGTAGTCAGTGATGAGTTTGTAAACGAAGTGATGTCGTTGGCTTGGTAGCAACCGATTGTATAACCGGTGTTGGTGCCTACCAAATTGCCTGCACCTGTGTAATAGCAGGCATGCATGGTGCCAGTGTTGGTGCCTACGAGGGCACCGCCATCGGTAGTGATGTCATCCACAACACGACAACCACCGATGATACCGGCATTCTGTACGGCCAATGCCCCACCCTGGATGCCGTCCACGGTGGAAATCTGCAACTGTTCCACACAAGCCTGAGCACCCAGACAGCCAAACAGGCCGCTACCCTTCAGACGGTTGATAAAGCGGTTGCCTCCTAGGAACGTGCCTTGGAAAGGTCGTTCACTGGTACCGATACCCTGCCACGTCACATCGGTAGCGGTGGTGCTCTTCTGCATGGTGATATCTGCATCCAGACGGATAAACTTCTTTTCGAAATCCATCGCCCCCTCGTTCACCTCCTTAGCCAGCGACACCAACTGCGCTGCCGACTTGATGACATAGGCATCATCAGCACTTTCACCACCATGGCCATAGATATCCTTCACCTGATCGCCCGAAACATACAACCACGTGGCATCGTCGATGGTGGCTGCGGCATCGGTGTGGATGGTAACGGTGCTGTTGATATCCATAAACGTGGATTTCTTGCGCAACTCGCCCAGGTCGGGTGTGGGCACCAGACTCCAGTCGCTATAGGTCACGTCGGTAAACACCTGCTCGTCTTTGTGGTTGAGCGAGATATGCAGCGTGGTACACATGCCCGAATTGAAATCCACCTGTCCAGAGAACGCACCCGAATAGGTCTTGGTGAGCTGTTCCTGAGGATTCATGGGATCAGGGTATGTCACTTTAAACGAGAACCGGAGCGGCTGCTGATTGGCCGTCACCTCGTGGAACACGGCATCCTGGGGCGTGGTGAGACCATAGAACGAGAAGGTCTTGCTCTGGGCCGTACCCTCGCCTTCGGGCACAGGGCACCACAGTTTGAGGTCCTTGGTTGGCTGTGCCTCGCCGAGATTGACCACTGAGAGATTCTTACTGTCGGCACCCCACTTAAACTTAGTGGGCTGCGCATGCAGCACCATATCGCTGACACCTACCTGCGTATCCACAGCACTGCTGCTGGCGGCAAAGTCCTTGATATTGACCACCACGCGCACACCGCTCAGGGCATGATTGAAATAGACCCTGGTGGTGAGTCCGCCATCATCGGCCTTCGTGGTGTCGCTGAAGAGCACCAGCAGGTCTTCGGCCATCACATCATCATTGTTGGCATAGGTCAGTGTGTCCTGACCATAGCCCAACTCACCGGCAAAGGTATCACTACCAGTGCCGTTTGTCACTATCTCCCAAGGATACGTGGCCGACGGCAGATTGTAACCGATAAAGGTGTGATTGCTATGTCCGTCGGTCCAGTATATCTTCTCTGGATCAGTATCAGTGCGGTTCCAGTTGCTGCCATCATACTGGTAGCGCAGGTTGCTATAGGTAAAAGCCTCAAGGGGCTGCTGGGTACGCTTGACGGTGGTGAGCACCATCACGTCACCGGTCTGAAAACCGTTGCGACCGAGCGATATCTTCAGCGGGTCGGTAGTGGCAGCGGCCCGGGTGAGACCGAAGCCCTGTGTGCCGATAGCAGCCTGGATGCCTCGGATTTCGATGGCATTACTGTCAGGCACATACGTGTCGTTGCTGTTGCATGCAACAAGAATTGCCGTTGCGGCAAGGAGAAATAACTTATATCGTTTCATCATTTTATCGTCATCTTCATTGAATAGCGTTTTCCGGCCTCAAACTGCTGCTGACTCAGCGGCATGCAGTAGCGCTGCTCACCATCGCGCAACCACAGGGTGGCCTTATTCTTCAGCTCACATGGCGGCACAATCAGACGATAGGTCTGACTGCCGGCATCAAAGGCGGTATAGGTAGCGGTCTGCCCAATCTCGCTCAGTACTTTGGTGTAGGTTTTCTGCAGGTCGTCGCTCACCACTGCCACACCTATCACCTTACCATTTTGGTCCGCATCACAGGCATGCTTCATCTGATAGCCATAGGCATTGGAGTTCACATATGTAAAACTAAAATAATGGTTTCGGTGTTTAACAATATTTATACAAAAAAGGAAAAAAGTTTGCGTTTTTGGTGCGCAAACTTCTTTCTCTTGTTAGTTATTAACCGAACCGCCCACAATATCAAGCAATTCGGATGTAATGGCTTGCTGTCGACTCTTGTTGTACTGCAAGTTGAGTTCGCGCAGCAATTCATCGGCATTATCAGTGGCCGTTTGCATAGCTACCATTCGGGCAGCATGCTCAGAAGCATTGCTATCCAGCAGGGCCGTGTAGAGCATCAGGTGAGCCAGTTTTGGCATCAGCAGGGAGAGCACACAGTTCATGTCGGGCTCCACGATAAAGTTATCGTTAAGCGGCTTAACCTCTTCGCTCTTTCCATTCTCATCCTTACGTTCTCCCCTATTCTTGAGGTACTCCTGACTCTGCTTGGTGGCAATCACACTCTCCAGATCGCGTTCGTGATCGGCCTGCAACTCACTCTCCACATCAATAGGCAGGAATGTTTTACGGGTAAGCACCTGCGATCCTGCACTCTTAAAGTGGTGATAGATGAGTTCAACCTTATCAATCTCGCCCTCTGCAAACTTACGTCCCAGCTCCATAGCTATCTCGATGCAGTCGTGTGCATTGGGATGATCGGCCAAAGCCGAATACTCGCCCTGCACATTCAAGCCCATCTTGCGTGCCTTCTCGTACACCTTGCGACCAATGGGATAAATCTCTACATTGTCGCGACCAATGGTTTCGGCATACTCATCGACAGCATGTGTCATCTGCTTGATGATGTTGGCATTGAAACCACCACAGAGCGATGAGTTACTTGAGAACACCACCAATGCAGCTCTTTTAACAGGCCGCTCCTGATCGTAGATAGTCTGGGCCTCGGCTTCGGCAGCTAAGAACGACTTGAGGATGTGCTCCAGCAGCTCCTCGTAAGGCAGCATATTCTGAATAGCCACCTGTGCATGGTGCAGCTTGCTGGAAGCAACCATCTTCATAGCCGACGTAATCTTTCGCGTAGAATTAACTGAGGCTATGCGGCCTTTAATTTCTTTCAGGCTAGGCATAGGCTATCAGGCTTTATACGTTCCAGCAATATCGGCCATGACGGCCTCGATCTTCTGGGTAGTCTCGTCGTCGATCTTACCACTGGCCAGTGTCTCAATCACTTCGGGATGAGCCGAGCGCAGCTTATCGAGGAACGATGTCTGGCACTCGCGCACCTTAGCGATGGGCACTTCACGCATCAGTCCATGTACGCCGCAATACAAGATGGCAATCTGCTCGCCTACTGGCATTGGGCTGTACTGTGGCTGAATCAACAACTGGTTGTTCTTACGTCCACGATCCAGTGTCATCGCTGTTACGGCATCCATATCACTCGAGAACTTAGAGAAGGCCTCGAGCTCACGATACTGAGCCTGGTCGATCTTCAAGGTACCAGCCACCTTCTTCATACTCTTGATCTGAGCCGAACCACCCACACGAGATACCGAAATACCTACGTTGATGGCAGGACGGAAACCTTGGTTAAAGAGGTCGCTCTCGAGGAAGATCTGTCCGTCGGTAATCGAAATTACGTTAGTTGGGATGTAAGCCGATACGTCGCCGGCCTGAGTCTCGATGATAGGCAGAGCGGTAAGCGAACCACCACCCTTTACATGGCCCTTCATGCACTCTGGCAGGTCGTTCATCTGCTCGGCTACCTCCTGCTGTTCGTTCATCTTAGCGGCACGCTCCAAAAGACGAGAGTGCAGATAGAACACGTCACCGGGATAAGCCTCACGTCCTGAAGGACGACGCAGAATCAGCGATACCTCACGATAGGCCACAGCCTGCTTCGACAGATCGTCGTAAACTACCAGGGCTGGCAGACCACGATCGCGGAAGTACTCACCGATAGCGGCACCTGCAAATGGTGCATAGTACTGCATAGCGGCAGGATCGGCAGCTGTAGCGGCTACCACGATGGTATAAGGCATAGCGCCGTGCTCCTGCAGTGTAGAAACGAGGGCTGCAACGGTACTGGCCTTCTGACCGATAGCTACATAAATACAATACACGGGCTTACCAGCCTCGTAGAAACTCTTCTGATTGATGATGGTATCAACGGCGATGGCAGTTTTACCTGTCTGACGGTCGCCGATGATCAACTCACGCTGTCCACGACCGATAGGAATCATCGAGTCGATGGCCTTCAATCCAGTCTGCAGAGGCTCCTTAACGGGCTGGCGGTAGATAACACCAGGGGCCTTACGATCCAGAGGCATCTCGAAAGCCTCAGTGAGATCGATATCACCCTTACCGTCGATAGCCTGACCCAGCGGATTGATAACGCGACCGAGCATGTTGTCGTTTACACGGATAGAAGCGATACGTTTGGTACGCTTCACTACCATGCCTTCCTTGATGCCTGAGGTAGAGCCCAAGAGCACACAACCTACGTTGTCCTCCTCCAGGTTCATCACGATAGCCATAGTACCGTTCTCAAACTCCAGCAGCTCGTTAGCCTCGGCGTTGCGCAGTCCGTAGATACGTGCCACACCATCGCTGACGGTGAGTACAGTACCTACCTCGTCGAACTTCTCGGCATCCGAGATTCCCTTGAGCTGATCAAGCAGCACCTGGGAAACTTCGCTTGGTTTAATCTTATCTGACATTGTTGTTTACTTTTTTAATGTATTGAGAATACTGTTGAGTTTGGTTTTGACACTGGCGTCCATGCGGTAGGTGTCGTACTCGAGGATAAAACCACCGATGATATCGGGGTTCACCTGCGACTCAAACTCTACTGTTCCATTAGTCTTACTCTCCACCATGCGGCGCATCTTCTGTTCTGTTTCAGGCGATACGGCTGCAGCGGTGATGAGACGTCCGCGGATGACATTCTTCTGCTGGCGGTAAAGCGTGACGTACGAATTGGCGATGAATTGCATCACACTCTCGCGGTCTTCCTTCAGCACAAGCTGTACAAAGGCCTTCATCAGGTCCGAAGGTTCTTTTCCAGCTGCTGTGAGCAGCAGCGCCTCCTTCTTATCCTTCGAGAGCATCGGATTGTCAATCGTAGAGCGCAACTGTGGCACCTCGATGTAGCTCTTAGCTATCTGCTGCATCTCGGCATACACTTGCTGCTCTATCTTAGCGTCGGTAGCACTCTTCAGGAGCGCTCGCGCATATCTTACCGATATGACTCCTATATCCATACGTTTATTGCTTATTTATCAGTAGAAACATCATCCAGCATACGGTCAATCAAATCCATCTGGGCCTTGTCGTCCTTCAGGCTCTGCTTCAGAACTTTCTCGGCGATGCCGACGCTGAGGGCAGCCACCTGCTGACGGATATCGGCAATAGCAGCCTTCTTCTCCTGGTCGATAGCCACACGGGCATCTTCCAGCAGTCGGGCACCTTCGGCTCTCGCCTTCTCCTGCGCCTGCTCCACGATAGCGTCGCGCGTTTCGGCAGCCTCCTTCAATATCTGAGCCTGCTTGGCGCGTGCCTCCTGCAAGATGGATTCTCCCTCCTTCTCGATGTTTGCCAGGCGCTCCTGTGCCTCGTGGGCCTTCTTGAGACTGTCTTCGATGTAGCGGTTTCGCTCTTCCACCATACCAACGATGGCAGGGAATCCGTACTTGGCAAGTACGAAGAAAACAACGGCAAACGCCAGAAGCATCCAGAACAAGAGTCCCAGATCGGGGGTGAGAATTGCTGGCAGTTTACTGAAATCCATATTATTTCAATTTATGATACTTCGTATCGAGTCTGCTCACAGACTTCGATTCTTATTTGATAAGGAATGCACAGGCTGCAATAGCGAAAAGGGCACAACCCTCAACGAAAGCAGATGTCAGAATCATGTTGGTCTGAATCTTACCAGTAGCCTCTGGCTGACGGGCGATAGCATCCATGGCGCTGCCACCAATCTTACCAATACCCAAACCTGCACCAATTGTTGCAATACCTGCACCGATACCGCAGCCCAGCTGAGCCAGACCCTCGGCTAAAAATAAAGCTGAAATCATAATACTTTTAATTTTTAATTATTAATAATGTTGTTTTCTATTCGAATTATTTGAATTCTATAACTTTTCAATTTTTACTATTTTACATTTTACTCAGCATGGTGCTCCTTATGGGCGAGCCCGATAAACACCGCACTAAGCATTGTAAATACGTAAGCCTGAACAAAAGCTACCAGCAACTCGAGTGCATTCATAAACAGAAGCATGATGATGCTGAAAGCATTCAGTCCGAGACCGAATCCTACACCCATCGACCAACCGAGGAAAATCACACAGGTGAACGAGAGAATCACAGCGTGACCAGCCATCATGTTGGCAAAAAGACGAATCATCAGTGCGAAAGGCTTGGTGAACACTCCGAACAGTTCGATGAGTGGCATTACTGGAGCTGGATAGGCTTTGAGGAACAGAGGAACCTCGGGCCAGAAAATCTCCTTCCAGTACTCCTTATTGGCAAACAGGTTGATGGCCAACATGGTGCACACCGCCAAGAAGAAGGTGATGTTGATGTTGCCCGTAACATTGGCGCCACCAGGGAATACAGGAATCAATCCGATGAGATTACAGGTAAGGATGAAGAAGAACACCGTGAGCAGGTAAGGTGCATAAGGTTTGTAATGCTTCTCACCTATCGACGACTTGATGAGGTCGTCGTGAATTGTCATCACGATCATCTCCATTGCTCCTACGAATCCCTTCGGTGCCTCGCTCTTCGCATCGTGATTCTTATACCAGCGGGCACAACTCAGGAATACTGTAATCAGCACAGCCACCACGATCCATATCTGCAGTACACTCTTGGTGATGCTCAGATCGAGGGGGCGCACCTCTTCGCCTCCCACACGCTCATAAATCTTGCCGTGATGTTCCTCGCTGAAGAAGAACTGTTCGGGCAGACTGTGAGCGGTACAGAAGAACCACTTTTGTCCTGGATTATCACTCGCGCTACGAAGGATGATGGGCAGCGGAATGCTGATATGACTACCCTGATAGCTGGCGATATGCCATTCGTAAGAGTCGGCTAGGTGCTCCAATACAATCTCAGGGATATCGAGCTCCTCACCTTCTCCTCCCTCGTTAGCGAGGGCAGGCACAGGCAGCAAGGCTACCATCATCAGGAGGATTATCGTTTTAATTGTTTTCATTACTACTTATCTATTATTAATTCTGGCGAAGAAGATGGAATGGTGCGCAAGCATGGCAAAATAGAATGCTATAAACACCATGAAGAAACGAAGCATAGAATCCTGAGTATCAACCAGATAATAGACAAACATCACTGCCAGCGCCAACAGCATACGGAAGCCCGACACCGCCGTAAAGAAGGTAGGCAGACTCTCGGCCGAACGCTGGGCCACACGACGCCATATCAGGGCAATACTCACGCATACAACCAGTGAGAATGCCACACTAACGATGACGGGTGTAAGCAAGTCGAGATACTTTACCTGCATCAACAAGAGGGCAACAAGTGCCAAAGCAACTGTTACCATCAGTCCCTGTCGGATGTAGGCTACGCTCAACTTCTGGATATCCATTGTCATACGATTATCTTTAGATTACTTCAATTCTACACAAAGACTTACCACGTTCTTCTGCACCTCCACGAAACCACCTTGAATCTCCAGTTGGACTTTACCCTCGGCAGTGGTGTACTCCACCTTGCCGCACTGGAGTGTAGAGATGATTGGCGCATGGTCCTGGAGGATCTCGAACTGGCCCATCGTGCCAGGAACGAGCACACTCTCAACAGCACCATTGAACTCTATCTTCTCGGGTGAAACTATTCTCAACTGCAACATAATTGTCAATTATCTAATCGTTTCTTTAGTACGCTTGCTTAAGCAAGAATTATCAATTGTCAATTAAGCTTATGCTTTAGCAGCTTCGAGCAGTTTCTTGGCTTTCTCCTTAGCATCCTCGATTGTTCCGACATTGAGGAAAGCCTGCTCAGGCAGATCGTCAACCTCGCCATCGAGAATTGCATTGAAGCCCTTGATAGTCTCTTCGATAGGCACCATCACACCAGGCAGACCTGTGAACTGAGATGCTACAGAGAATGGCTGAGACAGGAATCGCTGCACACGACGTGCACGGTTCACCGTGAGCTTATCCTCGTCAGAGAGCTCGTCCATACCCAGAATAGCAATGATATCCTGCAACTCTTTATAGCGCTGCAGAATCTCCTTCACACGCTGTGCACAATCGTAGTGAGCCTTACCCACAATCAGCGGATCAAGGATACGCGATGTTGATCCCAGTGGATCTACAGCGGGATAGATACCCAACTCGGCAATCTTACGATCCAATACTGTTGTTGCATCCAAGTGTGTAAATGTGGTTGCAGGAGCAGGGTCGGTCAAATCGTCGGCAGGTACATATACAGCCTGTACTGAGGTGATAGATCCCGTCTTGGTAGAGGTGATACGCTCCTGCATCGATCCCATCTCAGAAGCCAGAGTTGGCTGATAACCTACGGCTGATGGCATACGACCCAGCAGAGCCGACACCTCAGAACCAGCCTGAGTGAAACGGAAGATATTATCGATGAAGAACAGGATATCGGCAGCACCGCCATCCTTACCACCGCCATCACGGAATCCCTCGGCAACAGTCAGACCCGAGAGAGCAACCGAAGCACGTGCACCTGGTGGCTCATTCATCTGTCCGTAAACCAATGTAGCTTGCGATTTCTTCAACTCTTCTGGGTCAACAAGACTCAGGTCCCATTTACCTTGATCCATGGCCTCGCGGAACTTCTCGCCGTAGCGGATTACGCCGCTCTCAATCATCTCGCGAATCAGATCGTTACCCTCACGGGTACGCTCACCTACACCAGCGAATACCGAGAAACCGTTGTGACCTTTGGCAATGTTGTTGATCAACTCCATGATGAGCACCGTTTTACCTACGCCGGCACCACCAAACAGTCCGATTTTACCACCCTTCATATAAGGTTCCAGCAGGTCGATAACCTTAATACCAGTAGCCAGAATCTCTTTCTTGGTTGATAGTTCTTCGAAAGTTGGTGCCTCGCGATGGATAGGATAAGCGCCTTCCATATCGAGTTGTTTCATACCATCGATAGGCTGACCGATTACGTTCAGCATTCGACCCTTAATTTGATCGCCAGCAGGCATCACGATAGGTGAGCCCAGAGGGATAGCCTCAAGCCCACGATGCAATCCATCGGTATTGTCCATAGCCACGCAGCGCACCGTATCCTCGCCGATGTGCTGCTGCACCTCGACAATCAGGTCGCGCCCGTCGCCACGATCAATCTTCAAAGCATCGTAGATTTTTGGCAACACCTTTTCGGCATCCTGGCCCTCGGTATCGAAATAAACATCGATAACAGGACCGATAATCTGCGAAATGTGTCCAGTAATTTGTGACATACGCTATTAATATTTTAAAGTTATTATTGATTTTAGAATTATTAATGTGCTTGCAAAGATACGGAATATTATCTGAACAAACGAACTTTTAGGCGATAATTTTCCCAAATCCACCATTTTTAGCGACTTTTTATCGTCTTAAAGCGATGTTATAGTTCAAATACTTAGGATTTCCGGTCACATCCTCGATCACTTTTACGAAGGGTGGGAAGTTAACGGTTTCCTTGGCCGTGATACCTTTGGTCTCCATCATCACCAGATTGCTCACAGGACTCTGGAATGTGTCGATCTGGAAAAACTGACCTTTCCAGATAAAACTCTGACGCTTTTTGCGAATGGTAACCCGATAAGGATCGGCCTGCTGCAGCATCTGCTCGTACAGATTGTTGTCAACCTGTCGTTCGGTTTCAATCACCTCGGTTTCGCTCAGGCGTTTCTTTGAGCGGTGCACATTCACCACCTTACCCCCACTCCATTCACGGCGACGCAGTCGAACCTCGCTGCCAGGCTCAGCTACCAGATAGGTCTGTGTGATCTGACTCTCAGAGCACTCCGGAATCTCACCGATGATCTCCACTCTGAAAATGCGTTCCTCCTGTACAGGCTGTGGCAATCCCACCACTTTCGATATTTCAGCAAGCACACGCTTAATCTTATTATCGAAATCGTCGTGATTGTTAATCACACGCAGATGCGGATGGCCCGTCCAAGCCTCAATCACCTTTTTATCCAGTTCGCGGGCAATGCGCAGTCCCTCTTCGTTAGCTTGCTCATAGCGCGTAGCGTTGGTAGCTGTGGTGTAATACTGTTCGGCACCATCAGCTGCACTCACCAGGTGCAGCACGGCATCGTAGCTCTCGCGCAGTTCCTCTGAGTTGGTACCTGCCATGTGGGTAATCTCCTCCCACTCTTCGGGTTTGATATAGGCCGAAATGTCCATGGCGCCTCTATCACATACCACCAGCACGGGGTCTTCACAAACCTCAGCCAACTTCATAAACTGTTTTTCGAGTGCCAACTGAGTCTCCAGAATGGCGCGTTCGCCTTGATAGTACAGTTTGCGGTTAGGCGTCAGGTAGTTCCAGCCTGCCGTACTGTAGATAGTAGGCACTTCGGGCACATTAAACACCTTATAGCCAAACCCAGAGAAATACTCTGTGATCTTTACCAGCGCGGTAGTCTTGCCAGCACATGGGCCGCCCGTTAATACAATCTTTTTAATATCTGGCATCAATATTCAATCAAATCGAAAGTTCATCCAAAACCTTTATCAATCTCTTATCGAAACGTTTATCGGTGCGGATACACTCGCTGAAAGGTACATAAACCACCTCGTTATTGCGGATACCAACCATCACGTTGCGCTGTCCCTGTTTGATGGCTTCGATAGCACCAACACCTGTGGTAGCAGCCAGAATGCGGTCGCGCGCTGATGGTGTACCACCACGCTGCAGATGGCCCAGGATAGACACACGTACATCAAACTCAGGGAACTCCTTCTTGACGCGATCGGCATAGTACAGAGCGCCACACTTAGGACTCTCCGACACAATCACGATACACGACTTCTTTGATTTACGGATACCACGACTCATGAACTGTGCCAGCTGGTCGACATCGGTACTCTCCTCGGGCACGATAGCAGCCTCAGCACCACAAGCAATGGCCGAGTTCTGTGCCAGGAATCCGGCATCACGCCCCATCACCTCGACAAAGAAGATACGCTCATGCGAGTTGGCTGTATCGCGGATACGATCGACACACTCCATGATGGTATTCATGGTTGTATCATAACCGATAGTAGAATCGGTGCCATACAAATCGTTATCAATCGTACCAGGCAGACCAATCACAGGGAAGTCGTACTCCATACCAAAATTACGGGCACCAGTAAGCGATCCGTTACCACCGATCACCACTAGCGCATCGATTTCCTCCTTCACACATGTCTCGTAAGCCTTCTGCATTCCCTCGGGAGTTGGGAACTCCTTTGAGCGGGCAGTCTTCAGGATAGTACCGCCACGTGTCACAATTCCACTTACATTTTCGGTGGTAAACTCCTGAACCTCATCATGAATCAGTCCCTCGTAACCACGATATATACCTTTAATCTTAAAACCGTTGTAGATACCGGCACGTGTCACGGCACGTATAGCGGCATTCATTCCTGGTGCATCGCCTCCCGACGTCAGGATACCAATTGTCTTAATCTTTGTCATATTACTACTATATTGTTTAGTTATACATAATTCAGTTCAAGCCACAACACAGCCAATCCCACCAGCATACCAGCCAGCACTTTCAGCGTCAGGTTTTTCAGATACCAACTCAAACGCATGTGTTCCATCTTCATCAGAGCCAGACCGCTCACCGAACCAACGCTGAGCAGACAGCCACCCACAGCGGTACAGAAAGCAATAATCTTCCAATAGGCGCCATTGGTTACGAAATTCTCTTCGTACGAGCCCACATAGGCAGTATCAGCTATCGGATAAAGCGAGATATCGCTCATGGCGATGGTAAACGAATCGACAATACCGCTGAGCATACCCGACACAACTCCCAGCACCCACACGTTATGCACGGTAGCATCGATCCACTCGGCAACATCGCCAAAAACGCCAGTTTCGGTCACAACGCCCATAGCCAGCATAATACCCATTACAAACAGGATTTGCTGCAACGAACCATACTGTACCGAACGTGGTGTGTAGCGCTGCATCATCTGGTCGGCGTTCATCAGTTTGCGGTTCATCACCTCATTAACCACCCACAAGATGCTGAGCACGCACAAAGCACCAAGGAATGGCGACAGTTTGGTGATGGTATGGAAAGTGGGGATAAACCACAAGCCACCGATGCCCACAAACAACATCACCACGCGCTGCCAAGGCAGCAGGTTGGTATCATCGCCTCGAAACGGCATGGGCGCCCACTGGGTGTCCAAACGTTCGGGCAGTTCGCGATTAATCAGTATGGTAGGCACTATCCAAGCCAAGATGGCTGGCAATGCTAGATACATCGAATAGTTGGTGGCCGTGATGGCCTCGTCGCCCCACAGTACCAGCGTAGTAGGATCACCAATCACCGTGAGGCATCCACCGCAGTTGGCAGCAATCACAATAGCAGCGCCAATCAACATGCGCTGACGGCGATTCTGCACGATACCATGCATGATAACCAGCATCATGGTAGCGGTAGTAAGGTTATCAAGATTAGCCGACAGGATGAAGGTAGCCAGTGTAATGGTCCACAGCAGGCGCTTTGAGTTTCGGGTTTTGATCCATTTGGTTACGAAATCAAAGCAACCGTTATTGTACAGAATCTCCACAATACTCATGGTAGCCAGCAGAAACATCACGATGCTGGCGGCACGACCTACATAATAAAGAAATACATTATTATATATATAGTACTTAACAGCCTCGCTCGATGGCAAGCTGCCCGCCAGAAACTCCCAATAGTCCTGAGCGTGGCGCTGCATCACGAAATCGGTGCCGTAGCAGATGTACACCACCCACCCCACGGTGCCGATAAATATGGCAATAGCCGATTTATTCACTCCCGTTGTATGGCCTGTGGCAATCACAACGTAACCTAACAATAGCAATATGACGATAATTAGTGTCATTTCCCTATGCCTCCTAATTTAAAATCTCAGTTGGCGTCCAATACCAGAAGATGGTGCCTCTACCGTCATCTGTATTATCGCGCACACCTATTTTTCCATTGCATCGGTCGATAATGGATTTGCATACACTCAGTCCCAATCCTGGGCTCTTCTGATTCTCATCGTGGGTATATGTATTCTTGTCGGCCAATAGTCCGAATATATTCTGTTTCAGTTTCTCGGGCAGTCCTTCGCCCTGATCCTTCACTTCTACATACATACCACCTGCTTTCAGATAGTAAGTCAGGGTTATCTTACCCTCAGTAGTATGCTGCATGGCATTCTCAAGCAGGTGCATGGTTACAATTCGCATCAGCTTCTTATCTACCAGCGCACGCAAGCCGTCGATAGGTTCAACCACCTCAAGGGTTACGCCCTCTTTCAGCTGCATACGAATCTCGGCAGCATACTGCCCCATTTCGTAATCCACATCGGTAACCTCGCGCTTAAACAGCTGAGTATCACCCTCAACCTCGCTTAACGATAACAGTTCGTTAATCAGGTGCAGCAGTTCCAGTCCGTTCTTATTAATCAGCTGCAACAGATTGGCACGCTCCTCGGGTGGCAAAGCACTATCATCCATCGTCATCAGCAGATCCGAGAATCCGATGATGGCATTCAGCGGTGTACGGAGCGAGTGACTCATATTACCCAGAAAGATGTCCTTCAGTTCTTCGCTCTTTCGGGCAGCTTCAGCTGCCTCGCGGGCTTTTGCCTCGTTCTGACTGGCTACCATAGCATTATGTTCGGCCTCCTTAGCATTGCGCTTTGCCACATCGGCAATACGCTGTGCCTCTGCCTCGCTGGCCCTGGCCTTTTCGGCATTAGCATTTGCAATAGCCTCGTTCTCCCTAGCCTTCTCGGCATTGGCACGTGCCACCTCCTCACTCTGGTGTGCCTTTTCCTCGCTGGCTTTAGCTTTCTCCTCGTTTTCACGGGCTGTATCCAGCGCCTTCTTCAGCTGGCGCGTGTTGTGCATCTGGTTTAATATCACAGCCAGCAGCGCCACAATCACAAATGCCACAATGGAGATATATACCCATCGCGGTATAATCACACCGTTGAAGGTAGAAGCCACATTGCCATACACCTCGTCCATCAGACCCTCTTCCTCCATCTTGTCAAGCTCCTTGTCGATGGCATTTATCAGCTTCTTATTATTGCTCACGTAGCAGTATTCGCGTGGTGTCAGCGTCAGGTCTTCCTGTTCCAGATTCTGCAGTTTATGCTTACCTATCAGATACTTAGCCTGATAACGATAGCACACCACCGCATCGTATTTGCCTGCCGACAGTTCCTTCATCGCCTTGGTCAGGTCATCTACTATCACCAGTCGTGCACCAATCTTCTGCAGCGTGTCGCGTACAGGGCGACTGGCCATCAGCGCCACCTCCACATTGTGCATGTCGCGCAGTCCGTAGTTCCTCTTGGTACCCTTACGAGTTACCAACTGGTAGTACAGTCTGATCACGGCACGCGAGTAATTGGTAACATCCTTGCGATAAGGCGAATAAACCATCATACCCAAATCAACCTTACCACCTAAGATATCGTTAGCAATAGCTCCCCATGTGTTAGGTGCAAACTTAAACGGGATGTTCATTCGCTTCATCAGAATCTTCGTGAATTCCACATCGGCGCCACTAGGTTTTCCTTTTTCATCCACATACTCTAATGGCGGATAGTCCTGATCGATTCCGATAACCAATGGTTTAGAATCAGAATAGCCGAGATTGTCAGCATTTACCGAGAGGGCAAACGTTAAAAAAAGTAGTATGTTAATCATTCTCAGCTTCATACAATCATTCTCTTCAAGCCTTTTACTTGATGGCTACAAAATTAGAAAAAAAACTCTAAACTTCCAAACTTTTTCCAGAAAAAGTAACAAATTACAATCCGCGCGCCTTCCAAATGCGGTCTTTGGCAGCATTTATCTCCTGGAACTTCTTCTCGGCAGCTTTTCGCACATCCTCGCCCAAGGCAGCCACTTTATCAGGATGATGCTGCAGAGCCTGCTTTCGATAGGCTTTCTTCACCTCATCGTCGCTGGCATTAGGACTAACCCCCAGCACCTTATAGGCATCGTCGAGACTACCACCCTCAAGGTGCAGCATCGAGTCAACCTCGTTAACAGATAATCCCATCCACTGGGCGCACTCCTTCAGGGCCGTAATCTCGCTCTGAGGCACGCTGCCATCGGCCTTAGCCACCATCACCAGATAGTTAAGCAGCTGCAATCGTTGCGAATAATCCATCTGCTGCCCTATTTGTGTGCAACAGTCGGATACTGTTTGTTTGAACTGTTGCCACCCTTGACGTTTCTGTTCCTCAAAAAGGCGGTTCAATATCTCGTTACCCTGCTGCACAGCAGCATCACCAAAATTCTGGCGCAGCATCTGTCGCACCAGTTCCATCTCGGAATGCATCGCCTTCCCATCTGCCTTGATGATATACGACGACAGCACCAGTAACGAGAACAAAAAACTATTACGTTGACCTTGCATTTGCTGCCGCTGATAGGCCTGCTGATAGGTTTGGCCATACGATTGCCAAGTGCCCGAGTTATCGGGGGTATTCACTCCATCCAGCACAGTATCAAACAGCGAGCCCAGCAGATATCCAGCCAACGCACCAAGTGGTCCGCCAGCCATCCATCCGGCAAAGCCTCCAATCCACTTTCCAAAAGCCATAATTATTTACATATTTTTCAGTTCGGTATAAATACGCTGCACAGGTAGTCCCATCACATTATAATAGCTACCGTTAAGTCCAGTCACACCTATATAGCCAATCCACTCCTGAATGCCGTAGGCACCAGCCTTGTCGAAAGGACGATAATGACTGACGTAGTGCTGAATCTCAGCATCGGTCAGCGTTTTGAAAGTCACATCGGTAGTCACCGAAAACGAGCGCTGACTGGTTGCTGTGAGCAACGACACGCCAGTAGTAACCTGATGCGTGCGACCACTAATCTCGCGAAGCATACGCACGGCATCAGCCTCATCGCGAGGTTTTCCCAAGATATCATCACCCACAATCACCACCGTATCAGCCGTGATAATCAGCTCATCAGCCTGAAGCGAGGATTTATAGGCAGCCGCTTTCTTTTCGGCAATATACTGCGCTACTTCGGCAGCAGGCAGCGAAGCCGGATACGACTCGTCGATGCCATCAATCACACGCACTTCGAAGTCCAAACCTAATCCGGCCAACAGTTCCTTTCGTCGCGGCGAATTACTCGCCAAAACATATTTATAATTATCCATTGTCAATTACCAATTGTCCATTAACGCTCTACGTTAATCACCAGCCGAAGGCTTTGGCGTTCATCACCCATTTTCCCTGGGCACGCAGCACCTGTTCGATCACGTCACGACCGCAGCCATAGCCACCATCACGGTCAGACACATATACACTCACCTCGCGAATCTCGGGACAGGCATCTTTGGGGCATACAGGGCAACCCACCCTACGCATGATTTCCAAATCGGGGATATCGTCGCCCATATACATCACTTCTTCGTCGGCATAGCCATAGATGGCCAGAAACTCATCGTAGGTAGCAATCTTAACGGCACACCCCAGATAAATATCTTCGACACCCAGTCCCTCGTAGCGCACTCGCAGACTATCCACCTTGGCACCAGAAAGAATGGCTATACGCAGCCCTAACTTCATCGCCAGCTGAATGGCATAACCGTCCTTGATATTCACCGTTCGCAATGGTGTACCATCGGCGCTCAAGTTGATGGTCTCGGCACTCAGCACACCATCTATATCAAAGATGATGGCCCGAATTTTATTTAAATCGTAATTAATCACGTTAAAGATTAAACATTAAACATTAAAATTTATTCAGATGAACGTTTTCCCATTTCAGCTTCTCTTCGTCCTGAGGCTTACGCTCATCAGTCCAATGACCCAATGCCAAGATGCAAAGACAATTGTAATTATCGGGGATGCCCAGCACACCACGAATCACCTCGTCGGCAGTGGTTCCATCACTCAATCCGCGTCCGCGCATCTGAATCCAGCACGAACCCAATCCTAACTCCTCAGCCTGGTACTGCATAGAGATAGCTGCTATCGAGCCATCCTCAACCCAGCAGTCGTTCTGCATGGGATCGCCCAGCACGGCAATAGCCACAGGCGCATCCTTCAGGAACTGAGAACCCATATTCTTGGCATCCGACAATTTTTCGATATCCATCTTATCATCAATCACCACAAACTGCCAGGCACGCTGACTCTTGGAAGTTGGCGACATCAAAGCTGCACGCAGAATCAGCTTCAGGTGCTCGGGATCAACCTCCTTGTCAGAGAACTTGCGATGGCTACGACGCATCTGCGCCAAATCTTTAAAACTTGTCATATTCTCACAATTTTTTGTGCAAAGATATATAAAATTTGGCACGGATTACGCAGATTAACACGGATTAATAATAATTTTCTTTAAAAATCAGCGTAATCCGTGAAATCCGTGCCTAAAAAAACGTATTTTTGCACCATGAACCAACTGATTACTACCATATACACCAAATCCAAAGGCATGCCAGCGCTACGTCAGGGCAGCTATTTCCACAGTCAGGAACTGATGGAAGTGTGCGAAGCAGCCCCTCGCCAACGCCCGTATATGGTGGTGGTCCACGACCAAACAGGTCATGAACTGTGCCACATGCTTGGCATCGTGAGATTCCGTACACTCATCGTTCCACCATTTCTTCTGATACATTGCCGAATTCTGGGCGAAGGTGTATATGATGAGGCCTGTGACTACAAGAAAGACGAGTTGTTCGGCCAGATGATCAACGCTCTGACCCAGAAACTGAACAAACGCGTACTGTTTATGGAGATGAGTAACCTGAGCACCAAGATGTTTGGCTATAAGGTTTTGCGCGAGAACGGCTACTACCCTGTAAACTGGATGTCGATACACAACTCGTTGCATCGCCACGCACCCGAAGAACGAATCACTCCCAAACTGCAGAAACGAATCGACCACGCCCACGAACGAGGTGCAAAAACCGAGATAGTCAGCAACGAGCACGACTTTAAGGCTTTCTCGAAACTACTACGCAAGCACCATATCCTGAAGCCCAAACGCTATATCCCCGATGACATTTTCTTCCGTGAGCTGATGGAGGGCCAGAACGGCAATCTGTTTATTACCAAATACCACGAGAAAGTAATAGCCTGTGCCGCCTGCGTATATAGTCAGGGCGATGCCTACCTATGGTATTCGGCCTTCAGGCGCAAAACATTCCATGCCCTACACCCCGACACCATTGTGGTGTGGGATGTGATGAAGCACGCCTACAACGAGGGCTATCAACATATGCGATTCATGGATGTGGGACTGCCTTTCCACAAAAATCCTTACCGCGAATTCATATTACGTTTCGGCGGCAAGGAACAAAGCACCTACCGATGGTTCCGTTTCTCCATCAGATGGGTGAATAATCTATTGGCTTGGATCTGGCGCGAGTAGATAGCCTCGCTTTAACAAGTGGGTTATTTTAGCGGGTCGGCCTCTTTATCCAGGTCGCCATCGCCGCTGCCACTCATCATATCCACCACGCTGGCATCGTTAGCATTCATGTTTACCTGCTTATCCTTGGGGATATCAGGCATCTCCAGAGCAGCCTCGTTATCAATCAAACCCGAATTTGCAATCGAATCGATAGCAGCCGAATCAGTTACCAATGGATGATATTCCACCTTCTCCTCAACAAACTCCTCGCGCTGAGAACCACGACCACGACAAGCCGACAGCGACAGCACTACCAATGCAACAAATAAAAGTTTCGTATTCATAAAATTGCCTTCTTTATATTCTATCTACCTGTTTAACACCCTTAACGGTACGCAGTTTCTTGATAAGTGCCTCGAGGCGCGAGGTATCTTCGAGCATCACCACCAGATTACCACTAAACAAACCGTCGTGACTATCAATATTGATGCTACGAAGCACCAGTTTCTCTTCCTTCGAAATAATGCTCGTTAGATTGTTCACGATACCGATATCATCATTACCAATCACACGCAGGGCAATGCTATATTGCGACGAACCTTTACCACTCCACTTGGCGCGCACAATACGATAACCAAAACGGCGACGCAACTCGGGCGCGTTGGGACAATCACAACGATGAATCTTGATGCCCCCGTTGACGGTTACAAAGCCAAACACATCGTCGCCATAGATGGGCGAACAGCATTTTGCCAGCTGATAATCCAGACCCTTCAAATTACGGTCGATCACCAGCACATCATCGTTTACAGGCTGATTCAACCCTGCAATCTTCGACTCGTCGAGTTCAAACTCTGCTGCCGAACGAGCTTGATTATCTCCTGTAGCAACAGCTTCTTTATCCCTGAGTTCCAAGAACTTATCAAGCACATCGTTGGTATCCAGCGCACCATCAGCGATGGCCTTATAAAAGTCGCTCACCTCTTTGTAACCCATCTTACGGATCACGTTGAACATGATGCTATCATCCTGCTCAATCTTTCGATTGCGGAACTTGCGCTCCAGCATTTCCTTGGCAAAGAGTCCATCCTTCACCTGCGTTTCCTTGAGCGCCAGACGTATCTTCGATTTGGCACGCGAGGTCTTCACGATGTTCAGCCATTCCTGTCGGGGTTTCTGATTGGCCGACGTCAGTATTTCCACCTGGTCGCCGCTCTTCAGTTCGTAGCGTATGGGCACCACTTTGCCGCTGATGCGACCACCGGTGCACTGGTTACCCAACTTAGAGTGGATATGATAGGCAAAGTCGAGCACCGTAGCTCCCACTGGGAACTTCCACAAGTCGCCAGCAGGTGTAAACACGAACACCTCGTCTTCGTACAGATCCATCTTAAACTGGTCCATGGCATCCAGTCCGTCGGCATGCTCCAGCATCGTACGTATATTCGTCAGCCACTCGTCCAGCCCCGTCTCACCCTTCACGCCTT
Organism: Xylanibacter ruminicola; assembly: GCA_015060625.1. GTDB lineage: Bacteria > Bacteroidota > Bacteroidia > Bacteroidales > Bacteroidaceae > Prevotella > Prevotella ruminicola_D. The sequence goes on along the minus strand of SUYC01000001.1, from coordinate 171,101 downwards.
TATAGCGCCAGTGAGCAGCCACGCCACGCTCGGCTACCTCATCCATGCGCTCGGTACGTATCTGCACCTCAACCCACTTCTGCTCCGGTCCCAGCACGGTGATATGCAAACTCTCGTAACCATTCGACTTCGGCACCGACAGCCAGTCGCGCAGTCGTTTGGGATTAGGCTGATACATATCGGTAATAATCGAGTAAGCCTGCCAGCACTGCATCTTCTCCTGCTCTAACGGACAGTCGATAATGATACGGATGGCAAACAAGTCATACACGCCCTCGAACGGGCACTTCTGTTTTTGCATCTTCTGCCAGATAGAGTGTATGCTCTTGGTGCGCCCCTTGATGTGGCAACGAATGCCTGCAGCCATCATTTTTTGCTCTACAGGCTTGATAAACCTATCTATATAAGCGTCGCGTGCAGCCTTGGTGGCACTCAGCTTTTCACGAATATGGTAATAAGCATCGTGCTCCATATACTTCAGCGACAGATCCTCCAGCTCGCTCTTCAGCTTATAGAGTCCGAGCTTATGAGCCAAAGGTGCATAGAGATAAGCCGCCTCTTGCGACACCTCCAGTTTTGCCTCAACGTTCTCTGTATCGCGAATCTGTCGCATCAGGTTCACGCGGTCAGCAATCATAATCAGTATCACACGCATATCCTCGGCAAACGAGAGCAGCAGATTTCGGAAATTCTCGCTCTCAACCGACGGGTTCTTATCATATAGCTGCTCGATACGGTTCAAGCCATGCAATATGCGTGAAACCGAGGCTCCATATTTCTGTTCCACCTCGTCAAGCGAGATATGTCCCGCCTCGATCTCAGGAATCAGCTTTACAGCCTCGATAGCATCACCTTTCAAACCAATTTCCTCAGTCAAGATATCGGCTGTCTGCGACGCCATTCGTTTTCTCTCTTCGTATGTAAATGCGAATTTTTCCGCCATAATTTCCAAATTTTGCCACAAAGATACATTTTTCTTTCGATTAATTAGCATTTTTCGAAAAAAATGGTTACTTTTGCCGTAGATTTTTGACTAAATACCATTTTTATTATGTTAGGAGAGAAAGACTTGAAGCAAATCGCTCAGAAGGGCATCACCCAGGAGCAGATTGAAAATCAATTGAATGAGTTTAAGACAGGTTTCCCATTCCTGAAGTTAGAAGCAGCAGCAAGCACCAGAAAGGGCATCATTGCACCCGATGACAGCGAGCGCCAGAAACTGGTGGCCGCCTGGGGTGACTACAAGGCTGCCGGCAAGCGCGTGGTGAAGTTTGTGCCCGCCAGCGGTGCAGCCAGTCGCATGTTCAAGAACATGTTTGCCTTTGTGGATGCCGACTACAACGTGCCAACTACCGATTTTGAAAAGAAGTTCTTTGATCAGATAGAAGATTTCGCCTTCTTCGAGGCGCTCGATGCTGCCTGCCAGAAAAATGAGGGCAAGGGTATCAAGGCCCTGCTGGCCGAAGGCAACTATAAGGCTGTGGCTGCCAACATGCTGAAGGCCGAGGGACTGAACTACGGACAGCTACCCAAGGGACTGCTGCTGTTCCACAAGTATCCCGAAGGCCCACGCACCCCTATGGAGGAGCATCTGGTGGAGGGTGCCCTCTACGCAGCCTCCAACGGCGAGGCCCACGTTCACTTCACCGTCAGCCACGAGCACATGGAGTTGTTTAAGGCCAAGGTAGCCGAGAAGGCCGACTTCTTTGCACAGAAATATGGCATCAAGTACGATATCAGCTTCTCAGAGCAGAAGCCATCTACCGACACCGTTGCTGCTAACCCCGACAACACCCCATTCCGCAACGAGGATGGCAGTCTGCTGTTCCGCCCGGGCGGTCATGGTGCGCTGATCGAAAATCTGAATGAGATAGATGCCGACGTTATCTTTATTAAGAATATAGATAATGTGGTGCCCGACCGTCTGAAGCCCGAGACCGTAGAGTGGAAGCAGGTGCTGGCAGGCGTACTGGTGACTCTGCAGAAGCAGGCGTTTGAGTATCTCAGAATACTGGATGCCGGTGCCAGCGAGGCCCAGTTGCAGGAGATGGCCGAGTTTGTCAGCAAGAACCTGTGTATCGATGCCAAAAATAATAAGGTGGATGCCGCTTATCTGCGCAAGAAGCTCAATCGTCCCATGCGCGTGTGCGGTGTGGTTAAGAATGTAGGCGAACCTGGCGGTGGCCCATTCCTCACCTATAACCAGGACGGCACAGTGAGCCTACAGATTCTGGAGAGCAGCCAGATCGACACCAACAACGAGGCCTACATGAAGATGTTTACCCAGGGCACCCACTTCAACCCAGTTGATCTGGTTTGCGCCGTTAAGGATTATCAGGGTAAGCCATTCAACCTGCCCGAGTTTGTTGATAAGACCACAGGCTTCATCTCATCTAAGTCAAAGGCTGGTAAAGAGCTCAAGGCTCTCGAGTTGCCAGGTTTGTGGAATGGTGCTATGAGCAACTGGAGCACCGTATTTGTCGAGGTTCCCCTGGGCACCTTCAATCCCGTTAAGACCGTTAACGACCTGCTGCGCGAACAGCATCAGTAAACAATATCGTTAAACATAATAACAAATCCCTGCCGGTTGGCGGGGATTTGCTATTTGTTTAAGCATTAATGAAGTTCACTTTATGCCTATTTTCCTTTGGCCTCACCGCAAAGTGTAGCCATACCGCACCATATCGGTTCTTGGACGAGCCAAGCGGCAAAGCCGAGCGCTTTTCTATCAGCAATTCATCAAACTCCTGATTACTTTCTGTAGCGTAGGCTATTAATATGGCAGTATATTCAATGGCTTGTTCAAAGCCCGATGTGCGTATATCTACCGCACAACCTGTTAAGTGATTACTGGTGGGTGCTCCACCAACCTTGCGATTTAACTGCGGTGATCGATAACCTGAGTTTATCACGATTGGATGCCCAACCTTATTTCGCAATACTTCAAGCCAAACACACAATCGCTTCATATTAGCAATCGCCTCATGACTAGGGATGTTATATACCTCAGGATGATTGCTCCTGGTAAACTCCCCCAGCGTGAAGTGAGGCGATAAGTGAGCGCAATCAAGCTTGCTTGAATTGTCGAGCGTAGCCTCACTCGGCGAAGCCAAGTGCTGGGAGAGGTTCGCATTACTGTTTAACTGTATTATCTGTTCCATTTTTACATTTTCCTAAACTTTTCGCTCTTTTTAAAACTGAATACTGAATACTGAATAACATATTTTCTATTCACCCAATTTCTTACCATACTAAGCGCTTTCTTTGCGTCTTTACCACAGCGTATTCTCACTTGTTTAGCATCTTCAAGGGTAAACTCATCAGGTAATAGTTCAAGCATATTCTGAGGACCGCGGGTACCTATGCGCTCGCCTTCTTGGTTGGCTTTTTCAATGTCTTCACCAAAGAACTGCATCTTGCACCACAGATCGTACTGCAGACTCCAACGAACAAAATCTTCAATCGTCTTTTCCCATTGGCAGCCGTTGGCCACATACAGCACACAGGCCTTTAACCAAGCTATTACGATGGCACGATGCGACAGGTTCCAATAGGTTTCGTCCTGCGACAATCGGGCAAATTCAGCGCATTCCTCCTGTAGCTTTTTAGCCAGTTTGAAGGCCTGCGGACAGTCAACTACACCATGAGCCGACACAAGGTTGTCGATATACGTTTTCAGTTCAGCATCAAATGCCTCGTCGTACTTGCCATAGATAGGTTGTTCAGCTCCAATCTCCATCTCTGGGATGGTACAGAAGTTGATTCGGCTGATAGGACCATCGGTAAGTACACGACTGAAGAAGCGACGACCCTTCTGGATGGTAGTACAAGCATTCCAGTTGAATCTACACTTTGGTCTGGCTGTTACACTCTGTGTACCGATACGTGTCTGACCGAACTCAGCACCTGGGTCGAAAGCCAAGCACATCAGCTGAAAATGCTGCTTGCCAGTCTGACCTTTCAATTGTTCAAACAAATCAATCTCGTTCAGCTTTACATATACAAAGTGGCCCTCGGCTTCGTCCATACGGGTAACCAATGCGGGCTTGGTCATATCGGGATCGATTTCCTGAATCACCAGTCCTTCGGGGCGCACCTGCTTGTCCTTATTGGCACCCTTCTTTTGACAGTCTTTTTTCCACTCAGCCTCACGGCGGGTGTTCTCGGCATCACGGGCTTTGATATCGGCCATGATATGACGGATAGGCTCATCGATACAACCTTTACCTGCGCCCGTATGCGCCATCAGACAGCTCATCAGCGTGGCCTCATGCTTCACGTAATCGGTGTACTCAAACTCCACTTCTTTCAGATGTGTGCCAAGCGATGGAAACACCGCATGCGCCACCGCAGCTTTGTATTGGTTGGGGGTATTCTTGGTAAGTAGTTTAATCAGTTTCGGCAGTTTTGCTGGCATCTCAGGAGGAATAGGAGCAGAACGATCACTCACTTCTGCTTCTTTATCATCCCCCAGTCTCCTACTCTTCGTAAATATTGCCTCTTCATCCTTATTCAGTTTTCGTTCAGGATTGTAATACTTGGCATAAAAATCACTCAGGCATTTCTGTACATTCTCATCTGCCCAGTGTTCTGGCATTAGTTCAGCCAATGCCCCGTTTGCCTCGTCCTTACTTAATAACTGGTTACAGCCACTCAGGAATATCTTCACCGCATTATGCCTACCACCAATATCCGTAAAGTCCGATTTCTCCAGTCCCTTCGCCTTCAACACCGCCTCCATCACAAACCTCACCCGCTCATCGATGGGTTTATTTTGGCACGGATTCTTGGACGAGCCAAGCGGCCGCTCGACCTGTGGTCGCTTGCAAGGCAAGAAAGCCGAGTCCGTGCCTAATTCTTCTAACCACGGTTTATAATGCTTCCGCGCCTTCTTGGCTCCTGGCGGCACCTGCTCTTCACCTTTACGCTCGCGCTCTTTCAATCTAGCATATTCCGCCTCGCACTCCTCAACCGTCATGGGTTCACTAAACAGCTCGTCGTCAAGATAAAGTAAATCATTTTCATCACCGCTCGTCGAGAAAACTACCCTTTGTAAATCATGCACATTAGTGTCCATTTCAATCTGAAGGATAGTAGAAATGCGCACTTGGTTCTCTAAGATGGTAGTACCAGACTGGCGCTTACAAACCAAATGATATCCCCCACTCGCACTTTTCTCCAGCATCATCAAGCCAATCTCATCCTTCTTGGCCAATATCTGCTGTGCCATTGCCACACTCTGTTCGGCATCGTAGCAATCCACGTCGTGAAAAAAGTAGCTACCAATGCTCTTGCAACCAGCCAAAGCCGAACTTTTTAGCACACCAATATTGTAGGCAAACTGCACCAATTGGGCCTTAGCTTTCTCGTCACCTTTGCGCGCTTTAGCTAAGTTATCCAGATTCTCCTTGGTGTTTCTAAGCGCCAAGAAATCTTCACGATTCTTTACCAGATAAGCAAACTTCTTACCCTTATTAACTATGCGGTAAATCATTTACTATATCCTTTCTTTTGTAGGTGTTTAATGATGGGACAAATACCCTTTCGCAGGATGGTGGGTAGCTGTGCGCGCAGTTCGTTAGGTACCACAAATGTTACGCGATCGTTGCCATCTGCGCCAAACGACAAACTGGCGTAACCACCTTTAAATTCAGGCTTATGGCGCAGGCGTTTAGTACGCACAAACTCAAACGAGCCATTTCTTAACAGCTGTCCTAAGCCCTTGCCACGAAAAGCTTCCACTTGTCCTATACTCGGATTATCTGGCAGGAACTGCACATAATCCATTTCTAAATCACTCTTTGTAACGGCCATCATGCCGTTAACAGTCACGGTCTTGTTTAATTTGTTATTTGTTTTCATTTTGTTTTTGAGCTTTAAAGCGAGAAGAAGTTTCGGATTCCTTGGCCATTTACTCGAGAATATCCTCCTCACCTCAACTCAAAATTATGCTTAAAGGAATGTTTAATCTTTAATGTTTAATCTTGCAAATCTCATTTGCAATAACGTCCATGTACACCTGTCCGTTGTGTTCTCGGGTTCTGAAGCTCATGCTACAGGCAACCAGTTCTCCCTCGGTCCACTCGATGGTGGCCAAACTGCCCAGGGCTGTTACCACAAAGCTGTCCTCATACTTGCCACCCAACATCTGCAGTACCAGTGTACGCTTGTCAAGTACGCCATTCTCACTTTTCTCACTCTGTACGGTAGTCATCACCCCGCACTTTTTCACTCTTAAAATCATTGTGTTCATAATGTTTAATTTTTTAATGTTTAATGTAATAAATGCTTCCGTATTTAGCTTGGAACTCTTCTCTGATTTCCTCGATGCTTTTTCGAGTAATGCGATATCCGCGATCATACGCTTGCTGCTCCTCAGCTCTAACGTTAGCCAGATACAGCAGATATTCTTTACGTTTAATCCCAGCCATGACCGTTTTCAATCAGGTTAGTAATAAAATCGCGACCTTTCTCTGTCCAAACCAGATAGGTTTCGTATTTCAGCTTGCCTTTCAGCGAGTAACTCACATTCAATCGATCGGCCGTCAGCCCTAACCCTTCGTACTTGGGTAGTAGTCGGTACTGTCCGCATCGCCATCGTTGAATCTTCATGTCAACCAGAAACGAGTTCAGGTCGTGCGCTGTCATGTTGTAAACGGCAGCAATCTCCGAAACCGTCAAGCAGCCGTCGCTCTCCTCGTTCACCTCATCCAGCTGCTCGCCTACTATCTCTTCCGACTCGTGCAGCACCTCTTGCTTGGTGGTAAGCAATCGCATCGACTGGTGTTGTGTCAGTCGTTCCATTTCCAACTGTTCCCATCGCAGCACTAGCTTAGCACGTTCTTCGTCGCGGAACTTGGTGGCAATGTACAGCGTTTCGGTTTTGGTGAGTTCGTAACAGGGGAATTCACGAACACCACCGTTAGGTTGTATCACTTTTCGGGATGACTGGGAAAATTTTCCCAATGATACCCTTTCCCACGCAGGCTCCATCTTTCTGATGGCTTTTAGTATGTCGTTGTGGGGTTTCCCGCAAATCTCAGCAATCTCCAGCGACGTCATGTACGCCGTCTGTTGTTTAAACTGGGTATGCATGCGGGTTGTTAAACTTGAAGTTGTTTTTGAAATTGTAATTGTATTCATAATCTTTAAAATTTTAAATTGTTATTGTTTAAAAATGTACGTGCGCCTCTGTGCGCACATGTGCGTATATTTACGCAATTATATCGCCCTCCGCCATTCGGAAGGTGAATGTTGTACCAGCATGTCAAAGATCGTGCAAGCCGAACGCAGAGCTAAGCTTGCTTGGGCTTTGCTGAGGCGCGGCCGATGTTCGAGGCGTAGCCTCAAAGAACGATTGATTTTTGAATCACGTCGGCAAAGGTATAGCAAGTTTCCGAGCCGACAATGGCCGTTTTTTCGATTGTCCAGAAACTTGTCCAGCTTTCGGTTACTTGTCCATAAATCCGTCCAACTTTTGGCGTTTAGCCCTTCCGAAAGCACTCGAAAAACGCAAAAACAGATTTTTTCTCCTTATCTTTTCTTTAGGTTTCACATCATGAACAAAGCTCCAATCAGGGAACTTACCCACGGTGTCATTCACCTTATTATAGATTGTTGATCGTTTAGGCAGCCGCTCAATACCAATCTGTGATAGATAGCCAGTAAAATCATCAGGCGTTAGATAATAATCCACACCATTAATAGCACCATCGTTTACACCTATCATGATGTATGCCAGGTCGCTGGGACGCTTATACACCTTTTTATCGGCTTGCAACTCCATGATAGCCTCTGCAAAACACCGATCAATCACATCGCGTGTTTCAGCAAAGCTGTTCGTGCCCACCACCTTTGCAGCAGGACAAATACGCAACATTCCCATAAAAGGCTCGTAAGCCTCATCCTCAATTTCTATCACAATTTGTTTCATTCTTGCTTCACGTTTGCGAAACAGAATGGGCCCACACATGTTTCTGGTTAGACATTATTACTAATGGTTGGAAATCCGCTTGCAAAAGTAAAGTATCCAGCTAAAAATAAAACAAAAAATATCCATCATTTCATAGCGAAATATGAAATAATGGATAATGCTATCAAGCGCTATTAAACGCTATCTAATGCTATTAAATGCTATCAAACGCTATCAAACGCTATCAAACGCTATCAAGTAAGAACTTTCTCCTTGCATCAGCTTTCATACTTGCGTAAGTAGCATCGTGTTCATAGGGATTATTATTCAGGTTCATATAACTATTATAGGTCGATGGCGCTATCTGTTGTTCTTTATCAAACTCTCTCACAAAAGCCTCGTAAGTAGGCCTCTTAATAATCTCTAGTTCAAACAGAACTCTTATAGCCCTCATCATATCAATCGGATACTGATATTGATCAGTCTCCTCATGTAGCCAATCTTTAATCTCCTGTCGCATTGCCTTGGGCAGATAATCGTCTATATTAATCGATTTTCTTGGTCGCCCCTTGCTTTTACCGATTGCTTCAAACCGCTCTTCAAGCATCTCATATCCAAAAACATTCATGGGGTTAAACATTCGGTTATCCATACCCTTCATATACGAATGCAAGATATCCTTTTCCCAGGCTATTGGCTTATGGCAGGCCTCAAGCTTTACGGTTGTATTGGTACCAGCCAGCGCCCAGTTAAGCGATTGTGTTACCATATTGGCTATCAGGTTTATATCGCTAAACTCTTTATGGTGGCATCCTATCACTATATATGGTTGGTATTGGATACGGCTCAGATTAATGCCTACGGTAGCATACATAAAGTTACCATCCACATACTCTCCCACATCAATCACAGCCACTCCACCCTGCGGCATAATGGCATAATGTCGGTGATATTTTTTTCCATTTCTGGGGTTGACAAATGAAAGCTCCTTGCGTTTCAAAAAGTCGTTGATAATCACAGGTTTGAGAGCATCGGTACCATCTACAGGCACGACATTCCCGAAGAGATCAGGCATGCTTTGCACATACCTGACGAAAAAGACCTTAAATTTCATATCTTCAGTCTTGGTTTTTATAGAATTGGTTTGATGTTAGTCTTCATACATTTATCACAGGCGGTGTGGATTTTTATCTTATTAGGAAAGCAGAGACGCTTGCATAGAATGATAAAGCAATCCCCCTGGAACCGCGAAGTAACCTCGACGAACACAATACCACCATGCTCACGCCTCTGCTGAGGTGCGAGTAGGTAGCCTTCGTCGTCATTTCCATTAAATATTCGCGGTATTCGGGGAATCGAAGAACCTGGCTCTATTTTCCAATAAGATTTATTTCTGAGTGCAAAGATAATGCAAATCGAGTGAAATTCCAAAGGAAAACTCGTTTTTCTTTGCATTTCCGAGATGAAGCTTATCTTCGAGCTTTGCTCAGAGATAATGCAAATATCCTTTCCGCCCAAATATTAAACGGAAAATCTTATGTTATCATCATCTCTTTGCCCTCCTTTCTGATTTTAAGTAATTCAACATGTTAACAACTCTCAATAAATAACTTAAGTTAGGTTTACTAATACGAATGCAAAGGTAACAAATTTAATAGAATTAACAAAATTTTTCCCGATTAATTATTGATGGTTCAAAAAAAGTATTATATTTACACCGAAAAAAGATTTTTATGATTAAAGGTTTATGGTTGATTAATTTAAATTTTTAAGCAATACGAGGAGCCAACAGTGATGTTCGCTCCTCGCTTTATTATAAGAAAGGAATCAATATACTATTTACCTTCTCTAGCCATTATTATTTCTATACCAACATATTTTCTACTCTGTTTCTGCCTCTCTTATTACATCTTCAATAATTGTGCGTATTTGCTTATTATTTAGCTGATCGTGGAAACTAACATTCAGATCTGGATTATCCTCACGAAGTTGATTAAAGAACTGTTTGGCACAACTGATTTTCTTCTCCTCCACACCACGCAGATTGGCAGGTGTATCAACGCCTTTCGTTTCAACAATGATGTTCAGTTCCTTCGTACCATCCTTTTTCTTTACCACATACATAAAGTCAGGACTATACGAATCGTTAGTAATCGTTGGTATAGCAATACTTTTTCTTGGAATCTTGCCATACACAAACACTTCTTCTATATCTGAAGTCCTGAGGTTTTTCTGTTCCAAGTCGCTATCGTAAGTGTAAGCGTCGTAAAGATATCTCTCAGCCACTCGTGCACTATCCAGATGATTGCCTATATAGCTCTGAACAATGTCATCATATAACTTACCATTCTCATCAGTAAGACGGGTACGCTTCACGTCGTAGGCTGTCTGCTTATACTTGAACTGACTCATTGAGTGCTCAATCTTCCAGTTAGTGATATTATTGATGATACGAGCCAACGATTGGTCATTAATCATTTCCTGCTTGAAGAGTGGCTTTTCGCCAATCCCCTCACACATAGCCTTGTGCAGGGTGCGGATAGGCACACTGGTGGCACGATTGATGCGCTGCAGAAACTCATTGTATGGTATGCGATTACCGCTTGTCTGATACTGCACACCTGTATCCTGTACGTATGCCATCTTTCCATTATCAGTACCAACAATCTCCCTCTGGCTAGTGATAACACTCTGAGCAAATACGCCGTCACTGAACAGCATAGGCAGCGCCTTTTCCAGCTCCTTCTCCAACATGGGGTCGAAGAAGATGATGTAGCGTTTATTAATCTTCATCCACAAGTCGCGCAGACGGTCGAACATCTGCGGACGGATTTTAATCTTATTGCTATTCTTCTTATTGCGGTCGATAACCTTCGATTTGGGCAGACCTGTATTTGCAAATTCTGGGTAAAGGTTATATAGTTCGCCCAGCATGTCGCCATTGACGGTACCCTGTATATCTTTGATGATACCCTTTTGATATAATTCCATCAGCAGCTGCATATCATTCATGCCTCGCTTCTCTGCAACACGCTGAATCAATTCCATTGGAATCTTATCAGTAATGACAACTTGTGGCAACTGGCCATTAATCTCAGCTACGAGCTTTGAGGCAAAGTCTGCCTCATCGAAATCTACGATATAGTTCAGCAGAAACTCCTCGCTACTACGATTACCATATTCATCTACAGGCAGACGCAATCCACGACCTACCTCCTGCAATTTACTAATCTCACTTCCACTAGAGCGCAGTTTGCAGATGGTAAACACATTGGGATTGTCCCATCCTTCTTTCAGCGTCCACTTAGAGAAAATAAAACGGCGTACGTTCCAACTGCCATCCTCGTTCTTAAACGACAACAAAAGTTTCTTGTCGTGCAGTATCTCCTTTACCTGCTGAGCTATCTCTTCGTCACTATTCTGATTGTCCTCAGCAAAATAGCCTCCATGACAAGCGTGAGGGTCTTTCAGCGTGGCCTCCAGATAGGCTTTATATTCGTCTGAGCATGGCTGTTTTAGTTCAAACTTAACACGTTCAATAAGCAACGACTCGAACTTTTCTGCCAACCAACCGTTCGTTTCATCATCGCCACGATAAGAGCGGATACTGTCAATAAAGAACAGAGCCAACGTCTTTATGCGCTGAGGGCGCTCAAAGTTCTGGCGCTCTGCCTCAAAGTGTCGCTGTATGGCCAGTTTCACCATCTCTTCCTGATACGACTGGGCATAGACTGATGGACTGAAGTGTTCGCTGGTATGAAACTGTTTTCCGTTTGACAGCGTTACAAGTCCTTTCTCAACAGCATCCACACTCACATTCTGCATCTCAGGCGCCAACGTAATGGGATCGCCTGCCTGCAACGTTTCTGTTCTGTTGCCATATTGCAAGGTTACTTTGCGCTCGCGCTCATTTATCTCTTTGATGATGATGCGTTCACGCTGCTGACCCTCCAGTTCAAAATGCTCTTTAGCCACGCCTTTAATCAGGTTCTGTGAGAAAGCCTCGCAGGCATTCAGGTCGTAAAGCAGGTTCAGATAATCCTTCGTCACGTGCTTATTCTTTCCACGCCCAACCGTTATCTCAGGGAAGGTGGCGCCATAGCGCAATACCAATTGTGGCTTCAGCTCTTTCAGAATCTGTGTATAGGCCGACTGCGTACGTGTAAAGCGGTGAGGCTCATCAATGATGACTACAGGATGTGTAGCCCTCAATGCATCGAAGGGACGATAGAACCCCAATACACCAAAATCGTAGTCATCACGTTTCAATATCTGCGCATTCGTCAGCAGAGCCATGTTCAGCAACAATACATAAATCTTATTGCGTTGTTGGCAAGAGCCTTCCACGAAGTCGCGCACCACTCCTGGGAAAAATCTCTTTCCTTTTTTCGTCTTGGCTGCCTCCAATACGCCTACTTCCAAATCGCAATGATAACCACAGGCATCATAGAAATGACGCTGCACATAAAGGTCGCTCAAAAACTGCTCTGCGCCTGCCTTGATAGGCAGCGTTGGCACACAGATGATAAATTTATTCAGGCGATAGCGCTGATGTAATTCAAAGATGGTCTTGGTATATACATACGTCTTACCTGTACCCGTTTCCATCTTAATGTCAAGATTCAAGGGACCATTCTCTTCTGGCTCTTGCAGTTTTGGTGGCATATTAGGCACCAATCGTTGCTTTACATCTATGATGGGAGTAAACAGCTGTGAGCGGTTCGACCACGACAACTGTGGATTGGCATAGAAGTCCTTAGGCGACTGCCAATTTACATCTTTCAATGCGTCGCCTACTGCCTCTACTGGCAGTTGCTGGTGCGGCAGATTATTTTGCAGTATCAGTTCCATAATCAGTAGCGCACATCGATAATTATGTTCTTATCCTTCACCAGATTGATGGTGGGTTTATTCTTCTCAAGCATATCCTTGGCGTTGTGGCCAAAGCTATATCCAAAAAGCACAATGCAGTCTGGATTAAATGCAGGATCGCTCTGATAGCGGTCCACCAATACTGTCATATCCTCTTCTGTAAAGTCGGCATCCGTCATATAGAGATGGTTGCCGCAGAGTGTAGCGTGATATTTATCGAGTACCACATCCTCCGTCTTTGCCCCAAGGCCATAGCCGTCGTTTACGAGCCATGTAGCCAATACGGTATCACGCCCAAACATATTCAGCGTATCTTCTGTAGTTAACATCACGTTGGGGTCGTACGTTTCTAACTTATCAAGGGTATTCTGAGGCACTTCCTCCAGCGTGTAGTGCTTAAAGCCTAAGTCGCCTACGAACAATGGATTCTCTTCACGTATCTTCTTGGCCGCACGCTTAATGCGTTCCATACCAATTTCATCGATGGTGCGGTAGCCTGCCTTGTAAGCATCACTTCCTTCCTTGCATTCTTCCTGCCATTGTACAAGCACGAACTTTCTATTTCCGTTGTCTTCCGCATTAAGTTCCATTGTAGCTTGCGCTGTTGTACTAGAACCACCAAAAAAGTCAAGGATAATTGAGTCTTGGCGGCTTCCCAATCCCAATATACGCTTAATAAGCCTAACTGGTTTAGGATTAGTAAATATTTCTCCTGATCCAAACAAATCCTTAACTTCTTTTGAAGCCTCTTGGTTATGGCCAACTTCAGTATTTGTCCACCAAGTCCAAGCATTTACACCTTCTACTTCAGACAAGAAAAGTTTTTTCCTAGGACGAGAATCGCCATTTGCTCCAAACCAAATACGATTATCGCGTACAAGGTCGTTAAAGGTATTTTCTGCTAAAGCCCAACATCTACCAGAAGGGGGAGGATATTCAGCACCAGAAGGCGTCTTTATTGTATAGAATTGAGATTTAGTTGCATGCCCCATTTGACCTGTAATATCTACAGAAGCCCAAGATCCTCTTGGATCATTGTCTGGATTTCTGTATTCTCCTGCACGTTCTTCTGTTAACTTTTCTTTGTTGAGATAATCATTGGAATACTGCTTGTCTCGTGCATACACCATAATATAATCATGTGCAGCACCAAGATTAATGCGAGCATCAGGAGAAGTTCTTTTCTGCCAAACAATACTGGCTATTAGATTATCTTCGCCAAAGATATTATCACAAAGTTGTTTCAAGTAAGCTTGCTCGTTATCATCGATAGAAATAAAAATAAGTCCATCTTTAGCCATCATGTCGCGAGCCAATTGTAAGCGAGGCATCATAAAAGTAAGCCAGGCAGCATGGCTAGCACGCTGACCACTCGTCATTGCAATTATTTTCTCTGCTTCATCAGCACTAACACTTAATTTATTTTCCAAGTCCTCAGCAGTAAACTTGAATTTATCTTTATATGTAAATCCATCCTCACCTGTATTGTAAGGCGGGTCGATATAGATGCATTTCACCTGACCAGCATAGCTTTTCACCAAATGGTGCAACGCATCAAGGTTGTCGCCACTGATATAGATATTCTCGCTGTTTGCATTCTCAGGCTTAGAGTTGTGCTCCACGTCAGGACGAATCACCGTCGTAGTATCGAGCGACGACAACATACGAGCATAACTCTTGCCCAAGAAATCGAAGCTGCGACCTTCGCGAGTCACATCCACCTGTGGCTCGATAGCCTCACGAAACTTTTCTATGTCGAATTCTCCTTTACTATTGAAGCACTGAGGAAAATACTCCTTCAAGCCCTCCATTTCACGAGTACTAGGCGTAATCGTCTCGTTATCTTTAATTATTTGTTGAACCATATTAGGATATTATCATTTTTAGGCCACAAATATATATATTTTCTTTGAGACATTTCACAACCAAGCACATTTTTACACATAATTTAATAAAACGTGTATTTATTGCCATCTTCAAAATGCATCTTTTCTAATACCCCTTTCATCAGCATAGTAATACTTCGAATACTTATTTACCATATTTACCAAACATGACTTATAGTTCAAGATCAAAAATAATACTCGTTGGATATCATTATCCCATACTTCTACAGTCATGCCCTTTTCAAAATAATCTACATTCGGCATTATCGCTGTAATTCTTTCCAGAGAGGTATCTAATTCTTTATCATTCAACTTTGAATATTCGGACCTACTAATTATAGGGCCATATGCATCCAAAAATTTATTTTTGTCTTTATTTGCTTCAGTCCAAAGAATTACCAGTAAATGAAATCTATCCAAATCTATACTAATTTTAGAATAACTACGATGTAGTTTCTTTTTACCATAAAGATATGAAGTCATAAGCCCCATAACAGTTTCTTGGTCATGTGACTCGTTGTATTTATAGCCACTAAGTGCCAGCACAAGTTGATGGGATTTTAGCCACAGATTATAGACATCAGGGTACATTTCATTGTAACTATCAACATTTTTTACAATATTCTTAAAGAAATCATTAATAAAATAAAAAATAACTCCAGCAACAATACCATAACAGCAATTCCTCAGAACTACATCTGTAGAAAACAAAACATGTAAGGTTGTCTCACTAATATTAAGCGGAGGGAACGATAAAAGGAAGTTAGAAACGAAAGCATAAATTATTGCTAAACTACAAATAAATAGTAAAGGAAACTCATTAAACAGCCCTTCGATTAATAGTTTCGTTAGAACTTTGTATCGGCTACAATACTTTCTTTTCATTTTATTGCTTTAATCTCTTTAGAAAAAACATCGTGAAAAATAATAGTGTATTTAACCTGCCAATCTAATGCCTCTTCTACCTTTTCTGGATCTGAAAGATTTGTTTGGTATTGAAGTGAAATAGTTTTATCCATTGCATTAGTATTAGGGAACCATTCCGGCTCGCATCCTAGCGCTTTATTGATTTCTTCTTTTCTAGCTTCAAGAGCAGGAACAATTATTTCCGCTACAGAATTCCTGATATATAGTCTAACCCCCACAATACTTTTCTGTGCATTACAAGTATTAGACAATACTACTCCACTTCTGCCTAACGTAACATCAAACCAATACTGAGGCCTTGGAGTACGTGCAGAAGAGAACTTCTTTGTAGCCAGCAACTTATCTCTAAATTTTGTCCAATAAGCCAGCTGTGTTTTCGTAGTTTCCGACTCTGCATTACTCTTATTCTTTATTGTTTTAATGTCAGAATTGGGACGACAGACAATGTTAAAGCGCATTGAAGCAGTATCCTCACCAACCTGCCACAATTCTAACTGTATTGCCCAAAAGGCTAAATCTTCATTTGTATTGTCATTCAACCAATCAAAAGCTTTCTTATGTTCCTCCGTAAAATCTGTAGCAATCCAAACAATAGTTTTAGCATTGAGTGCTGAAGCATAAGTAATACTCTTACCAAGGTGATCATGATTAGTCTTTTCAAGCTGATTTTCAATAACGACATAATTATTACTATCGTTATCTTTTGCCAGGATATCAGCAGAATAAGGACCGACAGACACTTCACGTCCAATGACTTCAAGATCTAAGCCAATTGTCTCACTTAATTCTTCAATATGTTCTACAAGCCAAGGAGTAAAGTCGAACTGCTCGTTTTGCCACATTTTGCGCGGGCTTATCTGTTTTTGTTTTACCAGTTTCATATTCATTCGATTGGTGATTTTGTTGCAAAGATAGCACAAATCCTTGATTTGACCAAATTTTGGAGAGGGAAATGTATTCAGTATTCAGTTATTCAGTTTTTTAGGGCGAGGGGTATAGAAAAGTGATAAAATGTAAATAGTTATTACTCTATATATAATATAATATTATATATAGAGTAAATTTTTGACGTGCATTTTTAGGTGCTCATGAGAAAACTGAATACTGAATAACTGAATACGTATTACTATTTTAACAATTCATTAACAGTTGATATTTTTATATATGACGAAAATTTCGTACCTTTGCATTGTCAAGATGAAGATGGAGATGAGGCTCCCACACGAGGAAAAAGATTCTCCCACGTGCACTAAGAAAATCTCCCTCACGTGAGCGCAAAACGACATCGGAGTTGAGACATTAAACATTAAAGATTAAATATTAAAAATTATTTTTACAACAACACAAAAACAAAATTAGAATTATGGCATTGAAAGTTAAAGCACAGGAAAAGTTGCAGAAGATTGGCAAGTATGAGGGCACTTATCGCTACATCATGATGCCGGAGTTGTACACCTCACTCTCTCAGGAAAAGGTGATTAAGGAGGCTGCCCTGCGCAGCGGAGTTAGCAAAGGCATTATGCAGGCCTGCTGGGATGCTGCTGGCGAGGTGATTAAGGCATGGGCCACTGAGGGTCACTCGGTTGCGCTGCCCGGACTGGGAACCATGCGATTCGGCTTGCGCGCCAAGAGCGTAGCCAAGGTGGATGAGGTGAAGGCGGGCCTCGTAACCAGTCGCCGCATCATCTTCACCCCTGCAGTGGATCTGAAGGACGAGCTGGCAAGCACCGCCATCCAGATTACCTGCTACGACCGCGACGGCAAGGAGGTGAAGCGCGTAACGAGCACCGACCCAGGCACGGTGGAAGACCCTGAGAACGGCGCCAGCACCGAGCCCACCACCCCATCAGGCGGTAACGGCGGTGGAAACACTGGCGGCGGTGGCTACGACGGCCCTAACGGCGACTAAGGGTTTGGGGCTTAGGCCCCAGCCTTCCTATTCTTGGACAAGCCAAGCGAACAAGTTCGAGCGAAACATGAAACATTAAAGATTATGAGTAAGAAAGAGACATTAAAGTTTATCGTGCAGATGATAGCATCGATTGCTACGGCGATTGTAACGGCACTGGGTGCCACATCGTGCATGGGCGCCATGTAGCAATGTAAAAATGCAGAAATGCAAAAATGGCAAATTGAAAACATCCTAAAATAAATCATCCTTGTCAAAAAGCGGCAAGGATGATTTATTGTATTGCTGTTTATTGGAACAGCATCTCGTCGATGGCCTTGATGCCCTTGTCGGTACAGAGACCTCGGAGGGATACAAACACGAGATTGCGGAAGATGTCCTCGATAGAGTACTGGCGATACAGTTCTTTCTGCATGATATACTCGCCCATGGCGTCGAACTGCAGCACAGACATCTGATAGTTCAGGTCGCTGCGGAAATAACCCTCTTCCACTCCACGCTGGATAAAAGCCAGACTATGGTCGCGCATCAGCTCATTCTGCTCGTCAAGAAAACGCTTCACCAGCGGATATCTCACCATCTCTAAAAAGAACAAAGGATTGGTACTCTTGAAATCGGACACCTTCATGTGATACACCTCAAGCAGTATCTCCATCACATTGCTGCAATGACTCACGGCCTGCTCCATCCTGTCCATACGCTGCTTGAAGTGCTTGACCACTACTTCAAACAGCAAATCCTCTTTTTTATCATACAACTCATAGATGGTGCGCTTGGAGATACCCATCGTCTGAGCCACGTCATCCATCCTCACGGCGTTGATGCCACGCTCGGTAAAAAGCTGCATGGCCACGTCAGGTATCCGCTCTCGAAGATTCAACTTATAGTCCGAAATGTCTTTTATTTCTTGCATAATCTTCCAATTTGGTGGCAAAGTTACAAAAAAATCTAAAAACTAAAATGTTTTTCAATAGTTTTTTGTATTTTTGCGGTCGTATTTCAGAATAATAACATTATTAATAATACACTTTATGGTAAAGATATCTAAAGAAGCCGCACTCATATACCACGAGAGCGGACGACCAGGCAAAATCGAAGTAAAGCCTACAAAGGCTTATCGTACACAAACAGACTTAAGCTTAGCCTACTCTCCAGGAGTAGCATATCCTTGTCTGGAAATCCAGGAAAACCCCGACGATGCTTACAAATACACCGACAAGGGTAATCTGGTAGCAGTAATCTCTAACGGTACAGCCGTGCTGGGACTGGGCGACATTGGCGCTCTGAGCGGCAAACCTGTGATGGAGGGTAAGGGACTGCTGTTTAAGATTTATGGCGGTATCGATGTTTTCGATATCGAGGTAGCCGAGAAGGATCCTGAGAAGTTCTGCGAGGCTGTAGAGCGTATCGCTCCCACCTTTGGCGGCATCAACCTGGAAGATATCAAAGCCCCAGAGTGCTTCTATATCGAAGACCGACTGAAGAAGACTCTCGACATCCCCGTGATGCACGACGACCAGCACGGTACAGCCATCATCAGCGCTGCCGGACTGAAGAATGCGATGGAGGTAATCGGCAAAGATATCACCAAGGTTAAGATTGTGGTTAACGGTGCCGGCGCTGCTGCCATTAGCTGTACCAAACTGTATATGGCTATCGGTGCCAAGAAGGAGAACATCGTGATGCTGGACTCGAAGGGCGTGATCTCGAAGGAGCGTACCGACCTGAACGAGCAGAAGAAATTCTTTGCTACCGACCGTACCGATATTCACACCCTGGCCGAGGCTGTGAAGGATGCCGACGTTTTTGTAGGTCTGTCGAAGGGTAATGTGCTCTCGAAGGATATGGTGAAGTCGATGGCTAAGGATCCCGTGATTTTTGCGCTGGCTAACCCTGTGCCCGAGATCAGCTACGAGGATGCCATGGAGGCACGTCCCGACGTACTGATGTCGACCGGACGTACCGACTATCCTAACCAGATTAACAACGTTATCGGATTCCCCTACATCTTCCGTGGTGCACTTGACGTTCATGCCAAGGCTATCAACGAGGAGATGAAGCTGGCTGCCGTACATGCCATCGCCGACCTGGCCAAGCAGCCTGTACCCGATGTAGTGAACGATGTATATAAGGTGAACAACCTGACTTTCGGTCGCAACTACTTTATCCCAAAGCCTGTTGACCCACGACTGATTACCGAGGTATCATCGGCTGTAGCCAAGGCTGCCATCGAGAGTGGCGTGGCCCGCAAGGAGATTAAGGACTGGGACGAGTACAAGCGCTCGCTCTCGGTACTGCTGGGACAGGAAACCAAACTCACACAGAAGCTTTACGCTACTGCAGCTGCTCACCCACAGCGCGTGGTATTTGCCGAGGCTGTTCACCCCACCATGCTGAAGGCTGCCGTACAGGCCAAGGCCGAGGGCATCTGCTACCCCATCCTGCTGGGTAACGACGAGGTAATCACCAAGATGGCTGCATCGCTCGACCTGAATCTGGACGGTATCGAGATTGTGAACCTGCGCCACCCCAACGAGCAGGAGCGCCGCGAGCGCTATGCCCGCATACTGGCCGAGAAGCGCCAGCGCGAAGGTTACACCTTCCAGGAGGCTAACGACAAGATGTTTGAGCGCAACTACTTCGGTATGATGATGGTTGAGACTGGCGAGGCTGATGCCTTTATCACAGGTCTGTACACCAAGTACTCGAACACCGTGAAGGTTGTAAAAGAGGTGATTGGCATCCGTCCCGAGTACAAGCACTTCGGAACCATGCACATCATCAACTCGCCTAAGGGCACTTACTACATTGCCGACACGATGGTGAACGAGAACCCCGACCGCGAGGCTTTGCTCGACATCTCGAAACTGATTTCGACAGCCGTACGCTTCTTCAATGAGAAGCCTGTTATCGCCATGGTATCGCACTCTAACTTCGGTAGCAGCACCAGCGACGGCGCCCTGAAGGTGAAGGAAACCGTAGCCAAGATGCACGAGCTGTATCCCGACTTGCCTATCGACGGTGAGATGCTGCTGAGCTATGCACTCGACAACGAGCTGAGAGACCAGGAGTATCCATTCACCAAACTGAAGGGTCAGAAGGTGAACACGCTGGTATTCCCCAACCTGACATCGGCACGCTCATCGTACAAGATGCTGCAGATGCTTGGCAGCGACGCCGAAATCATCGGCCCAATCCAGATGGGACTGAACAAACCCATCCACTTCATCGACTTTGGTGCCAGTGTACGAGATGTCGTAAATATCGTGGCTGTAGCGACAATTGATGCGTATGTGGACAAAATTAAGAGCAAATTGTCAGTAATTGGCAAATAATCGCTTACACATTATTATATATAAGGGCTCTCTTTTTGTGTTCGGACACAAAAAAGAGAGCCTTTTTTGACGTTTTGCCTTGACATATATCAATAATCTTTCAAAATGACAGGTTTTCAGAGAAAAAAGTGATAAAAAGTTTGTTATTTCGAACGATTTAGTGTAATTTTGCAAGCAGAATTAAGAAATCAAATCACAAACAAACAACTAAAAAAAAGATTAAGATTATGAATGCAGCAAAAGTTGTAGAAGATCTGAAACAGAGATTTCCCAATGAGCCTGAGTATATTCAGGCAGTAAGTCAGGTACTCCCCACCATCGAGGAAGAGTACAACAAGCACCCCGAGTTCGAGAAGGCTAACCTCATCGAGCGTCTGTGTATCCCCGATCGCGTATATGAATTCCGTATCACATGGGTTGACGACCAGGGTAAGGTTCAGACCAACATGGGTTACCGCATCCAGCATAACAACGCTATTGGCCCTTACAAAGGTGGTCTGCGTTATCACAAGAGTGTAAACCTGGGTATTCTGAAGTTCCTTGCTTTCGAGCAGACTTTCAAGAACTCACTCACAACCCTGCCTATGGGTGGTGCTAAGGGAGGTTCAGACTTCTCGCCACGTGGCAAGAGCGACGCCGAGGTAATGCGTTTCTGCCAGGCATTCATGAACGAGCTTTATCGCGTAATCGGTCCCGATGAGGATGTACCTGCTGGTGATATTGGCGTAGGTGGCCGTGAGGTTGGTTACCTGTTTGGACAGTACAAGAAGCTCACACACCAGTTCCAGGGTGTTCTGACCGGTAAGGGTCTCTCATTCGGAGGTTCACTCATCCGTCCTGAGGCTACTGGTTACGGTTGTGTTTACTTCCTGACCTCTATGCTGGCTACACGTGGCATCGAGCTGAAGGGTAAGAAGGTGCTGATTTCAGGTTCTGGTAACGTAGCACAGTATGCTACTGAGAAGTGCCTGCAGCTGGGTGCTATCCCCATGACCCTCTCTGACTCAGACGGTTACATCTACGATCCAGACGGAATCGACTTCGACAAGCTGGCTTATGTTAAGGAGCTGAAGAACGTTGAGCGCGGACGTATTAAGGAGTATGCTGAGGAGTATCCTAACGCAGTATATCACGCTGGTGAGCGTCCTTGGCACGAGAAGGCCGATATCGCTCTGCCTTGCGCTACCCAGAACGAGATCAACGGCGAACAGGCTCAGGCTCTGATCGACAATGGTGTAATCGCTGTTGCTGAGGGTGCTAATATGCCTTCGCTGCCCGAGGCTATCAAGATTTTCCAGGATGCCAAGATCCTCTATGCTCCTGGTAAGGCTTCTAACGCTGGTGGTGTATCAGTATCAGGTCTTGAGATGAGTCAGAACTCTGAGCGTCTGAGCTGGACAGCTAAGGAGGTTGACGACTATCTGAAGCGCATCATGAACGATATCCACGAGAACTGCGTGAAGTATGGTACACAGCCTGATGGATATATCAACTATGTAAAGGGTGCTAACGTAGCCGGATTCATGAAGGTTGCTAACGCCATGATGGCTCAGGGAATTGTTTAAATTTCAATATAAATCGCCATTAACTTGTAAATAGTTAGTAAAAGTAAAGTATAAAAGGTTAAAACTGGAATGGGAGGGGCCAGCTCGTGAGAGTTGGCTCTTCTTTTTGTTAATAATTCATAAATCTTACCATTATCAACTATCAATTGTCCATTATCAAATAAAAAAATCGTACCTTTGCAGCCGATTTTCTCCCCCGTAGGGGGAATAGGGGTCAAGAACAGGCGCTACCCCCTATGAATATTAACCCTTTAAAAATGGTCTGTTAAACGTCTGTACAGATCCCGCCCCGACACACAAACGAGGGGCACAAATTTATTTAATTATGTCAGAATTAACAAAGAACGTTAAGCCACTCGACGATTTTAATTGGGACGAGTTCGAGAATGGAACAGTTGCTAATGTTAGCAAGGAAGAGCTCGACAAGGCTTACGACGAAACCCTGAACAAGGTTGCCGACCATCAGGTAGTAGAGGGCACAGTAATCTCTATTGACAAGAAGGAAGTAGTTGTCAACATCGGCTACAAGAGCGACGGTATCATCCCCGCTTCTGAATTCCGCTACAACCCAGATCTGAAGATCGGCGACAAGGTTGAGGTTTATGTTGAGAGCGCTGAGGACAAGAAGGGTCAGCTGATTCTCTCTCACAAGAAGGCACGTCTGAGCCAGTCTTGGGAGAAGGTTAACGAGGCACTCGAGGCAGATGCTATCATCCAGGGTTACATCAAGTGCCGCACTAAGGGCGGTATGATCGTTGACGTATTCGGTATCGAGGCCTTCCTCCCCGGATCACAGATTGACGTTCACCCAATACGCGACTACGACCAGTTCGTAGGCAAGACAATGGAGTTCAAGGTTGTTAAGATCAACCAGGAGTTCCGCAATGTAGTTGTATCTCACAAGGCTCTCATCGAGGCTGAGCTCGAGGCACAGAAGAAGGAGATTATCGGTAAGCTCGAAAAGGGTCAGATCCTCGAGGGTACTGTTAAGAACATCACTTCTTACGGTGTATTCGTTGACCTCGGTGGTGTTGACGGACTCATCCACATCACAGACCTTTCTTGGGGCCGCGTAGATGATCCTCACAAGGTAGTTGAGCTCGATCAGAAGATCAACGTTGTAATTCTCGACTTCGACGATGAGAAGCGTCGTATCGCTCTCGGTCTGAAGCAGCTCACTCCACATCCTTGGGATGCTCTGGATGCTAACCTCAAGGTGGGCGACCACGTTAAGGGTAAGGTAGTTGTTATTGCCGACTACGGTGCATTCGTTGAGATCCAGCCTGGTGTTGAGGGTCTGATCCACGTTTCAGAGATGTCATGGAGCCAGCACCTCCGCTCAGCTCAGGAGTTCCTGAAGGTTGGCGACGATGTAGAGGCTGTTATCCTGACTCTGGACCGCGACGAGCGCAAGATGTCTCTGGGTATCAAGCAGCTCCGCGAGGATCCATGGGAGGCTATCGAGACCAAGTATCCTGTAGGCAGCAAGCACACCGCTAAGGTTCGCAACTTCACCAACTTCGGTGTATTTGTTGAGCTCGAGGAAGGTGTTGACGGTCTGATTCACATCAGCGACCTGAGCTGGACTAAGAAGGTTAAGCATCCTTCAGAGTTCACACAGGTAGGTGAGCAGATTGAGGTTGTTGTTCTGGACATCGATAAGGAGAACCGTCGTCTCAGCCTCGGTCACAAACAGCTCGAGGAGAATCCTTGGGATGTATTCGAGGGTAAGTACGCTGTAGGTTCAATCCACGAGGGTAAGATCATCGAGATGCTCGAGAAGGGTGCCGTTGTAGCTCTCGAGGAGAACATAGAGGGCTTTGCTACTCCTAAGCACCTCGTTAAGGAGGATGGTTCACAGGCTCAGGCTGGTGAGACTCTCCAGTTCAAGGTGATCGAGTTCAACAAGGACAGCAAGCGCATCATCCTGTCACACAGCCGCACATTCGAGGATCCCGCACGCGAGGAGAAGAAGGCAGCTGCTAAGAAGGGCGGTCGCAAGAACGATACTCCAAAGATCGAGAATATCGCCGCTAGCACAACTCTCGGTGATATCGACGCTCTGGCTGAGTTGAAGGCTAAGATGGAGAAGGCTGAGAAGTAATTCTCTCCTACCCTATAAAACTCAAGTCCCTCCGATTCATTTCGGAGGGATTTTTTTTTGTTTGGCACGCTATTTGCATAATTGTGGATTAGAGAATAAGAACAAATAATATTTTTGATAATAAGAACATAAATACATAAGAATTATGCAAAAAGGTAACATCGGGGTTACAACCGAGAATATTTTCCCCGTCATCAAAAAGTTTCTCTATTCTGATCACGAGATATTCCTCCGCGAGATGGTGTCGAACGCCGTTGACGCTACACAGAAGTTGAAGACACTCGCCGCTCAGGGCGAATACAAGCAGGAGCTTGGCGACCTGACCGTACGCGTGAAACTGGATACCGACAAGGGTACCATCACCATCAGCGACCATGGTATCGGCATGACCGAGGAGGAGATTGATAAGTATATCAACCAGATCGCTTTCTCAGGCGTGACCGACTTCCTTGAGAAATACAAGGATAATGCCAACAACATCATCGGACACTTCGGACTGGGTTTCTACTCAAGCTTTATGGTGGCCAAGAAGGTGGAGATTATCACCAAGAGCTGGAAAGAGGGTTCAAAGGCCGTGAAGTGGAGCTGCGATGGCAGCCCTGCCTACGAGATTGACGATGCAGAGCGCGAGCAGCACGGATCAGACATCATCCTCTACGTAGATGACGACTGCAAGGAGTTCCTCGACAAGTTCAAGCTCGAAGGTCTGCTCAACAAATACTGCAAGTTTATGGCTGTGCCCGTAGCCTTCGGTAAGAAGACCGAGTGGAAGGACGGCAAGCAGGTGGATACCGACGAGGATAACATCATCAACAGCGTGGAGCCCCTGTGGACCAAAACTCCAAGCACCTTGAAGGACGAGGACTACAAGAGTTTCTATCGCACACTCTACCCCATGAGCGACGAGCCTCTGTTCTGGATTCACCTGAACGTGGACTACCCATTCAACCTCACAGGTATCCTCTACTTCCCCAGAATCAAGTCGAACATCGAACTGCAGAAGAATAAGATTCAGCTGTACTGCAACCAGGTATTCGTGACCGACCAGGTGGAGGGCATCGTACCTGAGTTCCTCACCCTGCTTCACGGTGTGATCGACTCACCAGACATCCCTCTGAACGTATCACGTTCTTACCTGCAGAGCGACCGCGAGGTGAAGAAGATCTCGACCTATATCACCAAGAAGGTGGCCGACCGTTTGAAGGCTATCTTCAACGAAAACCGCAAGGAGTACGAGGAGAAGTGGGACGACCTGAAGTTGTTTATCAACTACGGTATCCTCTCGGAGGATGGTTTCTACGATCGCGCCAAGGAGTTTGCACTCTTCAAGGATACCGAGGGCAAGCACTTCACCTTCGACGAGTATAAGACGCTGATTGAGGCTAACCAGAAGGACAAGGACGACCAACTGATATATCTGTATGCCACCGACAAGGATGAGCAGTACTCATACATCAAGGGTGCCCAGGACAAGGGTTACAGCGTGCTGCTGCTCGACGGTCAGCTTGATGTTCCAACCATCCAGACGCTGGAGCAGAAATTCGAGAAGAGCCGCTTTACACGTGTGGACAGCGACATCATCGATCGCCTGATTGTGAAGAGTGATGCACCTAAGAGCAACCTGAGTGAGGACCAGAGTGACAATTTGTCAGCCGTATTCCGCACCCAGCTGCCAAAGCTTGATCACGCCGAATTCATGGTTCAGGTGGATGCTCTAGGAGCCGAGGCACGTCCGGTAGTGATCACTCAGAACGAGTATATGCGCCGTATGAAGGAGATGAGCAGATTCCAGCCTGGTATGAGTTTCTATGGTCAGATGCCTGATTCGTTCAATCTGGTTCTGAACTCAGATCATCCGCTGGTAAAGAAGGTGCTCGACGAGAGCAGCGCTGCTACCGAGGAGGCCCTAAAGCCTATCGTAGCCGAGCTGAAGGGTCAGGAAGCCCGTTTGGCCGCCATCCGTGCCGCTCAGGACAAGAAGAAGTACGACGAGTTGACACAGGAGGATAAGGACCAGAAGGCCGAAGCCGAAAAGGCCGTACAGGAGCAGAAAGACAAGAAGCAGGCTGTGATTGCCGACTATGCTAAAAACAACTCGATTGTTCATCAGCTGATAGACTTGGCTCTGCTGCAGAACGGTATGCTGAAGGGTGAGGCACTCGATGCATTCCTGAAGCGCTCTGTAGATTTGATTAAATAATCATATCAGCCAAAATAAAGAAAGCTCCCGATTTGGGAGCTTTTTTTATTTTGGTATCCATGTGTTTTTTAACCGAATTGCGATTTCAGTTTATTACGATAAGCCTTACGCAACTTGCGAATCGCTTTATCGCGTATCTGACGTACACGCTCACGCTTGATATCCATATCCTCGGCAATCTCTGCCATTGTTTCGTGTTCCTGATTAATACCAAAGAAAGCATTAACCACACGACGTTCGCGCGCATCAAGCGTGCCCAGCGCAAATTCTATAGCATCCTCGATGGCCTCAGAGTGCACACGCTCGTCGGCTAAAGGTGCGTCCTTATTCACCAATACCGACAACAAACTCATATTAGAGCGATGCCCCAAAGGCGCGTCAACCGATACGGCTTGCGACTGCTGGCGAGCCACCTCTTGCTTAACGTCCTTAGGCACCTGATACAGTCCCCCTTGCTGGTCGATAGCCTTTTCGATAGCCTGACGGATATAAACCACGGCAAAGTTAACAAATCGCACACCCTTAGTAGCATCAAACTTAGCAGCAGCTTTCATCAGACCGATATTACCCTCGCTCACCAGGTCCTCCATATCAACGCCCTTACCTTTATACTGGCGCGCAATAGATACCACAAACTTCAGGTTAGCCTCAATCAACTTCGACAGCGCACGATTATCTCCTTTAGCGATACGTTCTGCCAGCTGGCGCTCCTCTTCGTTAGTGAGCAACTCTTCGCGCCCAATCTCGTCCAAATATCTGTTTAATGATGAATCTTCCATACCCAAATCTTTTTGTTTGCAAAGATACGAAAGTATTTCGATATACACAAAAAAAAGGAGAGAAAACCTTTCGTTTTCTCTCCCTCTTAGTGATTCCGGCGGGATTCAAACCCACAACCTTCTGATCCGTAGTCAGATGCTCTATTCAGTTGAGCTACGGAACCCTGTTCCGTGGAACTTTGCAACCCTTGAAGTGATTCCGGCGGGATTCAAACCCACAACCTTCTGATCCGTAGTCAGATGCTCTATTCAGTTGAGCTACGGAACCATTTCCGATTTGCGGGTGCAAAGGTACTGACTTTTTTTGTAACCACCAAACTTTTTGGGGACTTTTTTCGAAAAAAGTGCAGTTTTACACGATAATTCGCGTTTTATGATAGTTTTCGCGGAACTCAGAGGGGCTACAACCCTTACGCTTCTTGAAAATACGATTAAAGTTGCTAAGATTATTGAACCCACAAGCATAGCTGATTTCGGATACCGAATTGGTACTATCCACCAACATGCGACTAGCATACCCCAGTCGCTGATCGATAATATACTCACTCAGATTACGACCAGTATGCAACTTGAAGAATCTACTGAATGCCGAAGGACTCATGCCTGCCAGATCGGCAAGTGTAGTCAGTCGGATTTCTCTCTTGTAGTTCTGCTCGATATAGTTCTTAACCTTCTGTACACGACGACTATCGCTGGTGACCTCGATCTTTGCGAAGCTGCTCGAAGCCAACGTATGGGCTCCATCGCATTTGGAGAGTTCGTAGAGAATGGTAAGGAACTGCTGGAAAGCATAAAAACCATCCTTCACGCTGCAAAGCGAGTTTAGCTGCTGATAGACACGCATGATAGCATCCATCGGAAAACTGAGACCCTTGCGAGCCTCCTGCATCATCTGCTGAATAGAGATGAAGGGATTACGCGAAAAAATGCTATTCTCAGAAAAGTCGAACTCGAAGTGAATCGTTACCTCGTGGATATCATCGCTGTTGCAATTGCCCTGCTCCCATACATGCTCAAGGTCGGGACTGGTAATCAGCACAAGGTCGTAGTCACCAATCACCTCGTTAGAGTCGCCCACGATGCGGCGAACGCCCGGGGCATGCTCTACGAAGTTAAGTTCGAAAACCTTATGGTTATGGATGGGATAGGTAAACTCTTTTTTATGTCGCTCGGCAATATAGAGTACATCCTTTCCGGTCAACTGAGTAATCTCATGGATAACCTTACTTTCTATCATACTTTAAATTTTCAGTTCTTTAAGAATCTCTGACATGCGCTGCATATTATTGATGCGCATGGGTACTAATGGCAAGCGGAGCACATTCTGGATGAATCCCATCTCCGAGAGCATAGCTTTGACACCAGCTGGGTTGCCATCGACAAACAACAGCGAGAACAGATCGGTGAAACGATGATGAATCGTACGAGCAGGATCGTATTCGCCACGCATCTGCAGGCGAATCATGCGCGAGAACTCTTTGGGCAGCGCATTACCAATCACAGAAATAACACCCACGGCGCCACAGCTAACCATTGGGAATGTGAGTGAATCGTCGCCAGAGATCACATCGAAATCAGCAGGTTTGTTCTTGATAATCTCGTCAACCTGCTCCAGGTTACCACTAGCCTCTTTGATGGCTACGATATTCTGACAGTCGCGAGCCAGACGAACAGTAGTAGCAGCCTGCAGGTTTACACCCGTACGACCAGGCACGTTATAAAGCACAACAGGCAGCTGAGTAGCAGCAGCAATGGCCTTGAAATGCTGATACAAACCTTCCTGCGAGGGTTTGTTGTAATAAGGACAAACGCTCAGCACGCCGTCGATGCCCTTAAAGTCGCCTGTTTTCAACTCTTCTACGACAGCAGCGGTATTGTTTCCGCCACATCCTATTAAAATAGGTACGCGCGCCTGCACGTAGTCCACTACTAAATCCTTTATCTTCTGCTTTTCCTCGCGTGTCAACGTTGGTGTCTCACCAGTTGTAGCGAGGATACAAAAGAAGTCAGCACCGTTGTTCAGCTGATAGTCAACAAGACGTATCAGCGCTTCATAGTCAACCGAGCCGTCTTCCTTGAATGGGGTAATGAGCGCTATGCCCAAACCTTTAAAAATGTTATGTACCATGTATAATTGTGTTGCTATTATTCTGCTTTAAATAAATCCTTGATGCCGCCAATAGAGCCGAGGAGGTTAGTGTCCTCATACGGCAAGTAAACGGTCTTTGTCTTATCACCCTCTGCCAGTTCCTGCATCATCTGGATATACTTCTGAGCCAGCAGATAGTTGGCAGGATTAGTGCTCTTACCTACTGCCTGGGTAATCAGCTCGATGGCTTTTGCTTCGGCCTCAGCTTTGCGGATACGTGCCTGAGCCTCACCCTCGGCCTGGAGGATAGCTTGCTGCTTAGCAGCTTCGGCTTTGTTCACGATAGCCGTTTTCTCACCCTCTGAAGCCAGAATCTCAGCAGCCTTCTGTCCCTCTGAGGTCAGAATCTGCGCACGCTTGTTACGCTCGGCCTGCATCTGTTTCTCCATCGCTGTAAGAACCGAGTCGGGAGGTGTGATATCCTGCAACTCTACGCGGTTCACTTTCACGCCCCACTTATCGGTAGCGTCGTCGAGTACGGCAGAGAGCTTTTTATTGATGGTGTCGCGAGAAGTGAGCGTCTCATCGAGTTCCAGTTCACCAATGATGTTACGCAGCGTGGTCTGCGTCAATTTCTCGATAGCATTGGGCAGGTTGTTAATCTCGTAGGTTGCCTTGAATGGATCTACAATCTGGAAATACAGCAGCGCATTAATCTCTGTCTGCACGTTATCCTTTGTAATCACATTCTGCTTAGGGAAATCATACACCTGTTCACGCAGATCGATCGTTGTGGAATACATATAGCGCCCATGATGCAGGACAACTATCGACTTGGCACGATCGATGAACGGGATAATGATGTTGATACCAGGCTGAAGCGTGGCATAGTAACGACCTAGACGTTCGATGATTTTGGTTTCTGACTGAGGAATAATCACAAGAGCCATTTTGGCAAAGATAACCACGCCAACCACGATGGCTATCAAGATGTAAGACATTATATCCATAATTCAATTTTTATAATTTTCGATTATTTCAATTTTTACATTTTCAAAATCTCCACGGTGATGATGGTAGAAGCACGATCAACCACTACGACATTGGCGCCTTCGGCAATTTCGGAACCCTCCTTGGCTGTTGCTTTCCAGATATCGCCATCAATCTGAACACGACCGAATCCACCAGGCTGAATCGTTTCTACTACTCTACCCTGTCGGCCTAACAATGCATCGGCATTACTTATACGCTTATCTTCGCCTCGATGCAGATAGCGCTTGGCAAAGGGACGCACATAGAACAGACTAACAAGACTAACTACGGCGAACACCACAATCTGGTAATAGGTGCCTGCGCCAAGTGCTGCCACAATAGCAGCAGGCACAGCGCCTATAGCAAAGCAGATGATAAAGAAATCGCCCGCTGTCAACTCGAGTATCAGGCAGACAATAGCCACTATAGCCCACATCTGCCAAAGATGTTGCATGATATAATCAATCATCATCGTATGTTATTTATTTACTACTTTCTTTTTATTAATAATGTAGATGCCCTTAGGCAGACTCTTCAAAGCGGAAGCCTTACCCAGGCGGACACCACGCATGTCATAAACGTCGGCGTCGGGCATATCGGTGCTAACAGCCTTAATGGCAGTTTCGCCGGTAAGTGCATAGACAGCTGAAGAAGGAATATAACCATCCTTGTTGTTCACCCATACATACTGTCCCTTATCCATCATTTCAACATATAAAGCATAATTTGTATCTACAGCCAAGTTTTCGAACACAAATGGCACTTCGACCGTTTCGCCAACTTGAATCTTTACTGTTTTCGACTTGCCATCAAAATAATAGAAACGATTGTCGCTTGAGTTCTCCTGCAACAGCCACAAATGCAATCCGCTATAATACATTTCTGAACTATTATTCTTTATCTTGGCAACTCCCTTAAGAGTTGAGCCAGACACCACGTGATTGACAGCACCTTCAACTTCGAAATCAATATCAACAACCAGATCGAATATTGGTGCAGCACCAACAACTACTTCCACGCTATCAAAAGCAGCACTGAGGTCGGAGCCTGAGGTCGAGAAATAGAATTTATAAGTACCCTCACGCTGCGGTGTATAGTGAATGGTGACATCGCCGGTATCGCCCGGATCAAGATTAGAGCCTACACCAGCCAGCAAGACTGTCTCGGTTTCCTTCTCGTTTCCCCACAAGAAAATAGGCGAATTACCAATCACATTCTTATCTGTAACGTTCAGTTCAAATGTAATAGGACGGCCTACTACATTATCGGTACTAACCTGTTTTGAATTACAAGTAAAATTAGTTGCAGCTTGAGACGACGACAAACCGTGAACCGTTAGCTGCATAGTAAGCCCGTCGATGACCACATTAACATAACAGTCCATACCCTGAAGTTGAACAACAAAGTCACTCTGTCCTGTATTATGGCAAACGGGGCGCAACTGATAGGTTCCGTCAGCAAGATCCTTACCAAATGCACAATCATAATACACATAGCATCCTTTACCTGCAGGAAACTCTAAAGCATCGGTTTCCAGCAGTTTTACAAGTTTCTCACCCTGATAAAGGGCCAAACCAACATCACAATTCTGCGTGTCGGGCCATATATTATACGAAACATATTGTGCCTTAAATTTCGGGAAGTCGGCCGACGTATTTGAACGGTTTAATGTTAGCTGGGCTTTATCATTAACTGTAAAGAGCTCGGCCCACATTCGTACAACTGAGTCATGAGTGCTAGCAGCAGGTGCAATACCAACGATAGCATCCTGTTCGAAACCATATCCCTCGGAGCCTGAAGTTCCGCCAGCCCCCTGATTATCAGGATTCATTAACGACAGCAGGAAATAGCCATCACTTAATCCTCCCCAACCCCAATTCACATGATAGAGGCCCTCACCATCGTAGCCATCAACAACAAACGAATGACCAGCCTGAACACCTACACCATTCTCATCTATATCAATAGCCTGACCAGAATACATCACAGGTTTAGATTCTGCCAGGTTATTATAAATAAGCGCATCCCACTCAACAACCGTATAGTTGGTGCGCAAAGAATAATCGGTTGAAAGTGCATAACCAAATGTATTGCGCAACGCCTCTACTGCGTACACGGCCGAGGCACTTGAACCCTTAGAACTGTAGTCCATCTTAACTGCGGCACCCACATCAGCCATCAACTTTGCCACGGCATAGGCAGCCTCGGTCGAGTCGGTGGTGGCATATTCTGTCTTCATCTTGTCCCACTCATAGGTAGCAGGCCATTTGTGATAGTACATCACCTGTGCCATCGCCGTAGCCACACAACCTGCCACAGATGTTTCACCTGTTTCCTTATCAACAGGACAACTCAGATTATAGGGACCAAACTGGTTCCATTTGGTTTTAAGCAAAGCCTTAATAGCATTATGAGTAGGAACAGCACCCCGGGTAACAATCCGATTGCTGCTCAACGCCTGCTGAAAATTCATCAGCATACTCTTCAAACCATCAGGCACATTATTTTTATCGAAAACGCCATTATCACTATAGCCAAGCACGGCAGGTGTACGATCGTCGGCACTCACAATCACAAACGAGTTATCGGCATTAAATACATATATACCGGCATTATCGCCATCGGCCACACCTGTCACGGCACGCGTTAATTCGCCACTAGCTGCGCGGGTAACATGCGGCATTTTACCACGCAAGAAATCACTTGCTATTTTGCGAGCCTGCTGTTCGTCCACGGGGGCTGCTACTGCCAGCAGGAAGCTAAACAGCACCAGGAATGATGAAAGCAAATATTTCTTCATAATCGTAACAATTTGATGGTTTTATAGTGCAAAAATAGACAATTTTGTCGAAATAGCAAAGAAAAATTGAATTATTAGCAAATAAAAGTGAGATTTTTCCGTTATTATGTCAGAATGAGACGTATTTTGAAGCAATTCATCATCATAATGGTGCTTTTGACGAGCACCTTGCCAAGCTTCGCTGATGACTTCACCTTAAAGGGGAAAGTGATCGACGAGGATGGTCGTGCATTGGAGCTTGTCACCATATCGTGCGCTGCTCAGGGAAAGGTCACCATGAGCAACCTGAAAGGCGAATTCAGTATCGGGCTGAGCACAGCCGATTCGGTAGTAGTAAAGTTTTCGATGGTGGGCTACGGCGTAAGGAAGCGTGTTTTCAAGCGCCCCAAAGGCAAGATGAGGGTTCAGATTGTGATGCACCCAGCAGCCACCTTGAGCGAGGTGACGGTAACGCAACGCCGGCGCCAGACATCACAGACCCAACAGCTCGACACCAAACATCTGCAACAAACGCCATCGACCTCGGGTAATGCCGTTGAGGAGATGATACAACAGCAGGCTGGCGTATCAAGCCACAACGAACTTTCGTCGCAATATAATGTTCGTGGAGGCTCGTTCGACGAGAACTCGCTTTACATCAACCAAACCGAGGTTTACCGACCTTTATTAATTAGTAGCGGACAGCAGGAAGGGTTGTCGGTCATCAACCCCGACATGGTTGAGAAGATTGGTTTTTCGACAGGTGGATACGAAGCGAAATACGGCGACAAAATGTCGTCGGTATTAGACATTACCTACAAACGCCCCAAAGGCTTTGAAGCCAGCGCCACCGCCTCGCTGTTAGGCGCAAGTGGTTATATAGGTTATGGCAACAAGCGTTTCTCGATGACTCACGGCATCAGATACAAGACCACCCGCAACCTACTGAACACCTTAGAAACAACTGGAGAATACAAACCTAATTTTCTTGATTATCAGACATATATAAGTTATTCTCCAAACAAAAGGTGGAACATTGATTTTATCGGAAACGTAGCCGACAACCACTACAATTTTGCACCTAAGGACAGGGAAACAAATTTCGGTACGCTGACAGCCGCCAAGCAGTTTAAAGTGTATTTCGACGGACAGGAGAAAGACCGTTTCAGCACCCTATTCGGCGCCCTGGGCATCACGCGTAGGATGAGCGACTCAACGAGTATAAAGTTTCTTACATCAGCATTCCACACCAAGGAACGCGAAACCTACGATATCACAGGTCAGTATTGGCTCAACGAAGCGCAAAGTGAAGAGCATTTAGGCGTGGGCACTTATATGGAGCACGCCCGCAATTACCTGTCGGCCGACGTGATCAACTTCAAGCTGATTGCCCGCCATCAAACGCGCCGCCACGACATCGAGGCTGGCATCGGCTACAAGATGGAACACATCAAAGAACAGTCACGCGAATACGAGATGCGCGACTCGAGTGGTTACTCAATCCCCCACTCTGCCAACCAGCTGAATTTGATCTACACGCTGACAGCCAAGAACGATATCAGAACCAACAGAATAGAGGCCTACATACAGGACGTGTACCGCTGGGCTAAAGGCGACAATTACTTCACGCTGAATTACGGCGTACGAATAGCCAATTGGAGCTATAACAAGCAGACGACGGTATCGCCCAGGGCATCATTAGCCATCGTACCGGCATTCGATAGCGATCTCACCTTCCGCTTTGCCACAGGTCTGTATTACCAAGCGCCATTCTACAAGGAGATGCGCGACACCACAACCATTAACGGCATCACAACGGCGGTATTGAATAGCCACATCAAAAGTCAGCAGTCCATCCACCTGATTGCCGCTGCCGACTACCGATTCAGAATGCTGAACCGTCCGTTCAAGTTTACAGCCGAAGCCTATTACAAAGCGCTTAACAACCTGATCCCGTACAACGTACAGAACATGAAGATTACCTATTACGGCGAAAACCTCACCAAAGGTTATGCCACAGGTATCGACTTGAAACTTTTCGGCGAATTTGTACCTAGCACCGACTCATGGCTAACTTTCTCGCTCATGAGCACCCGTCAGAAATTCAACAACCAATGGATACCATTACCCACCGACCAGCGCTGGGCAGTCAATCTGCATTTTACCGATTATTTCCCTGGCACCGAACGATGGAAGCTAACGCTACGCCTGGCATTTGCCGACGGACTGCCATTTGGCGCGCCTCACAGAGGGCTTGAGCAGCAACAGTTCCGAGCCCCAGCCTACAAACGAGCCGACATCGGCATGAGCTATTGCGCCCTGAAGAACACTAAAGGCATAAAGGGCATCTGGCTGGGTATCGACTGTCTGAACCTGTTCGGCATTTCTAACGTTAACAGCTACTATTGGGTGACTGATGTATCGAACACCCAGTGGGCTGTACCTAATTTCCTGACGAATCGCCAAATTAACGGGAAAATTACTATAAATTTATAATATTTGTTAATTTTTGAGGTTTTTTCGAAGCTTCGCGGGTACAATTATAAATAAAAACGTTATCTTTGCAGAAATTACAGTTTGTTTGAAGTATAATAACGTAACTAAAAGAATTTTTGCGATGAGAAAGATATCGATTTATGCACTACTAAGCATTTTATCGTTAGGCAGTTGTACCAAGGAGTTTGTTTATAACGATGCCAACGACATTAAGGAAAATGCCGAACAGATATTTGGTTTGATTGATCCTAACCAGGATTGGCGCACCACAACATCAGGAACGGTAAGCATTACAGCTGATGCCGACTTGGCCGATATCGTCAAGGTTCAGATTCTGACAGAATCTCCGTTCTTTAACGAGAATGCTGCGATTCTTGCTGAAGCTGAAGTGAGCAACGGACAGACTGTTACCCTGAGTTACGATGCTCCCCGAGGTATTGATCCCGTGATAGCCGCTTGCGTTGACAGCAAGGGGCACCACTACATCAAGCCATTCAATATCGGCACCACTCAAGTTAGTTTTGCGCCCACAACCGCCAAGACGCGTGCACTAACCCGTGCTGCAGCAGGCATCGATGTTAGTCATCTGACGCTTGATGCCGACAGTACGGCATGGTCGCTAAACGCCGCCCGAACGATTTATTCCAATGTGGTTAACGTAACGGGCGAAAGCACCGCCACCAGCATCCAAGGCAAAGTTGGTCTCTGGGCGAACTCTAATTGGGAGAACGAGAGAGTATGGCAGCTTTCTAATAGCAGCAGCATGAGCAACGGCTGGAGCGTTGTGGATGGCACAGTTGTACGAAACATCGACCCTATCACCCAAGATGAGAGTGCTACTTTGAAGGCCATCTACGACCAATGGCTATCGCACAAGACGCTTAAAGACAAGTCACGACTGGACAACCTGACACCTATCCGCACCAGTTCGGCAGTCCAGCTCTTCAACAGCCACCTGACAAGCGATGGTCAGCCCATCTCAGTTATTCCCGTACAGATGGCATCAACCGACGTGTCGCATTGCGATTTGTTCTATTATTACTACAATCCTCAGGCCGTTCCCAGCGACATGAGTCTCGCCGACTATATCAAGCAGTTGCCTAAGTTCAAAGTGATTCCTTGCAACTACACCCGCATCAACAGCGGCGTCAGCAAAGTAGAAGACTTCTTCCGGAAGCACGAATATCTGATGCCATATTATGGAGATTTCTCGGTAGAGACTACTTCCATCACTCCCAAAGGCGTTTATCGTATTCGCAACGTAGGTAAGACAGCGGCCAAACACAACGACTATATTACTTACTTGAACAACGATACCTATAGAAGCGACAAGCTTGCCAAGGCTTATGCCGACAACAACGCCAACATAGCCAATCAGCTGTGGCAGATTTACGAGCTTGGTAACGACAAATGCCTATTCTACAATATCGGCGCTAAGAAATTCTTCACAGGTATGGGTAGTGATTATGTCAAACCAGAAAACAATTATGGCACTCTGTTTATTACCGAGCCTGCATTTGTCAAGGAGCAGCCATTCTACGTGACCGATAACGGCGATGGCACCATGCATATCTGGCGCGACGACACCCGCACACAAGTTCTCGGAGCGAACAGCGCCAACAACCACCGCATTGCTACCAACAAGACTACAAGTGACGGCGAATTCGTAAAATGGGTATTCGAGCCCTACACCAATACCGACGGCATCGACATCCCTGCATCTGTAGAATTAGAGGCCGATCCCATCGACCGTCCTGCCGTGAGCGACTGCATACCTGCAGGCTATCAGGTTGGTTTTATGCTGAGAAAAGCATTAACATCACGTTCAAGTTCTACTCGTATGGGCTTTATGAGAGCCGAAAATAACGGTTGCAC
Source organism: Xylanibacter ruminicola (assembly GCA_015060625.1). GTDB lineage: Bacteria > Bacteroidota > Bacteroidia > Bacteroidales > Bacteroidaceae > Prevotella > Prevotella ruminicola_D. Next base: position 133,341 of record SUYC01000001.1, on the reverse strand, counting down.
ATTCGGCTACGGCGAACTGAACAGATGCATCAACAATTTCCCCAATCATTTCATCGGCGCCAAGCAAAATTATAGCATGCAGGACAACGATACACGTATCGCCATGTTTAATGCCAACAATAAAACCTATCTCGCTTTTGAGGATGGTAGCGATACCAACTTCAGCGATATGATTATCGAGTTAGGCGGAAACAGCGGTAGTCAATTCGACGATACCCAGGAGGTTGAGGAACTGGCTTACACCATGTGCTTTGAGGACCGACCGAATGTGGCCGACTACGATATGAACGACGTGGTATTGCGTTGTACCCGCGTTTCCTCAACCGAGTTAGAGTTGTCGCTGATTGCTACTGGTGCTAACGACCCCGTACTTATCAGCGGTATTGTAGGCGATTACGTAAGCGGTACCGAACTTAAGAACAAAGAAGTACACGGGCTGTTTGGCGTAGAAACCTCAACATTCGTAAACACCGTGACATCAGACGAGGTTTTGCCTTCGGTATCGTGTGTTTACAGAGTAGATGCATCAACCAGCATCAAGCAGTTCCTGAGCAACATCTACATCACCAACAATGGTCAGGGCGGCCGCACAATAGGCTTGCCAGCAACTGGTGAGGCTCCTTTCGCACTCATCATGCCAGGCAACTTTAATTATCCTCAGGAAAAAATCAGCATCACAACGGCTTATACCACGTTCCGCAATTGGGTGAATAACGCCAACAACTATGGCAACTGGCCAGAGTACTACGACGAGTCGAAGATATACATTAACCCATACAACAGATAAACAATTCGATAAATATACACAATATGCAAGAGATTGTAGCCAAAAACGGGCTGCAATCTCTTTTTTTTAATAAAAAAAGCAAAATATGGGTGGATTATCCAATAAGTTTTGTACCTTTGCAATTCGAAAATATTAATTCTAAATTTTAAGGTTATGAAGATTTCGCACATTGAGCATCTGGGAATTGCTGTCCAGAGCATTGAGGAAAGCCTGCCGTATTTTACCGACGTGCTGGGTCTGGAGTGTTATGCAACAGAAGTAGTTGAGGACCAGAAAGTGAAGACTGCCTTTCTGCGTTGTGGCGAGGTAAAGCTTGAGCTGCTGGAGCCCACATCACCTGAGAGCACCATCCAGAAATGGCTCGACAAAGGCAACAAGGGCGTACATCATGTAGCCTTCTGTGTAGAGGACGGCGTAGCCAAAGGTCTGGCCGAGGTATCTGAGAAGGGCATTCGCCTGATCGACGAGAAGCCACGCAAGGGCGCCGAGGGATTGAACATCGCCTTTCTGCATCCCAAATCAACCTGCGGTATCCTGACAGAGCTCTGTGAGCATCCGGAGTAAAAGTGAAGAATTGAAGAATTTAAAATATTGAATTAGAAAAAGAAATGAGCAAACAATTAGAAAAAATCAAGCAACTCATCGAGAAGCGCGAACAGGCTCGTCTCGGTGGTGGTGAGAAAGCTATTCAGAAACAGCACGATCGTGGTAAGTACACCGCTCGTGAGCGTATCGACATGCTGCTCGACGAGGGTTCGTTCGAAGAGTACGATATGTTTAAGGAGCATCGCTGCCATAACTTCGGTATGGAGAAGAAGCAGTTCCTTGGTGATGGCGTTGTAGCCGGTTCAGGTACTATCGACGGTCGTCTGGTATTCGTCTTCGCACAGGACTTTACTGTTCACGCAGGTTCTCTGTCGGAGACTATGAGTCAGAAGATTTGTAAGATTATGGATATGGCCATGAAGATGGGCGCTCCTGTAATCGGTATCAACGATTCGGGTGGTGCACGTATTCAGGAGGGTATCAACTCTCTGGCAGGTTTCGCCGAGATTTTCGAGCGTAACATTCTGGCCTCAGGTGTTATTCCTCAGATTTCAGGTATCTTTGGTCCTTGCGCCGGTGGTTCTGTTTACAGCCCCGCTCTGACCGACTTCACCCTGATGATGGAAGGCACCTCATACATGTTCCTCACAGGTCCAAAGGTTGTAAAGACCGTTACTGGCGAGGATATCGACCAGGAGCACCTGGGTGGTGCATCGGTTCACGCCACCAAGTCGGGTGTTACCCACTTTACCGCAAAGACCGAGGAAGAGGGTCTGCAGATGATTAAGACTCTGCTGAGCTACATCCCATCAAACAACATGGAGACCGCTCCTTCGAAGCCCTGCACCGATCCTATCAACCGTATGGAGGACACTCTGAACGAGATTATCCCAGAGAACCCCAACGAGGCATACGATATGTACAAGGTGATTGCAGCTATTACCGATAACGGCGAGTTCTTCGAGGTTCAGCCTAAGTTCGCAAAGAACATCATCGTTGGTTTCGCTCGCTTCAACGGTCAGAGCGTAGGTATCGTAGCCAACCAGCCTGCTTGCTACGCTGGTGTGCTCGACGTTAACGCCAGCCGTAAGGGTGCCCGTTTCGTTCGTTTCTGCGACGCCTTCAATATTCCTATCGTATCACTCGTAGATGTACCAGGATTCCTGCCAGGTACAGGTCAGGAGTACAATGCTGTTATCCTGCACGGAGCTCAGTTGCTCTACGCTTACGGTGAGGCTACTGTGCCCAAGATTACCGTTACTCTGCGCAAGTCGTACGGTGGTTCTCACATCGTTATGGGCTCTAAGCAGCTGCATACCGACCTTAACTACGCATGGCCATCAGCCGAGATCGCCGTTATGGGTGCTTCAGGTGCTGCTGCCGTACTATATGCAAAGGAGGCAAAGGCTAAGAAAGAGGCTGGCGAGGACGTTAAGGCATTCATCGCCGAGAAGGAGGACGAGTACAACGAGCTCTTCGCTAATCCTTATCAGGCAGCCAAGTATGGCTACATTGATGATGTGATTGAGCCACGCAACACCCGTTTCCGCATCTGCCGCGGTCTGGCTCAGCTCGCTACCAAGCGCGACTCGCTGCCCGCTAAGAAGCACGGTAACATTCCAATGTAATTGGTAATTGATAATTGACATTAATAATTATGAATAAAGAAGTATATGCCGCTATTGCCCTGGCTCTGCACGAGCATCTGGGAAACAACGTTCACGACGTTGAAACAGGCATCATCACAATTAACGCACGTCCCACCCAGTGGAACGGCTATGCGCAAACATTCACTCAACATCCGTAAAAATGAAAGAATACAAGTATACAATTAATGGAAATAAGTACGAGGTTGTGGTAGGTGATATTACTGATAACATCGCTACCCTGACCGTTAACGGCGAACAGTATACCGTAGAAATGGAGAAGCAGGCTGAACCTGAGAAGAAAAAGCCTGTAGTTAAGGCTGTTGCTACAGCATCTGCCGACGACGCTCCTGCAGCTAACAAGGGCGCTGTGAACAAGGCCAATGCCGTGAAGGCTCCTCTGCCAGGTGTTATTACCGACATTCTGGTGGCCGAGGGCGACGAGGTGAAGGCTGGCGACACAGTTGTGGTTCTTGAGGCTATGAAGATGGCCAACAACCTGGCTGCCGAAAAGGATGGTAAGGTTACAGCTATCTGCGTAAAGGTTGGCGAGAGTGTAATGGAGGATGACGCTCTGATTGTTATCGAGTAAGATTACACCTGATTATAAAAAGAGAGAATGACTCTGCATGAGCCATTCTCTTTTTTTATATCTATCGTTTGCGAACGCTAACCCGATATTTGTCGGTCAGTTCAACATGCATCACCCGTGTAAACCCATCGGCAAAAGGCGGAATGGATAGCGCCACATGCCCCATCGTTCGCCTCAGGTTTATCTCTACGCAAGGATGCAACAGGAACCCATCCTTATCCTCCTTCCCCACAATCATCATGTCAACGCCAAATGGTCCTTGATACTTATGTTTCAACAACTGCCCCATATACTGGCACACTTTTTCTTGAACAGACGAAAGTAAATCATCTGATATATAATCACTTAGGACTCTACGTTTCTCGTTCTCGGCAGCAATCAGATTGCCAGTATAAGCGCCATTTCTTGTTTGGAAGAGCGACAATCCCAGATAGCTCACGCCACCTTCGCCATCGCTCGAAAACTCCATACCAAAGTCTTTCACCTTATTATAATAAGGCTCAACAACCACACTTTGCTGCTTTTCAACCACATTCTTAATCCAGCGCTCCTGATAGTCGTCGAGCACTCCCGAAATGAATCTCACCCCTCGCCCACTACTGCTCCACGGGGCTTTCACCACGATGTGCCCATGATGCGTCAAGGCATCTTTGATTTCGCTGATGTCGTCAGTACACCTCGAATGCCCCACGGTTCCTGGCAGTTGCAGTTCGCGCAGCAATCCGACAGCCTGCTTGCGATGCGACAGATCGCGAATCTCGGCTATATCACCCTCGGTGGGCAGCATAGATGCCTCCAGCCCGTTACGCAACAGATACGAACGCAGCGCCAAATCCCATCCCCAAGGTTCCACCTTATTTATATATAGGTGTCGCAACTGCGACTTATCAACAAACTGTTTTGGTTTGCCACCAATCTTTGCCCTCAGACGCCCGTACGCCTTAACGGCCTTTTCCACATCTTCCACCAACACATAATCATCCTCGCCAGCCCAAAGAGCAGGTATATATCCCAAATCAAATCTTAACTTTCTGCCAGCATGAGGAGCTGTGAAGTTTGCGAGGTTCGAAGCCAAAGCAAGGTCGTGTTCTGGATTAAATACGTATAATTTTGCCATTTTATTCAATTTTGGCGCAAAATTACTACTTTTTTTTGAGATTTTGCAAGTTAGAGTTTGCAAATTAAGATAAAATGTGTATCTTTGCACCACTTTTAAAAGTACAAAGAAACAAATCAAGCAGGAATGGAAGCTTTTTTCAGGACGCACAGATATCTCGTAGAGCATGTAAATGCACCAGTTCGTCGCATTCTTATGGATGAGATCAACTGGAACGACCGCATGATTGGAATCAAAGGTACACGAGGTGTCGGCAAAACCACTTTTCTACTTCAATACGCCAAGGAGAATTTTGACATACTCGACAAGCAATGCCTGTATGTCAATATGAACAACTTCTACTTTCAGGGCCAGGGCATTGCCGACTTTGCCGGCAAGTTCTACAAGCATGGCGGTCGCGTTCTCTTGATTGACCAGGTGTTTAAGCAGCCAGATTGGAGCAGCGAGCTGCGCAAGTGCTACGACCTGTATCCCAACCTGAAGATAGTGTTCACCGGTTCGAGCGTGATGCGCCTGAAGGACGAGAACCCCGAGCTTAACGGTATCGTGAAGAGCTACAACCTGCGCGGTTTCTCGTTCCGTGAGTTTCTGAATCTGATGACAGGCAACAATTTCCAGCCTCACACCCTCGAGGATATCATGCAGAACCACGAGCATATCATTAAGCAGATTCTGCCCAAGGCATCACCCAATAAGTATTTCCAGGATTATATCCACCACGGGTTCTACCCATTCTTCCAGGAGCATCGCAACTATAGCGAGAACCTGCTGAAGACGATGAACATGATGACCGAGGTGGATATTCTGCTCATCAAGCAGATAGAGCTGAAGTATCTTACAAAGATCAAGAAGCTGTTCTACGAGATAGCCGAGGAAGGTTCGACCAAGGCACCCAACGTGAGCAAGCTGGCACAGGATATCGAAACCAGTCGCGCCACGGTCATGAACTACATCAAGAATCTGGCCGATGCCCGCCTGCTGAACATGATTTACCCCGTGGGTCAGGAGTTTCCCAAGAAACCAACGAAGATTATGCTTCACAACTCGAACCTGATGTATGCCATCTATCCTATCCAGGTGGATAAGCAGGAGGCGATGGAAACCTTCTTCGTTAACTCGCTGTGGAAAGATCACAAGGTTAACAGCTGCAACACCCGCGATGCGAACTACGTGGTGGATGAGAAGCTGAAGTTCCGCGTGGTGGATGCCAAGGCAAACGGCAAGTTGCGCACATCACCCGATGTGATCTACGCGCGCTACAATACCGAAATTGGTAAGGACAACCAGATACCGTTGTGGTTACTGGGATTCCTATATTAACAAAAATAGAGTCTATTAAGTTTACACATATAGTTATTCATTTTTTATAGTTATCAAAAACAATGGCTAAAGAAAAGAAGTTTATCACCTGTGATGGTAACGAGGCAGCAGCTCATGTGAGCTATATGTTCTCGGAGGTAGCAGCAATCTACCCCATCACCCCGTCTTCGCCAATGGCGGAGCATGTTGACGAGTGGGCTGCCCGTGGTCGTAAGAACCTGTGGGGCCAGAACGTCTCAGTTCAGGAAATGCAGTCAGAGGCTGGTGCTGCCGGTGCCGTTCACGGTTCGCTGCAGGCTGGTGCTCTCACCACTACATTCACCGCATCTCAGGGCTTGCTCCTGATGATTCCTAACATGTACAAGATTGCCGGTGAGTTGATTCCTTGCGTATTCGACGTATCTGCCCGTACGCTGGCTTCACACTCTCTGTGTATCTTTGGCGACCATCAGGACGTAATGGCATGCCGTCAGACCGGTTTTGCTATGTTCTGCTCTGGTTCAGTACAGGAGGTGATGGACCTGACAGCTGTTCCTCACCTGGCAACTCTCGAGACCTGCGTACCTTTCGTTAATTTCTTCGATGGTTTCCGCACTTCTCACGAGTACCACAAGATTGAGCTGATGGACCAGGAGGATATCCGTCCACTCGTTAAGGAAGAGTTTGTAAAGCGTTTCCGCGATCGTGCCATGAGCCCTGAGCGCCCTGTTACACGTGGTACCGCTGAGAACCCCGAGACCTTCTTCACACACCGCGAGGCCAGCAATCCTTACTACGATGCAGTACCCGAGGTAGTAGAGAAGTACCTGGGCGAGATCTCTAAGATTACTGGTCGTGAGTATCACCTCTTCTCTTACTATGGAGCCGAGGATGCTGATCGCATGATTATCCTCATGGGTTCTGCTACTGATGCAGCTCGCGAGGCTATCGACTACCTGAACGCTAACGGTCAGAAGGTTGGTATGATTTCAGTTCACCTGTATCGTCCATTCTCAGTTAAGCACCTGCTGGCTGCTGTTCCTAAGACAGTTAAGAAGATTGCCGTTCTGGACCGCACTAAGGAGCCAGGCGCTAACGGCGAGCCTCTGTACCTCGACGTGAAGGATGCCTTCTACGATGTTCAGGATCGTCCTGTTATCGTTGGTGGTCGCTACGGTCTTGGTAGCCGCGACACCACACCTGCTCAGATCATCAGCGTGTTCAACAACCTCGCTATGCCCGAGCCAAAGAACCACTTCACCATTGGTATCGTAGATGACGTTACCTTCACTTCTCTGCCTGAGGTTGAGGAGATTGCTCTCGGTGGTGCTGGCATGTTCCAGGCTAAGTTCTACGGTCTGGGTGCCGATGGTACCGTTGGTGCTAACAAGAACTCAGTTAAGATTATTGGTGACAACACCGACAAGTACTGCCAGGCTTACTTCTCTTACGACTCTAAGAAGTCGGGAGGTTTCACCTGCTCTCACCTGCGTTTCGGTGATACACCTATCCGCTCTACCTATTTGGTAACCACACCTAACTTCGTGGCTTGCCACGTACAGGCTTACCTGCACATGTACGACGTTACTCGCGGTCTGCAGAAGAATGGTCAGTTCCTGCTGAACACGATCTTCGACGCCGACGAGCTCGAGAAGTTCATGCCTAACAAGGTAAAGCGTTACTTCGCACAGAACAACATTACTGTTTATACCATCAACGCTACTAAGATTGCTCAGGAGATTGGTCTGGGTAACCGTACCAACACTATCCTGCAGAGTGCCTTCTTCCGTATTACAGGCGTAATCCCCGTAGAGCTCGCTGTTGAGAAGATGAAGGCTGCTGCCTTGAAGTCTTACGGCGCTAAGGGTCAGGACGTTGTTGATAAGAACTATGCCGCTATCGATCGTGGTGGTGAGTATGTTCAGCTTACTGTTAAGCCTGAGTGGGCTAACCTGCCAGATGATGAGGTTAAGGCCGACGACGCACCTGCATTCGTTAAGGAGCTGGTACGTCCTATCAACGCTCAGGCTGGTGACCTGCTGAAGGTTTCTGACTTCGTTAAACACAACACCGTAGATGGTTCTTGGGAGGTTGGTACAGCCGCTTACGAGAAGCGCGGTGTTGAGGCCTTCGTTCCTGTTTGGAACAAGGACAACTGTATCCAGTGTAACCAGTGTGCTTACATCTGTCCTCACGCTGCTATCCGTCCATTCGTTCTCGACGACGAGGAGCTGAAGGGCTTCGCCGCAGCTGCCGACACTCTCGAGATGAAGGCTCCTGCCGCTATGAAGGGCATGCACTTCCGCATCGAGACTTCAGTACTCGACTGTCTGGGTTGCGGTAACTGTGCTGACATCTGCCCAGGCAATCCTAAGACTGGTAAGGCTCTCACCATGGCTCCATTCAATCCTGATGCAGCCGATATGGTTCAGGAGGCTAAGAACTGGGAGTACCTGGTTAAGAACGTTAAGAGCAAGCAGAACCTCGTTGACATCAAGAGCAACGTTAAGAACTCACAGTTCGCTCAGCCTCTGTTCGAGTTCTCTGGCGCATGCTCTGGTTGCGGTGAGACTCCATACGTTAAGCTGATTTCTCAGCTGTTCGGTGACCGTCAGATGATCGCCAACGCTACTGGATGTTCTTCAATCTACTCTGCTTCTATTCCTTCTACACCTTACACTAAGAACGAGAAGGGTCAGGGTCCTGTATTCAACAACTCTCTGTTCGAGGACTTCTGCGAGTTCGGTCTGGGTATGGCTCTTGGTAACAAGAAGATGAAGGAGCGCGTAGCTAAGCTGCTCGCTGAGGCTTGCGAGAAGTGCGATGTTACTCCTGAGTACAAGGCTCTCGCCGAGGAGTGGATTGCCAACAAGGACGATGCCGAGAAGACCAAGGAGATTGCTCCGAAGCTGCGTGCAGAGATTGCTGCTTGCGCTGCCAAGGGTTGCGAGATCTGCAAGGAGCTCCAGACGCTCGACCACTACCTCGTAAAGCGCAGCCAGTGGATTATCGGTGGCGACGGTGCTTCTTACGATATCGGTTACGGTGGTCTCGACCACGTCATCGCTTCTGGTGAAGATGTAAATATCCTCGTGCTCGATACTGAGGTTTACTCTAACACCGGTGGTCAGGCTTCTAAGGCTACTCCTCTTGGTGCTATCGCTCAGTTCGCTGCTCAGGGTAAGCGCATCCGCAAGAAGGATCTGGGTATGATTGCCACTACCTACGGTTATGTATATGTAGCCCAGATTGCTATGGGTGCTGACCACGCTCAGACCCTGAAGGCTATCCGCGAGGCTGAGGCTTGGCACGGCCCTTCTATCATCATCGCTTACGCTCCCTGTATCAACCACGGTCTGAAGGCCAAGGGCGGTATGGGTAAGAGCCAGGCCGAGGAGAAGAAGGCTGTTGAGTGCGGTTACTGGCACCTGTGGCGCTATAACCCAGCTCTGGCTGACGAAGGCAAGAACCCATTCTCACTCGACTCTAAGGAGCCTAACTGGGAGAACTTCCACGACTTCCTGCTCGGTGAGGTTCGTTACCTGTCGGTTAAGAAGGCTTATCCTAACGAGGCCGAGGAGCTCTTCGCCGAGGCACAGCGCATGGCTCAGCTCCGCTACAAGAGCTACGTTCGCAAGACGCAGGAGAATTGGGAGGACTAATTTTTCCTGAATAAGTATATCAAGAGAGGTGGAACCCTTGTGGCTCCACCTCTTTTCACAAAAACTCAGAATAACAATGAAAGCAAAGCAACTAACTATTTTACTAATGTGGCTGACGACATCCTTTACAGCAAGTGCAGCTACAACCGATAAGCAAACCCTCATTAACGAGTGGAAAGATTCTGTACGTCATGTGTTTGCCGATGCCTACCGCAACAAGGTGCTGGTAAACGATAGCCTCACGATGAAACTGCATTGGAGTGTTTATGGTCCCAAGCCTGCCGATGGCTATGCGCTCTACATCTCGCTACATGGCGGTGGCGGTGCACCTGCCGAACTGAACGACCAGCAATGGGAAAACCAGAAGCGATTGTATCGCCCGCAAGGTGCCGTTTATCTCAGTCCGCGTGCCATCACCAACTCGTGGGACCTTCATTTCCGTCCTGAGGACGACACCTTCTACCGCCAGATTATCATGATGATGCAGGCCTACTGCGATGTCAACCCCAACAAGGTTTACATCATGGGCTACTCGGCCGGTGGCGATGGTGTGTGGCGCCTTGGTCCCCGCATGGCCGACCACTGGGCAGCCGCCTCGATGATGGCGGGTCACCCTGGTGATGTTTCGCTGCTGAACCTGCGCAACACGCCGTTTATGATATGGTGCGGACAGCTCGACGACGCTTACGACCGCGTGTATCGTTGTCAGGATCGTATCGCCGAGATGGACTCGCTGCACACAGCCGATCCCGAAGGCTACATCCACGAGGGACACATCGTCGAAGGCAAAGGCCACTGGATGGACCGCGTGGACACCGTGGCTGTGAGCTGGATGGCCAACTACCAGCGCAACCCCTACCCCAAACGTGTGGTGTGGCACCAGGCCGATGTGGTTACGCCCTATTTCTACTGGCTCTCAGCCCCTGCCAACGAGTTGGCTCGCGACAAGGAGGTACGCGCCGATATCAACGGCAACACCATCACCATCAGCCGTTGCGACTACTCGCAGCTCACCCTCTCGCTGTGCCAGGAGATGGTCGATCTTAAAAAGCCCGTTACCATCATCTATCAGGGCAGCAAGCTGTTCAAGGGCAAGGTAAAGTCGCAGCCTGGCCTGCTGCGCCGCACGCTTTACCAGCGCAACGACCCGGCTTATATGTGCCCTGCACAAGTAACGGTTAAAATCAAGTAACGAGTTATAAGGCCATGTTTTTCCAGATGGCAATACTCTGATTAACCATCTTGATAAACTCTCGAGCGGCTGCCTTCTGGTAGCCGTTTTTTAGTGTATGTATGCAGCCCTCCATCCCGTTGCCATCGGCAATGATGGGGATGGCGGTGAGTCCATCCTCGTCGATAACGGTCGATTCGGAGAGTACGGTCACATACTTGGTTTGATGCACGAATTTAAAAATCAGACTCACATTGTTTATTTCGGCCTTCAGATTGTATTCCAGTCCGCTTTGCGCCGTCAGTCGGTCGAATGCCTTTCGCGCCTGCAGTCCTTTGGTGGGCAGCACCAGCGGATAGCGCTGCAGGTCTTCCAGCGTCATGCTTTTCTCAGCCGCCAGGGGGTGCTGGTCGTTCACCACGGCAGCCAGCCGGTTGTTAAACAGCAGTCGGCTCTCTATACGCGGGTCGGCCTCGTTGGGCTTAAATGCCAGCACCAGGTCGAGCTCGTGGCGCAGCAGGCGCTCAATCAGGTCCTCCATCGACGAGTAGCAAACCGATAGTTTCACCTTGGGGTGCTGTCGCATAAAGTCGGTCATCGTCTCGGCCATGATACTGCTGAACGAGAAGGTGACGCCAATGTTCAGTTCGCCCGTCAGCAGCTGTTTCAGCTCCTGCAGGCGCAGCACGCAGTTGTCCACCATGTGTATGCTCTCGCGCGCCATGGGCAGCAGTATCTCGCCAGCCTCGGTGAGCATCACCTCGTGACTGTTTCGCACAAACAGTTGCTGGTTCAGTTCCTGCTCCAGATGCAGTATCTGCTGCGACAGGGTGCTCTGGGTGATAAACAGTTCGCGGGCAGCCTGCGAAAAGTTGAGCGTTTCGGCCACACGCAGAAAGTATCTCAATTGTCTGATTTCCATGATATATACATTATTAAAATTGAATTGCGCGTGCAAAGGTAACAAAAAATATGCATTTGCCATTGCGTTTTGCTATCGTTTTTGCCGATAGCAGCATTCGTCTTGACATAAATCGTCGCGTTCGGCACAAGTCATAGCCAATGCGAGGCCAGGTGAGCGAAAAGCCGTACCTTTGCACCCGGAAAAAAGAAATATAACTGTTTTAATATAATTATTTAGGTATTATGTCTTCAAGTTGGTTTATTGTTTTAGGAGAACTATCTGTGTTATTCATCTGCCTCTACTGGTATCTGCAACACAACCACGAGCGCAAGTTTGCTGTAGTAATAGAGCACGAGAGCATCGAGGGAATGTCGCTGGGCAAGGTAGAAGAGCTGATTAGTCGTCGGTTTGTGGTGCGCGAGATTCGATTGGCTGAGTCATCGAACTGCATCGTGCATCCCGACGACGACACGGTACTGCACCATGGCGACCACCTGCTGATACAGGCCCGCCCTCACGAGATTGAGCCTATCATCGCTTTTCTTGGACAACGTGAAAACACCACGAAATGATTAATATAGATAATTTGCAAAGAAGGCTGGATTTGCTACTGCGCACAGGATGTTTATTGATGGAGAGCGCAGCAGATACCAGTCGTACCATGAGAACCATGAAACGAGTGGCGGCTTACTTAGGGCTGCCACTCGATCGGTTACACATCTATATTGTGTACAACATGCTGATGGTAAACCTGTCGGACGATGAGCGCTCGTTCACCAAGTTTCAGCGCGTAGAGAAACATGGCGTCAACCTCGACACCCTGCGCCAGGTGAGCCATCTGTCGTGCAAGGCCCTGCGCCTGCACTATCAGCTGGACCGCTACCAACAGGAGCTCGACTACATTGCCAGCCAGAAGCGTAACTACTCGCCCTGGCAGGTGGCTGTGGGTGGCGGACTGGCCTGTGGCGGATTCTGCATTCAGTTCGGATGCGACTGGACCGCCTTTTTCTATGCCGCTCTGGCTGCCATCATCGGTTTGCGCCTGCGCATGCTGCTGAACGAGAAAGGCAGTAATGCCTACGTGAACATCGGCATCGCCGCCTTTGTATCCACGCTCCTGGCCTGGGGGTTCAGCTTGCTGTCGGCCGCTGCACAAACCAGCAGTTGGCTGCCGCAGATGCTGGTATCCACTACCCCATGGCACCCGCTGCTGGCCTGTGCGCTGTTTATCGTGCCGGGCGTGCCACTCATCAATTTTGTGAGCGACATGCTGTCGGGCTTCACCCAGGTGGGCATGACGCGCGCCGTTAACACACTCATGATGCTGCTGGCCATGGCTTTTGGCATCGCCTTTGCCATCCAGGTGTGTGGCATCGACAATTTTGCCAAGGATCTGCCTATGACTCCCCATCACGCCTACGACGAGTATATGTTGGCCGCCGCCATTTCGGCCATCGGTTTCTCGATGATATTCAACACCCCACGCCAACTCATGTGGGTGGTGGCCCTTGGAGGCATCATCAGCGTGTGCACGAGAAACTTCGTCAATCTCGGTCCATCGAGTGGAAACATCGGTTTGGATCAAGGGTTGGTGGTTGGTTCGTTTGCAGGTTCGGCTGTGGTCAGCATCATCTGTTGTGCGCTGGTTCGCCGGCTGCACACGCCCCATCAGCTGCTCAGCATCCCCAGCGTCATCCCGATGATTCCCGGAGTACTGATGTACAGGGCGCTGTTTGCATTTATCAATATGCACGGCGTGGAGGGCGAGGTGACGGTGGCGATGAACAATGCCATCCAGGCTTCGCTCATCATCCTGTTCATCGCCTTGGGCGTGGCCATCCCAAACGTATTTTTCCGCCGGATGATTACCCATTCTTTACGATGATAGACGAGTGTATCACACCATGTCTTCACCAAGTAGCTACGAGGTGGTGGAGCATGGTGGTGCTCTCGCCGCACGAGCCGGTGTGCTGGATGGCGATACCGCCAAAGGGCAATGGCTCTATCTGTGCGCTCAGATCTACCACATGGGGCAACGAGCTCTCTTGTGGCTTTGGCGTTGTTGTCTCTACATGAGCCGTCAGCTGGCGCCCCTTGGCTGTCAGCGTGATGGTGCAACCGGTGCGATAGCAGGTGGCGCTGATGGCTTGGGATATCTGACGGATCGTGCCGTTCTGATAAGCCACGAGATAGAAATCTACCGCTTTGGCATGCTTGGTGGTACGGATGATGCGCAGCCCGTAGCCGGTGAGCGTCTGGGTGTCGAACTTCAGACACACATCCATATACTGCCCTGTGGCCGAGCCGAAGCCCTGTCCGGCCGTCTTCGTGGGGTCCACCTGTAGCGTCAGCGTCATGTCGGCATAGCTGCCCTGGGCAGGTGTGTACATCAGTCGGGCGCCACGCTGAGCCTGCAAAAGGCCCTTGCCCACAGCGCCGTTGAATCCCTCACCATACTCCCACATGGGTTTCTTCGGGTCGAAGGTCCACGGATATTCGACCGTGTCGGCAGGCTTGAAGCCATCGGCCTGCCAGGCGTCAGCCACAAGCCCTTGGCTCCACTGGCAACGGATATCGCTAAAATCAGTCTCCAGACAGTATGGCTGCCTGATGTCTTTCGCACGAATCTGCCTGCTCACCACCTGCGTCAGTTCTCCTTTCACACTCCTGTCGCTCGCCGGACGCAAGCTCACTATCAGTCGGCGACCTACGTCGCTGGGGCGCAACTTGTAGGCATATTGCGGCCCGTCATTACTATCGGCCAGAAAGGCCTCCTGCTGGCAGTCGTCGCTATCCAGTCGGCCCCATACGATGCGCGTCTGGTCTTTGTGACCCTGCAAGTCGAGCTGGTAGTCGACACGAGCCACGCCGTTCTTGATGGTTATCCGAGGCTGGCGCACGAAGGTTGGCACCGGCAACAGAGGTGGCTGTATCGTCACCTGGCACACGGCTACTGCCGGTATGTTATGGCCATCGGCAGCATAAGCCGTCACGGGGAAGCTTACAGGATCGTCAATCTGTTCGCAAGCAACCGACACCACGACCGAGTCGCCCGTTGGCGCATCCAGAGTAGCTATCTGGTTGTAGGGTGCTGGTATCTGCCACACCACCTTCCTTCCGTTGCCCTGCACGTGTAGCCTCAGCGGCTCGCCACCCACCTGCATCTCAGCTTCGTGGCGACTGATGGCCAGATAAGGCGGTTCGTTGGGCTGCACGGGCAGCGCGTCTATCACGATGGTGTTCTCCTGCTGCCTGGTGCCTATGATGTAAGGACGGCCGTTCAGCGTGAAGTTCTTCTGATAGCAGCGCAGCCATTTCTGCGGATAGGCTGTCCAGCCGATATAGATGCTGTCTGAGGGCGCATGGTAGCGGCAGTCGATGAGCGCCAGTGGCCCACCCTGCTTGCAGAAGTACATCTCGCGGTTATTGGTCATCACATTGAAGTCGCAATCCACGAACATCGCTCCCCGTCCAAAGGTGCTCCAGAAGGGCTTCTGTCCGTAGAGGTCAATCGTGCAATGGCGATACACGGCGGTGCCGTTCATCGCATCGTCGGTACATTCGAAGTGACAGTTCTCGTAGTAGGAATGCTCGGCGCCATTGAGCGGGTTCAGGTTCAGTCGGCTGATAAACCGCACGTTGCGCGCTGTGAGCGAGCGTCCGTGCACGTAGCCTACGTGAGCCTGCGTGATGGCGTCGCTACGTTTTTTTCGCGAGAGCGCGGGGTTTTGATGATAGTCCAGATCCACGTTGCAGTAGTTGCCCAGCGTCAGGTTCTCCACCACCAGCGAGTCGCTCCAGATGTCGAGCATCGTAAAGTTGCCGATGGCCCCTTGCGTCTGTCCGCGTTGGGCCGCCAGCACGGTATTCTGCGCCTGCGAATCGAGTCCGATGATGCGCAGATTTCTACATCTGACGACGCATCCGAAAGGCACTCGTCCGTCCTTCCCCACCTTGATTTCAGGATCGTCAGGATCGTCCACCCAGTACACCCCCGGCGCCACATACAGCACACAACTATCACCCAGATGCTTCACCACCTCCTGAAAGTCATTAAACACAAACGCTTGATTATCAGCCGATTCAGCATCCGCATTCAATAATAGATGATGCTTATCCAACTGCAGTCTCCATACAGTCTGCGCCTCAACCGTCGCTACTGCCAGCAATAGCATCACAAGCAAATGCCAGCGGGTATAGTTATTACTAATCACACTCATATCGCTTGCAAAAATACGAAATATAATCGATAATACACAGAAAATACACATTAATATATATATAATAGTCGATACGAATATAGTGGCAGGGAGCCGTCATGAGACGAACAAGGAAGTCTGTAACCAAATTCAGTATATTTGGTTTACAAATTCAGTGTATTTGATAAGCAAATTCAGTGAATTTGTTTTTCAATTTCAGTGAAATAATTAGCAAATAATTTGGAATCGGCTTAAAAATGTATTACCTTTGTAGCAAAAACGAATTATGGCTATACAGTACAGACTTCTACAGAACAAAATCAAGGGTAGTAAAAACTATGGTAAGTATTACGCTCACACCGTGAAACAAGGCGTTATCTCATTGGAAGATATCGAGGAGATGATTGAGGAAAATTGCACAGCAAAAGCCTCCGATGTCAGGCTCGTATTACGTGAACTGTTCGACACCGTGAAGTTCTACATGCAGAACGGCTATACCGTAGATTTAAAAGAGATGGGCAAGTTGTCTATCTCAGTAAAGAGTGTATGCGTAGATAATCCAAAAGAATTTAGGCGCGATCGACACATTACTGGATTTAAATGTAATTATACCCCCGAAGGTAAACGGTACAATGCCTATGGGCCAGACAAAAATAGACATATACATCGTAGCATTCTGGATGGCTGCGAAGCCATCGAGACACATTATTATAATACAATAGCAAAAGACGAGTAACCTACCAAAGAGGCAAAACTCCAAAAAAGTTTTTGCCTCTTTTTTTGTACGTTTATGATGGTTTTTCAAAAAAAACGTGTACTTTTGCAGGCGATTTATTACAATAGCTAATTAATTATCAACGTAAATATCGCAATGAAACAAATCCTAATGTGTGTACTGGCTGCCAGCCTTTCAACCGCCGTGGCAGCACAAGAGAAATTCGAACTGGGTAAACCTAACAATAGCAACTATCGCTATCTCGACAATTATCAGGCCCTGAAAGATTATATCAACTACGAAAAGTACCCCAACTTTAAACTGGGCATCGGCACTACCGTGAACGATTACTTCAGCAATCAAGCATTCAGAAACCTGGTGAACAAGAATTTTACCGAAACTGTGGCCGGCAACGCCATGAAGATGGGCAGTTGCGTGGATGCCAACGGCAATATGAACTTTGCCAACGTGAAGCGCTACGTGCAGGCTGCCACCGAGGCCGGACTGAACGTTTACGGCCACACCCTGGCCTGGCACTCGCAGCAGCCCAATGCCTGGTTGCGCAGTCTGATCAGCGGGCAGAGTCAGCAGGTGCGCCACGACACCCTGGTGTATGCCATGGACAAGTGGATTAAGGGCATGATGGAGGCTTGCAACGGCAAGGTGAAGGCATGGGACCTGGTGAACGAGGCTATCGCTGGCGATGGCAACGACGGTCAGGGCAACTACACGCTGCAGCACTCCGACGCCTATAAGAAAGGTACCTGGGATGTGGGTGGCGACGCCTTCTTCTGGCAAGACCATCTGGGCGATCTCGACTACGTGCGCCAAGCCTGCCGACTGGCTCGCAAATACGGACCCAAGGACGTGAAGCTATTTATCAACGACTACAACCTGGAGAGCGACTGGGACGGCAACAAGAAGGTGAAGAGCCTGGTTAACTGGATTAAGAAATGGGAGGCCGACGGCGAAACCCATATCGACGGCATCGGCACCCAGATGCACATCACCTGCTTTGAGGACGATAACACCATGACCAGCATCAAGCAGCACATCACCACCATGTTCGAAGTGATGGCTGCCAGCGGCAAACTGTGCCGCATCAGCGAGATGGACATGGGCTACGTGCGCGGCACCAACAACCGATGGGGCGACAAAACCAAAACACCCCAGCTAACCGAGGCCGAACACCAGAAGATGGCCAGCTTCTACGAGTGGATTATACAGGAGTACCTGCGCGTGATACCTGCCGACCAACAATGGGGCATCTGCCAATGGTGCCCCACCGATGCACCCGACATGAAATATATGTGGCGACGAAATGAGCCCGTGGGCATCTGGGACCTGAGCTACAACCGCAAGCATGCCTATGCCGGATTTGTGCGCGGACTGGCAGGCGGCGAACCCACCAGCGGCATCAGCAGCCCACACACCGACCGCAACATCAGCACCCAGAAGGGCATCTACAACCTGAACGGCACCCGCCTTTCGGCCACCACCATCGACGAATTGCCACACGGCATTTATGTGGTGGACGGCCAGAAAATCGCCAAATAAAAATCGGTGTTACGTAAATACCTAAATATTGTTACGCAAAAAAGTTGCACGGTTCGCAAAATTTTAGTACCTTTGCAGCCGAAATCAAAACAATAGGTATTTTCACAAAAAACACAAAAGATTTATGCGTAAAGAATGGCGTGGTTTTAAAGGAACCAAATGGACCGAAGAGGTCAACCTCAGAGACTTTATTCAGAACAACTACACAGCTTACGAAGGCGACGAGTCATTCCTGGCCGAGCCTACAGAGGCTACCAACATCTTGTGGGGCCGACTGCAGGAACTGCAGAAGGAGGAGCGTGCCAAGGGCGGTGTGCTCGACATGGAGACAGAGATTGTGTCGAGCATGACGGCTTATGGCCCCGGCTACATCGACGAGAGCCAGAAGGAGCTGGAGAAAGTGGTTGGTCTGCAGACCGATAAACCCCTGAAGCGCGCCTTCATGCCTTTCGGCGGCATCAAGATGGCTGAGCAGGCCTGCACCAACTACGGCTACAAGCCATCAGAGAAACTGCACGAGATCTTCACCAAGTATTGCAAGACGCACAACGATGGCGTATTTGATGCTTACACCGAGGAGATGAAGCACGTGCGCCACAACCACATCCTGACCGGTCTGCCCGACACCTATGGTCGCGGACGTATCGTGGGCGACTACCGTCGCGTGGCCCTCTATGGTATCGACTTCATCATCGCCGAGAAAGAAGAGGATAAGCGCAACTGCGGTGCTGGTGTGATGAGTGACGACGTGATCCGTCAGCGCGAGGAGATCTCCATGCAGATCAAGGCCCTGAAGGAGATGAAGGCTATGGCACAAATCTATGGCTTCGACATCTCGCAGCCTGCTGCCAATGCCCGCGAGGCCGTACAGTGGCTCTACTTCGGCTATCTGGCTGCCATCAAGACTCAGAACGGTGCTGCCATGTCGGTAGGCCGCGTATCAACCTTCCTCGACATCTACATCCAGCGCGATATGGAAGAGGGCACTCTGACCGAGGCCGAGGCACAGGAGCTTATCGACCACCTGGTGATGAAGTTCCGCATGGTGAAGTTCGCCCGCATCCCATCTTACAACGAGCTCTTCTCGGGCGACCCCGTTTGGGCTACACTCGAAGTAGGTGGCATGGGCATGGACGGACGCCACATGGTGACCAAGAACGACTACCGTTTCCTCCACACTCTGGAGAACATGGGTCCTTCACCTGAGCCAAACCTCACCGTACTTTACTCACCACGACTCACCGAGAACTTCAAGAAGTATGCGGCCATGATTTCGGTGAAGACCAGCTCTATCCAGTACGAGAACGACGAAGTGATGCGTCCTGTTTGGGGTGACGATTATAGCATCTGCTGCTGCGTCAGCGCCACTCAGACTGGTAAGGAGATGCAGTTCTTCGGAGCTCGTGCCAACCTGGCCAAGTGTTTCCTCTACGCCTGCAACGGTGGTGTGGATGCCAAGACCCGCGAGCAGGTAGCTCCTGGTTTCCGTCCCATCAAGGACGAGTATCTGACATGGGAGGAGCTGGCTCCACGCTTCGACCAGGCTATGGACTGGCTGGCAGGTGTGTATGTCAACACGCTCAACCTCATCCACTACATGCACGATAAGTACTTCTACGAGGCTGCCGAGATGGCCCTCATCGACACCAACGTGCGCCGCACCTTCGCTACCGGTATCGCTGGATTCTCACACGTGGTAGATTCTATTTCTGCTGTGAAATATGCGAAAGTAAAAATGATTCGCGACGAGGAGGGATTCAACGTTGACTATGTGGCCGAGGGCGACTTCCCACGCTACGGTAACGACGACGACCGCGCCGACGAGATTGCTGTATGGCTGCTCAAGACCTTCGTTAAGAAGATTCGCAAGCACGCTACTTATCGTAACGCTACCCCAACCTGCTCTATCCTCACCATCACCTCTAACGTGGTTTATGGTAAATATACAGGCAACCTGCCCGACGGTCGTCGTGCCGGCACTCCTCTCTCACCTGGTGCTAACCCAAGCTATGGTGCCGAGAAGAACGGTCTGCTGGCATCGCTCAACTCAGTAGCCAAGCTGCCTTACGAGTATGCTCTCGACGGTATCTCAAACACTCAGACCATCAGCCCAAGCGCCCTGGGTCAGAACGACGAGGAGCGTGCCAACACGCTGGTGCGCGTGATGGACGGTTACTTCAGCCGTGGTGCTCACCACCTGAATGTGAACGTGTTTGGTATCGAGAAGCTGCGCGATGCCATGGAGCATCCCGAGAAGCCTGAGTATGCCAACTTCACCATCCGCGTGTCGGGTTACGCCGTGAAGTTCATCGACCTCACTCGCGAGCAGCAGGAGGATGTTATTGCACGTCAATCTCATGAGAGCCTCTAATGAATAGTAAAGGCTATATACACTCCACCGAATCCTTTGGCTCTGTTGATGGGCCAGGGATTCGGTTTCTGATTTTCCTGCAGGGCTGTCAGATGCGTTGTCGCTACTGCCACAATCCCGACACCTGGCGCCTGGGCTCCGACCAGTGTGGCACCACGGCTACCGTAGCCGAACTGCTCGACAAGGCCGAGCGCTACCGCAGCTACTGGGGCCCCGATGGCGGCATCACCGTGAGCGGTGGCGAGGCGCTGCTGCAGATCGATTTCCTCATCCATCTGTTCGAAGAGGCCCATCGCCGCGGCATCAACACCTGTCTCGACACGTCAGCCCAGCCCTTCACCCGCCAGGAGCCTTTCTTTGCCAAGTTCGAGCGTCTGATGCAGGCCACCGACCTGGTGCTGCTCGACATTAAGCACATCGACAGCGAGCGCCACCGCTGGCTCACCGGCCACGGCAACGAGCAGATTCTGGACTGCGCCCGCTATCTGTCGGATATCCAGAAACCCGTGTGGATTCGTCACGTGCTCGTGCCCGGCATCACCACCGACGAGGCCCAGCTCACGCAACTGCGCCACTTCATCGACACGCTCACAAATGTGCAGCGCATAGAAGTACTACCCTACCACACCCTGGGCACCTTCAAGTGGGACAATCTGGGCATCGCCTACTCATTAAAAGACGTAGCCCCTCCCACCCCCGAGCAAATCTCCGTCGCCAAAGAAATCCTCGGAGCAAGATAATTTCTAATAAAAAAAAGTGCAGCAACCTTGATGGCGCTGCACTTTTATTATGATTTGCGGGGGATAACGGATTATCCGCCGAAGTTATCGTACATGATCGACTCGGGATCTACGCCGAGCGAGTCGAGCATAGATACCACGGCCTTCGACATGGGGCCAGGACCACACATGTAGTACTCGATATCCTCGGGAGCCTCGTGGTCCTTCAGATAAGTGTTCAGCATCACCTGGTGCACAAAGCCTGGAGTATATTTTACGCCAGCAGCATCGGCAGCGGGATCTGGACGGTCCAGAGCCAGATGGAAGTGGAAGTTGGGGAACTCCTTCTCCAGTCCCAGGAAGTCGTCGAGATAGAACACCTCGTTCAGCGCACGAGCACCATAGAAGTAGTGCATCTCGCGATCGGTGGTGTGCAGCGTCTTGGTCATGTGCATGATCTGAGCGCGCAGAGGAGCCATACCGGCACCACCACCTACCCAAATCATCTCCTTCTTCGAGTCGAAGTGTGGGTGGAAGTCGCCGTAAGGACCGCTCATGATAACCTTGTCGCCAGGTTTCAGCGAGAAGATGTAACTTGAAGCGATACCAGGGTTCACATCCATGAAGCCCGAACGGTCGGCCTTGAATGGAGGTGTGGCGATACGCACGGTGAGCATGAACACATCACCCTCGGCAGGATAGTTGGCCATAGAGTAAGCACGGATGGTATCCTCGGGGTTCTTACACTTGAGTGGGAACAGTCCGAACTTCTCCCATGCAGGCAGATACTCGTCGCCAATCAACGACTTATCGAAGTCCTTATCATAGTCGATGCAATCAAACTTAGGAATCTTGATCTGAGCATACGAACCAGGCAGGAAGTCCATGTGAGCACCAGCAGGCAGCTGCACCTTGAACTCCTTGATGAAGGTAGCCACGTTCTTGTTAGAGATAACGGTACACTCGTACTCCTTAACACCCAGAATCGACTCATCGACATGAATCTTCAGGTCGCCCTTCACCTTGCATTGGCAACCCAGGCGCCAATGGTCCTTAATCTGCTTGCGCGAGAAGTGAGGCTTCTCTGAATCGAGAATCTCGCCACCGCCTTCGAGCACCTGCACCTTACATTGTCCGCACGAAGCCTTACCGCCACAAGCTGAAGGCAGGAAGATGCCGTTCTCGTTGAGTGTAGCCATCAGGTTGTTGCCCTGAGGCACGTTCAGCACCCTGTCGCCGTTGACTGTAATATTCACGTTGCCGCTGGGGCTGAGATACTTCTTAGCCACCAACAGGATAATCACCAGCAGGATGATTACCAGGAGGAACACTCCTATACTATATGCTATAAACTGTGCCATACCTTATTAAATGTTTAATCCTGAGAAACACATCATCGCCATAGCCATGAGGCCCACGGTGATAAACACGATGCCGAGGCCCTGCAGAGGCTTGGGCACATCCGAATACTGCATCTTTTCGCGGATGGCACCCATGGCCACGATGGCCAGCGCCCAACCCAGACCAGAGCCGAAGCCATAGATAATGGCATCCCAAACGCTGGTGATGGCCTGCGAGTTAGAAGGATCCATCAGGATGCGCTGCTGCATGAACAGCGAAGCTCCCATGATGGCGCAGTTAACAGCAATCAGAGGCAGGAAGATACCCAGCGCAGCATAGAGCGATGGTGAGTACTTCTCTACAGTCATCTCAACCAGCTGCACCATACCTGCTATAACAGCGATGAAGAGGATGAACGACAGATAGCTGAGATCTACACCCTCAACCAGACAGTCGGGGCCCAGCACCTTGGTCTGTAGCAGATAGTTAACAGGAACGGTAACGGTGAGCACGAAGGTCACGGCGAGACCGAGTCCGAGCGAAGTCTTCACAGTCTTCGACACAGCCAGATAAGAGCACATGCCGAGGAAGAAAGCGAAGATCATATTGTCGACAAAAATCGACCTGAACAGTAATGATATTGCGTGTTCCATATCTTATTTCTCCTTATAAAAGTAAGCACGATGAACCCAAATCACACATCCCACGAGAATCAGCGCCATAGCAGGCATCGTCATCATACCGTTGTTCACATAACCGAAGTCGTAGCAGGCATCGGGGATAATCTGGAAGCCCAGCAGAGAGCCACGGCCCAGCAACTCGCGAACGGCACCCACGATGACCAGGATCATAGCGTAGCCCAGACCGTTGCCCACACCATCGAGGAACGAAGGCCAGGGCTTGTTCTGCATGGCAAAAGCCTCGAGGCGCCCCATCAGGATACAGTTGGTGATAATCAATCCCACATATACACTCAGCTGAACGCTCACGTCGTAAGCGAAAGCCTTCAGAATCTGGCTAACGATAGTTACCAGCGCAGCCACTACTACCAGCTGAACCACAATACGGATGCGGTTAGGGATAGTGTTGCGGATGATAGAGATGATGGTGTTAGAGAAGGCTGTGATAACAGTTACAGCCAGACCCATCACGATGGCGGGCTTGAGCTGCGATGTGACAGCCAGCGCCGAGCAGATACCCAACACCTGTCCGAGGATTGGATGATCTACATTCAACGGGTTTGTGAAAACCTCCTTATTTTGTTTACTGAATAATGCCATAGTTTTACTTCTTTAATCCTTTTAATCCATCCTTCAGCATGGCATCAACACCATTCGAAGTGAGAGTTGCACCAGTTACACAGTCAACCTGCGATTCTGGATTGTCCACCTTCTTAACGACTGAGAGAACCACGTTGCCCTGCTCGTCCCAGATCTTCTTGCCGATAAACTTCTCCTGCCACTCCTGAGAGTCCTTGATTTCAGCACCCAGACCAGCAGTCTCGCCTTCGTGGTTGAAGTATGCGCCGAAAACTTTTCCCTCTTCGTCAACAGCCAGATAACCGCTGATGCCGCCCCAAAGACCCATGCCCTTGAGTGACACTACTACGATATTCTTGCCATCAATCTGGCACTCATATACCTTCTGGCTATGATCTTCTTTCTCTGTCTTTACCACCTCGGCATATTTTGCCTCGGCCTCGGCACCATCCAGGTTGCGGATGTTGAGCGAGTAGAGAATCTGCTTTTTCACGTCGAGTGCCACGTTAGCATCCTGCATAGGCTTCAGAGCCTGATAGACAAATGCCAGCAGGAAGGCTACGATAACCACCATCACCGCGCTATATATAATAATGTACGCGTTAGAGTTTGTATTCAGTTTCATTTGCGACCTCCTCTCTTTAAGCGGTTAGAGATATTGCGCTCCACAACGAAATGGTCGATAGTTGGAGCAAACATATTACCAAAGAAGATGGCGAGCATCATACCCTCAGGATAACCGGCATTCAGCACGCGGATGATGATGGCCATAGCGCCAATCAGGAATCCATAGATATACTGTCCGGTAGCGGTACGGCACGATGTAACAGGGTCGGTAGCCATAAACACAGCTCCGAAAGCAAAGCCACCCATCACGAAGTGGTGCCACCACACCATCGACGAACCTGTGTTCTGGAAGATGAATGCCAGAACGGCACCACCCACGAATACGCTGAGCATGGTGCGCCAAGAGGCGATGCCTGTCCACAGCAGGATAGCAGCACCAATGGCGATGGCGATGAGCGAAGTCTCACCGATTGAACCGGGGATAAAGCCCAGTACCATATCCATGATTGAAGCATCAGGATTGATGTTCTGTGCAATCTGGCCAAGTGGTGTAGCAGCTGTGAATCCATCGGGCAGGTCGTTACCCAGACCGAAGATAGAGTTCTGAGCCACCCAAACGGTATCGCCAGTCATCTTCGAAGGATAAGCGAAGAACAGGAACATACGTGCTGCAATAGCAGGGTTGAAGATGTTCATACCTGTACCACCGAAAATTTCCTTACAGAATATAACCGAGAATGCGCAGGCCAGAGCCAGCATCCACAACGGACAACCGATAGGAATAATCAGAGGAATGATGATACCCGACACGAGGTAACCCTCCTGGATTTCCTCACCCTTCCATTGTGCCCAGGCAAACTCGATGCCCAGACCAACGATGTAGCTCACCAGAATCTTAGGCAGCACGGCCAGGAAACCAAAGGCAAACAGCTCGAAGAACGAGGCAGAAGCTAAGGTGCCAGCTGCCAGATAGTTCTGATAGCCGATGTTATACATACCAAAGAGCATGGCTGGCATCAGGGCGATAACCACCATACTCATGATGCGCTTCGAGTCGATAGCGTCGTGAATATTCACGCCACCTGCCTTTGCTGTGTCGTTAGGCACAAAAAGGAATGTCTCAAAGCCATCGAAAACCGAACGGAAAGCATGCAGCTTACCACCCTCCTCAAAGTTCGGCTTTACCTTATTGAGATAATTTCGTAATGCTTTCATATTTTATTGAACATAGAACATTGAACATTAAGCATTTTCCTTGCGGAGGATGTTAAGGCCCTCACGTACAATGCGTTGCAATTCTAACTTAGAGCTATCCACGAACTCGGCCAGCGCAAAATCCTCTGGGCTCACCTCGTAGATGCCAAGTGCCTCCTGGCGGTCGATATCACCAGCGATGATGGCCTTGATGAGATACTCACCATAGATATCCATGGGCAGCACCTTGTCGTACTCGCCACTCATAATCATGTGGCGCTCACCACCCTTCACACGGGCATCGAGTGCATACTTCTTCTTGCCGCACAGCCATGAGAAATAGCTGCGGTTGACAGAGAACTGCTTAAAGCGTGGCAGAATCCATCCCAGCATCTCGTCGGCATCGTTACCCTCGGGGATAACGGTCACCTCGCTGGTGTGGGCACCCAGGAATCCATCCTTTGTTGTGGGGCAGCCTGTCAGCACGTTACCATTAATGATGCGCACACTCTTCTGGGCGTCATAGCTGTTGCTGAGCAGGGTTGAAAGCTCCTCGCCCACCAGCATGTCCACGTAGGCAGGATTCTTCACCTCGCTACCACAAAGGGCTACCGTGCGGCGCAAGTCCACCTTACCTGTATTGAACAGGCGGCCGATGAACAGCACTACCGAGGGGTCGCCGATGGTCCAAACCACCTCGCCCTTGTTCACAGGGTCGATATGGTTCACCTGCACACCCACATTACCTGCAGGGCACTTTCCGTCGAACACGTTCACCTCGACATCCTTCACACCCTCAAGCTGTGAGCCTACACCAACACCCAGATAAGTCTTAGCAATCTTTGAGAGGGCAGTCAAACCAGTCTGGAAATCCTGCTCCTGGCCCTTTACCTCAAACTCGAAGTCGGCAGCCAGAGGCTTGTCTCTCAGAGCCGATACGAAAATTGCCTTAGGCTGCACACTAGGATTGGTTGACACAGCATAAGGCAACTGGTTGATGTATCCGAAGATACCAGCCTCTAACAGCGCATTAATCACTTGATCGCCCGCAAGCTTGCTGACGTCCTTCTTGCCGAAATCTACATAAGCCTGCGTGTCATCGGCATCCACTCGCACGCAGAGCACTTTTCTACGTTCACCACGCACCACCTCGCGAACGGTTCCGCTTACTGGCGAGGCAAACTTCACCTCGGGATACAGCTTGTTAACAAACAAGGCATCCCCGGCCTTGACATGATCGCCCTCCTTGACAACAACCTTTGGAGTCACACCCTCAAAATCGTCGGGAACAAGTGCAAACTTGCCGTTCGATTTCAGCTGGATTTTTTTCTCCTCGGCCTTGCCCTCAAGGGTAATGTCTAAGCCTTTGTGTAACTTAATCACATTTGCCATTTATATCAGAAAATTTATTGAATAGTGTCGTTGCGAGTGCAAAATTACATAAAAAAAGCCACATTTAATCAAATAATGGAAAAAAAAAGCCCAAATCACGACAAAAAGTCGTAATTTTGCCTCGTGAAGTTACTCAAAAGATTCGTTAGTTGGACAATTTGGGGTGTCATCATACTCAATGTGGCACTCATGACCGTCTCATATATACCACAGGCACAGAACTACCTTGGAAGCAAGGTGGCTGATGCTATTGCCCAAAAATTGGGCACCCAGGTAAGCATCGGGCGAGTGGATCTGGGATTATTAAATCGCGTGATTATCGACGATGTGCGCATCAAGGACCAACAGCAGCAGGACATGCTGCGCGTGGGGCGACTGTCGGTACGACTGGAACTGCTACCCCTGCTGGATGGCAGGATATCCATATCGTCGGCACAGTTGTTTGGTGCACATTTTATATTATATAAGGAGAACGAACGCAGTCAGACCAATTTTCAGTTTGTGCTCGACTCGCTGGCATCGAAAGATACAACCAGCCATACCCCACTCGACCTGCGAATCAGCTCGCTCATCATCCGGCGCACAAGTCTGACGTACGACGAGAAATACAAGGCTGCAACCATCGGGGTGTTTAATCCTTCGCACCTGAAGATTAGCGACCTGAGCGCCCACATCAACCTGAAGGCGCTAACCGACGACTCGCTGAACCTGAACGTGAAACGCCTGGAACTGAAGGAGCGCTGCGGACTGGTGATTAAGCGTTTAAAATTCCATCTGGCAGCAGGCAGGAAACAGTCGCAACTGGAGGATTTACTGGTTGAGTTGCCACAGTCGCGCTTGCAAATCGACACCCTGAGTGCCACCTATCTGATGACCGACAGCGGACTGCAGAAGGGTTCATTAGCTTATCAAGGAAAGATTTCGAACACCAGCATAACTCCCTCAAAACTAAGCTATTTCATTCCAAAACTAAAGGGATTATCAAATCGTATTTCCATCAACACCAGCTTTAATGGCTCCGAAACCAAAGTTGCCATTCCCAACCTGCAGGTATCGGCAGCCGACCACCTGCTCGACATCAACGCCCATGGTTGGGTGAGCAACTGGCAGAAGCAACCATCGTGGCACATACAGCTGGACAGACTGGCAGTTTCGGAGAGCTATCTGGCCACGCTCGCCAGCACCTTCTCGGAGATTCCTACAGAGCTAACACGGTTGGGAAGTGTACAGATTTCGGCTGAAACCGAACGCAACCAGCAAGGGGCTGGCAACCTGCAAGCAGATGTGCATACTGAAGCAGGCGACGCCAAAGTAGATATGAACCTAGCTGCCAACCAATCGTTTACTGGCACCATAGAATTAGCCTCGCTGAATCTGCAATCACTATTAGCCAGCAACGACCTTGGCAAGCTATCCACCACCCTGGCCCTGAACGGTCAGCTGCACGAGGGGCAGAAGCCCGACGTGAATGTGGAAGGCATCATCAGCGATTTCGAATACAAGGGTTACACCTATCATAACCTGGCCATCAACGGCGGCTATAATCAAGGTTTAATCACAGGCAACTTTGATATTAACGACCCCAACATCGAGGCACAGATTCAAGCAGAGTTGTCCGACCAGCACCTGAACGACAAAACTCTCAACAGCATCAAACTGCAGGCTAACATAGAGCGATATAACCCGCAGGCCCTGCATCTGACCGACCAATGGGAGGGCGCCACGCTGAGCGGACAATTGGAAGCCGACCTGGCTGCTCACAACCTGAATGATGCACAAGGCAATCTGCGACTGAGCCATTTCAACATCTCAGCCACCGAGCATCATCCTGCTTACAGGCTGGATAATCTGAACATCACCACCGGTCGAAAGAATGGTATCCACTTTCTAACCATCAAGAGCGACTTTGCCGATGCTGAGCTGAAAGGACAGTTCGACTTTAAAACGCTGGCTGGTTCGTTTGTCAACCTGCTGAAGAGCAAGCTGCCCACCCTACCCATTCTGCCAGCAGCTACGACGAAGACCAACAACAACTTTGCGCTGCGCCTGATGGTGAGCAAGAGCGACTGGTTGCGACGGGTGTTTAATATCGACCTGCAGCTGAACCAGCCCGTAACCCTGCAAGCCCGAGTTAACGACTTTACCAACGAGCTATATCTGAACGGCACAATCCCATCGTTTGCCTACAACGGCTCGTGGTATAGCGACGGCTTCGTGAATATCTCGTCGCCAGCCGACACCATGCGCTGCAACCTGAACATACGGAAACAGATGGACAACGGACAGCACCTCGACCTGGGACTGTCGGCCCATGCAGCCAACAACAATCTCACCACATCGCTCTTCTGGGACAACCACAACGAGAGCGAGCATATGAGCGGCGAGCTGAACACCATCATGCAGCTGTATCACAACGTGACCAACAAGCCCGAGGCTCACCTGCGCTTCATGCCATCACACATCATTCTGCGAGGCGAAGGTTGGGATGTTGAGCCATCCGACATTCTCTATAGCGACAAATTCATGCTGGTTGACCACTTCTCCGTTCAGCACGGACGCCAGCATATCATCATAGACGGCATCGCATCGAAAAATGCGACCGACTCGCTCACCGTAGATTTACGCGACGTGGAGGTGGGCTATATCCTCGACCTGGTAAACTTTCACAGCGTTGAGTTCAGCGGAAAAGCTACCGGTAAGGCACGCGCCTGGTCGCTCTTTGACGAGTTCAAGGCCAATGCCGACCTGACCGTAGATGAATTTAAGTTTGAACGCGGACGGATGGGGGTGCTGCATGCCCTTGCCAACTGGAACCACGAAGCGCAGCAGATTGACATACATGCTGTAGCCGACGACGGACCTGATGCCCAAACCCGTATCAACGGCTACGTATCGCCCGTACATAACAAAATCGACTTGGCTATCGAAGCCGATGGCACCAGCATCGAGTTCATGCACAACTTCACCAAGAGCTTCCTCTCAAGCATTACCGGTCGCGGCGAAGGCCTGGCACGTGTGGCTGGCAAACTCGACGACATCAATCTGACGGGTAAGCTGATTGTGGATGGCGAAGCTACCGTTACGCCGCTGAACACCACTTATAAGTTGGTGCGCGACACCGTAGTGATGGTGCCCAACGAAATTGAACTGCGCCACATGGCCATCTACGATGCTTTGGGCAATAAGGCTACACTCTCGGGCGGCATACACCACCAGAGTCTGACCAACCTGAGTTTCGACCTGTTTGTGGAAACCGATAACCTGCTGGCTTACGACTTTAAGGATTTCTCGAATCCCGACGGTAGCGAATCATCATTCTACGGTACCGTTTATGCTGCCGGCAACGTATCAATCAGCGGTCATGGAAACGATGTGATCATCGACTGTAATGTGACGCCACAGTCCGGCACGGTATTCGTGTATAATGCCGCCAGCCCAGATGCCATCAGCAACCAGGAGTTTATCTCGTGGGAGGCCGGCGACGCCGGCCAGACTAGTACGACAAGCCCGGCTAGTACGGCTAGCCCAGAGCGCGCGAATTCGCGTGCCGACGATACCGACATCTACATCAACTTCCAGATTAATGCCACCCCCGACGCCGCTCTGAAACTGTTGATGGACGAAGGCACCAAGGATTACATCACCCTTTATGGTAACGGTTCGATACGCGCATCGTTCCACAACAAGGGCTCGTTTAACATGTTTGGTACCTATACCGTAGATCATGGCACCTACGGCATCACCATCCAGAATATCATCAAGAAGAACTTTACGTTCAACCGTGGTGGAACCATCGTGTTTGGTGGCGATCCTTATCAGGCAGCACTCAACCTGCAGGCGGTATATACCGTGAGCGGCGTGAGCCTGTCGGACCTAAATATCGGCAACTCGTTCAGCAGCAATACCATCCGCGTGAACTGCTTGATGAACATCGGCGGACAGCCAGCAGCACCACAGGTTGACTTCGACCTGGAGATGCCGACGGTAAATGCCGACGAACAGCAGATGGTGCGCTCAGTCATCAACGGACAGCAGGAGATGAACCAACAGGTGGTGTATCTGTTGGCTATCGGCCGATTCTACAATCAGGGAGCCAACAACAGCACCAGCGCCACAGGCGAACGTGCCGACCAGACATCGCTGGCCATGCAGAGTTTTCTGTCGGGCACACTCTCGTCGCAAATCAACACGCTCATCAACCAGTTTATCAAAAACGACAACTGGAACTTCGGTGCCAACATCTCTACCGGTAACGAGGGCTGGCATAATGCCGAGTACGAGGGTATCATCAACGGGCGCATGCTGAACAACCGATTGCTGCTTAACGGACAGTTTGGCTATCGCGACAACGCCACACAGGCCAACCCGTCGTTTATCGGCGACTTCGACGTGCAGTATCTCCTCTACCCCAACGGCAACCTGGCGCTGAAGGTATATAACCAGACCAACGACCGCTACTTCACCAAGTCGAGTCTGAACACACAGGGCATCGGACTCATCATGAAGAAAGACTTCAATGGTCTCCGCGACCTTTTCTCAACCAAAAAGCGCCGCAAGAAGAAATAAAATTTATCGGCTACCGATGTAGAGGAATACCATTCCCAGGAGGACGAGGGCGAGGTCGAAGGCTTTGGCCTTGAGATTCTTCTCGTGGAAGAACATGGCACCAAACATAAAGCTCACAATCACACTACCGCGACGAATCATCGACACAATCGAAATCATAGCCTCGGGCAACGAGAGCGAGTAGAAATACATAAAGTCGGCTATACTCAGAAACAGACTGACTCCAACTATCGACCACGACCAATGGAATGGTGTAGTTTGCTCGTGCTTAGGCCACCACAGCAGCCACAACATAGCGCCCATCATGAAACATTGGTAGATGTTGTACCACGACTGCACCATCATACGGTCCAACCCAACGCCGCCGTTCTCGACAGGCGCCATCAGGAATTTATCATACAGTCCACTTATAGCGCCCAATACAGCAGCACCAACTATCATGAATATCCAGTTATTGTGCTTAAAGTCGATACCCTCTTTCTTGCCACTACGACTCAGCAGCAGAAACGAGGCAATGGCCAACAGCACACCTATCCATTGCCAATGGTTCAGGCGCTCACCAAACACCAGCAACGCACCCACCAGCACCATCACGGGGCGCGTGGCGTTGATAGGTCCAACGATTGTGAGCGGCAGATGTTTCATGCCGAAATAGCCCAAAATCCAGCTCGACAGAACGATGAACGACTTGAGCAGGATATACTTGTGCATATCCCAGCCGCCAGACGACACATGGAATATACTGCCATCAAGCACCTGAGTAGAACCACTCAACACAATAAATGGCAGGAAAAACAAACTCGAAAACAACGTATTCAGAAACAGCACGGGAATAACCGCATTACCCTTCAGGGCCTGTTTCTTCAAAGAATCATAGCAACCCAACAAAGCTGCCGACATAAAAGCCAAAAATAACCACATATCTTATCCTAAAAACTTCAATTTTTCAACTCCTAATACTTCACATCCTCCAGAAAGAGCGCGTTGCCAGGCATCGAGTCGCCCGCATCGCTACGCTTCTTGCCTTCTATCACCTTTCGGAAATCCTCAAGCGACAGTCGGCCGCGCCCCACATCAACCAATGTGCCCACCACAGCACGCACCATGTTACGCAAAAATCTGTTGGCCGTAATCACAAAATACCAGGTAGTGTCGCCCGTTTGTATCCATTCAGCCCGCGTCACGTGGCAGAGGGTGGTCTTCACATCCGAGTGAGCCTTGCAGAAGGCACCAAAATCCTCATAAGTAGTCAGGATACGACCCGCCTCGTTCATCTTCTCGAAATCGAGCGGATAGTGAATCTCGCACGAGTAATGGCGCTCGAACGGACTCTTACGCGTGTGTATATAATAATGATATGTGCGCTCGGTAGCCGAGAAACGGGCATGCATATCAATCGAAACCTCCTCAATCCTATCAACCACGATATCCTGAGGCAGCATGCGATTCATCTTATACGCCAACTGCTGGCAGTCCACCTCGCCCTCAAAATCAAAATGCGCCACCATCACTCTGGCGTGCACCCCCGCATCCGTGCGACCTGCGCCCGTAATACTAATATCCTGTCGGAGTAAGGTTGAGAGCACCCTTTGCAGCTCGCCCTGAACGGATATACCGTTAGGCTGCACCTGCCAACCATGATAGTTGGTACCATCATAACTCAACCAAATAAAATATCTTTTTACCATCTGTTGTCGAACCCATTTCTCTGATTCCAAACGCTCAGTTGGAAACTGAAGTTCGGATTCACGTTATACTTCACCGTGGCGCCAATCTTGTCGCCAAAATCTTCACCCAGCCACCACATATTCTGCAGCGGGAGACGTGGTTGCATCATCGACTTCTGTGCAAAAATGCCAGCCTCCCAATGCTCATCAAAGCGATAATTAAGCATAGCCGTCAGTCCGGCATCCTTCATCTGATGGCGCCCATAGTCCAGAAACGAGCTATAGCCACCTATCGAGAACGAGAGTTTAGGCATCAACTGCCCAGCATACATCACAGCCGCACTATTGGCAAAGCCGCTGCTGGCATGTTTGCCCACCCCGAAGATGGCTGAAGCAGAGAATGAGGCATTCAGTCCGGGATGCAGCTCCCAGTTGCCCAAACTGGTGTACATCGGTCCTATATACGGATAGGTGGCTTTTGTGCCACGATACGTTAGCGGGGGTAACGAGAAGGCGGTATCGGGCTGTAGCAACACACCACGCTCTGCCTCCTGCGCCTTGAGGCAGGTGGCGAAACAAACTAATGCGATGACCAACCACTTTCTCATATCTAATCCGTTATGTGTAAATGCCGGCGCGTCTCACGCAGCTGATGACCATATACCAGGCACGCCATACCAAAATAGAAAGCCACCTGAACCCAAAGACAGCGCAACTCGAAAGTAACATCACCAATACTGGCGCCCATACTGTTTAATCGCACATAGGCTCTGACACCAAAAGTACTGGGGAAAATCCACGACACGCCCTGCCATGCACCAGGAATATTGCTTTGCGGCCACGAAACACCCGTCAGGAACAGCAATGGCAACGAGATGAACACCATCAGCAGAATCACATTCTCGCGATAGCGCACCATGCACGAAACCGTCATGCCAAAGAAGACACAGGCCAACAGATAAGGCACCATGAGAGCCATCAGATTCTGCCAAGGAGCCAACTGCATAAAACCAAACAACTTTGGCACCACCGCTACCAGATAAGTGCCCATAACAGCATACACCATCAGATAACAAAGCGCTTTACCACCTACGATACGATAGATGCCCGAATAAGCGGGATGAGCAGGTACCAGATCGCCATCAGGATTTGACTCGCGAGCCGTACCGGCAGCCAGGCCGATGCCAAGCGCCAACGTCTGCTGGATAATCAGCATCAGCACGGCAGGCAAAATCGATGTACCATAACCACCTTGTGGATTAAACATCGGCACCTCCTCTACTTCGAGCGGGCTCACAGTTATCACATCTTCACGGGCAGTATAGTTACCAGCCAAAGCCACCTGCATCATAGCACCCATCTTGGTGCTCACAGCCATCGCCGTCTGATAAATAGCTTTATAGGTAAGCATCAGCGCCATATCACAATACACGCTAATGGTGGATTGCTCCATGCGATTCAGCTTCGTGGCAAAATCTTCGGGAATATAATAGATACCCTTTGCTACCTGCCGACTCACTAAGCTTTTTGCTTCGTCTAAATCTAATGCATGACTTATCACCTTCACATCGGGCGAAGCATCGCACATGCGGATAAACTGGCGCGACTGATGCGAATGCGACATATCGACCACTACTACAGGCACCTCGCGAACGGTCTCATTATTATAAACCCACGAGTAAAGCAGCGGATAAACCAAAGGCACAATGACACAGAAAATCAGCACGCCCTCGTCGCGAAGCACCTGCTTGAACTCCTGTCGCCAGATATAAGCGGCATCATCTAAAGCCTGTATGATTTTATGGAATATAGACATAAGTGAGCATAGCATTTTTAACCTTACTGATAACAAACCAAGGCATCAGCGTGAAACCTATCAGCGCTACCAGATGGAACCAGGCATCAATAAGCGGATAGCCATTAAATACCGTTATCTGGAATAGCATATAATAATGGCGCAACGGGAATAGCCACGTGAGCGCCTGCAGAGGTGCATCCATACCCATAGCCGGGAAAGCAGAACCCGCCAGCGAGAAACTAAGAACGCCCCACAACGAACAGATACTCATGGACATGCGCAACGAAGGCATCAGGCCAAAGGCAAAGATACCAAATCCGATAGACCCAAACACACCAAGTAAAGACAGGAGGACTACCATCATCCAACCGCCTACGTGTGGGAAATGGAGCACATGATAGATGTAGAACTGATAGAAAAACATCAGCAGCAAGAATACCAATATATGTGGCAGATACTTACCAATGATGGCTACAACTATCTTACCATCGGCCATTTCGATCCACTCCTTACCACGATTAAACTTCAGTTCCATGCCCAACGAATAGGCGGATATCAGAAACATAAAGAGCATCATCACACCAGGCACAAACACGGTAGAGAGATACACATTATAGTTTGACCAAGGATTGGCCACCTGATGCAGGTCGATACGGATGGGTTGCAAAAAAGCCTGAATCTGCTTGTCGGTAGCGCCTTTAGCACGCAACGTGGCCATACCTACAGCTGCTGAACCAAGGGTTGAAACGGTTTTCAAATCCTTCATCACCATCGAGCCGCCCGATAATGACACATTACTATAATAGAACGACACCTTGGGCCGACGAGCCGATATCAGATTACTGGTAGTGCCCTTGGGGAAATACAGGAATCCGTAGATCTCGTTTTCCTGCATAGCATGACGCGCCTCGGCAACCGACTGGAAATGAGCCACTACCCGCGAATTCTGAAAGCCATCGAGCTTACGAGTAAGCGCACGGGTAGTCGAGGTATTGTCGAGATCAACCACACCCACAGGCAAGTCCTGCGGCAGGCCATCGTCGAGCAGCGATGTAAAAAACACCATCGTCAACAGCGGGAAAACCACCATACAGAAGCCATACATGGGATTCTTTTTCAGAATCTTCATCTCACGCAAAGCTATCTCCCATATCAAAGCTAAGTACTTCAACTCTTCAATTCTTGAATTCTTCAATCCTTAATAATCAAGCTCATGCCAGGGCGCAAGCCTTCCATCTTCTCAACCGGACGGGCTTTAACCTCAAAGGTTTTCAGGTCGTACTGACCATTAGCCTTGGTGGCCTTCCACACGGCATATGAACCCTGATCTTTCAGGTAGTAAACCTTCATCTTGATGATTTTATCGAACGCAGGCACATAGGCATTAACCTCACTACCCATCTGCATACCTTTCAGCTGATCCTCGCGAACATTGAATGTACCCCAGAGATCCTGCATCACAGCTATCGACATGATGGGCGAACCAGTACCAACCAACTCACCTACCTTTGGATAAACATCAGAAACCTCGCCTTCCATCTGGGCCACCTGAACCGTCTCGTGAATATAAGAATTAACCTCCTGCACGGCACCACGGGCACGCCCCACCTGAGCAGCAGCAGCCATCTTATCCTCGCGGCGTGCACCATTCACAGCCATATCATATTGACTCTGAGCAGCTTTTACCTGAGCCTCCATGGCCTTATAATTGGCAAAAGCCTCGTCGCGTTTCTGGGCACTCATCACGCCCTCGTCGAACAGGCGCTGCACACGATTGTAAGATTTCTCTGCAATCTCAAGTCCTGCCTTAGCCTGCTGAAGAACAGAGAAAGCACCCTGAATCTGCTCTTTGCGAGCACCATTCTGAGCCTTCAACTCCAAAGCCGCAGCGGCGCTCTCGGCGCTTTGGGCTTGTTCCATCTTGGCACGCACCTCAGGGGCATCAAGTATAGCAAGTGTATCACCCACCTTGACATAGTCGCCCTCTTTTACGCGAAGTTCAAGAATACGACCTGGCACCTTGCTAGATACACGGTACTCTGTAACCTCTACCTGTCCCTGGATAATGTCTGGATCACGATCCAGCGCAAAGAATCCAATCAATGCCACGATAACCACAACTGCAGCAAAACCTAAAATAGCAAGCAGTATGTTGTTATGCTGGCGTTTAGCTTGTTCTGTCATAATATCTAAAATCTTTATGTTCAATATTTATTATTCAATGTCAAGCGTGCCAAGTGCCTTCTGAAGGTCAACCTGACTCAGTTTAACATCAATTTCTGCATCAATTTTCTGAGACTGAGCCTGCAGCCAAGCCGTCTGAGCCTCCATCACCACAGTAGGGCTGATAACACCCTCCTGGAATCCCAGGTTAGCTGTACGAAGATTCTCATCGGCACGCTGGATGTTCTTCTGAGCCATGGTTAGTTTCTTGTTAGCCTCGTCAACCTTAAAGGTGGTTTGGTTAACCTGAAGTTCAATTTTCTCACGGGCTTCGTCGAGTTCGAGGGTTGCGATGGCGGTAGCCCCTTTCGAGGCACGTACCTTATACATCACATCGCCCCAGTTCCAGATAGGCACACGAACGATAACGCCCACATGCCAGAAACCTGCGAATTTCTTCTCGAAACCGTTCATCACGTTAGGATTGCTGACAGCATAGCCACCCATCAACGCCACCTGAGGCAAGTTGCCGGCTTTGAGCACGTTGGTGGCCTGCTTACTCAGGTCAACGGTATTCTGTAAAAGCTTCAGCTCAGGACGATGTGCCACAGCACGTTCCACATCCAACTGCGGCGTAAGCTCTACTACCGCTATATTCTCGGCCTGCTCGTCCTGCAGGACAACAGGCTCGTTCAAGGGCAGACCGCACAACTGATTGAGCAACATGCGCGAGAGCACCAAGCCGTCGTTCACCTTCGTCAGGGTCATTTCAGCCTCGTTCACCTTTACATCCACGCTCAGTCCGTCGCTACGTGTAGCTACGCCCTCGTCGATCATTTTATGTACATCGCTATCAAACTTCTTAACAAGCTGGAGATAACTCTCGGCCAGAGCCTTTTTATGATGGAGCGAAACCACCTGCCAGTAAGCCTGATCTATCTGATACAACGTGGCATGGCGGCGGGCATCCATCGAGTTCTTAGCCATCTCTGTTCCTATGTCGGCCATCTTATTCATAGCCACAATAGCGCCACCCATAAATACAGGCTGAGTTACCACAACAGAACCTGCAAAGATGTTACGGGTATCGGTACGGAAGGCATCAACGATATTCTGCCCCCTCTGGTTCAAGCCCTCTGTTACCTTGGCCATATCCTGCGCCATCTGCATCTGGGCAGCAGGCGGCAAAGTGGCAACCAGCGATCCTAAAGTGCTTTGCAGGGTACCACCAACAAAAGTACCAAGACCGCCCAAGGCAGCCTTCTGACCATCATTAAGGATCGACACCTCCTCGCTCGTAAACTCGTAGGTACCTATAGCACTCACGTGGGGAAGGTACTTGGTGCGAGCCGACTTGCGAGCATTCTCGGCCACATCCTGTTTAAGTTTAGAAATACCTAGCTGTTTGTTGTTTCTCAGCGCCATCTGCCTACAGCTATCCAAGCTCAATATGCGCGTCCCCGACGTGCCGTCGCTCACACGCACTTTTTGAGCCGAAGCAGGCAGCACAGCCATCAGAAGCAACCACACTCCAAAAGTTTTTTTCATCATATCACTTATTAAAACTAAACGTCTTCGTTCCTATCATATTGCCGTCCACAAAGATGCTTACGCGGTAGTCGCCCGCCTGCAGCATCTGTGTCGTGTTCCAATATACGGTAACGGGGGTTTCCTCACCCGTGTACTCTATCACTTTCTTGGCCGAGCACTCTATATTGCGGTTCTCATAGGCAAAAGTGCCACCACCACTCAAAGTATTACCACCAGGATTCTGGATACGTACATAAACGGTACGATTTCCGTTTGATGCTGTCACATTCTTGGTGATGGTGAAGTTCACGCGCATCTGCCTGCAGTCCTTCAGTTTCTTGGCATTCTTACCATTCTTACCCAGAATCTGCAGCGAGATATTGGTAGCATCCAACTGGGCCGCGATGGCCACCTTCTCGGAGAGAGAAGCCTTCTCGCTGTTCAAGCCAGCCACCTGGGCATTTCGCTCAGAGAGCTCGGCATTTACACGACTATTCTCAGCCTTCAGGTTCTCGTTCAGTCGGTTAAGAGAATCAATCTGATATACATAATCGCGCAACACCTCGCGAACGGTTGCCAACTCCTTCTTCAGTCGGGCAATCTCGCGTGCATCGCTTGCCTTTACCTGTTTCAGCTCCTCCAGCAGTTTTTGGGTTTTCATCTGCTCCTCAGTAAGTTGAGCAATAATAGAGTCGTTATTAATCTGCGTTTTCATCTCGCTATACTGCATCGTGAAACGCTCATATTCGTTCTCCATTTCCTGTTTATCGAGTTCAGCCAGTTCCTCCATATCCTGCACTACCTGCTTCTGCTCCTGCAAATTCAAAAACAACCACGTAGCAGCACCACAGAGTACCAGAATAACAACAATCAAGGGTATTAATACTTTCTTATTCATATCTTTCTTTATAATTTCGGGTGCAAATTTAAGTTATTTCATTGAAATAACAAAAATTTTTGTGTTTCAAACATTTAAGCAACATTAAAAATGAGAAAAAAAAGGTGTTTTTGAACAATTTTTGCAGATTATAACCTAATAATTTGGTGGATAAAAATAAAAAACGTATATTTGCCACATCATTTTTACAACAATTTGTATGAGTAAAAACAACTTTTTCAATAAAGTATTCCATCTGTATTACGATGGATTTCGCTCGATGACGCTGGGCAAGACGCTTTGGGCCATCATCCTTATCAAATTGTTTATCATCTTCGTGGTTCTCAAGTTGTTTTTCTTTCCAAATTTTCTGAAGACGCACGCCAATGGCGACGAGTCGGGCTATGTGGCCAAACAACTGTTGGAAGACGTAGAACATTAGTATTTGAACAAAAAACATTATAGTTATGCTACAAAACCTATTTCTTAACATCGATGCCGGAACGATCGATTGGTCGAGAGCACAATTTGCGCTGACGGCAATCTACCATTGGCTCTTCGTACCCCTGACGCTGGGTTTGGCTGTTATCATGGGTATAGTTGAGACCAAGTATTACCAAACAAAAGATGAGTTCTGGAAAGAAGCTGCCAAATTCTGGCAGAAACTTTTTGGTATTAACTTTGCAATGGGTGTGGCCACAGGTATCATTCTCGAGTTTGAGTTTGGTACCAATTGGAGTAATTACTCATGGTTTGTCGGCGACATTTTTGGAGCCCCATTAGCCGTCGAAGGCATTGTAGCATTCTTTATGGAGAGCACCTTCGTGGCCGTCATGTTCTTTGGATGGAAAAAAGTGTCGCCAGGGTTCCATTTAGCTTCAACGTGGCTGACCGGCTTGGGAGCCACCATCTCAGCCTGGTGGATTCTTGTAGCTAATGCGTGGATGCAATACCCTGTGGGTTGCGAGTTCAACCCCGACACCATGCGAAACGAGATGGTATCGTTTGCCGAGGTTGCACTCTCACCCTTTGCTGTATCAAAATTCTGCCACACCATCACCTCTTCATGGATTATCGGCGGCATCTTCTGCGTAGGCGTCTGCTGCTGGTATCTCATGAAAAAACGACACACACGTCTGGCTGTTGAGAGCATCAAGATTGGCGCAGGCGTAGGTCTGGTGGCTGCCCTATTGGCAGCTGCTACAGGACATAAAAGCGGCATGGATGTGGCCGAGGTTCAACCCATGAAGTTGGCAGCCATGGAGGCACTCTACGATGGCGGAACCGAACAGGGACTGAAGCTAATTGAAGGTATCGAAGTACCTTACGGACTGAGCATTATGGCG
This sequence comes from Xylanibacter ruminicola, assembly GCA_015060625.1. Taxonomy (GTDB): domain Bacteria; phylum Bacteroidota; class Bacteroidia; order Bacteroidales; family Bacteroidaceae; genus Prevotella; species Prevotella ruminicola_D. The sequence continues at coordinate 92,356 of SUYC01000001.1, read as the reverse complement.
ACCAACGATCCCAAGGGTTATGTGCCTGGTATTAACGATCTGCTTAACGGCTATACCACACCCGACGGAAAGACCGAGCCAAGTGCCGACGAGAAAATAGCCCGAGGCAAAAAAGCCATCAAGGCACTTGCTGCCTATCGCAAAGCAAAAGCAGAAGGGGCTCCCGATTCAATTGTCAATTCGCAATTGGCCATTCTCAATTCAAATATAAAATACTTTGGCTATGGCTACGTAAAAGATAAGGCCGACCTGATTCCGCCTGTACAGGTTAACTTCTGGGCTTTCAGAGTGATGGTAGGCGTGGGTTGCCTGTTTATCCTGTTCTTTACGGTTATCCTGGCTGTAACCTATAAGTTCCCCAAATTTCTATTCAAGAAATACGACATCACAGCACTACCCAGCTGGCATTATTGGCTTGCCATCCTGCTCATACCACTGGCCTATATCGGTTCGGAGTGCGGTTGGTTAGTAGCCGAGTTCGGGCGTCAGCCTTGGACCATTCAGGACATGTTGCCAACATGGGTATCTGTCAGCGATTTGCAGTCGTCGAGCGTAATCATTACGTTCTTCCTTTTCCTCATACTCTTTACCACCATGCTGGCGGTTGAGATAAATATTTTACTCAAACAAATTAAGAAAGGACCAGAATTATGACATACGATTTCTTACAACATTATTGGTGTTTTATTGTTTCCTTGTTGGGTGCAATACTGGTATTTTTGCTTTTTGTTCAGGGAGCCAATTCTGTAGCCCGGTCATTGGGTTATACCGAGGAGGGGCGCCGACTGGTATATAACTCTACAGGCCGCAAGTGGGAATTCACGTTCACCACACTCGTCACTTTTGGTGGCGCATTCTTTGCCTCGTTCCCCTTATTCTACTCTACCAGCTTTGGCGGCGCCTATTGGTTATGGATGATTATCCTGTTCACCTTTGTATTACAGGCCGTGAGCTACGAATTTCAGAACAAGATTGGTAACCTGCTGGGAGCCAACACATTCCAGTTCTTCCTTACATTAAATGGTATCGTTGGACCTTTGCTGCTTGGCGGTGCTGTGGCCACCTTCTTCGAGGGGTCTAACTTTATTATCGTTAAGGACAATCTGGTTGACGCCGGTGCCATCACACCTATCATCAGCCGATGGGCCAACGCTTCGCACGGACTAGATGCCCTATTAAACCCCTGGGTACTGGTGATGGGCTTTGCTGTGGTTTTCTTGGCGCGTGTTCTTGGTATTCTCTATGTAATGAACAATGTGGCCGACGAGGATATCCGATCGCGTGGCAGCGTGCGACTAGTGGGGGCAGCCGTACCTTTCGTACTACTATTTGTAGCCTATCTGATACATATCTTACTGAAAGACGGATTTGCCTATAATGAAGAGGGCATCATCTATATGGAGCCCAACAAGTATCTGCACAATTTCATTGAGATGTGGTACCTGATTGTATTATTATTAATAGGTGTAATAATGGTGCTATACGGTATTATCAAGACCATCTTCAGCAAGAGTTACATACGTGGAATCTGGCCAGCTGGCATAGGTACCGTACTTACCGTATTAGCACTTTTGCTTTGCTGCGCATGGAACAATACCGCTTACTATCCCTCGACAGCCGACTTGCAAAGTTCGCTCACCCTGGTTAACTCTTGTTCAAGCGAGTTCACCTTGCGCACGATGTTCTATGTATCGCTGCTGGTACCATTTGTCTTGGCATACATCTTCTACGCCTGGCGCGCCATCGACAATACCAAGATAACGAAAGAAGAATTAAAGAGCGATGATCACGCTTACTAAACAATAATCCCCGCCAGTTGGCGGGGATTATTGTTTACTTAAACAGCTCATCTAAGAACGTGTAGAAAGCGGGATCCTCGCCTACTACTGTTTTTACGAGTTTACCATCAGGATCGATAATAACCTTTGTGGGGAAGCCTTCGATGTTGTACTGAGCGGCAATCGTCTGCAGCTGATCATCAGGGCAGCGCACCTGCATCCAAGGCAGCTGGTGCTCATCTACAGCAGACTTCCATGCCTCTTCAGTATCACGACAGTCAACACCCAATATTTCCATCTTGTCCTTATACTTGGTGTAAGCCTCCTTCATCTTAGGGATGCCACGAATGCACCACACGCACCATGAGCCCCAGAAATCAATAACAACATATTTGCCACGTAACGACGACAGCTTGGTAGTTGATCCCTGCAGGTTGGGCAATTCAAAATCATATGCCAGCTCACCATCCACAGCCACTTCAGTAGCCTCGGCATCAGGGGCCGAAACAGCAGGCTTTGACTTGTTGGCACACGAGGCAGCCAGCAATGTAACGGCCACACTCAATAAAGTAACGGTTAAAACAGATTTCTTCATAAAGTCTAATTCTAAATCTTTCGCTCGGCTTTGCCGCTTGGCATCGCCAAGAATGTCTATTATATAATGTTTATTTTTTATTGTAACATTCAAAAATAGCATTCACCCGCCCCTTCGACATCTGCGGGGTGAACATACTAACCAACCACACTACAGGAAATCCGCCCACCATGGCAATGGCTCCACAGTTAATAGGATTGATAGGATTTCCTGCCAACATATTTATAACAGTAAGTCCCACACCCCATACAAAACAAGCCCACACACTCATAGTTGTGATACGACGTGAGTATAAACCCAGCATAAATGGAGCCAAGAAGGCGCCAGCCAGAGCACCCCACGAAATACCCATCAGTTGCGCAATAAACGTCGGCGGATTTAAAGCTATAAGCAGCGAGATGGCAATAAAGAACATGATGAGCACTCGCATCACAACAACTTTACGGCGCTCAACTTTCTCGGACACAATATCGTTAATCTCACCTTCTTCCACCTCGCCTGGCAACGCTTTCTTATCACGATAAATCAAATCGAGTGTCATAGTGCTGGATGAGGTAAGCACCAACGAAGCTAATGTTGACATTGATGCACTCAGCACCAACAATACTACGAGGGCTATCAGGATATCAGGTAATGATACCAGCATAGAAGGTACAATCGAGTCGAAAGCTAACTTTCCATTGGGCAACATCGGTGGTGTACCAAACAAGCGACCAAAACCACCCAAGAAATAGCAGCCACCAGCCACGATAAAGGCAAAAACGGTAGATATAACTGTACCACGCTTGATGGCACTCTCATCGGTAATCGAGTAGAACTTACCTACCATCTGTGGCAGTCCCATCGTACCTAGCGACGTGAGGATAACCACTCCAAGAAGTCCCCAAGGATCAGGTCCGAACAACGTAGCAAAACCGCCATTAACCGTAGGATCGTCATCGGATGGCAAAGCTGCCAGCTTTTCTACGGCAGCTTCCAAACCGCCTTGTACGTTCAGTACAGCCACGATAACAGCCACGATACCAAACAGCATAATTATTCCCTGAATAAAATCGTTCATGGCTGTGGCTTTGTAACCACCCAGGATTACATAAACAGCCGTCAGTATCGACATGATCACCACGCAATACTCGTAAGGGATACTGAATCCCATCTCGAACAGACGCGATATACCACTATACACACCGGCTGTATATGGAATAAGGAATACGAAAGCGATAATAGAAGCTGCTACGCGCAATCCCTGATCGTTAAAACGAGTGCCAAAGAAATCAGGCATGGTACGACTCTCGATATGCTGTGTCATCAACTTAGTTCGGCGACCTAAAATAATCCAGGCCAACAGCGAACCGATGATAGCATTGCCAATACCAATCCAGGCAGACGACAAACCATATTTCCAACCGAACTGTCCTGCGTAACCAACGAACACAACAGCCGAGAAATAACTTGTTCCAAAGGCAAAGGCTGTGAGCCATGGCCCTACGGCACGACCACCTAACACAAAACCTTCGACACTACTGGCCTGCTTACGGGTGTAAAGACCTACCCCAATCATGACTGCCAGAAAAATAACCGTAAATAATATCTTTATTACCATTTCAATTCTTAAATTTTTAATTCTTCAAAATGCCACCTGCATTTGGGCCTGCAGCCAATTATAATCCTTTCCTAGCATATCGCTACACAGGCAACGGGTGTACTGGAGCTGCATACGGCACTTCTTGTAGAACCAGTACTGTAAACCAACCGTCAGGTTTGTCTGATCCCATCCATCCACCTTGGTATTGCGATCGTAAGTTTCGCCACTAGCCACGATATCAAGTGCATCAACTACAGGTATACAAGTTGTAACATAACCACCTCGGCTCCCCACTTTACCATCCTGTCCGCCTAACCACTCTGCACGTACAGATGCAGGACGCGCCTCTTTATATTTGCTACCTGTATAAGCCTGTGTCTTGTACTCAGCACCTATGCTATAGCGATTACGCTTATAATTATCCCCCACCTGAATATCAGGGTTCCACTTGGCCGTACCCACAGCACAACCTGTACCCAGATAGCCCGATGCAACTACACGGAAGCCATCAACGGGGCGGAGTTCCAACTTGGCAATAAAATCCTTCTGGTTGTTCAGGTCCTTACGATTGACACCCTGACCGCTCATAAGTGCCAGCTCGTAATGTAGCACACCTTTGGCCAGATCACCATAAATCTCCAGTCCCATATCACGACCGTAGTTTACACCATTCAGCGGGTCGGGCCCCTCGCCTGCCAGATACAATACTGCCTGCGAATATACATCAACCAGCTCCAACTGCGTAGGACTCATAGGATTCTCCATCGTATATGAGTGCTTAAACTGTCCTAAACGCACCGTCATCTCATTACCTTTTGATAAACGATAGTCGGTGTAGAACTCTTGAACCACGCTCGAGAAGTCGTGCATAAACATAAACGACCATCTGTCGGTGATTCTGGCCTTAGCCCATAGCAACGTACGTTTCAGGTTGTAAGCATTGGTTTTCTGCCCGTTAGGATCCTGATAACTCCATCCGCCTTGAGCATAACCATTCAGAGTAATACGACTGGTAAAATCTTTCATCCAGTCGATGTCGCTGTCTTTCTGTTGTGCATTCGCCATGGTGCACAATCCCATTGCTACCATAATAGCAAGCGTCTTCAGTTTGCAAGTTTTACATTTCATTTAGTCATCTTTTTCTGATTATTTAGTCCCTTGCGGCAGCAAAAATACTACTTTTCTTTCAATTTGCCAAAAATTTACGTATATTTCTTATCAAAAAAAATATTTATACCAATTTTTTTCGTCAAATTTAAGTATCATAAATCAAAAGAGGCTCGTTTCACAACGAACCTCTTCATCAAAAATTACTTAAAAAACTAAATTAATCAACCATAAACCTTAACCATTAAAATCTTTTTCTGCTGCAAATTTACGCCAAGTTTTTGAATTAAGCGTATTTTTAAAGTTAAATTTTGTTTAAAGCCAAACATTTAACGTATTTTGAATAAAAAATAAGTCAGAAACAGATGCTTTTTCGCCCCGTTCATCGTCATTAGCCATTTTTCAAGTTTGAATGTTACAGGCTGAAGAAGCCGCCAACGAACGATGTTGAAACACGCGCCCCACGCTCCGCACGGGCAGTGTGCACGTCGGTTCGATAAATGTACACACCATCGGGGGTAGATACGGGCAGATACACGTAGCTACCCTCGTTTAAGTATGCAAAACGTCGTCCGCCGTTACCATTATGCACGGGTATGCCCTCTACATCGGTAACTGTCTGCTTCTTCAAATCAATCACACAGCACTTCAGGCTCTTGTCGCCCCAACGGTCGTTAGCCGTCTGTGGGTTCAGGGTGCTCACCTCGGCAAACACCAAGCCGTTGCCAATATACGCCACGTGGGCAGGTTTCAAACCGCCTGTTGCAGCTTCGAAATCAAAAAAATAGTCGGAATCAAACTCAGTAGCACCTTTTTTGATACGCAAGAAACCAGCGTGCTTGGTGCTCTGCGAATAGCCATTCGAGAAGGCCGAGTTCGACATCACATACAGATTGTCTTGCTCGTCCTTCATCAGGCCATTATAAGCCCCCCACGAGCCACCAGGACCCATGCGGGTATCTTTCATTAACTCAACAAACTTCATATCAGGATAGCTATAAACAGCCACGAAACAAGTGTCGGTATAAGCCGTCTCGAAGGTCATACTGTTCATAGGGGTATAAGTGACGTAAAGATTGCCGCCGCTATACATCATGCCTGTAATCGAAGGCCAGTCCAAACGGTCGATAGGATCAACTGTTGTGCTGGTGTTCTTATCCAGGATGGCAGCACTCTTGGCATCAACGGTATAGAAGGTGAGCTGCGATCCACTCTCTTTGTTCACAGGGAGTTCAAGCCCCACCATCGTGTTATCGTCCACCTGGCAGAAGCCACTCAGCGAATTGTCGAACACAAACTCGCCCTGCTCTTTCAACAGGCCATCGGCACCACGCACCACGGTTGTGGCACTGGTCAGCCCCAGACCACCAATACAGAAGATGCTGTTGCTGCCCTGCTGGTAGTCGTGATAGCCATTCTGCTCAATGCCTTTACCCACGGCATTAATGGTACCCTCCATCAGGTTGTCGGTACTAACCACATAGTAGGTGGTGTTACCATTCGAAGTTACGCCCAGACTCAAAACATAGGGGGCATTGGGTGTTTCCTGCTCGGCTGTCAGATCGTCTTCGCACGATGTCAGAACACCTACGGCCATAGCGGCCAATATGATAGAATTTCTAAAGCAATTTTTCATAACCAACTGAATTTTTTACTTACTTATATAATAGCGGAACTTAACATTAAATGAGCGACCAGGTTTCTGCAAACGGTAGTTGTCGTAGAGTTTGGCGTTAGTCAGATTGTCGCACTCAGCCACCACGCTGTAGCGCCCATCACACAAACTATAGCCCACCGAAATGTTATGGCTCAGCTGCTCAGGAATCACCTTCTTGGTAGCCTTGGCACCCAGACCTGTAAACGAGAGATAGTAGTCGTGAATGTACTGCACATCGTAGTTCAGCGCGAGACTGTTGCCCTTAGCGCCCAGGTCAAAGAACTGGTAGTCGGCATGCCCGTTCATAAAGAAGTAAGGGATGTTAGGCAGTCGCTGTCCGTAGGTGATATTCTCGCTGATGCCATCGCCCACATAAGTGTTCTGCGACTCCTGATATTTCATTTTATCCTTGATATTCTGATAGGTCAGATTACCATTGATATGGAAGTTGCGCTTATAGGCATAGCCCAGCGAAGCCTCGATGCCACGTGTCTGCACCTTGCCGATATTATCATAGCTGGTGGTAGGATTGCTGGTCAGCGCCACGCCTTTCAGTATAAAGTCCTTGGTGTCGCGATAGATATAGTTCACCTCGGCCTGCAGGCGATGGTCGCCAAATGTCTGGTCGAACAGCAGTCCAGCATTCAGGTTGTTACTGCTCTCAGGCTTCAGGTCGGGGTTAGCCTTCTGTACCAGTCCGTCGCCAAACATCTCGACCGCCTCGGGCATACGGTAGGCACGCTCAAAGCTCACCTTCACCTGCAACGATGGCAGGATGTAATAGGTGGCAGCAGCACCATAGCCGTAACGCTGCTTACGATCAGAAAGTTTCTCCCAGCGTTGGTTCTCAGTAAACTGGTCCATCAGCTTATTCGTAGAACTGTACAGACGATACATCTTTCCGAACACGTTGGCATTCCAGCGGTTATAGCGAATCTGGTAGCCCAGACCAGTAATATTCTTCGTGAGCTGCTGTGGCACGTTGTTCATCTCGTCGTCGGGATACATCTCATCGTTGCTTTTTCGACGATTGGCCGAGAACACATTGTTGAGTGTTACAGAATGATGGTCGCTGATCACGTAATTCAGATTGGCATTAGCCTGCCACTGGCGCTCACGGATAGTGGCATCCGTCAGGTAAGCCTCACCAGCCGAGTTGGCCTTCACCCACTCGCCACGCCAGTTATAGCGGCGTGCCAAAGTATCCACATTATAGGTATTCACCATGCTATAGGTACCATAGAACGAGAGCGAGAGCCCAGGCAGCAGCAGGTCGTTCTTCTTATAGCGCACACTTGGAATCAGGCTCCAGCTGCGGTTTTTCACGCCACCATACACAGCATCCATGGTGGCACCAGTCTGTACGTTACGCTTATCGGCCGAAGCGATGATACCCACAAGTAGGTAGTCGGCCCACGAACGGCGCACCACGCCTGTTTCGAGCTTTAAGCCGTACGACTGGTAGCCATCATTAAATCTGCGCACCCATTCTTCGCCTTCCTGCTTGTTGGTAGTCAGGTCAACGATAGGTGCAAACACTTTATAGTTATTATCCGAATAGTTTGCAAACGCATTGGCACGCATCGTAAATCCACGCTGCGATGTGTAAACACCATTCACAGCCGCACGATGGGTGTTAAACGACCCTACCGAGTAGGTAGCGTCCAGATAGTTGGCGTTGGTGCGCGTCACGATATTCACGGCACCCCCCAGCGCGTCGCTACCCAGATAGACGGGCAGCACACCTTTATAGACCTCGATGCGGTCGGCCATGTTGGCAGAGATATTTGCCAGATTGAACGACGAGCCGAAATTGTCCATGGGGATGCCGTCGATGAAGAACTTCACCTGATTGCCCGAGAAACCATTCATCGAGAAGCTGTAATTAGAGCCCAATCCGCCATCCTCGCGAATTTTGATCGAGGTCACGGTATTAAGCACCTGATTAAGTGCCGATGCACTCTGATACTTGGTAGCCAGGTCCACCACCGATATGGCGTAAGCCTGCTCGTGCATTTTGCGAGCCTTGCTCTTACCCATAATCTTCACCTCGTGCAAATTGATAGAATCGTGCAAATCGGTCTGTGCCATTGTGTGATTGCAAAAAGCAAGTCCAGCCAGCGCGCACAGCCATTTTGTTGTGTTGTTTTTGCGCATGTTATATTCCTAATTAATAATCTTTTTTACCTTAGTACTTTTTCCTTTTTGAAAGCGGGTGCAAAGGTACGACTATTTAGGCATATGCGCAATACCTAAAAATAATGAAAAGCCCCACCGTTGTGGTGGGGCCCTCATCACTTCTGTGGAACAATCTCTCTGTAATTTCCACTCAAGTGCATGAATGCAAACAACCTTAACAAACCATCATAGTAAGCATCAAAGTAGCCGTCCTCAAATGGCACGTGCTTAGCATTCCAAAGGGCATCCACAAACTCTTTGCTCTTGGCATGCTTGCACATAATCGAGGCGGCAGCCACAGTACTAACCAGTCCGATACTATGGCGCAGCTTGCGAAAACCGCCGGCTTGCAATATCTCGTTCTCCTCGGGCAGTGAGCCATCGGGGCGATACTGATCCACGAACTTATCCACTCCCTGCGAGTAGAAGAAGTTCTGAATGCGCTCGCCATAGCCCCGCTGCCACTCAGCATCAGCCCCACTCCACTCGTAGTCGAGCGTAATGTTCATCGGCACGCGCCACGAGTCGTAGCGAAAATTGTTGCTACCATTTCTTCTGGGCTTTTCGCCTGGCTTGGGCTGGGGCATACCCGGCCAGCGTGGCATCTGCATCTCGCTGCCATCAAACTGACACATATCGGCATTCAGTCCTGTAACAGGGTGTGTGGCCTTGTGCAGGAAAGCACGACTGGCCTGCGCACAAGCACGCCAATAGTCGGCTCGTCCATCGTCGGCCCACTTGGCCCATACCTCGTAGAAGGCAGGAATATGATACGAAGGGTCGGTATAGCGATTGCCAAAGCCATCAGGGGTGAAGGTAATGAGCTTGGTCTCGGGGTCGATCAGGTACATTTTTTGGGTGTTGGGTGATGGGTGTTGGGTGTTGGATGATGGGTGTTGGGTGTTGGGGGTTGGACCGAAGCCTGGGAATCCGCCCTGGCGAGGCTCGGGGGTGTACTCCTTGGGCTGAATGCAGTTCAGTATGTGCTGCGCCTCGGCCTTGTAGTTGATACCCGTGTTGTTGCCCCAACGGTTCGAGGCAAAAATCAGGGCCGTGATAAAGTAGAGCTCACCATCGCTGGCAGCCCCCTCGGCATTGCGCGTGCCATCGGTCTTACAGCTCCATGCAAAATAGCCCTCACGGTTGCCGCTCTGGTGCTGCATATACTTCTTGCTCCAGCGCCACAGACGGTCGAAGATATCTTTCTCGCCAAACTGCACGGCAATCATCATGCCGTACGACATGCCCTCTGTACGTGCATCGTGATTCTTAATGTCGGACACGTAACCCATCGAGTCGCCCACCTCAAAGTACACTTTATTGGGCCCACGAAACACGTCGTTAAACACCTCTTTCAGTTTGGCATCCACCTGAGCAGGCTGGTAGCCCATCTCAACAAATACATTACGACACTCGGCATGCACCACGGTAGTGATAGCCATTAGGATAGTGATAATAATTAGTTTTCTCATATCAATATAAAATGTGATTAATTTCTATATTTTAATGACGAAAATACACCCGAAAAGTTTAATAACAAGTGTAAAATTTGGTATTTCGACCGATTTGCACTATCTTTGCATCCAAAATTATAAAAGATAAACATGATAGTTTGTATAGCAGAGAAACCGAGTGTAGCTCGTGATATAGCAAGAATTCTGGGGGCCAACAGCTCGCACGATGGATACATGGAGGGCAACGGCTACCAGGTGACGTGGACCTTCGGACATCTGTGCACGCTCAAGGAGCCTGGCGATTACACACAATCCTGGAAACCCTGGGCGCTCACCCAACTGCCCATGATACCACCTCGTTTTGGCATTAAGCTCATCAACGATGAGGGTATCGAGAAACAGTTTAGTATTATCGAGCGACTGATGCAGAATGCCGATAGTATTGTGAACTGTGGCGACGCAGGCCAGGAGGGAGAATTGATTCAGCGCTGGGTGATGCAGAAGGCCAAGGCCACCTGCCCTGTCAAGCGCCTCTGGATATCGTCGATGACCGACGAAGCCATCAAGGAGGGGTTTGCCAGTCTGAAGGATCAGGGCGACTACCAGCCGTTGTATCTGGCAGGCCTGAGTCGTGCCATTGGCGACTGGCTGCTGGGCATGAACGCCACCCGACTCTACACGCTGAAATACGGTCAGAACCGACAGGTGCTCTCCATCGGCCGTGTACAAACACCTACCCTGGCGCTCATCGTTAACCGCCAGAAGGAAATCGAGAACTTTAAGCCCGAACCCTATTGGGTACTGGCCACTGTGTATCGCGACACCACTTTTACTGCTACAAAAGGCAAATTCACCTCGCAGGAAGAGGGCGAGCAGGCCTTTGCTACCATCGAGGGCAAACCTTTCCAGGTGACCAAGGTGGAAAAGAAAGAGGGCAAAGAGCAGCCCCCACAGCTTTACGACCTGACCTCGCTGCAGGTTGACTGCAACCGCAAGTTCGGCTATTCGGCCGAGATGACGCTCAACCTGATTCAGGCGCTCTACGAGAAGAAATACACCACCTACCCCCGTGTTGACACGCAGTATCTCTCGGATGATATCTACCCCAAGTGCCCACAAACGCTCAACGGGTTGTATCAAACCAAGTTCGACGGCATTCAGCCTTACGCTGAGTTTATCAAGCCCATAGGCGGCAAAACGCTGAAGAAAACCAAGCGTGTGTTCGACACGTCGAAGGTGACCGACCACCATGCCATCATCCCCACTGGTGTGGTGCCACAGAACCTGACAGATGTCGAGAAGAAGGTGTTCGACCTGGTGGCACGCCGCTTTATCGCAGTGTTCCTGCCCGATTGTAAGTTCTCAACCACCACGGTACTGGGCGAGGTAAAGGGTGATGAAACCGTTGAGTTCAAAGTAACGGGTAAGGAGATTCTGGATCCAGGCTGGCGAATTATTCAAGGAAAAGTGCAGAAAGAGGATGAAGGCGATGATAAGAAAGCACCTGACGACGAAGGGCTACGGGTAGGCGAGCTTGACTCGGGGATGGAACGCACGCTGCCCACATTCGTAAAGGGCGAGAGTGGCGACCACAAGCCTACACTCACTGAGAAGTGGACCACCCCACCCGCCTACTATAACGAGGCATCGCTGCTACGCGCGATGGAAACGGCAGGCAAGTTTGTCGAGGACGAAACGCTGCGCGCTGCCATGAAAGAGAATGGTATCGGACGCCCATCAAGTCGTGCAGGCATTATCGAAACGCTCTTTAAGCGCCATTATATCAAGCGCGAACGCAAACGCCTGATAGCCACACCCACAGGCATCGAACTGATCGACCTGATTCGCGAAGAACTGCTGAAGAGTTGTGAGCTGACAGGTATCTGGGAGAAGAAACTGCGCGACATCGAGCACCAGAAATATGATGCCCAGCAGTTTATCGAAGAACTGAAGCAGCAGGTGACAGAGATTGTGAACGAGGTGATGACTGATAGCACCAACCGTCGCGTAACCGTTCTGACCGATGCCGACCTGAAGAAGGTGAAGTCGCCCAAGGCAGAATCTGCCCCCAAGGCCAAAACCACCCGCAAAACAAAAGCTACAGCGCCCCCAAAGCAAGCCGACACGGCCACAGGCGTGAAAGAGGGCGATGTTTGTCCTGTGTGCGGCCAAGGTCACATCATCAAAGGCAAAACGGCTTATGGCTGTTCGCGTTGGAAAGAGGGTTGCACGTTCAGGGCTCCACTTGGCGATAAATGATAAAAGGCAGGCAATAAAACGCCTGCTTTTTCGTTTATACTTATAGTATGAGAAAGTTCGTTACGTATATATATATAATAATGTGTGCGCTGCTGCTGGACAGCTGCGGAGCTGAACAGGCCATCAAAAAAGGCGATAAGTTCTGGGCTGTGGGCGAGTATTACGATGCTGCCGAACAGTATCGCAAGGCTTATGCCCAGACACCCAACAAGGATCGCGCCCTGCGTGGGCAGCGCGCCCTGAAGCTGGCCGAGTGCTATCGCCGTTTGAACCAGACCAACAAGGCCATCACAGCCTATAAGAATGTGGTGCGCTACCATCAAGCCGACTCGCTCACCCACCTGTACTTAGGACAGCTCTACATGCGCAACGGCAATTATAAGGAGGCTGCAAAAGCTTTTGCTGTAGCGGGTGATAGCCTGCGGGTGTTGGGTGATAGCTTACATCTCCAACTTGCTAAAGTGGGGTTGGAATCGGCACTGAAGGCGGCTGAGTGGAAAAAGAAGGGGTCGGCCTATACGGTGAAACGGATGGACTTGTTTAACTCGCGACGCGACGACTACTCACCGATGCTGGCTGGCGAAGCCGACGACCAACTGTATTTCACCTCAACCCGCAACCAGGCACAGGGCGACGAACTGAATGGTATTACCGGCTCGAAGAGTGCCGACATTTTTTATGCACAGAAAGATGAAAAGGGCAAATGGGGCAAACCGCAGGTCATCGCCTCAGAACTGAACTCGGTCTTCGACGAGGGTGCCTGCTGCTTCTCGCCTGATGGCAAGACCATGTATCTCACCCAATGCCAAACCGACCCCGTATATCCGCGTTATGCTCGCATCATGGTATCAAAGCGTAGCGATGCTGCCTGGAGCAAACCACAAGAGCTGATTATCTCGCACGACACGCTCACCAGCTTTGCCCATCCAGCCGTGAGTCCTGATGGCGAATGGCTCTATTTTGTCAGCGACATGAGTGGCGGCATGGGCGGACTCGACATCTGGCGCTGCCGACTGCTGAGTGCTACCGAGGCTGGTGCTATCGAAAACGTAGGCGCCCCCATCAACACCCCTGGCGATGAGATGTTTCCCACCTTCCGCCCCAATGGCGACCTCTATTTCTCCTCCAACGGCCACCCCGGCTTTGGCGGCTTGGATATCTATTACGTTGCAGGTAATAACCATCACCCATCACCCACCATCCATCACCCAGGCTACCCGTTGAACTCCCAGGGCGACGATTTTGGTATGACGTTCGAGGGCAAGCTCAATCAGGGCTTCTTCTGTTCCAATCGTGGCGACCTGCGTGGGTTCGACCATATCTACAGTTTCTATAATCCAGAGATTGTGCAAACCGTTAAGGGATGGGTTTACGAACAGGATGGCTACGAGCTGCCCGCAGCCCAGGTGTATATGGTGGGTAATGATGGCACCAATCTGAAGCTCAGCGTGCGCAGCGATGGCTCGTTTGTACAAGAAATCAAACCCGATGTGGATTACGTGCTGCTGGGCACCTGCAAGGGCTATCTCAACCATCAGGAGCAACTGCGCGTACAGCCTGTAACAGCCTCGCACGAGTACGTGCTGCAGTTCCCGTTGCCCAATATCTCAGCCCCTGTGCTCATCGAGAATATCTTTTATGATTTTAATAAAGCCACCCTGCGCCCCGAATCCAAAACGGCACTCGACGAGCTGGTGGTGTTGCTGAACCAGAATCCCAACGTCACCATCGAGCTTTCGGCCCATACCGACAGTCGTGGTTCCGAAGCCTACAACGAGCGCCTGTCGCAGCAGCGTGCCGAGAGCGTGGTGGCCTATCTCATTGCCCATGGCATAGCCCCCGACCGCCTTACACCTAAAGGCTATGGTGAGAGTCAGCCCAAACGCATCAAGCGACGTGTAGCCGAAAAATACCTTTTCCTCAAGGAGGGCGATGCACTCACAGACGAGTTTATCAACGCACTACCAGAGGAACAGCAAGAGCAATGCCATCAGATGAACCGACGCACCGAGTTTAAAGTGTTGCGGACAACTTACGGAATGTTTGATAAGGCAGGAAAACTAATACAAAGCCCAGCAGCAGTACCACCATCCAAGGATTAATCTGTATTTCGGTGGTGGGTGCTGTCAGCATAAACACCTCGATGGTATTAATCAGCATCACCTTGCCACCAGCCATCATGCCCTCTATCACGCCCCATCCGCTGGTGAGCCAGAATATCAGCAGCGCTGTCACCACACAGAACATGGTCCAGAGTCGCGACAGTCGTCGCACCCTGCTCTCGCCCACCTCAGGCAGGTTCATCATCACCCGCTCGGTAAACCCGTTGTCATCAATCTGTTGCTGTGCAGCCTGTTCAAACAGCTGCTTCAGCATCATTTCATTCTTATCCTCCATATCCATTCTCTCTTAAATAGTTAGCCATTTTTTCCTTCCCTCGCTTCAAGTGCGATTTAACAGTATTTTCGGCAATGCCGGTTATCTTGCTGATCTCGTCGATGGGATAGCCATCAATCAGCTGTAGGGTGATACAAGTGCGCTCGTCGGTTTTCAGCAGCGCCATCGCGGCGTGTATATCCATTTTGATGTTCGAGTCGCCAGTAGATGCTGTCTGTCGCATAACGCTTGGCGATTCCTCGATATCATCCGTCAGGTGTTTCGAGCGCACCTGGTCGTAGAACACGTTGTAGGCAATACGCATCAGCCAGGTCGAGAAACTGCTCATGCCACGAAACTTGGAAATGCTCACATAGGCCTTAATAAAGGTTTCCTGTGCCAAGTCGTCGCTCAGCTGCTCATCGCCCAGTGTCTGGTTCAAGAAGAACCTGCGCACAGGCGACTGGTACTTCCTCACAAGCTGGTCGAAAGCCCGCTTGTTGTGGAACACCGCCACCTGTGTCACTAATGCTATGTCGCTGATGCTTGCCATCTTCAACTCTTCAATTCTGAAGTAAGTTCTTTTCGGGCATCACTATCCAACAAATAATGTAGAAGGGCACGCCGCTGAAGCAAGTGCAAATCGTAAGAAAGGCATAGGCCAATCGAACCATTACAGGGTCAAAATCCAGATACTCGGCTATTCCGCCACAAACACCTGCTATCACTCTGTCGTTAGAACGCATTAATCTCTTGCTCATAATTCCTCGTTTTTAGAATTCGTATTGTAATCATTATTCATATTTTTCAGTTCATCAGTCTGCTTGCGCTCCTGGCGTGCAATCACAAACTTACCAAGTCCGATAAAGAACACTAGTGCACCGATACCGAAGCCCAGATCACCCATGATGATGCTCAGGAAGATGGCGAGACCAACGCCCGTAAACATCTGTCGGATGCCATCATTATACATACCCTTGCCAGCTCCTCTGCTCACATCATCCTTCAGCAGCTGGTCGGGAATGGGCTGCCCGTTCTGGATAGCCATCTGAGCCAGACGATACTTCTCCTTACGATTGCGATTAATAAAGTAGAACACCAGTAGCACGATGATAACGGGCAACAGGAATCCCACGCATACGATAGCCAGGATGGGAACAAGCAGCCCCATAAAGGCAGCGCCGTCCATGTCGCTAAAGACCCCTCTCACCACGCGTTCGGCATCTTCATCCTCGTAAACCACGTGTCGGCGATAGGTGCTCTGCTGGTTGTTGTCGTCGTCAGTAGCATTGGCATCATTAGTAGCAGTAGTGTCCGAGAAAGCCTCGATGGCATCCTGGTTGTGTTTCAATGTGTCGCTCACCTGCTCCGTGCGGGGCGTGTGGCGATGCTTCTGTGCTGTGGCACTGGTATGCGAACTCAGTGCGAGCACCATGGCAATTGCGATTAAATACTGTTTCATATCTCTTATGTTTTTAAATTCTACATCTGTTTGACGTAACAAATCATAAATTAGTTGCAAAGATAGTGTTTTTTCTCAGATTTTTTTTAATTTTGCCACAAATTTCAAAGATGATGGTCAATTTACCAGCCGAATTTGTGGCCGAAACCCGTCGTATCATGGGCGACGAACGCTTCAACCGCTATCTTGGTGCATTCGAAGAAGATGCGCCAACTAGTATTCGTGTTAACCCACGAATAATGGGTGATGGGTGTTTGGTGATGGGTGATGGTGAAAAGCAGGTTCCTTGGTGCCCCGAGGGCTATTATCTGCAGGATCGCCCGCAGTTCACCTTCGACCCTCTGCTCCATGCCGGATGCTACTACGTGCAAGAGGCCTCCTCTATGTTCGTCACCCACATCCTGCGTAGTATTAACCAACACCTATCACCCGCCACCTATCACCTGGCATTAGACCTCTGCGCTGCCCCAGGTGGAAAATCCACGGCTCTGCGCCAAGTGCTACCCGATGATTGCGTGCTCATCAGCAACGAGCCCATGGGCAATCGTGCTCAGATATTGTTAGAAAACGTTACCAAATGGAACGGTCCTAATCATATCGTCACCAACAATTATCCACGCGATTTCCGACGTGCCAAACTCAAGTTCTTCGACAAGCGAAGCGGCACAGCCGGTTTCGATTTGATTCTGTGCGATGTGCCCTGTTCGGGCGAAGGCATGTTCCGTAAAGACCCTGCCACCATCAGCGAGTGGAGCCCGCAGCATGTTGAACAGTGCTGGCAACTGCAGCGCGAGATTGTGGCCGACGCCTGGGAGTGCCTGAATCCAGGGGGTATTATGATATATAGTACGTGTACATTTAATACAAAGGAGAACGAAGAGAATATCCAATGGATACTCGACAACTACGATGCCGAAGTGCTCGATATCCCTGTCGATCCCTCATGGCACATCACAGGTTCGCTGCTCGAGGGTTTCAATCAGCCCGTTTATCGTTTCATCCCCGGCATCACCCGTGGCGAGGGACTCTTTGTTTGCGCCCTGCGTAAGATTTCGAGGAAGGACGAAGGACGAAGGAGTAAGGAGATTAGTTCTGCAGATATCATCAAAAACAAGAACATGAAAGTTCTGGACCCAGGTATTCTCCTTCCTCCTTCCTCCCTCCTCCCTCCAAAAGTAGATGTCGATTACGCCGACGCCCTCAAATATCTTCGTGGCGAGGCATTGGTGCTGCCTACCGATACCCCTCGCGGCATCGTCACCATCACCTATCAGGGACAGGCGCTCGGACCTGCCAAAAACATCGGCAACCGTGCCAACAACCTCTACCCCAAGCCCTGGCGCATCAAGAGCACCCACCTGCCCAGCGAAGCACCAAAAGTGATAGGAAAAATAAAAAAATAAAAAATTAAAAAAATAAAAAATGAAGCAGTATTTAGATATCCTGAACCGCATCCTGACCGAAGGCACCCAGAAGGGCGACCGCACGGGCACAGGCACCATCAGCATCTTTGGCACCCAAAGTCGCTATAATCTCGAAGACGGATTCCCCTTGCTCACCACCAAAAAGCTCCACCTCAAATCCATTATCTACGAGCTGCTGTGGTTTCTCAAGGGCGATACCAACGTAAAATATCTGCAGGAACACGGTGTTCGCATCTGGAACGAGTGGGCCGACGAGAATGGCGAGCTTGGTCCTGTTTATGGTCACCAGTGGCGCTCGTGGCCCGATTATAATGGCGGCACCATCGACCAGATACAGTATGTGCTCGACCAGCTGAAAAACAATCCCAACTCACGCCGCATGATTGTTTCGGCATGGAATGTGGCCGAGGTGAACAAGATGGCGCTGCCCCCATGTCACACCATCTTCCAGTTCTATGTGGCCGACGACCGTCTGTCGCTGCAACTCTATCAGCGCTCAGCCGACACGTTCCTTGGCGTACCCTTTAATATTGCCAGCTATGCACTGCTGTTGCAGATGATGGCGCAGGTAACCGGTTTCAAGGCAGGCGACTTTATCCATACCACTGGCGACACCCATCTGTATCTCAACCACATCGAGCAGGCCAAGCTGCAGCTCACCCGCGAGCCCCGTCCGCTGCCCAAGATGATCCTCAATCCCGACGTCAAGAATCTGTTCGACTTCCGATTCGAGGATTTCCAGCTCGAAGGCTACGATCCCCATCCACACATCAAGGCCGAAGTATCTGTATAGTTGATAGTTTACAGTTGATAGTTGATAGTTATGATTACCATTATTGCTGCGGTGGCGAATAATAGGGCCATCGGATTTCAGAATAAACTTATCTATTGGTTGCCAAACGATTTGAAGCGTTTCAAGGCGCTCACTACCGGGCATACCATTATTATGGGTCGCAACACCTTCCTGTCGCTGCCCAAGGGCGCCCTGCCCAATCGTCGTAACATCGTGCTTAGCCGTAGTGTGAGTGCTTTTCCTGGTTGCGACGTGTATCCATCGTTAGACGAGGCCCTGGCTCATTGCGCCCCTGACGAGGATGTGTATATCATCGGTGGTGCCAGCGTTTACCAGCAGGCCCTGCCCCTGGCCGATCGCCTCTGCTTGACAGAAATCGACGATACCCCAGCCGAGGCCGACACCTTCTTCCCTCCCTACAAAGATGAGTGGAAAGAGGCCGCCCGCGAATCACACGACATCGACGATCGCCACGCCCACCGCTACGCCTTCGTAGATTATATTAAAAAATAAATTAATTGATGGCGTTATTCGCCATCAATTAATTCTATATGGTATCGCTCGTTCGAGTTATACTCCCTATCCTTATCCTTACCAAAGTACTCCAGCAGATACGTCTTTTCCTCCTCCAGTTTGGTTACACGTATCAGCACCTCGCGATAAGTTACTGCACCGTTTTTCAGGTACGTTTCGTACGCATTATAGCAGGTGGTAGCCTTATTCTGGTTGTTTTTCACCAGTTTAAATGCCGACACGTTGCGCATGCTCTGTGCGATATCCACATACAAGCTGTCGCCCTTAAACACAAACATCAGTTCGCCACTCTGCGACAGGTATTTGCCGTCCATATCCCCAGCCTTAACAGCGCTGCAGCCGCACATCATCAGTAAAAAGATTATTATTTTTTTCATCTTTCATCATTTTAGGTTATTTCATAATCTGCGGCAAAGATACAAATATCCCATCATATAACCAAATTTTTTAGGCAGAAATAAACGCAACTTTTTGCCTATTCTTGCTTAGGCAAGCGTCTCTATCTGTTCCATTCTCTTAATGTTAGTTTGTTAGGATGTTAGGACGTTAGATCATGAGCAGACCGGTTTTACGATAGCGCACCTTGGCGCAACCATCTTCAACATAGTCTTCGGCCTTTTCTATCAGTCGGTCCTTAGTCAGACGGCTTATTCGCATATAGGCTGTAGCAGCACTCTTAAGCTGGAAACAACGCACCACATCGTCGGTTGTAAACACATCGGGCAGGCGTTCGAAACCTTCGTAGGTTTTCTGACGTCGCTGCACATTTACGCTGGCATCCTTCAGCTTGTTGTCGAAATAGGCTTCAGCCATCGCACCAAAGTAGTAACGCTGGCAGGCGTACTGCATGTTTACTATCAGTTCGGCCAATCGCCAATCGATTTCGTCCGTTTCGAATGTACCACACCAGTAGTTGCCTTCCTGATGCAGATCGCCCCAGTGGCGCATCACAATAAACGGAGCCGAGAAGTTCAAGCCATGGTAGGCACAACGCTTCAGCAGCATCTCGTCGGCTTTGCTGTCGTTCTCCTCCGCATCAGCCATACGTCGGGCAGTCCAGTCGTAGAGCTCATCCACCAGCTTCTGAACTGAGAGTTCGCCCTTGGTACGGTCAAGCTTCTTTGCCCATTCCTTCAAGCGATTGTCGCTATCGTAATCCACATTACTTTCGCGCGTCATCATCTTAAAGTTGGTAGCAGGCAGCGGAATGCAGGTCAGTCGGGTGGCCAGTCCTGAGCCGAAGTTCTGCGCGTTCACCTTCTTTTTCAGCGCGATGGGCGTACCCGTGTAGATGTAGTTCCAGGTCACGAAGAAATCCTGCAGGATAGAGTCGTTATTGCTATAAGCCTGTCCATCCTCCTCGTTGTGGAATGCCTTCAGCTCCAGACTCATCTTGTCAATCCAGCTACCACCTTTCTGCACACAGATGGTGTTATCCAGCTCCGTATCAAACGTCAGCATGTGCAGCTGCATGGGCTCGCCATCCACCTCCTCTACGCTGTTCACCATGTCCTGAATGAACTGGGCATTACTGGTTCGCGCTGGGTGTACACGTACGATGACCTTAGGTTTCTTAGGCTTCTCCTTGTTGGCGCCCTTGGTGCGCATCTGTTCACGATAGGCATTAATGGCCTCCTTACCCACTTTATCAGCCTCGATGATAGGTGCCGCCAGCAGTTTAAACAAGCGGGTGGCAAAGCTCTTACCACTGGCAGGATCGCCAATTATCAGCGTTGAGTTGTTCAATCGTCGCAACTCTTCTGGTCGATGATAAAAGCGGTACGTGCATCGTGTCATCAGCGTCATCAACAGGCCGCCTGCTACAAACAGGGCCGCTGGGTACTGATTGTGCTTTAAACCCTTGCACACATCCTTCAAGGCTGGATAGTACTCGCTCAGGGCCTCAATCTCTTCACCCCATTCCCACAGCATCTGAGCCATGGTATCATCCTTCAGCACCGCCGCCGTTGACGCTTTCGTGCCCTTCGTAATCTCCTGGTACGTCTTACCCGTAACCTCCTGGATAGCCTCAAGCATGGGCTTACTGGGCAGCTGATTAAGGAATTTCTTCTCCTTATCGCGTTTGTGCTCAACGGCACTCGATATGGTGTTCTCCACCCTTTCGCCCTCGCTGATGAGTTCCTGTACCCACGTCTGCTTTTCGAGCACTCGCTGCACATCAACCCTATCGCCGTCGAGTAGTGTGAGCAGATCAGAGGCCAACTTGAGGCTTTCGTTATGTCGGTTTCTATCCTCTCGGCATGGCAGCTTATCGCCATAGCGCTTATCAATAATACACTGTACATCATATCCACGCCACATTACAGGTTCGTTACTATGCTCGATGGGAGTTGATGTTTCTGGAAGATTCGCACTCTCGCTCTGTGAGCGACCGTCTCGATATAGAGCAGTATATCGCTCAGCATACTCTTGGTTCTCATAACTAAACAGTTCTTTATCAATAAATAAAATATCGGTATATTTACAAATGTAACTCATTCTCGACGAGTCTTTGCAGGCCTCATCCACAACCACCTCGTCGCCCAGCAGTTTGGCCATGGCGTGCTGATTATCAATCAGGTTGCCCCAATCCAGTCGGGCCTTGAACACAATCTTCAAGCCCTTGCCACTGGGTGTGATATACACGAGCACAATGCCCAATGCCTTCAGGTCGAGGCCCTTTTCTATCCAACTCTGATACAGGGTTAGCGGGTTCTCGATATGGTCGAGATCCATCACCACCAGGCCCGTTAAGCGGGTGGCAGCCTGTTTGCGCCAGGCACCCAATCTACCTTTGGCCGATGTAGTTTCGTCGAAAGTAGCCTGGAAGATGAATGCAGGCAGTTTGCGTTTCAACGCCGCATCGCCCGTTTCGCGATACTTATCGATATTCTCGTTCCACTTGGTGGCCTTAACAAGAGCCCAGAACTGAGTCTCATCTACCGGCAAGGTGGGGTTACTAAAGTTTTTCTGATAGCAAAACATAATTCTCAATTTTCAATTATTACTTTCGAATAAAGCCTTAGCAGAATTCGGTTATCTCACGTTCTATCATCGCATTCTTGGCGTCGCGATGGTGATCGTCCATCAGGCCCATTACAGCGGCTGTACCCAAATCCTTTGGGAAGCTGCCATACACCCTGATACGCTGTATACTCTCCTTAACCCAGCCCCATGGCAACTTTTTTACCAGGCGGTCGTTCGCGCAATTACGCGACTTACGCTTATAGGCATTAAATGTTATCACTCCCGTAAACTTGTCACGATGTAGTGAACCCTCTACGCGCTTTCCTTCAACGAGGCGCACGAGTACCTCTTCGTCAATAGCAATATATTTTTTCATAACTTGTCGAATTGATGAGTGAAGGGTTGTGTTAGAATTTGGCCATTTTCACTACGTAGACTTCCTCCACCACACTTCGACTCGGTTATTTACTTACCTTTTTTAGATGTTGCCTTTCGCTATTTCCCTTGCAGCCTGTTTCTTGTATTCCTTCAAGGCATCGTAATAGTTATCATGAACAGCCTCCTCCAGATTCACACCATCAAACTTGGCGTTAACCGTTACACATGCCAACATGTTGGTCAGAATAGCTACCAGCACAGCCTGATCCCAGGGGTTACGGATGTCGAGCTTATCGGCTACAGCAGTAAACTCATCACCCCAAGCATGCACATCGTTGGCAAACTGCTCTTCAATCTCCTTAGTGCCGCTAAACATGCGCACCATCTTTTCAATCTTTGTCATTTTCTTCATAACTTTACTTTTTTATTTGATTAGTACTATTTGAGTTCCTTTCAGGCGAACCACGGCTCCCTTTTGCAAGCCTGCGTTGCGCAGACCATCGTTCATTTTCCACCCGGAGCATACGTGTTTCTGCTCTACTATCTGCCCCGTTTTAGTGCACTGCCTGCTACCATCATTCAGATTCTCCTTGTGCTTGCACGAGGCACATATCTTTTTCACCTTGATATGATAGGCATTCAATACCGTTTCCATCACGCTACACCTCCCTTGATATTATCATATCGAGTTTGCTTACGCTCGGCACAGTTCAAGCAAGCTTGACTCTGCACTCGCTCAATCGCAAACTTCTCGTCCTCAATCCATGCGTAACACGTTTCCAATACGTAATCAGCCGATGGGCTACCTGTCATTCGCATCACATCATCGCAAACATAGTCAACCATGTCCATCGCCAACTCCTGTTGCATCTGGCTACTGAATCCTAACAGCTGTTGATTTAGCATAAATAGCAGCGACTTGCTTACTCTGTTTTCCAGTAGGTTCATCATGCTCTCGGCATCATGCTCCAAGTACTGAACTTCCATCAGGTCGTCATCTTCGAAGATGAACTGACCGCCTTTTCTCTTTTCAAAAATGCTTTGTCTTACCATAACTTTTAATTTTTAAATTTGCGTCGTTTTTTCCTTTCGACGATGCAAAGTTCGCAATAAAAATTCACCCCACGATGGCTTTATTTTCTATCGTCCAGCATATCGTCCGACACCTTTAATCTTCGTCCGAAAAAGCGTCCGACTTCCTGCTTTGAGCCCTCATAAAGGCACTCAAAAATCGCTTTACCAAGTTCTTTCTGCGTAACGCCTCGCTAGCCTTTGGAGCATCAGTAAACGTCCAGTCGGGATACTTGCCTTTCACCTTTGCTATGGTATCGTAGATAGTAGTGCGACCAGGCAGATTATCAAAATCCGATTGGTGCATATAGTCGATAAAATCTTTTGGGGTATAGAAAAAGGGCAATCCTTTTACCACGCTCTCGTTCATAGCCACCATCAGGTAAGCATAGTCGCAGGGATTTTTAAAGGCCAAGGCCTGTCGCATTTCGCGAATGGCCGATGCCACATAGGCATCAATGGTAAGTTTCTTGTCGCCAGTGCCGCAAACATTCAGCACCTCTACCATCGGGCACAGATCAACCATACCCATAAACTTCTCAAAAGCTGCGTCGTCGATACGCAATACTACTTGTTTCATCTTTTCCAAGTGTTTTGTGAGAAGAGCATGATTGCTGCAGCTTTTCACCTCAGAGGACTCCCACCCCACTCGGATTATACATAAATTCTTATCGACGGCAAAGGTACTGCTATAAAAACAAAAAAAGCCCCTATATAGGGGCTATAATAGGGGCTATAGTAGGGACTATATAGGGGATACTTATATTGATTATCAGGCAGTTATATTAATCTTTGAAAATCATATCGATAACATTAGAGCGGGCAGGTAACTTGCCTAACTCTGTGCATTGATGCTTCTCCTGGGCCAGATTGTTGATACCCCAGAAGTCTTCAAAAGTTTTCCATTTGGTTTCCAGTTCCAGCTTTTCTGCAAATAGTTCTGCAATATACATTGCTTGCTGGCGAGTAGTGCTTGCCAATAGCATGTAGTGCTGGTCAACAAACTGCTGTTCTACCAGTTGTTCCCAGTATCTCACCGCTTTTTCCGAGGCTAAAACTCCCATCAAAGTACGCGTATGGTAGTCTACATCAAGTCCGTACTCGGCAGCATGGCCGTTAATCACATCTGTCAGGATACAAAGGATATCCAGCGTTTCAAAAAACTCATCTATTTCTTTCTCTCTGTCGGCATCGTCATAGGGTATGTTTTGCGAGAACACACGCCAAGCCTCATCATCGTCTTTCATCTGATACCAACGACTGGCAATTTTAATACGCGCAAAATTCTCAATCCACCGCTCGCGCTCCTCAATGGCTTCTTGCAGCAGATATTCGCTCATGCACCCCTTTGCCCATTGTACCAGTCTATCATTGGTTGACCTATAGGTAAGCGTAAGACTTTGCGCAAAGCGATACTCCCTATTGTTAGATAGCTGAGTGCGCAGATCTACGTATGGTTCAGGCTTAAGATTGGCGTAAAACTGCACTAAAGCCTGCTGACATCGCTTTCGAACTGCACCCAATGAGAATAACCGATCGGCATCTTGCTTTAACCGGTTAATCCTATCACGTACTACTGGCGAATAGTCGCCACGTGGTATTAGTGGTTCTTTATTCAAGGCGGTAATCATCGTAACAATAAATTGATTCCAACCAATACTTAAGATAACTCAGCGGCAGACTATGTTCATCGTCAAGTTCCATGTCAAGATTGTATTGCTCTGCAATCGGCAGAGCAATTTTAAGCATATCGTTAACGAATAATTGATAATTCTCTCGATTCCTGCCACCATCACAAAAACTATCACGAACAGGCTTTATCTTCTGCCAAATCTCCTTAGTTGCAGCTAAATAGTCTTTATGGTAGGTATGATTTACATCACCCCAAAGTGAGTCAATCAGCCCAACTTCTTCGATACAGAGCCCACGTTGTGCACCTTCCTTGATATGGGCGTTTACATTATTTATTATATCAAGCAGGCTATTGATATACGAATTACATTGGTCTACATTGGCCCAATCAGGGATAAAGCCATGTAGTTTCTCCCATATATAATCATAAACAGCCGAAGATATTCTCTGGTATTCGAGCATAGTTATACTTTCTACCATCTTGGCGACAAGCGCAGCTATTCTTCTATATTCCGTAACCTCCAGCCAATACAAAAGTTCTTCGTTTTCTGGTGAGAACTGATACGGATCGTCTCCAGTTCCAGCCTCAAACCTAGAGCTGAGCCATCTTAACGAAAAGCACTTTCCCCAAGGGTTCTGCCCCATCAAGCATCCCATCAGCCTTACCATATCAAGAAGCCAGCCATCCACATTCTCCATAGGTATAAACGGGAATGGTTCGTCTAAATCCAACAGTTTTTTCTCACCATATATTTGCGACACGTACTTCTGGGCTGCATCACCATTTGGCTGCTGGCCAATTATCTTTTCTATATTGTAAAGCATAAACTGCCTGCTATCGCTTTCATTAATGCCTTTAAAAATAGTAAAGTCAGTACCTTCAAACACCTTTTTCCTAAGGTCAGTCTGCTGCAGACGTTTCATATACTCAGAAGAAAACAGCTTTGTTTCCTTCTTAAATCTCCATAAGCGCTGAATCTCTTCAAGCAGCCTACCATACTCCTTCTTCAGTTTTTTGTTTTCATACTGAAGTTGTTTTATGTCTTTTGTTTCCATATATTACATATCTTATTTTAATAGTCCAAGAATCAATTCTGGTGATACTCGATATTAATATTTTGAAGGTCGCCGCTCGGCCCTACGGGACGCTTGCCTAAGCAAGAATTTGCGACCACCTCTCCTAACTGGTCGTATTTTACGACCGGTTCAGCCTCTTTTGGGTTTTTGTTGTTCTTAGCCATTGATTAATTAAAATTAATTTAAGCACACAAAAGTACAAATAATCCTGCACCTAACAAAAGATACAGGACATATATTAAGACAATTTAGCAAATATGCAACCATATTGCATATCTGCATAGTATCAATCACTATTCCATATTTTATCAATAGTATTACCAATGTCCTCAATAGCAGTTATTTTCATAATTCATTGTTTTTTAGTTATTCGCTTGCATATATCAAAATCTTCTTGGTTGGCGATAATCGATTTCGTAAATCCTATCAAAGTACTTATCCCAATTGCTCTCGCCTTTACCAATTTTAAAACCATAGAATTTGGTACCAGTAGCCTGATACTCCTTAAACCGTCTCATCAAATCCTCAGTGGTGCGTGGTATCAGGAAATCTGTTATCCATAGCACATCGGCATTCATATAGCGATCCTCGCCATTATCTAGTAAGTAGAAAGTAAGGTTGAGCATCTTCTGTGCATCAGTACCACCACCTAGGAATGGGAAATAACCTTTCTCAAAGTTTTCTGTATCCTCCATCTTCATGCCCATGCGCTCCATTGCTCGATGCTTACGACGCGAACGTAGTTCTATGGGACGAACACCAACAGAGAAGTCTATCAGGAAACAATCTCTGTTTAACCTCTCGGCAGTATCTTCCAACTTAGAAAGCAGTGAAGCTTCAATACGCTGTGGAACACCATACATACTGGCAGAAGAATCGACACATACAATCATAGGGCCACGACGCGAAGCCCTCTCAGAACGTAATCTGCGAGAAGGCTTTGTAATTTCCGATTTATAGCGAAACACCTGAAGCCTACTGGTAAGATATTTGCGATAGAAGAGGCTCTCAAGTTCGGTATCGGCAGATTGTGCCAGTTCAAATGGCATAATTGCATTGAGGTCGCGCCCGATAGTTACGCCCTCAATATCACTGCCAGAAGAATGTTCCAACCGTTGGCTCGAACCCGTCTGTACTGTCAACCTTGCTTTACCATCCTCATCAGGTACTCTTCCCATGCGTCTGGCCACCTCTCCAATCTCAGGATATTTATTCTGTATATGGACGATACTAAGGTGTTTTTCGAACTCTGACTCCGACCATGAACCATCCATTCTTTCCCAGGCCTGCAGCAATTGGTCTTCAGTGTCACCTTCGTTGCGAATATGGTCTTCAAGTCGGCTTAATGCTTGTTGGAAGCCACCACTAATAGCGCCACCTTTCGATTCAATCTTTTTGGTTACCTGGCGACGTTTTCGCTCGTCTATTGCCCCCTGCCATTCACGTTTCAATCGCTCCCAATTCTCAGGTTTCTTCCAGCCTCCGTTCTTAAAACGCTTTTTCAAGAAGTCTATATCAAAACCATCATCCTTATGCTTCTCGTCCAATTGCTGAAGTAACGACTGCCAATGGTTTTCCTTATAATGCATTGACCAATTCAACATCTTGTCCATCTCGGTTTGTTCGCCGATAGACATTTGTGAAACAAAAGTTCGTTCATGAATACACTCCAGCACAAATCTCCCTACTACTTCATAGAATACCTTTCCTGCCAAACGACTACCAAGAACTCTGGATTGGATCAGAGAATCATTCATTAAATGATAAAGATAGCGAAGAATGGGATCATTTATATAGACGGTCTCATAATCGAACACTTCGCCTGTTTTTACGAACTGTTCGAGTAGCATCAGATATGCAGTAGGTGATAATTCTAAACCATCTGGCATAATATTATCCCTCAAGTTTCTCTAAATCCTGTCTTGTATGTGCAATCTCCACAAAAAGTCGCTGGGCATAGTCAGTAACTTCTTTTTTGTCTTGATCGGACACTAGAATATTAGCGACTATCTCGTCTGTTCGATGTTTGATACCAGTACTCAATTCTTCAAGCTCCTGATAAAAGTCTCGCCCAGACACATTGCCATGTTTCGATGGAAGAGTCTGGCGTTCACCACGCCCTAGCGTTTCTATGTAGAACCTTACTCCATCGATATAAATATATTCTTCATCACGAGTGAGATAGACAGAACTGGCACCCATTGGCATTTCGCCTCCATTATAACTCCTAATGATACTGCGATTAGGGTTCTTTGGATCTTTGTAGATGATTCCACCCTGTCCTAGATTTCCTATGGTTCTCTGTTTCAGATTCTGATAATCGCTGATAAAGACGTAAGTATTACCTGTATCGTGGTCCAACAGGTGATAGTAGTAATTATCGTATATCTTCTTGTTTGAGTCGAAGACTTTCATACTTTTGCGGGCTTTTTCTGTGGCTCGATGCTGACGATTAACCCTAATGTCATTACTCAAATCCTCTCTCAGATAGGCAAAAATCGACGTATACTCATGAAACAAAGCTTGTATTACGATTGTACGTATTCCCTCAGCTTCTTCTGGTTCTTGCCATAAGCAGTTATAAATTGGCAACAAGTCTTCAAATGACACTTCGCTCCTATCATGGATGAAGGCTGAAGTACGTAGGAGTCTTATAATATTCTTCCAACGTCGATCACTAACGTACACATTATGATGCTCGTCAGTCTGACCAATATGAACGTTGGTAATAGCCTTGCGAATAAAATTGATGCATTTTAGTATGTTTTCAGAAACACCAATACGATTGATTGCATCATTCCATTCATGATACTCATCATTACTAATCTTAATATCATCTGAAACCACGATATCATCGTCAATGGTGTTATCAAGTAGCATGGCATTAAAATTCTTTTCAGTCTTTATATTGCCACACTCCAATCTGATAATGAAACGATCCCAAAGAGCCTCAAGTCCTTCGCCTTGTGTGGGCAGCTCGTTACTTGCAGCTACCAACAACTTCAATGGTAGTTTCATCTCTTTGTCGCCATTACGAAACAGTTTTTCGTTAATAACAGTAAGCAAAGTGTTCTGGATAGCAGGACCTGCTTTCCAAATCTCATCAAGGAACACCACATCGGCTGTTGGTAAATAGCCATCAGTATTGCGTTCGTATTTATCAGCATCCTTCAGCTTGCTGATACTAACAGGTCCGAATATCTCGTCAGGCGTACTAAACCTAGACATCAGATACTCAAAAGAGTGAGCATTTCTGAATGCCAGTTTCAGTCTTCTAGCAATCATCGATTTGGCAACACCTGGAGGCCCCAGCAAGATTATGCTCTCACCAGCTAATGCCGCCAATAACGCCATAGCCAACTCTGTATCTTTTTCGTAAATCCCTTGGTTTATCGCGCCAAGCAGACTTTGTATTCGTTCTTTTATTGCACCTTGCATAATTAATATAGTTTCTTTTCCCAATCAACATCAATAAATTTAGCTATCGTTTGGATATCAACATACCTGAGTTCTTTTTCTCTTGGAACAGGTATTCCAAACATATCTTTATATTGACGATACTGAAGAAAGTAAGTTCCGATAAGATTTGTGTTATTAGCATAACGATTGACACCTGTTGGTACAATTCCTGTTATTTGATATAGTTTCCAGTATCTTCTCTCCCCTTCTAGTGGCGAATTAACTTTTTTGAAGGTATAACTCATCCATGGAGTCTTTTTCTTAAATCCCCAATAATAGCGAGCTTTACTATTTGCCAAAATTATCAAACGAGGTCGTAATTCTTCAATATAATCCCTTGTATGTGCAAGAAGCTTTCCAAAATAATTAATCTCATTATCTGAATGAACCACTTCCTGCCTACCATTTCGTATGGGCAGAAGGTCTATGTATCCGCATTTATTGTTATAGTCCCCCATCATATCAAACTTTGGTCCCCAAAAGTCATCCTTCTTACACTCGCAGTAAATATGAACACCATCTCCCTGCCCAGAAGGATTCATACCCACTAATAGGATTCCTCTTTCTAGAGCTCGGGGATTCGTTATAAGTCCAAGACCGCCGCTTATTCCCTCTTCTTCACGGACTTTTTTATATTGCTCCATCAGTTCTTCTGCTGTCATCATATTCTATAGTTTTATCAGTTATACATGATTCGTTTTTGAGGAAATCTGATGCAAAGATAATTATTTTTTTTGTTATAAAACAAATTTCATAGCATCTTTTAAAGGATTATCAGAATCTAAATATTCAAGTGACGTACAACCATAGAAAGCCCTGTTGCCAATAGTCTTTATACTTGGAGGAAGACAAATGCTCTTCAACTTTTTGAAGCGATAGAATGCAAAAGGTGGTATATCAGTGACGCTGGTGAAATATTGGAATTCAGTAAAATTCTCGAGAAGAGCATCAGGTAGACCATTCCATATCTCAAACGTATAAGCTTGTTTGTGCTCAAGGCTGTCAGCAAAACGATACTGATTGCCATCACCATCTACTATTACGTCGGAATTAAAAATGGACATATCATCACAACGTAACTCTATTGGAACACAATATTGACCATTCCCTGAATCAAGCAATATTTCTTCATCTCCAGTTGCAGGAGCTAAGAGCATAAACAACTTGGCAAAATGCAACTCCTTAACTCGAGCTGCATCCTCTGCCGTAAGCTTCTTAGCAAATGGTTTCACCCATTTTTCGCGCCTCGCAATCTTCATCAAAATTGGATTAGTCTTATTTGTGGCTATAACCTTATTATTCATTTCCATCAGTATTCAATTAAAACCCACCAGTTGACAGCAAGAACCAATTAAGTAACAGTCTGCTGCATTTAAGAATCGTATGAGAGACTTTTCCAAATGGGTAAGTACACAACATCAATCTTTCTGCTTTATCATTCTCTGCTTTCGAATGCGCTACAAACAAGCGCTGAATAGCACCATCTTCAATAGTACAATCTGACATCCACTCCATTTTAAATAATTTAGCGGGATTATGCTTATGCAATTGATTGCCATCAATGAAAGTATAAACGATTATCTGGAAATGGGCAAAGAATGAGTCTGCCAATAAACTCTCATCAAAAAATACGTAGTAACAATAATCAAACACATTCGGCTTTTCCCCATTTTTACAAGGGATATACTTAAATAGTTTCTGAAGATATTCAAAGTCTTTCTCTACATTTCCTACTTTCTGCGTGACAACCAGAATTTTCGCATCAGGATTGCCACAACCAACATTCTTATTGGGGAACCTTTCACCCAGTCTTTTAAGCTCATCATTATTTGCCATATCTTTTCTTTTTTGATGGCAAAGATATGGGGGCAATATGCAACATAATTGCATATCAGAAGAAATTATTCATAAAAATCGTGCATTTCTTCAATAATTGCCTTGATTTGCTGACGGAATACATCTGGAGAAATTACTTCCAGCTGGTTACCATGACTTAGAATCTCCTGAATAAAATCGTAGGTTGGCGCTATCTTATATTCAAAAATGGTATAATCTGCTTTTGACTCTATCTCACGCTGGCTATGATGAAGAGGAAGCGAGCGAAGATAGTTTGGTTTCTCGCGATAGGCCTTTAATCGAATCGTCATAGGCTTCGCATCATGGAATACGCCATAATAATCTGTGTAGTAATCTTGGGGCGAGAAATCCTTTGGATAGTTAAACCTAGAATCCAAAACTTCCACACGCTTGATACGGTCTAGTCCAAAGCGGCGAATCTCTTTTCCAGGCAATACAAGGGCCATTACATACCAACGACGCTTGAACAGTCTGATGAAGTATGGATTAACCTTTAGCCCCTGAATGGTATTGCCCAAGAAATCCTCATAATCAATCACTATTTGACGATTATCACGCATCGCAGACGTAATAATTTCGAGGTAGTACCTACCAGATGGCACATCCTCCAACATTATTCTGTCACAAATAGAGCGGTTATCCATCAGGAGGTTGCTTACAGCAAAAGAATCAAGCAACCACTGGTTAATAGAATCATTCTCTAACGCATCAGGATTATCTATATAATATAGGTTAGAACCTCTCTGACACTCTATCACAACACCAAACTGCATTAGTATCGCATTTCGATGATTATGGAAAGTTCGCAGTTTCAAAGGTTGGTGCAAATCATTAACACTTGCATTGTCCCATTTGCGGGCAATATCTCCAAACGAAATTTTGCCAGCATTATAGATAGTGGAAATCAGCCACATATATTTAGCGTATAGTCTATCTGTCATACGTCAAACGATTAGATGCCACAAATATATAAAAAAGTTGGGAAAGATATTCTTTTTTTCAAAAAAAAAATCTGATTTGAAGAAAAAATGGTGATTGTATCTATAAGGCACTTCCTTCCGCTATTGAAGTATTGTACTATTTTGCGGTCACAAAATGCAACCACAAATCCCTGGTTATCACAATTTGCGATAACCTCTCAAAGCTGGCCGCCGCTCGGCCCTACGTGACGCTTGCCTAAGCAAGTATTTGCAACCACCTCCTTGAACTGGTCACAAATTGTGACCGGTTCTACCTCTTCACATACTATGGGACGGTTCTGTGGCAATCTAAAACTACACAAAAAAAGGCGAAGTTTGAACAGATAGACGAGAATTTGATTAAAAATCCTAAAAATCAATATGAATCATACAACTGCTAGTTGTTTTCTAAAAATAAAATTCTATCTTTGCGGCAGAAAATGTAATAGATATGACATTTGATAAGATTCTGGATAATAACACCCTGTGGGCAGTACGCTACGATGGCGCAGCAGACAATGCCTTGAAACTACTCTTCGACCAATGGAATGATCCAGAGTGGCTGGTAGATTTCTTTTTGGCAAACATGGCTGATTTGGAGTCGTATTTCAAGATTACAGATATCAATCAGGCTATCTACGATACTATCGACGACAACCAGCGCATGCAATGCCTGATTCTCGACATATCACCAGAGGCAGATCTTGATAAACTTTTCCGTCCGCTTGAAAATAGTCGTACGAGCGAGATGCTGCTGGGTAAGGAGAAGGCAAAAATCAAAGAACGCCCACAGCACGCTTCATGGCTACGCATATATGCCATCAAGTTGGAACCAGGATGTTACATCATAACTGGCGGTGCCATTAAACTAACCCGCACCATGCAGGAACGTGAGCACACGCTAAACGAACTAAAAAAGATGGAACAGGTGCGCAACTACCTGATTAGAAATCAAGCTATAGATGCAGATGGATTTGCAGACTACATGTCAGAATTATAATATAACTAAAGAGGAATAGCCTATGAAGAAGAAAACACAAGAATTCCTCGAAGCTCACAAGAGCGAGACGCCGTCAAAATGGCGCGAGGAAGCAGAATGGAGACGCGACAATTGGTCGTGGTTGCGGCACTCACAAAAGATTGCCGTGAAGGTATTATTGCAGATGAAACAGGAGGGACTTACACAAAAAGCCCTTGCTGAACGTATGAACTGTACCCAGCAGTATGTATCAAAGATACTAAAGGGCAAAGAGAATATGTCGCTCGACACACTATCAAAGTTAGAGGATGCACTTGGCATTAACCTGATATACGACGAACAAGTGATCTACCCTAACATGGTGGCAGAGGAAGCACTGGTCTAACCATCTAACCACCTAACAAACTAACATTTGGTATTTTGTTAGGTAGTAACTAACGTGCTTATTGGAATATATATTATTATATTATATATTATAATATATAATATAATAATATATATTTATAGAGAGTATTGACAAGTGATAGGACAATAGAGAAATCGTAATGTTAGAACGTTAGGACGTTAGGTGCTCGGTAGTGGTAAATCTATGTAGAAATAAATTAAAAATAAAACGAATAAACGCTTGTATATATGCTGAATTTTTCGTACCTTTGCATTGTCAAATTGAGAGAGTAAGAGCAGCGGCATTAAGGCTAAAAATTGCGAAGATTAAATCTAGAAATTGCGCGCATTAATAGTAACAATTGAAAGTATTAATAGCGGCTGAAAACTGCGCTCCAAGGCGACAAAGCGAAAATTACTAAAATATTTAACAAACAAACTATTTAAAAACTATTTGAATTATGGCGATTAAAGTGATTGCTCAGCGCCGAGAGCTTAAAATCGGCAACAAACCAGGTAAGCGTTTCATCATGCGCCCCGACCTGTATAGTGCTATCGCAGAGAAGAAGGTGTTTCGCGACGCAGCCACTCGCAGTGGTATCTCTGCAGGTGTGATCAAGGCAGCTTGGGATGCTGCAGGCGACGTGATTCGCACGTGGGCCACCGAGGGTCACTCTGTGCCCCTGCCAGGACTGGGAACCATGCGATTCGGTGTGCGCTCGAAGGCTGTGGAGGACCTGGAGGACGTGAAGACTGGACTGATCACCACCCGTCGCATCGTGTTCACCCCGAGCACCGACGTGAAGGATGAGCTGAAGAACACCGCCATCCAGATTACCTGTCTGGACGAGGATGGTAAGGTGCTGAAGCGCGTGACCAGTGGTGACAGTGGCGACGTGGAGGACCCTGAGAACGGTGGCAGCACCGACCCCACCACCCCATCGGGCGGTAACGGCGGCAACACTGGCGGCGGTGGCTACAACGGCCCTAACGGCGACTAAGGGTTGGGGCTAAGGCCCCGACCAATTTTAAAAAATAAAAAAATAAAAAGGTAATAATTGAGTTATGAGTAAGAAAGAGACTTTGAAATTTATTGTGCAGATGATTGCATCGATTGCGACGGCGATTGTGACGGCACTGGGAGCGACGAGCTGCG
Source organism: Xylanibacter ruminicola (assembly GCA_015060625.1). Classification (GTDB taxonomy): domain Bacteria; phylum Bacteroidota; class Bacteroidia; order Bacteroidales; family Bacteroidaceae; genus Prevotella; species Prevotella ruminicola_D. Next base: position 57,238 of record SUYC01000001.1, on the reverse strand, counting down.
TGGGCTCGTGAGTTAGGTAACAAAAAAAAGATGGCTACACCGATAAGGGTGCAGCCATCATTGTTTTTACTATTAGAAGTTGTAGTAAACACCGAAGCTGAGGTTAGAACCATCGAGGTCGAAACCAAAGGTATTAGCAGCCTTGGCGCCATCGTAATCCTCCTTCTCGTTCTGCCAGCCCAGGAAACCAGCGTGAGCTACGAAGCTGAGCTTGTCGTTGAGGTTGACAGCAACACCTGGCTTGATGCCCAGACCAAAGGTGTTTACCTTGTTACCAACTGCGGGATCCTCGTGGATATAATCGAAACCACCATCGAGGAAGAGGTTTACCTTATCGAACTTAGCAAAGGTGTAACGTGCGTAAGGACTAATCTGGAATGCCTTGTCCTTAGCTGATACTGTGATATTGCCAGTTTTTACCTTCTGCTCGTTCTCGGCATATCCGAAAGCTACACCTACAGCCCAGCTGTCGTTGATGTTGTAACCAATCTCGGGCATGAGCTTGAGCTTGGTGTTGGTGTCACCATCCTGAGATGTAGAAGACAGACCAAGACCGCCACCTACGTAAACCTGTGCATTCATTGTTGCAGCTACACATACTGCTGCGAGTGTCATAAAAATCTTTTTCATAATCTCTTCTTTTAAAAAAAATAAACTTCTACATTTGGTCGCTTAAAGGACCGCTTGTTTTGATTCTAAATGCACTGCAAAGGTACGGCGAAAACTTGTGAATAGCGCTAAGTTTTTGCGGAAAATAGCGATTTTGACCTACATTGTTGACCAGAATCACAAAAAACGGCCTATTTAAAAAAAATAGTGAAAATCCTTTGTGGATAGGGAAAACCCTATGTTTTAGAACAAAAATCATCCCCACCAGAATTGGCAGGGATGAACTGTTTTTTCTTAGTCGATTTCTTCGTCGGGCTCGTAACCTCCCATCTCGCGGATGGCATTCTTCAGCATGGTGTATTGCTGATAGAGATGGTTGACGGCCTCCTCGCCTTGGGTGTAGTCGTGCATAGGCGACTTGAGGAAGAACGAGAGGAAACGCTGGATGCCATAACGACCAGCACGGGCGGCCAGGTCGCTGAGCAGACAGAGGTCGAGGCACAGCGGGGCAGCCAGAATACTATCACGGCAGAGGAAGTTGATCTTAATCTGCATGGGATAACCCATCCATCCGAAGATGTCGATATTGTCCCAACCCTCCTTATTATCATTGCGTGGGGGATAATAGTTGATGCGCACCTTGTGATAATACTGGGTGTCCTCGTCGTTGCCATGACCATAGAGGTCGGGCTGCACGTCGGGCTTCAGGATGGTTTCGAGGGTTGAGAGTTTCGACACCTCCTTGGTGCGGAAGTTGGCAGGCTCGTCGAGCACCAGTCCGTCGCGATTGCCCAGGATATTGGTTGAGAACCAGCCATTCAGTCCCAGGCAGCGGGTGCCGATGATGGGGGCAAAACCTGACTTGACGAGGGTCTGACCGGTCTTGAAGTCCTTGCCGGCGATAGGCATCTTGGTCTGCTCGGCCAACTGCCACATGGCGGGGATATCGACGGTGGTGTTAGGAGCTCCCATAATGAATGGGGCACCCTCGCTCAGAGCGGCATAGGCATAACACATAGAGGGAGCGACATGCTCGCGATCGTCGGCCTTCATAGCTGCCTCGAGGTCGGAGAGCTGATAGTGAACTGACTCGCACACGGGCACGTAGATTTCGGTAGAGGCTGCCCAGAGCACTACGATGCGGGCGCAATCGTTAGCGGCCTTGAACTGGCGGATATCCTCGCGCAGGGCCTCTACCATCTGCCAACGGGTGAGCCCAGCTTTCACATTGTCGCCACCCAGGCGCTTGGCATAGTTCTTGTCGAAGGCGGCCTTCATGGGCACTATCTTCTCGAGTTCGTCGCGCACGGGCTCGATATCCTTCTCCTTGAGCACCTCGGCATACACAGCTGCCTGATAGGCGTTCTGGGGATACACATCCCAACAACCGAACACGATATCATCGAGCTTGGCCAGGGGCACTATATCGGCATAGTGCAGATACTTGGCATCGGCACCACGGCCCACGCGCATCTTATCATACTGTGTCATTGAACCTACAGGCTTGGCCAAACCCTTGCGGGCCATGAGCACACCTGTCATGAAGGTGGTAGATACGGCACCACAGCCCACTACCAGAATGCCCAACTTACCTTGGGCGGGTGATACTTTAGTTTGTGTCATTATATAACTTTATTTGGTTGATAAACATATTCATGTTTAGTGCCTGCAAAGGTGCACAAATAAATTGAGATGAGCAAAGAAAACTTCAAATTTTTGCAAAGTTTTACAGCTTTTAAGTGTTTTGTTACAGAAAAATACATTAATTTTGCACCCGATTTTTTTTAGGTAACAATACTAATTATGTACAAACAAACATTCAACATGAAGCGCCAGCGCCTGGTTTTCCGTCATTTCGGAAACAAGGGCTACTCACTCTTCAGTTGTCTGGGCCGCGAGGTGGTTTGCAGCGTGCTCTCTGTGAGCACACTCACCTACGCATCGGCCGAGAGCGTTAGCACGAACCCCGTGGTAACTGACTCTACAGCCATGACAACTGCACGTGAGATGATGCTCGACGAGGTCAGCGTGACCGGTTCGAGGGCGCCGCTGACCAAGAGTCAGGCTGCGAGAATGGTAACTGTACTGGATCGCCAGCAGATTGCGCAGGCGCCGGTACAAAGTATTAACGATCTTTTGAAGTACGCCGTGGGCGTGGATGTAAGGCAACGAGGACCTATCGGTGCCCAGACCGACATCTCGATACGTGGCGGAAACAATGAGCAGATCACCATCCTGCTGAACGGTATCAACATCTGCGACCCGCAGACGGGACATAATGCGTTCGACTTCCCTGTGGATATCAGCGATATCGTGCGTATAGAGGTGCTCGAAGGGCCTGCCGGACGTGTGTATGGCACGTCGAGTCTGGTAGGTGCAATCAACATCGTGACGACTCCTTCTGCGAGGAAGGACGAAGGAGAAAGGAGGAAGGAGATTGCCCTGCATGCGGAAGGCGGATCGTACGGCTATGCCAATGTGGGCGGACGTGTGGCTTTGAATGGCAAAACCAGCTACAGCCTATCGGCCAACTACACACGCAGCGACGGCTACAGCCGCAACAAGGCTGGATCGCTGAATGCCGACTACAAAAGCGGCAAGGCGTTTTATCAGGGAAACTACAGCGATGAACAGGTGAACGTGGACTGGCATGCGGGCCTGAGCGTGAGGGATTTCGGCTCGAACACTTTTTATGGTGCGAAATGGGACGACCAGTTTGAGCACACGCTGAAGACCTATACGGCGGTATCGGCGGAGAACAAACAGGGATTCCTGCACCTGAAGCCTACCATCTACTGGAACAGATCGATGGACCGCTTCGAACTCTTTCGCGACGCACCCGACATCTACCCCTTCAACTACCACCGTACAGATGTGTATGGCGTGAACCTGAACGGACACTTCGACTGGGCACTGGGCCGCACAGCCATCGGTGCCGAACTGAGAAACGAAGACCTGGTGAGCGGCAATCTGGGTGAACCGCTGTCGCGCACGCATCATATCCACGGCACCGACCGCGACTATGAGTACGGACTGAACCGTACCAACATCAGTTTCGTGCTGGAGCACAACATCCTGCTGGAGCGATTCACCCTGTCGGCAGGACTGGTGGCGGTCAAGAACTCATGGAACGAGATGAACATGCGTCTCTATCCGGGCATCGACGCCAGCTACCGCATCGGCAACAACTGGAAAGTATATGCCTCATACAACACCTCGCTGCGCATGCCCTCGGTCACGGAGCTCTACTACTCGGTGGGTGGACACAAGGCCGACAAGCACCTGAAACCCGAGGAACTGGCTGCCTGGGAAGGGGGCGTGAAATACAGCACGTATGCCCTGGAGGGATCGGTGAGCGTGTATCGCAACCACTGCAAGAACCTGATAGACTGGATCAGGCGCAGTGATGACCCCGACGCCCCTTGGGAGTCGGTCAACTTCACGGAGGTGAATGCCACGGGCATAGAGGCCAGTATGGCGCTCAACCTGCAGGAACTGATGCCTGCACAGAGCGTGCTGAAGAAACTGAACGTGGCCTACAGCTATATCGACCAGGACAAGGTGGAGACGGACGGCATACAGAGTCAATATACACTGGAATATCTGCGCCACAAACTGGTGGCCAGCTTGCAGACGCATCTGTGGCAGCACTTGGATATGGACCTCTACTACCGACTGCAGGACCGCACAGGCACCTATACCAATGCCGACGGACAGATAAAAGACTACGAGCCGTATGGCGTGGTTGATGCACGACTGAGCTGGAATGCTCCCACCTACAAACTCTATGTAGAGGCTAACAATCTGTTAGACAAAAAATATGTGGACTACGGAAATGTAGAACAGCCTGGTCACTGGCTGATAGCAGGTATCAACATCAAATTATAATCACATTTTAAAACAAACATACCTAAAAAAACGAGGCTCGCCAATCAGCGAGCCTTTGTTATATTATTTCTTGAGTTTAAATGAATTCTCGATAGAACTCAACTCGGCCACGAAAGCCTTGTCTATCTTGAGTCGCTGCTCGACAGCATTGCAACTGTGAATAACGGTAGAGTGATCGCGGCCACCGATGAGCTGACCAATGCGCGACGATGGCATTTTGGTGTGTTTCTGTGCCAGGTACATCGAAATCTGGCGCGCCTGCACATAATCGCGCTTGCGACTCTTGCTAAACACATTCTGCTGACTGACACCATAATGACTGCAAACCTTATCAAGGATATCATCGATGGTGAGCGGATGGTTATCAACCTTAACGGCACGCTTGATGACGCGCTCGGCCAGCTTCATATCAATGTTGGAGTTGTAAACAATCGAATAAGCCATCAGCGAGTTGACCACACCCTCCAAATCGCGCACGCTACCATTAGCAGTCTGTGCGATATACTCGATCACATCTACAGGTATCTTCAAACCATCGCGCTTGCACTTGGCGTTCAGGATATCCACACACAACTGCACGTTGGGCTTCTCGAGCTCGGCTATCAGTCCGCAGGCAAAACGGGTGAGCAGGCGGTCCTTCACACCAGTCAGATCCACTGGAGGACGGTCGCTGGCCAGAATAATCTGCTTGCCGATACGGAACAGGTGATCGAAGATATGGAAGAAAGTATCGAGTGTTTTTGGCGAATTCACCCACTCCTGAATATCATCGACAATGAGCACGTCGATACTCTGATAGAAGTTGATAAAATCGTTCGTGGTATTCTGACGTACAGAATCGGTGAACTGTACCTGGAAAAGACGGGCACTGACATACAGCACGCGCTTGTTAGGATAAAGCTCGCAGCACTTCAATCCGATGGCATTGATCAGGTGGGTTTTACCACAACCCGATGGACCATAGATAAAGAAGGGATTGAAGGTGGTTTTACCTGGATGCTCGGCGATAGAGAGACCAACGGTGCGAGGCAGCTTGTTAGAGTTACCCTCGATATAGTTGTGAAAACCCTTCTTGGTGTCGAGCTGAGGGTTGAGCTGCTGATGGCGGGGGGCATCAAGCACATTGGGCGACTTGTTAAGATGCTGGCGAGCTGGAACAGTCTCCAAGCTGGGACCTTCGCTCTCGACATCGGTTGTTACATCGCGACCCTGACCGCCAGTAGCCTTTACCTCTACTATTCTGTAATTGAGTTTTACATTGGTACCAAACACTCGCTCTAACACCTTACTTAATAATCCAACGTAGTACTGTTCCAAGAACTCGAATACATATCGGCTTGGAACCTGCACCAGAACAGAACGGTTCGCTTCGTTGAACGACTCGAACACGATTGGTGCAAACCACGTTTTATACTGCTGCTCTGTGACGTTAGCTTTGATAAGACGAAGGCAGTCAGCCCAGAGCGCCTGATGATTATTATTCATTGGCGAATGTTACTTATTTCTATTTTAAAACAAACTGATTACAAGACTTTGGCTTGTAGAGTTTATAATTGCTATTTCCTATTGCGACTGCAAAGGTAAGACATTTTTTTAAAACTTCCAAATCGGCCAAATAACCAAACGTGTGTACAGATTTTCATAACCACCTAAAAACATGATAGTTACGGTGTTTCACAGAAGTAGCACTACTTTCAAGCATTTGCAAACACCACAGCACCTGAAAATCAAGCACTTACACGTGTGCGAACACACAAAAAATAGCAGTTGAGCTACAAAAAACGTAAGCGCAACTGCCAGGTATTATTTAGACAAAATCTATATTACCTATCCTTCTTGCCAAAAACTGAGAAGTGAACATAGCGTTTTGGATGTTGCTTTAAATCAATCATCAGCGAGTCGGCATGCATCATGGTGCTGTTGAGGTTATAGTACAAACCTGGATCGCGCATCAGCAAACCAAGGGTTCCCTCGCGACTGTTCAGTGTGGCAGTCATCTGCTCTACATTCTTCAGCGTGGTGTTAACACTTGCCATCGTAGTGGCAATATCCAGATTGCTGATATCCTTGGTAATCTGATTGGTGTTGGCCAGCACGCCATCGGCATTCTTCAGCATCTGGGGCATCTGACGATTGAGCGAGGCTGTGAGCTGGCTCAGGTCGTGCGAGGTGCGCGTGAGGTCGGCTGTGATCTGGTCCACGTTGTGCAGCGAGTGGGCTATGGCTGGGTCGGCCAGCAGCGCGTTCACACTGGCCAGGATAGAGTCGAGCTTGGGCAGCATCTGCTGCACTGTAGGAATCATATCGGCTGCCTTACCCATTGCGCCTACCTGCTGACCACCTGCGATGGTATCGCCAGGAGCCACCATGCCAGTAGCTGCATCGCCTAATACCAGCAGCACCTTTACATTACCCATCAGGTCGGTGGCTATCTCGGCACGACTGCCCTGGGGCACACTCAGCTGGGGATCAACACCGATGGTGGCCACAATCTCGTTGGTGTTCTCATAATCGAACACCACATCCTCGACCACGCCTACACGATAGCCGTTGGCAAAGATAGGACTGGCCACCGACAAACCGCTGACATCCTTGAACTTTACATAATATTTGTTGTCGCCAGAAAACAGCGTCATTCCCTTCAAGAAGTGCAAACCAAAATAGAGCACCAGCAGGCCGGCAACGGCCACCAAGGCAATCTGAATTTCTTTTGAAAACTTTTTCATATCTTATAGCTTAAAATTATTTCTTCGACTTAAACTCGCGGATAGCCGCATTCACATCCATACGCTGTCCGCCCTTAAAGGCAACGATAAACGCCTCGGGGATGGTGGCAGCCACCTGTTTGCGCAAGCGGTAGATGGCATTGTAGTCGGTTGATGCGCCAACGGTGTACTTATACATGCCACCATCGCGATACGAATCGACATCGCTCAAGCCCTTGAAACGGGCATCGCCTGGTTTGAGCTTCGACGAGCTGGAGAGTATCTGCACCTTAAACACTGGGGCATCGGTAGTGGCAGCTGCTGCAACAGGCTTCGACTCGGCTTTAACCTGCGACTCGACAACGGGCAGGGCAGGCTCGTTAACCTGGCGCACCTCAACGGGTTCTACTCTGGCCTCCTCAACAGGGGGCTCCTCGACGATTGGCTCGGGCACTCGCACCACTGGGGCCAGCCTGGGCTCGGGCTCATCAATCTTTTTATAAGGGATGGTGATGTTGCCACCATGACGCTTGCGATAGTTCAGAAAGGCATTAAACATACCTGTGGCATAGAGGGTCTCAGCGCGCTGCGAATTCATGAATTCCTCCTCGTCGCGGGTAGAGATAAAGCCCAGCTCCAGCAGTGCACCAGGCATCGACGAGAGGCGCAGCACAGCCAGATTATCCTGCTGGGCACCCATATCCTGACGGCCTGTGGCCTGGCACACATAGCGCTGCATGTATTTGGCCAGCTCTACGCTGTTCTCCATGTTCTTATCCTGTATAAACTCGAACATGATGTCGCTCTCGGGCGAGTTGGGATCGTAGCCATGATAGGTTTGCTGATAGTCTTTCTCCATAAAGATGACCGAGTTCTCGCGCTTGGCCACCTCCAAGTTCTGCAGCACGCCCGTCTGCTTTCCCGTACGCTTGCTGGTGCCCAGGGTGTAGGTTTGGAAACCACGCGCCACCCTACCCTTTGGCAAGGCATTGATATGGATGGAGATAAACAAGTCGGCCTTGGCCTGATTGGCTATCTCGGCACGACGGTACAACTCTACAAACTTATCTGTCTTACGGGTATAGATCACACGCACGTCGGGACAGTTCTGCTCCACCATACGGCCAAAGGCCAGAGCATACTTCAGCGTGAGGTTCTTCTCCTTCGAGATGGCACCTTGTGCACCAGTATCGTGACCACCATGACCAGCATCGATCACCAGTGTAAAGTTATCCTTACCAGCTGCAAATAAAGGTAAAAAGGTAAAAAGGTAAAAGAATAAAAACACCTTTACCAAACCCATCACCTTATTTATATTCATCATACACTTCACGTTACTATATTTTCTTTTTTACCCTTTTACTTTTTTACCTTTTTACCCTTTTACCTTTCCCAATTCACCTCCACCCCAGCACCTTGGCAGTCGGCACCCATCGGAGGATTTTTCTTGGTGATTTTGAGATGAATGCTCGTCACCTTGGGATATTGAGACTGAATGGTTTCGACGATACGTCCTGCCACATGTTCGAGCAGTTTGGAGGGGATATCCATCTGCTGCTTGACCAACTGAAACAGCTCGGCATAGTTTAATGTATCTGCAACATCGTCGCTCTCCATAGCAGCCTGAAAGGGATAACCCACGCGCAAGCTAACTAAGAACTCGCCGCCCACCTGTGTCTCCTGAGGCATCACCCCATGAAAGGCATAAAAGCGGGCCTCGCGTATAAATATATATGTCTCCAATTTTTCAATTCTTCAATTCTTCAATCTCTACGTCTTCGTCAGCGCCTGGCGCATACTTCTTCAGCGCACGCTCAACACCCGTTTTCCAAGTATTGATACTCTCATCTTTGAGCGAGAGCGAAGCCACCAGTTTAATCACATGCTCGATAGGCATGCGATAGCGCAGCACACCCGAAATAAGCTTGGCATAGTTCCAGTACTCGGGGTTGAACTTCTCAGAGAGACCCTCGACGGTGGTTTTGTAGCCACGACGGTTTTCGAACTGGAAATCATAGCGCTTGGTGCCATCGGGGTTCATCTGCTTGATGATTTTACCCGTTGTAACGGTTTTGGGCAGCACGATACCATCCTCGTCGTCGGCCAATCCTGTAAATATCTCGTAAGGATAGCCATTCAGCAGTCCTACCAAAGCCACCCATTTTTCACGGTTATTCTGGAAACGCACCACGTCGCACTCCAACACCTTGGGGCGCACTTCGGTCACCTCAGGGCGACAGCCCGACATGAAGATATCGAACGCCCTACCGGCCAACGAGAGCAGCAACTCAGCATCATCGGCCGGAACCGAATTGAGGCACTGATTGAGAATGCCTGCCACGCGCTCTACGGTAAGAGTGGCATCACCATGCTGACCAATGGCTGTCAGACTGTGAGCTATACGTTCAACAAGTTCACTACGCAAGTTTTCTTCCATATCTAACTATTTTTGCGTGCAAAGTTAGATAAATTTGCCGAAATATTTGTATTTTTGCAACCAAATCTTACAAATTACCAGATATTTATAAGCAAAATTAGAAATATGAAGCATTTATTGACACGAAGAACCATCAGAAAATACTCTACCGAGCAGGTGAGCGATGAGTTGCTGAACCGCCTGATGAACGAGGCCGCACGCACCCAGACCATGGGCAACCTGCAGCTCTACAGTGTGGTGGTGACGCGAGCGGAGGAACTGAAAGCCAAGCTTTCGCCAGCACATTTCAACCAGCCGATGGTGAAACAGGCACCGGTGGTGCTTACCATCTGCGCCGATTTTAACCGTACCAGCACCTGGGCACGCTGTCGAAAGGCCGAGCCGGGCTACGACAACTTCCTGTCGTTTATCAATGCGGCTACTGACGCACTGCTCTACACCCAGACACTGTGCAACCTGATGGACGAAGAGGGCTTGGGCTACTGCTATCTGGGCACCACCGTGTATCAGCCTCAGCAGATTATCGACGTGTTGCAGTTGCCTAAGCTGGTGATGCCTGTGGCCACACTCACCGTTGGTTGGCCAGCCGAAGAACCTGCGCTGAGCGACCGATTGCCGATGGAGAGTTTTGTGCATCACGACACCTATCACGACTACACAGCCGCCGACATCGACACCTATTATAATAATAAGGAGAGCCTGGAGGAGAACCAGAACTTTGTGCGTATCAACAACAAAGAAACGCTGGCCCAGATTTTCACCGATATCCGCTACACCAAGAAAGACAACGAAGCGATGTCGGCCGGCCTCATCGAGGCATTAAAAAAACAAGGGTTTCTCGATTGAGAAACCCTTGATTTTATATGATTATTCCACAACGATAGGTTTGTACTTTGGCACGAGGGCCTTCATGATAACCCAACCTATCAGGTAGGCCACAGCACAGATGCAGAACACTACCATGTAGGCAGCAGGCTTACCTTCGAACCCGAAGAACTGGAATCCTGCGCCCTGAGCGGCTGCCCAGGTGAAGAACTCACCCGAACCCATGTTGATGGCCATCGAGCCGAAGCCGCCTGTCATCGTGCCCAAACCTACAATAGTACCAATGGTGCTCTTGGGGAACATGTCGCCAATGGTTGAGAAGAGGTTGGCACTCCAAGCCTGATGACCTGCACCCAGCAGACCAATCAGGATGGCTGGCCACCATGCGCTGTAGGCACCCAAGGGCTGAGCCAGCAAGCCAAGCACTGGGAAACAAGCAAATATCAGCATGGCACGCATACGACCCAGATAGGGGTTCATACCCTTCTTATCCACAAAGTAAGTGGGCAGATAGCCGCCACCAATAGAGAGCACGGTGACGATGAGGTAGAGCGTGAAGATGAGCGCAATACCCATGGCTGAGTCGGAAGTATAGCCATACTGGTCGCTGAAGTAGGCTGGTGCCCAGAACAGGAAGAACCACCACACACCATCGGTCATGAACTTACCCACGAGGAAAGCCCATGTCTGGCGATAAGTGAAGCACTTATAGAAAGGTATGGCCTTCTCCTCCTTCACCTCATCGCGGTTCTGCACGTCGGCCAGGTCGTTGTCCTGCTCGATATAGTTCAACTCTGCCTGGTTGACACGCTTATTGGCACGGGGCTTTTCGTAGAGCCACATCCAGAGCCCCATCCACACATAACCCAGCACACCGATGATGACAAACGCCATCTCCCATCCCCAGGCACGGGCCAACAGGGGGATGGTGGCAGGGGCGGCCAGCGCACCTACAGAGGCACCACTATTAAAGATAGAGGTAGAGAAAGCACGGTCCTTCTTGGGGAAGTACTCGGCAGTGGCCTTGATGGCAGCAGGGAAGTTGCCTGCCTCACCCACAGCCAGAATCATACGACAAGAGAGGAACAGCCATACCGATACGGTGGCTATGGCCACAGCCGCATCGCTACCAGCCTGAACGGCACGCAGTGCCTCGATACTGTCATAGCCCTCGATATTCATGGCCACCCAGCCACACCCGGCATGCAGCACAGCACCAGTGCTCCACACGAATATGGCAATGAGATACCCCTTCTTAGTGCCCATCCAGTCGATGAACTTACCAGAGAACAGGTTGGCAATGGCATAGAAGAGCGAGAACCAACCGGTAATCTTACCATAGTCGGCATCGGTCCAATGGAAGTCAACCGCAATAAAATCTTTCCACGTTAGCGACAGAACCTGTCGGTCCATATAATTGACTGTGGTTGCCAGGAACAGCAGCGCACAGATCACCCAACGGAAGTTGGACATTTTCGTAGTTTGTACAGGAGTCATAAAGCTCAATCTTCAAAGTTTAATTATCTAAGGTCATTCACTTCGATATTATCCTTATCGTTATAGTTCAGATTCTCACCTGCCATACCCCAGATAAAGGTATAGTAATAGGTGGCTGAAGCACAGTGGATGCTCCACTCGGGACTCATGATGGCCTGCTCGTTCTTGAGCCATACCACACGGGTCTCCTGAGGCTCGCCCATGATATGGCTCACCTGCTGGCCCTCAGGCAGATTGAAATAGTAGTAGGCCTCGATACGGCGACCGTGGGTGTGAGGTGGCATGGTGTTCCATACGCTACCCTCCTGCAACTGGGTCAGTCCCATCTGCAACTGGCAGGGGCCTTCTTCGAGTGCGGTGTTAACAATGAGCTGGTTGATAGTGCGCTGATTGCTCTCAGCCTTGGTGCCTAAGGGTTTCTCTTTGGTACCAATGATTACTGCCTTCAGACTCTGCACCTTACCGTTCTTACGACCGTCGAGTGTCACCCACTGGGTCTTATAGTGCTGGTGGGCTGTGGCACTGTTCAGGTAGAACTTGGCAGGATTCTTGGCATCCTTGGAACGGAAGATGACCTCCTTGTTGGAGTCGATATCATTACCCTTCTTGTCCTTACCCAGCCAGCCGCGACCCACGTAGAGGGCCTCGCTATAGCCTAAAGGATACTCCTGACCATCGACAATCACCACACCAGGACCACCAGTATTGATGATACCAAGCTCGCGATTGCGCATGAAATAGTCGGCACGCAACTGTGGATGGGTCTCCAGTTTCAGATCCTTGCTCACAGGCATAGCGCCTCCGTAGATAAAACGGTCATAGTACGAATAAGTCAGGTTAATCTCATCGGGTGACATCACCTTCTCCATCACAAAACGGTCGCGCAGCGTCTGCGTGTCATAGTGTTTCACATCGGCTGGGTGACAAGCCGTCTGGAACGTCATGTTCTGCTGGCCAAAGGCCGTCATCAGATTTCCCATAAGCATCAAAGTAAAAATCGATTTTTTCATTGTTATTTAATTATTAATTGTCCATTCTCAATGATTATTTCGCAGCCTTCTCGTCGGCAACGATACGCTGGCGGTTCAGCCACATCATGCCTGCTGTGAAGATGGTGAGCACGCCCATGCCTACCCACTGCAGATTGTTGACACACTTGTAGATGGTCCAGCCAAACAGACTCGACGCGAAGTCGAGTGCGCCTGCCTCGAAGCCTTCAGGAATCTTGGCGGCGTTGTCGCCCGTCTGCTCAAACACGGTGTGGGCAGCCTGGGTGAAGGCTGGTGCCATATCGGTGACAAACCACAGACCGATGGCCAGGGCCACCAAACCTACGATAAAGGTCTTCACTACATTACCCTTGGTATAAGGGAGCACCATCACAAACACATAGAACATACCTGCCAGCGAGGCCAGGGGCAGAAACTCGTTGCCAGGAAGCACTACAGCCAAGCCCAGCGTAACGGGGATGAGCAACAGCGATACCACCAGTGTGGTGGGATGACCGATGACCAGTGCTGGCGACATGCCGATATACACTTTCTTGCCATTAAACTTATTCTTCACCACCTCCTGGGTCTTCTCTGAGATAGGCATCAGTCCGTCGATAAACAGTTTGGTGATACGGGGTATCAGCTCCATCACAGCACCCATGGTGACACCCAGGAAGAGTATCTTCTTGATGTCGAGCTGTGCCAGCGCACCAATCAGCGCACCCACGATGACACCCAGCACGAGTGGCTCGCCAAGCACGCCAAACTTCTTCTTCAGTCCCTCGGCATCAATATCCAACTTAGAGAAGCCGGGAATCATGTCGAGACCTTTGTTGATCAGCATGGCAAACGGTGTGAAACTCTGCACAAAGGGCTGTGGGATAGAGATACCCTCCATACCCTCGTAGTAGCCCTGGAACTTGGGGGCTGTGAGGTCGGCCATCACCAGGGTGTTGATATAGCACACGATGGCTGCGAAATAGCCCCATGCCAAACTCTGGTCCATCACAAAATAGGCCACAGCGCCAATAAAGGCGAAGTGCCAGTAGTTCCACAGGTCGATATTAACGGTGCGTGTGGTCTTGGTGATGAGCATCAGGAAGTTCACACCCAGACAGATGGGGATGATGAGTGCGCCCACGGCTGTGTTGTAAGCCACAGCAGCGGCAGCCGGCCAACCCATGTCGAACACGCCAAGCTGAAGATGATACAAACGAGAGATTTCTGATAGTGGGTCACCAAAGTTGTTAGTCAGCAGGGCCGTAACGATGCCCAGGCCAACAAATCCAACACCCACATAAAGTCCTGATTTCAAAGACTTTCCGAATTTCAATCCGATGCAAAGGCCTATAATAGTAAAGAGGATAGGCATCATGACTGATGCACCAAGACTGATGATGTAACTGAATACTTGTTCCATTGTTTTTAGTCGATTTTTGGTGCAAAGATACACATTTTTAACGAACAACACGACAAAGCGAACGTTTTTTTCACTCAAACGTTAACGTAAGTCCACCCAAGCGTCTTCATCAGGTATCACGATGATAAAACGCGAGCCGTTGGTATAGCTCTTGTCCAACTTCAGTTCGCCACCTATCAGGCGCACCAGCTGGCGACACACAGGCAGACCTAATCCCAGGCCCTCACTAAGAATGTCGCCTTTCTCAAAATTAGAAAAGAGTTTGGCGCGCATATCTGCACTGATGCCAGGGCCGGTATCCTCTACAATAAACAGCACCTTGAGCCCATCGGTTTTTATGCTCAGCTTGACATGCCCCTCGGTGGTAAACTTCTTGGCGTTGAACAGCAGTTCGTTCAGGGCTTTGGTCAGGAAGTCGCGATTGGTCTTGACCGTATGAGTATCGCTCACCCCCACCTCAGTGGTCAGTTCCACGGTATGGGGCGGACGGGTGGCATAGACCATTGCCACATGATCTATCAACTCCTTCAGGTTGACGCGCTCCTTCAGGTTGACCTTCACATCCTTACCTGCGTTAGAGGCCACGGCAAGCATACTCATCATCCTACTGATGTGGACAGCATTGGTCTGCATCGTTTCCGTGATATCGTCTATCTCTTCCGGCGGGATGCTGGCATAATCGTCGCGCAGCACTTGGGTGAAACCATTAATGATGTTGAGCGGTGTACGGATCTGATGCGTGAGATCCTGCACAAAATCATTCTTCTTCTCGTCGGCTCTCTGTACCTCCTCACTGGCTTTTTCCAGTTCGTGGTTCATCATCTCGGTCTGTGCATTGATTTCATTCAAGTTGTAGATATGGCTGCTCAGGGCCTGCTGCATCTCTGCAAAATTGTTCTGCAGGCGTCCTATCACGTCCTTGCGAGTACTAAACTCAATAGGTTCGTTAAAGTGACCATTGGTGATGTAGCTCAGTTTTCGGGTAAGTTTATTCAATGGTTCCACCATAACAGATATCACGTTCAGGCAGAACACCAGGATGAGCAGCAGGCCAAAAGTCAGCACAGGTATTAATATATAGAGTAGTTTGTTGTAGCCTGCAAAGAGGTCGCTCTCACGACAGATCAGGGCCATACTCCAAGGAGCTTTGGTGAGCGACTGGTAGAGCACGATGCAGGGCTCACCGTTCACCTTTACCTTCATCATCCCCTTATGGCCAGCCACCATCTCACGACCTAAAGCTATCATGTCCTGCTGGGTTACAGGATCAGCATCGCTAAAGATGGTATGCTTCACCAATCTGGTTGAATCAGGATGCACAAAGTACTGACCTTCAGGACCTAACATGATGGTATAGGAGTTGATGTATGGCTTATATTTCGAAATCACATCCGACAGCCAAGGCATCGACAAATCGGTAGCTATCACACCCACCAACTCCTTTTTCTGGTTGAACATCGGCATGCTGTACGACACCACCATATCAGAGTAGTTCTCTGTTTCCACTCCGTTCACATCTTCCAAATAGGCTTCTACCCAACATGCCTGACGAAGCTCGGCCGACTTCTTATACCAAGGCTTGCCAAAGTAGTCGTAGGGTGGTTCAATCTTGGCCACAGTGGTATCTTTGTCGTTGTAGGCATAGACCGAGAAGTGGCGTCGCTGAGGGAAGAAGTTGGGCTCCAAAGCCACCGAGCATCCATCAAAATCAGGGTTCTTTACGGCCACCAGGCGCACATAGTTCAGCAACCATTCGGGCGTCAGTCGGCTCTCGCCCAGATGCCACACCGCTGTGCGGGTGGACGTCTCCACCTCGTTCATCAACTCGTTCACATGCTGGGTGGTGTTGCTCAGTTCCAGCTCGGCACGCTCCAGCGCCTGCGTCTTCACCATCTGGCGTGCGTAGGTAAACAGGATGCCCAGCGACACCATAAACACCACGACCAGAAACATCAGAATGCCCAAGCTCAACTTCAGCGACAGCTTCCCACTAATTCTATCCCATAGTAACCTCATGCCTCGCCCTCCTGTTTTTTAGTTGACACTTCGAGCACCTTGGTAAGCAGATTGGTCACCGTCTGCGTGTGGGCATCCACCTCATTGGCCAACTGCACAATCTGCTCCTGACTCATCTCTGTATGGTGTTTGCGCACTTCCGTAACCAGACGTGATATCTCGTTCACCGGCTCAATCATCTGATCTGACACATTCTGCAGAAAGTCACTCTTCACTTTGTTGGCTTCCTCAATCCGGTCGTGGGCTGCACTGAGCTGCTTGTTCTGTTCCACCAACTTATGCTTGTTGCCGGCAATGTTTGCCAGATGTTCTCTGATTCCCTGACGCATGGCAATAAAGCTATTGGTAAGACTGCCCACCTCATCACGACGCTTACTGGCTTTGATAGGTGTATAATAATGACCATTCTTGATCATTCTGGCTGACTGTTCGAGCACATGCAACGGGTGCAGCTCGCGATGAATGAACACCCAGCAGAACACCATGATGGCTACAAGCGCCAGTAGCACAACGACGGCCATCAGCGATATCATGTAGTTGTAGTGCCCCATAATATCATTCTCCGGACAGAACACCACTATATCATACTGCTTTGACTCAATGGGCTTATAGGCCACCAGATGAGTGCTGCCATAAATATTCAGGAAGGATATACCCGACTCGCCATTCAGCATCTTGTAGGCAGTATAGTTGTACTCATTTTCGGGGTGCGCCTCCATCAGGCGAAACATGGCCCGCGGCCTGAGATAGCTGGTGTCGGAATGAATCACAAAAGCACCTGTGTGTGTCACCACAGCCCCACGCATACTTGGCATCGGCCTCTGTGCCTGAATGGTTTGCGACAGCCAGTAGATAGAGATATCCACGCCATACACGCCCACCACCTCACCATCCTTTATCAGGGGGATGCTATAGGTGATGATGGGTTCGTCGTCAGTGCGATAATCTTCGTAGGGTTCTGACCACATCATCTTGTTGCGCGCCACAGGCTCCTCATACCACTGCTGATGCAGATAGGAGGCATGGGCAAACGAATCGCTCCTCACCACACTCCCCTTATGGCGATGGTAGTAGATCATGTAGTCATTATCTTTGCGATCGGGATAGAGCCCATGCTTAAAAGCAGCAGCGATGCCCACTATATGTGGCTCGTTATCCAAAATCTTTCTGATGTAATTGCCTATCTCTACAGTATCGTTCAGGTTCTGCTCCACCCACCAATGGGTTTGGCGGGTCACCACCTCTTTCTCGTGCAACTTGTTGATGACTGCTATCCCAAATTTGTCCAACAAGTCTTCTGCCTTGCCTATCGACTCTGCCCTGACAATCTGACGGGCATGATAGAACATCAATGAGAAAGTGGCAGCGAATAATATAGATACGAACAATACAACCCACAAGCTCAGCTTTGCAGATAGTGATCTCATGAAGGTATGTATCAAGTTCTTTTTCATTGTTCCAAGTGTCAACAGATTTGATTGTTCTGGGGCAAAGATACAAAAAAAAATACAACCTACCAAATTTTTTTATTTTTTTCACAACAAGCGGATGCTAATAATAAGCCCCGCAATACAAATTGCAGGGCTCAAACATCATATTTATAAGGGTTTATGCCAGAAAGAACTTTCGGAACTCGCTCTCGAAATTAGGCGTCAGAAAGCCACGCCCCATCGCTAAACGTATCTCCTGGATACTCCAAAATCTACCGCCATCAAGCTCAGAAGCCGAAGGAGTGATAGGACCATCGTAAACCGTACGATGCACATACACCAGTTCGCGCTCGCGACTGCTCTCGAACACGTACATCCCTACCCGCTCGGGCTTAAAATCGGTCATACCAAGCTCCTCGCGCACTTCGCGAATCAAAGCCTGCTCGGGCGTCTCGCCATAATCAATATGTCCTCCCACGCTGGTATCCCACTTGCCTGGCTGAATATCCTTCCACTCAGGACGGCGCTGCAGAAACACTTCGCCCTTACTATTAAACACATGCAGATGCACCACAGGATGCAAAAGACGAGAGCCACTATGACACTCGCCTCGAGTGGCCGAGCCGATGACGCTGCCGTCATCGGTCACCACTGGGAATAGTTCTTCACTATTATCGCTCATCGACTCTTATTACTTATTGCGCATAAATACAAATTCTGTATCCTTGTTAAGATAAGAGGTCAGCTTATCGTCCATGTAAATAGCACCCTCGATAATCTCCATCGACATCTCCTTGGTGCTGGTGTTGTAAACACCACTCGAATAGGCGATGGTAGAATAGAAGGCTACCTGAATTTTGTGCTCGCCATCGCTGGTCTTAACAGTATATTTGGGTGCCTTGGGGTTAACGAGCCAGAAGATTGGCGAAATCTTTACGAAACCGATATAGCACTCAATATCCTGATCGGGAGCAGCCTGCAGGGCAGCACGCAGTTCCTTACCCTGCTTACTGATGCTATCAATATTGTGAGCCAGCAAACGGGCGGGGAAATCGTGGATTGTCATCGTGCTATCGGTAGAGATGGTCCAACTGATTTCTACCGAATCAACATTGCGCACATCCTTCTGAGTGGGTGCCGAATAATACACCTTACCCATATGAGTACCACGAACTGTGTTCAAGCAAGTGGCAATCTCACCAGGAGTAAGGGTTGTTACCTCACTGCTATCATCACCAATACACGATGTGAAACAAACAGCTGCCATGCAGCATGCAACAGAGAATAATTTAAATGCTTTCATTTCTTTACTTAATTGTTTTTGTTTTGTAATTTGAATTGTTTATCCTAATAATGAGCCACAACCCGAAATCTTGCATCACTAATTGTTAATAATATTTAATGTGCCATTTTTTTAGGTTTCGCCCCTGCAAAGATATAGTGTTTTGGTGAAAAACACAAAACTTTAGTCGTAATATCAACAAAAAATAGTATTTTTGCACCATGATATTCTATTTTACAGGCACAGGAAACACCAAATGGGTGGCCCAGCAGATGAGCGAGGCCATCGGTGAGGAACTTTTTTATATCCCCGACTTGATGCGCGAGGAACGATACACGTTTGAGTTAAAGCAGGACGAAACCATCGGTTTCTGCTTTCCAACCCATGGCTGGCAACCACCCAGAATCGTGCGCGAGTTTATCAAGCAATTAACCATCACCAAGCACCCATCACCCCGCTCGGCTTCGCCGCTTGGCTCGTCCACGAACACCCATTATTGCTGGGCATTAACAACCTGTGGCGACAACATGGGTGAAGCCATGACCATACTGAACAAGGATTTGGCCACGATTGGTTTGCAAGCTACCACACAGTTTGCCGTTGTGATGCCCGAGAGCTATGTCTGCCTGCCGTTTATGTACACCGATACTGAGGAGAAAGAGCATGCCAAGATAGAAAAGGCTCGCGAGATGCTGCCACATATTATATCTGTTATACGCGGGCGCGAGAATCAGGTAGTAGAACTGGTGAAAGGAGCCACTCCCCGACTCTACTCATACGTGATTGGAGCCTACTTTAACGCCAAGATGGTGAACGACAAGAAGTTTACGGTTGACGAGGATGTGTGTATCAAATGTGGCAAATGCGCAAAAGTGTGCCCTGTGGACAACATACAAAATACACCGCCCGAGTGGATTCACAACGGACGGTGCACTTCATGTTTAGCCTGCTATCATTATTGCCCCGTGCATGCCATCAACTTTGGCAGTATTACACGTAAGCGCGACCAATACTACTTTAATAAACGCGGGGACCAAAAATCTTAGTGCCCACACGTATCATGGTGGAACCTGTTTCGAGGGCTATGGGATAATCATCGCTCATGCCCCACGAACGCTCACAAAAAGCATCATCATCGGCAAAATAGGCAGCCTTGACCTCGTCGAAGAAATCGCGAGCAGTCTGCATCTCACGACGAATCTGTGCTTTGTCATCCACAAACGATGCCATCATCATCAAGCCACAAATCTGCACATGCTGCAGCTCACGCCACTCGCCAGCTGCCAACAGTTCGCGACAGGCATCGAGCGTAAGTCCGTACTTGGTTGCCTCCTCGGCAATATGCAGTTCGAGCAGCACCTTGATACGGCGACCACATTTCTCGGCCTGTTTGTTAATCTCGCGCAGTAACTTCAGCGAGTCAACAGCCTCGATCATCGTAACATAAGGTGCGATATACTTCACCTTATTGGTTTGCAAATGACCAATAAAATGCCACTCGATATCCTGAGGCAGCGACTGATGCTTCTGGCGCAGCTCCTGTTCATGGCTCTCACCAAACACACGCTGCCCCTCCTCGTAAGCGGCCTCGATATACTCGTTAGGGTGATATTTAGAGATAGCCACAAGGCGAACACCTTGTGGCAATGTATCGAGCACCTCGTGCAGATTGGATTTAACGTCGTAATCCATCATCATAGTTTTTTTACTGCTGCTCGTACTCAGGCTTATCGTTCTTCTTGCCGTACTCATAAACATCCATCAGGGTTGTCTCGGCCACCGAAGCCACTACGTAGTCTATCATCGTGCCGCCCATCACCTCGTCGATATTCTTCATGGCACCGTTCATCGAACCTGCCTGAACCAGATAGTTTACGCTTGAGCGCTTCTCCTTCTCTGTCTTCTCATCGATAGTGATGAACTGAAGCTTGGCCTTATACCACTTGTCGGCGATGTTATCATCGGTAAAGAATACTTCCTTATAAGCTGCTTTCTTAATATCGGCCACCTCGAACTCGCCGCTGATATACGACGACATCTCCTCGGTGATGCGAGTCTCGGCCTCACTGAAACTCAGGGCGTCAACTACATAATTTTCGTTTACTTTCTTCTGCAAGCCATCCTCGGTTACCTTCTCGTAACGAATCTTGCATTCAAACCACATTGCTGTTCTACTTCTCATTTCTTTTCTGTTTTATTCTTTTTTATTCCCATATAATCTTTGTCCAGCGCCTCCATCTTCTTGGTGGTTAGCTGGTCGATAATCTCACTGGCGATGCGCTGCGAGCGCTCATTGCCCAGGTTACTTTGCTTGGCAAGGTCTTGTTCGGCCTTGGCCAACTCCTGAGTCATGGAACGACTGCGCGCCATAAAATCTTTTTCCGAAAGATTCATCTGCTTGTTGTTATATACCTTTGAGAGGATACGATCGGCCTCTTTGGTAAACTGCTTGCGGAATATCTGTTCGGCCTTGGCCTGATAGGCCTTCATCTCCCTCTCGTCGATAGAGAGCGAGTCCTTCATACGCATCTGCTTGGCCACAATATTGGCGATGGTAGCCGAATCGGCATCGGCACCTAAGCCATAAAGCAGATTCTCCTCGTCAATCATATCATCAGGGATAGGTTCCTCGACCGGCTTCACATATTCCACATCCTCAGGCTGCGGCAGCATATAAAAATAACCACCCACAATAGACAGGGCAATAGCAACAGCCACAAATCCAACCAAGGCTGTGCGGCGCATTTGCTTGCGACCGACAAGGGCATGATAAAAATCACGAACCGACTGATAACGACGGTCGGGATCTTCGGATGTGGCCTTCGAAATCACCTGTCGCCACTCAAAGGGCAGACCAGCAGAATGATACAGCCAAACCACAAACTTTGCCATCGAGAACACATCGGCACGGGCATCAATCTCACCACCTGCCAGCACCTCGGGTGCCACATAATCCTCAAGTCCGTCGTACAGTACCTCCTGGTCTAACTTGCTGTAAAACGAACCATGACAAAGCAAACGGATGGTTGCATCGTTTTTGCGAGCCAACACATTACAAGGAGCAAAACACACGTGAAAAACACCCTGCTCGTTAAGTTGCTGGGTGAGCTCTACCAGGTCGTGCAAGGTATTGTTGGCAAAATCCTCGCGAGCCACTACAGCCGGGTTCTCGTTCAATAGCTGTTCGAAGGTCACAAAGTTACCAACCTCTACCGCAATGGCATAAACACCGCCGTCGCCCTCGTTGGGCACAAAATGCAGCTGGTGCCTGTTCTTAATCTTATCCATATCGGCAGCTTCGGTACGCACACAGTTACTGAAGGCGACATGATCAGCCACCTCGTCGTGAAACTCCACAAAGTTAGAGTACTTTCCTTCGATCAACCGCTTGTAGAAGTAACCGTAGGGAAGACGGACTTTCGTGGTTTTTCTGACGTCACGCGTTTCTAATAACTCCTCGAAATTCATCGCTAACTCACAATTTTGGTGCAAAAGTAAACAAATAAATCGAAAAAAAGCATGTTTTAAAAATATTTTAGTACCTTTGCAGCGCAAAATATTAAAATTGTAAATAGTAAAATTGTAAATTACAAAAGATGCCTGAGATATCAGTTCGCGGACTGGAGATGCCCGAGTCGCCTATCAGAAAACTCGCCCCTCTCGCTGTAGCCGCCAAGAAAAGAGGTACCAAGGTGTACCATCTGAACATCGGTCAGCCTGACCTACCAACGCCACAAGTAGGACTCGATGCTCTGAAGCAGATTGATCGCAGTATCCTGGAGTATTCACCTTCACAGGGCTATCAGAGCTATCGCGAAAAGTTGGTAGACTATTATGCCAAGTACAATATCAATGTAACGGCTGATGATATCATCATTACCAGTGGTGGTAGCGAGGCAGTGCTGTTTGCATTCCTCAGCTGTCTGAACCCTGGCGATGAGATTATCGTACCAGAGCCAGCTTACGCCAACTATATGGCCTTTGCCATTTCGGCAGGAGCCAAAATACGCACCATCGCCACAACGATCGAGGAGGGATTCTCGCTCCCAAAGGTTGAGAAATTCGAGGAACTGATTAATGAGCGCACACGCGCTATTATGATATGTAACCCCAACAACCCAACGGGCTACCTCTATACCCGTCGCGAAATGAACCAGATTCGCGACCTGGTGAAGAAGTACGACCTCTACCTCTTCTCCGACGAGGTGTATCGTGAGTACATCTACACAGGCTCACCTTATATCTCGGCTTGCCACCTGGAGGGAATCGAACAGAACGTGATTCTGATTGACTCTGTTTCTAAGCGCTATTCGGAGTGTGGTATCCGTATCGGTGCCCTGATTACCAAGAATGCCGAGGTGCGCAAAGCTGTGATGAAATTCTGTCAGGCTCGACTCTCACCCCCATTGATTGGACAGATAGTAGCCGAAGCTTCGCTGGATGCCCCAGAGGAATACTATCGCGATGTGTACGACGAGTACGTAGAGCGCCGTAAGTGCCTGATCGACGGACTGAACCGCATACCTGGTGTTTACTCACCTATCCCTATGGGTGCTTTCTACACAGTGGCCAAACTGCCTGTAGATGATGCCGAAAAGTTCTGCCGTTGGTGCTTGTCTGAGTTCGAATACGAAGGCGAGACTGTCATGATGGCGCCAGCTGCCGGATTCTACACCACCCCCGGAGCAGGTATCAATCAGGTACGTATTGCCTACGTATTGCAGAAGAAAGATCTTGAGCGCGCACTCATCGTACTGCGCAAAGCACTCGAGGCCTACCCAGGACGAGTGGACGAAGAGTGATTTACAATTGACAATTGATAATTGATAATTGATAATTGAATTTACCGTTATACATAGCTAAGAGAATTTATAGCGATCAGGGCGACAAACGAAAAGTGAGTCGCCCAGCTATTCGTATAGCAACCATTGGCGTGGCTATCGGATTGGCTGTGATGATAGTAACGGTAAGCGTGGTTCTTGGATTTAAGCACACCATCCGCGATAAGGTGGTGGGATTTGGCAGTCATATCCAGGTGCACAACATCATGAACTACAACGGTTCTGACCCTCACCCCATCTGTGCCAACGACAGTT
Organism: Xylanibacter ruminicola; assembly: GCA_015060625.1. Taxonomy (GTDB): domain Bacteria; phylum Bacteroidota; class Bacteroidia; order Bacteroidales; family Bacteroidaceae; genus Prevotella; species Prevotella ruminicola_D. Next base: position 33,041 of record SUYC01000001.1, on the reverse strand, counting down.
TGATGAAGGCTGTGAACAAACTGCCAGGCGTGGCCAAAGCCGAACGCTTCAGCATGACGCAGGGTATCCTGAAAACCGACGACGATTTCTTAGGAATTGCCATCAAAGGTATTGCCGAAGAATACGACACAACTTTCCTGAGTCAGCATCTTGCAGCAGGTCACATCACCTCGTTCAGCGCCAAAAAGAGCAAATACAACCTTCTGATTTCCAATATGATAGCCAGCAAGATGCGACTAAAAGTCGGCGACAAGGTTTTTGGCTATTTTATCGACAATCAGGATGTGCGCACACGTAAGTTTACCATCAGCGGCATCTACCAGACGAACATGACGCGTTTCGACGAGACACTGTGTTTTACCGACTTGCATACAGCCAACAAACTGAACGGTTGGACCGATAATCAGGCAACTGGCATAGAGGTGCTCGTGAAAGACTTTGAGAAGGTGAACGAAACAGCCAACCAGTTTATCGACCACATCAATCGCACCAGCGACGAGCAGGGCAACTCGCTCACATCCGAGACGATTTACGAGCTGTATCCACAGGTATTCTCGTGGTTAGAGTTGCTCGACATCAACGTATGGATTATCCTGGCACTAATGGTATGTGTGGCAGGGTTCACCATGATTAGCGGTTTGCTTATCATCATCCTGGAACGCACACAGATGATTGGTATCCTGAAGGCCTTAGGCGCCCGTAATAATACCGTTCGCCACACATTCCTATGGTTCTCGGTATTTATCATCGGCCAGGGATTATTCTGGGGTAACATCGTAGGTATCGGCATCGTACTGCTCCAACAGTACACAGGCTTTATTACCCTCGACCCACAAACCTACTATGTGAGCGAAGCACCAATGGAATTGAATTTGCCATTGATAGCCCTCATCAACCTGGCCACGCTGCTCATCTGCGTGTTCGTTCTGATAGCACCAAGCTACTTGATTTCGCACATCCATCCAGCGAAATCAATGAGATATGAGTAATTTTTATAAAAATTGCACAAAAACATTTGGTAGTGTGCAAAAAATGAATTACCTTTGCACAAAATTTCAAAAATTGTGCAGTTTTAATGAAAGAATTTAGCAGTTTTAATGCTTTATTACAAAAAGCGATTGTAGACAACTGGAATCAAGATGCCCTCACAGATTATCAGGGTATAACGCTTCAGTATCACGACGTTGCACGCAAAATTGAGAAAATCCACATATTATTCGAAAACAGTGGTGTAGTAAAGGGCGACAAGATTGCCATTTGCGGTCGTAACTCTGCCCATTGGGCTGTTGCATTCTTAGCTACGCTCACCTATGGTGCCGTTGCCGTGCCCATTCTGCACGAGTTTAACGGCGAACAGATTCAGAATATTGTGAATCACTCAGGTGCCCGCCTGCTGTTTATCGGCGATTTTGCTGTTAAGACGATCGACGCTGAAGCGATGCCTGCTTTAGAGGCCATCATTAACTTGCCCGACTTCTCGCTGTACATATCTCGATCTGAGAAGATCACGTACGCACGCGAACATCTTAATATGATGTTTGGTAGCAAGTTCCCCAAAGCATTCCGTGCCGAACATGTAAACTACCATGAAGATACGGCCGAAGAGTTGTCGATGATTAACTACACCAGCGGTACAACGGGTTTTTCGAAAGGCGTGATGCTGCCCTACCGCGCTATATGGGGTAACGTAGAGTTCATGTTGCGTGTACTGGGTAGAAACGTGAAGCCCGGCGACAACATGCTGAGTATTCTGCCGATGGCACACATGTATGGTATGGCCGTAGAGTTCCTGTTCGGATTCTGTAACGGATGCCATCTGTTCTTCCTCACTCGCCTGCCGAGTCCAGCGATCATTGCCGAGGCATTTGCTACCGTTAAACCCGCATGTATCATTACCGTTCCGCTGATTATCGAGAAGATAATCCGTAAAAAAGTATTCCCCAAGATACAGAACAACCGCATGCGCCTACTGCTTAACATGCCAGTAGTGAGCAAGAAGGTAAAGAGCCGCATTTGCAACGAGGTATATAATGCCTTTGGCGGCAACCTGTACGAGGTGATTGTTGGCGGCGCCCCACTCTCTAAGGAGGTTGAGGAGTTCCTGCTCTCTATCGGATTCCCCGTTACTGTGGGCTATGGCACTACCGAGTGCGCACCACTCATCTCCTATTGTGACTATCAAGACTTTATTGGCGGTTCGTGCGGACAGCCTGTAGATCGTATGGAGGTGAAGATTCTGAGTCCCGATCCGGAGAACATTGCTGGCGAGATTGTAACCCGAGGCACCAACCTGATGCTGGGCTACTATCTGAATGACGAGGCTACCCGCGAGGCTATCGATGTCGAGGGCTGGTATCATACGGGCGACTTAGGCACCATGCTGCCCAGTGGTCATATCTTTATTCGTGGCCGCTCTAAGAACATGCTGCTGGGTGCCAACGGACAGAACGTATATCCCGAAGAGATAGAAGACAAGTTGAACACAATGACCATGGTGTCAGAGAGTCTGGTGATTCAGCGTGGCGACAAACTGGTGGCCTTGGTACATCCCGATAAGGATGAGGTGGTAAGTTTCAGTCGGGAGGAGCTGGAGCATATCATGGAGCAGAACCGTCAGGAGCTTAACAACATGCTGCCTGCCTATAGCCGTATCTCGGCTATCGAGCTGCATGAAGAAGAGTTTGCAAAGACACCAAAGAAGAGTATTAAACGCTACCTATATAAGAATAACTAATTGCTTATGGAACATATACCATGTTTTAACGCTCTTATACAAAAGAGTATCATAGATAATTGGGATCGCGACGCGCTGACCGACTTTAAGGGCCAGACACTACAGTTTCATGACGTAGCCAGAAAAATCGAAAAGCTGCATATTCTTTTCGAAAACAGCGGCATACGAAAGGGCGACAAGATTGCTCTTTGTGGTCGCAATTCATCACAATGGGCAGTGGCTTTCTTAGCCACACTTACCTATGGTGCTATTGCTGTGCCCATCCTGCACGAGTTTAACGCCGAGCAGGTACACAACATCGTGAACCACTCCGAGGCACGCCTACTCTTTGTGGGCGACCATGTGGCTACCATCATCGATCCACAAGCCATGCCAACACTCGAGGGTATCATCAACAACCCCGATTACTCTCTCATGATTTCGCGTACCGATAAATTAACCTACGCACGCGAACATCTGAATGAACTCTACGGCAAAAAATTCCCAAAATACTTCCGCAAGGAGCATGTACACTATTATCAGGAAGAAAGTCCTGAAGAACTGGCTGTTATCAACTATACCAGTGGTACAACAGGCTTCTCGAAGGGCGTGATGCTGCCTTACCGTGCGCTCTGGTCGAACTTCGACTTTGCCATGAGCGTGCTTGGCAATACCATTAAGGCTGGCGACAAGATCATCTCGATGCTGCCAATGGCTCACATGTATGGTATGGCATTCGAGTTCATGTTCGAATTCCTGCACGGTTGTCATGTTTACTATCTGAACCGTGTGCCCTCGCCCGCCATCATCGCACAGGCTTTGGCCGAGATTCGTCCACGTATCGTCATCGCCGTACCTCTGATTATCGAGAAGATTATCCGCAAGAAGGTATTCCCCAAGATACAGAACAACCGCATGCGCCTGCTGCTGCAGATGCCTGTCATTTCGAAGAAAGTACGCGAGATGATTTGTCAGGAGGTTCTTAAAGCCTTTGGTGGCAACATGTACGAGGTGATTATCGGTGGTGCAGCACTCAACCAGGAGGTAGAGCGCTTCCTGAAGCGTATCGACTTCCCCTATACCGTGGGATATGGTGCTACTGAGTGTGCACCTATCATCTGCTATCGCGATTGGCATACCTTTGCCCCCGGTTCGTGCGGACGCGCCGCTTTGCATCAGGAGGTAAAGATTGTATCGCCCGATCCACAGCGCATTCCTGGTGAGATTCTTACCAAGGGTCCAAATGTGATGTTGGGTTACTACAAGAATCCAGAGGCCACTGCCGAGACCATCGATCGCGATGGTTGGTACCATACTGGCGATTTGGGTACGATGGATGCCGATGGCAACGTGTTTATCAACGGACGCTCTAAGAACATGCTCTTGGGACCTAACGGACAGAACATTTACCCAGAGGAGATTGAGGACAAGTTGAACTCGATGACCATGGTCATCGAGAGTCTCGTGGTTCAGCGCGACAACAAATTAGTTGCTTTGGTTCACCCCGATATGGACGAGGCCAAAAACATGGGCTTCTCAGACGACGACCTGAAGAACATCATGGAGCAGAACCGTAACGGTCTGAACGAGATACTTCCTGCCTACGAAAAGATCTCGGAAATCGAAATTCACGAAGAGGAGTTTGAAAAGACACCTAAAAAGAGTATCAAGCGTTTCCTCTACAAATAAAACAAATAAAGCCTCCGTCTGGAGGCTTTATTGTTTATATCGATGAGTTAGTTTATTCGTACCAATAGTAATACCAGTAAGTACCAAAATACTGATCCTCCACCTTACCCTTCTGTTCCATTTTGTTAGGATATTGGCGGCGCAGTTCGCGGAAGTTCTCGTAATCCTCGTCTAATACGGTATTACGATAAAAAGCTACGGGTTTTGAGCGCAGATGCCCATACAATACCAAAGCCTCACGATAATGCTTGGGCAAGCTATCGTTCAGGGCATAATACTTACCTATCTCGCTGGCAAAGGCATCCAGCTGCTTATCGATAAGATAACCCGACAACTGATAGTCGGCCACCACCTTACTGGGGATAGAATCCTTACACAGCACATGATGCTGCACCAACTCGAGATAGTGCATGGGCTCCATCTGATAGGCAGGAGCAGCACCCATAAACTTATATACGCTATCTACTGGATATAATAATAAGGTGGAGCCACCATTGGTGGGCAGAATACTCTTACTGCTTCCACAAACCTTATACTCAAATAGTTTCTCGCCTAAGGCATCCTTACGGGCTAAAGCCTGCATACGCAGCATCACCAGATGCTCGTCGCACTCTAACGATTTTTTACCTACAGCCAACGCACCATCCCAATCTTTTTCGAGCAAACAGCGCTCGGCTCGCATGCGATAATGGAATACGGCATTGGTATTGCCGATACTTACCGTCATAATCATGAGGATAATCATGATGAGCAGATTCATCCACATGGAACGAGACAGGATGTTGGTATAAGGATCGTCGTCGATTTCCTGCAACTTGGTAAACAGATACGTGCATCCGCCCCAAAGCAACAAATAAAAGATAATCAGCCACCACGAGAAATCATGCGTGATGCCTCCTGCTGGATCGGGCACAATATCGGTAAGCATGCCCAAAGCCAACATAGAAGGAAAATAGGTAAGCGCATAAAAACTCTTATTGAGCTGCGTTACCTTATGGATAAGATGCTGGAGCAGATAAAGCACAAGGGTGATACCAATAGCACCCACTAGTCGGTTATAATGCGTGATGCCATGACTGAGCACATGCTGCGCCATCTTAAGCAGGTCGTTCTGGAAATAGAACAGCCAGCACCATGAGAATAGAATAAAAACGATAGCGCACACAACGCGGATGGTCATGGCGCTACCCTCTTGTTTCTTTTTTCGATAATTCATATTTAAATTTTCTTCAAAACAACGGCTGAACGAGCCGGGATATAGAGTTTGAGCCACTCCTTATGATCGGCTACATAGAGCGGATCATAATTGGTGAAGTGGGTAACAGTGTCATCGGCAAAGCCGTTTCCACCAAAGTCTTTCGAGTCGGTATTAAGTACCACCTTATACGAACCTGTTGGTACCAGGAAACCATAGTCGGTATAGCTACGTGTGGGCGAGAAGTTGAACACAAACACCAAGTCGCCACGCATAAAGCAAAGCACCTGATCGCTGTCGTTATGCCAGATTTCAGTAACAGGTGTGTCCTGGAAGTTACGCACACTCTTAATCACCTTCAGCATCTCACGGTCAAAGTCGCCCAACCAATGGTAGCACAGGTCCTTATTATCTACCAGATTCCACTGGCGACGCGCATACTTATAGCTCCAACCATTACCCTCACGTGGAAAGTCGATCCACTCAGGATGTCCGAACTCGTTACCCATAAAGTTCAAATAGCCGCCATTAATGGCAGCAGCAGTAACCAAACGGATCATCTTATGCAGAGCGATACCACGCTGGGCAATATCGTTCACATCCTTCTTGGCAAAGTGCCAATACATATCAGCATCAATCAAGCGGAAGATAATGGTTTTGTCACCCACAAGTGCCTGGTCGTGACTCTCGCAGTACGAGATAGTCTTCTCGTCGGGACGACGATTCTTAACCTCCCAGAAGATAGAGCACACATTGATATCCTCGTCGCGTACCTCTTTAATCGTCTTAATCCAGTAATCAGGGATATTCATGGCCATACGATAGTCGAAGCCATAACCACCATCCTCAAACTTAGCAGCCAATCCCGGCATGCCCGATACCTCTTCGGCAATGGTGATGGCAGCAGGATTCACCTCGTGAATCAGCTTATTGGCCAAGGTGAGATAGCAGATGGCATTATCATCCTCGTGCCCATTAAAGTAATCGCCATAGCCACCGAAGGCTTCACCCAGTCCATGCGAATAGTAGAGCATAGAGGTGACACCATCAAAGCGGAAGCCATCGAAGTGGAACTCCTCGAGCCAGTATCTGCAGTTAGACAGCAGGAAGTGGAGCACCTCGTCCTTACCATAATCAAAGCAGAGCGAATCCCATGCCGGATGCTCATGACGGTCGCCAGGATAGAAGAACTGATTGGGATCGCCAGCCAGATTGCCAAGTCCCTCAACCTCGTTCTTAACAGCATGCGAATGCACGATATCCATGATTACAGCTATACCATTCTTGTGAGCAGTATCTATCAGTTCCTTCAGCTCCTCGGGTGTGCCGAAACGGCTACTTGGTGCAAAGAAAGAGGATACATGATAGCCGAACGAGCCATAGTAAGGATGCTCCTGAATGGCCATCACCTGAATGCAGTTATAGCCATCCTTGACAACGCGCGGCAGCACGTTGTCCTGAAACTCCTTATAAGTGCCCACTTTCTCGGCATCCTGTCCCATACCCACATGGCACTCGTAAATCAGTAATGGGTTCTTCTTGGGTTTGAAGTTCTTTTTCTTGAACTCATATTTCTCCTCAGGGTTCCACACCTGAGCTGAGAAAATCTTCGTATTCTCGTCCTGAACCACACGACGGCACCAAGCAGGAATGCGTTCGCCTTCTCCCCCATTCCACTTTACTTTCATCTTGTAAAGCTGACCGTGCTTCAGCGCTTTCTCGCTGAGTTTCAGTTCCCAGTTGCCCGTACCCTCGATACGCTTGCAGCGGTACTTCTCGTTCTCCTGCCAATTATTAAAATCGCCAATCAGATAGATATCGGTAGCATTAGGTGCCCACTCACGGAACACCCAGCCCTTAGCCAACTTATGCAAGCCAAAATACAGATGACCAGAGGCAAACTGGCTGAGTGTCTTTTTGCCGTTACAGGTCAGTTGGTTAAGTTTCCACAGCGCATGATCGTGACGGCCGCGGATAGCACCTTCGAAAGGCTCCAGCCACGAATCGTTACGCACCAAGCCAATATGTTCAGGCTGAGCAGTAGCAGCTTTCTTAGCCGTAGCTTTCTTTGCTGCTGGTTTCTTAACCGAATTTTTCTTTGTTTCCATAGTTATTGTATATTTATTGTTATGCTTTTAATGTATCAAGCCTTCACCTTGAAAATAGCTTTCTTGATTTCAGGCTGGTTGATGATGCATGGTGCATGCCCATCTTGCGGGAAGAAGATGACAAACTGTCCGGGTTTAACAGTTACATAGGTCTGCGCTTGGGTATCGCCATACTTGGTAATATCTTTTTCGGCATTATACTCGAAATCGGGCAGATCGCACAGAGGGGTATAACCGAAAGTCTCTTCACAAGTGAGAGGAATCTGGATATCAATCATCTCGATATGTGTTTCGAGAACAGCAGCCTCTTGGGTTTTACCCTTAGCCACCTGAATATTTACAAACAGATCCTTATCCTTGATGAAGTGCTTACCCTCGTCTATTGTCTGAAGATTGTTGTTCTTCAAAAACTCAACCACATCGGCAAACAACGGATTAAGCTCAACGTATTTGCCCAGATTCTCAATAGTGTCAATAATCATAATCAGTAAATATTTAAGTTGTTTGTTACTTTAATTGTCTGTGTCCACGGGTATAGGTTCCTTGAGCAGTAACCTTACCATTACGGTCTTTCTCTACGAAACTGCCATCACGCACATCGTCGAGATAGGAACCTTCGAAGCGGTTGCCATCCTTATCCTCCTCGACAGCAGCCCCGTTTCTCCGACCGTTTTTAAAGATGCCTTTGAATTTAGAACCATCAGAAAAACGAGCAATGCACTCGCCATTGGGCTGACCAGCTTTGAAGACGCCCTCGACGGTATCGCCACACTTTTTAGTGAGCTTACCACGACCATCTTGTTTATCGCCTTTCCACTGACCTACGTATGTATCGCCATTCTGCCATACAAGCGTGCCCTGACCTTGCTTATCGCCCTTAAAGAACTGGCCGGTATATACATCGCCATTGGCATACTTAAATATGCCCTGACCAGTACGCTCGCCTCTGACGTAGTCGCCCTCGTAAATATCGCCGTTCTGGAACTTATAGATGCCACGACCATTCATTTCGTCATCGCTCCACGGACCAATATACACATCGCCGCCCGCATACTTAAATGTACCCTTACCCGAACGCATATTTTCCTTCCAGTCGCCATCATAGACAGAGCCATCGCCCCAATCATAGACGCCTTTACCGTTCTTTTTATCATTCAACCACTCGCCTTTGTAGAAAGCACCACTGGCAAAAGTATAGGTTCCAAAGCCCGAACGCTTGTCCTGCTTCCACTCGCCATCATACTTATCGCCATTATAATAGTACATCACACCATGGCCCTGCTGATAATCACGAAACCACAAGCCATCGTAGCGATTGTTGTTTGCAAAATAGTAGGTTCCTTTGCCATGCTGCTGGTCCTGGAACCACTCACCCTCGTACTTCTCGCCATCGAAAAAAGTAAAGATGCCGAAGCCCTGACGCTTACCTTTCACGTATTCACCCTCGTAAAGATTACCATTCTTATACACAGCCTTACCTTTACCATTGGGTTTACCCATAACCATTTCGCCCTGATATTCGCCACCATCCTTGGTAGTAGCCGAGCCGAGTGTTATTTTCTGTGCTCCTGCAGTAAAAGGCAGAAACATTGTGAGTGCAATTATCGAAAGTTTGTTTATGTTCATTTGTAATACTATCCTTGTTTTAGTGTGCAAATTTAAATAAAATAATTGATGTGCGCAAATTACATAGCCATATATTAATATAATTTTTCACTTTTAAAATTTGGTTTTCTTCTCACTTATTCGTAATTTTGCACCCGTTATGAAGTTTATGGCTATTATTCCTGCCCGTTATGCTTCTACAAGATATCCGGGCAAGCCGCTTGCAATACTGGGCGGAAAATCAGTGATTCAGAGAGTGTATGAGCAGGTGAAGAGCGTGCTCGACGAAGTATATGTAGCTACCGACGACCAGCGTATTTTCGACGCTGTAACAGCATTTGGTGGCCAAGCGGTGATGACCCGTGCCGACCACAAGAGCGGTACCGACCGCATCGAAGAGGCTGCCGAGAAAATCGGTTCGGATGCCGACGTGATTATCAATGTGCAAGGCGACGAGCCTTTTATCCAGCCCTCGCAGATAGAAACGTTAATGCACCTGTTTGATGCACCAGAGACTCAGATTGGCACATTAGGCAAGCTGTTCGAATCAATCGAAGCAATAGAGAATCCCAATTCGCCAAAGATTGTGACCGACAATCGTGGATTCGCACTTTACTTCAGTCGCAGTGTGATTCCATTTATCAGAGGCAAGGAGCGCAACGAGTGGTTTGGCGAGTACCCATTCCTGAAGCACTTAGGTGTTTACGCTTATCGCCGCGAGGTATTGGCCGAAGTAACAAAATTGCCCCAAAGCAGTCTGGAAAAAGCAGAGAGCCTGGAGCAATTACGTTGGTTACAGAACGGCTATCGTATCCGTGTGGGTATGACCGATATCGAAACGGTTGGTATCGACACGCCCGAGGATCTGACCCGCGCCGAAGAATTCCTACTGAAGCATCTGGCGTAAAAGATCCTTCTGATGTTCAGTGAGATTTGTCGGAAGTTTTACCTGATAGGTAATGATAAGGTCGCCAAAGGTACCATCACCCCTATCATACCCCTTACCACGCAGTCGGACCTTAGTGCCTGGCTGCGTTTCTGGTTTAATTTTCAACTTCAGTTTCTGACCGTTCGACAGGGTTACAATCACCTCGCCACCCAGCATGGCGGTGTAAAGATCTATCGTCACATTAGCATTCATTTCGCCACTATGTGTTCGGGCTTGCCTGCTGCCCCCAAAACCTTGGAAACCACCAAAACCGCCACCTCGCTGTCCTTTGCGCCCAAACAGATCTTCGAAGAACGATGAGAAGCCACCGCCACCCTGGAAACTGCTGAAGTCGAAACCACCAAACGGGTTGCCGCCAGTCTGACCGCCACCTCCAAAACCTTGGAACTGCTCAGCCTCACGCCATCGCTCGCCATACTGGTCGTACTTCTTACGCTTCTCGGGGTCGCCTATCACATCATAAGCCTCCTGCAAAGCTTGAAACTTTGCCTGAGCCTTTGGGTCATCAGGATGCAAATCGGGATGAAACTGCTTGGCACGTTTCAGATAAGCCTTCTTCACATCCTTCTGCGCAATGGTTTTATCTACGCCTAAAATCTTGTAATAATCAATAAATGCCATAATCAATATCCTCCTAATATTTATTTTTTAACTTTTCCAGCAAAAAATGTGCCAAATAAAAATAATAAAAAAATATGTAATTATTTGGGCATATCAACATATTTATGTAATTTTGCAGACAAAAATAAGAGAATTAATGAAAAAGATTTCTATCTTACTGATTTCCATGCTGTTATCAATATCACCCATCGAGGCAAAAGATAAAAAGACCGTCAAAATCAAGGTGATTGAAACCAGCGATGTACATGGGCATTTCTTTCCTTACGACTTTATGGAGCAGCGCCCCATTAAGGGAACCCTTTCGCGTGCCAACACCTATATCAAAAAGCAGCGCAAGAAGTATGGCGACGACCACTTCCTGCTCATCGACAATGGCGATATCCTGCAGGGCCAGCCATGTGTTTATTGGTCGAACTATGTGATGCCCGAGAATGAGAACATTGCAGCCTCGGTCATCAACTACATGAACTACGATGCTGAGACAGTGGGTAATCACGACATCGAACCTGGCCATAAGGTTTATGACAAGTGGATTCGCGAAGTGCGTTGTCCGTTGCTGGGTGCCAACATCGTGAAGGAGGAGTATAAGAACGCCGAAGCGCGCCCCGAGCATATCTACACAGGACTGAAACCTTACTCTGTTCACTATAAGGACGGGGTGAAGATTGTGGTGATCGGCATGCTGACACCAGCCATCCCCAACTGGCTGAACAAGTCAATCTGGAAAGGCATGGAGTTTGAGGACATGACAGCCTGCGCCAAGAAGTGGGTGAAGTATGTGAAGGAGACGGAGAAGCCCGACCTGATTTTCGGTCTGTTCCACTCTGGTTTTAGCGGTGGCATCAAGACCGCCGAATATGAGGAAGACGCCACCGAGGCCGTAGCACGCGAGGTGCCCGGTTTCGATGTCATCTTCTTTGGCCACGACCACCAGGTTCACAATCTGTGGGTCACCAACAAAGCTGGCGAGAAGGTGCTGTGTATTGACCCTTCTTGCTATGTTGAAAACGTGGCCGAGGCGGAGATTACGCTGACCTACCAGGATGGCAAACTGACCAAGAAAGACATTATCGGCAATATTGTGAATGTGCGCGACGAGTTGATCGACAGACAGATGATTAAGCACTTCCAGCCTACCATCGATGAGGTTAAGGAATACGTCAGTCAGAAGATAGGCTACTTCAAGAATCCGATCCACACCCGCGAGAGTTTCTTTGGCAACTCGGCTTTCACCGACCTGATTCACAATCTGCAGATGAGCATCTCGAAAGCAGATATCTCATTCAATGCGCCACTGGCTTTCGACACGACTATCGAAGCCGGCGAGGTGACACAGGCCGATATGTTTAAGCTGTACCGCTTTGAGAACCTGCTGTTTGTGCTGAAGATGACTGGCGAGGAAATCAGAAAGCATCTGGAGTTCTCGTATGATATGTGGTGCAACACCATGACATCGCCCGACGACCATGCGCTGCGTTTGAACGACAATGCAAAAGAAGACCAGCAGCGCACAGGATTCCATTACTATACGTTCAACTTCGACTCGGCTTGCGGCATCGACTACGAAGTGGATGTGACCAAACCCGACGGACAGAAAGTTAGGATTCTGCGCATGTCGAACGGTGAGCCATTCGACGAGAAGAAATGGTATAAGGTAGTGATGAACAGCTATCGCGCCAACGGTGGTGGCGAACTGCTGACCCGTGGCGCAGGCATCCCTCAGGATTCGCTCGAGGGTCGCGTGCTCTTCCACACCGAGCTGGATCAGCGCCACTATCTGACTGAAGAGATTAAACGTTTGGGCACTATCGACCCACAAAAGAATAACAACTGGAAATTTGTGCCCGAGACATGGGTCAAACCAGCTCTCGAAAGAGACCGCAAGCAACTGTTTAGAAAATGAAACAACATTATTTTGTATTCTGCAAAGAAGACTTACTATTAGAAAAGACCGCAGATGGCGGTTATACCATCCCCTTTCAGGAGGAACCACCCATCGAGGTTAAACCTTGGACCAACGTGATGACCGTTACCCCGTTGGATGGCGTTGAGGTAAAGACGTACAAGATCGATAGTCCGGTTTGCGACAATCCACGCTACGAGATGTGCGGTCTGCGACAGAGCTATTATAAGCTTGACAAAGCCTTGTATCAAAAGGCAGGCAAATGCCAGGAGCTGCTGTATTGGGATGCCAACACCAAGTATTGTGGTGTGTGCGGCGCCCCCATGCGAATGGATACCGATATTTCAAAGAAATGCACCGAATGCGGCAAAGAAATATGGCCCCAACTGGCCACAGCAGTTATCGTGCTGATACACAAAGGCGACGAGGTACTGCTGGTTCGCGCCAAGAATTTCCGTACTGATTTTTATGGTTTGGTGGCCGGTTTTGTCGAGACAGGCGAGACACTCGAAGAAGCCGTTGCCCGTGAGGCATTCGAGGAGACTGGCGTAAAGATTACCAACATCCGCTACTTTGGTTCACAGCCCTGGCCCTACCCTTGCGGACTGATGGTGGGATTCAATGCCGACTACGTATCAGGCGACATCCACCTGCAAGCTAGCGAGATAGCCAAAGGCGGCTGGTTTCGCAAAGACAACCTGCCTACTATCCCTGAAAAATTATCGATTGCCAGAATGCTGCTCGATGCCTGGTTGGAAGAGAAAGCTTAATACTCTACCAACTGCATCGACAAGGCCCCCGTATAACTGATGGCTGACTCTACCATATAACAGCTAGCACCATCAGGGATACAAAGGGTGGCGTTAAAATGCAAGCCAGCGGCATCAATATGGCTAAAGGCCATATTAGCCAGAATGGCATCGTTTAAGAATTCGGCAGGCACCAGCCCTTGGTACTGCTGCTTACGGAAATCACTTGAATAAATCTGTCGTGCACCTTGGAAGACACTAATGTGCATGATATTATCGTAATACACATTCTCAACTTCCAGTCCGTCCTCGTTAAAAGTACGCTTTGTGACTTTATACTTGGTGGGATTAATAGCGATATACCAATGGTAGCGATTGCCGTTATAGGTTACCACCGAGTCGATCTTCACCTGATGGGTATAGGTAAGCACACTCGGAGCTGCTATCTCAACATCTGCCTCATCAACATCGTCGCTCTTCTGCAGTTTCAGCAAATCGCCATTCTGATTATTAAACCAGAAGAGGTGTTCAGTATGCTTAACGATACTATATGCCGTACCCGATGCCAGATAAAGCGAGTCCTGATAGATGCGGAAGTAGGTAGGCATGCTGGTAGTATCGGCAAAGTAGAGCGTATCGCCACTCACACGGAACGACACATTACCACTCTCCTCGTCAACCCATACACCTTGGAGCATCTCTTTTGCCTTCTTATCGTCGGGCAACGTCGATGAGTTGTTCTGGTTACAAGCCACCAGAACAACCATCAGCATTGATATCGTTAAAATCTTCTTCATTTACTTACCTATGCAATGATACTCAAAGCCATTCTCGTCGAGCTCCTCAGAGTCGAAGATGTTACGACCATCGATGACCAGCGGACGCTTCATGGCCTTCTTGATGACACCCCATCCTGGCAGACGGAACTCCTTCCACTCGGTGAGCAGCAACAGCGCATCGGCATCCAGCACCACATCGTACATGTCGCGACAATAGGTCACCGTTTCACCAATACGACGCTTACACTCATCCATAGCAATGGGGTCGTAAACACGTACGTTACAGCCAGCCTCAAGCAGTTTGGCAATCATTACCAGCGCTGTTGACTCACGCATATCGTCGGTCTCAGGCTTGAACGAGAGTCCCCACATGGCGATGGTCTTACCCTTCAGGGCCTCCACGCTGCCAAATGCCTTCACTAACTTATCAAAGAGCACGCTCTTCTGCTTTTCGTTCACACGCTCCACAGCCTTCAGCACCTCCATCGAGTAACCATTCTGGTCGGCAGTCTTAATCAGCGCCTTCACATCCTTAGGGAAGCAAGAGCCACCATAGCCACAACCAGCATACAGGAACTTTCGGCCGATACGGGTATCACTACCGATACCTGCGCGTACCATATTAACATCAGCACCAACACGCTCGCAGAGGTTGGCAATATCATTCATGAACGAGATACGGGTAGCCAGCATCGAGTTGGCTGCATATTTGGTCATCTCAGCCGATGGGATATCCATGAAAATCACACGGAAATTATTAATCAGGAAAGGCTTGTAGAGCTTGGTGAGGGTCTTCTTGGCCTTCTCGCTCTCAACACCTACCACCACACGGTCGGGACTCATAAAGTCCTTAATAGCATTACCCTCCTTCAGAAACTCAGGATTCGAAGCCACGTCGAATTCGACATCCATGCCACGCTTCTGCAGCTCGTCCTCGATAGCCTTGCGCACCTTCTTGGCAGTACCAACAGGCACAGTACTCTTGGTTACTACAACCACGTACTTCTTCAGGTTCTGTCCGATGGTCTTAGCCACCTGCAACACATATTTCAGATCGGCCGAGCCATCCTCATCGGGAGGTGTACCCACGGCAGAGAATACAATTTCAACCTCATCAAGCACCGAGGCCAAGTCGGTAGTAAACTTCAAGCGGCCAGCAGCCACATTCTTCTTTACCAACTCGTCCAACCCTGGCTCATAGATGGGGATTTCACCGTTTTTCAGGCGTTCAATCTTCTTTTCATCAACATCAACACATGTTACATTTGCACCTGTATCGGCAAAGCATGTGCCCGATACCAAACCTACATATCCGGTTCCTACTATAGCAATATTCATACCGTTAACAATTATTTTTGTGCAAAGGTACACTAAATTTTTAATTTCGCAAGCATTTTAAGTTTCTTTTATTTGTTTATGTCGAAAAAATGCAGTAATTTTGCACCCGTGATTGAATTAGATAGACATATTGAAATACTGTTGCTCGACAATGACTGCGTGATTGTGCCTGGTTTAGGCGGTTTTATGGCTCACCATGTTGAAGCAAGATATGAGGAAGACGAACAGGCCTTTCTCCCCCCACTCCGTACATTAGGTTTTAACCCTCAGCTTAAGATTAATGATTCGCTTCTGGCCCAGTCGTATATCGAAGCCTACGACATCAGCTACCCAGAGGCATTGCAGCGTATTGAGGACGAAGTGAACGAACTGACTCAAACCCTGCAGAACGAAGGTAGATACGAACTTAATAATATAGGTATAATAGAGCTTAACGAGGATGGCAACTATGTGTTTACCCCTTGCGAGGCTGGTATCCTCACCCCTAGCCTGTATGGTTTGAACTCGTTCGAGATGAAACTGATTAAGACCGTCAGCTCGGAAAGTGTCGAAGAGGCTCCTGAAGCAAAGGTGGTTGAGATGAAGCCAGAGCCCAAGCCAGAGTCGGAGGTTAACAGCGTTCTGCAGCAGAACTTGGTTGACATCAGCGACGACGATACCGATGTGGTTCGCATCAAATTCTCATGGATTCGCAACGCCGTTGCCGTTGCCGCCATCCTGCTGGCAGTATTCTTTGTGGCTATGCCTACAGGCAAGACCGAGCTGATGAAGAGTACCATCAACAGTCTGAACAACCAGATATTGTTTGGCATGATGAACTCGAAGGACACCAACACCAGCGCCATCGACTTTAAGCGCAAGGATACACACAAGCCTGCCGCAGTAAAAACGGCCGAAGCAATACTCGACACCATTAAGCCCGCCAAGCCTGCTGAGGCCGAAGCCACCAAGCCCGTTGCCATCAAGACCGACAGCGCTCGCAAAGGCTACTGCATTGTGCTGGCCAGCCATGTTAACAAGCAGAATGCCGAGATTTTTATCAGCAATCTGGCTGAGCGAGGCTACAAAGGTGCCGAAATTTATGTGCACAACCATGTCACCCGTATCGTTTACGGTCACTACACCGACCAATCCGACGCTTACACCCAGCTCCAGAAGATAAATCACGAGAAAGGTCTGGAAGATGCTTGGGTTTACAAATATAACGAGAAGAAATAATCTATGAAGAGAGTACGCTGCCCTAAATGCGACCAGTATATCACCTTCGACGAGACCAAGTACGAGGCTGGACAGTCGCTGGTATTCAAGTGCCCCGACTGCGGCAAGGAGTTTGGCATCCGTATCGGTGTGAGCAAACTTCGCGAACGTCAGAAAGATGAAAACCCCGACGAGCAGGCCAACGAACAGGGTTGCGGATCAATCGTTGTTATCGAAAACGTATTCCATTACAAGCAGGTGATTCCCCTTCGTATGGGCGACAATGTGATTGGTCGTTACCAGAAAGGTAATCCCGCCAATACCGCTTTCGAGACTGTCGATCCCAGCGTCGATCTCAATCATTGTACCATCACCGTCAGTCGCGATAAGAAAGGTGGCCTGCGCTACACTCTCAAGGACAACAACAGCAATACCGGCACCTTTATCGACAACGTAGAGCTCACTCCCAAAGAGCGCCGCGTTATCAGCGATGGCACCCTGTTCACCCTCGGCGCCACCAGTATTATTCTTCGTACATCCAACGAGGAAGAATAATATGACCTGGACAGTCATCTCAGATAACCGTTCGAACAATCCAGAGCTTGAAACAGAGCATGGATTATCAATCCTTCTACAAACAGAGCGACATAAGATTCTGCTTGATACCGGAGCAAGCGACGTGTTTACGAGAAATGCAGAGCAGATAGGAATAAACCTAAGCGATGTTGACTATGTTTTTATTTCTCATGGACATAGTGACCATGCAGGCGGTTTACGCTACTTGTTAGCGCACACCCAACGAGCCCGTATTCTGGTTTCACCCAATGCTATGAGCGGAAAATTCTTTTCAAAGCGAGGCAATCTTCATAGCATCACCACCGAATGGCCTGAGATAAGCGACGACAGACTTATCTTGATAGATCACACCTGCGAAATTGCCGACGATCTGCGAGTGATTGCTCATATCCCCCAAACGCATCCAATGCCCAAGGGCAATCAGAATCTCTTTGTACAAGATGACAACGGCAATTATATCCACGACGACTTCCGCCATGAGTTAGCGCTTTACGCCGACGGACTGTTGTTTACCGGCTGTGCCCATAGTGGCCTTGAGAACATTCTCTCCGCATGCCCTTGGCCTGTTCACACCGTTGTAGGAGGTTTCCACTTGCTCGACGGTCTGCAATCAGACGAAGAGATTACAGCATTAGCACAAAGACTGACGACTAATTACCCCAACACCCATTTCTACACCAGCCATTGCACAGGCGACCATGTATTCGAGCTCATGCAATCCATCATGCCCACTCATATTCACCCCTTCGCCTGCGGCACCGTCATCAAATAGGATATTTAAATCAACCCCGTTATGTACACCAAAGCTGAATGGGATGCCAGCAGCATTACCCCATTTTATGACAACGTGGTGCGTGATGGTATATACCTTATATAATGCCGTTTCTTCTCTCAAATGGTTCAACTCCGACACAAGACCGACTATAACAGCATAGCCGAAGTAACAGAGGACGAAGTCCTAGAGATGCAACCCCTTTCCAAAGAGTTTGTTGAGCAAGTAGAGGCTATCATATAATTAATAGCAAGTCCTTCTACATCAGTAGATCAAGGGAACTCACGCAACAGACAATTTCATAACTTCATTTCAAATCTTAATCTCTTGATTTATTAATCCAGCATAAAAATGTTGGCTAATCTCTGTTATTTCTTTTTCTGTGAGATATAGATGCTTCATTACGACTAAGAAATAATCTGATTGTTGCATATGAAAAAGAGGATAAGTTTTTGGATGCCTTCCGCCTGTAGCTCGACACTCTAAATATTTTATTATTCGTTTGTTCTTTGCTAAATCACCTAGGCCACAATACAATTCAGATATAGTATAACCATCCTGTTTAACTGAGAACATATCAAATACCGCGTCCACTCTCTCTATTGTAAATACTTTATTATTCACGCTAAACTCATACGCGCAACCTGCCTTTTTGAACACATCATACGATGTATTCAAAAAGGCATCAGTTTCAAGAAAACGTTCTCCTTTCGAAGTGTTATTAATATGAAATCTTACCTGCATAAAAACGTTAAGAAAGTAATTTTGCTTTTTGTGCGCTAAACTCTTCATCGGTTAGAATACCCTTGTCTTTAAGCTCTGCAAGTTTTGCAATCTCCTCAGCAATAGAACCTGAGTTAGAAGCGGCTGTTGATAACACACTGTGCCTATCAGAACGATCAACATCATCAATGATGACACTAACAAGGTCTGTAATTTGTCTGGCGTGTTCCAAACCCTGTTTGTAGATTCCCCATAATAAACTGTCGGTCTTAGCCTCCTGCCCACTGGTCATGGTCTTGCAATCGTAACAGTTAATAGCAATTGTAGGATTGTCAATATCTCTTAGCCTCATTTTTACCTGTACAAGTGAGACTTTTTTCTTCATGTTTGTGTCTCCAGATAAACCTCCGACAACAGCCCCAGCGCCACCTGCAAGAGCACCGCCAACAACAGCACCGCCAACAGTACGCATAGTTGATTTTGAAGCGAGAGTAGCATTGTCCTCCATAATCTCAACACTTATAATATCCTCAAAAGGAATAATAGTTTCTTTATCTTCTTTTATGTATGCAACCTTGCGATGATTCTTATCTACAGCAAATACATACAGGTTCAACACACCATTTACTATTTGAGAAGGAGTAAAACCAGAAATATGGCGGATTCTTTCGTCAAATTTCATACCACGCTCTTTCGCTTCTTGTCTATCATTGATGCCAGACACAATTCCCCATACTATTGTACCAACAAAAAGCAATACAATAAAAACTATCCAACCATCCATAATTATCTTATTAAATCTTTTCAAATACTAACATTCCATAGGATTCAGAATCCTCTTTTAGAGTTTTCTTCTTATAATCAAACAATAAGTATTCTTTGCCAAATGCGTCATAAGTAAGTGTTACAATATCATCCTTCCGACTCCACTTAAACTCTGTATTTGTACCACCTGTGAAGAAGTAACCTGTTCCATCTCCATTGAACAAATACTTGTCATTGGTTTTCTTACATTTGAACATGCCCACAACAGGATCATTTTCGTTATTCTTTTTTGCCTCCGCCTTTTCTCGGATACGTTTCATCTGATCCGCAGATAACTTTTTTGAAACACCCCTGATAATAGGGTAGTTCTCATATTCTAATGATATTGAATTTATCTCGCTCCCAGCATAAAGTGATGATACACTTACAATAAGATTATTCTTTTTCCATAAGTGTGTCGGACCTGTTGTTAGTGGTTCCCTTATGAACAGATGTTTATAATCGCTATATTGTGATGAGAAATAGTTCACAAGCGAATTCACGGCACTACTACTCGGGGCTTTATAATCGCCACTACCTACAGATAATATGGTAAACTCAAGATTATACAATTTATCATTCAGATATTTTCCTTCTAATTTTGCAGTATAGACCTGATTGTTAATTTTTATCTGGACATAATCATTTTCTTTATTCTTGTATTTTGAATAACGTGAATTGAACTGCTTCTTTGACATGTCAAAACGGAATCCATCATACAATTCATACTCCGTTATTGGAGCAGCAGCAGCTTCATCTAGGAACTTTACATAATTCTCTTTTACTGTATCTCTAACAGATTCTTTTGAGGCTGTTGCATCTATTTCTTGCTTCGCTTGTGTATTATTAGAACACCCTGCAATTATAGATATGAAACTAATTCCTAAAATACATTTGAAAAATCCATCTTTCATATTTATGAATGTTATATTGATTAATAATTATTGTTACCAGTTATCATCCTTCTTCTCTTTAGCAGAAAAGGACGGATAATTCTTATTAAGGTATAGTAAAACACTTCCGACTGTTGTTATAAGATTTAGGTTGCAATTAATATATGCTTGTGCATAGGTGCTTTCGTTTGAAGATTCTGTGTATGGAAAAACATTTTGGGGTAATGTTAGAACGGACTTGGCGCCAGAAACACTACCCTGGGCCAGAGAATAATGCCTAACCGTGGCTGTTATTCTTATTCTATCAGCTTTCGCTTCGATGCGCACATACGAAATGGCATTAATAATAACAGCTTTAAAGGCCCCCATAACTTGGCCAACGTTCATAAAGTAACCTGTATATTCAGCTGTACTGTCTGTTTCGTTGATGGTAGACTTTTCGTAGTTTTTATAATTCGTCTTCGCCCATCGCTTCACAGTCTCCATTAGGTGTGCTCTGTTTAGAGTATCCTTGGCATGAAATACATACTGATATTGGATTTCTCCATCATCATTCATGTGGTTTAATTTCATTAGCATCTGACAACGCTTTTTATTGCTGCCTTTGGTGGTCTTGTTGTATTCTTGAATATCAGTTTTATATTCAGGACTCGTAAAGAATCCGTCTACTTGGGCGTTTGCATTACCCCAACACATTGCTAATAGTATTATTGACAATAGTCGCTTCATAATTTAGATGTTTAAATTAATAATATTGTAACTAGACCTTCTCTAAGGAGGTGCCTTCGTAGCTTTCGCAAGAGCAAAGACCAGTCTCTTCGATTACCTTACTGTTTATTAAAAACCAACGTTCCCAATGATTCTGATTTTTCTGTAATTGTCATGGCTCTTTGGTCAAATTTCAATTTCTGTTCACCAAACGCCTTATAGATTATTGTTACGTTGCTCCTAGAACGTCTCCAAGTAAATACAGATGGATTTCCCCCTTGGATAGTAAAGAATCCTGTTTTGTCAGAATTGAATACATAAGTGTCATGGGTTCTGTTACAGTAATATGTTCCAACTAATGGATCTGTGACTTCTTGACTTGCGTCTGTGGAAGGCTTTTCAAGTAGTTCTTCTATTATCTCTGCACCTTCGTTAATCATAATCTCTTTTTTCCCTGCAACAAGATTCAAAGAAGCGTAGGGAGTTCCATGTATTGAAGTTCCCTTAAGATAAGCACGCACAATGATTTTGTTTATACCAACATAGTCAGCTTCTCCCTTTTTAATGAAATAATCCTGCAAGAGTTTAAGGCCGTCTTTCTCTATGACATGATCAATCTCAATATTATAAACCAGATTTTGACTAGGGGAAATGGAACCATTAGACGACACTCTTGGCTCTTCTATGCTAAGAAGTTTGTACTCAGGCAGATTTATGTACTCTGCCGGTTCTGGTGGTGCAACTTTGTTTCCACACGCTACAAATAATAATGTAGCAAAAGCAAATAATGATTTTTTCATAACCTGTGTATTTATAGTTCAGATATCTGAGGATTAAAATCTGTATTCAAGACCAACTCCACCATAGAATTGGTTGTGTTTAGTATATGCTCCATACAAACAAAAACAAGAATAGTTTAATACCAATACTCCTCCATAATCGAAACCTGCATTCTTTTGTTTAACATCGAAAGCATTACTGATACCGTTATTTGTGACAGTCCAATTTGACCCGTCTGTAATGCCTTTCTTTACACTAGAATGACCAATAACCGGAATAATACGTATATACTCTATAATAGGAATCTGATAACCAAAATGATATGATACAGCTTCTGTCTCTTTCCATTTGTCAATAGCTACATCGTTGCTATGATTTCTTGGTTTTATTAGACAGTCAAAATAGAAACCGTATATTTGCATATTTAGTCCCCACGCATGTATGTTGAGTTCATCACTGGCGCATATGTTTCCATACATGACACCTAAAGATAAGTTTTTGTTCGTCTTTGGCCACTTAAGTACAGATGGCTTTGGTGTTTGAGACAACGCTTCTGATCCAAAAGTTCCAACCAACATCGTTGCTACTAAAAAGATGATTTTTGCTTTCATTTCTATTCAGATTATTTAGTTATTATAGTTTGATGAATACAAAAAACGTGGACAATTACTTCGCCTACGTTTTCCAGGTATCGCCAAACACCCAAACTGCATTGAACGAGTAATGTGCCCACGCATAACGTGAGCATCCATCTTTACTCTTGCAGTTTTCTTCTATTTGGCGATTTCGGAAAACAAGATTGAAAGCGGATACTATTTCCTTATGTCATTTAATCAATTATCTGTCCATTGGCGTACAGTATTTAGTTCAACTTTATGCATACTATCCAAATAACTTCTGGAGTTCTGCTATGTCACATTTATATTGCTTGTCGTTCAAGTAGTTTAATACAGAACGAAGCATAGCTATCTCTTTAGAGCCATCAAGCGCCTTGAAGAGAGACTTGAATCGATGGTCGTCTTTTGCATTTACATCCTTTGTAACTTTTGTAAACTCACCGAGTTGTGTAGGTAAGTCATAATCTTGCAGATTGATATTCTGCTCTGCAGCACAATCCAAAATAAACTGGTCCATTGCGGGACTAATTCTTACGAAGTAATGTGGACGTTCGCGATGCTTAAGTAATGAGATATGTTCTGAATGAGCAATCTCAGTGAATTCGCTTACGTATGAATGCTGTCGTTTGTCATTATCGATAATGCCAATAGCGAATTGGTTTTTCAAGTTCGACTCCTTCATCTTCTTAGCCACAGCATTACACCCCTTCTGATGGTTTACACTATGAGATATGATTAGGAATTCGACAAGGTTTGTGTCGACATAACATTCCGGAACAATATGCCAATCTTTCTTCTCCATCCTATTATCCTAATGATTCAATGTTGAAGAAGGCATCCACACCGTAATCGTATATATCTTGAATATCTTGCTCTGTCGCAGTCTTTACTATCATCTGTTCCTCAGACATTCTTGTGTAAAGAAGAGTCATTGCTATATCCTTTTTCTCCATAAAAGCCCCCAAAATATATGGGCTATGGGTAGCTATAAACAAATTATTGGGTTGTTCTCCTTTGTTTATTTCAAGCAACCATTCTACAAGATTCGCCTGCGTTGGTGGAAACAGATTTGCTTCTGGTTCTTCTAAGAAGATGTCGCAAAATGACGTTTTCGTATATTGGTCATAAATTGACCTAAATTCATCAGCATACTCCTGTGTCTGAAAAAGAAACCATTCTTTATAAATCTTTACCCCTGCATAAGCTTTTCCTATAATGCTAGGTCTATCGTCACCTTTATTCTCTTTTCTGAAAAGTTCCTCATACAAGACTTCTGACAAATACTGATATTCAGCAGAATGCTCAATGCTACTAAAATTCTCTTTGTTATTTATGCAATAATTAAGGTGTACATATAGAGGTATTACGGACTGTAATCCGCTAGAAGTGTTCGTGAAGTCGAGTGTTACACCATCCACAACCTGTACTTTGTCTGATTTTGAATTAGCATCGTAGTGATAAGACACCCCAAGATTCAACACAGACAAGTCGTTAGTTGTAGCTTGGCGAGCAGCTTCCCAATCAGCCATGAAGTCGCGGATATTATCATCGTTGAACTTCACTTGGAACCAGTTGGGGATAGCAGCAACAAGATTGCGCTCAGCGGGGATGTATGTCACCTTAGAACGGCAGTAATTCCAGCGGCCTTCCTTCCAGTTAAAGGAGAAAGCCTTGGTAGAGTTTTCGTATGAGAACGACATATAGTCAGACTCATAGCTAATGAAGGTGTCGGCCTTGATGTAGCCTTTCAGCTTGTGAAAACGCTCTAATTCTTTGAGGAAATTGCCATCCTTTTCGAAGAAATCCGCTGTCTGCGTAAGTTCAATGCGTTTCTCAACCCATGTGCAGTAGCAGGCAGTCTTCAGCACACAACTCTTGCCCGAACTCTGCGAACCAATGATGACATTGATATGCTGAAGTTCGATGTCGGCCTCCTTCAGTGGCCCTAGATTACGAATTACAAGGTGTTTCATGGCCGCAAAGATACACATTTTTTATTATAATATATACATTTCATCCGAAAAGTTTATGAAATTATTATTATCTTTCTCGAAGGTGATGCCTTCGTAGAGTTCTTGGTGGCCTTCGTAACTTTGAGGGAGGAAGTGGAGACGGACACCACGGATGTGCTTTTTGGCTTTGAAATCCTTGAGATTGTCAACCTTTTCGCTCTCAATCTCCAATTTCATCATCCCCCAGTCCTCTAAGCGCACCCGGTCGCCTTCACGCAGATGATTATTTACCACCTCGGCAACACTCGTCATGACTGCCAGCACGTTAGACGTATGCGTACCCATACGCTGGGCAACTTCCTTAATAAGTTGGCGACTCTCGACAGTATGGTAATGCACAGCTACTGCCTTGTACTTACCAAAAGTTGGTAATGTAGGTTTGGTTTCTTTCTTTAATCTATATTTCATGAGTAATACGTTTTTAGTGCTGCAAATATACACATTTTCTAGAAAATCAGCAAGAAAATCAAGAAAAACTTGAAATCTGAAGAATCCAAACACCAAATTAAGATTAAAAAGTTGCAATGTTAACTACATAACTACATAAAATCGCTCAAAATGCCAGTGTATATAGGCATTATAGGAGTCCGACTAACTACATAAAAACTACATTCTAACTACATAAAACTACATAGAAAGAATAGTAGAAGAAAAATTCTCTAGAGAATTTTTCAGTTTCCTAGGCAGTCAGCAATCGCTAGTACGGCACTAAGTCGAAAATTCTCTAGAGAATTTAATACCTACCCATAAGGAAATAGATTGCAAGTACATCGAAAAGTATGTTTTGGTAAGGCAGAAAGTTACTTTTTACCCGTCGAAAAGTAGCTTTTTGACGGGTGAAAAGCCACTTTTCGTGTAGTTCGTATGTAGTTAGATGCAGTTTTATGTAGTTAGAATGTAGTTTTATGTAGTTATTATGTAGTTAAAAAATAATAGAAAACACAGACTACATAAGGGTTTCAAGCGATTTTATGTAGTTATGTAGGTAGAAAGCAGAAAAAAAATTCGAAAAAAGTTTCCCGTTTCAAATTAATTGTTATATCTTTGTAGGCGATTTTTGAACAAAATAACTAATAAACTTATATGAAGATTACATTACTTAAAAAAGAAGGCCGTAAAGAGGTTATTAACCGAGTAGAGTTGGTTGAGATGGCCTCAGCCATCAAGAATGGTATGATTAAGAACACGGTACGCCAAACGCGCGAAGTGTATCATCTGATGAATCCACACAGATTAGGCGACGGTCAGATTTCGACACAGCTAGAAGGTGGCATCAAACTGCCTCGCATCAGTTTTGTGGCTGACTATCAGAATCGCAAAGGCGATTGGCGCATGCTGGCCTACAACGGTCTGGTGGTGCTGGAGGTAAACGACCTGCAGACCTACGAAAGGGCTGTAGAAATACGCGAACTGGCCAAGAAAATGCCTGAAACGCTGATGTGTTTTCTGGGCGGATCGGGGCGAAGTGTGAAGATTGTGTGCCGTGGCGAGCTGTTTGAAGGTGGATTGCCTACAGGCGAACAGAACATCCGACAGTTTCATCTGAATCTGTATAACACGGCGCGTATGGCTTATCAGAACCAGTTTGGATTTGATATCCAGTTTCTGGAGCCACGACTGGACCGCACCGTTTACATGAGTGCCGACCCGGAAATGGGCTATCGTGCCGATGCACGCCCGTTTTATGCCGACACAAAGGATCACACCCTACCCCAGCCTGTAACTATCAGTCGCGACGAAGACCATCTGATGCCTGGCCGCACCGTGACGCGAACCTATCATCTGAACTGGACTTTTATTGTCGAGACGGTGATGGGCCACTATTTCGACTTGCCGGATGAGAATAAGGAGGCTGAACTGCTGATGCAGATAGCAGCCAGATGCCTTGACGAGGGTATCCCTCAGGCGCATGCCAAGGGCTTGACGATGCTGCACCCTGTGTTGAATCGCGACAAAATGCTGGTTGAGAAGATTTTCCAGACTGTTTATAGCGTGGCTGAGCAGGAGGGTTATCGCGAGAAGCACAAGCCTCATCCGCTAAAGAGTGTGCCCGAAGACACCATCCAGGCGATGAAGACCGAGATTTTCCTGAACTCGAACTTTGACATGCGCAAAAACCTGCTGACAGGCGTGGCTGAATATCGCGAGAAGTTCAGCGACGACCAGCGATTCAAGCCACTAACCGAGGAGGTTCGCAATGATATGACGCTGAGAGCCACCGAGTTAGGACTGAAAGCCTGGGACAGAAACGTGAACCGATTTATCGACTCAACCCGCATCGAGCAGTTCGACCCCATCAACACCTGGCTCGACCAGTTGCCCAAATGGGATGGGCACGATTATATAGCCGAGCTGGCAGCCCGCGTGCCCACCAAGCAGACACATTGGCCCAAGTACCTGAAATATTGGCTGATGGGCATGGTGGGACAATGGCGCGAGAGCGACAAGCAGTTGACTGGCAATGCACTAACGCCACTATTGATTGGTCGCCAGGGATGCGGTAAAACGCGATTCTGCAAGATTATCCTGCCACCCGAACTGCGCGATTACTACAACGACAAGCTGAACTTTAAGAACGAGTTCGACCTGAATATCGCTCTCACCTCGTTTGCGCTTATCAACATCGACGAGTTTGATAAAACCACCTCGTCGCAGCAGATTGTGCTGAAGTATCTGTTGTCGTCGAGCGATGTGAAGTTCCGTCCGCCTTACGGCAAGACCATCAAGTTGTATCGCCGCTACACCTCGTTTATCGGCACTACCAACCAGATGAAACCACTGGTTGACCCAACGGGAAGCCGCCGTTTTGTATGCGTTGGCGTAGATGGCAACATCGACTTCAGCGACACGCTGAACCACGAGCAGCTTTTTGCCCAAGCCCTGCACCTGTTTAATCAAGGTGAGCGTTTTTGGCTGAACGACGATGAAATCAGCACGCTGATAGAGGAGAACGAGCCGTTCCAGAAATTGAACGACCTGGTAGAGATGATAGGCGAAACCTTCCGCCGCCCCAAGGAAACAGAGCAAGCCAAGTGGTGGAGCCTGGGCGACATCAGTGCCCTACTGGCCTCGCGCTATGCTAATTTCGATCCAGAAACATCGTTCAGAAAGATTGGTTCTGCGCTTAACGATGTGCAGTTCAACTTTACAAGCAAGCGAACCACCAAGCACATGGAATACTGGTTGATTGAGAAATAAAAGCATAAACAAAAATCCGCTAATTCCCAGTGAATTAGCGGATTATAATCAAATCAGAATGCAGAACGTGCAATTGGTCCGAATCGTGATGGTCAGTCCGCTGATGAAATCAGCGGTGGTATTATGAGATTGGCCAGGAATCTGGCTCAGCGTCTGGGTAAGACCGAGACAGAGGTAAGCCGATGGCTGTCAGGCACACATAACTTGACGCTTTCAACTATCTGTAAGGATGCAGTTTCAGATGTTGCATACGGTAATCGCGTGGAGTAATTCCGAGCAATCTGAAGAAAACGGTATAGAAGGACTGGCGGTTTGAGAAGCCTCTACATATGCCTTCTAGAAAGGACACGAGGAGCTCTCAGAAATGGGTAATACTTGGTCAACTCCAGTTCAATAGCCATCCGTCGATCATTATAGCTCAGATTCCAGATACATTCCCCCAAAACAGCATTGACCACCGTCCTGATTTCATCCTGAGTGCGCCAGATAGTATCGAAGTCAGTCATTGTTCTGAAAGCTTAAGCAATCGGTTAATGTTGTATTCAAGTTCTTCCAAGTCAATGAACTGAGATCCACGATATACTTCCTTGCCATCCATCAGAAGCAATACGGTTGGTCCTGAATAAACCAGGAATTGACCTGCAATTAAAGGTTCTTCGGTGATATCTGTATAGAAAGAAGTCAGGGACGGGAACAGGTCTGCCAACCTCATCACTTTATCAAGCATGACATTGCAGACTCCACAATCTGGAGCCTTGATGTAGAACAGACATATGCCGTTATCCGTTATGGTCTGCTCTATATCTATTATGTTAGTTAGGTGCTTCATCAATTCTTATCGAAAATTCGGATTTATCTAATGCGTCTCCATTTTTGAGAACAGGTTGATTATTATAACGCCAGCCATAATCAGCGCAATACCAATATAGGCAGGGAGATCGGGCACTTGCTTGAACACAAAAATGCCAATAAGCGTTACAAGCACAATGCCGAGGGCACTCCAAATGGCGTAGGCAATGCCGATGGGCATTGTGCGCAGGGCATGGCTCAAGCAATAGAACGAAAGCAGATAGCCAACTGCCATTGCGACAGTTGGCAGTATCTTGGTGAACTGCTCAGAGTATTTGAGCATCGTGGTGGCAAATGTCTCTAAGACAATGGCACCTATCAGAAACAGCCATTCTTTCATTTGCTCTCTGATGATATGCCCTTCTTATAGATATACGTGGTATAGCCAGGAGCGTAGGAGTCATAGACCTCGCTGAGGAACTGACCTACCAGTGTGAAACCATGTTGTGGGTAGTATTCGTGGGTGCAACTGGTGTCGGTCCAAAGGTATAGATGCCTCAGGTCTCTGTGCAGGAACTCATCCATCATTTCCTGCAGCAACAGTTTCCCACAGCCTTTCTGATTGCTGATGAAGAGCGATAGTTTCACTTCGCCGTCACTCATGCACTGTACCGTTTTTCCGTCAACCTCCAGCATATAGTCGGCCAATAGACGGAAACGTTCAAGCTCATGGTCGGTCATCTGTGCCTCAATGTTCTCGCGCCATTGGCTGACATCTGCCTTGTCGTCATGGAAGTTAGCAAACAGCACCCCATGAATCACGCCATCATCGCCCACGGCCTTCAAGGCCAGCGAGGGATTGCTATAGTTATAGCGAAGGATATACTCTGCCACTGCATCGATAAACCACTGCCGTTCGTCGGCATAAAAATCGCCCCATGCACCAGCAGCCAGTGGTGCTGCTTTAGCAAAGTCATCATTCGTGAATTTCTCTATTTTCATTTCTATTATTGCCTCATGCTTTATTAAGTTATGTAATACTCTGAAAGTTACAATGTTAATCTGTTACCACTTCATCGAAATGCTCCTTTCCCCAGGCTATAAGAGCTGTGAGTGCTGGCATCAGCGATTTGCCTGTCTCTGTCAGGGAATACTCCACTCGGGGAGGAACCTCCGGATAGACCTCACGATGAACAAGGTGACTCTGCTCCAGATTCTTCAGTGTCTGCGAGAGCATCTTCTGGGAACAGTCCGTCATCAGTCGGCGGATCTCGTTAAAGCGCAATACACCCGTCTCGCTGGCGTGAAGCATATAGAGCACCAGCATAGACCATTTGTCACCGAAACGACTCACTACTTGCCTGATTGGACAAGCCAAATACTCTGCTTTGATATCTGCCATAATTCATGATTTTAGTGCAAAGGTAACAAATAGTTACCGAATTACCAAATTACACTTAGTTAATCTAAGTTAATGTCACTTTCGCAGAAGCCCGATAACATCACAATTCCTACTTTTTGGTAACTATCTCACCAAAAAGTGCCTTCTTGTGGGAATAAGAAAAAGGTTGTAATTTTGCAGCGTCAAAACGAACAAATAATATTTTAAACGAATAAGAATTATGAAACAGATTGAGACAATTAAGAGAGGTAAGAATTACAGCGCAGTAAGCGTAGGTAAGATGAGTGAGATTATCGAGCACGTGCTCCCCATGGGACCGAACGTAACCATTCAGGGCAAAGTATTTGCAGGTCAGGCCGTAGGTGCAACTGGCAGCGAACTGAGTTTCCAGACACTCGTTCCTGGTCAGGACAGCGGTTTCCTGCACACCCACAAGACTCACGAGGAACTTTACATTATCCTGAAGGGTGAAGGCCAGTATCAGGTGGATGGTGAGGTATTCCCCGTCAGCGAGGGCACCATCATCCGTGTCGCTCCCGATGGCAAGCGTGCGCTGAAGAACACGGGCAGCGAGAACCTGACCATGCTCTGCATCCAGTACAAGGCCAATGCCTTCACCGAGGCTGACAGTCCCATGACTGATGGTGTCATCCTGCAGGAAGAACTGAAATGGTAAGCGAGATGTTCGACAAAGCAATTCAGTTTCTGAAAGACCACAAAGAGATTGCCCTTGCAACGTGCGAGGGCAATCTGCCTAAGTTGCGCATCTTCCAGATCATGAAGCAGGAAAGGCATGTGCTCTACTTTGCCACTTCTGCACAGAAGGCAGTCTATCGGGAGTTACGCCAGAATCCCAATGTTGAGATACTGGCCTACGCAGATAATATATCCGTTAGATGTTCAGGGATGGTGAACTTCAATGTGGAGGATGATGTAAAGCGATGGATATACGAGAACAATCCCGTACTGCCCCGTCTTTATACGAGCTATGACCAGATGGAATATTTCTGTCTGCCAATAGCAGAGATGGAATATTACGATTTATCTCAGACACCGCCCGTATTCCAGCATTTCGACCTCATTGCAGGCGAGGTTGGACAAGGCTGCGATTGAGCGAGAGCAGAGTGAAGACAGAACCACGATAGTTTTTCCCTCCAAATCAGGCCGGAAAACCTTCTCGCATGAGCAATAACAGTTGTCTAAGTCAGCTATACCGTACATCTTCTCTTATCTGATGAAATTAGTCCAAACCGACTGTTCTTTCTGAGGATGTCCGTCTTCAGTAACATTCAGTTTCTTGATCATCCAAGCCATGTTGCGTCCCAGTGTCCGCATCGTCTGCATACCTTCCTCGTCCTGCTTTACCTGCCCTGAAATCCAATGTCTCGTGCCGGTACTCGTCAGCCGGACTGGGAAAACCTGCCGCTACACCAGCATGTTCCAACTCCAGTTTGGTGTCAAATACACCTTTGATTATCTTAATGTTTCCCATCTCTAAATCCTAATTATTCTCAATTCTCGGAGCAGCGAACGCCAATATGCTTGCATGATTGGCTGAGTCGTGACGAGATTCAACTTTTGTTAAAACTTGCTACAAAGATAGTGATTTTACGCTGATAATTGGTAATTTTGCCCTCACATTTAAATGAATTTAGGCAAAAGAGCATAGAGAAATGGATATTACAGAGCTTCATGACGAAGAGAACCTGCTGGTGCAGCTGCAGGACAGATGGGAGAATTACGGCAGTCTGGATGCGATTGTCGATACCCATGACCCGTTCACTTTTGAAGGTGCGCCAAGGTTCGAGCTGTCTGAGAAGATTGACAGCCTTCTGAGTCATGCACTCACAGAGGATGAAAACCTGCTGCTTCGCCAGACGCTCGGCATGGGCTGTAAGCAACGCTCCGTAAAGAGTCTTGCCCAACAGATGGGGACTACTCAGAAAGCCATTCAGAAGAAACTCGTCATGATCATTGAGAAACTACGGTATCACGACGATTCCATTCAGCTCTGGAAATATCTGAATCGATAAAAAAACTATTAAGGATTATGGAAAATATCATCCCAGGACATGGAATTGAAGTCGCTCAAGAAGAAGTACAAGTCAAAAGGTTTTGCCGCAGGCTGTTCTCGTGAGGTCATTGAACAGGGAGCAGAAATGCTGGGATGGCCATTGGATGAGGTGCTGCAAAAGACCATCAATGCCATGAGGGACTGTGAGGCTCGTGTAGCAAGCGAGATGGAGAAAAACTAAATACATTTTTTGAAATCAAATAAGAAGATGAAAGAGATCAACTACAAAGACATGAAGTTTAATCCGTTCAACCTCATTGGCGGTGAATGGATGCTGATAACGGCTGGTGACGAAAGGCTACGGGTAGGCGACGGTACGTCGGGAATGAACAGCTGCAACACGATGACTGCCTCATGGGGGCATCTTGGTTGCCTGTGGGGTAACAACGATCCTTCGGCAGTGGTTTACATTCGTGAATCTCGTTATACCAAGGAGTTTGTCGATGAGGAGCCTTATTTCTCGCTCTGTGTCATGGACAAGTCGTTCAAGAAGCAGATGGCCTATCTGGGCAGCACGTCAGGACGTGACGAGGACAAGATAGCCAAGGCAGGACTCACACCCATCTATGCCGATAACACTGTCTATTTCAAGGAAGCCAAGCTGGTGCTCGTCTGCAAGAAGGTCTATGCCGCAGAGATCCAGCCAAGTGGCATCATCTATCAGGAAACCATCGACCAGAGTTATCCGCAGGGTGACTATCACACCATGTACGTCGGTAAGATCGAGAAGGTGCTGGTGAGGGATGATGAGTATCTGAAATAATAGATAAATAAATCAGTTACTATGTTTGCAGTCGGAAACGCCAATGAGCCGATAGGAAATGGTCCTTAGGCAGAAAATATTCCG
>SUYC01000032.1 GCA_015060625.1 Xylanibacter ruminicola | reverse complement strand
AACTAATGTATTGATTATCAATTTGTTAGTTAAATAATATAACAAGAATTTACCACCCAAATTGACGCAGAACCCAAAAGTTTCAAAAGAAACACCAATGACTTATACTGATATAGGTAGACACATTTAATAACAATTAAAATGTTTATCTATTATGAGTAGAGAGAGCAAAACGTACAGTAAAGAGGAGCAACTCAATTTACTCCGTGAGTATCAAGAATCAGGATTGAGCAAAAGTGCATTTTGCCGTCGTCATGAGATTTCCTGTGTCAAAGTGTTGAATTATTGGCTAAAGAAGCATGATTCATCAAAAGAAGTTGTATCTTTGCAGCCAGAACCCGAAGAAACGGATATGGCTAATCGCAGCAAGGAAGATTACAAGGACGAGAATACGCAGTTAAAGAAGCGTATTAAGGAACTGGAGAAGGCATTGGAATTCTCCCGTCTGGAGACCTTGGCTCGTGATATGATGATCGACAAGGCCGAGGATTATTTTGACATCCAGATACGAAAAAAATCTGGGGCCAAGTAGCTATGGAGCTGGTCTTCGAGTGCTGTCTGAAAGTGACACTCGTATGCCGGCTGTTTGGCCATTGTCGTCAGGCTTTCTACCAGTCGAAAGCTGACATTGAGGCAGAAGTAGCCCGCGAGCGTGAGATTGTGAAGAATGTCAGGGAAATCCGCGAGGAGGACCCTCGTATAGGCAGTTACAAATTGTGGCTCATGCTTATAAATCTCTTCGGACGTGACTATATGCCAGGACGCGACCGCTTCTTCGTTATTCTGCGTCGTCATGGTCTGATGCTTCCTCCTCCGAAACCTCGTCATACCACAAATTCTAATCATCGTTTTCACAAGTGGAAGAACCTGATAAAGGACTTTGTCCCTACTGCGGCAAACCAGCTATGGGTAGCTGACATTACTTATATAGCACTCGAATGTGGAGGCGTATGCTATCTGCATCTCATTACCGATGCGTATTCACATAAGATTGTTGGTTGGATGCTTGCCGACACATTACGTGCAGCTATCACGATGGAGGCTCTTCGGCAAGCTATTGACCAGGCTGTCGCAACCTCTGGTAGCGAGCTGCTTACAGGTCTTATTCATCACTCTGACCGTGGGGTACAATACTGCTGCGATGAGTATGTTGCAATGCTAAAGGCACGTGATATCACCATATCCATGACTGAGGATTACAAGCCTACGGACAACGCCGTAGCAGAGCGCATTAATGGGATCATCAAGACAAGCGCAGTCTATCCAAGACAACGTTTCAACAGCATCGAACACGCAAGGAATGTTATCGATAGATACATCTATTTCTACAATTATCGAAGACCGCATATGAGTATTGGAAACAAGCCTCCTGCACTGGCGCATATGGAACAGGGAGAACAGAAAAAGATGTGGAAGAACAAAATTTATCCTCAAAAAAGTGTCACAAATGAATAAAATGTCGTATCTTTGCCGATCCGAACGACAAGTCTGGGCGAAAGCGAATGCCAGCAACCCTGACTTAAACCTGAAAGCCCCATCGAGGGGCAATCAGGTTTGCCGAACGAGCAAGCCTAGGATCTGCAAGTCCAGCTTCTCTGGCCGAAAAGTGTCAAGTAAAGCAGCACGGCTTTTTCGCTTGTGTCTATAGTTTCAGTACGACAACAGAATTATCGTCTATTGTTTCTGTTAATAAAGAGAAAAAGTGTCTAGTGAAATCAGGAAAAGTCACCAACTAATACTACAACCCTCGCCACCAAAAGCGCTTCATTTTTTCCCAACTTGGGAACGTTTCATTCCCAACCTGGGAATGTTTTGTTCCCAACCTGGGAATATCACGTTCCACTAATAGGAATTTGTCATTCGTTGTAGTTTAACGATTTTAGTTGACTACTTGGAGCCTTACTCACGATAAGGGTTGACCCGGTTAAACTTAATTTTTAATTCACGTTGACTCGTCTCTACGTTAGTCATAATTTGCATTGATTCGGATGCAAAGTTACGCATTATTTTGTATGCGCACAACATTTCCCCGATTTGTTTGTAGTCTTGCTACAAATATTGGCATTAAGGGCTTTGGCTTGTATGGAGGATTGCAGATTTTGCATTGCTTCATCTCTATTCCAATCCACCCAGCTCTCTTGTCGGTATCTTACCATAAATTAAGGACGGAAGTAGATACTAAGTAGCAGCTCACGAGAACGGATAGGAGTAGAAGAGGAGAACGATGTAAGTTGCGTGTAGGTGGTGTAGGCATAACGCTTCTCGTTAAGGATGTTATTAAGCGCTAAGGTAAATTCGAGATTAGAACGAAGTTTCCAAACGGCTTTGGCATCCATCAGGAAATGATTGGTGTACTGATGTTGCGCCACCTCATTATGATAGTACTCGCCTACAAGTGAAAGTGACAGCTTTTTGATAGGCGAATAGTAAAGCGAAAAACTATGCTCAAAACTCTGAAGACTGTTGGCAGCCTCATCCCCCAAACGCAGTTGGCTATTGCCATACTCCAGTTCGTACTTCCAGTTGAGTTTCTTGAACAGCGTGCCATTGATGATGGCATCGAGCGACAGGAGATTATTGCGATAAAATGTCAACACATCACCAGTAAACATTTCGCGATCGTGCTGTAGCCAGTTGGCATAGAGCTTAAACATGCCACCCGTAAATGGTAGCATCGTCTCAATATTGCCATTCACAAGCCACGAACTACTATGGTTAGGACAGAGCATCAAGCCATTTATCAACCAGTCGCCGTCGAACGACTGGATAGACACAAACGGATTCTTGTTCCACATACGGGTGGCAGTAAGAAAGCCAAATACCCCATTAGAAGAATTCTGATAGAAAGCAGATAACGCCACACTCTTGCCTGTGGCTGTGCCATATTCGGTAGTGCCACGCATCATAGTGCGATAGTTCGTCATCAGCTGTCCATCAAAATTGTTGCTGATATTGTATGGATTCTGACTGATACCGCCTGTGAGCGACAACGAAAGATTCCGGATGCCTCGATACGACACCCCCAAGCTGCTACCATAGTTTACATCATCGCGCTTGCTATCACCAAAATCATAGTGATAGTAGCTCAGTGGTAGGCGTAGGGTAAAGTTGAATTGGCGATGCGGATATTTCAAAGTTGGTGTCAGATAAGTCTGATATCTACGTGTTCGATAGTCGTTCAGACTGCGATCAACATAGTTCAACCCACCTTCCATCGCTACAACAAAAGCACCTATTCCAATGTCGAAATTCACATGCTCATCGCTATAGAACGAGTGCCGTCTTAAGTCCTGATAATAGTTGGCACCATCTCTTTCCACAGCAGTATATTGCGGCAACCACGCCCATTGGTTCTGCGAATTAACCGTTAAGGCATTCTTGCCTTTGCGATGGATGTACTCTAAGGAGTTACTCAGCTGATGGCGAGGCAGATAGAGATGCTGGGTAGCATTGTATGTTCCGCCTGTAAGCACATCGCCGCCATCCCAACCAAGATCCGTACGCAGCACATTGTTCAGGTAGTCACTATCGCGATTCACTTCGATGGTCATCTTGGCAGCCAACCGCTCTATGCCAGCCTTACTATGCAGACGGTCTTCGATCATGCGGCTACCTGTCGACTGATAATATTCAGTCTTCGATTCATACTCATTATGCTGGCGATCTGTAAGATACGACACCTGGGCATCGAGTGTGGCATCGCGACCAATACCAAATATCCAGTTAGTAGACAGCAGATGTGTTTTATTGAACAGCGTGCGCTGCTTCTCCAGTTCCGACTGTTTGCCTGCGGGCAATGTCAGATAGTCGGCCTCGCTGTAAGTCTGTGTTTTTTTATCCAAGATATCGATATGTTCTCTGATGTCGCGCTGCAGGTCTTCGCCAGTATTGTTGGTCTTATAGGTAGAAATCATCTGCCATTGTTTACTGAACATCATAGCTGTGAGGTTACCATTCCATAGCGCAGGTGTACCCAAGGCAGCATTGATGGTGGTGATGAGATGCGACTTAGAACCATCTTTTAGTTTCAGGTTGATAGCTGCCTGCTCTGACTCAGAGAGATTCTTTAGGGCTTTTACAGGCTGGTGGTTGGTCATCACCTCTACGCTACTCACATCCTTGTGCTCTACGCCCTTTGTGGCCAGTCCGTATTTACCTTGCAACAGATCCTTGCCTTCGATATAGAACTTATTGATGGGCATGCCGTTATACGACACCTTGCCATCTTCGGCCACCTGTATGCCTGGCATCTTTTTCAGCACATCACCGATGGAACGGTCGCCCTCTTTGGCAAAACTGGCCACACTATACACTAAGGTATCGCCCCGCTGGCGAATCTTCTGTGATTTGATTTTCACCTCTCTCAACTCGATAGCCGATTGTTCCAAGATTACATGATATTCCGTTTGTCCTGATACAAAAGGAATGGTCTTTTTCTTGTAACCAATGATTGAGAAATGCAGTGTAGCAGGATTTGAAGTGGCTGTAAGCATATAGGTGCCATCGGCTTTGGTTTGTACAAAGCTTTTGGTTTTGTTGTCTTTATCCCTTGCCGACACGATTACTTTAGCCAGCGGTTTTCCACTCTGGCTATCCGTCACTTGTCCTGTCACTTTTATCTGTGCAGAAGCAATAAGAGCTAAATCTGCCATCAGACAGGTGAACAATAATCTCTTCATCATCGGAATGGTTTTATTTATAATCTAGCTCTATCAGGTCGTACGGATCTTCGGTCTCTGGGGGTTCCTTACCTAACATCACGGCATCGGCGTTGACCTTCTTCACCATCTGGAGTCGACTTTTCCATTGCTGGCGCAGTTCTGTCAGCCTATCTGTTAGCTTATACTCCTTCCCATTCAACGGCTGCGACAGATATATGCGCTTGTTTGCGGGCATTTCTACACCTTGCAACTGCCAGCTGTATTCACCTGTTTCATCCTCTACCGAAACTATCAACCCAGGCAATCCATAGAACTTATAAGGACCATCGTTTACAGGAATCTCCTCCGTAAACCACGCTGTATAGTCGCGTCCTCGCCATCGGCAAGTGGCTTTCTGACAAGTATAGCCTAAAAACAGCATGGTGTCAGAGTGTATTTCCCAAGCCTGCGGCATCATCGTTTCTGTGTATTTCGTCCGTCCATGCCAACCGTTATATACCAACATAGAATCTTGCACAGGATAGTTCTTATACACTTCGTCTTCGCTTCCGCCTGGCATGATTTGTCCCATCTTTTCCAGCCGATTTGTTTTGTTGTCGCCCTTTACACTTAAAACAGCCCTTATACGCCGTTGATATTCCCGCTTAGCTTGCGGTGTTGTATAAAAAAGCGAATCACCTTCAAGCTGCTTCAAGCTATAATACCTTGAAAGACGGTCGCCTATCTCCACGCAAAACAATTCGTGTTCCTTTAGGTGATTTGAACGGAACACATTATATTCCACATAGTCATACACGCAGTATATCCGTACAGTATCTATCACCTGCCAATGCCAGAAAGTTTCCTGTATCTGAGCTGAAGCAGGGCAGATGCGACAAAAGCACAACAGCACAACGAGGGTTAAGGACTTTGCTTTCATATTTCTGATTAGTTTGATCCGTCTTTTTTAAGTATTATCTTCTGGTCAGTCATATCGCTCTTTACCTGTATGGAGACTGTGGCCACGCCGATATTCATAAAATCCACAGTGGTGCCTTTAGGAATCTTAAGTTCGTAATAGCCATCCATATCGGTAATGGTTCCACGCTTGCCGCCATGTTCCATCACAGCGGTTCCTGCCAAGGGATTACCTTCTTCGTCAACTACCGTTCCTGAAATCGTCAGCAATGCGGTTTCTGACTGAGGTTCCGTCTTTTGAGTGCTTTGCTGTTTATGAGGCTCAACCGCAGGGGATGATACCACCTGCTGTGGCGCTGGAGTCTGAACCGTATCAGCCGCAGGATGGATGAGAGTTAGTTCGGACTGCTGATAATGAATAACTGTTTGTGCATTCAAAGCTAAGGTGATGGCTACAACGGGGAGCAGATACAGCCCCTTGAGCAGACGTGAGGGCTTGGAGCGATGACGGGCCATCATCTGAAAACGGTTCTTCAGTGTTTGCTGACTGATGGCATTAGCCAACTTGCACTCCAACTTGGCATTGGCCCTATCCATCAGCAGATTCAGATAGTGGTGTGCATCTACGCCACCCGATAACACACTGGCATCGGCCTCGTACTCATGAACGGCACGCAACTCACTACCTATCAGCCATATGGCAGGATTAAACCACTGCAGGGCAATCGCCAGTTCCATCAGCAACAGATCGAATGAGTGATAGCTATTGATATGTGCCCGCTCATGAACCAACAGGGCCGAATCCTGTAATTGATAGTCGCGACGCGAAAACACAATGGTGTTCCACCAACTGAACGGAGCAATATTCTGAGCGCAAACGGCAATGGTGGTACCATCCGCTTGCGGATGCTGCTCGCATTGGCTAATCAACTTATTCAAACGATAGATGCTGATAGCAGTATGGAGCAGTTTTAATACTACGCCTGCAAGATAGATAACGAATAGCCATAGAATGGGATTACCGTAAGTTGCTAAGGGGCTATCCGATGCAACACCAGATGCAACATTAGCCCCGGATGCAGCCACAACCGTTTTGTGCAGGGTGATTTCGCACAGCGGAAGGATAAAGGCTATCAAGACCGACAAAAGCAGGATGGCACGATTAAAGCGATGAAAAGTCTCACGTTCCATCAACAGGCGATAAAACAGAAAGAACACTGCCAACAGTATCGCCACCTTACCTATATATAACAGAAATGCCGTTATCATCGTTTCGACTCGATTTTTGTCATCAATTCCTTCAGTTCTGCCAACTCCTCGTCGGTATATTGCTCCTTTTTGGCAAAGAAGCTGACAAGCGATGTGAATGAGCCATCAAAAAAAGTATCCTTTACATCACTGATAAACGAGTAGGTGTAATCGTCCTTGCTCACCAACGGCGAAAAACGATTGGCCTTGCCTACCCTTTCTGGCTTTACGAACCCTTTGTCTGTAAGAATCTTCATAAACGTCAGGATAGTCGTGTAGGCAGGTTTTGGTTCAGGATAGCGATCGATGATGTCCTGAATAAACCCCTGCTGTTCTGGCAGACTCCATAGGATGTTCATCACCTGTGTCTCGGCCTTGGTTAGTTGCTTCTTTTTCTCCTTCATAATACTTAGGTTTATCATTCTGCCGGCAAATATATACTAAATATTTAGTAGTTCCAAATTTTATCAACTAAATTTTTAGTATTTAACATCTTTTACAACTAAACCTAAATGCGTATGCCTCTAAGAGGTAGGAACGCCCCCATCAAGAAAAACGCCCATCCACCCCCCCGCAAACCCATTAAAAAAAGGCGTTCCAGCAGGTTGGCGATAGATTGGTAGAAGTTTTTCTAACAACCTTTATTACCACACCAGCCCTCTCATTGAGATGCCAAGAGTGGCTGGGAATTTCTTAATCTTACCTGACGAAAGATTCCTTACATAACCACTTCTAAGATAGGCGGGAAAATTAATAATACCCTTTCCGTTAGTGCTGACAACTGCGACGCCAATATAATAAGTATGATTCTTTTTTAAGATAATTTCTTCATTAACGCCAATAGTATGCTCTTTGAATTGACTCTTATCAGAGAACTTTATATAGATGGGACGATGCTGTACTGGTACAAATTTCTTATCATTGATCTCATAAATGATGATGCGGACTGTACAAGAGGTATATGTACATTCCTCAACTTTGAAATTTAAATTCTTAATCATATAGTCCTTATTGTTATCAATCACAGGACCTATTTCATAGATCGAATTCCTTATATTCTTGAACGAGACATCGCCTGGGGTCTTCAATCCTTTGTGTGAGATAGACTTCTCTTTAAGGGCCTTGTTGGAAACAATGACGTTCGAAAGTTCATAGGCATTCTCTTCCAACTGGACATTCTGAGTGCCCAACTTATATACATCGTAAGGTAACTGATAGGGACGATATGCAATATGATGAAAAATCATATTACTGACATGTCCATTAGGTACGCTTATTTCATAATTTCCCTCAGCATCCGATATGGCCAGCAGGCTATCAACAGTGATACTTACGTATTCAATTCCACGGCCATTCTGATCTGTAATTTTACCTTTTACTGTAACCTGTGCAGATACAGTAATGTTAACTAACAAATATAAAACTAAAACTAGACTACTTATTCTCATATTGCCAATATTTATAGATAATAGAACAAGCCAGAAAAAATCCGACTTGTTCTGAGATTTTTTATCAACATAAATAATTGATGGTGCAAAGATAGGCATTATCATTCTTACAATCTAATATTTCTTGTCTCAACTTGTTTCATGAAACACATCTTTATGCTTGACGGAGGAGCCACATGGCAAAGAATTTATCGTAAACCTCGTAAACACCAAGCGAAGTTGTCACAAAACTCTTTTCGAGCAGCCCCTTTATAGCAGACTGAACACTACTTGTTGACGGAAGATGCCAGCGACGAACAAAATCGGCCGACGTTAAAGCAGTGGCCTTACCTGCTTTACAGATAGCCACTAACAGCATCTTTTGTTTTGGTGGCAGTTGAAACAGCAATGATTGATAATTGAATTCGTTAGCTCGCAGAATATTATCTATAGCCACATCTATCATCTCCACCGTACAGGCAGATCCTGTAGACGTTAAAGAAAAAAGTTCGTTCATCACACGCTGTACATACCAGGTTATACCTTCAAAGCGCTCGTAAACCATCTGGAACACATCGGCAGGAAGCGATTTGCCTGCCTTCGAAAAATGCCCCTGAGCAAACTGGCAATACTTATCCATTGAAATACAGCCAAGATTCATCATCGAAGCACTTTGGTAAAACGGACGCACCGGACTATTAAATATCTCGGCCATCATGCTACGTTGCGACCCAGCAAAGATAAAATTTGCATTGCGACAATGTTGAATATGTGTTCGTAGAAGTGCCTCTGCATGACCATCAGGATAATTTGCAACCGACTGAAATTCATCAATAGCAACAATACATGGTTTATCAGCCGATTCAATATAGTGGAAGATCTCCTCTAAAGTTGTTCTTGGCATCCTGATATCTCCAATCTCCACATTCCACGACGGATTTCCAGCAGGATCAAAAGAGATACCACTACGCAAAGAAGACAAGAAGCCTGTAAACTTCTGCATAATCTGAGCACCTTTAGGCCGTAACGATGCAAGCATTGCGCTACCCATCGCCATAACCATATCCTCCATATTCTTAGTTGCATAGATATCAATCAGAAACGTATAATAATTCTCCTGCACCTCCTTTAGATGGTATAAATTCTCTATCAGCCCCGTCTTACCTATTCGACGTGGAGCTATTAATGCAACATTATTTCCATTCTCTATTAATCGGAGCAGATGCTTCGTCTCGTCTTGACGATCACAGAAATACTCCTCCGACTCATATCCATACAGAATAAAAGGATTGTTTACCATACCATGCTTTTTTGTTGCAAATATAATTATTATCTTTCAATTATCATACTATAATAATCATCTTATAATAATATTTAACGTAATTGCATGATTATCAGACAATCGTTGAGTGGTAAAAAGGAGATTACCACCATTGATGATTTACAGATCAAAACTGGCTTTGAATAGGATTGCTTAGGTTTATCGTCGAGTAAGTGGAGGGACTTTCACCCTCCCTTCTCTCGGAACCGTGCTTGACAGTCTCCCGTCACACGGCTCTTCG
>SUYC01000031.1 GCA_015060625.1 Xylanibacter ruminicola | reverse complement strand
TACTGAAAGCTGCTACTAACGACTCATAAATCTACCCTTAATCGTGTATTGGATGATAGTTGCGGATTTTAGGAAATATAGAAACTGCCAGTTCCTTGCGGGGAAACTGGCAGTTTCTTTATTGGGAAATAACTGTTTACAGCAAGGAAACTACTTGCCGGAAACAATCTTTTTGATGTCATTCAACTTGTTGAGAGCCTCGATAGGGGTGAGGTTATTCACATCAAGGCCTAGGATTTCGTCGCGAACCTGACAGAGCACTGGGTCATCAAGCTGGAAGAAACTCAACTGCATACCCTCACGCGAACCAGCAATCTCCTTAGTAGGCTTACCGGCAGTGCCTACCTGGGCATTATCCGATTCAAGCTGCTTCAGAATCACATTAGCACGCTTTACGATGGAGCGAGGCATACCAGCAATCTCTGCTACATGGATACCAAACGAGTGCTCAGAACCACCACGTTCCAATTTACGCAGGAAGATAACCTTGCCATCAACCTCTTTAACTGATACATTGTAGTTCTTGATTCGAGAGAAATTCTTCTCCATCTCGTTCAACTCATGGTAGTGAGTAGCAAACAAGGTGCGAGGATGACCTTTGGCATTCTCGTGCAGATATTCTACTATCGCCCAAGCAATAGAGATACCATCATAGGTACTGGTTCCACGACCTAACTCGTCGAAGAGTACCAGCGAGCGCGATGACACGTTATTCAGGATGTTCGAAGCCTCAGTCATCTCTACCATAAAGGTTGATTCGCCCAGCGAGATATTATCGCTGGCGCCTACACGGGTAAAGATTTTATCTACCAGACCGATTCTAGCGGCCTCTGCGGGCACAAAGCAACCTATCTGGGCCAGCAGCACAATCAATGCAGTTTGGCGCAGCAGGGCCGATTTACCAGCCATATTCGGACCAGTGATAATGATAATCTGCTGACGTTCGTTGTCTAACAATATATCGTTGGGCACATAATACTCGCCAAGGGGCAGTTCCTGTTCGATTACAGGATGGCGACCTTGTTTGATATCAATCACCTCCGACGAATCGATTACGGGGCGGATATACTTGTTCTCCTCAGCCGCCTTGGCAAAGCTGAGCAAGCAGTCCAAACGGGCAATGATATTAGCGTTTATCTGAATCTGTGGGATAAACTCCTGCATCGAGAGAATGAGGTCATTGAAGAGTTTGGCCTCCAGACTCAGAATCTTATCCTCAGCACCCAGAATCTTCTCTTCGTACTCCTTCAGTTCCTGAGTGATATAGCGCTCGGCCTGGGCCAGTGTCTGCTTACGAACCCACTCGGGTGGAACAAGTTCCTTATAGGTATTACGCACCTCAAGATAGTAGCCAAACACGTTGTTATAGCCTATCTTCAGACTCTGTATGCCCGTCTCCTGGGCTTCGCGCTCTTGTATCTTCAGCAGATAGTCCTTACCTGAATAGGCTATCTGGCGCAGTTCGTCGAGCTCAGGATTCACCCCGTCGCGAATCACGCCTCCCTTGGCCACCAACTGTGGAGGATCATTCTGAATCTCCTTTTCGATACGGTCGCGCAGCGACTCGCAGAGGTTCAACTGCTCACCAATGCGGTTCAGCGTCTCGTTCTTGGCATAGAGACAAGCCGTTTTGATAGGCTGGATGGCCTGCAAAGCAGTCTTAAGCTGAACCACCTCACGAGGTGTAACACGCCCCACAGCAGCCTTCGAGATGATACGCTCCAAGTCGCCAATACGATGTATCT
Organism: Xylanibacter ruminicola; assembly: GCA_015060625.1. GTDB lineage: Bacteria > Bacteroidota > Bacteroidia > Bacteroidales > Bacteroidaceae > Prevotella > Prevotella ruminicola_D. Next base: position 8,074 of record SUYC01000031.1, on the reverse strand, counting down.
GATCGTCGATACACTCGCGGAACTCAGGCTCGCGATAGTAGTATTCCACCACATTCAGACGGTCGTTGATGGGCTTTTCGTCCTTCAAAGGGAACACCAGCCAGCGGCGCAGCAATCGGCCACCCATCGGACTGACGGTCTTATCAATCACATCGAGCAGCGATTTTCCATCTTCCTGCATGGGGTTTACCAACTCCAGGCTGCGGATGGTGAACTTATCCAATCGCACGTACTTATCCTCTTCGATACGCGATATCGACGTGATATGGCCTATCTGGGTGTGCTGTGTCTGTTCCAGATATTGCAGAATGGCACCTGCAGCGATGATTCCCGACTGCAGATGATCCACACCAAAACCCTTCAGGTTCTTCACCTTAAAGTGGTTCAACAGTTTCTGCTTGGCAGTCTGGTCGGTAAACACCCAGTCGTCCAACTGGAAGGTGAAGTATTTCGTACCAAAGTTGCGCTCAAACTCCTGTTTCTTATTGCGATCGAAGAGTACCTCCTTTGGCGAGAAGTTGCCTAATAGTTTCTCTACGTAATCGGCTGTTCCCTCACCAGTCAGGAACTCACCTGTAGAGATATCAAGGAAGGCCACACCCATACTCGACTTACCAAAGTGAATAGCCGCCAGAAAGTTGTTCTCCTTGTAGTTCAGCACGTTGTCGCTCATGGCCACACCCGGAGTCACCAGCTCTGTAATACCACGCTTCACCAGTTTCTTGGTCAGCTTCGGGTCTTCCAGCTGGTCGCAGATAGCCACGCGCTTGCCGGCACGAATCAGTTTGGGCAGGTAGGTATCCAGAGCATGATGCGGAAAACCGGCCATTTCATCGCCTTTCGCGCCAGCACCGTTGTTACGATGCGTGAGCGTGATACCTAAGATTTTCGAAGCGGTGATGGCATCTTCGCAATAAGTCTCATAGAAGTCGCCACACCTGAACAGCATGACTGCATCAGGATGTTTCGCCTTCAAATCGAAGAACTGTTTCATCATCGGAGTCAATTCCTTGCCTTCTTTTGCCATATCTCGCCTTCCTTAATTTTTAAAATTTATCTGAGCCGCAAAGTTACTCCTTTTTTCGCAAACAGCAAAATTTTAGGGCAAATTCTTTTTTGTTTCAGAAATAATCCTTATCTTTGCCATCCGATTTTAGCAAGACAAGAAGTATGCATTACTGGATGCGGTTTTTATTGGTGCAGAGTGTACTGTTGCTGGCAGTTATCGCAAACTGGCAGAGCAGTGATGGCTTGCAGCAGCATCTGACGAGCAAGCCGGAGTCTGCTGTGATGGCACCACGGCAGCACACGCATCATGATGCTGTCATTACCGATGCCACCCAACTATACCGCATTTGTACTTCGCGTCAGCAGCGCATAGTCCCCACTCAAAGTTCACAGCCAGAGCGACTGTCCTACTCGCTATCCGCTTTTTCGTTGCGACATAGTGTCAAACCTTTTAAATCCATTTACGACAGCAGAACCAGACTTGAGACATCTCCTTTCTGTGTGTCGGCCTCACGTGATTATTATGTCATCGCGCTGAGGCACATCATTCGTTAGCCATCTTGTTGTATTTGTTAGGGACACACCGTTTTTATCATCACATTTTTTATTAATTAAAATACAACAACTATGCCAAGCATAAAGAACTTGGAGATGGCTGCTGCCGTCTCTTCATATAAGAATATAACTGTCAAGAAATCATGGTTTTCAACAAAGGTCATCTACACACCTACTCAGAGTCCTGTAAAAGTTATCATACAGGAGTATAGCCCTGCCGAAGGCGATCGTTTGGAGCGCCTGCTCAATATGCCACTCGACAGAATGGCTGCAGAGATACAGCAGAATGGCAAGCCTGCTCCAGCTCAGATAGGTCATTATCGACTGGAGGCCTGCCTGAGCGACGACCGTCAGTTTTGCACCTTGCAGCTGTTTCGCTTTGTAGATTTCAAGAACAGTGCCGTGTTCGAGCCTCGCATCTATGAGGGTATCGATGCCGAACGCATCGCTCAGATTCTATGATGCTAATAGCTACTGCTTATAAGCATGTTTTTACAAGAACCGCAACCCTTTTTAGGAGGGTTGCGGTTATATTTGTATCATAAAAAAGCCTGTTATTGCAGCTGATGACTATGAATATATGCCTTGACGGCACGCTGCACTTCGGCACGCTTGGTTTCGTCACTTATCAGCTTGTAAATTGGTATCAGGTCGTCACCATCCAATAGAGCAAGCGAGAGGTTACTCTCGTTGGTTGCATTCCACCAATCAGAGATGACTTTTGACGACGCCTCTCGAGTGAGAGGTTGATTTGAGAATTCAGCAGACAGTGCCTGCGTATTATTTCCATGGCATTGTACGGATATGACACCACCCTTTGTGGCTTTCTCGTCTTTGATGTAACTAAAAAAAGGATGATATACTTCGCTCATGCGACGGAACATACTACCAAGAAAGCGTTCAGGATCTTCTTTATTCTCCTGCAAACCAGTTCGGTAGATAGAAAGAATATTGACACCCATGAATGTTTTCTCCAGCACATGGGTGCCAAAGCGCTCTACAATACGCTGTGCACTCTCCTCAGTAACGGCTTTTTTAAACTCATCAGAAAGAAACCTATCCGCATGCCGCGCAAGTTCCAAAGGGAAATTAAACTTCTTAATGTACAGAGCCTGCCTATCCATATACATCATAAATGCATATTCATTGCCTCGTTCTTTCTCCTCCTTAAAGAGTGGATTATTGGTAAAGGTGCCTGCAAAATACACATCGCCTGACTCTCCCAGCTGATCAAATTCCTGCGACTCACGCAGACCATCCAAGCACTCCCATGAATTACCGATGCCGCTCACCACGTCACCATGACCTGACGGATAAGAATAGAAGAAAATCTCATCAGGCTCCAATTTGCTCAGATCAATCACGCATTCGCGCAAACAATCGTTGCCCAGGTAAGTACCTGTCACATCATACCCAGAACCCAGATATTCCTTATCTGCCACAGGCAACTCGGCAAAAAGGTTGGTAACGGATTCCTCTTCGGGTATAGAGGCATCGTTATTTTCTGTATCTTCGTCGTTATTGCTACTACAAGAGCCAAGCGCAAAAACGGAAAGCGCAAAAAAGATAGTTCTCCTAAAGTTAGTTGTATTCATATTGATTCTTTTAAGTAATAACTTCTTGGTCAATCGCCATGATTGCAAATTCGCTCACAAAAGTAGTACAAATAATTGAAAGGCGCATCAAACGTTCCCGCATTTTATGATTATTTATAATATCTCCCTGGCTATCCAGGCGCAGGCTTCTGCATCAGCGAATAAAAGCTATCCACTATCTCCCCATCGCGCACTATCACCACTCCCACAGAGCAAACACTCGTCCGCTCATTATTAGCCGTCTCAAAGTCTAGACTCCACTTGCTGTTGCTCTAGGATTATTACAATTCACCCTCCCGTTTAGGTTCCCGTCAGCCCTCCCGTATCAGAATGATCTATTTTTTGACCTTGACGAAATCGAAAATGCCGCCGGCATCATAGGAGGCACCAGGCTCAACGATCGTCATTTGATGTCCATCGAGTCTAAAGCCAAATTCTATACCATCGATAGTGATCTTTTCGGTTCCTAGCTTATAATTATAGTTGTGAATCCCCTGCTTAAAGAGTGGTGGGTTGTCGATAGTCGCATTTACAATCATCTTATTGTCAGATGTAAACAGATAAACAATCTGACCTCGTTTGAATTCCAAAGGATTCCCAAAGTAACCTACTCTTTCAAGAGCCCAATGCCCTTGCAGTCCCTCGATTTCAGATAACTCCCATTCGTCATCATTGTTGTCGCAAGCAGTCATCAACATCATACCAAACAGTAGTGGCAGTAACTTTAATATACGCATAGTTTCTAGTTTTAATTAAGTGAATAATGTTTGTGTTTATAATGCGATTAAAACTAAAACCTTGTATGATGTGTATCGATTTTAATAAAATTTGTATTTTTTAATATTTGTGCATCAGCCCTCCCACATCATACTTTTATTCTAAAGTATCTCAGCAAATCTTTATACATATCTTGAGCTGTCAGACAGGTGTCTGTCAGATAGCCGTCAATATGTCCCCACTCTTTGAGACCGCGATAATAAAACATCTTCAGTTCATCGGTAATGATAAAGGGCACGATATGATTGGCCAGACACTCCTTAAACATCAGCAATCGACCAACACGGCCATTACCATCTTGGAAAGGATGAATCTGTTCAAAGCGTACATGGAAATCGAGAATATCCCCGAATGATATATTATTTTTCTGGTTATACTCATCCAATAAGGCTTTCAACTGCTTGTGTACGTCCTCTGGCGCACAAGTATCCTGTCCACCAATCTCGTTTGGCAATCGTTTATAATCACCCACAGCAAACCAATCCTTACGGCTGTCTGAGGTTCCTGATTTCAGCAAAAGGTGTAGATGCTTTAACTGATTCTCTGTCAGTTTATCCTCTGTATGGTCGATGATATAATCGATACAACGAAAGTGGTTAACAGTCTCTACAACGTCATCCACGTTCACAGCGCTGTCAGTAACACCAATCGTATTAGTTTCAAAAATATATCGGGTCTGATCGTGGGTTAGCTTGCTACCTTCTATATGATTAGAGTTATAAGTAAGGTCAATTTGGGTGCGATGATAAATACCTCCCTTCAGCTTCGAGGCTTTCTGCTCTCTCAATGCAGATAATAGTGGCGATACCTTTTTCTTTGTTTCGCCACGTTTAGGGACGACGGCATCTGCAGGAATATTCCAGGTCTTTCCTGTTAAGAAAGCCCCCTCTATCTTCCCCTGAGCACAGTAATTTCGAGCCGTACGCTCAGAAATACCATACTTTTCTGAAAACTTTCTAACTGATATATACTCCATGTTTCAACGCTATCGGCAAGTTTTTACGCCAATTCATGCCACAAATATACAACTTTTTGCCGATACCGGCAAGTTTTTGAAACAAAAACCACTAAATACTTCACTTTTTTACTCAATCGCCAAGTATTTATTAGTTTCTTTGCCTCATAATGTTCGCGGTTTGCCGCTTTCGCATCACGGGACTTTCCTGTCTGCGCCATACTGCCTAAATAAATACCACGTTTTAGGTATTTCGATAGTTAATAAAGATATAATGTGCGTTTGATTCATTTTTTATGCATAACTTTGCAGCCGAAATGAAGAAAAAAAGATACTATACTGGACTGATAACCACAACAATAGTTACTTGTGGAGTTTATGGTCAAAGCACTATAAACACAGATTCTCTGCAGATGCTCGAAGGCGATCATCTGCAAGAGGTGCAGGTAATGGCACACGGTCATCAGCATGCCAAAACAAGAGGCTTAGCCAATACTGACCTTATCGGTAGTGGCGATTTGCTTCGTGCTGCCTGCTGTAACTTAGGCGAGAGTTTTACAACCAATCCATCGGTAGATATAAACTATGCCGATGCAGCTACAGGTGCGCAACAGATTAAACTGTTGGGACTGAACGGCACCTATGTGCAGATGCTGACAGAGAATATCCCCAACTATCGCGGTGCGGCTGCCCCATTCTCGTTAAGTTATATCCCAGGCCCATGGATGCAGAGTATTCAGGTTTCGAAAGGAGCATCGTCGGTTAAGAACGGCTATGAATCGATCACCGGTCAAATTAACGTAGAGTTCAAAAAGCCGCAGGCCACACCTTTTGCCGACGCAAACCTATATTATAATACAAAAGGGAAACTGGAGGCTAACCTTGGTGCAAACCTCAAGCTCTCCAACCGCTGGAGCACAGCCCTGTTAGGACACTACGAAATACTCGACAAGGCACACGATGAGAACAACGATGGTTTTGCGGATATGCCGAAAGTACGCCAAGGCTCGCTGATGAGCCGTTGGGCCTACATGAGCGATGGTTATATCTTCCAGGCAGCTATCAAGGGGCTGAAAGAACATCGTGAGAGCGGCCAAATCGGACATCACTCTGCCGCCGTGCATCCTTATCTCATCGACATCACCAACGAACGCTATGAGGCCTTCACCAAGAATGCCTTTATCCTCGACCCAGAGCATGGCTCGAACATAGCTTTGATTCTTTCGGGGGCGCTACACCACCAGAATGCACTCTATGGTCATAAACAATACAATACCGACCAGCGCAACGGCTATGCCTCGCTGATGTTTGAAACGGATTTTGATGAGCACAATAGTATTTCTACAGGTATAAGTCTGAACCACGATCGTTTTGATATCGACGAAACCACACCTGGCATCTATGCCCAATACACTTATAAGATAGGTGAACTGTTTACCTTAATGGGCGGATTGCGCTGGGATCACAGCAACATCTATGGCGGTTTCCTAACGCCACGCATGCATCTGAAATACGCACCTAACGACATTCTGACACTGCGTGGTTCTATCGGAAAAGGCTATCGCACCAATCATGTAATGGGCGATTACAACTACCTGCTGGCCAGCAGTCGACAGATCATCATTGATAACAATCTCGACCAGGAAGAGGCATGGAACTATGGTCTGAGTGCAGCACTCAGCATCCCTATTGGCGAGCGCAAACTGGAACTGAATGCAGAGTATTACTATACCACATTCCAGCACCAGTTGCTAGTTGATATGGATAGCAATCCCCATGCGATACACTTCACCAACCTGGCAGGCGACAGCTACTCACACACCTGGCAGATAGAAGCTACATACCCGCTATTCGATGGCTTTACTATGACAGCCACCTATCGTCGCAACAACGTAAAATCAACATATAGCGGTGTGCTACGCGAAAAGCCGCTCACCAACCGCTACAAAGGGCTTATCACAGCCCAGTTTAAGCCAGGCTTAGGCAAATGGCAGTTTGATGCCACACTGCAACTGAATGGTGGTGGACGCATGCCTGATACTTACACAATCAACAACGGACAGCCTGCATGGGAGAGCAGTTATAAGGGTTACGAACAACTAAATGCACAGGTAACCCGATTCTTCCGTCACTGGAGCATCTATGCCGGTGGCGAGAATATCACAGGTCGCAAACAGCAGTATCCTATCATCGCTGCCAGCGATCCATGGGGCCAGAACTTTGATGCCACCATGGTATGGGGCCCTATGCATGGAGCCATTTATTATATCGGTATAAGATTAAATTGGATTAAATTATAAGCATTATGAGAACAAAATTGTTATTTATCGCATTAGCATTCGTAAGCGTATGCTTTGCAAAGAACATCAAAACTGTAGTATTTACCACCAACCCACAGATGCACTGCAACAACTGTGAGAAGAAAATTAAAGAGAACATCCGCTTTGAAAAGGGCGTTAAAAGCATCAAGACCGATCTTGATACAAAAACAGTCACCATCGAGTACGATGCCGACAAGACTACCATAGCCGACATCATCAAAGGCTTCGAGAAGATCAAATACGAGGCCAAAGAGGTGAAAGAAAACCCCAAGAAGGTAGATGCGACAACATCCGCCACAACAGTTTCAAAATAAATTGCAACGACCATTTTCTCCGACCTTATTTGTGTTTTTAATTGTAGTTCTTGCTACTACGTGAGGGCGCAAAAATTTCCTCGTGTGGGAACATAAAAACTTATCGAAACGGGAGAAACGTGGAAACAGGGAAAACGGGATTCAGGGTGGTTTTAATATTGAACGGGGAAAGCTGATAAATAGATAAATGATACGATTATTATTTTTTTAATATATACTTATCTATTAGCTTCCACCATTCTAAAACCATACCGATTCCCTGTTTCCACGTTTCCCTGTTTCTATGATTCTTATCTGTGACAATTGAGACAAATAAGACTGTCTTTTGTCCTAATTGTCACAAACGTGAACATAAAAGACGTGCCGTAACTTATCGGGTAGATATATTACGGATATCTCATAGATAAGTTATGGATATCTATTTGAATATGTCAGTACTTGCTATTAATGACTACAGTCCTCTTACTAAAGGACTGTACTACCCTAGAAAAAGTTGAATGGATTTTACCTTAACCCTGCCATAGGTTGAATGCTTGTTTGATACCTTAA
>SUYC01000012.1 GCA_015060625.1 Xylanibacter ruminicola | reverse complement strand
CCAAACTGAAAATTTTTAAAATAGTCATTCTCGTAACTTGTTGAAAAACAGGGGTACGCTAGAATGGTGGTTTACATGAGGTCAGCGCATAGTGCCATAGCCAAGGCAATAGAGCGTTGCAATGAGAACCTCTGGGTGCTTGACATGGACATCAGCAAGTTCTTCGACACGATAGACCACGGTCTGTTGATGAAGGCAGTCCAGAAGCACGTCAGTGAGAAGTGGATACTCCTTTACATTGAGCGGTGGCTCAAGGTTCCCTATCAGACCAGTGATGGCAGGGTAGTGGAGCGTACGATGGGAGTACCTCAAGGGTCTGTGATAGGTCCTGTTTTAGCCAATCTGTTTCTGACGTATGTGTTTGACAAGTGGATGGAAATCAATTTTCCTACGATACCGTTTGAGAGGTATGCCGATGATACCATTTGTCACTGCCGTACAGAGAAGCAGACGCAGTATCTGAAAGTATGCTTGGTAAAGCGGTTTGCAGACTGCGGACTGAAACTGAACGAAGAGAAGACCAAGATAGTCTATTGTAAGGATAGTAACCGCAAGGGTAACTCCGAGCATACTTCCTTTGACTTTTTGGGCTATAACTTCAGACCTCGTAAAGCCAAGAACAGCAAGACAGGGCAAATCTTCACTGCATTCAGTCCTGCGATAAGCAAGAAGGCGATGTTGAAGATAAAGGCGGAAATAAGAAGTTGGAATCTGAATCGTCAGACGCACATGAGCATAGAGCAGATAGCAGAGAGGATAAACCCGATAGTCAGCGGATGGGTGAATTACTACACAAGATTCGGTAAGTCTGAGTTTTGGAAGGTAATGAGTTATCTGAATGATAGGCTATCAAGATGGGTGAAGCGCAAGTACAAGCGTTTTCGTACGAAACTTGGTGAAGCCTATGACTGGCTTGTAGAATGTGCAGCACATAACAGACAAATGTTCTCTCATTGGATGAGTGGGTATATCCCATATCCGTGACTTTACAAATTGAGATAAATAAAATTATTAACAATTTAAACAAAAGAGTTAAGTACGAAGAGCCGTGTGACGGGAGACTGTCAAGCACGGTTCCGTGAGAAGGGAGGGTGAAAGTCCCTCCACTTACTCGACATAAAAATATACAATTATGGTTACAACAACATATACTCAAGAAAAAGTTTCTCCTGTAGATGCACTTTGGACATTAATACAGGGGCAAACTAAGGCTGTTAGAGCTGCGCTAACCAAAAGACTGGTAGAACAGGAAAAGGCTGCCTTGGCAGCTACAGCAGCTGATGCTAAGATGTTCACTCAGAAGATAAAAGCTTTGGAGAACGACTCAGAGGGATTCTTTAAATTGGGTGGATTTATGTCAGATTCCAGCAGTAATGCAGATGAACTTCTTGAAGAGGCACTAACCGATAAATACGGCTTCTGATATGAAAGTGTTTGTTGATACCAATGTCAGAAACACCGGGACAGGTTCTGTTTCGCGAATGAAGATTGGAAAATCTGAGCCGTAAGCGTGAAAGAAAGACGTATTCTTTCTAACATATTTACATAAAAATGCTTGCATTTTTCAAAAGAAAGTGCTACCTTTGTCGCCAAATAGCAACGATATGATGGCAGAAAGACGATATCCGATAGGTATTCAGACGTTCTCGGAGATTATTCGAGAGGGGTATTTATATGTGGATAAAACTGATTTGGTTTGGCAATTGGCTCATTATGCAAAGTTTATCTTTATGAGTCGCCCGCGCAGATTCGGAAAATCGTTGCTTACCTCTACACTCGAATCCTATTTCCAAGGAAAGAAGGAGCTTTTTGAAGGCCTGAAAATAATGGAAATGGAAAAGGACTGGGAGCAGTATCCTGTGGTTCGTCTTGATTTGAGTTTGGCAAAAGGACAAGGTTCTGCAGAAGATTTGAAGGCCACCCTGATGTGGTTGCTGCGTCCATTTACAGAACTGTACGGAAAGTGTGAAGATGAGTTCAGTCCTGGAAAAGTGTTGAATGGCATTATGCAGCGTGCCTATGAGCAGACTGGTAAGCAGGTGGTGGTTATCGTAGATGAGTATGATGCGCCACTTTTGGAGGTGTTGCACGAAGAAGATACACTCGCTGATAAACGAATGGTGATGCAGGAATTTTATCAGCCCCTGAAAGCTAACGAGCGGATTGTTAAGTTCTGCTTTATTACGGGTATTACTAAATTTTCGCAGTTAAGCATCTTCTCGACCATCAACAATCTTACCAATGTTACGATGGATACCATGTTTGCCAATATTTGTGGTATTACGGAAAACGAACTGGCAACAGTACTGAAAGAAGATGTTGAGCGATTGGCGCAACTCAATGGTACAACTGCAGATGTTATGCATGAACAGTTGAAGCAGAAATATGATGGCTATCACTTTACCAAGGATTCAACTGATATATATAACCCATTCAGTTTGCTAAAGGCTTTTCAACAGAGAGAGCTAAATAACTACTGGTTTGAGAGTGGAACTCCTACCTTTCTGATTAATCAATTGAGATTTTTCAAAACGGATATTACTTCGCTGGATAGTCTTGAGGTGTTCTCTTCGGACTTTGATCAGCCAACAGAAAATATGAAGGATGCTCTGCCTCTGCTTTATCAGAGTGGTTATCTTACCATTAAGGACTATGATCGCGATTCGCAACTTTATACATTGGCGATTCCTAATCAGGAGGTTCGTGTTGGGTATATAGATGGTTTGCTACCTGTATATACAGGGCTTTCAGCTCGTGATGAGGAAAAACAAGCGCGTAGTGAAGGTGGGCGTTAAGTTTAACGCCGATACGCGTACAATTGAAGACTGGCAGATATCAGAATAAGGATAAGCGAGATACCAGCTAACTATCAGCATCTATCCCAAGAGGATGTGGTGCGGATGCTATCGGCACCTGTGCCCCGGCAGGCGGCATGTATAGGGCCACTAACGGATGAGATGCGACGACCTAAGGATGATCAGGTGTTGGTGATGCTGTACGATATGACTAAAACTACCAGTATGATAGAGTTTTTAGGACTGACAAGGGCAGAGCAACTGAAAACATTAGCGGATTTGAGAAAGAAAGGCGCATCGATACGACAACTTGAAAAACTAACGGGGATAGGTAGGGGAGTGATACAGAATCTATAAAAGAAATCCCAGTCCAGAAAAATTGGACTGGGATTTTTTTGTTTTATAACATTCCCTTCGTTGAAGGGAGTTCGTAGTGATAAATGTCGCGGCGCACAGCCATTTTCAGTGCTCTTGCCAGGGCTTTGAATATGCCTTCGATCTTGTGATGCTCGTTCTGTCCTTCGGCCTTAATGTTCAGGTTCATCTTCGATGCGTCGCTCAGACTCTTGAAGAAGTGCAGGAACATCTCGGTGGGCATCTCGCCAATCTTTTCACGATGGAATTCGGCATCCCAAACCAACCAGGGGCGACCACCGAAATCCAAGCAGGCCGAACACAAGCAGTCGTCCATCGGCAGACAGTAGCCATAGCGCTCTATACCACGCTTGTCGCCCAGTGCCTGCAGAATGCATTCGCCTAAGGCGATGGCTGTATCCTCGATGGTGTGGTGTTCATCCACCTCCAGATCGCCTTTGGTGTGGATGGTCAAATCTATCATACCGTGTTTGCCAATCTGCTCCAGCATGTGGTCGAAGAATCCCAGACCTGTGCTGATGTCGCACTTGCCTGATCCGTCGAGGTTCACTTTCACCCAGATATCGGTTTCTTTGGTAGTGCGTTTCACCTCGGCTATGCGTTCGCCGGCAAACAGCAGCTCGGCTATTTTAGCCCACGAATTGGTGTTGGGTGATGGGTGGTTGGTGTTAGTGGCTACTTGCAGGAACTTACAGCCGATGTTCTGGGCGAACTGTCGGTCGGTTTCGCGATCGCCAATTACATACGAGTTGGCGATGTCGTAATCTGAATTGTTAATATATTTTTCGACCAATCCGATGTTGGGCTTACGGGTTGGTGCGTTGTCTTCTGGGAAGTGAGGGTCTATCAGAATCTCGTCGAAGGTGATGCCTTCGCCCTCGAGTGTTTGCAGAATAAAGTTGTGTACGGGCCAGAATGTGTCTTCGGGAAAACTGCTGGTTCCTAAGCCATCCTGGTTGCTTACCATAACAAACTCAAAGTCCAGTTTCTCGCGGATAAAGGCCAGGTTGCGTATCATTCCTTTTACAAATTTCAGCTTTTCAAAGCTGTCGATCTGCTCATCGGCAGGCTCCTCAATCAGCGTTCCGTCGCGGTCGATAAATAAAATCTTTTTCATATTGTTTTTTTGTTGAATTCGTCTTTCTCTTTGTCCTGCATATACATCGAAATCTTAACCAGATACAAGGGCAGTAGCATGGTGAGCCACACGTAAGCCTGGATAAATCCGGCTATGGTAAACACGACGATACTCAGCCATTTCACGTTTTCGGGCATGCCCGATGGATCGCCGAACATCATACCTACCTGCGACTGCCAGTTGGCAGTTATCAATATCACGGTAGGCAGCGTGGTCAGAAGGGCCAGCAATGCTACGATAACCAAACAAACCGAGGCCACTAACAGCAGCTTGCCTATGTGTATCAGCCAAGATCCGTAGCGCAGGGTAACGGGTTTCAGCATCTGCATTTTCTTCAGGCGCCATTTGGCTACACCTATCCATGCGGCTACAGTCACTACAGCCAGTACCGATGCGGGTAATAGTAGGGTGGGTGATATCAACGCCGGCAGTGCCTGAGCAGCAGCTGTTAGCAGTGCAAAACCGATGGCCAGCCACCAAGTGGCATGGAATATTTTTCGGAAGTTAGCACTGTACAACTGGTAGCCCTCGCGAATGCAAGCCTGACTGCTACGCACCTTCATTTCTATCTCTTTTTTCTCTGTATCCATTGCTTATATTATTTTTTCGCGTGCAAAGATAACGTTTTTTGGCACGAATTACACGAATTAACACGAAAAAATAAATAAATTCGCGAAAATTCGTGTAATTCGTGCCTATTTTTTAGTATCTTTGCAGCAAATTTTTTAATAATGAAGTTATTAAGGTGGGGTTTTATAGGCTGTGGTGAAGTGACCGAGAAAAAAAGCGGTCCCGCTTTCAGCGAGGTTGAAGGCTCGAGCGTGGTAGCTGTGATGAGTCGCACCGAGAAGCATGCTCGTACTTATGCTGTTCAGCATGGTATTGCTAAGTGGTACACCGATGCTCAGGAGATGATTGATGATCCTGATGTGAATGCTGTTTATGTGGCCACACCGCCCTCCAGTCATGCCACTTATGCCATTATGGCTATGAAGGCTGGTAAACCCGTGTATGTCGAGAAGCCGCTGGCTGCCAGTTACGAGGATTGTGCCCGTATCAACCGCATTAGCGAGCAAACGGGCGTGCCCTGTTTTGTGGCTTATTATCGTCGCTATCTGCCTTATTTCCAGAAGGTAAAAGAGATTGTCGAAGGTGGAAGGATTGGCAAAATACTGAATGTGCAGATACGCTATACAGAACCCCCACGTCAGGCCGATTTGGAGGCGATTGCCAATCACGAGCCGTTGCCTTGGCGCTTGCAACCGGATATTGCTGGTGGTGGCTATTTTTACGATATGGCGCCCCATCAGCTTGATATCCTGCAGGATTTGTTTGGCGTGATTCTCGAAGCGCGAGGCATCTGCAGTAATCGTGGCGGACTGTATAAAGCCGAAGATTCGGTAAGTGCCTGTTTCCAGTTCGAGAATGGTCTGCCTGGCAGTGGTTCGTGGTGTTATGTGGCACACGAGTCGGCTCGCGAGGATTGTATCGAGATTATCGGAACCGAGGGACAGGTTAGTTTTTCGGTGTTCGATTATACGCCCATCCGTTTGCAAACCAATCAGGGCGAAGAGCGCATCACGGTGCCCAATCCGCCTTATGTGCAATATCCGCTGATTAAGAATATGATTGAGCATTTGCAAGGGCTTGGCGTTTGCGAGTGTACCAGCGTGTCGGCCACACCTGTCAACTGGGTGATGGACCGCATTTTGGGCAAATTCTGATTTTTTTTCTTGATATGAAGAAGGGGCTGATGGTGTTGTTGTGGATGATGGTGGGGCTAAGCGTTTTGGCTGCTGAGCCCGACACACTATCTGTAGATACCGTTGGCACAAAGAATGAGTTGGGCTTGATTCGCCGAACAGTACGCGAGTTCGACCGCCTGAACAAGGATTATATCGAACCCCAGCATTACGAATTTACGGTGATGGGGCAGGTGACCCGTACTTACGAGAGCTTTATCCTGAGCAGTAATGGGCAGCAGATTAAGTTAGCTCCAGATGGACTCACCAAAATCGGACCTTATTTCGGGTGGCGATGGTTTTTCCTGGGTTATACGTTTGATATCAAGAATATCGGCTTTAGTCAGAGTGGCTTGCGCAAGGAGTTTGATCTGAGTATCTACTCATCGCAGGTTGGTATTGATATCTTCTATCGCCGTACTGGCAACGATTATAAAATCCGTGATGTGCGTCTGGGCTATGGCTTCAATGGCGATTTGTTCGAGGGACTGCCTTTCGATGGTGTGAATGTGGGTATTACAGGTGCCAGTGCCTATTATATTTTTAATCACGGACGGTTCTCATATCCGGCTGCTTTCAGCCAGAGTACTTGTCAGAAGATTAGCTGCGGTTCGTGGATGGCGGGTGTCGGTTTTACCAAGAATACGCTTGATATGGACTACGATAAGCTGTCTTCGACACTCAAATCGCGAATGGAGCGCAGTGAGGAGCTGAAGTTGGATTCTGGCTTGATGTTCAGTGACATTAAGTACAGCGATTTTATGATATCGGGTGGCTATGCTTACAACTGGGTGTTTGCCAAGAACTGGTTGTTCTGTGCCAGCGGTCAGCTTGCCCTCTGTTACAAGTCGAGCTATGGCGAGATAGCCGGCGAGAAGAAGGGTTTTAGTTTTGATAAGGTTAACGTGGATGGTATCGGCCGTTTTGGAATGGTTTACAACAACACGCGATGGTATGCCGGTTGGAGTGCCATCCTGCGCACCAACAACTATCGCACCTCGCGCTTTACTGCCAATAATATCTTTGGCTCGTTTAACGCCTATATCGGCTATAATTTTATGTTGAAAAAGAAATATCGTAAAACATGAAGCGTGTATTATATATTATCATAGGTATTATTACCTGCCTTTCGTCTTATGCAGCAGGTGCGGGTAGCGTCAAGGCGCTGCCACAGGATAGTGCTACTATCTGCCGCTTACTGACTGAGGCCAAAACTCTGTCGGCATCAACCTGTTTGCCGCTGTTTTTTGCCCAGAAGTTTGTGGGCATCCCATATGTGGCTCATACCCTCGAGGGTGATCAGCAGGAACGTTTGGTGATTAACACCCGGCAGCTGGATTGTACGACGCTGGTAGAAACGGTTACAGCCCTTACGCTCTGTGCCCAGCACAAGGAGTACTCGTGGTTAGCTTATCAGCGGGCGCTGACAGGTTTGCGCTATCGTGGAGGTGTGATTAATGGTTATCCCAGCAGATTGCATTATTTTACCGAGTGGATTACCGATAATACCCGGGATGGGGTGGTGAGTGAGGTGCAGGCGCCCAATCCGCCTTTCTCGGCAGTACAAACCGTTAAGGTGAACTACATGAGCACCCATCCCAAGAGCTATCAGGCCCTGCGCCAGCATCCTGAGTATGTTAGCGCTATTGCTAAGCAAGAACAGCAGGTGTCGGGTGCAAAGTATCGCTATATCCCTAAAAAGCAGGTGGGAAAGAGTCAGCTGCTGCGTAAAGCTATCAAGGATGGCGATATTATCGCTATTACCTGTAATAAAGCCGGACTTGATATTGCCCATCTTGGTTTCGCTGTATGGCGTGCCGATGGTCTGCATCTGCTGAATGCTTCGCAACTGCATCACAAGGTGGTGGTAGAGCCAATGACGCTCTATCAGTATCTTAAGAAGCATCCCTCTCACACTGGTATCCGAATTATCAGAATAAAAAATAATAAATAACTTAATAGTAACTTAACCAAGGTAAAGAAAATGGAATTACCCGATTTTATGAGTTATGCGAACAAGTTTTCGCAGTCGGAATTTGCCGAGAAGATCGCGCGTATAGCCAAGCGCGCAGGTGTTAAACTGGTTTACGCGGCACTGATTCTCTATTACACCCTGCAGAGCGACAAGGTGAGTAAGGCTGATAAGGCTATCATCATTGGCGCGCTGGGCTACATGATTAGTCCGCTCGATGTAATACCTGATGCTATCCCCATTGCCGGACTTACCGACGATTTGGCAGTACTGCTGTATGTGCTTAAGAAGGTGTGGACGGGTATTGATCCCGAAATCGTAGAGCTGGCTAAGAGCAAGCTTAGTCGCTGGTTCGATGAAGAAGAAATCGAAGAGATGGGCGACATCTTCGCTCCCGAAGATTAATTAGTAGGGTAACAAAAAAATCCTCAGCGTTTGCTGAGGATTTTTTCTGAGGTGCCTGGCGGATTCGAACCGCCGTAGACGGTTTTGCAGACCGTTGACTAAGCCACTCATCCAAGGCACCGGGTAAAAAGAATGACTGACATTTTCTCAAATGCGGGTGCAAAGGTACTGAGATTTTCTGAGACTACCAAATTTTTTAGCTACTTTTTCGTGCAGTAATTGCTTTTTTTCTGTTTCTGGCACTGTTTGGCGCGTTCTTTCAGCTCTTTTAGCTGGCATCCGTCGCATCCGTCACATGGATCATTTACTTTTTGCAGTCGCTTGTAAATCCACCAGCCAACATACAAAACCGAGCCCGCCAGCACCAGAATGACTATTAATAGTTGTATCATATCATACCTCTCACCTCTCAGTTCTAAAGTTTAGTGAGCTTCCTCAACAAAACTTTGTTGATGACCTGAATTCGGTGTCCTTGTCGCTCAATGTCCTCGCGTACATTATTTATATTATTAAAAAAGTCGCTAAAGGCATTCAGCAAGAAGTTGGGCTGTCCGGCATCTTCGGTAGCCTCGGGGTTAATCAGTATCTTAATTCCCTGTGGCTCGATATGCACATCAATCTCGGCATCGGTCATAATCGGGTCGCCATCATAATGTATGGCGCCAGGCTGCTTGCGGGTGATGTGCAGTGTTTTGGTGCGGAAAGTCTTGATTTTCGAGTTGTTATGCATGGTTTTCATAAACAAGTCGGCGGCAATCTGTGGTGCGTCGAGTGCTGTAAATGGCTCCATGATAATCACATCCATCTCGCCATCCTTCATGGTGGCGCCAGGGGCGATGTAAGCGTTGTTGCCATACTGCGAGGCGTTGGCGCAGGCAATCAGGAATGCCTTGTACTTCTTGGCACCCGTATCGTCGGTCACCTCGTAGGTCTCGGGCTTGTATTTCAGTCCCTCTTTTAATACATTCTCTACGTAGGTGATAGGGCCGCGCTTGCCAGCTTCGGCAAACTTGAGCGAAATAAAGGCATCGAACCCCATGCCGCAAGTGCAGAAGAAGGGCATGCCGTTAATCACACCATAGTCGAATGCATCAATCTTGCAATTGTTAATCATGGCGATGGCTTTCTTAATGTCCATCGGCACACAAAGGTGTCGAGCCAGTCCGTTGCCACTACCACAAGGAATGATGCCTAATGCTGTATTGGTGTGTACCAACGATCGTGCTACCTCGTTAACGGTTCCGTCGCCCCCCACGGCCACTACTATATCAACGCCTTCTTCGGCCTTATGTTTTGCTATCTCTGCAGCGTGTCCTCGGTATTCGGAAAAACAGATTTCGGTATCGAACAGATCTTTGTCGATAATCTGTCCTATCAAGGCTGGCACTTCGGCTTTTGAAGTGGTGCCTGATTTTGGGTTTAGAATAAATGTAATTTTTTTCTTTTTTGTCATAATTATGGTGCAAATTTACGAATTTTGGGTGAAAAATAACCCCTAAAGACAAGAAAAATAGTAAAAACTAACTATTTCTTATTAAAAACTTGCACGTTTTAGCGAAAAATGTGTATCTTTGCACCCTGAAATTTAGAAAATAATAGACTATACCTATATCAGAATGGGACAGTTACAAGAAAGATTCAAGCATTATCGTGAGCCACAGAAGTTTATGGAGGCTGACGTATATCCCTATTTCCGCGAGATTGAAGGAAAGCAGGGAACGGAAGTTGAGATGGGTGGCCACAAGGTGCTGATGTTCGGCTCTAATGCCTATACAGGCTTGACTGGCGACCAGCGTATTATTGATGCAGCCAAGGCTGCACTCGACAAGTACGGTTCGGGTTGTGCCGGAAGCCGATTCCTTAATGGTACACTCGATCTTCATGTTAAGCTCGAAAAGGAAATCTCAAAGTTTATTGGTAAGGACGATTGTCTGTGCATGTCAACAGGTTTCTCTGTCAATCAGGGTGTTATCCCTGCATTGCTGAGCAAGGACGATTATGTGATTTGCGACGATCGCGATCACGCATCTATCGTTGATGGACGCCGTCTGGCTTTTGCCCGCCAGTTGCACTACAAGCACAACGATATGGCCGACTTGGAGCGCGTGCTTCAGAAGCTGCCTCAGGAGGCTGTTAAGCTGATTGTAGTTGATGGCGTGTTCTCTATGGAGGGCGATTTGGCTAATTTGCCTGCTATCGTTGAGCTGAAGCACAAGTACAATTGCTCTATTATGGTTGATGAGGCTCATGGTATCGGCGTATTCGGTAAACAGGGACGTGGTGTTTGCGACCACTTCGGACTTACCGACGAGGTTGACCTTATCATGGGTACATTCTCTAAGTCGCTGGCTTCTATCGGTGGTTTCATCGCTTCTGATTGGGATACCATCAACTATCTGCGCCACACTTGCCGCACATACATCTTCTCGGCATCTAACACACCTGCAGCTACAGCCGCAGCTCTCGAGGCTCTGCACATCATCCAGCAGGAGCCAGAGCGCATCCAGGCTTTGTGGGATGTTACCAACTATGCCCTGAAGCGTTTCCGCGAGGAAGGATTCGAAATCGGTGATACCGAGAGTCCTATTATTCCTCTTTATGTGCGCGATGTTAATAAGACATTCCTGGTAACCGCTCTGGCTTTCAAGGCAGGCGTGTTTATCAACCCTGTAATTCCACCTGCATGTGCTCCTCAGGACACACTGGTGCGCTACGCTTTGATGGCAACTCACACTAAAGAACAGGTTGACCGTTCGGTAGTTGCTCTGAAGAAGATTTTCGTAGAGCAGGGGATAATTAAGTAATTGATAATTGAGAATTGAAAATTGAAAAATGAAAATTGAAAATTGAAATTCGATAATTAGCCTCCCAAATTGGGAGGCTTTTTTTGTTTTGGGGGATGAAAACGGCTTGTTTGTTAAAATACGTAAATAAATACCACTTTTTGGCTTTGATATTTTTGTATTCCAAATTTTCTTCGTACCTTTGCACCCGCAAAACAAAAAACAACCGAGGTGTAGCGCAGTTGGTAGCGTTCCTGGTTTGGGACCAGGCTGTCGCAGGTTCGAGTCCTGTCACCTCGACCAAAACAAAAAAATGTGTTTGTCCGCTAGCAAATTTTTGCTGGCGGTTTTTGTTTTCTCAGAAATAAGTCGTATCTTTGCACCCGGATTTAACAAAGCATATAGATATGGAAAAAGAGATTTACCTGGCTGGAGGTTGTTTCTGGGGTACAGAGCACTTCTTTAAACAGATAGAAGGTGTGATTGAAACCGAAGTAGGCTTTGCCAACGGTCACACCGAGAACCCCTCTTATAAGGAGGTTTATACTGATACCACAGGTCATGCCGAAACAGTGCGTATCAAGTACAACGACGAGGTTGTTGGTCTCGAGTTCTTGTTGCAGATGTTCTTCAAGGCCATCGACCCAACCAGTTTGAATAAGCAGGGCCACGACGAGGGCACCCGTTATCGTACAGGCATCTACTATCAGGATGCCAGTGATCTGCCCGTTATCGAGAAGGTTTATGCCGAGCAGCAGGCCCAGTATAGCGAACCTTTGGTTGTCGAGAAGCTGCCTTTGCAGAAATTCTACTCTGCTGAAGAATATCATCAGGACTACCTCGACAAGAATCCCGATGGCTACTGTCATCTGCCTCTCGAGCTCTTTAAGTTTGCCAAGCAGGCCAAGGATAAGAGCAAGCAGCAGTAATACATGCAAGTAAAACTCACCTATAGGTTTACAAGCCGATTATCCATGCGCATCGCCAAAAATGGCGATGTGCATGTTTCTGCACCTATCGGTCTGCCGAAAAAAACAGTCGAGAAATTCGTTGCCGAGCATCTCGACTGGATTGAGGGTGCTCGTCAGCGCACTCTTGCTCGGCAGCAGAAACGTGCTGCCTTCTATGGTCAGCTACCACTTAAAACCCGCAAGGATAGGGCAGAGGCTGTTGCTCGTCTGAAAACTATCATCGAACCGATGGTAGAGCGCTATGCACGGCAGATGGGCGTCACCCCATCCGCCATTACCTACAAGGCCATGATATCCCGTTGGGGCATGTGTAACATCAAGACCCATGTCATCTGTTTCTCTATCTACACCCTGTTGCTCCCCGAGTGGTGCATCGAGCATGTTGTAGTGCACGAGCTCTGCCATTTGTTAGAGCCCACTCACAACGCCCGTTTCCATGCACTCATGGATCAGTATTTCCCCCAGTGGCGTGCCGCCCGCAAGCAAACCCGCCTTATACAGTCTTGATACAATGACAGGCACAACAGCTGATGGCCGCGTCTGTAAATTCTTGATTATCAGATATGTTTGAATTTGATGTTGTTTGATAATGGAAATAATCCATTATACAAACAGCTATATGACTTGGGTATATTCCCAGTTTGATATACCTTTGCACCAGCAAAAGCTTAAAATACTGAATATTATCTATAATTTTACAACAATGATGGTTAAACTAAAAAGTTTTTTAGTCTTATTCGCCTGCGTTCTAGGAATGCAAGCGTTAGCAAAATCAGGAACTCTCAGGTTTGAGGATTTCCTGCTGAGAGATACCTCCCATGTTATTCATGGAACGCTCGACAATGGTTTTCAGTATTACATCGTTAAAGAGGTACATCAGCCTTTTCAGATGAGTCTGCTGCAGAAGACTGGGTTTCATGATGATGGCGAAACCCCAGAGATATCACATCTCCTGGAGCATATGTTGGCCACCGCTAATCGACCGATCGCTACAGGAGATACCTTAATACAATATCTGAAAAAGCTTGGCAAGGAATACGGCTCAGGGTTCAACGCTTTCACAGGGGCTAATTTTATGAAATTTGACTTATATCAACTAAAGAGTGAACTGGCCTATGCCGATTCGTGTATGGAGATATTAGCAGAGATTGCCGAGGGTTCTAAGATCTGTGCCGAGGATCTGGAAAGGCAGAGGACAAGGATGATCAACGAGGTAGCTAACCGAAAATACGTTTTGAATGCACGACAGACAGATGCTAACTTGGGTGTTTTCAGATTTGGATATGATCCTGCCGAATGGCGTGAAGTTCAATTAAACAGTGCCAAGAAGATTACACTGTCGCAACTTGAGGCATTCTATCGTAAATGGTACCATCCTCAGAATCAGTGCCTGCTGGTTACTGGTAATGTCCCCGACGGTATTGAGAAGATGATAAAGCGTAAATTCGGCAGCCACCCATGTGTGCCTGCCCCATCGCCCACCATCTTAGATTTCACTGATAAGAATATGCTTATCGAGAGATGGGGAAGTACAGCATGTTCGTTGACGCTGAATTTTGCGCTGCCTATTCTGACACAGGCAGAAAAGACGAGTCCTAACTTCTTCAGAGATTACTTTGCTTTGAAACAAATCAATCACGCCCTCAATGAAAAGATAAGGGAGCGAAAATTTGCAAGCAACTTCGTTACTCGTTATCAAGTTGCAGAGCGCTTGATGTTGACTGCAACCTTTACGTGCGACCTCAATGAAGAACTACCTGGCGGTGGCTTGCAGGCTTTTGTGGATAGTGTGGCAGCTTTGGTAAACGATGTCAGAAGTAATGGCGTTAAGATAAAAATGCCAAAGGATACGCTCAAGAATGGCGAGGTGGCACTGCGCTGCGCTCAGATTATGAAAAGGCTGCAGGAGGGCAATGGCGAAGGCAATACTATCGATAGAGTTTTACAGCCCGATGTATGTTTCATTTATTCCTTACCGTTATATAAGCAGGAGAATTCTGATGCCTACTGGACGTTCGTGCTCAGCGGCAAGGATATCTCTGATTACTGCAAGAATTTTATCAATAAGTCAAAAATCACGATAGAATGCGTGCTTCCGTATGACTATCCTGAAAAAGAAATAACCGAAAAACTGAATGCCCTTCTGAGGCACTAATATTGATATAGTAATGAAAACAAAACTATTATTTTTTATGATTGCTTGTGCTTTCACCATCCAAGCATCGGCACAGTCAGGGGATGTTAAGTACGAGGACTTTATCACAGATCCTTTGAACATTACTCCAGGTGTACTCGACAATGGCTTCCGCTATTATTTATGCAATAACTTTTTTCCTGATAGCAAGCTGGAAATGCGACTTATCCAGAAATCTGGAACTGGCGACGACGAGGGCACACCTGGCATATCGCTCTTATTAAGAAGAATGCTTTGCTCTGAGAATCTTATTGCGGGTACATGCGGTGTGCTTAAAGATAAACTCGATGAACTGCAACTGCAACGATTTACCCAATTCCGTGCTGTTAATGGTCTTGTTCCCGATATCTCTACCTACAGTTCGGAGATTGACAACGGGTGTACAGAGTATAATCTGTTTCGTTTAAAGAATGAGCGAGCCTATGCAGCGTCGTGTGTTGGACTGTTGGCTGAGATAGCAGGTCATGCACGATTCTCGGCTTCGGAGTTGGAACGTCAGAAAGAGTTTCTGGTGAATGAAATCACTAACAGTAGATACGATCTTGCAAAAAAACATGCCAACTACCAGAAGGCTACATTCGTGGATGGATGTTCGCTCGATGAACTGCTGGATAAGCAAATTAATAGCATCCGCAGCATTACGCTCCAGCAGCTCGAAGCCTACTACCAGCGCTGGTATGTGCCGCAGAATCAGTGCCTGTATGTGTATGGCAAAGCGCCCAGCAATATCGCTGATATCATCAAGCAGAAATTCGGCAGCTGCCCCAGTATGCCTGCTCCCGAAAGAAGCGTGAACGAGCTGAGCAACCAGAAGTTGTTGATGACTAAACGAGAAGGTCCTATATTTTCTATTCAATTCTATTTCATAAAACCTTGTGTGGCGCTATCCTGCTCAGAGGATCTTGACTATCTCAGAAAAGCAGCGGTATATACCCGCATTGGCGAGATGCTTGGTTCTTCGCTTCATGCACAGGTAGTGACGTCGATCGATGAAAGTGCACCATTTTTTAGACGCCCCGTTTATGCATTACACTTTGTGAAAAATTTAGACCTATATGCCGACGATCAGCAGCTCAGTGATTTCATAGATGATGTTACCAAAAAGTTGGATGATGTCATACGTAACGGTTTCCAGGAGCATATCGCCCCATTACCAATTGAAAAGCAAAAGGAACTCCAGCGGCAGGAATTAAACAATATTCATCACAGTTTTGTTGTGGATACCCATTCCAGTATCAAGGCCAACTTCTTGTATTCCAAACCTCTTTTTAAAGACGTTCCACCATACAAATATTTCAAGTATGAAGTGAGCGAACAGGATATTCAGAACTGCAGCAAAGAGCTCTTCAATAATTACGATTTGCGAATTGTGTGTACAACACCGTATGGCTTTACCGATGCTGGCATCAAGGCCAAGCTCGAAGCATTTTTGACAGATAAATAGGTATTAGCGAAGGGCAGGGACGATGATTCTCCGTGAGTGGAGAGTTATCGCCCTGCCGATATAAGCTAAAAACCGATTTTGGCTTTGGGGCGCGGAATCTCGATGGGCACGATGTCATCTGCTGTTAACTGGCGCCATTCCTGCTTGTCATCTGGCTTCTGCATCACGCATCGTGTAGCATGCTGTATGTAGATACGTTCCAGCTGATTGGCTACAAATCGGGCGTTACCCCACGTTTGCGGATCACGTACCTGATACGCTTGTGTCATCATGGTGCGATACTTCTCCCAGGCCCCATCAGTAAACTGATACTCGTAGTCCTTAATCCTGCTTTTGGTTATTTCCAGCAGTTCGTTCACGCTGAAGTCCTGGAACTCGAATTTGTTGGGGAATCGCGACTGCAGACCTGGGTTCATGTCGAGCAGTTTCAGCATCTGGTCCTTGTAGCCGCATAGCACGATGGCGATATCACGCTGCGTTTCGTCGGCCAGGATGTTCATCAGCAGTTGTATCACCAGCTTGCCTGGGTCGTTTTCGTTCTTGCCGTTCAGCAGATAAGCCTCGTCAATCATCAGTACGCCACCCATCGCCTTTTCTATCACCTGTCGCAGCGAACGCTCCTCGTCGCCCCAAAGTGTGCCGATAAAGGTGCCACGGTCGCAAACCACAACATGCCCTTTCGATAAGGCTCCCGCATCATGTAGCAGCGAACCGAATATCTTGCAGACGGTGGTCTTACCTGTGCCAGGACGACCTAAGAACACGCTGTGAAGCGACACTTCGTGTTGCTTGCTGTTAGGAAACATCTCCTGCATCACCCTGTTGTAACTGGTTAGTGCCACCAACTCATCCATGCGGTGCTTGATGTCTTCGCAACCCACCAACTTGTCCAGTTCCTCGCGCGGATTGTCGATAGGATCCAGTATTTTGATATCAACACTTAGGCCCATATTCTGGTCTATCGTCTCGCTCTTGGTCGTAGGCGTTGCCGGTTCCTCTGGAGTCTCTGGTTCAGGCTCTTCTTCATTAGTTTCCTCTTCATCCTCTGTGGTATTGTCTCTTATTGACGATCCCATTATGCTATCAGGTTCTTCGTCGAACTGATTATTCACAAAGTCAAAGAGCATCTGTTCAAACTCTTTGTAGTCTTCATCTTCTGTTTCAACCTTTGGCTCCGGCTTAGCATCAATACTTTCGTCGGTCACAATGTCGAAGTACACCTTGCTAGCCAGTTCGTCATCATCGTTCACACCAGCCTTGCGCAGATTCAGATGGCTAAGGTTGTCAATCACCTTGATGTCGTTCTTTTCCCAGTCATCCTCCAGTTCGTAAGCGTTGTTAATGGCATCCTCTGTCAGCAGAATGCCGTAAACTTTCAGACTGGCTTGAGATTTTCCAAGCCGACTCTTCATGATTTCCATCGTCTCCTTTAGCTTCCACACAGTACTTTCTCGAGGTTCGCATCCAGGTTCATAAATCATCATGTCTATGTTCTGCGTTTCCTCGTAATATTGCTTTTGGCGGTGCTTGTTGCTGTCCACGCATACCACCACCATGTTCATCGAGTCGGCATAAATATAAATATCGCAGTTGTACAAATACGGGGCAAAGCCC
The DNA here is from genome assembly GCA_015060625.1 of Xylanibacter ruminicola. Classification (GTDB taxonomy): domain Bacteria; phylum Bacteroidota; class Bacteroidia; order Bacteroidales; family Bacteroidaceae; genus Prevotella; species Prevotella ruminicola_D. The sequence goes on along the minus strand of SUYC01000012.1, from coordinate 107,970 downwards.
TTTATCCGATTAGAGTAGACGGCATAGTTAACCGCCATAGCGTTCATATGTTTCCAGATAGTAAGATTTGTCTGGTATCTAAAGTCGTTAATCAGTCTGTTCAAGTTTCTCATAAAACATCATCATTACATCTTTCATATATAATAAATTGGTATGCCCCGTGTGTGATAGGGGCGCAAGAGTCATCGGGTCAGACGCTTTTACACACCTGCCCCTTGGTATTATAGAGGTTCCTTTTCAGATTTCTCTATCACATCATCCCAACAATTGTAGCAAAATGTCAAAGAACGCGCAAGCCGAATGCAATGCGAAAGCTCGCTTTCAGGCTTTGCTGAGGCGCAGCCGTTCTTCGAGGCGTAGCCTCAAAGATCGCAAGGCGACAACGCACAATCCACCTGTCGATTCTCAGATTCGGTTTTACCCTCGTCCTAGAACCGCTCGGCACATGATTGCAACCATTGTCATTCTGTTCATTTTGCTTTTAAAATTTTGTTTGTTTTGTGATAGAATTATGTTTATCGGCGGCAAATGTAGATAATTTCCCCGAAACTTCCAAATTTTTTCGCAAAAATCTGTCGAAAAAAACAAAAAGTGATTTTTTGATATAAAAAAAAGATTTAACAGACGTGTTATTTGAAAAATTATTCTTATTTTTGTGGCATATATTAAACTTAAGCCCAAATTCTTTAAATATTCTGAATGATGAAACTGTTTTTGAATTGGATAAGGAGAACCCTCGATCACGACTTGTCGCTTGGTTATGCTAGGCAACTCAGATGGTTATGCTTATTATTTGTGATCGTGTTTGTATTGATAATCGCCACATTGTTTGTAATTGTCGTTGTTGATAAGAACTTTAATATGGGTGACGTAAATCTCCCAGGCACAGCATTTCTTTTGTTAACAGATCCTGGCAATCTTTCTGGGGTGTTACCTTCTAACCATTCATGGATTATTGGTATTATTTACGCTTTGATAGCTATAGTTGGCGCCATTGTTTTTGGCGGTTTGCTTATCTCTTTACTGTCAAACAGCGTTCAGCGTCGGGTCGAGAAGATTGAGGGAGGTAACGTGTATTATCAACTTCGTGATCATATTGTAGTGATAGGATATGACACCATATTGCCCTCGTTGGTTAAGCAAATTGTAAATAAGGAAGAGTGGCGTAATAAAGATGTTCTTATACTTACCAAAAAGAGTCCTGCAGAAGTGCGTGATGCTCTTAATACCGTAGTTGATGTCAAGAGCAAACACCTTATTATATATAGTGGTCAGCGTTCTTCAGAGCTCGATTTAAGAAATCTCCAAACAGAAAATGCGCATGAGATATTTATTATCGGTAATCGTCAGAGCGATGATCATGATGCACTGAATATAGATTGTCTTTCTAAACTTGTCAGTATCATACAAGAGCATAAGCCCAAACAACATCCCACAATCAATATTCTGCTGGAGAATCCTGCTACACAGACTATGTTACAGTCGACGAATTTGGCCGCTAATTGGCAGGAAACGGTCAATGTTATTCCGTTCAGTTTTTATGAAAACTGGGCACGCATGGTTCTTAATGGTCAACATTATCCCCGTCTTCTTGTAGACTCCAACACGGATCAGCAATTGAATATTATCATTTTTGGCATGTCTAAAATGGGAGTGACAATGGCTGTTGAGGCTGCTCATGCGCTGCACTTTCCACGCAAGAAGGATGGTAGCGTGCGCAAGACCATCATTACATTTATAAGCTTGAATGCTTATGAGGAAATGACGCTTTTCCGTACTCGCTATCGCCAGATTTTTGAGATTCAATCCTCACGTTTCATCGACTTCTTTGGAGGAAATGATAAAGATCAGAGTCTGCCTGTTATTACCGAAATGCCGCCAACTTATTTCACAGGAAAGGATGCTGATTTTCTTGACATTGAATTTGAGTTTGTTCGTGGTAATGCTCTCTCTGGTGGTGTTCAGCGTTTGTTATGCGACAGGATTGAGAAAGAACATCGTAAGATGGCCCTTTTCGCATGTACTGGTAAGGACACTACCGATATGAATATTGCACTATATTTGCCAGAGCAAATTCTGCGTCAATCTGATATTTTTATTCGTCAGCACCATTCCGGAAAGCTATTGGATTGGTTACGCCTGAAAAGCAAGGAAGAACAAGGGCTGTATGCAAATATCTATCCTTTCGGAATGGAAGACACTGTGTTCGATCTAAATCACGATAATCAGCGTATGGGGGTGCTGATTAATTATTTCTATTGGTATCATAAAGATTATCCTTCTATTTTTGAAGAAAACCATATTTTGACTGTCGACGAACGACAGATAGCTATGGAGACTTGGAATGAAGGTACATCAGTTGCCGACCAATGGAGTAGTAGCTATTGTTGCATGTCTATTGCTCAAAAATTGTCTCAGTGGGGAATTGATATAGACAAAGCATCAATTGCCAACATAAAGGCTGTTATCAACGATAATATTGAAGTGTTAGGGTATATTGAACATAATCGTTGGAACATTGAGAAACTCTTGTTGGGATTCCGTAAACCTCATGCAGAAGAACAGACAGAAATTGACGAATGCCGAAAGATTATTGCAGACAATGATGAAAACAAGGACAATAAGAAAGCTTGCAAATACAGAATCTACAAGGGTAAACATATCCATGATTACCTGCGTTCGTTTGACGATTTGGCAAATGTAATATGGATAGATATGAATAAAGAAAAAGATGACATCAGAAAGACAGATTACGATATACTCCGTCAGATACCTTGGATTCTTAAAAACAGTAAGTAATATGAAGAAAGATTATATTCCCCAACCCATCGATACTTCAGATATCGAACTGCCAGAGGAGTTAAATCCTCTACTCGAAGCAATGGCTAAAAACGTTCATGAAGTATGGGCTCAAACTCGCATTGCTCAAGGCTGGCAATATGGCCCCGAGCGCAATGATGCCGAAAAGCGTCATCCAATGCTTATTCCTTACGAAGACCTACCAGAAGAGGAAAAGGTCTACGACAGGAATACATCCATTGAGACGTTGAAACTGATTTTGAAATTAGGTTTTTTTATTGGAAAAAATAAAAATATAATATAATGGATAAGGAACAGAAAAAATATGATGTGTTCATTAGTTATTCTCATGAAGACAAAATAATAGCTGAAGGTATTTGTGGCTATTTGGAAAGCAATAAGGTTCGATGCTTCATAGACTATCGGGATATCCCCAAAGGAGCCAATTGGCCGAGTATCATTCCGCACGCCATCCGTAACAGCGGGCTCATGCTGGCAGTATTCTCAAAGGATTTCAATGCTTCTGAACAGACCGATAACGAAATAAGTATTGCCGCTAACCGCAAGATTCCTGTCCTTGTGTTCCGCATAACCGAAGACGGTTTCGATGGTACTAAGGAATATTTCCTGACCAAATCCAACTGGATTGAGGCATTCCCGGAACCGGAAAAATGTTTTGGAGAATTGTACCGTAACGTCTGTGTCCTATTAGGCATCAACAACGATTCTGTTTCTGCACTATCATCGGCAACTGTCATTCCGAAAATAGACGCATCAATTAAAGGCGAAGAATACGTACAGAAGGGCCTGAAAATCCTACACGATGAAGATGGCGATCGCGAGATGGCTACCTATAATTTCCGTAAAGCGGCAAAAGAGGGACATCCTGAGGGAGAATATCGGTTGGGAATGGCATATTACCATGGGAACGGCATACCTCAGAGTTGGGAAAATGCCATGTTTTGGTTAAAAAAAGCTGTAGATGATGGTCATGCTAAAGCGATGGAAGAACTTGCAAGTATTTATCGTTATGGTATAGGAACAGAGAGAAACACTATGCGTGCGTTGGAACTATATATCCAATCGGCAGAGTTAGGTAACGGAAGGGCGATGAAAACTCTGGGAAAGGTATTTCATACTGGAGAATTGGGCGTCCAAGACGAACAAAGGTCTATTCATTATTACGAGCAAGCTTTTGATACACTCTATGACCAAGCAATGGGTGAAAACGATGGAGAGGCTCAATACAGTTTGGGGAATAGTTATATTGATGGCGAAGGAGTCAAACAAAGCTATTCACAGGCAATAAAAATGTATCAGAGAGCCATCGCAAATAATATTGCAGCCGCCTACAATGCTTTAGGACTGTGCTATGGATATGGAACAGGGCTTGGTGTTGCAAAAGACGATAAAAAGGAATTTGAATTGCAACTAAAGGCAGCAGAACTAGGGTTACCAATAGCGATGAATAATGTCGCTTATAAATACCGAAATGGTGATGGCGTAGAAAAAGACGAAAACAAATACTTAGAATGGATAAGAAGAAGTGCAGAATGTGGTAATGCTAGTGCACAGTGTGGCATTGGCATAGACTATTGGTTTGGTGAAATAGTAGAAAAAGATTTGCAACAAGCTCAGAAATGGTTTGAGAAAGCGATATCCGGTGGAAATTACCGTGCCATGTCTTGTTTAGGCGTCATGTATGAGAATGAAGACATAAAAGATTCCGAAGGCAAACAAAAAGCCTTTCAACTGTACAAGCAAGCTGCTATGCGAGGTAATGTTTCTTCTTATCTGTATCTTGCCAATTCGTACTTTTGGGGTAATGGAACAGAAAAGAATGATATTGAGGCCCTACGTTGGTATAATAAGATAGGTGAGATCTATGAGAATATGAAAGAAAAAGGTGAGGACCATTTTACGGAAGAAAGTGGTGCAGGCATTGTATCTTTCTGTGATTTTAAAAACTATCAAGACAGTTTTGCCAGTGCTTTTGAAAATCTTGCATGTATTTATCGTGACAGCGAGACGGTAGAACATAATGATAATTTAGCCATCAAATGGGAGAATATTTCCAAGAAATTAAAAGGCGAGGATGTTGACGTCAACCAATTGGAGGACATCAAGCAGTTGGAAGATGCAGCCCGCAAAAATAATGTGGAAGCAGTGGACAAGTTGCTGAACATTTTCGATGCGAATATGGATGAGCTGAAACTGACAGAGTGGGCTACATACGCTGTTGAGCACAAGATATTTGTGAAAGAAGCCGACCGTATGAATGGCAAAGATCATGTCGATTTGGTGTTAAAGAAAGCTAAGGTTGCCAATCATCAGGTATACGTAGACTATATTAAGGCCTACCTTGACACTGGCGACTGCTACAATAACTACGCCCTCCATAACGCTGCATGCGAAGAATACAAGAAGGGCAATCTGATTTTAACGAAGGAGAACTGGGAACTGATTCGTAACGATGCCAAAAATTTGACAGGGGTAGGCGACGGCGATCTCTTTGGTGTCGGCTATCTGAGAGCCCGACGTGAACACTTCGATATTCTTTTCCCAGGCTATTGTCCGTCAAAAATCGCAGAGGGAGATTTCTCCAACGAACGAGATTTTAGGTTGTTCTATGCGGCAAATACCGATTTTAGAGACGACGAACTTGTAAACGACTTGGGAGTAAACATTTTCGATACGTTCAAGGAGGACAAGTCTTATCATAAAATCGTAGAACTGCAAAAAGGTGATATTGTACATGCTGGCAACTTTGACAAGGCTATCAATAACATCATATACGCATACAATATCATTTGTGAAGAAAAACCGTCCATTCGAAAAGAGAAGATTGACGATTTTCAGTTCAGTATGCTTGTGCCGTTCTGCTCGCCTGAGATTATCCAAAAATACTGTATGCAAGCCATGAAAGTCCTTATTTCTGTACGTAGCCTGTTTGAGGGCAAATGGCAGGAAGTATTATCCAATCTGAGAAATCACGACAAACTTCTTGATATTTCAGAAGTCATCGAGAACGAGGAGATGCAGTTGTTACTCATTTCGTATGTTGAACTTCAGATAGAAGCAGGTGACATCTTTACTTATGCCAAGAAACTGTCTCTCCTACATCTGGATAATAATAAAAAGGGAATTGCTACAGAGCTTAATAACTACATCAAGAGGTTGGATGAAAATGGCATTGCCCACGACCAGATTCTCTTTACCGAAGACAATCTACCTGCGGGTTGCTGCTATCTTGATGATGAAGATGAATATGAAGAAGAGGCATCTGCAGACGAATATGAAGAAGTGCAAGACACGGATACCTCCGATGCTGGCAAGGCAGAAGAGCTGTGTAATACTGGAGACGACTATTACTACGGCCGGAACGGTAAGCAGAAAGATTATGCAGAAGCCGTAAAATATTTTGTAAAATCTGCAGAACAAGGGTATTCATATGCACAATATAGTTTGGCTTATTGTTTTGAAAAAGGTCAGGGAGTAGAAGCGAATGAGGGCGAAGCTGCAAGATGGTATAGAAAAGCTGCAGAACAAGGGCATGCGTCATCTCAGTGCTCGTATGGACTTTGTTGCGAATTAGGAAAAGGCGTCGATAAAAATATGGCAGAAGCAGTAAAATGGTATAGAAAAGCAGCAGAGCAAGGAGATAAATTTGCACAATGTAACCTTGGATACTGCTACTTGAAAGCTATTGGGACTGTCATGAATCCAGATGAAGCTGTTAAGTGGTTTAGAAAATCTGCAGAACAAGATTATGCTCGTGCCCAAGATTTGCTAGGAGATTGTTATTATGAAGGCATAGGTGTAGCCAAAGATGTTGAGAAAGCAAAAATATGGTATGAAAAAGCTGCTGAACAAGGAAATGAATTTGCAAAAAAGAGTCTGGAAAAAATAAATAGTGAACTAAGCACACCGTCCCTCCATGTTGTAACGTATGGTGATTCTTATGGCTATGCTGATCAGAATGGACGTGTGGTTATTCCGTGCCAGTGGACGAAAGCTAATGAATTTATTGATGGTGTTGCCCTCGTCTGGAATGGGAAAAAGATAGGAGCTATAGATGAAAAAGGGAATTACTATTTCACTTGTAAAATAAAGGGAGAAGAAGGACGTGTAGTAGGAAACGGTTTAATTAAGGTGAAGGATGGATCTCTTTATCAATTGTTTAATCTCAAGGGAAAAGATGTTGAATATGAATTATACGAAGATATAGCCGATGAATTTACGAATGGGGTTTTACCTGCAGTAAAATATAGAATGTTTGGAAAGAATAAAAAAGGTTATATAGATTCGAACGGTAAATTTCATGAGGATTAATGAGAATATAAGTAGAATGACAATTCTAATAGTCAGACTCATGACGTGAAGACGAAGCTGGCCAATGAACTTGGATTGTATGATATGAGTGGCAATGAAGAGGAGTGGTGTCAGGACTACTTTAGCTACTATGACACTATAAGTCTGACTAATCCCACAAGTTCTTTTTCAGGATCTAGCCGTGTGCTTCGTGGTGGCTGTTATTATAAGACCGCTTTTGTACAAAGCCCAATTGAAATCTTTGGGCAAATATTTATTGGATATAATTATTACTCTTATCTTTGCAATCGAATGTGTGTCACGATATGTAGTTGAGGCTTATGCATAAAACCGTAGTATTGATAGTGCTGATGATGTGGATGGTCATTGGCGTGGTGCCGGCAAGGGGCGAGGATAGGCTCCCTGCGGTGTATGTTACTACGACTAATCTTAATGTTAGGGAGTATGCTACTAAAAAATCGCATAAGCTGGAGACGTTGCCTCAGGGCACAAGGGTGAAGGTGCAAAGAATGACTGATGATGGGTGGGCGGTGATAGATTATAATGGTGGCATTGCTTATTGTTATGCTAAATATCTTAGGTATCGTGAACCGATAGAGTCAGCTCCAGTTGCAAATCTCAAGAGTGATAGTAGTGGCAGTAGTCTTTTGTCTGTGGCGCTCTACTTGGGCATTGCGTGTATAGTGCTTGCTATATTGCGAAAGGTGTTAGTTACTATTCTAGGGCTGGTTAGTATCTTATTCTATAAATTGTATCGGCTGATCTCATTCCCGTTTTTCTGTTTGAATTGGTTGCAGCGTAGGTTGGCTAGGCCTTGGATGCAGAACTATAAACGTAACACCAGGTCAGATAATAAGAATGCAGAACTGCGCGAGCAATTGGCGTATTGGGCTATACCTCTGTATATACTGCTTACACCTCTACGCTTTGTCAATGCTTTCTATTATAATATGGTGGTGCATTGCAGTTTTGAGATGTTCAACTATCTGGTAGAGGTAATTGTGCCCGAGGGTAGGCGCGAGGGGGCAGATAACTTTTTCTTGTGGCTTGTGCTTATACCATGGCGCATTATGAAATATGTGATGTGGCACGGTTCATTGACTCTTATCGAGAGTGGTATATGGACGGCTGTCGATACATTTGTGCCAGCGCTAACTGTTTATCACGGAACAACATGCGCTGCTGCCGAAGGTATCTGTCAGGGGCCTGGACGTGTTGAGGCCAGAAACTGGTTGAGCGCGGTGTGGAATGTCGGTGGGGGCAATTATGCTGGCAATGGTATATACTTCGCACCTGTTAAGAGCACTGCATTGCATTATTCTTCGGGATCGATGATTGTTTGTCGTGTGTCTTTCGGCAAGACTCTGGATTTAGGAACTGCTCCAAGGTGGGTTTACGATCAATGTGGCAAACCAAATGCTCTTGGGGTGACAAAATGGGGACTGGATAATGGCTATGTTACAGGCGAATGGTGGCGAGGTGATGCTAGTGCTGGTTGGTGGGAGTATTGTATGTATGACTGGCAGAATCGTTACAATGCCAGTTGGCGCATACGTCCGCTATATGTATTGAATATTGAAGGCGAGTGTATGCAGCGTATACCAGGAGGTATGTATCATTGGTTGTTTAACTCGATGGTTATCAATGATATTCTTGCGTGATATAGACACAAAACTAACCCATAACCTTTCCTCCTTATTTGAATTCCTGCGGTTTTGTTTTGTCCTACTTAGGAAGAAGTTCTATTGGCAGCTCTAGGTTGTCATCATCAGCAGCTATACCGGTGATATGTTCTTTCTGGCCTGTAAGTGAGAAGTGCCAGTCTTTTTTGTTGTCTGTGCCATGAAGCGTTATATTGCCCATTTGTTCGGCAGATGTTTCTCCCCATAGCTTCATTACAGTTTTGAATTTTACATTCTTATAAGTGCCACTTAGGTCGCCTGTCTTCTTGCTCTTTGTAATGGTTAGCTCAATTGGAAAACCATCCATTGTGCCTTTGTATTGTGATTTACCGAACGGCAGACTACCATAAAGACCTACATTAATGTCGTCTTTGCATAAGGATTGCTTAACGTACACTTCTTGCGGGTTATCGCCTATACGAACTTGATACCAACCATTTTCTTCTCCTATAACGTCAAGTTCGGTTCCTTTGTCTACCTGCCATTTCTCGTTGTTGTTGGTAGCGAATTCGTAATCGGTTCCTGGACCAGTCCGAAGATTGGCTGTCTTGGCAGTCACTTTTACCTTTTTATATACAGGAGCCAATGGCTGCTCTACTACGGTTTCTACTTTGCGGTCGAATGGGTCTATAAACCAATCAACTCCCATAGATATAACAGTGACTATTAAAACGAGAACGACCATACCTCCCAATAAACCTGCTCCTGTCTCATTTTTTGAGAATCTTGCTTTTAATAGTATCTTAATACGTTTATATTTTGGTATGATCTTGGCTATAGAGTATACTATACCTGTCCAAAGTACTGCTTTGGGAAAGAAAAATACCGCTCCGATGCTAAGTCCTGTTAGATAGGTTCCCATTACGTCGCCCAATTTTTCTATCTTCTTGTCAGCAACGGCCTGATATGGCGTTTGTCCAGGTTTTATTTCTGTTGCTTGATTTAATCCCAATATTACACCTTGTTGTGTTTTGTCAAGTGAGTTCCATTGGGCCATTTGTTTGTCAATAGGGAAAGTAGAGAATAATACCATATCACTGCATAGCGTGTTCATACAGATCGAAAGCATTATCAAGAAAATAAACAATCCTGCAATCCAGAAGTTGTTTTCATGGACAAACATGGATGGATCTGTTATAAACGACTCTACGTTTGGAATTCCATAGGCTTTGATAGCATATAAATCTTCAAGGCGTCCACTGGAGAAATACATAGCGCAACCTGCAGCAGAGAAGGAATACAATCCACTGATTATTATATTAAAAAACCACGTAAGGAAGTTTCGTGTTTTGATTGATGGAATGATGATTTTGAGAATACGAGTAGTTATCCATCTTATGCAGAAAATAAGCACAAACACCAATGCAATTCCCCATATCCAAGATCCCAGATATTTATTTCCATAAGAGATACACATATATACAGGCTTGGCAACAAGTGTACCATAGAAATTCTTGCTGGGCGAACCAAACCAATCAATTACATTGTTTATAGCAAGTGCTACGCCTGATAGTTGTCCTCGTTGCCACCAACTAAGATTATTTCTCTCGACAATATTTTGACATGCTCTATTAAGCATATCTGTCAATGCTGCATCTTTCTTATCTTCAGTAAACTGTAGTTGTAGTTGTAAATAATCTTGACCTGAAGTAATTCCGCATAGGTTGCCAAAGGTGGAATAATGATCACCTAACCTTAGTTGCATCAAACGTGGTTCTTTTGTAATGTATACAAGTAATCCGAAATCCTCATAATTGTCAGATTCTAGTTCGTTGCTTAACTCGTCAAAAATATCGTCGGCTCGTGCACTGGTTTTTATTGGTTCATCAATGCTATTTTCTAAGACCATAACAGGTATTAATCCCGCAGGGTAATCAGTGTTGTAGAATATTCTCTTAAGCGAAGGCGTTAATAAACTATCCTTATCAATAATCTTTGGTTCAAACTTACTTTCGCTAGGAGATGAGCAACTTGTAGTGAATAGAGCAAAGAGTACAAAAGGTGCCAACAAAAGATACCAATTACGGGGCCTCGTATATTGTTTCATAAGCAAGGATACGTTTTAAGTTCTTAATTATCGGTACAAATATAGTGAAATATTAGGAGAAAAACAAGTAATAAGAAAAAAACTTTTAAAAAAGTGTGCTGTGTTTTTAATTTATTTGCTATATTTGCAGCATGTAATAACTAAAAAATGACTATAGATGGACAACGAGTTCGATATATTTATAAGCTATTCTCGAAAAGATTCCGAGCAAGTTCATGAGATTGCTAATGTGCTCTCTGGAGATGGCTATCGTGTATGGATAGATAAGGATGGTATTGAGAGTGGTGATGCTTTCAAATCTGTCATTGTTAAGGCTATCAAAAAGTCTAAGGTTTTCTTGTTCTTTTCTTCGCTTACAGCCAACGAGTCTCAATGGACGGTAAAGGAAGTTAATATGGCCGTATATCTAAAGAAGATTGTTATTCCTGTAAAACTTGACGACGCAGATTACAATGACTCAATCTTGTTTGATCTTGTCGGGCTCGACTATGTTAGTTATAATATCGACCCCATACAGGGATTGAAAGATTTGCGTAGATCACTCAAGAAACATTTGGGTGATGCAGGTGTGGATGTCAAAAAAATCAAAGAAGAAATTGCTACTTTTGAAACTGATGGCCAAAAACTCTATGCAGACCAAAGAAGAGTACTTGATGAAATATATGCGAGAAAGAAACTGATTGGTGAGACCACTCAGAAATGTCCTGTATGCGGCGCGTTGAATGAAATCAACGCACTGTTCTGCCCAACGTGCGGATGGACTTATGTTCCATTCCAGTCTAAGAAGATGGATGAAAGAAGGTTGAATACTGCTAAAAAACTCTGGAATAGTAGGGGCAAAGCTATAACTGCTGTTGATGAGGCTCCAACTCAGTCTCTGCCTCAAGCCATTATGGAGTTAATACACGATATGGTGAGAGTAGAAGGTGGTACCTTTGAGATGGGAGGTACTCGCGAACAAGGCGAAGATGCTTTCGAAGATGAAAAGCCTACTCACAAGGTCACGCTGTCAACCTTTTCTATTGGAAGATACCCTATTACCCAAGATCAATGGGAGGCTGTGATGGGTAGTAATCCTTCTCATTTCAAGGGCGAGAAGCTTCCCGTTGAAAGTGTTAGTTGGTTTGACTGCCAGGACTTTGTTAAGAAACTGAACGAGATGACGGGACGACATTTTCGCTTACCAACCGAGGCTGAATGGGAGTATGCCGCTAGGGGTGGTAAGAAAGGCAAAAGATATAAGTATAGTGGAGGTAACATCTTAATGCAGGTGGGATGGTTCAACGAGAATAGCGGAGGAACTTCTCATGATGTAGGCCAGAAATCGCCGAACGAGCTAGGTTTGTACGACATGAGTGGCAACATCTGGGAGTGGGTGCAAGATTGGAAAGGTGACTTTACAAGTGAAGAGCAAATCAATCCAACAGGTCCAGAAACAGGACTTGAACGTGTCTGTCGTGGTGGTGGTTGGAATAGAGAAATCGATCGTGCTAGAGTTTCCTACCGAGGTGACGACCAACCCGATCTTCGTTATTGCAGCCTCGGTTTACGCATTGCGTTAGAGGATGATTAACTTTTAGCTGTTTAAGATATAAACAAATGAATATGAAAGAACCTAAGTATATACCGCAGCCTATTGATACTTCAGATATCGAACTGCCAGAGGAGTTAAATCCTCTACTCGAAGCAATGGCTAAAAACGTTCATGAAGTATGGGCTCAAACTCGCATTGCTCAAGGCTGGCAATATGGCCCCGAGCGCAATGATGCCGAAAAGCGTCATCCAATGCTTATTCCTTACGAAGACCTTCCTGAAGAGGAAAAGGTATACGACAGAAATACATCGGTGGAGACGCTTAAATTGATATTGAAATTAGGATTTATAATTGACAAAAGATAAACAATATGAAAAAAGAAAAATATGATGTTTTTATAAGTTATAGTCGTAAAGATACACCAATAGTTGACAAAATATGTCATGCATTAGATGAGCAAAGCATTACATATTTCATAGACCGCAAGGGCCTTGCTGGCGGAAGCGAATTCCCTGCAGAACTGGAAGAAGCTATAGACAATTCTTCAATAGTTCTGTATATAGCTAGTAATAATAGCTATCAGTCAAAATTTACTACAGGAGAAATAAATTATGCTTTCAACGAAAAAGAAAAGGGATATGTTATTCCTTATATAATTGACAATAGTGATTTGTTAAGTATTAGAGGTATGAAACTCATCTTTACTAATGTCAATATTAGAAATATTTTTGAGCACCCAATTGAAACTACTCTTATGCAAGATCTATGTGAACGATTGGGATTGCAGTATAAAGAACCTGAATCAATACGTATAGAAAAAGAACGCAAGTTGGCTGAAGAAAAGGCAAAACAAGAAGAAGAGTTGAGAAAAAAAATACTAGAAGAAAAAAAGATTCAACAAGAAAAACTACGTAAACAGCAGGAAGAAGAGCGGATAAAGCGAGAGAAAGAATTAGAAACACTGAAAAAGGAGCAAAAACGTTTGATGGAAGACAAACGCAGACACGAAGAATTGCAGACATTAGAGGAGGCTGATCATAATAGAAGATTAAAAATAAGGGAAATAGAGTTAAAAAGACTAGAAGATAATAAAATTAAAGAAAATATTCAGGAGAAATCACAGATAGTATCAAATATTAAAACGTTAAAAAAGAATGCAATATTAGCAATAGCCTCCTTTGTAAATCTATTAGTAGTTTTCTTTTATGGCGATTTGGTTTCATATTGGCTGTACGGAAATGGGGACTATACTTTTTGGGGCCGTTGTGCATCCCCAGAAGAATGGGAGTTTACTTGGGAAAATTTTTGCAATTATCACAAATTTGACTTTCTCTCAAATCCTATAAAGTTTAATTGGAGAGATTGCATAATCTTTATGTCTATTTTTATTTCTGGCAGTTTAATAATGTTTAGCATGATGACGGGCTGTTTGTATTTAGTTGGTACTAAAGAAACTCCCAAAGATACAGGGACAGCCATTGGAGCTTATGCTGGTACATTCATTTTTGCAATGTTGGGCATTTCTGTCGGCTTAGGTTATATTTACCATTCTTTTTTCTATGGTTTTTGCATTTGGCTACTTTCTATAATAGTCTCCATATTAGTAGTTGTATTTATTAATCGTTTTATCAATCATCATAAAAATGTATTTGAAAATGAGTAAATTTGATGTTTTTATTAGCTATAGCAGAAGAGATACGGCTGTTGTTGATAAGATATGTAATGCTTTGTCAAAACAGAATGTTACCTTTTTTATTGATAAAAAAGGACTTGCCGGAGGAGGAGAATTTCCTGCAGAATTAGAAGAAGCGATAGATAATTCACATTTGGTCTTGTTTATAGCAAGCCAGAATAGTTATAAATCGAAATATACTAGAGGAGAGGTAAGTTATGCTTACAATACGAAAGATAAAGGTAATATTATCCCTTATGTAATCGATAACTCTAATCTTCTCGATATTAAAGGTATGAAGTTGATTTTTACAAATATTAATATTCGCAATATCAATGAGCATCCAATAGAAATAACACTCATGAAAGATATTTGTGATCTGTTGGGGAAAAGTTATGAGGAGCCTGATACGATTGTTGAAGAAATAGAAAAGAAAAATAAAGATATATTAGCAGAGTTTAAAAGGATACAAACAGAAGAAGAACAACGAATACAAGAAGAAATTAAGAAACAAAAGGAAAAGCAAGAAGAACTATTGCGTAAAATTGAAGAAGAAAAAATAGCGGAATTAAGAAGAATAGAAGAAATTAGTAAAGATAAGGAGCGTTGGGAAGAAGAAGAGAGAAAAATCAGAGAAGAAGAAAAAAATAAAATTATAGAAGAACAAAAGGCAATAATAGAGGCAAAAAAAATGCCATTAAAGAAGAAACAAGATAAGTGCTATTTTATAGCGATTGTTACTATAACCTTAACTTTTATTATAGGAATCTGGTTGGGGATTAAATGCCATTCTTTTTGGATTGGATTTACCATTTTCTTTTCTCCATCAATGCTTAGTCTTGTTATTCCTGATTATTACGATTACAAGTTAAAAGAGATAGAGGGCATTAACAACAAAGATCATATTTCAGGTGCATTTTGTGTGGCTGTTACCGCTCTCGCACTCCCAATTGCTGTTTGGCGAGGATTGTCCAACGAATCATTTTGGGATGGGGCTGTCGTTTTTTTCTGGTCGTTAGCATTTTGTGGTCTTGTGGCTTATATATATGATCAGATTTTTAAATCAAAAAAAAGCAATGATGCCTGACTATAAAGAGCAGAGTGTGTTTCGTCTCGATTTAGCCTTTAATTAAATTCTTGAATAACGGAAAGAAGCTAATCTGAAAAGAGAGTACAAAGATACTCTATTAACTCGTCCTATTCTTACTTATGAAGAGTTTAAACAAGAAAACGGATTGATTTTATAAAAGAAATCAATCCGCTTTTTATTTTGCTACGTGTAAGTGATACATCTTTGCTATTGTCAAGCAATACTCTTTATAATACTCACTCTTCTACAATCTTTTAATAGCTTTTTCATAATCTTTTCCCTTTCTTTTAATTTAATATATGTATGTGTTATCCTTTTATTAAAAAAAACTTGCAATTTTGATTAATACGTCGTACCTTTGCATCACAAAGATATAACTCTCTTATAATAATTAGATGATGAATATGATTACAATGCTGATAGCTTCGCTTCTGCCAGCGGTATTATTGCTGCTGTATATCTGGAAGAAGGATACACAGAAAGAACCCACGTATATGTTGATGAAGGCTGTTTCGTGGGGAATTGGGATTATTATTCCAGTGATAGTGGTAGAAAAAATAATAGGGTTGATGCTATTGGGCGAGAATGGCTCGCCAACTACACTCGTTGATACCACGGCAATGGCTTTTCTGGTGGCAGCCATACCAGAGGAGAGTTTTAAGTTGCTTGCGCTATGGATGGTATTGAAGAAGAATCCTTTCTTTGATGAGCATTTTGATGGAATAGTTTATGCAGTCTGTGTGGGATTAGGTTTTGCTGCGGTTGAAAACATATCATACGTGTTCAGTCATGATGATTGGGCATCTGTAGCTATTAGTCGTGCGCTGTTGGCTGTACCTGGGCATTATGCTTTTGCTGTGCTGATGGGCTATTACTACTCGGTTTATCATTTCGTTAATCGCTCACCCAAGGTTGCAATATGTGTGTTACTAGCTCCAGTTCTGGCTCATGGTATTTATGATGCCCTTGCTATGGCGAGTCTGGTCAATCCATACGTTGGAGGCATTGGCTTTGTGGTTCTGATTTATTTCTGTATTAAGATGCACAAGCGTGCCCAAGCTAAAGTGGTTGCACTTGTGAAAAAAGACAAGATGTAATGCTTTAATTTCTCGAATCTTCCATTTTTTTTAAGAAATCGGTAGAAAAAAGCAATAAAAGTTTGTTGGTTCGGAAAAAGTGTTTATCTTTGCAGTTGACACCTAAAAGTCCTGGGGACTTGTATTACTACATAAAAAGATAAAAAATGATATGAAACAACTAAAAACGCTTATACTCTTATTGTCTCTGATACTGTCTGTATCAGTGTTAGCTCAGCGTGAGCGTAATTATATTTATGTTTTGGATTGTACCAAGTCTATGACCGGTTTTAAAGGTAGCCCAGATATTTGGAATACCACAAAACAATATCTGCATAAGGAACTTAATAAACATGTTCCAGGGACAACGTTACATATCATCCCCTTTCAGGATAACATCCTTGCACCCTATAGTTTTGATGCAAATAATTTAGCATGGAATAAAATCTCGGTGGATTTGGACAAATATGTTGAGAAACCAACTAATACTAATATTTGTGCAGCATGGGATGCTACAGATCAGTACATTGACCCACATAAGGATAATTATATTATTTTGTTAACTGATGGTAGGGATAATGTAAACCCTCATGGGGCTGTAGCGAGGAAACTAAGTGAGTGGTGTGGAAAGTATACCAATACATATGCGTTCTATGTTCTTTTGACAAAAAATGCTGTTGATGAAGATGTAGTAAAGGTAATAGATGTTTGTAAAAATGAGTTCATTGTTGATGCTACAAAGGAAATCCCTGTGTTTGGAGCTTTTGACAAAGATCTTATCATCTATGCAAACACTTTAAATTTGAGTAGAGTTCATAAAATAGGCTTCTCGTCTGCAGGGAAATACGCAGCTAAGGCCGTATGTTCCGACCCATATTTTGATGTTAAGGTTATTAATAATAAGATAGAGGGTGGGGTGGTTCCTGTGCAGATTGTTGCAAGAAAACCAATCGCCCAGATTAATTCTGCACTCCCTGGAATATATAATTTTACTTTTGATGTCCAATCAAGTGATGTAAGTGTTATAAATCCAACAGTTAAGGTTCAGATGACTAATAAGCCAGAACGTGCTTTGGAATTAGTGTCTGAGGAAACTGAGATGGGTAAGGCTGCTTGGTATGATAGCTTCTTATTCTGGGGAGCCAGTAATCCTGATACACTTAGTATAGATCTTAAGGCTACATTTAATGATGAGGCGAAAAAAGATGGTTCGGTCGTTCAGTTGCAAATTAAAGATGAAAAAGAAGCAAAGGATTTCCTACTATTCTATAATGGGCTGCCTTTAAGTAACAACTTGATAACGCTGAATGCTAACGACAACGCCCCAAGTATTCTTTCTGTTGTATTCAATCCAGATGCAAAAGAGGGCAAACGTTTTATGAAGGTTAAAGCCACAACCAAACAAGAGTTGGATAATATTAACGATCAGCCAGTAGAGAAATATGAGTTGACTTTACGTTCTAAATATGTTGTTAATTGGAATCCTTTGAAGACGATTTTGATGTGGTTGGGTATTATGCTTCTTGCTGCATTACTATTGTGGTTCTTGATTGTTAAGCATTTTATTTATCCTACAATCGGTGTTAAAACTATTCAGATTAACGATCCATATTTTGCTAAGGTGAATGTAAAAGGTAAGCGTAGAGTAGTGTTTACGAATAAAGTCATGACTCAAAGCTTGCTCAGCAGAATCTTTACAGGCGAGATCCTGTACAAGAAGAATGATATTTGGATTTCGCCATTAGCATTTGAGGCAGGTGCCAAGAAAAAGACACTTAGAGTTCTGCGTACAAAAGATTATGTTTTTGATCCATACACCTCTATGCTGAATGCTCAGAGTGAATATATAGTGGAGAATACAAATAATAATACAAAGATAAATTTGACAATCAATTAGTAAAAACTAAAAACATAAATATTATGGCAACAAAAATCAAAAGATGCCTCTATGTAGGCCTTGGTGGCACGGGTATGAACGCCCTTCTGCACACAAAGAAAATGTTTGTTGAAACTTATGGTGAAGTACCGCCAATGATTGGATTTTTAGGAATAGATACAGATGGTGATGCTTATAAGAAAGAACTGCCAAGTTCTCATGGACCAATATCATTAGCCCCCAACGAGCAAACTCCTATTCAGGTAGAGGATGCTCAGGCAGCTTATATAACAAGTAGGCAACATTTTGGATGGGTGCATCCTAATAATGTCTTTGCTCTTACGGCAATGACGAAAGGAGCTGGACAAATACGAAGCAACGGACGTTTTGCCCTTACTTGTAATTTCGAGGCTCTTACTAATAAGGTAAAAGATGCTGTAGGTCGTATCACTGCTGCCAATATCAAAACAAATCCTAAGTACGACGCTGATTTTGTTGGAGATGTTGAGGTACATATGGTTTTCTCTATGAGTGGTGGTACTGGTGCTGGTACATTTATTAATATGGCTTATGTAATACGACAAGCTCTTGGTAAATGTAAGGTGACAGGATATGCCGTTTTGCCTGACATCTTCGAATGTATGTCGCAATATGGGATGGATCGTGTGAAACCCAATACATATGGAAGTATTATTGATCTTGATTATTTCATGCATCTCAATGGTACTGAAGGCTTGCAGTTTGATTATGTTACCAGTATTCAGGATGTAAAGAGCCGACCGTTCTCTGCCTTCTTCTTCATTGATAATCGTAACAAGGGGGGCGACTCTTACAGTAATGTTGATCAACTTGCCGAAATGATCTCTTTGGCGCTTGTAACATCATCCGGCGAATTATCAGGTTCCGTTGATTCCGTAACAGACAATGTTGAGAAGAGTATTATGAATGGTGACGGAATGGTTGGAAACAAACGTGCATGGGTTAGTGGAATGGGAGCATGCGAGATTCTGTTCCGAGGTAAGGACATGTGCGAGATTAATGCATTAAAGAATGCCCAGCGCATTATTCAGCGTATGATTAGTAGCTGTCAGGATGCAAACATGATAGTTAATAACTGGATTGATTCTCCAGAAGTAAATATTCGTGAGAATGGTGGAGCCGAGAATGATAATGTTATTGATTTCTTGTTGCCGAAAAATCCAAAATATCCTCTTGATGACATTGATGACGACCAGACAGCAGAGAATTCTGTCAAAGCGTTCATTGAGGCAGTTAGACCAAAGGACGAAGAAGTTCAGAATAAGGTGTTGGAACTGAAGGGACGTGTTTTGAGAGAACTACATAATCTTCTCGTAAAGAGTCTTAATCAAGAGTGTGGCGTAGGCCTTGCTAATGATGTACTTGATGGATTAAAGAGCCAAGTAGGTTTGTTCCTCAATGAGATGAATGATGAGAAAGATAAACTTTCTGAAGCACAGCCTCGTATTGAAAACGCCATTAAGGTGAGTTGTGCTGACTTGAAAGAGTATAGCGGTCATTTCTTTAAGAGTAAGGGTAGACTTGAGGATTTGCGACAGGGCGTTCGCGAAGCAGGCATGGCACTTGCCATCAATATTCGTGAGCTTAAGCGTAGAGATGGTGCCATCACATTCTTTAGTGCTTTGATGCAGGCGATAAATGAAGAGAAGCTCAAAATTAATGATATTGAGAATAAACTAAAGGCTGTTAATACCTCGTTTACAAACAGAATCACAGCTCTACAAAATAATGTGAGCAGAAACAATGCTGCTTCGTTCCAGATTGACCTGGCTAAGCAGGCTATTAATACGATTGGTATTAATGATGATGAAATCCAGATTGTTGACTTCTTGGGTAAGTTACCATACACCGAGAAGTTCTACGAGATTGATTCCAAACCAACAGAAGAAATTGAAAATGCATTGCTTGGCTATACACGCCTACTGCCTACTGCAAAGAAGTGGGCAAATACCACTATCGACGATGTTATGAAGAAGATGGATAAGGAAAATCCTGAGGGACTTGATAGAATCCTTCGTATGGCCCTTGGTAAGGCTTCTCCACTTCTTAATATCAATACTCGTGGCGAGGTAGGTTATCGTGTTGCACACTTTACATACGTGGGGGTGCCGATGAACAGTACAATCCTCAGTGATAATGGTAGATTAGAGTGCCTTGCAGGTGGAGAGAAGATTAACTTTACCCGTTTAGGTATGAATGATCGTATCATTATCTATAACCAAATTGGTGTTGTGCCTGCTTACTTTATTGGGTCACTCGAGAGCTATCGACAGAAGTATATTAATAGTAACATTTTCTCCCACTTCGATTATAATCTTTATAATAGGATGCAAAAGGAAAACTTCCAATTAGAGCCTGTTAAAGAAGATGGTTCGAGAGACATAGAATTGTGGGTTCGTGGCTTTGTGTTTGGACTTATCAAAAACGATAATGGTAAGTATTATGTGAAAAACAAAAAAACGGGTAAGGCTCTGCTTGATTATTGGGTAGAATTGGCAACATATCGTAATGATGCTTTCAACGCTTTCGTTGCTGATATCTTTACATTACGTCCGCAATTTAAGGATTATATCGTAAATTGGCATAAGGATCATGGTCAGGATGCTATTAAACAGTTGCGTGCTGATGTAAAGGCAAACTATCGTGAAAAGTATTCTCAGTTGTTTATGGACAACGAGGAATTGCTGTCGAGAGGCAATGAGCAGATTGCCGACCTTATGGAGAAGGAATTAAAATTTATTGAGACCCTAGAATAGAAAGCAAACTCATGCTGCTTGATTGCTTATGAGACATACCGCGACGATTCTGATCGGCCAGGACTTGAAGCTGTATGCTGCCCGTCTTGGCAAGTATATACTAAAGTATGGAGAGGCTGATGCTTCTTCATACTTTACCTCGATGACTTGGTGTTACGAGGATGGGAAAACCGAGATTAAAAAGGCTGTTAGAGATGAAAGCGCTTCATTCGACTTTGTCTCTACGATGCAGGATTTGTATAATACGAAACTGGAAGAAGTTAAAACTCTCACGGGTAGTGATAGAGCGTTAGACTTGCAGCATTTCTTCCATGATCTTCATCAAAGTACTGTTACCATCAATAATCCTGGTGACAGTAATAGCCTCTTATTGTCTTTGGTAGTACCTTTGTATGATACCAAAGCGTGTGAAGAAGCAATGCACATAGTTATGGCTACAAGCAATATCCAATCTCACTATACAATCATGATATTAGGTTTGTGTGAGAATTTGGGTGGTGTTCTTTCTCCTGAGGAGTTCCGTGGTATTACTGCAGAGGAAGAGGAGAAAAAGAAGGATGCACAGAAGCAGATGCTCAAGAAGTTTACAGACTTGAAATTAGAGCAAAATACACTCGAACAGATTGTAGTTATGCAGAATACCAATAGTGATGGCTATGCGCTGAATCTTGATCAGGACTCATTGCTACGTATTTTGGGCGAACTAGCTCTGGTGTGTGTGGAGAAGTACAATACTGTATTTACTCAAGCTGGAATTTTCGATAGGGAACATTTGGCAACAGCACTAGGCTTGTCAGTAATGAATCTCGACAAGTACTATTTCGAGAATTATCTTTTGCGTCGTGCTTATCTTAGGATAATGGAACGTGAGGATGTTCCAGCAAAAGAGGTGGACTTGAATAAAGTCGCTATTATTGCTAATGCATGTTTGGCTAAGCATAAAAACTTCTTCTCTGATTTCTATCAGCAATCTATTACTCCATTATGGAGGAAGAATACGAATCAGGAAACGATAATATCCCAAACTGCAGCGCCATTGGATGAAAAGTTCAATGAGATATCCAACGACTTAACTTCGTATATACAAGACCCTCGGTATTCTCTTCCAGAGAAACAGGGTATATTGGCTATGGTTTTAGGATATGATGACGCTTTGTTGAAGGGTAATCTGTTTTCCGACCACCAGTTAACCATAGATAATTTGGACGAAGAAGTTGCCAATTATTTTATCGAGGCAAATAACGCATGTGTGTCTAAGATCCCGTCAGATGATCCCGAAGAGAAAGATACTGTGATATATGGTCCTTTAGGGGCATTATGTGCTGATGAGGATGGTTATGTTTCGCTACCAATCGAGAAACTTCAGAAACTTCGTAACGAAATACGTCAATCAACAAACTATATTCGCGAGAAGAGTAAAGAACTTGACGAAATCGGTACCATGACTCACGCTGCTGAGGATAGTGGTAAACGTTTAACTGAGAATGGATTTATTTTTGAAGACACCGTTTATCATTTCGATATTCAGCACGAAGAGCTGAAATTTAACGAAACGTACGAAGCAAAAGATGTAAGAGAAAAAAGCGTAAACCTCAAAGACTACTTTACTCCTGTAAAAAATCAGGGGCAAATAGGAGCGTGCACAGTATTTGCTGTATCTTCTATATATGAGTATATCCTCAAAAGATTCCAAAAGGAAGAAACAGATTTGTCTGAGGCGTTTGTTTATTATAATGTCCGCCATTTAGACGGCAAGGAACTCGAAGATACTGGTAGTAGTTTTCAAGATGTCATTGCTAATATTGGTGTGCAAGGAATTTGTGCTGAATCTTTACATCCATATTCCCATTCTTTGAGTGATGTCCCATCTGATGCAGCATATCTTGATGGCGAGAAGCGTCGTATTACCAAAGCTCTTAATGTAAATGTCGAGGAAAAGGATATCAAGTCTGCCATTCAAGATGGCTATCCTGTGGCCATCTCGCTAAAGATATATAATTCATTTCATGCTACGTCAGGATTCGTAAAACGTCCTACAGATGCAGAAATAGAGTCTGCCGACTATGGTTATCATGCAATGGTAGTAGTTGGCTATTCAGATGATACTAAGTTTTTCTTGGTTCGTAACTCGTGGGGAACACGTTTTGGTGTTGATGGCTATTGCTATATACCTTATTCATATATATGCGATCCCGAATTAAATCGTATGGCTTGTATTGTTACCGATGTTAGCTATCCAAATAATATAAAAATCACAGTTAGTGGTGGCGGCACTGGTAGCAAGCAAACCGTTCAGTTTAATATGTTCGATGCTGTTATAAAGCGTTTTGTTATAAGCAACCTCGTAGACGAGGAGCAGGTTCATCTCAGAAAAATGCAAGAGGAAGATGCTCAAGTAAAGATGGACTACGAGATGCTTATGCAAACATTGGGTAAGCAGTCAATGCGTACTCAGATACTTGATGGTCATATGGGCGTATTAGGAGAGCAGATTAATAATCTTAAAAAGAAAAGGGATAATATTAATAATACAGAGCGAGGAGTTGCACTCCAAGAGTTTGACTCTACTTCGTGGAAAGCTAGGCTGTATATGCTTGGTGCTATGCTGACTCTTGCCGTACTTTGGGGAGTAGCGGCATCTTTTTACGACAGCATTGTTGATTGGCTCCAAAATGATTGGTGTTATATCCTGGCAGGTATTTTTGGTTTCATTACTATTATACTGTTGTACTATTGGTGGTGGACTAAAGGCCAACGTCGTAAGTTGGAGATTGAGTACGAAGAAATGTCTGCAGACTTATCTCAAAAGATGCGGGCAATCGAAAATCGAGTCAGTGAACAGAAGATGAGAATGCATGTAGCAGGTATGGTTATCGATAAATTGCTTACATTAAAGGCCTCTATTGATAAAACGTATCAGGGTATGAAGGCATATGTTGGCAATCTTGCTACTTGGTATGATGAAGAGCAAAAGGGACTTGATGTGATGGAACCTTTGGTTAAGGATCCATTTATTCCTATTCTTTCCAACAAGAAACTTAGTCAATACTTTGAAGATAATAGAGACGAGATGACTAAGGACATGCATCTATACGAGTATTTCAAGGGATTTAAATTGAATGATGATGCTATTATTGCTTATAAGCGCAATTTGAAGCAACAAGTACTCGTTCATATCGAGGCTTTTCTGAATGACTTTACCGTTTTCCGTCATATCTTCGAAACAAAGGATTATCCTTATTTGGATAAAGAATATGCATCTGCAAAGAATCTGCTACCTGTACTTGATACAAAGTCGGTGCCATTCTGTCAGATTAAGAAAACTGCACTAATGAAACCGCAGGCAAGGTTCTTGTTTATTCATACGGATACTGGAGAGCAACAGGCATGGAATGCTACATATCCCCAGTATTTCACCACTACTCCAATTTCCGAGAACATAGTATCGGTATTTAAGATTGTCGGTATGCGACTGCAGAATTTGACTGTTGATGAAGTAATATTAGACTAGTAATGAATCCTCGGCGACGAAAGAAAATACGCTTTAGTAGTGCTTTCCTAGTAGGCATTGCCTTCTTGGCTTTTATAGTCATTGGCTTTACTATCTGTATTTCTCTTCGAGCATGTGCTTATGGTAGAGCTCATAGTGTAAGTGATGTCCAGCACATCACACCGCATTACACCATGTCAGATACCATCAGATGGATATGTACACCCAAACCTCTTGAAGGAGTTCCAGAACAAATACTCCACAAGTCATCCTACATTACTTCATATAATAAGGATACAAAACTTCCCAACTGGGTTGCATGGAATTTATCTGGTAGTCATACTGATGGCCCTTATAAAAGGATGAGCAACTTTTATGAGGATGAAGATGTCCCGTATCCCAAGGCTACGCTAGATGATTATCGAGGTAGCGGATGGTCGCGTGGTCATATGTGTCCAGCGGGAGATAATAAATGGAACGAGGATGCAATGTATGATACCTTTTCTCTTACTAATGTTTGTCCTCAAAATGCTAATCTTAATAGTGGACTATGGAATAGTATAGAGATGGATTGTAGAAGGTGGGCGCGCAGATTTAACGATATATATATAGTTTGCGGCCCGATTTTTATGAATAGGGAGCATGAGGCAATAGGTGCCAATAATGTTTTGGTTCCAGAAGCATTCTTTAAAGTTGTGCTGTGTTTAAACGGGAAACCAAAGGGAATCGGCTTTATTGTTAGAAACACTGATGGCACCAAGAAACGTGACCTATATTATAACTCAATAGATCAAGTAGAGCGCATTACCGGCATGGATTTTTTCCCTGCTTTGCCTGATGATATTGAGAATGTTGTTGAGGCTACAGCTGATATTAATGATTGGAATTAAATATCCATAGTGTTATGTAAGTTTAGCCAAGTATTCATCAAGAAACTCCTCGGCAGTTATATGTCGAATATCAAACTCATTAAATCCTTTGCTGTCTCGTGTAATAATTATATCCGCATCTATGCTACGCGCAGAAAAGTATTGAACTGTATCTTCAAAATCTGGTCCTTCCCTTGATAATGCTTTCTTAATAATTAGTGAGTCAACAGCAGAAACCTGACACAATTTGAATAGCGATTTCATGCTGTTATAGAGTTCTTCTTTCTTATATACTTTACGCAAAAGATAGAATGCTGTAATAAAACTCTGAGAACAAACTGCTAATTGTATTTTGCCTTTTATTGCTAAATCAAAAATAATAGCCGAAGGCATATAATGTCCTCTGCTACTATCATAAAAGTCAAGAATGATATTTGTATCAAGAAAAACCTTCATTTATATTTTTCCTCCAAAATGTCTGCTAGTTCTGATTTATAGTTACCATAGATTTCTTTTCGCTCAGCAGGAGCCATAGAAATCACTTCTTTTGAAAGTTTGTAATTATCCCATGTATGAGTTGATTGGGTTGTTGCTCTCTTTTTTTTCGCGGTTGCTAACTTATCAACAAGGAACTTAACTGCCACAGGTATATCATCTATGCTTATTGACGACAGCATAGAAAACAGATTGTTATTAGGACTATCAAATGAGGAATCCGCCTGTAAAGACGGTGTCATCATTGGTTCGTTTACCATGTTAGGACTTTCTTTTTCCATATCATCATAATAATACCGCTGCAAAGATAAATAAAAAGTTTTGAAATATCAGCATTTTTTTTGAAAAACGTGTTATGTTATTAAAATAATTGTTATCTTTGCGGCATAGTAACAACTAAGGACCTATGGCAATACTGAATAATAAACAGCATATTGGTAAATACGAGGTGGTACGTCTCATCAAGGAGAATAGTTATTGTGAGACTTATCGTGTAGAAGATGAAAAGGAAGAACCGTTCTTCCTGAAGTTATTCGTCCTTAAGAATACGCCAGCAAAGATGTTGGACGATAATCACAAGGTTGCATGCATTGATTATATGTCTAAGTTACGTCACAAGAATATTGTTTCATACATTGAATGTGGGACATATAGTGATGAGCAAGTAGGAGAGTGCGAGTATGTGATTACTAACTATTTCAACGGTGAATTGCTTGCTGATAAGTTGATGCGTGAAGGAAGTATGTCGATAGATGAGGCTGTCAAGGTGCTGAATGACATTCTTGAAGGTCTGAATTTTATGCACGAGCGCAACTTGTTCCATAACGACATAACCCCTCGTAATATCATGCTGTCAGAAAAGACAGGTGGCACAGCAGAGTTGATAGATATGAGTCATGTTTCTAAATACGTAGGTGGTTCGCCTTCATTCGATACCTCGGATTTAGACGAGCGTTATCAATCTAACACCACGTTTATAGGTATGTATAACAATTCTACAGATATCTTCTCTGTAGTAGCATTGTTCTATACGATGCTGACAAACCGAGTGCCATGGGATATACATATACCTGAAGGAGCGGATAGAAAAGAGCGCATCAAGATTGTTAAGGAAGCACGAAAGACTCCTTTGAATCTGGATGACCTTAACATTGATGAAGGCTATAAGCGTATTATACAGAAAGGCTTAAACGTAAATGGTACGTGCAAATATGCCGATGCCGAGTTACTTATTGCCGATTTGCAGAATCCTAACAGGGTTAATGAGCTGGAGAAGCCCAAAGAGCCTGAGCAGCTTGGGCGACAGTCTGGTCCAGGCAATAACCTTGCTGACGAAGAGAAGCAGGAAACCGAAGCTAAGGTTGAAATCCAGAAAGGTAAAGGTAATGGCTTTAAGGATATTGCAGGCATGAATCAGTTGAAACAGATGCTGACTCAGAAGGTGATATTTATCCTAAAGGACAAAGAGAAAGCTGCAAAGTATAAGCTGCTTCCACCAAATGGCATGTTGTTCTATGGTCCTCTAGGATGTGGTAAAAGTTTCTTTGCAGAGAAATTTGCTGAAGAGACGGGCTTCAACTTTATGTTGGTTAAAGCCAGCGACTTGGGTAGTATCTATGTGCATGGTTCTCAGGGAAAGATTGCCGACCTTTTCAAAAAAGCAGAGGAAAACAAACCAACCATCATCTGCTTTGATGAGTTTGATGCCTTTGTGCCCAATCGCTCAAACAAAGGCGCCGAAAATCAGGCAGGTGAGGTAAACGAGTTTCTTAGTCAACTTAACAACTGTTCTCAGCGCGGCATATTTGTCATAGCCACCAGTAACCGGCCGGATATGATTGATCCTGCTGTACTCCGAACAGGCCGTATCGACAAGCTGGTTTATATCCCCATGCCCGACAAGGAGGCACGTCAAGAGATGTTTAAACTACATTTAGATGGTCGTCCATGTGGTGATATCAATGCTGAGCGTCTTGCAGAATTAACTGATGGATATATAGCTAGTGATATCGCTTATATTGTTAACGATGCTGCTATGGGTGCTGCTTTTAACGACCAACCCATCACGCAGCAATTGCTCGAAGAAATTATTAGTAGTGTACATCCGTCAATTAGCAAGGATGTTATCACTAGTTACGAGAATCTCCATCAGAAGATGGAAGATACTGATAACAGAAATAAGCGACCTAAGATAGGATTTATACAATAATTATTATCAATAACTAAAAGCAAGAGATTATGAATTTAAAAGATTTGATGTTTCAGTATCTTAAGGAAGAAGGCTATTGTCCTAAAGAAACTGAGTATGGCTTAGATTTTAAGTGCGAAGGCATTAATTTTATTTTCTTCTACGATGAGGATGATGACCAGTATTTCCGTTTGATGATGCCTGGCATTTTTGATGTTACCGAAGAGAACTTACCTGCGGTCTTGATTGCAATGAACACTGTTAATTCTGAACTCAAAGTAGTAAAGGCCTATACTCCTTTCCCTGATTCTGTTTGGATTGGTTTCGAGGTTTTGGTAGATAGTACACCAGTTTTGGCCGACTTTGTTCCCCGCGGAATCAATATGCTTCGTGCTGCTCAGAGGAAATTCTACGAAACAATTCAACAAAGTTGATTGTTTAAAGAGTGAATGTCATTAGCCCTGTTTCGAAAAAGAAACAGGGCATAACAAAAAACGTATGTTCAAGGTATTTATAGAGGAGAAAATCTTGAGGAATATTATCCAGGCAGAAAGTCAACGGCCTAATAATACGAGGTCTAACCTGTTCAAGATTCTAAAGATGTCTAAGAATCTATATGTGGCTATGGATTCTCCAGACTTGTCATGGACTAAACAATTAAAAGAAGATCATGGTCTTGTGGTAGATACTACAAGAACTGATTATATCAAGAGTATCCCT
This sequence comes from Xylanibacter ruminicola, assembly GCA_015060625.1. Taxonomy (GTDB): domain Bacteria; phylum Bacteroidota; class Bacteroidia; order Bacteroidales; family Bacteroidaceae; genus Prevotella; species Prevotella ruminicola_D. The sequence goes on along the minus strand of SUYC01000012.1, from coordinate 79,305 downwards.
AATAAGCCAGAATCGGTACTTAAGAATCCTTCCTCATTATTTATCCTTGACATTCCAGTTGCCGAGGCCAAAAAGATTCAGGTTGAATATGGGGTTGTTTGTCGGAGCGGGGTAGATGCCAACGTGTCGATATTGATTGACGTAAACGACGAACATACTACAGACAAAAATAAAACGTTAGGAAGAGGGTGGGACACCGTATTAGATAGTGTAGATACTATAGTTTTTGATAAAGACAGTATCGATGCCCAATACAACTTTCAGTTAATAGCAAAACAGCTGAACGACATTAAAGAGGAGTTTAAGCGGCCTTATCCTATTACGATGGAGGTTTTAGGTATTACTGACAAAAACGATACATACTATAATCTTCACAACCGTCGTGTTGTTTCTAACTACTTTGTGGTTAAGATGGATTATAGTCTAGCGGCGTTTAATAAGGATGTTGCCACGGCAGATCAAACTATAACTCCGCAGGTATTATTTACCGAGGATAGTCTGAATCGTCATTCATCAGCTCCATTAAAATCAATGGAGCAGATAGTCTCTACACTTCGTGAATTCTCTAATTCTCTTTCGTCTCCTCGTACCAACCACGATAGCTATTATTATGCTGTTAATGGTCAGTGGATGGAAAAGTGCATTGCCATCAGAAATAGATTGATAAAATAATCGTATGCCTGTCTTCTTTATTTGGATTGTTTGAAGTACTCTTTTATTCGCTCCCAATCGGTATGTATTACTTCAATTGTGTCGTTATTATATACCGGAGTTACTATTTGACTATCAAGGTCAAAATAGATAACTAATTTGGGATTGGTATTTGCTTTAATGGCATATATCGAGTCTATACGTGTAAAGGTTCCTTTACCGCTATATATATCATTACCGCACGGCTCTACATGATGATGATTACTACCCTTGTCAAATTCGTAATAATAAGTATTGTCAGTTTTCATCCACCACTCGGTTTCAAATCGGCAATCTCTATCCTCTTCAATCAGCAGGACTCCAACCATCGCTTCTGATTCGTTAGATGAATCTTCACATCCACGACACATCGCAAATAAGATTCCAGAAAGGATCATAAGTACGATGAACGTGAAGAATTGCGAGATACAACCAAGCCATTTTCTTTTGGAATTAAAGAAAACAAACAATGAGATGATGAACGATACCACCATCGCTACCAATATCCACATGTATTCATTAGCTGATTCCATATCTCAATTATTATAAATTATGTAGCAAAAATACAACGAAAATTCGAAAGTTGCAAGATTTTCTTTAAAAAGAGTGTCATGTTATTAAAATATTTGCTATCTTTGCAACATAGTAATAGTTAAGAACCTAAGGCAGTACTAAATAATTAAAAATCGATATGAGCCATTTCATTAGAACGAATGAGAGCAAAATCCGTATATTGTTGCTGATAGGGATTGTTGTGATGTTGTGTAGTTGTAAAAACTCACCAGAACTCGAGGCTTTACAACAGACTAATGGTACCGGTGCAGCAGAGTATTTCGGCCCATGGGTTACATTTGTTAGCAAGTATCTTTTTTGGATATATGCTGTGCTTTTCTTTCTTGTAACTTCCGTTAGAGGTAGAAATCCTTTTTTCTCACATATCATATTAACAGCGATATTTGCTGTAACATTTCTTTGGAATCAAGCACCAGGTAGAGCATATATTTTCTCTTATTACGTCTGTACCCCATTGCTATACATACCTTTCTTCTCAAATAAAACTATCAGATGGTTCCATATCGGTGGCTGTTTGTGCTCATTACTGTTCTTGGTCGTTAAAGCATGGCAATATGAGGGGCTGATACCTTTTCTTTTCGATGTGTGTATATGGGGAGCCGTAGCAGCTTTCTGTATGCTTATGTTTGAGATGAACCTTGATGAACGCTGTCCACACTGTGGATATATGGCAGTTTCTCCAAAGGGCATGACTCAGCGCTATAATTATATTGTCAGTCACTTTAGCAGTATCAACGCTGATGGGACAGAGAGCAGTAGTATGAGTGGTGGAAATATCAGTATTGACGGTTTGAAGGAACAGCGATGTGGCCATTGTATGAAAACATGTGAGAAGTCGATTGTTGCTAAAAATCAGCAAAAGAAATAAGAAAGGAGTAAGATTATGGATATAGAGCACATCATAGCAAAGTTAAATAATCTGATTAATGATGCCCAGGCAAAACAGAAATCATTAAATGACCTTCATGTTGAGGCTGAAAAGATGAATAAGAACGTTGAGGAGTCTGCGAATAAAACCACCTCAACGTTAAAGGCATTTGACGACTCGGTTGAACTTTTCATAAAATGTAGCCAAGAATGGTGGAAACGTTTTTATGATATGCATTCATCTGTTATAGTGCAGAATGAAATTACTGCATTAAAGAAACGCATTGCAGATGCTAATAACGATCTGAAGAAATACAAACTCATCTGTAGCAAATCGTATAGCGATGATATAAAAGCGTTAAGTGATGAGATTAGTAAAAAAGGCAAAGTTGATGACGTTTTCAAAAGAAAGATTATAAGAGCTGCTCAGAAAGCAATGTGTTATGAGGTATGCATTCTCCTTGACAGAAAAGGCTGGAAACTGAAAGGCTTCGACGACAGAGAAGACTGGGGCCTGCATTTATGTCCAAATGGTGCTAAAGGCAGTCGCTTTCACTATTTGTTTATGCTAACCAACCCCTTTGGATATTATGATTTAAAGAAATCTTTAGAAGGAGCTCCCGATTATTATAAACGCACTTTATTATCGCAGAATAAAATACAATCAATTATTCAAAAGCATCACCTTAAAAATACATCAAATCCTGTGGACGAGATGAAAACTATATTAGGCGATGCTTTAGGTAAGGTGGTAGAAATACCTGTCAGGATTTCAAACATGCAAGAACTCCTGAACAAGGATGAAAAACTGTATATCATAGTAAAGAATGGTGAGCAAGCATTCATGCAACAATCATTTGACGATATTAGCCAACTTCGCGAATATAAAGGAGAATATATTGAGCAATTAAAGACAAAGTTAGTAAAATCGCCGTCTTACAAACAGCATCAGAAACTGTTGGATAGGTTGGCAGATTCGGTATTTGATTTCAAGAAAGTCGATAGTTGTGTGTCAAATGATCGTAACCAGCTTAAGGATCAACTTCTTGCAGTCGAAAAGGATGCAAAAGATAAGCAAGAAACAGTCGCAACCCAGGTTCAATTTGTTCAACATGAACTAGATACTATCTTAAAAGAGATTGGCAAACAATTTACCGATTGTAATGAAGAGTTGAATAAAGGTACGGATAAACTTAATGGCGATACATCATACGATTTGGCAATGCTCTATTATAATGGTAAGTGGGTAGAAAAGGATTTGACTAGAGCTTTGGAATTATTTAAAATCTCGTACGATAAAGGAAACGACAAAGCTGCCATATTGCTTGGCGAAATATACCACGATGGTAACGGTGTAGAGCCAGATTTTGCTGAGGCATATCGCTATTTTAAAGAAGCTAGCGACGAAGGTTATGTATATGCTACAAAAGAACTGGCTATTATGTACCAGAATGGCGAATATGTAAAAAAGAACGTAGAAGAGTCAACAAGACTTTTCCAGATAGCCGCCGATTACGGGGATACTTATGCTGCAGCAGAGACAGGCTATAGCTACTATAGTGGTCGAGGAGTGCAGCAAGATTACGAAAAAGCGTATAAGTATCTTAAAATGGCAATGGATGATGGCATTTTGTGGTCTATTAAGATTGTTGCCAATATGTATAAAGCGGGCCTCTATTTGAAACAAGATGACAAAGAGGCTATGCGCCTATACAAAATAGTTGCTGATGAATGTGCTGACTTGTATAGCATAGAGGAGGTGGCCTCAGGCTATTACTGCGGCGATGGAGTTCAGAAGGATTACGAGCAAGCTTATAAGTACTTGCAAATGGCTTATAAAAAGGGTAGTGCCTATGCCTCCCGAATTCTTGCATATATGTATCAACATGGTTATTATGTAGAGCAAGATATAAAAAAATCATTCATGTTTGCAAAAGAGGCAGCGGATAAGGGAGATGCGAATGCCTGTGAAACCCTTGGTGTTTACTATGACAATGGTAAGGGTGTAGAGAAAAACTATGAAAAAGCATTCTTCTATCTTAAAAAGGCTAGTGATGCTGGCTTAGCCCATGCTACAGCCAATTTGGGTATCATGTATAGAAATGGTCACTATGTCAAGACAGACTACCATGAGGCATTCCGACTTTTTGAAAAAGCAGCCAAATCAAACTCTGCTTGGGGGTATTATAATATGGGTGAATCCTATAGATTAGGCCAAGGTCTGAAACGCGATTTAAAGAAGGCGGAAAAGTTGTACTGCGTGGCTGCAAGCCTTGGATTAAAGCAAGCAGAGGAGAAAGTACATGAGTTGAACTCTGATTTGAATAGTCATTCTGAAATAATTGAAGCAGGAAAAGAATTTATTGAAGACTTTATTAAGGACAGAATAGAGGATTGCCTTTCAGATATGATATCGGATGCTGTAGATAAGATTCTAGATGAGGATGGATCTATAATAGGAGAGTTTGTTGGTGATGCGGTGGCTCATGGAATCATGGCTGCTTTTGATAATTAAATGTATGTAAAATATTAACAAAATATATAAAGTATGAAACGTTTTACTGATTTTGGAATTATATTGTGCATATTGATAGTATTGGCCTCTTGTAGTGCCAAAGATAATGCCAATGAACTTATTGATACGCAATTTGCGGCGGAAGTTATTGATTCCTGTCATGTGTTGTCTCCAAAAACATTCACCTATCTACATAATATTAAGCCTCCATTGGGCATAAAACCTGTGGTAGTAGCGGTAGAAAACATTGAAGATTTTGAAATGGGGACTTATGCGGACGACTTATTTGATCAGTTCTGTAAAAAGAAGTATAGTGGAAACACCTTCAGGCAGCGTGGCATATTGATTGTTGCATCAAAAAATCCTGAATTAATTCAGGTTAGAGTTGGCGCCACTTATGCTGTATATTGTAGAATGCGAGGTTCAGCTGCAGGTGCGAATTATCTTTCTATGCAGAAAGAGACATTGTCAAGGGGAATTGATGAAATGTGTCCAATTGCATTGAAAAATGTGATTGAAGACATTGAAGAGTGCCGCCAATTGCCTTGGTACAAGAAAGTTTCTTTAAAAATGTCATTCATTCCAATCGAAATGTTTATGGATGATGTGGCAACTCCATCAGAAAGCTTCTTTAGTCAGTTCTATTTCCGCCCATTCCTATATATAGTTGGCACCGTAAAAAGTATCTTTAAAAATTGGATACTCTCTTTCCTGTTTATAGCAATCGTCTACACTTTACTTAAAAGTTGGATAGAGGACAAGCTAAATGCTTTCATCATTAAGAAAGCAACAAAGGATAGTGATGATGAGGAGGATTATTTCTACACATTCACCATTTACAATTTAATCAAAACTGTTATCGTTTTCTTTGTTAAGTTAATCATCACAATTCCAACATTAGCAGCAATAACGGTTTTGTCTACATCAAGAATGGAAGATATCATCGCATTACGAGATGCCAATATTCCATCCGTAGAATTGATGGAAAATGTTACGCATTGGACAAATAGCACACCTGGAATATGGATTGTTTTATTATTAATGATAACTTACTATCTCAAATTTCTCTTTTGCGAAAAGGGTATCTTTACGTTTGGACATTTGTCTGATAAGTCACAACAGCATGCTTATCAAAATAACAAAAAATATCGACTAGCACTGGATAACCTCATTACATTCGGGTATAACCGATATTTGGTACAGAAGTTTTTAAAAGCTCTTTTTAATATATTGTTGACTGCAGTATTCCATCACAATTTTCAAGAATTGAATACAGAGACCGTTGATGACAATACAAACGAAACTGATGATGATGGTAAACCTCAAAAACGTTTAATTGACTATTTCTTCCTCGACACAGAGTCTCCGATTTATAAGCAGTCGCCTGCATTAGCATTGCAAGTAAACACCCATAGAGAGGCTTTATACCTGACCGCGTTTGTGGGTTTAGCGGCAACTGCTGTCATCTCTTATACATATGCTATTTATTTCCTGATTCTCTGGATAGTGCAACTTTTATTCAGAATTATAGTTGAATGCATTTTTGTTCGCAAGAATTTGTCATGGGCACTTAAGGATATAAATCCATTTAGATTGATGAAACTGGTATGGAAAACAGATGTGTTATTCCTGATAGCGATGTCTGTGCTTTTTCTTGTTTTGGCCCCTTCGTATACGCCAAAGACTACGGAAACAATTACTGCGGTTCAGAATTCATTACCGGAAGATTTTTCAGGACTTTATTTTGTCACAAAAGCGGATGGGAAAAGTGCCAAAGGAGTTACTGCCCGAGTGATAAAGGATGATGAAGGGAAATATGTGATGCAGATTTATAGCGACAAACCTATTCGCAGAATTATGCTCGACTTAGATGAGAATGCAGGGTTATTCCACAGCGATGATTTGGGTGATGGCTATATTACATATGATGAGCAAACAAAATCAATAAAAATAAATTTTTCTGACTTATGGGAATTAACAAATTAACAGGCATCATTTGCCTACTTGGTGCAATTACGTGTAGTTCTTGTACTTCATGTGGTGGAGGTGAAAATGAAAATGCTTCCGTTTCTCGCGAGGTTTATGACGAACTTCAACAGAAGTATGATATGCTTAAAGAATCTGTCGAAGGAACGCTTTCTGCTAATGAGGAAGCAAGAATGGAATTAAATCGTATTATGGTTGAACTCAATACAATTTCTGGCAGAACAATTAATCTACAGAAAAACGTTGAGAACGGAACTGGCATAGATAATCGTACTACTGCAGAACAGATATCAGAAGCTATTGCAGAAATAAAAAGGAGACTTAATGCTGTACCTACTCAAAAGGCCGATAAACAAACTCTTGCGCTGGTTAAAAACCTCCAGCAAACAATAGCATTGAATGAGCAGGAGATAAGTAGGCTAAACGGGGTTATTGAGGATAAAAATCAGCAAATATCAACCCTTGATAATGAACTCGCCGAAACAAATGAGCAGTTAAGGCAAACTCTAAATGAAATGAAACGAAGAGAAATGGATAGCTGGATTTCGATGGGCGACGAATTGTTATCTACCGCAGACCTTTTGCCTAATGTAAAAGGTCATGGTAATATGAAGGAGATTAAGAGAGCTAAATTGACGATTCTTTTACGGGCCAAAAGCGCATTTAATCAGGCATATCAATTAGGTTGCGCTGAAGCAATCTCTAAAATCAAATTAGCTGACGAAAAGTATCAAGAGGCATATAATAGATAATTACCCCCAAAACAACTTCTGTTATGAGAAAAAGAAACACTTGGCTGAACATCGTTTTCACTTTGGTGTTATTGCTATGTATGGCAAGCTTCGGTGCTTTGCTTATACCACATAATAGTAGTGAAGTTATTATCGCTATTATATCGTTAGACGTCGCATTAATAGCACTATATATCAGTCTGCGAACATTCTATTCGATTGATGAAGTGAATGCTATTAGTCGTATGGATGGCAATGTGATGGAGAATGAGCGTTACCGCCCTAACATTTTGAGGGCTGTATTCCTCTTCCCCCAAAGTGAACTCTTGGATTCTAGCGAGGCCTTGATGGATTATATGGAAGGACTGTTTCTTGACAAAAACAAACAGAGCGGAGCCCATCTTGCCGATAATGTTCAAGAGGTTGCCGATTTGTTAGTTCTTATACCCTATTTTATAAAGGGTAATTCTGCCGTTCAACTCAATCGAGTTTCCGAATTATTAGATAGTATAAGGAATAAAGTCGACAATTTTAAAGAGATTTCTGATGGTTCTTGTAAACTATTGGAGGAAACGGTTAGCTTGATTGATGCTGTTTTTGCATATCAAAAATATGGTCAAATAGATTCTAATCCTTCAAAACTTTTGGAGATAAGAGGCTCTCTTTTCTTCAATCCAGTAACTAGCATTCTTTATTATGATTATCTCGGACTTTATTACCTAAGATGTGCCACATATTTATTAACTGGAAAGATTAGTCCATCGCTGATGGAAATAATGAGTTGTATAAAAAAGTGTAAAGATGAAGATAAATCCTTAGCGTTTGTTTATTGTGACAAAGCATCCGGAGCATTTAAACGTGCAAAAGAGCATTCTGAAGAAGATATGATTTGGACTGGTTACGTTTGTTTCAATCTGGCCAGAGCAGAATATCTGATGCAAACGTTAAGCGAATCTTTTGGTGAAACCACTGATAATGAATGGGAAAGGACTATAAACAAGAGTATTCGCAGTTGGATGACATCCAATATGATTATAGCCGAACAATTTACATTGAAACATCCCAATAGCAAGAAGTCTTGGTTACAGCAGGCGTTTATGAGTGAGGAAAACTTTGTTCGTCTTACCAAAGTCATTATGCAAATTATTAAGCAACAGCCATTGACCGACTATAATGGTAATGCTTGGATTAGCAATTATAGTGATCTTACAGAAACGTCCTTCTATAAGAGTATCCCAAAAGAAGATCCTCAGAAGCTTACTGATAACCTTATGAAGGATTTGCAGGCGCTATTGAAAAAATTGAGTAATAACTAATAACTTAAAACAATGGGTATAGTAGATTGGTTTACGAATGATTTGAGTACGGAGGAGAGGGCGCTGACGCGGGATTTGCTTTCGGTGGCGATTGCTGACCACGAGTTTAGCGAGGAAGAACAGAAGACGATACTCGAAATCTGCGAGACGGAGGATATCTCTTTGGTTGAGATGATGGATTCTATCCGTGATAAGAAGTCGGGTGCAAAACTGCTGCGCTCAACTGATGAGAAGAAACGGTATTTGTTGCACTTGATTAAGATGATGAGTGCAGATGGGAGATTTCCATCGCTGGAGCTTCATATCATTGAGGTTGTTGCCAAGAAACTGGAAGTTAATCCCATGCAGTTGCTGTCTTTTGTGCTTGACGAGATAAGCGAAAGCCGTATCAGCAAGGACGATGGATTGGTTATCATCAACAATTTTGTAAAACATTACATCACTATCGGATTGGAATGAGTATCATTACTAGATTTCTGAGCGCAGTAACTGAGCCGGAATTTAAATTGGCTCGCGATTTAACTGCTATGGCCATTGCTGATGGTGAGGTTACTCCTGAGGAAAAAGAGGCCATGAGCACCATCTGTCATTTGGAGGGTATCGACGAAACGAAACTTCTCGAATCTCTACAAGGTGGATACGAGCGTGCAAATGCAGAAATACCTCAAGACCAGCCGGGCAAGGAGGCATATCTGCGCAAGATTATCATGTTGATAGGTGCCGATGGCTATACGGCTCCACAAGAGGCATTCCTATGTCAGATTATTGCCAGTAAGTTGGGATTGAACCAGATGGATGTGATGAGCATGTTTCTGACGACTGCCAACAAAACCTATTTTATGGGCGATGTTGGCAATCGGGTGATGACATCGTTCCTGCGAAACTATATAGATCCGAAGGGCAAAACGGAGTTGGTAAATCGTCAGAATCTTAGCATCATCTATCAAACTGTCGTACATTATTCGGAGATAGGTGAGAATGATGAGGCTACAAGGGATATCATACGAAAGAATCTGGCTCGCGCCACAGAGGTATTTATGGAAAACAAGATCCTCATCAAAGAGTTTCATGATATGCGCCTCGACTTTGTTAAGATGGCAAAAGAGGAGGAGATGAAAACTCTAAAGAGGTATACCCAAATTATGATTTCTTAGACAGATCGATTGGTGGAAGAAATTCCGACGTATAGCAGGGCAGGCAATTTTCTATGTCTGCCCTATTTAGTCTGTCAACAAAATCGTTGATATGCTCGGCAAGTGGCGTGAGGTTGTTGCTACGATAGGCTCTCAATAATGCTAAGGAACTGATTTGGAGTGATTCGATGTCGATATTCAACTCGATAAACGAAATATAGAATAATTGGAGGTCTTGGTCCTTAATCTCCTCACATATGTTTAGCATCTTTTCGTCACAATCCAAGCATTCCATGATCTTTTGGTGTATCACTGGATCGACATCTTTGACAGACAGTAAGGCTCTGAAACCTTGAAATCTTAACATTGTTAAGTCACATACGCTGATGTATGGGTACAATTCTATGGAATCCAAAGAATAGATCTCATAGGCCTTAATCCCATGTACTTTGCAGATTTTGGAATAAGACGAAGTGAGGTTGGTGATGCATTGGATTAATTCTCTTTCATCCTGGCCCAGCAAATAAGTGTCGTTTGCCTCTAGTATTGCCTTATATAACTTGGCATTACTTGTTATTGGTGCATACAACTGCCGCAGAAGCTTGTCTTGCAACTCCAGATATATTTCTGATCTGTTGTCGCCAGTACTTAACGTGAAAAGAATGTCCGCATCTGTGCTACTCTGTTCGCTCAGGATGTCGGAGATGGCCTTTTCTTGACTATACTCGGGGTAGAACAATAGCAGGTTCTGACGTATTCTGGCAAGATTACCGAAGTTTCCTGCCATGCGTTCTTTCTCTATTCTCACCTTTAATTTTGCAATCATTTTCTGTGAGAGGTCATTAGAAACTCCAATGATTGTGTTAATCTCATCACCGAAATCTTTTATACCTGATTCATATCCCAGCTCTAAATACTCCTCGGCTTCTTCACACCCCATGTCGAGTGCTTTCTTTATGAAATACTGAGCAAGTATATCGTCTTGTGCGGTACCATTGCCTTGGGTGTACAGTATGCCAAGGCGAAGGAAATCAGTTGGGGATTTCCTTTGCCAAATAGCTTTTAATGCATTATCAAATGATGGTGTCAGCTTCATTATATCAGAATTAAATTAGAAATTGAAACCTACCTGGCGGCGAGGCTTAAGCTCTATCACGCGAGGATTGAATTTCTGGTATCCTTCCTCTACATCCGTGGTCAGAATGTGTTGGTAATCTTTGATGGATTGGAGCGTAACGCGGTTGGCCATAGCTGGGATGATGCCATTACGGATAAACTGCTCAACCCAGCGGGCATTGCCAAAGTTCTTGGTGCGCTGAGCCAAGGTGTCGCTAATCTTCTGCTGAAGCATTGCTTGGGCGTCATCGCTAAGGATATAGTCGTCTTTAGCAAACAAGTGCAGCGCAATCTCCATCAGTTGGGTGGCATCGTAGTCGCTAAAACGATACTTGTAGGGGAAACGTCCCATCAATCCAGGATTTGAATTAAGCATAGCATCCATCTCCTTTTCGTAGCCAGCAAAGATAATCACCATATCGGGATTCGGCTGCGATAGTACGGTAAGCAGACTGTCGATAACCTTGGCACCAAAGTCTCTTCTATCTGGGGTGCCTTCGTATAGGTTATATGCCTCGTCTACAAACAGTACGTTTCCTCGTGCTTCTTCCAAAACGGCCTTCATGTTCTCTTCGGTTTCGCCGATGAAGCGGCCTACAAGCCTTGTACGGTCGGCGCAAATCACATCGCCTTTCGAAAGCAGTCCGATGGAGTGGTATATCTTACCCAGCATCCTTGCAACGGTGGTTTTGCCTGTACCTGGATTGCCTGTAAAGATGGCATGATGCGCTGCGATGGCAGATGTGTGGAACCCTGCTTTACTGCGCTCTATGAAAAAACGGCTTTGGTTAGCCATCGTTGTAATGCTCTTCTTGATGTCATCGAGCCCCACCATTTGGTTGAGTTCTCTGATACTGTCTTCGAACTCTGAGGTTGAGTTGGGGAGGAGGTCGAGTGGTATATCCTCGATGGGCAGCTGGGGCAATATCTCCTGCTCCGTAAGGATACTTTTTATGGCACGAGAGAGATAACGCGGTGATACCTGCTCGGCAACATATCGGCGGATACTACTTAACGACCATGTGGCGAAACAGCCATGTTCGTGATGCTCCAGTATGGCTCTGGCAAGCGCATCCGTTGTGGCTTCCGAAGGATCAAGATGCTCATTGCCCAGCTCCTGGATGAAAGCCTGAACGAGTTCGAAACCGCTGTATGGGCGTTGGCTAAGTGTGTTTCCACTCAGAAACATGTCCTTTAGCGATGGGTATATATCCAGTACGCTCTCTATTTCCTGCTTACTGCCGCACAACCATAGCTTGTATTTACTTTTGTCTTCGCAGATTTTATCAACAATCTGGCGTGTTACAACCTTTCCGCCTGTACTGAGCAGAGCTCCTGGGTTTGCCAGGCAAAACACCTGATTGGTGCTGTCGTTCAGTTTATCATTCAGCGGCTCAAAAGGGTTTGGCAGAGCTGCGTTGTAGAGCGTGTTGCAGTCAATGAGTTTAAAATAGTAGCCCGGCACAGCGAGTTTTTGGAACGACTGAAGGATTTCGGCATTCCAATCCTTATTGATAGTGTAAACCAGGATATTCTGACTTACTTTTAATTCTCGGCCTCTCAGTCCTTTCCTAAACTCATTGTATATTTTCAACTGTCTGCACTCTAAGGCGTACTGTCGTAATTCTGAAGTACCAGGTGTAGTAGAGAGTACATCCCAATTCGACTCCGTATTCTCGATACTGGTGGTAAGGATGTCTTCGATGCTGCAGATGGGGCAAAGGGTTAATGGCTGCTGCACGATTTTCATCAACTTGTTTATTTCAAAGTCGATACGTGCAAGCGAACCATCATTTTTGTCGCGGAGCAGCAGCAAGTACTTGCCTGGCAACCAAATATGGAAGGAATGCATGGTGATACTTGCATTCATGATGTTTTCGTGTTTGATATTACCAGTAACATCGCTGTTGCACATTGGGAAATAGTGGTTAGTGTAGATAAAGCAAGTAAAACGCCCATCCTTAATCAATGAACCTTTTCTTGCCTGGATGTTCACAATAATGTCGCCGTCAGTATATACTGCCGAGCTGCTGGTTAATAGCGATACCTCAATTTTACAAATGTCCTTCATAAATAACAAACTAAATACAAAAAGAAAGAGCCACCTTAGTAGCCCTTTCTATCATGTACCCTCAAAAAAAGTTTTAGAATGTACGAACCATATAAAACCTCGACTCCTTCCAGGCATCCATAAACTCTGGCAGGGGAATGTTGATAATCTCTGGTTTCTTATATGGATCGAAGATGGTAACGCCATCATTGTTGATGGCTGTTACTACAACGGCGTGATTGGTCAGGTCCTCAGGATCGTTCTCGTCGGCATATAACTTTTCCCGGTCAACTCCTACCACAACATCGTCATCATTCTCAATGGCAAGGCGTAAATCGCTGATAGTTGTGTCGTACTTTCGTTCTACCTTTAATCCCTTCAGCTCCAGCAGATTGCCTATACAATAGAGCGGGGTGCCTTGGGGCTTTAGCCATCCCTCTTGCTTGGCGGTGTTCACCAACTCCTCTTCGTTATAAGGTATATGATGGCGCTGCAGGATGAATAGCTCGCACAGCACGGCACAGATATTCTCGCCACTTAGCGCTGCCATCTGTAGCATAGGTAATACCTCATTTTGTAATGGTATTAGCGATGCTTTATCTTCTGTTTGAAGAGCGACGTTTAGAATCTCTTGCAATTGCTTGTCGTGCTTTAAAGCCCTAAGCACTTGCTTAGTTTCCTCTTCGCTGGTATTTCCATCCAGATAGGCAGCCAACAATTCGTCGGATATCAAGTCTTTATTTGCCATATTGTTTAATGTCTTTAAGGGCGATGTGGGTAAGTTGAGCCATAGAGCGCCGTTTTATATTGTATAGGTTCGCGGTTGTGATGTTCATCTCCCGCGCCAATTCTTCTGGTTCGCAGCCTTCAAGTATCAGCCTACGTATTACATATACATATCTTTTAGTAGGCATTGCCTCGAAAAGCTGTTCCATATCATATCCTACAGCTGTGTCCGATACCGTTACAGCTTCTTGTTCTTGATTATCATAGGTAGGCTCACTGCTGGCATTAGCTATTATCCTGTTACGTTTCTTAATGAAGAAGCGGGTTGCCAGAATCTTAAGCCATTGGTAAACTGAACTGCGATATTCAAAGTTGCGTAATTTGATAGCATCGTCCTCCATCAGATATAGGTAGAGCTCGTTAACCATCTCATCGTATTCCACTTCGTAGTCGAAAACGATGTTCATGATGCTGCAGAACAAAGGCTTGCATTTAACAAAGAAGAAATCCCTTGTTACGCTGGCATCACGTTCTATGAGCCCTTTTACTATCTCTTGGTCAGTCATAAACCCTATTTATAATTTGGCTACAAAAGTAAGAAAAAATAGGAATAAAAACAAAAAGTGATATACTTACATCTTATCCTTCTCTACCAATGCCAGGATTTTGGCGTGGGCGCGCTTGTGCATTTTGATGCAGAAGTAGCTTAAAACACTCTTCGGGTATAGCTGCTACAAAGAATGCCATCGCAGTTGTGCCAATAAGACTGGTGGGAGCGCCCCCTGCACCAAACAGCAGCATCTTGATTCCAGATTCCACCATTATTACAGGGATAATTATTCCGATGCCCCACGTCACAGCCTTAATCAACATATAGGACGGCTCTTTCTGTGTATCCTTATTCCAGATATACAGCAGCAATAAAACGGCTGGCAGCAGCGCTGCAAATAACATTAATATCATATTCTCTGTTTATTGATGGTGTTATTTTATGCGGATCAGGGATGTGATGGGTGGCTATAGATTTTTGCGGCGAGGGCGCCGCTGATGTTGTGCCACACGCTGAAGATGGCACCGGGGATGGTGGCTAGGGGGTAGGCGGCAAAATGGAGTACGGCCAGAGATGAGGCCAGACCACTGTTTTGCATGCCTACCTCGATGCTGAGGGCTACGCGCTTGGGATAGGGGAGGTGCAACAGACGGCCGATGGCATAGCCTACACTCAGGCCTAACAGGTTATGCAGTACCACTGCTGCCACCACGATGGCGCCTCCTAACAGCAAACGGTCGGCATTATGGCTGACGATGATGCCTACTACCACAGCGATGACTATCGACGAGAAGGCTGGCAGATAGGGCGTAACACAGCGGGTGGCACTGGGCAGGAATCGCTGGCACAACAGACCTGCCACAATGGGTGCAATGACTACATATATAATACTAGTAAGCATGCCGATGGTATCTACATCTACCATGGTGCCTGCCATGAGCCATACCAGCAACGGGGTGAGTACGGGGGCCAAAAGGGTGGAGCAGGCGGTCATGCCTACCGAAAGGGCCAAATCGCCTTTAGCCAGATAGGTGATGACATTTGAGGCCGTGCCGCCAGGACAGCAGCCCACCAGAATAACACCCAGCGCTAACTCCTTGGGCAACTGCAGCGCCCACGAGATCAAAAAAGCCAGTAATGGCATCACCGTGAACTGTGCTAAACAGCCTAACAGAATGTCCTTGGGGCGACTGAGCACGATACGGAAGTCAGTGGGCGAGAGTGTAAGACCCATGCCGAACATGATAATACCCAACATCGGATTAATCGTATAGGTATTAACCCAATTAAGACTTTGGGGCACTAACAAAGCTACCAATGCCACTACTACTACCAAAGCGCCCATCCAACGGGCAATAAAGTCACAAATACGTTTCATCGCCGCAAAGATACAATATTTTTAGCAATTGTACAACAAAACTTGTTAAAATCTATTAAAACGTATTTGTTTTCGGATTAAAATATGTACTTTTGCCCATGAAATAATAGGTAAATAAATTTTTGTAAGGAAGATGAATAATCATTCAGTTGTAGGCGCAAAAATCAAGGGCCTCAGAGAAACCAAAAATCTCAGCATCGATGTAATTGCTGAGCGCAGCGGACTGACCGTGGAGCAGATACAGAGTATTGAGAACGATGTGAATCTGCCATCGCTAGGACCGCTGATAAAGATTGCCCGTGCCTTAGGTGTTCGCCTGGGTACATTTATGGACGATAACGATGCCCTTGGACCTATTGTTTGTCGCGCCAAAGATCGTGAGAAGGATAGCAGCATCAGCTTCAGCAACGGAGCTATCGATGCACGTAAGCACATGGAGTATCACCCACTGGCACAGCAGAAGGCTGGTCGCCATATGGAGCCATTCGTAATCGACATTAACCCCGAGGAGAATCCCAACTTTCAGTTGAGCGACCACGAGGGCGAAGAGTTTATCTACGTGATGCAGGGTGAGGTAGAACTGGTGTACGGTAAGGAGACTTACCACCTCGGCGAGGGCGACACCATTTACTACGACTCAATCGTGAAGCACCATCTACATGGGGCTCCCGGAAAGAGTGCTAAAATCTTGGCAGTAGTTTACATACCTTTCTAATTGACAATTGAAAATTATGAGTGATGTAAAATACGATATGGCGGGACGTCCGTTGCCCAATAGAACTTATCCGGCCGAGACTGGCTCGGAGGGCTATAAGTTGTGGGAAAGAACTCTGGGCGAATGGCTGGAATATTGGGCCGAGACTACTCCTGATAAGGAATACATTGTATATTCGGATAGAGACCTGCGTTTTACTTGGAGCAAGTTTAACGAGCGTGTAGATAATCTGGCCAAGGGCTTGATTTCGATCGGCGTTAAGAAGGGCTCGAACGTAGGTATATGGGCTACTAACGTGCCCGACTGGCTCACCTTCCTGTATGCAACCGCAAAGATTGGTGCAGTGCTGGTAACGGTGAACACCAACTACAAGCAGAACGAGCTGGAGTATCTGTGTAAGGACTCGGATATGGAGGTGCTCTGCATTACTGATGGTACATGGGACTGTAACTATGTAGATATGACCTACACCATGCTGCCTGAGCTGAAGACTTGCGAGCGCGGCCATCTGAACAGCGAGCGATTCCCCTACCTGAAGAACGTAGTATATATAGGTATGGAGAAATATCGCGGTATGTATAACACAGCCGAACTGCTGCTGCTTGGACAGAATGTTGAGGACGAAACGTTGAACGAGATGAAGAAGCAGGTGAGCTGCTACGATGTGTGCAACATGCAGTACACCAGCGGTACCACAGGTTTCCCAAAGGGCGTGATGCTGACACACTACGGTATTTCGAACGATGGCTATTTTACGGGCGAGAATATGGGCTTTACACAGGACGACAAACTGTGTGTGTGTGTGCCCCTGTTCCACTGCTTCGGCGTAGTGCTGGCCACCATGAACTGCTTGACCCACGGTTGTACCGAGGTGATGGTTGAGAAGTTCGACCCGCTGGTAGTGCTGGCCTCGATACATAAAGAGCGTTGTACCGCCGTTTATGGTGTGCCAACGATGTTTATCGCTGAGCTGAATCACCCGATGTTCGACATGTTCGACCTGAGCTGTCTGCGCACGGGTATCATGGCAGGTAGCTTGTGTCCTATTGAACTGATGAAGCAGGTTTCGGAAAAGATGTATATGACTATCACCAGCGTGTACGGACTGACCGAGAGCTCGCCTGGTATGACGCAGACCTGTTTGAACGACACCTTCGAGCAGCGTTGCACCACTGTAGGACGCGACTTTCCATTTGTGGATGTGAAGGTGCTCGACCCCGAAACGGGCGAGGAGTGCCCCGTTGGCGTGCAGGGTGAGATGTGCTGTAAGGGCTTTAACGTGATGAAGGGCTACTATAAGAATCCTGAGGCTACGGCCGAAGTGATTGATAAGAACGGTTATCTGCACTCGGGCGACCTGGGTGTGAAAGATGAGCAAGGATTCTATAAGATTACCGGACGTATCAAGGATATGATTATCCGTGGCGGTGAGAATATCTACCCACGCGAAATCGAGGAGTTCTTGTATCACATGCCTGGCATTCGTGATGTGCAGGTGGCTGCTGTGCCTTCGAAGAAATACGGCGAGGCCGTGGGTGCCTTTATCATCCTTGAAGAGGGGGCCCAGATGACGGCCGAGGATGTACAGTTGTTCTGCCGAGGCAAGATAGCCCGCTACAAAATTCCGAAGTACGTGTTCTTTATCAAAGAATTCCCACTCACAGGATCAGGAAAAATCCAGAAATTCAAACTGAAGGAGATGAGCCTGAAACTATGTGAAGAACAAGGAATTGAGGTGGTGTAACCACAATTGACAATTTAGAATTTGCCTATGACTAGAAGATACGCGATAATACTACTAACAGTGCTGCTGTCGATTTTGACGGCAGGGGCTGTTACGGTATCACCGCGTATCTTCCGTAATTATACCGCAGCTAACGGTTTGGCCGATAACGGCGCCCAAACCATTCACTGCACCAAAACAGGCCGACTGGTGATTTCTACCAAGGGCCAGATTAACTTCTATGATGGTTCAGCGTTCTCATATATCGACCCGATTGACGAGAATGTGTATGCCCTGCCGGAGTATCATGGCAACTACCATCTGTACTTCGACAAGTACCACCACATCTGGCTGAAGAACACGGGTAGCGTTACTTGTGTTGAGCTGATAACCGAGCGCTTTGTGCAGAGTATCGACGATGTGTTTGCCGAATTTGGTGTGAAAGAGCGTGTATTGGATTTGTTTGTGGACCGTAGAGGCGTGGTCTGGCTGCTGACGGCTAACGGGCTCTATTCGGTTGAAACCAAGCGGTACATCAGGCCACGTACGGGGTTGAACCTGCAGGACCTGGAGATTTATAAGGATAAGTACCTGATGCTGTTTTACCAGAACGGCATGATGGATATGTACGATACCACCACTGGTAAGCGCATAGTAGAGAGCCGTCCGTATGCCGACAGCGATGCCCGCCTTTATACAGCTTCGTCGGCGTTGCTGCTTGATAGCACCAAGGTGTACCAGTTGCGTAATGGTGCCAAGGAGGCTATACTGATGCAGTATGATGCACCCACCCGACAGTGGAGCGAACTGCTGCGCACACCTTACCATATGAACAATATGGCTAAGCGCGACTCGCTGCTGTTTGTGCCTTGCGAATATGGTTATTGGACGTTGAACCTGAACAGCCATGAGGCTACCCATTATGAGGGGCTTATGCTGGGTAATGGACAATCGCTCGAAACCGATATTAACGTGATAGCCTTCGACCGTCAGGGTGGTATGTGGGCAGGTACCGAAACGCGCGGTATTCTTTACTCTAAGCCTTACAAGCATCCATTTATCCCCTATGCCTGGGGAACCCCAACGGCTGACCAGTTAGGCGCTATGATGGACCATGTAAACCAGTACCCCAAATTCCGCAACCGTAACGTTAACTGTGTGTTTAAGGATTCGCGTGGTTGGACATGGGTGGGCACTGCACAGGGCTTGCAAGTGTATCGACGCGAAAGCGACTTGCTGCCACAGGTTTATACCACCAAGGATGGCTTGTACAACAATATTGTGCACTCGGTAGTAGAAGACCGCGACCACCACATCTGGGTGGCTACCAGCTACGGTATATCGGTAGTGCTGTTTAACGAGGATGACCGTGTGCATTATATCAACAGCTACAACCAGTACGACAATGTGCCCAACGAAGTGTTTGTGAATGGTAAGGCTATACTGCTGCCCGATGGAAAGATTGCTATGCAGTCGCTCGACCATGTAGTGCTGTTCGACCCAACTAAGATGGCGACGCTGGACAACGACTATCCGTTTAAGATTTATCCTAAGCTGATCAAGCTGATGGTAAACGGTATTGATGTGAACCCCACAACCGAGATCGACGGAAACCGGATACTGGATCGCGCGCTGAGTCGCATATGGGGTATCGCTCTGAACTACAATCAGAACTCGATTACGATGGTGTTCTCGGCTCTGAATTACTTCCGTCCGCAGCAAACGTTCTATCGTGTGCGTGTGCTCGGACTGGATGAGGAATGGCGCGTTGTATCACCGTTCAGTTCACCTGATATGGTTGACAAGGACGGTTTGCTGCACTTGCCGCTGATAGCGCTGCGCCCAGGAAACTACACCATACAGGTACAGGCTTCGTTAGCACCCGATGTATGGGATACCAAACCTTACGAGTGGACCATCGAGATTAACGAGCCTTGGTGGCGTTCGGTAGGTATGTTCGGACTGTTGGCCTTTGTGCTGGTAGTGATGGCGGGTATTAACCTGTTCTACTATATGAAGAATGCCAACCTGCGTGCTATGCGTAATAGCGAGGAGGTAGGCCTGATTAACCGTATTTACTCGTTTGTTGATCGTTGCAATATGAGTACTGAGGTGCTGGAGCCTGTGGTTGAGGAATACACTTCGACACAGCCCGACCCGCAGGTAGAACTGGATGAAGACTTCCTGAAGATATATAAGAAGATTGCGCCTGTGGTAGAACTTGAGCGTAAGAAGAAAAAGATGACCATGCGCCGACTGAGCAATGCCGCCGGTATGGATGCCAAGACGTTCTATCAGGTGATTACCACCAATATCTTCAAGAGTCCACGCCCACTGATTAAGCAGGCCCGACTGCAGAAGGTGGAGCGTATGCTACGTAATACCAAGGAACCGCTTGACGTGATAGCTGATAAGTGTGGATTTATTTCGGCTAACTTTATGATTGCCTCGTTCTTCCAGGTTCACCGTATTACTCCCGAACAGTATCGCAAAAAGCACTAAGGCGCCAAGTGCGATCGGTAGTGCCGCGATAATAAATCAAAGCTTGATATTGATTTTCGGTTTGGTAATAGTTGCCCTCGCTGGCTAACTGTTGCCCATCGGCTGTGATGTACTGGTAGTTGTAATAACCTTGTTTTTGCAGAATGCTGGCTGTGTATAGTTCGTTCACGGGGTCGTAATATAGCATGTAGTCGTCGGTGCCGGTGGCAGTGGTCCAGCGCCCGCTGATGTAGATAGGTCCCTGGTGTGGCACACGCAGACGGTAGTTCACCCATACATACTGGCCTGTGGTGCTTACCTCATGGTAGTCGCTGTTGCGAATACAGAAGGCGCCATTGGCATCCTCGTCGTACAGATAGTTGGGACGGGGGGCATCCTCAAAGGTGTAGGCCTGATAGTTTTTGCCGTCCCAGGTGATATGATCGATACCCATTGTGGGATGGCTCACATCCAGCACCTCGAACTTACGATACTCGTTGCCTGCATCGAAGATAAGCTGGCGGTTGTGAGTCCACTCCAGCCCATTGCGGGTGGTGATGTCGGGTTTGACACCTTGGCGCATCTGGTGCTGCTGATGGTTCTGCATCACTACGGCATAGATTTGCGTATCGGGGTTGGTAACGGGCAGGTGGCCGTAATCGAGCGTCATCGCTACCTGCTGGTGGCTCACTCGGGTGTCGATATCGGTGTTGGAAGTGGTGCTCAGACTCA
The DNA here is from genome assembly GCA_015060625.1 of Xylanibacter ruminicola. Taxonomy (GTDB): domain Bacteria; phylum Bacteroidota; class Bacteroidia; order Bacteroidales; family Bacteroidaceae; genus Prevotella; species Prevotella ruminicola_D. The sequence continues at coordinate 58,023 of SUYC01000012.1, read as the reverse complement.
GGCGCATGGATTGTTCGGTAACCATAAATTCGGTTACCAGCACCTCGCGGTTGTCGTCGTCCTCGTCAAAAATATACAGGCGGTAATTGCCGCTCATGGTCAGTTGGCAGCGGTCGTTGGGTAGCTGCAGTTGGTAGTGGGTATAAGGCACGATGGTGTTCACCGAGTGTGCGTATTCCTCGATGGGGTTATCGTTAAAGCCTGTCAGCCAGTCGCTTTCAAACAGTTCTTCAGATGGTGTCCAGTCGGCCTCGCAATGTTCCAAACGATACACGTAGCGGTGATAATCGTGCGACAGTTCATCGAACTCTACCGTCAGCACATCGTCGCTCTGCAAGCGCATCACGGGTGCATTCAGCCAGTTGCCGTTCACCATCGTCACCAGCGTTTTAATGTTGGGCTGGTTAATGTGGCTTTCGGCTTGTGCAGCTAAAGGCAGCAGCCACAGCAGTACTAACATACAGCGGGCAATCATCGGCGGCGTTCAGTGATGATACCATGACGATAGGCGTAAAGCAGCTCCTTCAGGTCGGCAATCTGTGTGCGCAGCTCTTCGCCCTTATCGGTATCGGCCACCAGCATGCGATGGGCCGACATTTCGATAATCTGTGTGGTGGATTTAATATCTGTTTCGCGCATCACGGCATCGCGGGCCGAGGTGAACGGCTCGTGCTGAACCAGTTGGAAACCGCGCGAGTGATAAACTAAGGTGTAGCCGGCAATACCAGTCTCCTTGTGATAGGCCTCGGAGAAACCACCATCAATCACCATGAGCTTGCCGCCTGCCTTGATAGGATTCTCGCCGCTACCGGCATGTACGGGCACATGACCGTTGATAATGTGGCGGTTGGTGCCCTTTACGCCAAAGGCATCGAGAATGCGGTCGCACACCTCCTCGCTGTCGCGCAGCTTAAAGTAATTACCTTTCTCTTCTTTGTAGGTCTCCTTGTCTGCTAAGAAATAGCGTTCGAAGGTGGCCATCTTCGACTTGCAGAACAGGGGCGAATCCTGACCGCACCACAGATACAGGAAGTAATCGCGGGCGTAATCCTTATCTACCGAATCGTTCTGGAACGCTTCGCGTACCATCATGCCGATATTGTGCATCAGGTCCTTACCCGCAAAGCGCTTGCCGGGATAAATCTCTACCTCTTTCAGCGAGCCGTCGTCGTTCAATGGGATGGCTGCATGAAACAGCAGGTTGCTGTTGCTGATGGCGTACATACATCCGTGCGACAGCAGCGTGCGGATATGCTTGTGCAGTTTTTCGCTGATGCGGAACGAGTGGCGCAGCTTCTGCATCAGGTCGGCTTCCTCAGCGGTTAGCTGGTTGGGGGCCTTGGGATCTACGGTGGGGAAGTTGCAACTCTTCATTTCGTAGGCCTTGCCGTCGATGGTGCATTTGCCCTTTTCGTAATCGATGTGGCTGAGCATACAGCGGTGCTGCATCTGCCACTCTGGACGGCGGTTATATATCTCAGCTTCGGTCTTGAACTGCAGCACAGCGATGGCTTTGTGCATTTTGGCCGTGAGCTGTTGTGTTTTCTCGTCCATCTGATTGCCTGGCAGCAGTTTTGGCTGGAATTCCAGACAGGGATCGTTGCCGTACACGTCGAGTGCAAAGGTGGCCAGCGGTACCAGATTGATACCATACTCCTCGATAGTGGCCAGGTTGGCATAACGCAGGCACAGGCGCAGCACATTGCAGATACAGGCATCGTTGCCGGCAGCTGCACCCATCCACAATACATCGTGATTACCCCACTGGATGTCCCACGAGTGGTATTGGCGCAGGGTGTCCATGATCTTATGGGCACCAGGTCCGCGATCATAGATATCGCCCAGAATATGCAGCTGGTCGATAGACAGGCGCTGGATGACGTTACAGATGGCGCAGATAAAATCGTCGGCACGTCCTGTAGATATAATGGTGTTGACGATGACGCTGACATAGGCAGCCTTATCGTTGTCGCTCAAACTCTCGTGCAGCAGCTCCTCGATGATATAGGCAAAATCCGGTGGCAGCGATTTGCGCACCTTCGAACGGGTGTACTTGCTGCTCACATCGCGGCACACCTTTACCAGTTGGTGGATGGTAATACGGTACCAGTCTTCGATGTCTTTTTCCTGAGCCTTAATCAGCTCCAGTTTCTCTTCGGGGTAGTATATCAGGGTGCACAACTCCTTCTTCTCGCTCTCACGGATGTCGTTGCCAAACAGCTCGTTCACCTTACGTTTGATATTTCCTGAGGCATTCTTCAGGATATGGCGGAAAGCCTCGCTCTCGCCATGAATATCAGCCAGGAAGTGCTCGGTGCCCTTTGGCAGTGCCATGATGGCCTCGAGGTTGATAATTTCGGTCGAGGCATCTGCTACCGTGGGGAATGATTGGGCTAGCAGTTGTAAGTAGTGCAGATCAGTTTCGTTGTCAGTAAGATGTTTCATATCTTCAAATGGTTTTTCAGTGCGTTACGTAATACGTCGGTCTGTCGGTCGTCGAGCGGGTCGATGGGCATGTAGCCCTCGTCGAGCAGCACTTGTTCCTTCAGTACCTGAATCAATCGGGCGGCACGCTTGGTCAGGTTAGCCTCTTCGAGTGCCTCGGCCAGCTGGTCGTCGTTCACGTTGTCGCGATACAGCTCGCGTGTCAGTTCCATCATGTTGAGCAGGGTGGGGGCCTTGAGTATCTGACGGATCATGCGCATCAGATAGTCGGTCTCGTCGCCCTGATAATCGCCTATCAGCTCCTTGATGGGGCGTGGACGTTGAAATCTTCGGGGGAAATAAGCCGGAATCTTCGTGGTGTCGATGAGTGGTGATGAGTAGTCGAGCACGTGGATACCATAGTCGGTGTAGTTGCTGATATGCTCATGTTCGGCATAAATCAGCAGACGTCGCCAGTCAATCAGGCGTGCATCAACCTCTTGTGCTTCCTTTTCCACCCAGCGTTTATCGCCCATGATACCAGCCTTGATAATCACCTTTAGGGCACGTAGGGTCAGGTCGTCCATCAGTTCGAGGGTGTTCGAGTCGAGCACCTTCTGGTAGATGGCAAATGTTTGAGCAGCCATTTCGGCAGCCGTGATGGTGTTGGTGGTCACAGCATTGTGAACCTCCTCAACCCGTGGGTTCCACCCAAGGGCCATAAACCCCAGTCGCTCCATCTTGCCCATGGTGATCACGGCATAGGCGCCCTCGATAAACTCGCTCTGTACCAGACTCATGGCTGCACGCTGTTGCGGGGGCAGTAGCTCTAAGGCAAAAGGCTGTAGCTGGCCGTGAGGCGTTACTACGGTGCGTATGTTCAACTTTCTGGCGCAGCGCATGGCTTTGGTCTGTACCATTTGGTTGGCACCGTGAATGTGGATGATGTCGGGCTGCACGTCGCGAGCCTGTTGGTAGAAGGATTTGGTGTTGTCGGCCACTACCACGGTGGCACTCTGTTTCAATCCCTCTACCAGTAGCTGTACATGACTTTGTATCAGCTCGTTATTCTTTGGGTAGATATGTAATATATTCATATCTGCTGAACTGGTTTTTCCAGAAAACTCGCCAACGCAGTGCCTGTCGCTGAACAAACGATGGGCGGAGTTCGAAGAACTTCAGAATATCGATGACAACCGATTTCTTGCAAACGATGAAATCGTATCGCCCCCAGCGGTAGTGGTAGCGCTTGCGTTCTCTCACCTTCTTTAATTGGCGCTCTATGCGTGTAATATGGTCCTTGGCGTCATCTACATCGTAGAACGACTGTAGTTTGATACCTTTTTTGGTCAGATAGCCTAACGTCAGGTCGGCTGTATCATCCAGGCTGTCGTTGATGGCCTGCAGGATAGTTTCGTTTACGGGTGCATAACTGGCGTTGGCAAAGATTAACCAATCGTTTTTCGCAGCCTTGATACCAATGTTATAGGCCTGCTTTTTGCTCATGGCATGCCCTTCTGACTTGGGTAGGAAGGTGGTATAGAGGTTGGGGTAATCTTTTTTGAGAAGCTTCAGTACATCTGGCGTCTCATCGGTTGAAGATTCATCGACCACCACGACCTCGTAGCCAGGCGCGTACTGCTGGGTGAGGAAAGCCGTTAAGTTTTCCTGCAGCTCGTACGCCTGGTCGTACACGGTCATGATAACAGAGAATCTTCGTTCGTCTCTATTCATTTCAATTATCAATTATCTAATCGTTTCTTTAGTACGCTTGCTTAAGCAAGAATTATCAATTGCTTAAAGCTCATCGCTCATGTAGCCCTTGGGCAGGCGTCGACAGTTATACTGCGATGCCATGATTTCTCCGTAGGCACCAGCCGATCGGATAGCCAGCAAGTCGCCACGCTTAGCCTTGTTCAGGTCGATCTGCTTGGCAAACACATCGGTGCTCTCACAGATAGGTCCTACCACATCGTAGGCCTCGGGTGTTTCGTCGCTGGTGATATTCTCAATCTTGTGGTAAGCCTGGTAGAGTGCCGGGCGGATGAGGTCGGTGAATCCTGCATCAACAATGGCAAACTTCTTAACGGCACCTTCTTTAATATATAAGGTACGCGTGATAAGACTGCCGCACTGAGCCACAACGGCGCGTCCTAACTCAAAGTGCAGGGTCTGTCCGGGTTGCAGTTTCAGCTTCTTGGCATAAGTGTCGAAGTAAGCCTTGAAATCGGGAATGGGCACACGATTGGGATGCTCGTAGTCGATACCAAGTCCGCCCCCCACGTTAATGTGCTCTACGCGGATGCGATGACTGATAAGCTCCTGCTGCAACTCGTTGACGCGATTGCACAGCGCCTCGAAATCGCCCATATCCAATATCTGCGAACCAATATGGAAGTGCAGTCCTACAAATTTTACGTTCTGCATCTTCTCGGCTTCGCGAATCACTGTTACCATATCACTCATGGCGATACCAAACTTGTTTTCGGCCAGTCCGGTGGTGATGTTGGCGTGGGTGTGGGCACCCACATTGGGATTCAAACGGAAAGCCACGCGAGCCACTTTCCCCTTTTCGGCAGCGAGTTCGTTAATCACTTCGAGCTCGGGGATGCTCTCTACGTTAAAACAGAAGATGTCGTTGTCTAGTCCCAATTTGATTTCCCAATCGCTCTTACCTACACCAGCATAAACGATTTTATCCTTGGGAAATCCCGCTTTGATGGAGGCATCAACCTCACCGCCGCTCACGCAGTCGGCACCCAGTCCGGCTTCGCGTATGATGCGCAGAATGCGTGGGTTGGCGTTTGCCTTCACGGCATAGTGCACCACAAAGCCTTCGTGCTTGCTGGCTTCGTTGTTAATCGTTTGTAGTGTCTGGCGCAGCAGAGCTGTGTCGTAGTAGTAGAAAGGTGTTTCAATCTCGTTGAACCTCTCTACTGGGAATATTCCTTTAGCCATTGTCTGTTTGTTCTTTCAATTTTAAATTCTTCAATTTTTCAACTTTTCAATTACTTGAAGATGGTGTCGCTCAATTTCTGCAGGGCACGCTTCTTGTCCTCTTCGCGAATCAGGAACGAGATGTTGTAGTTAGAACCACCGTAGCTCACCATGCGAACAGGGATGTCCTTCAGTGCATCGAGGGCGATGGTCTCGAAGCCTACATTGCTCCAATCCAGGTCGCCAACCACACAGATGATACACATGTTGGTATCAACGGTAACAGTGCCGTACTTCTTCAGCTCATCCACAATCTCGCCCAGGTGAGCGCTGTTGTCGATACTCATCGATACACCAACTTCTGAGGTACAAACCATGTCGATAGGTGTCTGGTAGCTCTCGAAAATCTCGAATACCTTACGCAGGAAACCGGTAGCCAGCAGCATGCGGCTCGACTTGATTTTGATAGCAGTGATGTTATCTTTGGCAGCGATAGCCTTAATCTTACCATATTCGGTCTTGTTGCTGATGGTAGTTCCCTCGGCCTCGGGGTCCATGGTGTTGAGCAGACGGACAGGTATGCCGGCATACTTGGCTGGCTGTACGCAGGTGGGGTGCAGAATCTTTGCACCGAAGTAAGCCAGCTCGGCAGCCTCTTCGAAGTGCAGGTGGTGTACGGGCTTAGTGCCATCTACCACACGTGGGTCGTTATTGTGCATACCGTCGATATCGGTCCAGATCTGAATCTCATCGGCACCGATAGCAGCACCAATCAGCGAGGCTGTGTAGTCGCTACCACCGCGCTGCAGGTTGTCGATCTCGCCATAAGCGTTGCGGCAGATGAAGCCCTGAGTAAGGAATACCTGAACACCCTCGTGTTCCTTCATCAGTGCAGACAGCTTCTCCTTGATATATACAGGATCGGGCTCGGCATTCTTATCGGTACGCATAAAGTCGAGTGCATTCAGCAGTACGGCCTTGATACCAATCTCGTTCATGTAGTTAACCACCATATTGGTCGACATCATCTCGCCCTGAGCCACAATGCTCTTCTCCTCGAAACTGGTAAACAGCTCCTTGGTGAACGAGCGCAGGTAGTCGAACTCGCTCTTCAGGAACTCACGGGTCTGGGCCTTGGTCTCGTCCTTGGCATACAGTTCGTCAACATGTTTGTCGTACTTCTGCTCCAAACGGTTAATCACCTCGTTAGCACCATCGGGGTTCTTCTTGTAGAGATAGTCTGAAATCTCCACAAGACTGTTGGTGGTGCCCGACATAGCTGAGAGCACTACGAAAACGGGTTCGTTAAACTTGGTAACAAGTGCTGTTACCTCCTTCATTCTCTCTGGTGAGCCGACGGATGTTCCGCCGAATTTCATTACTTTCATAAGCCTTATATTTTTAGTTTCAATTTTCAATTGTCAATTATTAAGCCTTTGGCTTAATCACCACTTGTTCCATTCTGCCATCCAGGCATTGGAAGGCTTTGCCCGGGTACTTGTTGACCAGACTGATGTTGTGGGTCGACATCACTACCGCAGTGCCTGTTTCGGCGATGCTCTTCAGCAGTTGCATAATACTGTCGGCTGTTTCCTTGTCCAGATTGCCAGTTGGCTCATCGGCGATAATCAGTTTGGGGTGGTTCAGGATGGCACGAGCGATAGCCACACGCTGCTGTTCGCCACCCGACAGTTCGTTGGGCATCTTAAACAGTTTCTCATCGAGGCCGATTTGGTCCATTACCTCGCTGATACGGTTGTTGATGGCATCGTTATCTTTCCATCCGGTAGCCTTGAGCACAAAGCGAAGATTTTTATATACGGTGCGGTCGCTGAGCAGCTGGAAATTCTGGAACACCACACCCAGGTCGCGGCGCAAACCTGGAATATCTTTCCTGCGAATGGTCTTCAGGTCGCGCTCCAGCACGATGGCTTCGTCGGCCTCGTCAACATCCAATTCGCCGTAGAGTGTTTTCAGGAGCGAGCTCTTTCCTGAGCCTACGCGCCCAATCACGTACACCATCTCGCCCTCGTTCACCTCAAGGTTTACGCCTTCGAGCACCTTAATGCCCGAATCCTGGTAAACGTTTACATTCTTATACGATATCAGCATACCTAATGCTTAATGTTTTTAATCTTTAATGTTACTTCATTTTTCCTGCAGCTTTGGCTTCGCGGCGCTGCTTGTCCCAGTTGGAATCGTGGCGCTTGTGCAGCTCATCGGCCACCTGCTCTATGCGCAAGCCCTTGCTGGTGAGCAGTACGGTGAGGTGATACAGCAGGTCGCTGGCCTCGTAAACCAGATGCTCGTCGGTACCGTTGGTGGCCTCGATCACCGTCTCCAGAGCTTCTTCGCCCACCTTCTGGGCAATCTTGTTGATACCATCCTTAAAGAGTTTGGTGGTATAGCTGCCCTCGGGCATCTCCTGGTGGCGCTTGTCGATAAAGTCCTGCAGCTCGGTCAGGAATGCTACGCCGCTATCGTTGGTCTCTCCCCAACAGGTGTCGGTACCGGTGTGACAGGTAGGACCGTCGGGGGTAGCCTTTACCAGCAGTGTGTCGTTGTCGCAATCCACCTTGATATCTACCAGATGCAGGAAGTTACCGCTGGTTTCGCCTTTGGTCCAAAGGCAATTGCGACTGCGGCTCCAGAATGTAACCTTCTTGGTGTCGATGGTTTTCTGGAAAGCCTCTTCGTTCATATAGCCCAGCATCAGTACGTTCTTGGTCTGGGCATCCTGGATAATAGCAGGAACAAGTCCGCCACTCTTTTCAAAATCTATCTTCATGCTACTTATATTTTTTATTTATATTCTAACGTTTATGCCTTCAGCCTTCAGGTAGGCTTTCAGTTCGGGGATGGGTATCTCGCCGAAGTGGAACACACTGGCAGCGAGGGCGGCATCGGCATGCCCCTCAACAAACGTGTCGCGAAAGTGCTCCTTCTTTCCTGCACCACCGCTGGCGATGATGGGGATGGAGAGGTTGTCGGCCAATTCGCGGAGAGCTTCGTTGGCATAGCCTTCTTTCACGCCATCGTGGTCCATCGAGGTAAACAGTATCTCGCCAGCACCACGCTCCTGGGCCTCGTGAGCCCACTCAAACAGTCCGCGTTCAGTGCGCTCGCGCCCGCCTTTCAGGTAGCAATGCCAGCCATCGGCATCCAGTCGGGCATCGATGGCACACACGCAAACCTGCGAACCAAAACGGTTGGTTATCTCATCAATCAGCTCTGGTCGGCGTAATGCAGCACTGTTCACACTCACCTTGTCGGCTCCTGCAAACAGCAGGCGTTCTACATCGGCCAACTCGTTGATGCCACCACCCACGGTAAAGGGGATATTTATCTCTTTGGCCACACGTGTTACCATGTCGGTAAACGTCTTGCGCCCCTCGAAACTGGCTGTGATATCCAGAAAGCAGAGCTCGTCGGCACCTTGTTCGCTGTAGGCTTTGCCCAGTTCAACCGGGTCGCCAGCCGAACGCAGGTTTACAAAGTTGGTGCCTTTAACGGTCTCGCCATCCTTTACATCCAAACAGGGTATTATTCGTTTTGCTAATCCCATGCTTATACTCTCTGATTTAAATACATTAACTCCTTCAGGGCAATCTTTCCCTCGTATAGGGCCTTGCCGAATACCACGGCAGGCACACCAGCATTTTCGAGAGCCCTGATATCTTTGATTGATGATACACCACCACTGGCAATCAGGTACAAATCGGGATACTTGTCGAGCACGCGCTTGTACAGGTCGATGGCTGGTCCGCCCAGTGTGCCGTCCTTCGATATCTCAGTACACAGCACCATTCTAACGCCAGCATCGATATATTTCTGCAGGAATGGCAACAGGTCCTCGTCAGAGTCCTCTTTCCATCCGTTAATGCTGATTTTGCCGTTACGCACGTCGGCACCCAGAATCATGCGGTCGGGACCGTATTTCTGCAGCCACCATGTAAACAACTGCGGGTTGGTAACGGCTACCGATCCTACGGTAACCATCTGTGCGCCACTCTCAAAGGCAGTATCGATGTCCTGGTGCGTCTTGATGCCGCCGCCGAAGTCGATCTCGAGATTGGTCTCGGCAGCAATCTGCTTCAGCACGTGGCTGTTTACGATATGCTTGCTCTTGGCGCCATCCAGGTCGACCATATGCAGGCGCTTGATGCCTGCTTTCTCAAACTCGCGTGCCATATCCAGAGGCTCGCCGTATTCGGTCTTCTGGTCGTAGTCGCCCTTGGTCAGTCGTACACACTTACCAGCAATAATGTCGATAGCGGGAATCAGTTCAATCATAAATCGATGAAGTTTTTAATGATTTGTTCACCCACCTTACCACTCTTTTCGGGGTGGAACTGGCAGGTGTAGAAATTGTCTTTGTGCATAGAGGCCGAGTAGGGCAGAATATAATCTGCCGTTGCGATGGTTTCGCTACACACAGGCACATAGTACGAATGCACGAAGTAAACGTAAGGAGCCTCACCTAAATTCTTTAGAATGGGGTTAACTGTCAACTTTAACTCGTTCCATCCCATGCAAGGCACTTTGTCCTCGTGGCGTTGGGGCTGGAAACGTTTTACTTCGGCATCAAAAATGCCTATGCATTCGGTATCGCCCTCCTCGGAGTGCTTACAGAGTAGTTGCTGACCCACGCAGATGCCAAAAACGGGCTGCTTCAGGTCGCGTATGAGCATGTCGAGCTTGCGGGCCCGCAGATAATCCATCGCCTCGCCAGCATGACCTTGTCCAGGAAACAGTACCTTGTCGGCTTTCATCAGCAGTTCGGCGTCATCAGTCAGCGTAGGCTCAATACCCAGGCGCTTCAGGGCGTTTACCACCGAATAGATATTTCCTGCGTTATATTTTACTATTGCAACTTGCATTCTTTTCTTTTTATAACACAGAGGTACAGAGATACAGAGTTTTTATCCTTTTTCCTTGGTGGCTCTCTGTGCCTTTGTTTCTCTGTGTTTGATTTTAACTAAAAATAATTGTCTTGTTCTTGTAGGTGAGAATCTTGCGCTGGATGTGCTTGGATACAGCATGTGAGAGCACAATCTTCTCAAGGTCCTTACCTTTAAGCACTAAGCTCTCGGGCGTATCTTTGTGGGTAATGCGGGTCACATCCTGTTCGATGATAGGACCGGCATCCAGTTCGGCTGTCACGTAATGGCTGGTGGCTCCGATAATCTTTACACCGCGCTCGTAAGCCTGGTGATAGGGCTTGGCACCGATAAAAGCAGGCAGGAACGAGTGGTGGATGTTGATGATGTGGTGTGGATATTCGGCTATCATCTCGTCGCTGATAATCTGCATGTAGCGGGCCAGCACGATAAACGAGATATCCTCCTTCTTCAGCAGCTCCATCTCGGCCTTTTCCACCTCCTCCTTGTTGCTGTGGTCTTTCTTAATGCTCCACACGTAGTAGGGAATGCCGAACTGGTCGGCCACGTAGCGCAGATCCTCGTGATTGGACACAATACAAGGAATGTCGCATTTAAACTCACCAGCCTTCCATCGTGCCAGCAAGTCGTACAGACAGTGACTCATCTTGGATACGAAGATGGCCATACGTGGACGCTTATCGCTGAAGTACAAGCTGAATTTCATTTGGTAACGCTGCGCATAAAGGGTGGTGATGTACTCGTAAATCTTGTCGCGAGGAATCATAAATCCTTCCAGTTCCCACTCTATACGCATAAAAAACATGCCGTCCACCTTGTCAACATACTGATCGAGGTAAACGATATTTCCCTTATTATCGGTGATAAACTTAGTTACTTCCGAAATAATACCCTGCTGATCAGGGCAGTGGAGTAGCAGAATTGCTGTTGTTTCCATCTCTACATAATAATTTTTTTACCTATAAAATTCAAGGCGCAAAGATACAAAAAAAGATTGTAAAACTTGCCATAATTCGCATAAATATCTAAACTTTGCCAAAAATAGTGCCTTAAATCGTAAATTATGCGTTTTTTTTGCTAATTTTGCAGCCGAATTGATAGTAAATAACTCGAAATAGTATCATTATGGAATATATGTCACAAGAGGGCTGGGACAAGCTCGTAGCCGAATTGAAACAACTTGAAACGGTGGATTTGCCAGCCTGTAAGGATGCCATCAGCGAAGCGCGTGATAAGGGCGACCTGAGTGAAAATTTTGAGTACCATGCAGCCAAGCGCGAGCAGGGCCGCCTGCTGGGTCGTATTAGCTTTCTGCAGAAGGTGCTCGAGAATGCACGTGTGATTGATACCGCGCTGCTGGGTAAGGATTGCGTGGGATTGCTGAGTAAGGTTGAGATGACCAATTTAAATAACAATGCCAAGATGACTTATACCATCGCCAGTCCCCACGAGGCTAATCTGCGCGAAGGTAAAATCAGTATCAAGTCGCCTATCGCTCAGGCCCTGCTTAATAAGAAGGTTGGCGATGTGGTAGAGGTGCGTGTGCCAGCAGGTATGGTGAAACTGAAGATTGAAAGCATAACGTTAGAATAATAACACAAAAATTATGAAAAAGATTGTATTGATAACAGGTGCCACAAGTGGCATTGGCGAGGCTTGTGCCCGCAAGTTTGCTCAGAACGGCGACAAAGTGATTCTTACTGGTCGTAACCAGGCTCGTATGACTGCAATTGCCGACGAGCTGAAGGCTCAGGGCACCGAGGTGCTCACCTTGATGTTCGACGTGCGCGACCGTGAGGCTGCCCGTCAGGCTATACAGAGTCTGCCTGCTGAGTGGCAGGAGATCGACGTACTGGTAAACAATGCCGGTCTGGCCTTAGGTTTGGAGCCTGAATTCGAGGGCGACAGCGCTGATTGGGATGGTATGATAGATACCAACGTCAAAGGTCTGCTCACGATGACCCGTCTGATTGTGCCTGGAATGGTGGCTCGCAATCGTGGTCATGTGATTAATATGGGTTCGGTGGCAGGCGATGCTGCCTATGCTGGTGGTAACGTGTACTGCGCAACCAAGGCAGCTGTCAAGGCTTTGAGCGACGGTCTGCGTATCGATGTGGCTAACACGGCCGTACGTGTCACCAACTTGAAGCCCGGATTGGTAGAGACCAACTTCAGCAATATCCGATTCCACGGCGATGAGGAGCGTGCTGCCAATGTATATAAAGGTATTAAGCCGCTGACAGGCGACGATATTGCCGATGTGGCTGTTTACGCTGCAAACGCTCCCGCTCACGTGCAGATAGCCGAAGTGCTGATTTTGGCTACCCATCAGGCCAGCGGAAGCGTGATTGTTCGCAAATAATGATAGCTGCTGCGCTGCTTATTGCGCGGCGGTTTGTTTCATCATCCCCTCAACAAACTTGGACTGCAGTTCTTGCGCCAGTGTGTTGTGGGGATTTAATTTGAGTGCTTTCTCAAAGTTCTGTAGCACCTGGAGATAGTACTTCTGTCCGTTCTGGGCAGGGTTCTGCACGATGCGTACCATCAACAGAAATCCGCGCAGGGTGCACAGGTCCGACTGGTTGGCGCCTTTCATCTGTGCCATCTGGTCGATGGTGTTTCCGGCCTGCGCCAGTAAGGGCTCTGTCTGTGGGGCTTGTGGGTTGGTGATGGCGTAGCTCAAACTGGCTAATGCCAACTGATACTTCGGTCCCACGCTGTCGGGCTGCATGGCTTCCAGGCGCTTTAGCATGCCAATCTGGTTCAGCATCTCGTCGGGCGAGGATGGCTGTGCCTGCTGGGCATTCAAGTTCATAACGCTTGCAAAAACTAACACTACGGTAGCAACTACGTGCTTAAAAATTACTGATGTCATAAGCTTTATTATTTTTAAGTGAAACTAAAATTGTTACATAGAAAAATCTGTCACGATTGGATGTAATCCCCCTACCAGCAGCATCGAAACGGTGGATATTGGTGCGGCCCAGTACGTTGTTGAGCGAGGTGTAGATAATCACCTTGGGACTGAGCAGGTAGGTGAGATTGATATCTAAACTGTTGTAATGTGGGGTGGTGCCTTGGGCAAAATGGCGCCCTGTGGCATAGCTCTCGCTCAATCCGAAGATGCACTTGCCCATGCTATATTTGGCCGACACACGCAGGTTGTGGCGCGAGGCAAAACTGGGTGTACACAGCTCGGTGTCGTGCTGATACAGGCGCTCTGAATCGTTCAGCGAGTAGGCGAGGGTGGTGGTCAAGCGAGGCGAGATGGAGTGATCTTCAACATATACATCCACACCGCGACTGGTGCCGTAACCATCTGGCTGCCAATGGTCTTGCTGCATCCAAGGCAGATGGCGGTAGCGCTTGTAATAGGGCTCGATGCGCAGCATATTCGATGTACCTTTGTACTGCAGACTGAGAATCAGGTGGTCGGCTGTGCTCTGTCCTAAGCTGTAATTGCTCTGGCCCAGTTGGTCGTCGTTGGGCGTCTGACTATATCTGCCTGCTACCAGCGACAACTGCCATTGCTGGTTGGGGATATAGCTCAGGGTGGCTCTTGGCATCAGCTGCCAACGGGTGCGCAGCAGTTCGGCGCGGACCGATACATTCAGGAATACTTTAGGTATGACGCGCAACTGGGCATCGGTGTGGGCACCCAATATATGGTAATCGAGCGTGTAGTGATAGGGTGCAAAATCCAATGTGCTGTGGCGCAGGTAATCCTCTATGCCGGCAGATAGCTTCAGACGTTCGTTTACTATCTTGCGCAGTTCGGTCTTCAAGTGCAGTTCGTTGCGATAGTTGCGGTAGTGATCACCTGCAGTTACGGCATCATCGATATGGTTCCATACTGCCGACTGGGCTATGCCTGCAAACAGCGTACATCCGCGACCGATGGAAGTCTTGTAAGTCAGGTTGGCATAAATGTTGTGTTCTTTCAGACTGAGGTGGCGATCGTCCTCATGCAGACCTACCGATGTGAGGTCGTAACCTACATACGATTTCAGCACACCGCCATGTGTGTATTCCTTTTTATATTGTGTCTCACCCGATAGCTTGCGATAGGGACGTGTAAAGTCCTGGCGCTGGGTGAACAGTCGGTCGTACAAGCCCATGCTGGTATAGGTGGCATTGAATGAGAGGGCGCTGTTGTCAAATGTTTTGGTGCCGCCGATATTCCAATCTACCAGCGAGGCGCTCACACCCAGCTTGTCGCTGGTGGCCATGTCGGTGGTCTCCATGGGCAGCACAGCCGACAGGGCCTGTCCGTATTCACCACCGTAACCACCCAGGGTGAAGTTGATGCCTTTGAATAGAAATGGTGAGAAGCGGCCACGCACAGCTGTATTCTCGGTATTGGTACTGTAGGGCACCAGCACGTGCATGCCGTTGATAAATGTCTGGCATTCGTCGCTCTCGCCGCCACGTACGTACAGTTTTCCGTCTTCACCCACCTTCTGCGTGCCTGGCAGCGACTGCAGGGCGGCCACCACGTCGCCACACGAGTTGCCTGCCATTACCACATCCAGCGCATCCATGGTCTTAAAACCGTCGCTTTTGCCAAAACTATAGGTGCTGGCTGTTACCACCACCTCGTTGATGGCTGTGGCACGTTCCTGCAGACGTACGTCGATATGCTGGAGTTCGCCGACAGGGGCGGTGCGGGTGTAGTCGTCGTAACCCATATAGGTGACCTTCAGTGTGACCTCACCCGTCTGGGTGGTTTTGAAACTGAACCTACCTAAGGTATCGGTCAGACAACCGTCGATCGTACCTACAATAAATACATTGGCGGCGGGCAGGGGGGTGCGACCGTCGGTGACTGTTCCCGTTACGATGGTCTGTGCGCCCAGATTGCAGGCGGCCAACAAACCGATGATGATATGTGCAAACTTCTGTTTCATGCCGCAAATGTACGGCACGTTTTTCATAGTTCCAAATTTTGCTGACCATCAGCTAAAACTGCTGACGGAAAGCTAACTGCGCTGACGAATGACGCGTTTCAAGGACGAATGACTAAGCAATAAAATCCTTTAATCGGGGCACGTATTGGCGCGAAACTGGTATGGTGGTATAGCTGTTGGTCAGGCGCAGCTGATAGCCGTTACTGTTGCCTTTGGCCTGGGTGATATTATTCACGTTGACCACAAACGAGCGGTGGCACTGAAAGATGTTCTCGTAGTCGCGCAACTCATCGATGGCTGCCGATAACGTGGTGTGCAGCTCAATGATGGTGGGCTTGTCGTCACGCAGGTAGCACACGGCAATATTGTTTTTCTGCGCCTCTATATATAATAGGTTGTTGATAGGCAACTCCAGATCGTTGCCACGCACGTTCTGGTCGTGTATCGTGATGGTGATGTCGCGCTGTTCCTCGGCGGTGTTGTTCAGCAGCGCCTCCATCTGATGTTTCAGGTAGCGATTGTACTCGATACCTACCGACATGGCTGTGATGACGGTGCCGATAATCAGCGTCCACCAGAAAAACAGGAGAAACAATCTGAGTGTGACGGGCATGTCGAACAGTGTTACCAGTAGCAGAAAGTTGCCAATGGCTATACATAGTATCAGTCCTAACACTGCTGCACCATCGTGCCATACGCGCAGGGTCTTCACCAGTTTGGGCAGATGGCGCATCACGGTGTAGCCATAGAGCACGTAGCACACCATCGTTACCACACCGAAGGCAGCTGCTACCAGACATTTGTTGCCTTGATACTGACTGAACCCGAAAGGTTGCAGCAGATAGAGAATGGCCCAGATGATGAGGCCGTAAATCACGCTGTCTCTCAACCAGTGACTGCTCTGCGCAAAAGGATATTTTCGTGTCAATAGATTCTTCATAGCGTTTTAATCCAATATCACCTCCATCGTTGTTTTTTGCGGTTGCATACCCATATTCTCATAGAATCGCTGAGCGGGCTCGTTGCCTGTCCACACGTTGAGTGTGATGTGATGGCAACCAATCTCTTTGGCATAGGCGCGAACATGCTCATAGAGCTGTTTGCCCACATGCTGTCCGCGTGCCTTCTCGTCCACGCAGATGTCGTCGATATAGAGCGTTTTGGCATCCTGCAGCAGCAGGTGGTTCTTCACCTCGGTCACCATACAGAAGGCATAGCCTAGCACGGTGGTGCCGTCGTCGAGCACGAAGATGGGGTTTGCAGTGTCGGTCAACAATGCCTCCAGCTGCTGCTCGTTGTATTTGGTGGTATAGGGCTTAAACAAATCAGGTCGCAGCTCTGCATGCACCATATTCACCTGGTGTAGCAGTGCTATCAGTCTCGGTATATCACGTTTCTCTGCCAATCGTATCATATCTTGTTAAAGTTTAATTTGTTATTGTGTGCAAAGATACATAAAAAAAAGTAATAACCTAACGAAATAGGGATTTAATAACAAAAAAATAGGGATTTCCCCATACAACTTATCTAAAAAATTCGCATCTTTGCACCGTTGAATCAATCAAAACATATAAGCGTATGAAAGAAAATCGTATGATTGCATCAGCACTGATTGCTATAGGCATCGTGCTTTTGGGCGTGTTTGTAAAGGCTGGTATTGACAACTTTGCCAACAAGGATCGTAAGGTGACGGTTAAGGGCTTGGCCGAGCGCGAGGTGCCTGCCGATAAGGTTACATGGAGTATCGACACCAAGGTGACGGGTAACGATCTGCCATTGCTGTATGAGAACATTAACTTGCAAACCAGCAAGATTAAGAAGTTCCTGGTACAGAACGGGCTTGATGAGAAGGAGATTACGGTCAATCCGCCTACCATCAGCGACCTGGAGGCACGCGAGTGGGGCGACAACCAGAAAAACTTCCGTTACATTGTGAATACCACCATCACTGTGGCTACCAGTAAGGTAACCGAGGTTAACAAGGCCATTTTTAAACAGGCCGAGTTGCTCAAACAGGGTGTGGCTATCGAGAACAGTAACCCACAGTATGAGTATGCTTCGTTCCAGAAAATGAAACCAGAGATGATGGCCGAAGCCATTAAGAATGCGCAGAAAACAGCCGAGCAGTTTGCTGAGGCCAGCCAGAGCGAGTTGGGCCAGATACAGACAGCCGGTCAGGGGCAGTTCGAGATTGTTGACCGCGATCAGAACACACCCTATATCAAGAAACTGCGTGTGGTAACTACCATCACTTATTCTCTGAAAGATTAAGTTAGGTTGAACGTATGACCATCACTCATCTGATGGTCATACGTTATAACAATGTGTTGAAAAAAGAAAAAAAATAAGCATTTTGTGTTCTAATTCGTGGAAAATACATATCTTTGCAACAAGTATCATTAACAAAATACGAGCAACATGGAGTTTAGCATCTATGCGTGGATATGAATATAAAAATCGAAGAAATATTACAAGGTTTTCGCGACGGAATCCCCATCGCCCGTCAGCCTTACTGTAAGCCCGCTTATACCTATTCGGCAGCCCTTGTTTCTACGTTGTTCTGGGCATCGGGTTGTGCGGCAGGCATTGTGGCCCTCCTTGTAGGCATTATCGCAGCATGGCGCCGTTTGGGACTCTTTCCCGTGGCTGCCATTTGTTGTGCCATCGTTTACCTGATGGATAGTGTGATGTAATAATATTATAACAATGAGAAAGAAACTATTTAAGATGCTAATCTGCTGCATGGCAGCAAATGTATTGATTGCCTGTTCGTCGGCTTCTGGTGACGTTTCCGACAGCACCATCGACGAACCTACTGAGAATGAAGAACAGAACCAACAGGACCTGCCCTTTGGTTTTTGTGCCCTGTCTTCACGTACCGACGCTACCCAAACCTATCATATCACGGGCGGCGGCTATTATTCCTACCCTGTACCAGAAAGTGCTACAGGTGTGGTTGTATTGACATCTGATGGTGGAGACATGAAGGCTGCTATCGAGAGCGCCATCAAGAACAGTAAGAACAAAGTGATTATCTTCGATGGCTCGAATGGCGACTTTATCGTGTCATCTACTATCAAAGTAACCGTTTCGGGCAAGACGCTACTTGGCATCAACAATGCCCGTCTCTGCACCCAGTGGGCTTTGACCGATGAAATGAAAAAAGCCCTGAACGAAGCTGGTGTGCCCAGCATGAGTACCAGCGATGGGGGAGGAGTGTTAGTAAACGGCACTGAGGTAAAAGAGCAGGCTGAATACAACACACGTAAGATACTGATTGAGATGACAGGCGATATAAGCGAGAACTATCGTCAGGCTGGCATTTTCACCCTTAATAACTGCCAGAACATCATTGTCCGCAATCTGAAATTCGTTGGCCCTGGGTCTGTTGATGTTGGCGGCACCGACCTTCTTTCATGCACAGGCACTAAGAATTGTTGGGTAGATCATTGTGAGTTTACCGATGGATTAGACGATAACTTTGATATCACGAAGTCGTCCGACTTCCATACTGTTAGTTGGTGCACCTTCAGTTATACC
Organism: Xylanibacter ruminicola; assembly: GCA_015060625.1. Classification (GTDB taxonomy): domain Bacteria; phylum Bacteroidota; class Bacteroidia; order Bacteroidales; family Bacteroidaceae; genus Prevotella; species Prevotella ruminicola_D. The sequence continues at coordinate 39,314 of SUYC01000012.1, read as the reverse complement.
AATCGTTCGTATATGCACCAGAACTCCAATCTCATTGGTAGCAGCGATAGCGAGGCAACAGGTTTCTTGAACACCACTTTCGCCTTCAACTGGTGGGGTGTGGGTTGTCAAGGACGTATGCCTATGGCCCGTGTTGGTAAGATTCACATGTTGAATAATTATTTTAGCAGCACCACGGCCTACAATGGCATCAATCCACGTAAGAACTCGGAATTCCTGATAGAGGGTAACTATTTCGACAAGGGCGTTGCCAAATATTACAGTCAGAACGATGCTGTGGCTGTAACCTGGGCGGCTGATAACTATATAGCCGAAGCAACCAGCATCCCATCCTCTGTTGGCTCCACTGTTTCGGTGCCTTATCAGTATTCGGTAGTGCCCGCCAGTCAAGTTCCCACAATGGTCAAACAGGGTGCCGGCGCCACCCTCTTTCGGTAGTCATCAATTCAACAAGCTCACCCCGCTTCCCATAGAACAGCGCGCTCAGGGAGAGCCTTTTTTATTCCTGCAGCAACTTTTCCCCGATTTTTCTTGCTTTTTTCCGCAATATATCGTATCTTTGCAACCAGATAAAATAAGTGGCGTATGACACAAATTGTTCTTAACATCGAAGATGCAAGCCTTATCCCAAGTCTTAAAAAGATTTTGGGTGCCATCAAGGGAATTACTATCAGTAATCCCCAAGATGCCACGCATGATGTTGACCCCTATGAGATAAGTCCATCGGGCGATTCTTTCTTTGCAGATTCCCGCAATGTGAAGGCTGTCGAAGAGGATATTGCAAAAGCTCATCAAACAGGCGCCACATTCACACGCCTTGAGAGTAAAGAAGATATCACAGAATTTATCAATTCGCTTTAGTAAATGGCATACGCAGTACTTCTTTCTGAGCAGGCAAAGAAAGAGATTGCCACCATAAAAAAGAGTGGCGACAAACCAACCATCAAAAAAATCGCGAACATGTTGTTGGAGCTTCAAGAGCATCTGGAGTAGATGTACCATCCATCACACTCATGCTGCCAGATGCGGCCTGGCACTTTTGCAGCTTTCCAAGTTCTGTTCTCTATATCTTTAATGCCTGCGCAAATCCTGCGGCATTTTATAACGGCTATATTTTTCCAGTAGCGATATCTTCCTGCATCACACCTAATGTCTTCAGCAATGTAGGTAAGTCGGATTTGATAACATCAAGTACTGTTTCACCATCTATATCGAAATAGTGGTGAGCAATGATGTCTCGTAATCCCATAGCGCCTTTCCAATCTACTTCTGGATATAATGGCAAAAGCTGTTTGTTGGTGTCTTTGTCTAAGCCTTTGATGCTTTCTCCTACTGCAATAAGCAGCATGCAAGAACTTTCAAGGCGTTCCATTCCCCAAGGAGTACAATAATAATCATTCACCGTCTTTACCATTTCGTTTTGGGTAATGAGACGTTGAACAGCAGTTTCAATCTTTTTTAGCCGATAGAGTATTTCTTGTTTAAGCGAAGATTCCATCACGTAAAATGCATTTTTTTAATAATGAATCCATATCATCACGCTCGCGAACAATATCTACAGGGCGTCCAAAAATCTGTTGCAAATCTTCTTTTATATGTACCAGATTGAATAAACGCGGTTGGGTAAGAGAAACGACAATATCCACATCACTATTTTCAGTCTGTTCACCACGGGCGACAGAACCGAAAATTCCAATACGCTTAATGCCATATTTTTTTGAGGCCGACTCTTTGTATTGGCGCAATAGTTGTAGGTAATCTGCAGTATTCATTGTCATTTCATTTTCTTTGGGTGCAAATATACAAAAGTTTTCTCATATGTTATCTTTTTCTTTGAAAAAATCACTTCTTCGCAGCCATTTTTTCAACAAGCTCATCCCACTTCCCATAGAACTGCGTGCTCAGGGTTAGCCTTTTTTGCTCCTAAGAAACTAAATCCACACGCTCTAAAAGACCCCAAAAACATCACAGGAATTATCAACTCGCTTTAGAGAATGGTATTTCTAAGTTTCTCCCATATCTTCACCATAGCAAATGTATCCAGACAGCAATAATCCAGCAACGCCTTACGCGTTTTCTTCTGTTGCTCTGGCTCCATATACTGTATCAATGGGAACGTGTTCATCGCCTGTGAACCATTCTGCACACCACCTTCCAGATTATGATAATCAAGCGACGGATCATTAGGGAATAATGCAGGCAACACCACTTTAATTGAAAACGATCCTTTCATTGATGGCAGGTAGTAAGCCCCCTGTTGGAATGGTATTAGCAAGTCTGCTATATGATCTTTGATGTTGAGCAAATGCTCAGCAAGATCTGGGAATGCCTCAGCCATCTCTTTGATGCGCGTACACTCAAAACCCTTGTTATAGGCCAGTGTGCAAACATTCATCGGAATATCTTTGCAAAGCTGCTCAGCTAGAGGCCTCATCGTATCCGTGCCCGATATGCCTAGATGTTCCTTGTGTATCAGTTTCCCACCCTCGTGCTCTAAGATGTGTAGCGAATACTGAAACGGAATCTGTTGATAAGGCTTAGTGCCGTCAAACTGTGGTATAGCAGGCTGCATGGTCTCAAAGTCAAGAAAATAAAGTGGAAAAGTCAAGTTGTCCAAAAACTCCTTGATAACCACCTTGTCGATATGCGGTTGACCACTCAGAGTACTCTCCACCTGAATGCGGCGCACTGGTGTCAGCTTTTCATTTTTAATCTCTTCAAATGTCATCATCCCCTGGCGATAGTACTTTAGTTTATCCGAGAAACGCATACGGTAGAGTTCGAACACCGAAGGCGATGGCAGATGGCGCGAGCAATACTTATAGTATCCGCAGTCGTATGGCCTCTTACAACCTTCCCAGATATCCATCTCGGGTTCGTCTGTCTGCTGTAGCAGCTTCTTTGCCTCTCGCTGTATATTCTCTACCTTATCATATTCGTTGGTTATCATATCGTCCATAGAATTGATCACAAACAACTTTTGCAGGTCGAGTTCGCCCTCTCTGATATAGTCAGAATTAAGGCATACCAAATAAACTCCAGTAACGTTGACGCCGCACTTGGTGAGTACCCACTTCTGATACGATACATCTGGCAGATATTTATCCAACTTTGCCGGATTTCCGTTGAACTCAGGGAAGCTGGTACTTTTCACCTCATATATTGCCCAGCCATCATCCGTCTTATGGAGAATATCCACTGCACAGTAGTTGCCATCATAGCTGAACGAAGCCTCACAGATATTCTCCTGTCCAGCCTCCATCAGTTCCTTTGTCTTGGCAATCATCGCAGGCAGGTTCAGACGGTCGTCATCCTTACGGATAGTAACATCCACATAATCGCCAAGAATCCCTCTTGCCAATTCGCCAACCTCAGTACCATTCTCGAACCTTGCCTCACTCTGAGGGTCAATCACCTCCTCTTCTGGCTTATACACACTCATCCATAAGCACTTTGCACACTGACAGTACTTAGCGTACTTCGACTTTGATAGCTGTTTCATCGTTTATTAATCATTTAAATAGTTTTCGATTATCTCTGATTGAAGTGCTCTGTGCACCACATCGCGTGTAAATGGGCAACCATCCACATATTCTGTAGGATATGCGTTTGCTATTTCCTGTAGACCATTATACAGTTCACGAACCACATCCTTGCATCGAGCGAAACCATTGAAAGGCAAGCACTCCTTGCTTACTTGACTATTTGGTGTCACCATGATGTCCACCATATCACCAGCCTTCTTCAGTTCTATCTTTGTAGGCTCCTCATCTTCACTTAATTCGATAACCGTTCTGGGATGATTCACAATTCTTTCCAGACATGTACGAATGTAACCCCACTCTATACCCAGATCTTCGATAGAATCTCTCAGAACCATTGTACCCAGACTGATTCTATAGTCGATACACTTCCAGTCATTGCTATCATTATGCAGATAGTTAAATGCAAACAACTGTGGCTCTAAATTCTCGATATTCAAGCGATCTCCTTCCACTTGCTCATACGATTGCTTACACCACTTCAATCTCTCAATCATATGGTCGCGTAGATAAGAAGGCGACTTTACTACGAGACGGTCGCCATAAAACATCAGTTCCTGTATCAGCTCGTAGTTTACCATCACATCCAACGTCACATTGATATTTCTTTCTCCCTCTATATCAAGCTTTTGTGTTTCGCTAATGGGATATGAATATAGATAAGGATATAGTGAGATGTCAGCCCATAGTTCGATGTGCTCTACTGTAGTTTCTGGCGGAACAGTCACACCCACCAGATGCTTGAAATACTGTTTGAACAACGTCTTGGTAGGCTTATATTTTACTTCATTGTTCGCCTTTACTGCCCCCATGCAAATCAGCGGATATGCCTCTATTTTATCGCAACCTTCCTGTTGTGCCATTAGATACCAACGTCGCCAGTACTGTTTCAGATAATATGGGTGCAAAGTGATTATTTCTGAATCCCTGAAATCCTTACGATATTCCACGTCAACCACCTGTCGATTGCGTATAGCCTTGAATAGTGGCATCAGGAATTCTACATCCCATGGCGTTCCACCTTCAAAGCATGCTATTTCCTTCTGCTTGCTCATGATGTTCTGGTCCAGACGAGTAAGCATCTGGTCTATCCAGCCAAACTCCGACATGCCTTTGAATCCCTGCAACAGGCTTCGCACCTCCTGCAGTTTTTCAATTTCATTCTCAGTCAGTTCGCGATTATAGATAGACTCGAATCCATCGCGATAGCGGTAATAACGCTTCTTGTGTCTGTCCTCCCAAACTATCCCCTCCTGACCGAACACCTTGAAGAACTTAGCGTTCATCTCGGCGATATCCTGGCTAAAGGTAGTCCTCGACTGGATAGGCAGCATACCTCTATCCTCCAGCTTTCTGTTTACGATAGCCATCAACTGTTCGCGAGTGTATTCACGTCCAGTACCAAAGCACTGGTCGTAAATCATTTCTCGCATTGCGTAATCCTTAGTATTTGCCATTATGCGCAGTATTTTATTGTTTATGGTGCAAAGGTACGAAATATCTGTCCACTTAAAGCGAACAGATAATTGTTTTTCTACATTGTATTTATTTCTGCCAGTTCTTCAGGAGTATGATGCTGCATGTCATAGGCTAAATATTCATCGCAATAATAATCTACGATATCATTAGCCTGTTCATCTGTAAGAAATGGTTTGCCTTTATCTTTGATATTAAGCAGAGCTTTTAAAAAATCCTTACGATAGTGCTCGATAATCTCTGAAGTATAGGGGAACTTTCTTACGCTATAGTACAACTTTTTGAATTCATCAACGGTATATGTCTTGCCATCTTTGCACGACATAGCACAGGGTTTGGGAAATGAACACCAGCGTTTCAGTTCAAGATTAACAAGCAATGCCCTCTGTCCCTCAATCTGATCTACGCAAGTAAATCCTTTATCGGCAAGATATTGAATAAACTCGTCCACTTCTTGCTTGTCCTTGCATTTTACAGCATAAGGGAGAATGCATTTTTCCTTACCCTCGTAATTTTCATCCAGTTCTTTGTAATAAACTTCTTCCCACATAAGCCTAATTACCGTCTTCTGCACCAACTTGCCAGGTATCTCAGTAGAGGATACGTTTCGATGGTAACATCATTCGCAAAATACTCCTTCTTAATACCACCTTTGGTTATTGTTATATCATAGCTATTCCCATCGAGCACCTCAAAACCAGATTCATTAGGAATTTCATCCTTCGATAGTATTTTATTGATAGCACTCTCTGTGAAAGCGTTCAACACACGCTTAGGTATAGGTGGCAGATCCTTCTGATTACCCATAATGTCTTCACATTTTGCCTTATAGCTCTTTCCTTTCTCATCAAAAGTCAAGACTACAACCACGACGTTTGCAGGGAAACGGCGTGGTGTAACAGAGAACTTTAATTTTATCTTTTCCATATGTTTCGATGCCGATTTCAGGAATCTAACAAATACTTACTTTTCACTAAGTTTCTTTCCAATGCTAAACACTATATGTCTCACATCTATCTCCGTGCCATCCAACAAGATGACTGTTCTAACAGAATCATCGTTCTCATCATCTGTAAGAGCATCATAGAAAATCTGAGGATCTTCCTTCAACTCATATTCTGCACACTTATAGTTTTCTTGTAGAACAACAGTCTTAAACGATTTCAATTCGTCAGAATCTTTATTGACGAATAACATGTCAGTCATGCCTGGAACTTCGTTAAAGTCAATACTTTCTATTACCTTATTATCAATATTATCAATGGTACCATCCATCACAGGAAGTACAAGTTTTCCATCTTCCATATGGATATTCAGAAATGTTGCTTTTACTGCTGGAGGAAGATTATTCTCATCCAAATCATAATCGAAGAGGTTCAATTTTCCTTTCACATCGGTTATTGGTTCTTTAAATAACCATGCATCTTCAAGTTTCCACTTTATTTGATTAGGGCCACCGTCCCATATAGAATCTGTCATTCCTTCCTCAAATCCTGTAACTGTTACATATCCAATAATTGCGCTTGTGGGGAATTGCTTCAATGGAGCCAAGTTTCCCATCATAATGTGATTCATAATAGTAGCCTCCCATTCATACGGAATGGTATCAAAGAAGTTTCTTGTTACTTTCTTCGAACTGGCGTGAATCAGAATTCTACCAGGAACCTGGGCTGCTTTCCAAGTTCTGTTCTCTACATCTTTAATGCCTGAGCAAATAAGAGTTGCCCATGGCTGCTGTACTGATAATACTTTCATAATGCTTTTTGGTTTAAGTTACTATTTATTGTTATCTACATACGGAATATGTTTTGCTCTTTGATAAACATAGTTGATGGCCTTCTTCAACACATCTGCATCATTGCTCATCAAGTCAGCAAACACCTCATCGCTATCTGGCACATACTTAACTATTTTACCATGATACATCATATTGAAGTATAATCCGCTAGGATCATATATTGGGCGGAATGTGCCAAGATAGCAGGCAAACTCAAATGTTACATCACCGTTTACCATCACAATACGCTTGCGTGAGAACACTTGTCCATTGGCAGTTGTAATTTCCAAACCAAGAACTTTCTCAAAGTCTATAATGTTATTCTTTTCCATATTTTAGTATTTTAAATTTTCGGCGAAGGTAGCGCTTTTCTGTTCAGCCAAAACGAACAGATTAAAAAATCAACTCTTATTCAAAACTTCCAGGATTAATCCTAAATGATATTCCACGGCACCAGCGTTATACGTAATGTCTTTTACTTGAACCAAGGCGCTTTCTCTATCCTTGTGATAGCCAACAAAAAAACGAATGGCATCATATCTACGCAAATAGCGCTTACCATCGGATTCATCCAGATAAGTATATTTGTTTAGCGTCGTTTGTTTCAACTGCCGATATTCGATATCCTTCGTCCCTTTCATAATCTCATCAAAATACATTTTTTTGATGTTGAGTGTCAGAACCTTCATCCCTGTGGTATCAAAAGTTGATTTCTCCTTGACTATTCGTTTTTCCAAGCACTCTAACTTTGGATTATAGGTATATCCTACAATGCTGCCATCTACGATTTTCTGGATAATAACATCCACAACAGGAAGAGGAACTACAAACCACTCCTGCGGTTGATGCTCTACGCCATTATCGTCAAACACTGATACTTGAAACTGAACAGGTTTTAAGAGTTGGTGTATCAAGTCTTCAAACTTCTGCGAGTTCATGTTTACCACCTTATAACTGGCCTGAATTTTTACAGGAGCCATCAGATAAGTAGGCTCATTCTCTGCATTTGCAATACGCTGCTCTACGCTATTAGTAGAAAATCCTATTTTATAGAGATGTTTTACATCTTTTATAGCAGGATTCAGAGATAGTGAACTTAATACATAGATATAACCTGTCACATTGTCTTCTGATGTAATCTCAGAACTACCAAAGAACCTTCTCTCCGACTCACTTTGCAGCTCAGTGACAGCGTATCCATCACCAACGACTCCTTTACGCAGCGTCTGCAGCAAAATATCCGATTCTGTACCATTCTCATAGATACAACGCGTTCTTGCATCAGGCAGAAAGTTACTACTTTTCTTCAACTCGCCTATTTTCTCCAGCAAAAGCATCTGACCACCAACAAAATAGTAACGACCTTCTGAGAGTGTTGCCGTCTTGGTTATCTTAACTAAAGAACGAAGCCCTTGCTTCAGTTCACGATGCACCCTGGCAAACAACGGTTTGTAATCATCAAAGTTCTCGCACAATTTATGCTGAGCTACATAGTCAGCTTTCTTCTTGGCGATGACTCTCCGCATATCCTGAGGAATATCAAAAAAGCTCTTTTCTTCCTCACTGACAGTCAACAATGGATCGTCAAACAGAGCCTCCAGTTCTTTATCTATGTCCATAATCCTTTTTTCTTCAGAGTTGTTAACGATGCATACATTAGTTTCTCTTTCAAACCACCATCCTTTTGTGGTTCACGACCATTTTGGGCTATCCACTCTTTTATCTCACTTATCTTCTGCATGATTCTATCATCAGCAGTTATAGGCTTGGCAAAAGGACGTGCACCATCCAGCAATGGGTCATTCAGAATATCGAGCAATTCTTTCTTAATATCCATATCTCTACTCTCCTATTTCAAGTCCGCTCAACTGACGACGTTTCTGATTCAATATCTTAGCGTATGCCACACCCAGTTCCCTTACTTTTGGGTCTGGGTCATCCATCGATGGTATCTTTCCGCCATGTACTGCCACATACTCCTTCAATGGCCCTTTAAACAGAATGATAGCCTGTTCTAAAGTCATGTCATACTTCTGTTCAGCAATAGTGTCTTGAATCAGTTTCAGCGTCTTGGCATCTACCGACTTTGATATAACTTCGTATGCACGCTGGAAGGGATTAATTGCATCAATCAGATTGATACTCAACTTATCGATATTGATGAACCTGTTAGCAATCTTTATAAGCCTATTGCCTTCACTTGGTTGCTCTTCGTCATTGCCATTCGGCATCGATGATATAGGCTCACCTTTCTCGTTGACGATATCATTGCCTTTAATAATTGTGTCGAGAAGCAAACGCTGACGCACTTCTTCTATCTCGCCATCTGTCAAATCAGGATAGCGTTCGCGAATCACTTTTGGTATCAGATGCTGGGTAATGGTCTGTGCTGTAGTAGAACCACTTAGCGCCTTTACAACCATATCGTTTTGTAAAACAGCAGCCTTCAAATCATCGAGCTGACTTTCAACAATCGTCTTAGTCTTTTCGCTCGATAGTGGTTTCAGCCCCTCTACCACAATAGTATGTGTCAGATCACCTTTTCCTTCATATTCTTCTTTCTCTGTCTTAAACTTCCAACTGGGTGCCATCACCTGCTCCATCAACAACGAAGCAGTGATAGCTTTCAGGAAGTCATTAACAGCCACTTTCACCTCAGCTTGTTCGGCGTCTGGCATGGCTATCAGATTAACAAAGCGGGCAGTTTCCTTTCCCTCGCAATCTCGCGTACATCTACCGATAATCTGTATCACCTCAGTAAGCGAACCACGAACACCAACCGTCAGACACATCTCGCACCATTGCCAGTCGAATCCTTCTTTGGCAGTACCGAGTGCAATGATAATATCCACATCATCCCGATGCTTGATGTTCTGCAGATAGCCCTGCACCATATTACGCTCCTTCTGGTCGTCTTCCACAAGGTCGGCCACCTTCAGCAGTCGGCCATCAGCAGTTCTTACATGATAGATACCTGTATTATAATCTTTCGACTCTACAGTGCCTATCACCTTCATGATTTCATCAGTCTCGGTATATTTACCAAGCCCTGTTGAAGCACGCTGGTTTACACTGGGGATATGGATAATGGTTTTCTTGGTGGTGTCGAGCACCTCACCTATACGGTCCAGATACGAGCCCTGATAAAAATGATAACCCAAGATCAGATTCTTCAGATACTTGTAGCCATTCAGTTGCTGATAGTAATTATATGTCACGGGATAGAATCTGGCTTCATCCTCAGCACGCAGCACAGGCACACCGTCACCTCTAAAGTAGCTTCCTGTCATAGCCACGATATGCCCAGTAGAGTTGTTCATCACACGGCGAACCGCATCACCCAGATTGGAGTTAGCATCAGCACTGGTATGGTGAAACTCGTCTATGGCCAATAGTGTGTCGTTGAAAGCCTCATCTTCCAGCTCCTTCATGCCATTTCGCAATGTAGCATGCGCACACACCAGAATCTTTGCATTCTTCTGACGGAAGAACTCAATAAAGCGTCCCTTCTTATCCTGCTCGTTCTTAACATCCGTCAGGTTAAAATACGCAGGCACCACCCAGTTAGCAAAGAAACCGCCATTCATCAGATTGGTATTCTTGAATGAGCGACCGATACTCTTTTCAGGCACAGCCACCACCACTTTCTTGATGCCTTGATGCTCTAACTTATCAAGTGCGATAAACATCAATGCACGACTCTTGCCAGAGGCTGGAGGTGCCTTGATCAACAAGAAACGCTTTGCTCGATGCTCATAGGCCATTGCCTGCATCTCGCGCATACCTAAAGTATTTACGGCTGTAGCCGCACCTGTTTGCTGATATTTGATATCAACAATGTTGTTTTCAGTTTTTTGCATGTCAGAATATCTCTTTCTTCCAGCGCTTTACATCAAAAAGATATTCTCTACGTTAATTCTGTCTGCGGCCAAGCTTAAGAGACGTTTTGAAATCTTAGTTGTTCTATTGCGCTATGATCTATTTAATCCGTTTCTTTAAATTTTCTGGATGTTGTTTAGTGTCCCATATATCTACTATTCTAACGACATCAGAAGTCTTGGAGTAATAATAAACGATCTTGAAACGCCTCATAATATGACAACTCCGATAAAAACGTTGTCTATTACTCAGCAAACTCTCAGGTGCATAGGATTCCGGATATTTTTCCAAATGGTGCTCTATCCGCATTCGTTCTTCTTGCCATCTTCGAGCGGTTGTAGTGCCAAACTCATTATAGGCATGTAAGACTCTTGCAAAGAAAACGCGTTCGGCTTTTTTAGTCCAGTTTACTTGAGCCATGGAAACATTCTATATAGTTCCGCGTTCATTTCTTCGGCTGTCACCCAGTCGCTTTCATCTCCATTCTCTGCACGTTCAATAGCTAATTCAGCTTCATCAATGCGTGCATTTAGTTCGTCCATCGTGTATGGGCCGATACCAGGATCGTAGTCATCCGGCAACAAACAATCATTGTCTGTCATCACGTTAGCTTGCCCACTACCGATTGAGACATGACTAACAAACGATTCACTGCACATTCCTATGCTTTCGTCTTCGTCAAATCTAGGATATCTTTTTTCTTCCATGACTAATGTTTATTTAGACGGGGCAAAGATAAACATTATTTTGTTTACCTCCAAATATTTAATTACTTTTTTACTGTCATCTTTTCGTAGAGTTTGAACAGACATTCCAGGCGAGCTTCGTCAGAGGCGAAGGGATAGCCAGGATAGCAGCTCTCCACGATATCATCCAGTTTGGCATGCGCCTCGCGTAAGTCCTGTGGCATCTTATCTGGGTCGTAAAGTTCTGCCAAGGTCTTCTCTGGGTAATACTCACGAGTTATCAATACATTTTCTGCTGCCTCTTCGATTTCCGCTTTCTTCTCGTCAGAGATTTTTGGAAAGGGGAAGGTATTGTAGCAGAGTTGGGCAGAATAGCGATAACGAGTTTCTAACTTGCCTCCTACCGTTTTTATCCAAACCATATGCATATGACTTGTAATCATTCCAAAAAGCGATATATCATCAGTGCCAACAACCATACAAAGGTTTGTAGAAATAAATCTCTCATCTAAATATCCAATTGGTATGTATTTCCTATTCTCGGACGAAACACTTGGTATTATAATGAACGATCTTCCCAATGGTTGAGTAATTTGAGCAAACAAATGTGGTATTGCTGCAAGCTGAGGTCTTGCAGATTGTTCTCGGATAACTCTCAATTCGTCTATTCTTTTGACTATTTGCGGTATTGAGAGATAGTCTTTTTCGTCTTCACCATAAAGCCAAATACACCACCTCATTTTACCATTTATGAGTTCTTCTGCTCCAATTAATGGACGAATAAACCTTTCTGCTTCAGGTTCTTCCTCAATAAGTTTATTCTTTTCTGCCTCTGACAATATAAGTTTGCCACCATCAGCAGGCATATTGCCAAAATTCATTTGGGGTAACCATTTGCAAATTGGCATTGTTGCACTCTCAACAAAAATAGTTGGAGCATCCATCAAAAGCGGAGATATATTCTTAACCTCTTTGCATTGTTCAGTATCAAAGAGTAACCGTTTAGAGACAATGCTTTCAGAAGCTAATCCAACAATAACACAAGTTACACCAGCATTGTATTTAGCATTATTCTGCCATTTAAATGATTTATAGGCAAAGTTTATAACAAGCCCATTTTTCAATACCCTCTTCCAAAGTAAAGCCACTTGGAGACCTTGGCAAATAGAGTTAGTAGAAACAAAAGCATATTTGGCTTTCGTACCTTTTATATATTGGGCACCTATCATGAACCAACAAGCTATGTAATCGAGTTCTCCAAAATCTTTCTTGAACACCAACTCCATGTCTTTCTTCTGACTTTCATCTTGTCTTCGACTTCCCAAATACGGCGGATTACCAAAGATAAATACTTCTTCCTCTGGGGTATGTGGACATACCTCATTCCAGTCGATACGACAGGCATTGCCACAGACGATTTGGGTGATGTTCTTCAGAGGCAAGGCCTTGGTATTGACTCCAAAATTCTCGTTGAGCTTGGTGTTCATCTGATGCTCTGCCAACCACAGCGACAGCATCGCTACCTCATGGGGAAAGTCAAGCAACTCGATACCATAAAACTGATTGAGCGTTATCACACTCGCATCGACAAACATTGACTGAGTATTCCCCAAACATTTCTGCTGCAATGCTAAGATATCCATCTCTAAGAATCGCAAACACTTATAAGTGATAATCAAAAAGTTACCACTACCGCAAGCAGGGTCGAAGAATTTCATCTTACCCATTCTCACAAGCAGGACCTCGCATTTCTTTGATATTGGACGACAACGTGCATAAAAGTCTTTCTCCTTGATTCCACCTATCTTTTTCAACTGCAACAGTTGTTCAAACTCCTCGTTCAGTTGATTATACTCGCCACGCAACTCGTCCAAAAACAGCGGATTGATCACCTTCATGATGTTTGGCACGCTGGTGTAGTGCATGCCCTGATTAGCACGTTCCTCTGGGTTAACGACAGCCTGAATCATCGAACCGAAAATATCGGGATTGATATCCTTCCAGTTCAGTTCGCCACACTCAATGATAATGCGTCGAGCCCTGGCTCCCATCTTCGGTATCTGAATATGCTTAGAGAAGAGTCCGCCGTTTACATACGGAAACTGCTTGATGATGCTGGGCGTATCAGCCTTTCGCAGCGAAACGTCCATGATATTAAAACTCCAGTCTAGATAATCAGAAATATCAGAACCATCCTCCTTAGTATATCGCTGGATAGATGATGTAAACAGATTCTCCTCGAAGATACCTGTATCCTCAGCAAAGAAACAGAACAATAATCGACTGATAAATATATTCAGATCATGCAAATCGTCGTTACTGCGAAACTCATTATACGAGCGCAATTCATCGTGCAACTTTGCAAGTTTCTCTGCCGCTTTGATATCAGCGGGACTCTCCTCCACATAGTGCACACGCTCCACATCCATCAACGGATAAAAGAAAGCAAAATCGCTTGGCAGATGGTCCAATCGGTTTTCGTATGTATCTCTTTCACGCAAGTCGTAAGCCAGAATCGTCTTGCCATCACTCACAGCCACAATCTTTGGTGCCGCCTTGATAACCGTCGCATTTGTTTTCAGCATTTCAAGTTGATCGGTCAGCGTGAACATACTCGCCGACTGATAACAGAACAAGCCTTTGATGAGCAAGCCATCAAAGGTTTTCAATACACCCTTACCTTCTTTGTAACGTGTGATATCACGTTCGCTTTTGCCAAAGGAGTGGAGCAATGCATAGCCCACTTCGCTGGCAGGCACACCGCTACCAAACGAATCAACCAATCGCTGCTCTATCTCCCTATAGCCAAGTTGCAGTTTCTTTGCCATAGTTGTTGATATTGAAAAACAAAGCGAACGGGATTCGTTCAGAAACGTGAGACACCAGCCAAGCGCATGAAAAAACGTGGGACAGTTTATACTTATCCAACGTCTCAGGCGCTTGGCCGGTGCCCATTCCAATAGATAAGATAAACGCCCACGCCTATAGCGTGAGCATTCACTCTTTATCAAATTGGAATCGTCTATTTCGCGGCCAAGCTTAAGAGACGTTTTGAATAAAAAGCGTACGCTTCAATATTATTGACCCTCAAAAATCATACCGGCGCCTCCGCTGAGGCTCTGTATCAGGAGGTTACGAAAAACCTCTGTTCTGCCGTGGCAGCGCCGTGTTACGACGATTAGCCGATACTTGCCTGCAAAAATAATAAGAATTTATTAAATCAGCAAATAATTGGGGGCGAAATTGAAAAAGAAAAGAAGAAAAGGTGGTTAAGATGACATTTCCATCTGAATAAGTGACTTTATCAAATAGGTATTTTTGTCCTCATGGGTACATGAATTTAAAAAGTATCACTTTTTGGCGTAACCGACTTATAACCAATAAGATAAATATGGTGATGGATATGGCTTGTCTATCACTATTTTAGGGGTAAATGCAATTTTTTTTGTAAAAAGCTTGCATTTGGCTTAAAAATTTAGTATATTTGCAGTTAATAAAATAACTGCGAGGATAGTACATAATTAATCAATAATAACAATGAGAATAACTATTATCAATCTTGACAGAAATGAAAAGAGGTACGCGCGCGAGGAACTCGATGAGTTTGTGGCGCAGTTGAAGGATGGCACCTATCGCCAGCAGTATATCAACGACTATACCAAGGAGGTGTGCTTTGCTGCTGAATGGGTGAAACAGAACGGCATGCTGAAGGCTAAGAGCTACAACAGTTTGGTACTGCTGTCGCTGGAAAACCTGCGCGACATGAGTACCGTGGAGGAATACAAGCGACTGGCCACCCTGCAGCCTTATACCTTGCTTTGCTTTATGGGGTACGACGGTCATTCGCTACATATCGTATGCCCATACGCTGTTTCCGATGGCACCACTAATGATCAGTCGTTGCTTAACGCTTTTCGTAAACTGCATTACATTTATTCGTCGCAGTTGGGAACGCCGCTGGCCGAACACGAGCCTACCTTTGAAACTAGCTGTAAGGTGAGCTACGACCCGCAGCCATTCTATCATCCATCGGCTATACCCATAACTGTTTCGTCGGAACCCGAAACAACGCCCGAGTTCCGATCTGTACAGGAGCGCATCAGCGACTATAATTATCCTGAGGAGATTCCAGGGCTTAGCGTGCGCGACAGTCGGATGCGAAGGTTTCATGATTGTCTGGATGCGGCTATCGAGAAAAATGGCGACTTGCAGAACGATGAGGAGTTTGCTATCATCGTACTGGAGCAGTTGGCCGACGGTTGCCGGGTGATGGGACTGCCTCAGGCATGGTGTGTGCGTGTGGCTTCGTATATCCCCCTGCTATCCGATAGTCTCGGTAGTGATGCAATCGCGTCGGCCTTTAAGACGGCTTATCTGCGTGATTCGCTAAAGACCGTCCCCATGAAGTTCACCCGTCCATCGGCGCTGTTGGCTTTTAAAACCGAAGCCTACATGAAGGAGCATTATACCTTGCGACTTAACGTGATGACTGGTGCGCCCGAATACCGCATGAATGCCATTGGCTACGGTTTTCAGCCGCTCGACCAGGCTGCCCGCAACACCATGGCCATCAAGGCGCTGAAGGCGGGTGTGGAATCGTGGGATAAGGATCTGAACCGCTATATCGACTCGAATCTCATTCCCAAGTATTACCCTATGGAGGACTATCTGCGCCACCTGCCTAAATGGAATGGCAAGCACGACTATGTGGGCGAACTGGCACGACGGGTGAAGACCGACAATAAGCACTGGGAAAGCGACTTTCACACATGGATGCTATCGATGGTGGCCCAGTGGGTGGGTAAGGACCGCCAGCATGGTAATGCCATCGTGCCCCTGCTCATCGGACCGCAGGGATCGGGTAAGAGTACCTTCTGCAGAAGGCTGCTGCCTGATTATCTGCAGATATATTATAACGACCGACTGTCGATGAAGAACGACAATGATATCTTTCTCGCCATGTCGGGCTATGCGCTGATTAATCTCGATGAGTTTGATGCCATGTCGAAAAATCAGCAGCCTATCCTGAAGTACCTGATATCGAAAAACGACATCAAGTTCCGTCCGCCATACGGCAAGGTGATGGAAGAGCGCCAGAGGTTTGCCTCGTTTATTGCTACGACTAACAATCTGCGCCCGCTGACCGACCCCACAGGCTCGCGCCGTTTTGTATGCATCTATGCCGAGGAGATTGACAACTCGGGGCTGATTAACTACGACATGCTATATGCCCAGCTCTATACCGAACTGCAGCAGGGGCGCCAATACTGGTTTGAGGACGAGGACAATGCCCGAATCATGCAGCAGAACGAGCCGTTTCAGCAGGTGAACAGCTACGAGCAGATGATAGCCCTGACTTATCTGGCCCCCGAGGAAACGCCGGATGATGCGAAGTTTGTTTCGCTCCAGACGATGATGGTGCGACTTGAAAAGCTATTCCCCACCTTTACGATTACGAAAGGTACTGACATTGAGTTGGGAAGGAGGTTGGTTAAAATGGGATATCAGCACAAACGAAGCAACAAAGGATCGGTTTTCAGAGTTGAAGAGATATGATCTCTAAAAGTAAAACAACTTGTTTTACTATGCTGCAGAAGCTATATGTTATGGTGAAAGATAGCATTTTGAAAGGTAAAACAAGTTGTTTTACTGTGAGTGATAGTGGTGATAGATAAACAATATCTATCACTCTGTATAACCAATTGATATTAAATGAGTTGTGATAAATAGTGATAGATAATAAATAATTGTATATAAAAAATGGCTGTACATATCAGACTTATTAAGAACAATATCAAGAGCAGTAGCTCTTATGGGAAATATTTTGCAAAAACAGTTAGTCAGGGTGAGGTGACACTCGAGGAGATTGCTGCCGAAGCTTGTCGTAACAGCGGCTTTTCGGAAGGCGCTGTGCTTGGTGTTGTAACCGAATTGCAGGATATATTGAAACAAAGACTTACGGAAGGACAGACGGTTGTGCTGCCTGGCATCGGTCGCTTCAGTCTGCGTGTAGAAAGCATCGGTGTGGATGATCCGAAGACATTCAATATCCGCCGCCACATCACCCGCATCGTATGTGGTTTCTTGCCAGCCGGTCGCCGTATTCAGGGCCGCCACATCCTCTACGATTTCTGCGAGGGTGTCAAGGCGGTGTGGCAGACGGGCTTTAAACCGTAGGGTTCTAAATAATCTAAATTTTTTGTGTAAAGGCAACGTTTTTACGCTGATTATTGGTAATTTTGCCCGAAAATTGAGAATAGGGTAGTGATGAAGATTATCCATGTGGACATGGATCAGTTTTTCGCGGCTGTAGAGCAGCGCGATAATCCGGAACTGAAGGGCAAGCCGATAGCGGTGGGGCACGATGCTGAACGTGGCGTGGTGTCAACTGCCAGCTATGAGGCCAGGCGCTTTGGTGTGCATTCGGCGCAGTCGATTCAGTTGGCCAAACGACTGTGTCCGCAACTGATTATCGTGGAGCCGCACTTTCAGCGTTATAAAGAGGTGTCGGCACAGCTGCATGAAATATTTCATGATTATACCGACCTGATTGAGCCCATATCGCTCGACGAGGCGTTTCTGGATGTGACGGAGAATAAGAAAGGTATAGAATTGGGTGTGGACATAGCAAAGGAAATCAAGCAGCGCATCCGAGAGACTACCGGACTGACGGCATCGGCTGGCGTGAGCTACTGTAAGTTTCTGGCAAAGATTGCCTCTGACTGGCGCAAACCCGATGGACTGACGGTGATTCATCCCGACAGGGCTTTGGATTTCATTGCCCAACTGAAGGTTGAGAAGATTTGGGGAGTAGGGCAGAAGACTGCCGAAAAGATGCACCGCATGGGCATTTTTACGGGCCTGGATTTGAGAAACACGTCGCTGAGCCGACTGACTGAGGAGTTTGGAAAGATGGGGCAGGTGTTCTATGACTTTTCGCGAGGCATCGACAACCGTCCTGTGATTAGCGAGTGGGAGAGAAAGTCGGTGAGTTGCGAGCACACCTTTGAATCCGACATCAGCGAGAATGCTGCCGTTACCATCCATCTGTATCACACGGTACTGGAGTTGGTTCGGCGTATCGAAAAGAACAACTTCGAGGGGCGTACGCTGACGCTGAAGGTGAAATTCTTAGATTATCAGCAAATCACCCGCAGCATCACCGTAGATCAGATTCTGCGTACTAAAGATGAGATCCTGCCGTTGGCCAAACAACTGATGCAGCAAGTGGAATATCACTCACACCCCATCCGTTTGTTAGGGCTGGGCGTATCTAATCAGAAGTCGCAAACACCCAAGAAAGAACCACAATGGATTGAGCTGGAACTGGAGTTTAAGCCGTGGCCTGATGATAATATATCGCAAGCGATTCATAGTTAAATACTCTTAAAGTTTTCGCTAAATCGCTTGCGATACAAATAAATATTCTTACCTTTGCACCGACAAAAGTCGCAAACGATGTAAATAGTATAATTAAAATATAAAAGGTATGCAAAAGATTTATGATTTCAAGGCTTTTTCAAGCAGAGGCAAGGAGATTGATTTCTCACAGTTTAATGGTAAGGTATTGCTGATTGTCAACACAGCCAGCAAGTGCGGATTCACCCCTCAGTTTGCAGGACTGGAGGAGCTCAACAAGAAATATAAGGATCAGGGACTTGTTGTTATCGGATTCCCCTGCAATCAGTTTAAGGAGCAGGATCCAGAGGGCGACGAAAAAATTGAGGAGTTCTGCCAGCTGAACTACGGTGTGACTTTCCAGATTATGAGAAAGGGTGATGTAAATGGTAAGGATGCCCAGCCCATCTTTGAGTATCTGAAGGCTCAGGCTCCAACAGAGGAGTACAACGGACTGAAGGCAAAAGCTGCCAAAGCCCTCTTCAAAACCATCAGCAAGAGTGTGGAGAAGGACAGTGATATCAAGTGGAATTTCACCAAGTTCCTGATTTCGAAGGACGGTGAGACCATCAAGCGTTATGCTCCCACCACTGAGCCTAAGGATTTCGAGAAGGATATTGAAGCCATGTTATAATATATGGAAATGACAAGGATTGAGCGACCTCGGTGTAGAAGGCTATAAGCGGTTAAAGAGTAAGCTCTTCGGATGAAGTCTTACTCAATAACCGTCATTTTCATTTCAATATCATCAACGGGACGGTCGGCGCGCCCGGTAGCTGTTCCTTGAATCATTTCTACCACATCAAGGCCTTCCTCAACTTCGCCAAATACGGTGTATTGGCCATCCAGATGGGGAGTACCGCCAATCGTTGAGTAAATCTTCACTTGCTCATCAGTAAGTCCTGATTTGCTGACTTTACTCTCGGCTTCTGCAGCCAGTTTGTCCTGCAGTTCCTGGAGTCCCTCACGGTTTCTGTCACGGCGCATCTGCATGATCTCTGCACGATGCTCGGCTGCAAGTGCGTTAAAAACATCCTGCACTTTCTGCATTCTCAGCTGCTTGGAGAACTGGCGAAGCTGTCCCTCGTTGTACACATCTCCCCAGACGATATAGAACTGAGAGCCGCTGCTTCTGCGCTCAGGATTCACCTCGTCGCCCTGACGTGCAGCAGCCAAGGCGCCACGCTTATGAAACAGACCTTCCTTAATTTCGGCTTCCAGCGTATAGTCAGGTCCGCCAACACCCAGCATCTTGCCAGCAGGTGCACCTTTGGAATCAGGATCACCTCCCTGAATCATAAACGATTTGATAACCCGATGGAACAAAGTGCCATCATAATAACCCTCCTTCGCCAATTTTACGAAATTGTCGCGATGGATAGGCGTCTCGTCGTAAAGGCGAACTACGATGTCGCCCAGCATGGTTTGAATCTTAACTTTCATAAACTATCCTAAATATTAATGCAAAGGTACAAATAATTGTGGAATTATAACTACCTTTGCTTACATATTTATATAAATATCAGCAAAAATAAATTAGATATGAAGGATAGAATAGCATTTGTAGATTACATCCGCGTGATTGCCTGCCTGTTGGTAATGCTGGTACATGCTAGTGAGCAGTTTTATAACTTGGGACCGATATCCCAAGTGGTGAATGAAGACAATCGCCTATGGGTTTCCGTCTATGATGGTTTCTTCGGGCGCATATCCGTACCGCTGTTTATGATAGTCTCTGCTTTCTTACTGGTGCCGATGAAGCCGGGGATGACGATGAGTCAGTTCTATCACCGTCGCTTCCTGCGCATTCTGCCGCCTTTTGTTTGCTTCTTGGTGCTGTATGCCCTATTGCCAGCCGCTTGGGGCGGATTGACTTGGGATGAGGCTATCGGGCAACTGAAGATGGTGCCCTTCAACTTCCCGCAATGGGGCGGCCATCTGTGGTTCATGTATCCGCTCATCAGTATCTACCTGATCATACCTGTGGTGTCGCCCTGGCTCGAAAAGTCAAGTGCAAAAGACGAACGGATATTCCTCGGTCTCTTTGCTTTCTCAACACTCACCCCTTGGTTGCACCGCTTTGTGTCGCCCGAACTTTGGGGTGAATGCTTCTGGAATCAGTATTCTGCCCTATGGTACTGCTCAGGCTATTTAGGCTATCTCGTATTGGCTCATTACATCCGAGTGCACTTGAAATGGAGTCAGCAGAAGAAGTTGACCGTCGGGGCAATCAGTTTTGTTATTGGCGGTCTGTTCACTGCATGGAGTTTCTGGTTGAAGGCCGTGCCAGGAGTGCAGATGGATACACCGATGATGGAATGGGCGTGGGAGTTCTGCACACCCAATGTGCTGCTTGCCACCTTCGGCGCTTTCCTGCTGTTCAGCTGCATCCAGAAGGCTCCCCGATGGATTAACAGTCTGGCCAAGCTCACCTTCGGTATGTATCTGATGCACATTTTCTTCCTGACGTTCATTGCCGAATGGATTATCGATGGCGATGTGGCAAACCCTATACTGCCTGTATGGCTGGCCATTCCCGTTATCGGACTGCTCACATTCCTATGCTGTGCAGTTACCACGAAACTCATCTCGCTGATACCGGGCAGTAAATATATAATAGGTTAATGAAAACCTGTTTTTATAACTCTATCACACGGAAAGTGTAAGGGGGGAGCGTGAGGGCGTTGGGGCCTGCTACTCCTTGCTTCATCTCAAGCGTCTGGTCGGTGGGCTGACCGCTGAACTCCTCGGTCTTGCTGTCGGCTGGGATAGTGAGGCCGTTGGCTTTGATGGTGAGCTCTACGGGCAGGGCGTTTACCAACTTGAGATAGCGACGGCCGGTGGCACTGTGGCGAACCAGACTGATGCCTACGCGATGTTTAAGTTCGGGGGCAATCTGGATGTCGGTGCTCACGTACTTGTCGCCACCATATACCGAGAACATGCGCTGAACATGGTAGGCAGGGGTGGGGCGGACTTCGGTGTTAGAGAAGTAGATCATGTCGGGATCCCAGTTGTGGTGCTTATCCTTGGCCAGCATCGGGGCGTAGCTGGTCATCTCTACCACGTCGCCATTGCGCTCAACATCGGTGAGATAGAGGGCTTCGGCCAGTGCGGTCTCGATATTGGGACGCTTGACATTGGTTGAGGCTGCATATTCGCCAAGATAAACCTTAGGCATGGTGCGATCGTAACCGTCGTAATAGTTGCGATGGTGCATGAACCAACCGGTTGACTCGTAGTAGTGCTCATCAACCATATACTGCAGCTCGGGATGGCGCTTGGTGAAGTCCCATCCTTCGACGTAATCGGCACTTGGGGCGTGGAAAGGTCCTACGGTGCCACAAATCTTAATCTCGGGATATTTCTGACGGATGGCCTTGCAGATCATCTCGTAGCGCTCTTCGAACACGGTGCCGATGATGTCCTCGTTGCCTATACCTATATATTTAAGGTTGAATGGGGCGGGGTGACCGGCATCAGCGCGAAGCTTGGCCCACTTGGAGGTGGCGGGATTGCCATTGGCCCACTCAATCAGGTCGAGCAGCTCTTGGATGTAAGCTGGCATCTGATCCATAGGGATGCCGCACTGCTGACCGCCTATACCCTGGGCGTTGGCGGCTGAGTTCTGGCATGGAACGCCTGCTGCAAGCACTGGGAGTGGCTCGGCACCGATGTCTTCGCAGAACTGGAAATACTCGAAGAATCCCAGTCCGCGTGTCTGATGATAGCCCCAGATATTGAAGTCGGGTTTGCGGTCCTGAAGTGGACCTACGGTGTGGTTCCAATGGTAGATATTGTCGAGGCCCTGGCCATGGCTCATGCAACCGCCAGGGAAGCGGACGAACTTGGGCTTCAGGTTGGCGATGACCTGAGCTAAGTCGCGACGCAGACCGTTAGGACGGTTCATAAATGTTTCTTGTGGAAAGAGCGAAATCATATCGAGTCCCACACGGACGGACTTCTGCGGAATGATGGCCAGACGGGCCTTGGTGCAGCTCTTCTTGGTGCTGAGCACGCAGGTGTACTGTTGCCAATCGGTGCCCTGGGTTTTGAGTTTGCTGCTGGCAAGTATGGTGCCATCGGTGCCTATTAGCTGAATCGTGAAGTTCTGCTTCTGACCGTCGGCCAGAACATACATCGAGAAGTTGTACTTATGGCCGGCCTCTACGGCGATGCCATCCCAACCCTCGTTCCACAGTGTGTCGGCAGCAATCACAGCATAGTGGGGATTGTTGCTGCTGAGTGGGTGCTGGGTGGAAATATCGATAGGACTGGCTGAGTGCCAGGCGGTGGTGGCGTTCCACTCGCGACGATCTTTTGCGTTGTATTCGAAGTCGCGGTTCTGAATCAGTTCGGCATACAGACCGCCATCGGCAGCATAGCTGATGTCTTCGAAGAAGATACCTATCAGTTTGTCGCTGATGGTCTTCTCGCTGTTGCTCACGTGAAGTGTGGCTGTCACAGGCTGATGGGGCAGCAGGGAATTCTTGGCATCGTCGTGCATGCGCTCACTGCTGAGACGTGCGTCGGTCTGCAACTGTTGGAAATGACTGGTGATGGTGCTGAGTTCCTGCGCTGTGATGTCGAAGGTGTTGCCCTCGTGCAACTTGCCTGCTATGGTGGCGGTGTCGCGCGTCCAGGCAGCCTGATCGATCAGGCTCTTTTGGTCGTTGCTGAATTGACGGAAGTTGCCCGATGCAGATACCCAGCGCTTGTCGCCGGTCTTCGTCTGATAATAGATGTCGAAGGTGCCATTGTCATTGGCAAAGACTACCGGCTTGAGGCACTGTGGCGTTGACATCACAGGATAGTCTTGTGGGCGCCAGGTTACCAAGTTGCGGCTATAGGCTGCGGCAAAGAGTGGTGAACTGTCGTTGACCTGAAACACCAGGCGCCAGGTGCCATCGGCAGCGCGGGCCACTGAGGGGTGGTACATGCGCTTCTCGGCTCCCCATGTGCCATAGTCGGACGAGCACAGCTGCCCCATCTCCTGCCAACCGTTGGGGGTGAATTGTGCTACATGCAAGCCGGCGTGCTCACCTGGGCTATAGACAAACACGCGCTTGGTGGTCTGAGCGCAAACGCTGATAGACGCTGTGGCGAAAATGCCTAAGAGGTAAAATCTTGATTTCTTCATTATTATTGTGTCATTAATTCTTTGAGGATGCAAAGGTAATGAATTATAGCGTAAAAATGCATGTGAAATCCGAAAAAAGTTGCTTGGGAAGGAACTATCTTCAAAAACTTTTGTATATTTGCACCCGATATGATTATTACTATCTTTTTAAAACGTTACTATTTTGGAACTATTATGAACTGTAAAAAATCGCTCTTTATGGCCTGCTGGGCTGCTATGGCTGCCACTGCACAGGCTCAGATAACCATTGATATCGATGCACAGCAGCGAGGCCCTAAGGTGAGCCCCATGCTTTATGGCATCTTTTATGAGGATATCAACCATGCCGCTGATGGAGGCATCTATGCCGAACTAATCAGAAACCGCTCGTTTGAGGATGGACCGCGCTTTGGTGCTCCTGCCGACATGCAGGGGTGGGCTACCGTGGCTGCAGAGCCTTCTGTGTTGGCCGCCCGTCTCATTCAAGACTCGAAGAAAACGCCTCTGCTCAATAGTGCCCAGCACCATGCCCTGCAATTGGATGTCAAGGCATCACCAGCTGCGCCTGTAAGTCTGATTAACGAGGGCTACTGGGGGATTAACGCCGTGCAGGGACGTACTTATCGCCTGTCGTTCTGGGCCAAGGCGCCAGCCTATAGGGGTACCGTGAAGGCAGAACTGCGCTCGGCCGACGGAAAACAGGTGTACGCTCAGCAGCAGGTGGCTGTAGTCGCCGCTGCTAAAAAGCGGGGCTGGACAAAATACGAGGCCACGCTGACCGCTCTTGACAATGATGCCCAAGCGCAGTTCGCGCTTGTGTTCGATGGTGTAGGACAGGTGCAGCTGGATATGGTGAGCCTCTTCCCACCCACATTCCGCAATCGTGAGAACGGTATGCGTCCTGATTTGGCCAACATGCTGTGGCAGTTGCATCCTAAGTTTATGCGATTCCCTGGTGGTTGTTTCGTGGAGGGGCAGGAGAGTCCCGACAATGCCTTCCGCTGGCAGCGCACCATCGGTCCTGTCGAAGAGCGTGAAGGCCACTGGAATGTGAACTGGGGCTACCGTACCACCGACGGACTGGGGTATCATGAGTATCTGCAGTTGGCTGAGGATCTGGGGGCCAAACCGCTCTACGTGGTGAACGTGGGGATATGGCACGGCGGACAAACACCTTACGATAGTATCCAACCATGGATAGACGAGTGCTTGAATGCGCTGGAGTATGCCAACGGTCCCGTCAGTTCCAAGTATGGAGCCATGCGTGCCAAAAACGGTCATCCAGAACCCTTCGGAATAGAATATCTTGAGGTGGGTAATGAGAACAACCAGCCCGATCCGCGGCAGCAGAGCGATCACTATTACGAGCGTTACGAACAGTTCTACAAGGCCATCAAGGCCAAATATCCCGATATGAAAATCATAGGCAATGTGGTGGCTTGGGGCGATGATAATCCGAAATGGGGCAGCAGTCTGCCCGTGGATTTGTTGGACGAGCATTATTACCGCTCGCCCGACTGGTTTGCTGATGCTTTCCACAAATACGACAGCTACGACCGCCAAGGACCTAAGGTGTATGTGGGTGAATATGCCGTGACCAATGGCTACGGCACGCTGGGCAATATGAATGCTGCACTGGGCGAGGCCATCTATATGATGGGTATGGAGAACAATGCCGACGTGGTGGAACTGGCATCTTATGCCCCCATCTTCGTCAACGAGAATGATGCCCGTTGGCGCCCGGATATGATACGCTTCAGCAGCAGTCGTGCGATGGGCACTCCGAGCTACTACGTGCAACAGCTCATGCCACAGCATCTGGGCACGCAGGTGCTGAAAGTGCAGCAAACTAATCCTTATAAAGATAAGGTGGTGAAACAGATTACGCCAAAGCAGAGTAGAGTGGGGTATGGTACATGGAACACACGCGCCACTTTCCAATGTGATAAAGAGGTGGACTGCATGTATGGCGACTGGCAGATAGAGGGTGGCATGCTGCACCAGACTGGACATAAGGATGCCACGCGCTGCATTCAGAAGGATGTCATAGACGGCGATCACTATACCTGTAA
This sequence comes from Xylanibacter ruminicola, assembly GCA_015060625.1. Taxonomy (GTDB): domain Bacteria; phylum Bacteroidota; class Bacteroidia; order Bacteroidales; family Bacteroidaceae; genus Prevotella; species Prevotella ruminicola_D. Next base: position 13,365 of record SUYC01000012.1, on the reverse strand, counting down.
GTTCCGCTGTCGCAAAGACGAAGGGGCCGAGGGCTTTATCGTCATCTTTAACTATGTGGATGACAAGAACTACTGTTGGGTGAACCTTGGCGGATGGACCAACTCGCAGCATGCCATCGAGCAGATTAGCAATGGCGGCAAACTGCTGACCGACAGTAAGCGTGGGCGCATTGAGGCAGGACGCTGGTATGATGTTACCCTGCAGGTGGCAGGCGACAGTGTGAAGGTATGGCTCGACAATGAGCAGCTGTTTGATACTGTGCTCAAGCGCGACCACACCAAGGGTATCTACTCATCGGCCACCATCAACGACGCCACTGGCGAGATTATCGTAAAAGTGGTGAACAACGATGATGCTGCCACCACAGCTCGTATTAGTCTGAAGAACTTTGCGCCAAGCGAAGCCCGAGTAGTGAGGTTGGCAGCCAACGACGGTATGGAGGAGAATACGCTCCAGCAGCCCACAACCATTCATCCCGTAGAGCAACAACTCTCGACAGCTGATGACCACGTGATGCTAACCGTGCCCCCATATTCGCTGAACATCGTCACAATAAAAACGTCGATTGTTCTTTCTCCTGACGCAATACGACTTGGACACAGCCAATATCGCTGAACGTGACAATCAGCGTGAGACAATTACGACAAGAACAGCAAGCAGGAACTCGATTTCATCATTGAGGAGCAGAACAAGATTACTGTCATTGAAGTGAAGTCTGGAGAGAAATACAAGAAACACGCTTCCTTGGATGCTGCCGTCAAAGACTATACAGACAAGATACACCGCTCAATCGTATTGAGCCGCTATAATGTCGGCAGGAAGGACGATGTGCTGTATCTTCCGCTCTATATGACTATCTTTATATAAATATGAGAAAGGTATTATTAGACGCACATACACATACGGTGGCATCTGGTCATGCTTATAGCAGTCTGCAGGAAATGGCAAAGGCCGCTGCTGACATGGGACTGGAGGTGCTGGGAATCACCGAACACGGGCCAAGTGTGCCAGGCACTTGCCCTACGCTGTATTTCAAGAATATGTTCGTGGTGCCTCGGCGGATGTACGGCATACGGTTGCTGATGGGATGCGAGATCAATATCCTCGATACGAAAGGAAACCTTGACCTGACTGATGAACAGATAGGCTGGCTCGACATTGCCATAGCTGGCGTTCATGCGGCATGGTTTAAGGCTGGCACGAAAGAGGAGAATACACAAGGGCTGGTGAATGTCATCAAGAATCCGAAGATTCACATCATCAGCCATCCGGGCGATGGCTCTTGCGAACTCGATTTCGAGCCATTAGTGTTGGCAGCCAAGGAGGCGCATACGCTGTTGGAGGTGAACAACCATTCGCTGGCTCCACAGCGGCATAAGACGGTGGCAAGGGATAACAATCTGGAGATCCTGCGCCTCTGCAAGAAGTACGAGGTTCCTACCATTCTCGGCAGCGATGCACATATCTCATTCCAGATAGCCGACTACGAGCGTCTTTATCCGCTGTTGGCAGAGACTGAGTTTCCAGACAAGCTGATTATGAACTACTGCCCGGATAAGTTTTTCGACTATCTTGGGATTCTCTGACCTTGGTCAGAGTGTGGCGATGCAATCAGAATCAGTCATTATTCTGACGCCCTCTTACCAACTCTATCGCTTCTTTACCCGTCAGATGCTCGATGTCAAAGCGGATGGCCAGCATACGAGACAGACCGCTTTCAATCTCTTTCTGCAAGGCTTCGTCCTGATTTGGATTGTAGCTGTTGCCGAGCATTCGGGCTGCTTTCAACTTCTCGTCCTCGATGATGTGGATTCTGCCGAAAGAAGAATGGCAATACGGCGAAGCTGCTGAAGCGGGCTATGGAGGGTGCCAGCGAGGCTGGTGCCGAAGTGGAACTCATCAACCTCTACGACCGCAGCTTGCCAGGATAGAATTCCGGCACAGAGAAATCGTCTGTAATGTGGTAGCGACGACAATTGTTGCGGGCATAGCAATAACTACAGCCGATATTACAGCCAATCACAAGATTCATGTTCTGAATCAGGTCTTTGATACAAACACTCATCGTCTCTCGTTTACTTGCTGACATTTACGCTCTCACCGTCCTCGGGAATGTGGACGCGCCCGGCCACTCCATGCTCCCTGGCAGCCTGAAGGAGTGCGGCACGGGTGACGTGATTGTGGTTCACGCCCTGTTTTCTTGTTTCCATTTATTCTTTTTTCTTTTTGAGTTTATTTTTTAACCGCTTGTAGCCCTCAACACCAAGAATTGTAAGACCTCCATATTGACAGGTCTTAGCCAATCCGAATAGTATAGTCCATAAGATTCCCTTTGCAGCAGCACTTGTTGGTAGCAGCATCTGGGCGAAGGAAAGGATATAGAAGGGTATGCAGCACAAAAGAACAATAACACCAGTTCTGAAAGAGAGCGACTGGAGCCAGTGTTTCACTATATGAAAAAAATGAATGAAGGCATCCTTTGGGGCATACCATATCATTCTTGGCCCTGCCCAGCGCATCACTTCACGGATGGCCTCGCGCTCTTTAGGAGCATAGCAATGGGTAGGACAATACTTGCAAGCTGTCTTCTGTTCGCCATACGTGCAATGATCAAGACGACGACAAGCGAAGTCTGCCAGATGCAAGTATTCATCCGGCATTGTGTCCTGATGAAGATGATGGCGACAATACAGCTCAATCATCTTACGGACTATTCGCTTCTCTTGCTCAATCCTGGTCATTTCATTCTGCCATATTTCATTTCTTCACCCTGTTTATCATACTGTTTACGCTTACCAACGGGAGGTTCAGTCAGAGTAATCCTAACCACTGCTGTCCGTTCGAGACTTCTGGCAATAGCATCATCGAAAGCATCCATATGATGAGGGAGAAAACGCTGGCAGATAGCTCTCAGACCAGCAATCTTCTCTTCGTGGTCTGTCACAATCTCTGCCTTGCCTACGGCGGTTGCAGATTTGTATTGTAGCGTAAAACTTCCATCTTTAGGGCCAACCGTAGGCGCACATTTAGTAACTGCCGAGAGGAATACAGTCGGACAGTGACGAATGCAGTCCAACTTGTCACCCTCCAAGGCACAATGGAAATAGAAGGTTTTCTCGTCTGTGCGTACCAACGACAGAGGTAATCCGTATGGACTCCCATCTGATTTAATCATGCTGACTGTAACGTATGGTGCCTTATCTAACACCTCCAAAGCGAAGGCGGCATCCATCTCTCTACTTGCTTTTCTCATAGTTGTTTATTCACTAATGCTATAAGTATGTACACTTGAACCTTGGGCTGATGGCAGGTAATTGATACCCCACCAACACATTTGTAAGAGTACGAACGATATGATGATTATCCAAAGGGCCAGCCGATCACGATGGAGTTGTAACTGGCGGTAGTGGACGTAGATGAGGTAGGCTAGCCAAGTGATGGCAGCCCACGTTTCTTTAGGATCCCACGACCAGTAGTGGCCCCATGCCTCCTTGGCCCATAGGGCACCAAAAAGCATGCCTATGGTGAGGAAGGCAAGACCGACATAAACGAGGTTGTCCGTGATGTCACGCTCGACTTTGTCGCTTTGCTCTGCAAAGAACTCTTGGTCAGCGATGTCACTCTTTTTGATAAAGAGCAGATAGATAGCCATCACTGCCGCCGCACCGAGTACGGCGTAGGCGAACATATAGACGATAACATGTGGCGCAAACCAAGGACTCTGAAGGGCGGGCATCAGCGTCTTGTCGTGTATCTCCGGTTTGAACAGATTTACACAGATAAATACCAGGGCGAGAATGGTCGAGAACGACAGGATCCACTTGTACTTCCAGCGCGAATAGACGATGAGACCCGCCAACGGCAGGAAGAACGAATACCAGAGTCGCGTTTCGCCCATCGTGCGCAGTGGCGGTCGCTCCAGCGAGATCCACATAGAGAGGATGAACGAGAAGAAAAAGAGCAAGCCCAAGACAGTTGTCGCGTAGGCCATACCACTTTTACTCTTCCACGCAGCCCATGCACCCACGGCCCAAAGTAGTACCGCTGCAATTGCGAAATATATAAAATGCTCCCAACTCATACGCGTTTCCTCCCACCAATAACAAACATACAAACCGCTCCTGCCAGCATCATATAAATACCTGTATAGACAAATGGCAGCCACGGGTCGCTCACCAGTTCGAGTATTGATATCTGGCTCTGAGCCCCCATCTGCGTGTCGTAGCCGTACTGATAGATTTTCCAGCCGTCCACCTCGTAGGGCATGTTCACATCAATGGTAGTCTCGATATTCTTGCCCGTCTTCGTCAGTATCTGTATCTCCGAAGCAAAGCGCTTGGGCGAGCCGTCGTCGTAGGTTTCCATGATGAACTTCTTCAGTTCGATGGCCAGATCCATTTCTTTGATAGCACCTCCTTGCTCCATTGCGCGCCATTCAGGTTCGCCAACGCTACAAATCATTTTTACGCGCTGTATGTCGGCATTGCCAAGCGTGGCAGTGGTCAATGCTATGAAAAGGCCGAGATGGTTCAATAAGAAAGGTACATCGCGCTTCATCGACCACTCACCTCTGAGTATTTGACGTAATCTGCGATGGATGGTGAGTCCCAGAATCACCGTGATATACACATAAATAAGTACGAACGGCCAGAACGACAGCATATTGTTCAGCCACGTGCCGTTTGCTTGCTGTCGTGTCAGTCCCATGATAATGGTCAGCGCAACAGCATATACCATAGCTGGGATGGCTGCTTGATACGTTGTCATCCATTGGAAGGCATATATTTTTTTACGCAAGTACGCCATCGCTGTCAACATCACAAAGAATCCTGCCAGCACAATGGCGTTAGCTGGCCACGCAAATGCATCCCACATTACAGGACCCACGCTCAGTTCCAGCATCAGTCCAGCAAAGATAAGGCCTCCTCCAATGAGGAAGCCTTCCTTAAATGTCCAGGGTTTCGTCCACATCAGATTTCAATCAGTTTTCCGTTCTTTTTCGCCTCTTCAATCCACTTGGGCTCGATTTTCTGCAGGAAGCGTTGCTTGTTCTCGTTCAGCTTTTGCATGTTGAGACCGATGGCAGCCTGAGCCTTTGCCTTGGTGCTATAATCAGGCACAGGGATGGCTTCAGTATGTCCGTGCTTGGCGGCTACGCGGGCGATGAGCAAACGGGCCTGCTGGGCATAGTCGACAGAGTGGGAGAGCAGACGGGTAACTTCCTGAGGCGCATGGAAAGTAGCACCATGAGAGGCGATGGCATAGTCCCAACGCCACTGGCTCTTGCGCAACAAAGCCTGGATAGGAGCCATCTCAGCCTCTGTAGCTCCCTTGTCGATGATGAACTTAGCCTCGAAATGGGCACGGGCCAGTTCCTGCTCGGCACGGTTGCGCACCTCGTTGCACTTCTCCTGACGGTCGTACACATTCTGGCGCAGCACCTCGGCATCCTGACGGTGACAGGTCTGACAAGTGCGGTCAATCTTGGCCAACGGCGACTGAATCTGGTGGTCAGAGAACTTCACGCCACCTTCCTGCTTATAGGGCATGTGACAGTCGGCACACGATACGCCGCGCTGAGCATGGATACCGTGCTGCGACATCTCCCAACCCGGATGCTGAGCCTTCAGAATCTTCGTGCCAGATAGCGGATGGATATAGTCGTAGAAACCAATCTCGTCGTAGTATTCCTCGGCAGCCTCGCAGGTTAATCCCTTGTCGTGCGGGAATACCAGATAGTTGGCCTTGCCGGGATTCTTCTCGTCGTTAGGTTTGATGAAGTAGTACTCCACGTGGCACTGAGCGCATACCAGCGAACGCATTTCCTGATGGGTAGCATTCTTCACATCCAGACCACGACGGGCAAAGGCCTCGTAGAGGGCAGGACGGGCAGGGCGCAAATCCATGGTGCGGGCATCGTGACAGTCTGAGCAGCCGATGGTATTCACCTCTTCAGCTCCTAACTCACTCCACTTCTTAGCATAGAAGTTAGCAGGATCAAATTGATCCTTACCATTACCCAGTTCGCGCATCATGCGAGGCACATCGGGTCCCTTACACGTCCAGCAGGTGGCGGGCTGCATATCTACGGCGATAGAATCGCTTCCATCGGCAGTCTTTACCATAATTCCTGGATTACCCGTACGCAGAATCTTGCGCATATCCTCAAGGGCGTGCTTATGTCCACGAGGGGTATTGTAGTGGCGCGAGAAGGCATAGCCAGCCCACAGCACCACCATCTCAGGACGCTGCTCGAGCACATCTACCTCCTGCGACGAGTTGTACTTTGATTTGAACGTGGTGTCCTCTGTCATCGCCCACGTCTCGTACTCACGCGGATAGTCAGCCTTGAACTTCTCGTTCTGAGCGATTATTTCATCCTCAAACACAGTACGCTTGTTGTTGAACACACTGGCCACCTCGGCCCTGCGCTCCATCAGCGACGACACAAGCAGTCCCAGGATAAAGACTACTGCCATAGATCCTCCGAAGAGTATCCAACCTTGCCATTTTTTCAATTGCTTTGCCATAATATTTCTTTCTTATTTATTTGCGATGTTTGTTGAATTTTTCATTTCATCATGTTCTGAAGCCATTCCGGCACAGGCGATGGTGGTAGGGGAGTCACCCCCTCGGCTCCAGGTGTTGCCATCAGCGAGTTCATGCCACCGTGGGGCACGTTACGATGACAGTCCCAGCACACCTTGCCGCCTGTAGCCAACTGCTGCATATAGCCCATGCGGCCTGTCTTCACAAACTCCGTGTTCAGCTGTGTGTGGCAGCGGATACAATTGTCCATCACTACCTGACCTGTTAGCTTCTCGGCCTTGATGGCCTGATGCTCCATGTGGCCCACGAAATACACTGTGTGCTTTAAACCGTCGACTGCCTTGAAACCGTAATATACGGCGAGATTCTGATGGGGCACATGGCAATCGTTGCAAGTGGCACCGTTTGACTGATGGTCGATACGTCCGTGAGAGGAGTGGCTCCACGTAGCGTAGTAAGGTGTCATGATGTGGCAGTTGACGCAGGCAGACGGGTTGTCACCTATAAAATAAGTATGCGCCCTCAGCAGATACATAAACAATCCGCCGAGGCCGCATACGACACCTGCTATCACCAGCAAACCCACCTTCTGTCGATACGATAGCCAGTCTTTAAAAGCAAAAAAATCTTTCAGCTTCATTCGTTATTGGTATATTTACGTTGCAAATATACGGAAAATATTCCAAACTGCCTAATTTTAGGACATAATAATTGTTAATCCGCCATTCTCTTCTCAAATCTGAACAGCCCGTCCTCCTGGTCAAACTACTCTATCCTAAGCGGGACACAGAAGCCCTCCCAACAAGCTACTCTGTTACAATTATTTCGGTGCTTGTTATACCAATCTAAGTTTCCGAGGCTTTCTTGGCTATGCGCGAAATAATAGCGAATGCTGATTTATACCAACGATGTCTATTCGGAGTCCGCCGAAGCGGAGGGAATGACTAACACGAACAACAAGATAGAAGGGACGTTCACTGATTTAAAGAAGAACCTGAACAACCACAGTGACCTGACGAAGGAGAACCGCAAGCGGTTCATTTCTAGTATAAGTCACAAGAAATGTTCCTTGAAACGGGTGCTACCACATAGGGTAACTATTTTATAATTCTGTATCATACACTTTCAGGATTGTATTTGAGTGCATCCGACGGCCAGCCCGTCACATTCCTGCCTGTATCAAGCAGGCGAATTTCACGGAGATCGTCATCTGATAGCGTGAAGTCAAAGAGATTGATATTCTCAACCATTCTTTCCTTGTGGGTAGTCTTGGGAATGATGATAATACCATTCTGGATCAAGAACTTCAAGGCTACCTGAGCGGAAGTCTTACCGTATTTCTCACCGATTCTCATAAGAACAGGATTCTTGAAGATTCCATGCCTGCCTTCTGCTAGCGGACTCCAGGCTTCAAGAGCTACATTATACGGTCTCAGGTATTCCAGCATCTTCCGTTGCTGATAGAGAACATGGGTCTCGCACTGGTTCACGACAGGCCAGTGAATCAGCATCAAGTCCACATAGTCAAGCCCCAACTGCTTCATGGAGTGGTCAACTGTACGCAAGGTTTCCTCCTTCGTATAGCAGGAATCGCATATCTTTGTCGTGATGAACAGTTCTTCACGAGGAACGCCACATGCCCGAACAGCATCTCCCACACCTTTCTCGTTGTAGTACATAGCAGCCGTGTCAATGCTTCTATAGCCTACCGATATGGCATCTTCCACTACTCGCTGGGTTTCTCTCTCTGAGATATTATAGACACCCAGGCCAACCATCGGCATCCGCAGGCCATTATTCAAAACCTTGTATTCCATAATTATCCAAGTCTTGACATGAATTTCTCTCGATCAACTATGAATCTGAGGTGTGTACCTTCGCCAAGCAACGTATTGCCAGAGTAGGCAGCCACCTTGAACTCAATCTTCTTTCCGTCAACCTTGGTCACTTCGGCTACTGCCTTAACTACATCACCAATTTTTGAGGGCTTCAGATGGGAAGACTCGATATGACCACCAACAGTTGTGCAACCTTCAGGAAGTTCGTCAACAACGGCAAGCATAGCAGCATTTTCCATCAATGCCATCATCATAGGAGTTGCCAAAACCGGCATATCCCCAGAGCCAACAGTTATGGCAGTAACATCGTCTGTAACTGTCAATTCGCTCGTATGTTTTAGTCCAATTTCTATCATATCTTCATAAACAATCCTAATTGTTGGCACAAAAGTAGTCAAATTCGGGCAGAAATGAGTAACTTTGCCCTCAATTACAACAAAGTTTAAGAGAAACAATGGAACAATTTGAAGATAATCTGCGCCAAGATCTGCACCAGTTCCTGCTGTCAATGAAGGAGGTGGATGAACGCTTGCCGGAGTGTCCCGATGTAGAAGACAAATCCCAAATTGATGACCTCTATGTCTACATGCGCGACAAGCGAGGCTGCATTATTAGGCTTGGCTGTACTTGGTGGTAGTATTGGAGCTTGGTTAGGAATGCAAGTCTGGCATCATAAGACTCAGCATAAGAAGTTCAAGTATGGTGTCCCAGTTATTATCATTGTTCAACTCGCATTAATCGTCTATTTTATAATAACAAAAACAATATGAAAAGTTTTAAGTCAACAGCGTGGATTCTTCCACAACCAGTGCTGATCATCGGCACTTATAATAAGAACGGTAAGCCCAATGCAATGAATGCTGCTTGGGGTGGTCAGTGGGATATGCATGAAATCATGATCTCACTCGGTTCTCATGCAACAACAGATAACCTTGCTGAAACCCCTGAATTTACGGTTACTTTCGCTACTGCCGACACCATGATAGCTTCTGACTATGTGGGTATCGTTAGCGGTAGAAACACTCCAGACAAAATAGAAAAGACAGGTTGGACTGTAGAGAAAGCTCCCAATGTCAATGCTCCTGTGTTCAAGGAGTTCCCTATGACGCTTGAATGTCGGGTTAAGCAGAAGATAGATGAAAGCGAGACTGGCTATTATCTCGTTGCAGAAATCGTCAATATCCTCTGTGATGAAAAGTACCTGGCAGAAGATGGAAAACCAGATGTAGAGAAAATGGAACTTATCACATTCGACCCGGTACATCATACTTACATACAGTTGGGAAAGACTGTTGGTAATGCTTTCTCTGACGGCAAACAGTTCTTGGACGAGCCAAGCGGCAAAGCCGAGCGGAAATGAGCTTCATCAAGTACATAGCAGACGAGCGCTCGGCCCAAAGGGACGCTTGCCCCAGCAAGAACCACTACAAGGAAGTCTTGTCCCTGGTAGGTAAAGCCAAACAAGTTTTACACGACCAGATGGTAGCCCTTATGGTGTAGGCCAGAGGTGAGGGGAACTTCTACGATGGCTGGATGAAGAATCCCATGAGTGCGATGATCAGCTGCAACGACGGCTTCCGTCCGTTCAGTTTCTATATTGAGGTGATTGAATAATGATCAATCGATTTTTATCTCTCTTATGACATCAAGTGGGACTTTCTTCCCGTCTGTAAACTCGATGTACTTTTCATATTCATCGATGCGCTTCACATTGCCTGTATAAGACTGATAGGAACCTCCAGCCTTATGTCTGTCTGGCACGAAATACTCGATGGTCACAGAAGGATGCTCTGGCAATATGGAAACAATCAATTCCATTTTTCGATTCATTTCCTCATTGCCGGATTCACTCAAACCTACCCAGTCATCTGTCAATCGGCCTGACTCTCGAATTGCAGCATCATAGCCTGTCAATGCGGCAAAGGGTGCAAACTGGGCTGCACGGTTCCACATAGACATCCTTGGATGATGCTTCGGCTCGTAGTGTGGCAGATTGATAATATCGTCGTAATCGTGAGTCATGCCTTGTGTCCTCCTATCTGTTCGTTACGTTCCTTGGCTGTCGCTCCTTCCTCGAAGTTCAGGCCTCGGAGGATGGCGTTCTTGCCGAAACGCTGTTTGATTTTCAACTGTGCCTCCTGCATTCGGCGTTCTTTATCAAGCTTGGCTTGCTCTTCCTGCCGCTGTTTCTCCTGGGCCTCGTAGTCCGTGAAGAGATCAAGCTGCTGGGGAGCATTGGCCTGTGCCGCTACCGATGATTCTGATACCACATGGTTCGTTGTCAGGTTAAGTCTGCGAATCAGCAAATCTGGATTCACATGGCAGTCAAACAGCTCTGAAGCACCTTCCATGATAAGGCGCGAGGATGATGTGGGCTTCTCGAAATTGAAGGAGCCATGTGCATGTTTGGGCACTTGTTTACCGTAGTAGTTGGCGGTTATCTCTCCATGATACTTGGCTCGGATTTCAGGACGAGTCAGACTCTCAGCATCATAACCAACAGTCAGCACCAGCTGGTCAGTCAGCAGCCGCTTCGATACCAAGTCGAGGGCCATTCCTTCAGCCATTTCCTGTATCACCACACGGGCTTTCTTGAAAGTATAAGGTTCCTGCAATACCTGTCCGCTGCTGAAGCTATTCGTCTCAGGCCGATATGCTTTCACTGCCTCCATCGTACATGGTTCCCAACCCCAAGCATGGTCTATCAACAGTTCGGCATTCACGCCAAAGAGCCGGTAAAGCAATCCTTCGTTCTGTACAGACATCCTGGCCAACTTACCCATCGTGTCAATACCATAGACTGCCAGTTTCTCAGCGATTCCACGTCCTACACGCCAGAACTTTGTGATAGGCTGGTAGTCCCACAACTCCTGACGATACGACATTTCATCTAGTTCTGCGATACGCACTCCGTCTTTGTCGGCAGGTGCTTTCTTGGCTACAATGTCCATTGCCACCTTTGCCAGATACATGTTTGTGCCGATGCCAGCCGTAGCCGTAATGCCGGTAGTGGCCAGCACGTCGTGGATCATCTTCATGGCTAGTTCATGCGCCGACAACTTATAGGTTCTCAGATAGGCCGTTACATCCATAAACACCTCGTCGATACTATAGACATGAATATCCTCTGGAGCAATGTATTTCAAGTAGGTCTCATAGACTTTGGTGCTCACCTCCATGTAGTGAGCCATACGTGGCGGTGCAGCGATATAGTCGAGTTCGAGACTTGGATTGGCTTTCAGTTCCGGGTCATTGTAGGATTTGCCTGTCATCCTCCACCCGGCAGATCTCTTGCGCTCGTTGTTCACCTCGCGCACTCTCTGAACTACCTCGAACAGTCGCGCACGTCCTCCGATGCCATAAGCTTTGAGCGAAGGAGAAACTGCCAGGCAGATGGTTTTCTCCGTCCGGCTTACATCTGCTACCACGAGATTGGTGGTCAGCGGGTCAAACCCTCTGTCCACACACTCCACTGAAGCGTAAAACGACTTCAGATCGATGGCAATATATGTCCGCTGCTGCTCCGACATACCTTAATTATTCTCAAAAACAGCCACAAAATTACTCATAAAACTTCAGAATTTATCAGAAATGACTAATTTTGCAACATTGTTTAAGTAAAAAGGTCTTGGCAGTTTAGAGTCCCTTGATAAGGGACGGCTATAATGCAGGGATTAAGAGTATGAAGAAAGTAATGTTTTTGCTGGCAGTAGGAGTGATGTGCCTGACAGCCTGCGCCCAGAAGAAGAACGGTGAACGTGGTCCTCGCCAAGGTGACCACATGGTGATTAACAAAGATTCTGACAGTGTTTTCGCGGCATTGAAGCAAGAGACACTAGGAAAGTTCAAGCAATTGACATACAACGACAAACAGACAGGCAAGACAATGGAGTATAATCTGCTGGTTCCCGAAGGTGCCGAGGCAGGTCAGAAACTCCCCTTAGTGCTCTTCATGGCTGATGCCAGTACTGCAGGAAAGGAAGTGACGGCTCCGCTCACGCAAGGGTATGGTGCCTTGGAGTTCGCTTCAAATAGAGACCAGCAGAAGCATCCTTCATTCGTCCTGGTGCCGCAATATACCGACTGGGCCGTACAAGACGACTGGAGCACCACCGATGAGGTGGAGATGACCATCCGTCTGCTTGAAAAGGTCTGCAAGGAATACAACGTCGATACTAACCGACTTTATATCACCGGTCAGTCGATGGGCGGCATGATGTCGTTCTACTTCAACATCACATATCCCGATCTTTTTGCGGCCTCATTGTTTGTTAGCAGTCAGTGGGACACTTCGAAAATGCAGGACTTCGGCAAGAAGCATTTCTTCTACATCGTGGCTGGTGGCGACCAAAAGGCTTCCGGCGGCATGAGAGACCTGGCAAAGGTGCTGAAGGAGAATGATGCAAGGGTTGACTCTGCATCTTGGAGTGCAAAGCTTCCAAGCGAAGAACAGGAACGATTGGCCGAGGAACTGATAGCCAAGGGCGGCAATATCAACTTCATCCGTTGGGAGGCAGGAAGCGTACTCCCCGAATCGGGCAAGGGCATGGAGCACATGGCATCCTTCGACTATGGATATAAGATTGCCGCAGTTCGCGACTGGCTGTTCAAACAGAGTAAATAGACTTTGACAAATCTAAACCGACAGATGAAAAGATTATATATTGAGCGTTTTTACTTGAATAGGGCCGATGACGAGTACCCTATGACTGTGCGCATCATTCTGCAGATGAAAGATGATGTGGATAGGCATCTGCTCGAAGAAGCAGTTGCAGCAGCACAGACGAGATACCCCTACCTGTGTGTCAAACTTGGTGTCGAACGCGATGCCGACGGCAGCGAGCACTATGTCTATCACGACAATCCACGGCCTTGGAAAGTCACGGACAGTCGTCAGCCCGTATGCTTGTGCAGTGAAGAAGCCAACGAACATCTGATGGCTTTTTCATGGTGGGACGATTGCGTGGCATTGGATTT